>NZ_JBHUPD010000002.1:0-1410478 GCF_042686265.1 Mucilaginibacter ximonensis
CAGCCTTTTCGCTTTTTCAAGCCCCGTCGTTTTGGGACTGCAAAGGTAGAAACTTTTTACTCTTTCGCAAAAATTATTTAAAATAATTTCTGAGCCTCTCGTTTCCCGGTTTTAAGCATTCGGCTATTACTACCCTCATTCTTTTCAACCCCCCTTCCTTTCAATTCTACAACCCCTAAACCTTTCGGCGTTTGCGGGCTGCAAAGGTAGTTACCTTTTTTGTTATTCGCAAATCTTATTTTTAATAATTTTGCTTTTGTTTTAACCTTTTAAAGAGCGTCCCGCTTTCCTTATTTGCGGGCTGCAAAGGTACGCATAGTTTTAACTCATGCAAATGAATCATGCTAAAAAAACACCGTTATTTATTAAAACACTGCAAATCAGTATGAAAAAATGAACCACTAAATCAAACAAAAGCTATTATTCGGGTTCAGTACCTTTTTAACCTGTCAATAATAATGTCCGTCCGCAATTTCCCCCGGACAGATCGGACAGCCGAACAACGCTGTTATTTATGCTTATATACTCATCCGCAATTAATCATCCATATCTAATTACTGTTCCTGTTCGTCCGTTCGGTTTTTCTAACAGGTTGAAACAGTCGGACACCCGCCATCTTCACTATATATATTATTAGATATCTTTGAATGCTATGAAAATACTCGTTACCGGTTCTTCAGGACAATTAGGATCAGTTACTGTAAATCACCTTAAAAAGCATGGGCATATGGTTTATGGCATTGATATCGCGACAGCAGATACTACTGACGAGCTTTTGGACATTGCCGATAAAGATAAAGTACTAGCTGTTTACAAGGGGTTCGATGCCATAATACATACCGCTGCATTGCATGGCAAGCATTATGAACTGGGGTTTTCGCGCGAGGCCTTTGTATACAATAACATAACAGGCACGCTAAACCTGTTAAACGCCTGCGCCCAAAACGGTATCAAAAAGTTTCTATATATCAGCACTACTTCTATATATGGCGATGCAATGGTTAACCCCGATCGGGCTGTTTGGATTGACGAGCAATTGCGGGAACAACCGCGTGACATCTATGACATCACCAAACAAAGCGCCGAGCAACTATGCCGCGATTTCTTTTATAAGGAGGGATTACAAACTTCCGTGTATCGCGTAGCCCGTTTTTTGCCTGAGGATGATAACCTGATGCTGAACCATCGGCTGTATCGCGGACTGGACCCACGCGATGGCGCTGAAGCTTTACGACTAGCCCTGGATATCTACTTTGAGCAATTCGAGATCTTTAATATATCCAGCGGTTCCCCTTTTGTAAGATGATCTGCACGACCTCAAACATCATCCCACAAAAACCATTTTAAAATACTACCCCGAGGCTGTCTATATATATAATAATAACAACTGGCAATTCCCTGCAAGTATTGACCGGGTTTATGACAGTTCAAAAGCCGCCCGTTACCTGGGGTATGAACCGCAGTATACTTTTGGAAACCTGCTTGGCAATATTAAAGGTTAAAAGATGTTAAATATCCGCCTGCTTTAATATAATAGTAATGTACTCCTTATATATTAGCCACGCTAAATAAATAATTGACTGATTTATAATATTCGTTATCTTTGCAAAATGTTTAAAAAACAAACCTCGCTATTTGCCGGCTTATTGATACTATTATTGCTTGCCGATGTTGGCTGTCGCAGTAAATACGAAAAGCTTAAAGCAAGTAACGATAATGCTAAAAAATTCCAGGAAGGTAAGCGGTTATATGACAAGAAGGAATATGCCAAGGCATTAGGCTTGTTTGAAACCCTGCTTTCGCGTTATCGCGGTACTGATGGCGCTACAGATTTGTTTTATCTGAACGCTATGGCCAACTATAAGCTGAAAGATTACACTTCGGCAGCTTATCATTTTAATGAGTTTGCTACCTCTTATCCGTCTGACCCACGAGCTGAAGAGGCCCGCTTTCTGACAGCATATTGCTATTACCTTGACGCGCCTGCTTATTCATTAGATCAGGAAAATACCTATAAATGTATTGAGAAGCTGCAGCTGTTTATCAACCTTTATCCAAAAAGCGACAGGGTTGCCGAAGCCAGCAAACTGATTCAAGACTTACGCGACCGTTTAGAAACCAAGGCTTATGCTAACGCCAAGCTTTATTTAACCATTGGCGAAAACCAGGCGGCAGTTATTGCGTTTGGTAATGTGCTGCGCGACTATCCGGATACTAAATATGCCGAAGAGATGGAGTTTTTGACCATTAAGGCTCAATATGAATTTGCGCATCAAAGCCAGGAGTATAAACAGGAAGAACGTTATACAGCTACTATTGAGTCGGCTGATAATTTCTTTGACAAATACCCTAAAAGCGCTTACACCGTACAGGCACAGCAATTGCGTAAAGACAGCCAGGCCGGTATAGCCCAGGCTAAACGTGTCTTAGCTGCGGCCAAAGAAGACGAGAAACTTGCCCGCCGACTGGCACGTAAAGACTCGGTATTTATACAACAACATTCAGAAGCAACTGACATTCATAAAAAAGTAAATCCATAAAGGAAAAAAGAATATGAGTAACAATCAAAATAATGCAAACAAACCTGCCGTGGCAAGCAGCACCGTAACCCGCGACCTGCGCGAGTTAGATCAGACAACCGGAAACATTTATGAGTCGCTGGTTATTATTGGCAAACGTGCCAACCAGATCTCAAACAATGTTAAAGAGGAGTTGCATGCTAAACTTTCTGAGTTTGCTTCATCAAACGACAATCTGGAAGAAATTTTCGAGAACCGTGAGCAAATCGAAATCTCTAAATATTACGAGAAACTGCCTAAACCAACCTTGGTTGCAGTTCAGGAATTTTTAGACGGTAAAGTATACCACCGCAACCCGAATAAAGAAGAGCAATCTTTATAATTCAAAATTTAAAAGTCAAAATCCAAAAGTCAAAAAGCTCAACAGCCTTTTGACTTTTTTTATTTAAGGCGGTTTGAGTCATTAAATTTTGAATTCTGTCATCATCCCGGGTTTGACTTTTTATATTTATCGAAATTAGCTAAGTTCTTTTTGAATTTTTAATTTTGACTTTTGACTTAACCAGATGCTTGAAGGTAAAAATGTAGTATTAGGCGTATGTGGCAGCATTGCTGCGTATAAGTCGGCTTTGCTGGTTAGGCTGCTGGTTAAGGCCGGCGCCAACGTGCAGGTGGTGATGACGGCCGATGCTACCAATTTTATCACTCCGCTTACGCTGGCCACCCTATCCAAAAACCCCGCACTCACCGAGTATTTTGTCCCCGAAACCGGCGAGTGGAACAACCACGTCGAGCTGGGCTTGTGGGCCGATTTGATGATCATTGCCCCGGCCAGCGCCAATACCCTGGCTAAAATGGCAACCGGGCTGGTTGACAATCTGCTTACCGCCGTTTACCTGTCGGCTAAGTGCCCGGTGTACTTTGCCCCGGCTATGGATCTGGACATGTGGAAGCACACCAGTACCAAAAGCAATATCCAAACCCTACTGGGCTTCGGCAATATCATGATAGCCCCCGGCAGCGGCGAACTGGCCAGCGGGCTGCATGGCGAGGGCCGCATGGCCGAGCCTGAGGATATCGTCGACTTTATTACTGCCGATATTCGCCAAAAACTTCCTTTGGTAAACATTAAAGCCCTGGTTACCGCCGGGCCTACCTATGAGGCTATTGACCCGGTGCGGTTTATCGGCAACCATTCATCGGGTAAAATGGGGTTTGCTATCGCGGATGAACTGGCGCGACTGGGTGCCGACGTTACCCTGGTATCAGGTCCATCGGCACAAAAAAGTAAACAGCGGGCGGTTAAGCGCATTGACGTTACCTCGGCAGCCGAAATGCTGGAAGCCTGCCAGGAGCACTATGCCGACAGCCGCATCTTCATTATGAGCGCTGCCGTGGCAGACTATACCCCCATCAACGTCGCAACGCAAAAGATAAAGAAACAAGGCGGCGAGTCGCTCACTATTGAGACTAAAAAGACCGTCGACATATTAAAATACCTGGGCGAGCATAAGCGCGAAGGCCAGCTGCTGGTGGGTTTTGCCCTTGAGACCAATAACGAAGAGCAGAACGCCATAGCCAAGCTGCAAGCTAAAAACCTCGACTTCATTGTGCTCAACTCATTGGGCGACGCCGGGGCCGGCTTTGCCGTCGATACCAACAAAGTCACCATTATTGACCGCGACCTGCAAAAAACCGCGTTCGACCTGAAAACTAAAGACGAGGTTGCTGCCGACATTTGCCAAAAGGCCATATCTTTACTCCGTCAATGAAAACAGTGGGCCTCTATATCATCCTGCTGTGTATGACCTTGGGGGCCGTGCAGGCGCAGGATTTGAATGCCCGTGTGAGCGTGCTGGCGCCCAAGATACAGACTACCAATAAACGCATCTTCCAGTCGCTGGAGACGGCGATGAAAGACTTTTTGAACGGCCACAAATGGCTGGCCGAGCCCGTGCAGCCGCAAGAGCGTATCGACTGTAACTTTGTGCTCAACATAACCTCGTGGGACGGCGGCGCCAACTTTACCGGCGAGCTGCAGGTGCAGTCGCTGCGGCCTGTGTACGGCTCAAACTACAACACCACCCTGCTTAGCGTAAACGACAAGGACTTTGAGTTTAGCTATACCGAGGGGCAAACTATCGACTACTCCGACCAGAGCTTTACCTCCAACCTGGCCTCGGTAATGGCCTTTTATGCCTACGTGATTGCCGGTATGGACAACGACAGCTTCTCGCGCATGGGCGGCACCTATTACTACAACCTGGCGCAGGCCGTGGTTACCAACGCGCAAACCTCGCCCTATAAAGGTTGGAAAGCCTTTGACAGCAATACCAACCGCTACTGGCTCATCGAAAACCTGAACAACAAGCTGTACGCCCCGCTGCGCAGCTTTATATACGACTATCACCGCAATGGCCTCGACCTGATGGCCGACAACCCCGCCAAAGCGCGCAAGGCCATATCTGAGCAGCTGCCCGTGCTGGCCCGGCTCGACCGGCAGCGTATTGGCGCCATGCTGCCCCTGGTGTTCTTCACCGCCAAGGCCGACGAGCTGGTATCCATATACGCCCACACCGAGCCCCAACCGCGCATAGCCGCCCTCAACATATTTACCCAGGCCGACCCTGCCAACGGCATCAAGTACCAGGAGTTGCAGAAACAGTAAATAGAGATTAGTTGATTAGAGATTGGTTGGACGTAGTACGTTTGACGTTATACGTAATTGACCATTTCCGCACCGCGTCATCGTGAGCGAGGTACGAGCGTGACGATCTGCGGATAAGGAACAATTAATGCGCGACAGCCCCTGCGCGACTCCTTACCCACGGGAGGGGAAGGGAAGGGTTAACCAAGCGATATTACCACCCCTTACTGTTTCACAAAAATATGAAACACTTTGAAACACCTTTTTTAGTCTTATCATTGATAATCAAATAGTTAACAAAAAAGAGTGAAACACTTTGAAACAGTAGTAATACTTTAACCGACCCTCATAACTACCTAGCAATAAAATACTTATAGCATTTTTGTACTATCCGCGAAAAAGGAGTGAAACACCAAGAGTGAAACATGCATAAATTACTTAGGTATGCCATAAACTTTGATGGCTTAGTTAAATAAAGGCGCACATGGTGTATGCTGCCGGGCCGTTGTTGGTGTTGTCACCAACAACAGGGGTTGGGCTTTGTACTTGTTTAGCATTTAGGTACGTGTGGTGACAATACCTAGACGAGCGGAAGTGACCTTTGCGCTCAGGCTTTACCTGACATTCTTGCGCCAAGTTGAGAAAACCTTATCCTGGCGCGAGTATGCTGCGCAGGGCAGAGCACGAGAAAGTCACGAGTACGCCGCCCACTTGCCGACGCTGCATACTCGCGCCAGTTGGGGGACAACACCAACATGGGCGGAGCTTAGATTAATTGTACATCCTTGTTACGGGAATTTTAAAACCTTTTTGTTCCGCTAAATAAAAAATCGTACTAAAAGTTACTTCGTTGATAATTCGATTACGATAACATTGCTCTAATAAATTTATGCTTTTGTATTCGTCATGCCGATAACCATCTAACTCACATAAATCCAAATAATATTTCTTACCGATATCATATGTAAAAGTATTAGCAATTGCTAAACCTACGCGAAACCAATCATCATATCCTTCAGTAATAGAAATACGCTTCAACTTTAAGTAATTAATAATCTTCACAATAGTTTCTCTATCGCGCTTTTTGTTTTTTCCTTCAGTGGCGAAGAAAAGTAATTTGTCGATTTTTTCATCGGTTATTTTGATATCGGACTTGGCTGCGGTCTTGGAAAATTTGAATCTAGATTCTATTTGTGCTAAATCAACAGAAAATGAGGCACATGAATTCTTTATCAAAATATCTGGGTCAAAAGAAGTGAAACAAATTCTACCAGTATCACTGCCGCTTCTATCTACATCAATGTTAAAGTTTTCCTTTACATAGCGGCATATTTCACCAAAATATATTTTATGAACATCAGGAGTCGAATCAGTACTAAAAAGGACTTTAAGACCATTATTTGAAGGAGACAACCAAACAGCGGCAACATAGGAGTCCGCAAAAAGTTGTCTTTTGATTTCGTCAATTTCTGAGAGATTTAATCCGTCAATATCAATTATTAGCAGTTTTGAATAGCTAAGAAGGTTTTCTGCCTTATGAGCTCCATTAAATGTTCCACTAAATGTAACGCCTGGTAAAGTTGCTTTCGCTTCTTTATATTCATTTATTCGTCCATCGGTCAATAACTGTCTACAGTAGTCTATTTCAGCTTTTACATACCCTTCTTTTATCCGAATTAATTCTTCTAATAGTGAAATTTTGATGTTTTCTTTAGAAGTTTTATTAGAATAGCTTGAAATAATAAGACCTTCTATTTGGTTCATATAAACAAATATAATACATTAGCACTGCTAAGAGTAGAGAAGAGTGGATCGAAAGATTCATTAAATTTAGGCGGACTCGCAAGATAGATCGAAAGGTCGAAAAAATAGCTTTTGTGTGTTGAGCTTCCGGATAATAAAGCCGCAATACACATGATTATGTCAGTATTTGTTATATTAATCTAAACCAACTACTCTTAGCTTTATGCCCAACTACGAAGGATATTTTTCCGCTAAGGCTATCATAAAAATACTGTGTAAATATCGTTTGAAACAAGCCAAAACGATACACAAATATCATTTACTCAGAGATATTAGTTTACATCCCAAATCCCTTTTATTACTTGAGAGTAAAAAAAAGACTGATCTTAATTTAGAAGATTTATTCCCCCCACGCCGAACCTGGGTTCGACCAAATTTGGTATCAAGAAAAAAAATTGATAATACTCATAACATTAGGATACAGTCGTTATACAAGACTATAATTACTACCCATTTAAATGTGCAACAAAAGGAGTTAATTCCTCCCCAATGGTATCTCAATCTCCAACGGTTTATTGAAAAGATACAAAGGCAAGCAAAAGACCCAGATTCCCAGCATCTAAATCGCCCGGTTATTAAACCAATCAAAAAGGAAAATTCTCCGGCTTGCAAGATTTGCCGACCTATTTCTATCTATACCCTTGAAGATCGTATACTAATAAGTTTTACGGCAAGATATTTAACGGATAAATTCGACCCTCATCTTCACAATTGTTCGTATGCATTTCGTTCTTCTAGAATTGCCGAATTGAAAAACCACCATCACACAATCGAGCAAATCTTGAAATATAGAAAGCAAAGATCCAAGCAAAGTATTTACGTCGCCGAAGCTGATCTAGAAAAGTTTTTTGACGCAATAAACCACAGGGTTATCAAATCTGCGTTAGAGAAATTTGCATTAAAAGTTACTAATAGCGGAAGCACAATTGACGATAGAGCTATAAAAATATTTCATCAATACTTAGCATCATATACATTTAATAAAGATGTGTTTGTTAAAAACGATACTGATTATTTCATTCCCTTCAAAATTCCGAATGGGAGGTTTGAATGGCCTATCGAACAACTAAAAAAGTTATATACAGACATTAATGACGAAAATATCGGGGTGCCTCAAGGAGGAGCATTATCGTGCCTTATTGCAAATATGGTATTACATGATGTTGACGAAGAGGTAGATGGCAGTCCTAAGGATAACGAGTTGTTATATTTACGATTCTGTGATGACATGATATTATTGCATACTGACGAAAGTCTTTGCACTGCTGCACTAAACAGATATGAACAAAAAGTTTCGTCTTTGAATTTATTAATGCACAAACCTGAATTTATTTTGCAATATGGCGAAGGCTTTTGGAAGAAGAAATCTAAGCGACCTTACCATTGGGCTCGTGCTTCCTTAGATAAAAGAAACGTTCCTTGGCTAGGGTTCGTGGGATATCAAATCCGGTTTGATGGAGCCATACGAGTAAGAAAAAAATCAATAAAAAAAGAAGCATTAAAACAGAAAGCAGAAGTAAAAGAAGTTCTTAAAGCTTTAAATATCTCTGATAAAACAAAGCATGAAATTAACGAAAACTCAAGAAAATCGAAGCGTCAACAAACTTATGCTCTGAAAAATCGCCTCATCTCGATGTCTGTAGGGAGAGTGAAATTACATAACTACAGAACAGCAAAAAATGGATTATGTTGGACAAATGGTTTTCAGTGTTTAACTATGAATCCTGTATCGAAAAGCCAGTGCAGATTTCTTGATAGAAATAGATACAAAAAATTAAGATACTTCAAAAAAAGATTATCGCATTTAATAAAAGAAACGGAAAATAAAGATGATAATTTGAAGCCTATATTTTTCGGACATCCTTTTAGTTATCATGGGTTCTTAAAATAAATATTGATTATACTTTCCCCATACTGGCGCAAGTATGTCGGGCAAGCCAGAGCGCAAAGGTTACTTGTGCCTTTTCAACCTAGCATACCCAGAGATTGCCACGCTACGCTCGCAATGACGTGATGGAGAGTGATGCATTAAGTAGTGCGGTAATTAGCGGCTGGCCCGACTGTTTCTTTTTGTCTCATCTCTTTTCCTGGCGGACACCCTTTTGCGTTAGGGATGGTAATGGATACCGGCCGCTGTGGGGCGTCGGCGCAGGCACGCGCCTAAGGCCTTGCAGGCGTATGAATGGACAGCCCGGTCCGTCAGTCGACGGAAACGCCGTTATTGTAATCAGAGATTGATTGATGAGTGATTAGTTGCTTGTCGCGTGGTTAAACACACCCCTGCCCTCTCAAAGAGGGGAACCTATGGCGCAATCCCGCGCCCAACGTAAAAGGCATAACGCACCACTCACCGTTCACCCTCCACCACTCACTAAAAAAAATTTTCAATTTTTCTTGCATCTACGAAAAACATCGTACATCTTTGTACGAAGATATTCGTAGAAGAAGAGAAATTGACATGGAACTGAAACCGACAGAAAGCGAGTTAGAGATTTTACAGGTGATCTGGAAATTGGGCCGATGTACCGTTCGCGACGTGCATGAGGAGCTATCCCAAAACAAGGATGCCGGTTATACTACCACCCTAAAATTAATGCAGATAATGGCCGACAAGGGCTTGGTGGAGCGCGACACCACCACCAAAACCCACGTCTACCGTGCGTTGATTACCCGGGAGCAGGCGCAAACCAGCGCGCTTGACAAGCTGATGGATACGGTTTTTAAGGGATCGACCGGCAGTTTGGTTATCCAGGCGCTGGGCAAACACAAAGCATCGTCTGACGAGATTGATGCGATTAAGCAGTATTTGAAACAGTTTGAGAATTAGTGAGTCCATGGTCGATGGGCCATAGTCCATAGTACTTGGTCTAAGGTCCGTTGTCGATGCGATTTACAACCTAAATTAATCAGCAAAACACCATGGGCCATTGACTATGGACCATGGACTTAAACAAACCAACCATGGACCATCGACTATGGACCATGGACTTAAAGAACATAACCATGCAAAATCTATTGTACAACATGAGCCAGGTTTTAGGCATCACCATTGTCCACTCGCTGTGGCAGGGGCTTATTGTGTTTATTGTTTTGAGGTTGTTTGTGCTGGCTTTTCCGGGCCGCAGTGCGGTGGTAAAATACTGGGTGGGCTACGGCGCGCTGGTTTTTATGCTGGGCTGGTTTGTGGCGACGCTTTTTAAAGAGCTTAACCAATACAACTGGCTGTCCACCACGGCGCTCAGGGTTTCGCCGCTGGCTTTGCCGCCATCAATGAGTGATATTGCCGTCCCGGCCAATAAATTGTACTTCGGTATTGCCGAATATATGCCCTGGCTGACGATGATTTACGTTGTAGGCGTGGTATTTAATGCCCTGCGGCTTACGCTGGCCTGGAACAACATTTACCGCATTAGGCAAAACATTAGCGATGCCGGTTTTGCCGGCACCATTAAACGGCTAAGCAAAACGCTGCAACTGAATGATAAGGTACAGGCTGCTTTTAGCGAGTGGGTGGATGTGCCTTGTGTAACCGGTTTTGTTAAGCCCATCATCCTGATGCCGGTAGCTATTACCTGCCACCTCACTACCGACGAGGTGGAGGCTGTGCTGCTGCATGAGCTGGCCCATGTTAAGCGTCACGATTATCTGTTAAACTTTATACAGCAGGTTATTAGCATCCTGTTGTTTTTTAACCCCTTTGCCAGGCTGGTTGGCAGGGTGATTAACGAAGAGCGCGAAAACTGCTGCGACGATATGGTTGTGCGCGCAACCGGCAGCCCTTTTATATACGCACAAGCGCTGTTAAAACTCGAGGAGAATAAACAATACCAATGGCAACTGGCCCTTGCCGCGTCTACCAAAAAGTATGCATTATTAAACCGAATTGAACGTATCATGAAAACTAAAACACATACCGTAAATATACGCCCGGTGCTTATTACACTGCTGGCGCTTACCTTCAGCATCAGCAGCATTGCCTGGCTTAATCCTGAAATTAAAGATGGCAAAGTGGTCATCAAAAACGCACCGGCTATACGCATGATTGCTAAGGCTATTACTGCGCCTGAGCCTCCGGCTGCACCTGCGCCGCCTGCTGTGCCATCGCACCATAAAAAACACCTGAGTATTAAATACCTAAGCAATGCTGCTCAAAACGCATCGGCAGCCGATACCAGCAAAAAGAAATATAAAATTGTGGTTGAGGACGAGAACGGTGTTAAAACCGAATACAACTCGGTTAATGATTTGCCTGCCGGCGATAAGGATGCGCTGTTTAATAAAGGAGCTTTCGGCGCCTTCAGCATGGCCCCTGCCGACACCATGAAGTTTAAGGCCATGGTTGACTATTATAAAAGCGATGCCTGGAAACACCAGGTAGAAGCCATGACCAAAAACAGCGAGAAGATGGCCAAACAGTTTAACTCGCCGGAGTTTAAGAAGCATATTGAAAAAATGACGAGCTATTACAGCAGCCCGAAGTTTAAGAAGAGTGTGGAGGATATGGTTAGTCATATGAGCAGCCGCGAGGATTTTGAGAAGCACACTGAAGCATTTACCAAACAATTCAGTTCGCCTAAGTTTAAAAAGAGCGTAGAGGAAATGGCTAAGTACTACGACAGCCCTGAGTTTAAGAAAAGTATTGAAGATATGACTAAATACTATGAAAGCCCTGAGTTTCTGAAAAGTATTGAGGACATGACCAAACAATACTCAGACCCGGCTTTTATAAAAAGTATGGAAGATATGGGCAAAGGCTGGGAAAATATGTCAGACTCTGATAAAGCTGTAGTAAAGGAAAAAGCCAAAGCCGACAAGGCTCGTAATAAAGAGGCTATTAAACGCGAGCTCCGATCTTTAGAAGAAAAAGCCAAGGCAGGCAAAGCCGAGCAAAAAGCTAAGCAAGAGGAAGAGAAAGCCAAGCAGGCAGAAAAAGCCGATCAGAAAGAGCAAGACGCACAAATGGTGAGCTATAACCAAAACGGCTTTAACTTTTTCAATAAGGTGATCAGAAACTGCTAAGGGCCTGAAGTTTGTCCGCCTTGTCCGTTTTGTCACGGCACCTAAGCGGACGGACAAGTTTGAAGACTAGAGATTGGTTGGTCAGTGATTAGTTGATCAGTGTAAGCCAGCCAAACCTTTAATCTTCAATCTTTAATCTTCAATCTTTAATCCACATCAATCAGTTTTTAGTTAGTTAGTACGAAAGAGGGGCCATCCCCTCTTTTTTGTTTTGTGGCTGCGGGGTGATGAAGTATTTTGTAATTTAGCCTCATACCACCATAGATACCTGTATGCTTCAAAAACTCAGTATAAGTAACTACGCACTCATTGATAACCTGGAGATTGGCTTTGACAAGGGCCTCAACATCATGACGGGCGAAACCGGCGCGGGTAAGTCGATCATACTGGGTGCGCTGTCGCTGATATTGGGTCAGCGGGCCGAGGGCAGGTATTTTTTTAATCAGCAAAAAAAGTGTGTTATCGAGGGGACGTTCCGGATTGCCGACTTCCACCTGAAAGATTTTTTTGAGGATAACGATCTGGATTACGAAGCCGAAACGGTTTTACGCAGGGAAATTTCCGCCGATGGCAAGTCGCGCGCTTTTGTGAACGATACGCCGGTAAACCTGAACGCCATGAAATTATTGGGCGAAAGGCTGATCGACATCCACTCGCAACACGCTACAATGGAGATCAATGACCCGCTGTTTCAGTTATTGGTGGTAGACTCGGTAGCCAAGCACCCGGATTTACTGAGTGATTATCAAACTAAATTTCGCGCCTATAAAAAGGCAACCGCCAAACTACAGCAACTGATAGCAGAAAGCGACAAAGCCAAAGCCGACCTGGACTATTACCAGTTTCAGTTTGATGAGCTGGAGAAAGCTGGTCTGGCGGCCGACGAACAGGAGTTACTCGAACAGGAACTATACGCCCTAAACAACGCCGAAGAAATAAAGCGCAACCTGCTTAGCGCTAACTACCTCATGCAGGATAGCGAAGCCTCGGCGCTGGCTCAGTTAAAAGAGGCGGCTCACCAGTTAGGATCGCTGGCTAAGTTTAATCCGCAGATCGAGGAGTTGCAGGAACGTATGAACAGCGCCATCATCGAACTGAAAGATATTGCCGCCGAAATTGAAAACCTGGAGCAACGCACCACTACCGACGAGGCTCGCGGCGCCGAAGTAAATGAGCGACTGAGCATCATCTATAACCTGCAAAAGAAACATCGCGTTAGCAGCAACCAGGAGCTTTTGACTTTGCAGGACGAGCTGTCAGACAAAATACAACAAGCCGTTTTTGGTGACGAAGCAATTGAGAAATTGCAACAGCAACTATCGGCAGATAAAAAAGAATTAGAGCAACTGGCCGGGCAATTAACAGCCAATCGCCAGAAAGCCATACCCACTATTGAAGCCGAAGTATTAAGCACCTTGGCCGAGATGGGCATGGGTAATTCGGCGTTAAAAATCGAGCTGTCGCCACTGCATGAAAGCAGCCGTAACGCTGCTTCAGCGGGTTTGGGCGATAACGGCTCCGATGCGGTACGCTTCCTGTTCAGCGCCAACAAGGGGCATGTTCTGGCCGAAATGAGCAAGGTAGCCTCGGGTGGTGAGCTGTCGCGGCTGATGCTGAGCATTAAATCGCTCACCGCTAAAAACACCGCCCTGCCAACGATTATTTTTGACGAGATAGACACCGGTGTATCCGGCGAGGTAGCCAACAAAGTGGGGCAGATCATGGAGCAACTGGCGGCCAACCTGCAGGTGATTACCATTACACACCTACCTCAAATTGCCAGCAAGGGCCGGAGCCATTACTTTGTTTATAAAGATGATGACGCCGATACCACCCGCACCCGCATTAAACAACTTAGCCCTAATGAACGCGTACAGGAGATTGCCAAAATGCTGAGCGGAGATAACATTGGCGAGAGCGCTCTGCAAAATGCCAGGGAGTTGCTTAGCCGCCTAACCCCCTGAAAGGGGGAATACTAAAAAAGCACGTCATGCTGAACTTGTTTCAGCATCCCATCATACAGGTCACCGCTTGCTTGGCGTGTGGGATGCCGAAACAAGTTCGGCATGACGATCCATTGATTAAAAAACATCCTCAATCATGAAACTCAACTTCCACCTTCCAACTTTCCTGATCACTATAATAGCGTTCTCGCTGCTCACACTGGCGGCTTTTACGTTCAAACAGCAAGATAATGGCTACATCCTCGACCACGAAAAAGATATTGCGACGGAAGATGTCGGCCCGCATAATGGCGGGGGTAAGAGCACGGCCTATCCGTTTTTTAAAAGCTTTAAGGGTAATAAGGTTACTTTCCGCAAGCGGATATTGCATCCAGGTTCGTCAATCGGTTATCACCTGCAGGAAGAACAGGAGATCTATTACATCCTGAACGGTAACGGCGAGCTGCAAATGAACGGCAAAACCATACCCGTAATCACCGGCGACGCTATTTTGACTTTGCCAGGCAGCCATCATGGTATTAAACCCGCCGGTAATGAGGATTTGACCATGCTGATTGTTTATGAGAATAAATGAATATGCTTTTCAAACTTACAAAGTTTGAGAAACTTCGTAAGTCTCACGTTAAATACATCCCTCCCTCGGGAGGGGTGCGGCTGGTAAGAGTGTAAAGGCGGGGAGGGGTTTCGCCGCTTTGTAAATCAGATAAACCCCTCCCTGCCCCTCCCGGGGAGGGAATCGCACGGGCCGGCCTTTTCCCGCCTATTTTCAAATTTTACAAACCAAGTTGGTTCCTGCCTGTACTCTTTATATAAACTTTAAAGAAAAACATTATGGCAACCCTGGATAATAAAAGAGTAGCAGTACTCACCGAAGAAGGATTTGAGCAAGTGGAGTTAACCAGCCCTGTGGAGGCTTTGAAAGATGCCGGCGCAACAGTCGAGATTATTTCGCCTAAAGGCGGCAGCATCAAGGCATGGGACCATACCGATTGGGGTATTGAGGTTGATGTTACGAAAACACTGTCAGAGGCTAACCCCGACGATTATGATGCGCTGGTACTGCCCGGCGGTGTTTTGAATCCTGATAAGCTGCGCCAAAATAAAGAAGCGGTAGCCTTTGCATCAGCATTTCTGAACGAAGGTAAGCCGGTAGCAGCAATATGCCACGGCCCGCAAACGCTGATTGAGACCGGCATGTTGAAAGGCAGAAAGCTCACCTCATACCCATCGTTACAAACCGACTTAAAAAATGCCGGTGCCGAATGGGTTGACGAGGAAGTGGTAGTGGATAACGGCTTAATAACCAGCAGAAAACCCGATGACCTACCCGCCTTCAACAAAAAAATGATCGAAGAAATAGCAGAAGGCGTACACAGCGACGCATAAAATTTTCATTTACAACAATAGTGGGGCCCGTAGCAGTTTGCGCGGGCTTTTTTTGCGGGATGAAATCAAAAGCAAGGGGATAGCGCGATTCCCTTCTCGGGGAGGGCGGGGAGGGGTTTATCCTATTCGCATGGCTATGAAACCCCTCCCTGCCTTTACGCTTATGGCATCCGCACCCCTCCCGTGGGGAGGGGATTAATCAGTAAGGTCAAGGTGTCCGGCCGTTTCTTTTTGCTTACTTCTTTTTCGGACGAACACCTATAAACCGTCTTGTCAATCCGCTAATTATTAAATTTGCGGCATGTCATCCAAAAAAGCGGTAATTATTGGTGCGGGTATAGCGGGTATTGCGGCGGCTATCAGGCTGGCTTTGAAAGGTTATGCTGTTGAGGTTTTCGAGGCGAATGCTACGCCAGGTGGTAAATTGAGCGAGGTTGAACAAAACGGCTTCCGGTTTGATGCCGGGCCAAGCCTGCTCACTATGCCGCAATACATTAATGAGCTTTTTGAACTGGCCGGTAAAGAGCCATCTAAATATTTTGAGTATCAAAAGCTGGACGTGATCTGCAAATATTTTTATGAGGATAAAACCGAATTAACGGCCTATGCAGATCGTGCAAAATTTACAGATGAAGTCTCAGCACGAACTAATGAGCCCACAATATCACTCGAAAAACAAGCCGCCAACAGCCGGGTTATTTACGAACTCACCAACCCGGTGTTTTTAGAAAAACCCTTCCGTTTTAAAGCCTTGCTAACCAAAGCCGGGTTTAAAGCGCTCGTGAGCTTAAGAAAGCTGGGCACTGGCGACACTATGCACGAGGCTAATAAAAGCTTATTTAAAGATAAGCGCATGATTCAGTTTTACGACCGGTATGCAACTTACAATGGCTCAAACCCGTACGCAGCACCGGCTACGCTAAATGTCATCCCGCACCTGGAACAGCATTATGGCGCCTATTTTCCTACCGGGGGGATGTACAGCGTCACCGCCTCGCTGGTTAAATTGGCAACTGAGCTGGGCGTTGGGTTTAAATACAATATGCCGGTTGACAAGATCTTGCTTGAAGGCGACAAGGTTACAAGTATTACAGTAAAAGGCGTTGAGATACCCGCGGATATTGTGATATCAAACATGGACATTTGGTTTACTTACAAAAAGCTGTTAAAAGATAAACCCGAGCTCCATCCGCAGAAAATATTACAGCAAGAGCGCAGCAGCTCGGCATTGGTGTTTTATTGGGGGATGAATAAAAAGTTTGACAGGCTTGATCTGCACAACATATTTTTCAGTGCCGATTACAAAGCCGAGTTCGATCACATCTGGCAGCAAAAAACTATTTATCACGACCCGACGGTTTATATTAATATCACCTCAAAACTCAACGAAAAAGATGCGCCTCCAGGCTGTGAAAACTGGTTTGTAATGATCAATGTACCAGCCAACACCGGCCAGGATTGGGATACGCTGGTAGACGAGGCGCGCAAAAATATCCTGGCCAAACTATCCGGCCAGTTAAATGAAAATGTAGGCGAACTGATTGTCACTGAAAGTATTTTGGACCCGCGCGGTATTGAAAGTAAAACATCATCCTATCAGGGATCAATCTACGGCACATCATCAAACAGCAAATACGCGGCTTTTATGCGCCATGCCAATCAATCGGCCAAAATAAAGAATCTGTATTTCTGCGGGGGTAGCGTGCACCCGGGCGGCGGGATACCGTTGTGCCTGCTGTCTGCAAAGATTGTGAGTGAATTGGTGGGGTGAGATAGAGCCTTGTCATGCTGAGCCCGTCGAAGCGGGCAAAGGCCAGCGCACGCCCTTCGACAAGCTCAGGGTGACAGCCCTTTTGCTGAGCATATAAGATCCTTCACTACGTTCAGGATGACAAATCCCCTTTTTTACCTTTTGTCATGCTGAGCTTGTCGAAGCATTGGCGGGCAAAGGCCTTTCCACGCCCTTCGACAAGCTCAGGGTGACAGCCCTCTTTTATAATTTCCCATTTAGAGCGCCAGGGGCCTCAATACTCTCCTATTGAAAGCAAAACCAGCGTACAAGCGTACTGTGTCTCAATCCCTTCGGCATCAGCCAATTTTTGCAGCTCTGCGTTCTCAGTACCCGGATTAAAAATGATGCGTTTGGGTTTGGTGGCCAAAATATAGTCGTATAACGGTGGCTGGTTTTGCGGACCAACATACAGCGTTATCGTATCAATATCATGATGAATTTCTTCGGGCTTCTCGATTTTAACACCTGCTACTTCGCCGCTTTTTAGTCCGACGTTAACAATGCTATGCCCGTGGCTTTTAAGGCGGTTAGCCGCCAGGTAAGCGTAACGACCCGCATTGGGGGTAGCGCCGAGTATTAATGTTTTTTTATCAGCCATAATTATAAAAGGCCCTCCCGATCATCAACTTTATCGCTCGCCTCAAACCATGGGGAGGGCCGAACATTTACATTCAAATATTTTGCCAAGCTGTAATAACAGGACATTTTTACCGTCAAAACAGCATCATAAAAAATAATTAAATTTTTTTAAAATGTTTTCAGGTGTGATTCGTCTTTACCTTTAAACAAGTAAAAAGTTGATAGCTACATCATTAATGTCCGAGGAAAAGAACCACCATGTATTAAGCGCCATAAAGGCGTATGGTAAAAACTTGCTCGGTTTTATCCGCAAAAGGGTAAAAAATGATGCCGATGCTGAAGACATTCTGCAGGATGTGTGGTACCAGTTTAGCGCACTGGTAAATTCTGAACCAATTGAGCAGACAGGCGCCTGGCTGTATAAAGTGGCAAGGAATAAAATCACCGACAAGCATAAAAAGAAATCAGAAAGCTTACTTGACGACCTGTTTAGCACCGGCGACGACGAAGATACCGACACCTCGGTATTTGCCGACTTGCTGATGCCCGAGGAAACAACTCCCGAAACCGAGTATATGCGTAACCTGTTTTGGGAGCAGTTATTCACTGCATTGGATGAATTGCCTGAAGAACAAAAGCAGGTTTTCATATGGCAGGAAATGGACGATATGACCTTTCAGGAAATATCTGAGATGACGGGTGTAAATGTAAATACCCTGGTATCGCGCAAACGATACGCGGTATTGCATTTAAGGGACAGGTTGCAGCAATTATATCAGGAGATTATAACAAATTAAAAATTAAAGACATGAAAAGAATATTTTATAAGGGCCGTTTTATTTTTATACCTATCGCGGTAGCGGCCTTCTTATCGCTCATCAGCTTTGTGGTGATGCAGCTTTGGAACAATTTATTACCAGACATTCTACACGTTGGTGTGATTACCTTCTGGCAGGCCATGGGCATATTTGTATTGTGCAAAATACTGTTTGGCTTTGGAAAAGGGCGCCGGGGTAACCCATGGGGCGGTAATCCCTGGGGCGGCAACCCATGGGGAGGTAACCCCTGGATGCGCCAAAAAATGCAGGAACGCTTTCGTAGCATGACGCCTGAACAAAAAGAGAAATTCAAGCAAAAAATGCGTGATCGTGCTAACTGCGGCCCCTGGGGCGGGCATCATGGCGACCACCCTTTTAAACAAGCCTGGGACGAGTTTGAAAACGAAGGCCAGGAAAAGAAGACTGACGAGTAACCTAATACACTTGTCATCCTGAGCAAAGCGAAGGATCTTATCAAAGCGTATAAGATCCTTCGCTTTGCCCAGTATGACAAATTAATCTTCCACTAAACTTACAACACAAGTTATGAACGTACTCATATTTTCAACCAACGTAGCCAAGCATGAACAGGTAAGTAAAGTACAACCGGTACTATCTGCTGTTTCATCCATTAAAGACTGGAACATTGATCTGGAAGATTGTGATAAAATTTTGCGGGTAGTATCAAACGACCTGTCGCCAAGATATATCGAGACATTAATGGCTAATGCCGGTTTCAGCTGTACCGAGCTGGAGTATTAAACTTTTAGTCGCCTAAACAGCTAATAAATATGTCATCTCGAACGATAAGTGAGAGATCTATACATTGACATTCCCACCACGCTTAGCGTGTGTATAGATTTCTCACTACGTTCGAAATGACAACTTAAGTAAAGAATATTTATCACCCGTTTATAATCCGCAGTAAAATGGCTATTTGCCCGGCATGATAGATCTGATGCTGAATAAAGCCTAAAACAGTTTCCTGATAAGTGGTAACCGGTTCATCTTCACGCTCGTCAATAACCGGCTCCTCCCATTTATCTTCAGCGAAATCGCGGATGGTTTTAATCAGGTTAACGTTCACCAGCTTCAGGTCATCAATCCACATTTTCCATTTTTCTTCATCAGGGTCGCCGGGATGAGGCCAGTTGCCGCTCACAGGTAACGAGGCAGGCTTTTCATTAAGGCGGTCTATCACCTCTTCGGTCCAGCTTACCATGTGCATAATAATCTCGATGATGGTATGTGCATCGCCAACCCGCTCATAGGCACTTTCAAAGGTTACCTTGTCTAAAATGGTATAGATTGAGTCGCCATACCAGGGTTGGCCTGATAATGCTTTTTCGAGTTGCTGTTGAAGGTATTCGGATGTGGTCATGAGTTATATAGAAAGATGAAAGTACAAATTGTTATTAAGTCAACCACGTCATGCCGAACTTGTTTCGGCATCCCACATGCTAAGTAAAAAGCGGCTAGCCTTTCTGATGGGATGCTGAAACAAGTTCAGCATGACGGTTGTAATTTAAATCACCCGTGAGGCTGCCACCGCACAATTAATCCCATCAATAGCTGCCGAAATAATTCCACCGGCATAACCGGCTCCTTCGCCGCATGGAAACAAACCCTGTATCTGGGGGTGCTGCATAGTCTCTTTATCTCTCGGTATTTTTACGGGCGATGATGTGCGCGACTCTACCCCTACCAAAATGGCCTCATTAGTAAAATAGCCTTTCATTTTTTTACCAAAAACAGGCAGGGCATTGCGTAAGCGGTCATTGATCCAGTCGGGCAACACTTCTTTTAACTCAACGCTTTTAGTACCGGGCAGGTAAGAGTTTTGCGGCAGATCGGCAGATAGTTTTCCATTCACAAAATCAACCATACGCTGAGCCGGTGCCACCAGTTTGCCGCCGCCTGCATGATAGGCCACCTGCTCAATGCTATGCTGAAAATTCAGCATCTTGAACGGGTCGGCATTGTCGCCTTTTACGTCTTCAAGATTGATTTGCACAACCGTGCCCGAGTTGGCAAAGGGGTTGTTGCGTTTGGACGGACTCCAGCCGTTCACTACAATTTCTTCATGTTCGGTAGCGCAAGGGGCTATGATACCGCCAGGGCACATGCAAAAAGAGAACACGCCGCGGCCATCTACCTGCTCCACCAGGTTATAGTAAGACGGCGGCAGGTCAGGTCCGCGATGCTCGCAGTGGTATTGTGCCCGGTCAATAATTTCCTGCGGATGTTCAATGCGTACGCCCAAAGCAAAAGGCTTGGCCTCAATCAAAATATTCTGCCGGTGCAGTATTTCAAAAACATCACGCGCCGAGTGGCCGGTTGCCAGAATCACGGCATTGGCCCTTATGGTATCTCCAGATGCTAAGCGCACCCCTTGTATCTTGCCAAAATCGGCCAGTAAGCCCGTTACTTTGGCATCGAATAATACCTCGCCGCCGGCATTCAATATCGTCTCGCGGATAGCGGTGATGATCTGCGGCAATTTATTAGTACCTATGTGCGGGCGGGCATCAACCAATATATCTTCAGATGCGCCGTGTGCCACAAAAGTTTTAAGCACGGCGTTCACGTCGCCGCGTTTGGTTGAGCGGGTATACAGCTTACCATCTGAGTAAGTGCCGGCGCCACCCTCGCCAAAGCAATAGTTACTTTCAGGGTTAACCATCCCCTGTTTGTTAATGTTGGCCAGATCGCGCCGGCGCTCTTTTACCGGTTTACCACGCTCCAGCACAATCGGCTTTAACCCTATTTCTATACATTGCAAAGCTGCAAACAATCCCGCCGGGCCGGCACCGACAATAATTACCGGTTTAGCCTCTTTAACATTGGGGTATTGCTGCGTATAAATTTCAGGCTGATAAATCTCATCTACATACACCTTAACCTGCATGCGGTAAAGCACACGCCGTCCGCGCGCATCTATTGAGCGTTTATAAACGTGTACTGCATTAATTTTTTGCGGGGAAATATGCAGGGCCAATGCTGAAAGCTTTTTCAAAACTTCCCGATCATCCTGTTGCCCGGGCGGGCAAACTATTTCAATTTCTTTGATCATGATATAACGCCCGGTTTTTATCCGGGATGAGCTGCAAAGATAATAACACTTGTTTAAGAAAGCCTAATACCTTTTTACCGGTTTATTTCTTAACCTTATCAATTTATAACAGTTCCAAATAACATTGTGACATTACTGTATTACAGTTTATTTGTTATAATTCGTAAATTCGCCGCACACCTTATTTTAAGGAAAAACGAGACGTCTGCCACAACTAAAGTGGTCACATTTTACACTTAAATAAATAATTACCCATGGCTTTTGATATAGACATGATAAAAAAGGTTTACGACCGTTACGCTGCACGTATTACTGCTGCACGTACCGCTACAGGTAAGCCCTTAACATTAACCGAAAAGATATTATATGCCCACCTGAGCGAAGGTGAAGCCAAACAAGCTTACGTGCGTGGTGTAGACTATGTTGATTTTGCACCAGATCGCGTGGCGATGCAGGATGCAACTGCGCAAATGGCGCTGTTACAGTTTATGCAGGCAGGCCGACCAAAAGTGGCCGTACCTTCAACCGTACATTGCGACCACCTGATACAGGCGAAAGTTGGCGCCGAAGCCGATTTAAGTACTGCTAAAGATGTAAACAAAGAGGTGTATGATTTCCTGGCTTCAGTTAGTGATAAATATGGTATTGGTTTCTGGAAACCGGGTGCGGGTATTATTCACCAGGTGGTTTTAGAAAACTATGCTTTCCCGGGTGGTATGATGATTGGTACCGATAGCCACACGCCAAATGCCGGTGGTTTAGGTATGATTGCCATAGGCGTTGGTGGCGCCGATGCCTGCGACGTAATGGCAGGCCTGCCCTGGGAACTAAAATTCCCCAAACTGATAGGTGTGAAACTGACAGGTAAACTGTCTGGCTGGGCATCTGCAAAAGACGTTATCTTGAAAGTAGCAGGTATCCTGACTGTAAAAGGTGGTACCGGAGCTATTGTTGAATATTTTGGCGAAGGCGCTCAATCGCTTAGCGCTACCGGTAAAGGTACTATTTGTAACATGGGTGCCGAGATTGGCGCAACCACTTCGGTTTTTGGTTACGACGAAAAGAGCGAAATCTACCTGCGTGGCACCAAACGTGGCGATATTGCTGACGCTGCCAACGCCATCAAAGAACACTTAACTGGCGACGCCGAGGTTTACGCTAACCCTGAGCAATACTTTGATCAGGTTATCGAAATCAACCTGAGCGAGCTGGAACCACATATTAACGGTCCGTTTACGCCTGATTTGGCCTGGCCTTTATCAAAATTTGCTACCGCCGTTAAAGAGAACGGCTGGCCAGAGAAACTGGAAGTTGGTTTAATTGGTTCATGTACCAACTCATCATACGAGGATATTACCCGCTCGGCATCAGTAGCTAAACAAGCTATCGACAAAGGTTTGAAAACCAAAGCCGAGTTTACCATTACTCCAGGTAGTGAGCAAGTGCGTTACACAGTTGATCGTGATGGTTACTTAGATACTTTCGACCAGATGGGTGGCGTAGTATTGGCTAATGCTTGCGGTCCGTGCATTGGCCAGTGGGCGCGTCATACTGACGATCCTACCCGTCGTAACTCCATAATTACCTCATTTAACCGTAACTTTGCCAAACGCCAGGACGGTAACCCGAATACGCACGCTTTTGTTGCATCGCCAGAGATTGTTACGGCGTTTGCTATTGCCGGCGATTTAACCTTTAACCCAATCACCGACACATTAACTAATGAAGCCGGCGAGCAAGTGAAACTCGACGAGCCACAAGGCTTGGAAATGCCGATAAAAGGTTACGCGGTTGAAGATGCTGGCTACCAGGCTCCGGCTGAAGATGGCAGCAGCGTTGTTGTTAAGGTTGACCCTAACTCATCGCGCCTGCAATTGTTGGATCCGTTTAAACCTTGGGAAGGTACAGACCTTACCGGTTTGCGTTTACTGATCAAAGCTAAAGGTAAATGTACTACCGACCATATCTCAATGGCTGGCCCATGGTTGAAATTCCGTGGTCACCTGGATAACATTAGTAATAACATGCTGATTGGCGCTATCAACTATTTCAATGGTTTGGCCGATACGGTTAAGAACGAACTGACCGGCGAATACGGCCCGGTACCTGCCACACAGCGCGATTACAAAGCGCATGGCATTGGGTCAATTGTTGTAGGTGACGAAAACTACGGCGAAGGTTCATCGCGCGAGCACGCTGCGATGGAGCCGCGCCACTTAGGTGTTCGCGCTATACTGGTGAAATCATTCGCCCGTATTCACGAAACCAACCTGAAAAAACAAGGTATGCTGGGCATCACTTTTGCCGACAGCGCCGACTACGATAAAATTCAGGAAGATGATAAAATCGATATCCTGGGCTTAACCGAGTTTGCCCCGGGCAAACAACTGACTGTAGTATTACATCACCATGATGGCACTACAGACCAGTTCCAGGTTAACCATACTTACAACACGCAGCAAATTGAATGGTTCAAAGCCGGTGGTGCATTGAATATCATTCGTAAGCAAATGGCGTAATAAGTCAAAAGCAAAAATTAAAAATTAAAAAGGCCTTTCCGTGTGGAGAGGCCTTTTTTTGTTGGATAATAATTTACTCTCCTTGTCATTCTGAGCATAGCGAAGAATCTTATGCGCTTTGCTTATCGCTTAAATAAGATTCTTCGCTATGCTCAGAATGACAAAAGAGTTATTTTTTCCGTACCCTCTTCAATGTCAACAAATTCTGCGCATTTACGCTATAGCCGCTGATGTTATTCTGATAAAGGTTTATACGCTTATCGTAATATAATACAACTACAGGTGCGTTATCCATAATAATCTGGTCCATTTGCCGGTAAAGGCCATAGCGGTCATTATCGCTTTTTACATCGTAGGCCTGCTCAAAAAGCTCATCAAATTTAGTATTGCTAAAGCCGGTATAATTGGGCCCGAAAGGTATCTTGTTTTTCGAGTAGAACAGCGACAGGTAATTTTCAGCATCCGGGTAATCAGCAATCCATGAACCATAAAAAAAGTTGATACTGTTTTTAGCCACCATTTCACGCAGACTGGCACCCTGGGTTACTTCAATTTTAGTTTTGATGCCGGCCTGCTCCAGTTCGCCCTGAATGTATTCAATCAGATTATGATAGGCTACAGTTGTAGTAAGCGTGATAACAGGCAGATTTTTCCCTTCGGGGTAACCAGCCTCGGCCAATAGTTGCTGCACCCGGGCGGGGTTATAACTATACCCCGCTACCTTATCGCTAAAACCCGGCATGCCCTTGGGGATGAAACCATTGGCGCCTGGCGTCCCCAGGCTGTTGCGCAGGTACTTAACCAGCTTTTGTTTATCAATTGCATAATTAATAGCCTGGCGTATTTTCAATATACGCAATGGCGAATGTTTAACAATAGGCAGCGTAGTGTCCACCAGCATCCCCAAGTATAAGGTATTTAAATACGGGCCGGTACTGAGTACAAACCGGCCTTTATATTTGCTGGTAATCCGGCCCGATTTGGTCAGAATGTCGTCGCGATAGCTACCATCTATATCGTTAAAAAAATCCAGATTCTTTTTGATGAACTCCATAAAGGCAGTTTGCTTATCATCAATAAAGGTAGCGCGAATAGCGTCCAGGTACGGAAGTTGCCGCCCCTTATGATCCTTTTCCCAATATTTAGGATTTTTAAGCAGTACCAATATTTCGCCCTCCTTCCAATATTTAAACCTGAACGGCCCGGTACCTACCGGATGGCTGCGAAAATCTTTCCCATAAAAATCAACCACCTCATGCGGCACTACCGAGCAATACTGAGCCGTGAGCATAGTGATAAATGGAGCGAAGGGCTGCTTCAGCGTAATCCGGAAGGTACTGTCATTCAAGGCTTGGAACGCGTCTTTACCGCTAATCTTATCACTGAATATCCACGACCCTGACGAGGCCACTTTAGGGTCTATTAAACGACTAAAGCTATAAACAAAGTCGCCGGCAACAACGGCGCGACCTGCGCCGTCTTTAAAATGCGGATCGTCCTGGAAAGTAACATCATTACGCAGATGGAAGGTATAAACTTTACCATCGGCAGATATATCCCAACTTTTGGCAATGCAGGGCGATGTTTTCAAGCTATCGTCAATCTGCACCAGCCCATTATAGATCTGGTTATCCATCCAGATGGTATTGTGGTTACGGCAAAAGGCAGGGTCGAGCGAGGTAAGGCCCTCGTCCAGATTTAAATTAAAAATGGTTTGATGCTGATTTTTATCTGATGAACCGCATGACGTTAATATCGCGCATAGCCATAAAATACCAACACCGTATAGCAGTTTGTTCATCATGGCTAAAATACTCAATTAAGCTATGATTAAACATTACAACAGGTCATTTGACAGTTTAATGTTTTAATTTTTAACGATAGTTATCAATAACCAGCCTATAATTAAATTATTGCGCTGCTTATGGAAAGTTTATTAAATTAACATCCTAAATAGAAAACCTAAATTATAATAACTATTAAACCTTATATGAAACGCTTATCACCTATAGTAGTAATAACTGCTGAACTGATCTGCAATTGTGTGCAGGCTTACGGCCAGGCAAACCACAGACGAAATGTCCATTTTAATTTTATCGAGAAAGACAGCATCAAACTTGCCTATAATGAAGATTTTGATTTAATCGAGGACAGTTGCAGTCAGGCCACCCGTTATGCGCATTATAACATGCAAATGCGCAAGTTTACCGGCCCGGTTAAAGATGTGAGTCGCCTCGACCCAAAAATCATATTAACCGAGGGTACTTACAGCGCCAGCGGAACAAAAGAGGGCCCCTTTATTACACACTATGTAAACGGACAGGTGCAAGCTAAAGGTAACTTTGCAAACAACAATTTTGATGGCCATTGGGACCTTTATTATGACGATGGTAAACCCAGACTTTCTTTTGATGCTAAGGATAACGGCAAAGACATCACCATAACCGATGCCTGGGATGCTACCGGGAAAAAGCTGGTTGAAAACGGCAAGGGAAAGTACAGTACAACAACAAGCGGATTAACCTGGGAAGGCCATTTACTGGCCGGCAAGCCTGAAGGGTCGTGGGACATATACCGTACCGATGACGTCACTAAAAACCCCATTGAAACAGAAAAATATAAAGGTGGCATTTTTCAGCGCGGCAAATCACCTATTGGTGAATATACAGATGCACCACGCATGGTGCTGGTAAGCCCGGCCATGCTGCCGTTTGTAAGAGCCGAGGCTTTGAAGATATCGGCCCGCGGCTGCGATGACGGCCCGGCCAAACACATTGTTTATGTACAGTATAAAGAGGGTATGGACAATTATAGCCAGGCATTGATCAATATCGTGTCGTCAGTATTCAGGAGGATTGATTTAAAACATTTTAGCAACGGTTTTGATATTGAGGGCGAGGTAAATGACCTGGGGTTCCTGACCAATCTGAGCAGTGTGAACTCCTTCAATCAGGACGTCTCCAACGCATTAATTTACGGACTTAAGCAGACGCCAGCTCTGGAAGCCGCTTCAATAAATGGGCATAAGGTTAATGAAAAAGTAAAGTTTACCTTCAGTTTTAGCGAAGGGCTTTATCGCTTTAATTACCGGTTTGGCGAGGTAGTCGACAGATCGGCAGAGGTAGCCAAAAAATAAAAAAAAGAAAAACCGGTGCGCATCTGTACCGGCTTTTCTTTTTGTTTATTTAGCAATCGGGAAAGCCAATGTGGGCTATATATGACTCAATTTATTTTAAATATAATATCGCCTTGTCATCCTGAGCGATAGCGAAGGATCTTATAAAAATGACAGGAAGGGCGTATAAGATTCTTCGCTATCGCTCAGAATGACAGTTTTTTAATTATGTATAGCTTATAACGGGCTAAATCACGTTTATAATTTAAACGAGTTCAGTCCCGCGTTTAAAGGTATTTGCTTACCCCTCCAGACAAATACACCCGAAGTCCCTTTCGGCAAATTCAAACTCACGTCCCAAACCTTACCTTTAAATTGATAGCTAACCCCGATTTTTCCATCAGGATGCGGTATCTCGCCGCTGGCGCTTTTAAGTTCACCCAGGTGCGGTTCTATCCTAACTTTTTTAAAGCCCGGCGCGTAGCTGTCAATTCCTAATACAATGCGGAAAAATTCAATGTTAGGGCTTGAGCCCCAGGCATGGCAGTCGCTGCGGCTGGCGGGTACATTGCTCATTTCGGCCCAGGTAGTGAGGCCAAGCTTAATGTCCTCGCGCCAAATGTCGAGCCATTTCAGGTAGTCGTTCCCTAACCCGGCTTGGGTAAGCGCTTGGTGCAGGTAGTATTTAAAATAGATAGTGCATTGAGTCAAACCGGCATCGCTTAACAATTTGCGGGCGATGGCCGGCGCGACAGCCTTGCCTGCCACACCCGTGAGTATAGCCAACGAGTTAGCATGCTGCGAAAACTGCTTTTTATCCTCATTATCTGCATATAAACCTTTGCCGGCGTCCCAATATTTGGCCTGAATGGTATGTTTTAATTGCGCGGCCTTTGCAGCATACTGAGTCGCAAAAGCCTGCATGCCCAATTTGGCTTCCATCTCGGCAGCTTGTTGATAAGCCATCAGCAATTGCAGGTCTAAAATAGACGACCCGCCCTTGTTACCCAGCGGCGCCGAGCCGCCGCCCCAATTGTTGCACCAGTCGACAAAAATCCAATAAGGAACTTTTTTCAGTGAACCATCTGCTTGCTGATATCTGCTGAAAAAATCAAGTACGCCGCGCTCGCCCTGCAATTTCCGCTTTATAAAATCAGCATCCGGACGATACATCCAATAATCATGCAGCACGCCAATGTACCATAACGAAAACGTGGTAATGATTTGCGGCGAAAAAGAGGGATGCCTGCTTAGGGTAATCCCCTCGCCCAGCCGCGAGTGGTCCATCAGGTTAATGGCATTACGCATCAGGCGGTCATCGCCGCTATTATAATAGCTCACCATGGCTTGTATGCGGGTATCGCCTATGTATTGCAGTTGCTCATAATAAGGGCAGTCCATGTAGGTTTCAATAGCATCCATCCGGGCTGTGCGCCAGCCAATGTCCAGCATCTGCTGCATTTCAGGGTTATCCGTTTTAAGTTTGGCATTCAGTTGAAACGGGTAGCCGGTCGAGGTGCCATAAATATCATCGATTACTAAAGGCTCATCAGCAGTATGTACAATAAGTTTGATGTAACGAAATGTACGCCAGTACATGGTGGTGAAGCTTTGGCCGTTGGTACCATCAGCCATCAAGCTGTCTTTGCGGCCGCCAAGCTCTTTGCCTTCTACTGCATTCCGGTCGCCTTTGCGGTTACCAAACTTTTTCAGGTTATCAAACATCGACTCGTTATATGTTAACGATACACCCGCGTTTTTGCCTTTACTGAAATTTAAAGTGAGGTAAGCATTAGTGAGATAAGTTTGATCCAAAATGAAAGTAGCAGTGGTGTTTGCCGGTACAATCAAAGGCGTTTTAGTGGCCGGGAAGCCGGCTGGTACATCTGCTCCAACGGCTTTGCGCACACTTGGTATACGTTGATAGGTGCGTTCCATCTGTGGAATTTGTGATTGTACCAGCATCCACCCAAAAGCGTCTGACATACCTTTAGGCTTACCTGCATCAATAATTGCGGCCTGATCCCACTGGCTGTCATCCAAATCTTTAGTAACAGCTTTTTTTACCGCCTTGCTTTCATCAATTAATTCGCCGGGGCCAGCAACATAATAAGCCCCGTATCCCAGGTTAACCGGCAGCGGCCTGTAACCCTTATCCCTGATAACTTTCCAGGAAGTATTGGTGTTGACGATATCTTCGGCGGCAGTAGCGCCCTTCATGATAAATCCGGTACGCAGACTGATCTGCGCCTCAGGGCGATACTCGGCTTCGTTCCACACCTGAGCTGTAAGGATGTTTTTTCCGGCTGTAAGATAAGGTGCCAGGTCAACACGTTCGTAATTCCAGAAATAGGTGTCGCCACGCGCTGGCCCGCACGACACCAGCGTGCCGTTCACATACAATTTGTAACGATTGTCAGCCGATACATTTACAAAAAAGGCTGATGGTCTGGCAGAAAGGTCTATCTGCTTTCTAAAATAAAAAACACCATAATCCCGCCCGGTTTCGCCACGCGCGCTGATCCAGTAAGCATTCCATGGCCCTGTGGCCATAGCCATATCCGGCGTTTGAGCCAATGCGGGCCGCAGGCATAGCAGCGCCAGAAAAAAAGCAGTAATAATTGGTTTCATTCAGGTATATACAAGTGGTGTTTAAATATAAGTATTATAAAATTTCTGGCATCCTGTACTGTCTTGTGATGTCGGTAGCATTATATATTTATCGGTAGCATTATATATTTAACTGAGGCATACTAAAAATAGTGACATAAATGATCCCCGTTTAGAAATCGCTCGCATTTTCATGCATCTAAATAAACAGAACATTAATTTATAATTAATAAAAAAATCTATTGGCTGTTTTTATTTGCCACTATTACAATAAAAGCAATTATTAATCAATAAGTTATAAAATTATTTCGTTTAAAATTTGCATTGTGCCTTATAGTTATTATTATTGCCAATATATTTATATACACTAAACTTTATCGCAAAATGAAAGCAAAACTATCCTTAGTTGTGCTGGGGCTATTCTGTATTGGAATAGTAAGCTCCTGCAAAAAACCATCAAACATTTCCGGAACACAACGCGGTGACAAGCAAAACCGTCATGGCTACGGTGCATTGTTAGACAGCGTGGCATTTTCTAAAGTACCACGCATTAATCTCGACGAGGTTAAAGCAAACCTTATTTCAATGGGTTTGCTGAGTAAACAAAGACTTGACGGTACACCACCGGTTAGTATGATTCTGAATTATCCTTCTCCTGGAGATCAGGGAGCGGACGGAACCTGCGCGTCTTGGTCGGCAGGATATTCATTAATGGGAACTTTAAATAATGAATATCCTACATCAGGTGTGTCAAACCCGCGAAGTCCGTTTTATATCTATCAAAAAGACCACTCCGCAAGCGGCAATTGCAGCACCACAGATGGCATGTACCTAACCAGTGCAATGAATATTCTGCAAAACAACGGCGTACCAGATTATTCTGTGGACAGCTCTCTGGGCAGTGTATGTACAGTACCTTCACCCTCTGTTAACTCGAGTGCTGCAGCCAATCCTGTTTTCAGATATGGTGCGGTTACTTCTGTAGCACAAGTAAAACAAGCCATTAGTTTGCACCTGCCTGTCGAGATTGGCTTTAGAGTAAGCACCAGCTTTGAAAATGCATGGGCCTATGGCACTACATTTAGCAGCGTAAGTGGCGTTCAATCAACTGGTCATGCTATGGCGATCATTGGTTATGATGATACCAAAAACGCAGTGCTGGTGGAAAATTCATGGGGTATTTATGGCGGTGATGCCACTTACGCCGGATGTATGTGGTTTGACTACAGCATATTGACTAATAGCTCGTTAGGTATTGAAATGTATGTAGCGACGCCGCTAAGCTCTTCCAAACAACCTGTTTTTGAGTTTTACAGCACAACCCTTTATAAACACACCAACAGTTTAAATATTTCCATTCCGGCGCAATTCCCTAGCGGACATTGGGTTTACAATGGTCAACCTTTTTCTGCCTATGCGGTTAACGTAGCAGGCACAATACCAATCTATCAGTTTACATCGACCACAACTGATGACCATGTTTTAACAACAAATAGTAATCCGTCTTGGGCTGGCTCTATTTACCAAAATAACGGAGCCGTATTTTATGGCTACGCCAATAACACAACTACGCCCGGAACTATCCCTATCTATGAATATTATTACAACAACGATCATTATTATTCAACCAGTTCCACTGCACCATCAGGTGGCTGGGTTTATCTTTCTCAACCCTTCCGCATGTTACCTAATTAAGTTGCGAAATCATTAAAAGTAAAGGCCTTAGCGAAAACGCTAAGGCCTTTACTTATTTATCAAGTATTTCCTTAAACCCAGATAACAGCGTCCTATTTAGATTTTAATAATTTATAACGCATAACGATACTATTACAACTATTGGCTGAGATCTATTCATTTTGTTCAATATACATTCAGGAAAACTTATGATATGATTTATTCGTAAAAATATTAATATGCAATTGATGTTTATTAGTATTGCTAATAACTGGATTAACCCCACCCCGTATGCTGACAATTGATAAGCTTGACGAAATATTTCAAGACTTTCCGGTGCCCGCATTGATTCTGGCTGCAAATAAGGATTTCAAAATACTGCAGGCTAATCAAGCATATATCGGTACGCTGGCTATGCCTCCTGAAGAGCTTTACGGGCGACCCCTATTTGAGGTCTTTCCAGACCAACATCCGGAAGACCCTGAGTCGCCGATCAAAAAAACGATACAATGCATTCAAAAGGCTATACAGCTCAAAACACCGCAAACCCCCGGAACCATACCTTATCGTATACCCGACGAAAACGGAGGCTATAATCTTAGGTTTTGGATGCTGGATTATATCCCGGTAGAGGATGACAGGGGTAATGTGGCCTATATATTTCAACTTACGCATGAAATAGTTGAGCACCAGTTAACAGACAAATTACAGTCGGCCACTACAGGCATACCTTATGAAAGAATGTTTGATACTGCTCAGAACGCCTTTTTCCTGTCTGGCAGAAACGGTGAAGTACTGGCGGTAAACCGGAAAGCCTGCACCATGTTCGGCTACTCAGAAGAGGAACTAAAGCGGCTAAGAAGGCAAGACTTGCTGGTACCCGACCCTAACATAGAACCGCTGCTTGCGCAACGCGAACGTGAAGGCAGGACCAGTGGCGAAGCAGTTGCCATCACCAAAAATGGCGAACAGTTTCCCTGCGAATTCTCCTCGGTACGTTTTATCACAATAACCGGCGAACAGCAATATTGCACCGAAATTACCGACACCCGTAAATGGAAAAACGCTGAAGAAAAAGTGCGACAGTCTGAAGAAAATCTGCGCGCCATTTTTGACAACACGGTAGAGGGATTTGTACTTGTAGATAACACACTTAAAATAATTGCATTTAACGATAAGGCCGGTGAAGTTATCCTTCAATATGTGGGCAAAAAGGAGGTTACCGTCGGCTCATCGCTGCTTGAATATCTTGCACCTGAACGGCAGGTTGCCTTTCAAGGCATTGCCGCACGCGTGATTAAGGGCGAGCGAATAGAATATGAAAGACCCTACCCCCTGCCCCACGGCAAAATCCGCTGGTTTATCTTTGCTGTGAACCCGGTATATGAAAACGACAGCGTCATTGGGCTATGCATTTCGGGAAGAGACATAACGATGCAAAAACTGGCTGAAGAAGAGGTTCTTCGCCGCGAAAAATTATTTAGGCGGATGGTTGAAAACAGTGCCGATGCGATCTTAATAATGACGGCCGAAGGCAAGGTTACCTACGTCTCGCCGGCCGGCGAACAGATAACCGGCTACACTGCCGGAGAAACCATGCAGATGAATGCGTTTGACACCATTCATCCCGATGACCGCGCAAAATCGACCGAAACGATGTCGCAGGTATTTGCCAATCCGGGCTTACCCATAAACGCCGCTCCGCTACGTTTGCAGCATAAAAATGGCTCGTGGCGCTGGATTGAAGCCACCCTTACCAACTTTTTGCATGACCCGGAGATTAACGGTATTATTGAAAATTTCAGGGATGTAACTAAACGTATCGAGTCTGAACAAAAAATTTTGCTTGCCAAGCATGAGGCAGAACAATCTGAAGAAAAATATCGTAAGATATTTAACCTCAGCCCCCTGCCTATATGGATATACAGCCTTGACAACCTGCGTATACTGGAGGTAAACGATGCTGCTATAAAACATTACGGCTATTCGCGCGAGGAATTTTTGTCTATGACTATCATGGATATAAGGCCGCCGGAAGATGCTGCACCACTGAAGGAACTACTAAATAATATACAGAAAGACCGCCAAACGCCCCCAAACCACTGGCGGCATATCAAAAAAAACGGCGAAGTCATTATTGTTGAAATTACCGGCCACTCTATTGACTTTTATGGCCCCAACGCCCGCATTATCATTTGTCGTGACGTCACTGAAACCATACGTACCGGGGCCGAACTGCTGCGTAGCAACGAACGCTTCAGACAGGCAGCCCGCGCAGCCTCTGATGCAATATGGGATTGGGAGACAGCCACAGATACCGTGTTTTTAGGCGAAGGTTTCAGCACTTTATTTGGCTATGAAGAGGCTGGAAAAACCGTATCCCGTAACTGGGTAACAGACAAAATACACCCCGACGATCGATTAAAAGTATCTACCCGCATACAAGAAGTAATTAAGGGCACCCGACGGGCTCGCTGGCAAGACGAATACAGATTTCAAAAAGCAGATGGCAGCTACGCTATGGTCTGCAACAGCGTAGTAATCGTCCACGATGAAAATAATAAACCATTGCGTGCTATCGGCGCTATGAAAGATATTACTCATCAAAAAGAAGAAGAGCAACATTTAAGGCAACTCGAGTCGGTTATTACTAATACTACCGACGCCGTACTTATTATAACTGTTGGGCAGCACGCTCCGCATGTTATTTATGCCAACCCGGCGTTTTACAAAAACAACGGCTACACAACTGAAGAAGTTAAAACCCATGGCTTTGCACTGTTTCATGGCCCCAACACAGACATAGCAGAGCTGGCTAAACTTGAAAAGGCCATTAAAAATCATGAGAGCTGCCAGATACAAGCAGTCTTTTATAAAAAAAATGGCGAGCCTTACTGGGCCTCGCTGGCTATATCTCCTGTGGTAGATGATAAAGGCAATGTTAAAAACTACATCGCTATTGAGCGCGACATTACAGAGCGAATGAATTATCTTACCGCTATTGAAGAACAAAACAAACAGTTGCGCGAAATAGCCTGGGTGCAATCGCATATGGTAAGAGCTCCGCTGGCCAGTATATTAGGCCTTACCGACCTGCTGATTAACGAAATAAAGGAGCCAACCAGCAGCGAAGCCCTGGACATGCTCAAAAAATCGGCTAATGATCTGGATAACGTCATCCGGGAGATTGTACAAAAAACCGCCAGCGCCAATAAATAAGAAAACAAGGAAACGCTAATTTAACTTGACAATCTACAATGACCCCCCAATGATTAGGCATATTTAACCGAAGCTTATCAAGAGCCTTTCCCGCCTACATCACGACCTAATGTTTCAAGCCGGTCAATAGCACGTACGGCTGCATCCAGGCTTTTATGCAAAAAAAGGGGATCGATTTCAAGCCCTCGTCTCTGTAATATTTGAAGCGTACCCTTTATAACTGTAAGTGGTGTACGCCAATCATGATTAAACTGATCATTATCTGGAGCAGGCAATTCGGTGGATGCCAACTTCTGTATACCAATCAGATGTGTAATAGTACCGTCAGCTGCGTGTACGGCCGATATATTAAGCTCATTAGCGAACGGCGTACCATCTTTGCGGTAGTTTCGCAAAACAACAGAAACATCCTGGCCATTACGTACCGCCTGGCGCAGGCGCTCTAATTCAGACTGATCACGATCATTACCTTGCAAAAAGCGGCAGTTTTTCCCTAATATCTCTTCGCGGTGGTAGCCGGTTAACTGCTCAAAGGCCTGGTTGCAAAAAATAATAGGATCGTCATGTACAGTATGGTCAGTAATAATAAAACTCATACTTGTTGCGGCTACTGCATTAGCCAGCAAAGTAAGGTCAAAATTAGGGGCGCCGGTTTGCATGGTCAGCTTTTTAAATGTTCAAAATCAGGATATTTACAAAATACTTATATAATTGTTTGATAAAAAACCACACTCTCTTCGGTTTGACAATTAATAAAATTATCATTAACCTCTCTGTAGCCAACCAAATTGATTTCCCTGTTTCATTTTATTTTCGTTCTTTAAATCAATTTATCAAAATTCAACAGACAAAAACTTAGCCAAAATTTGCCGGTCGGTTTCAGATACGTCTAAAACAAATCAATAATAAAACTTTACTAACTTCACTTCATATTAAACAAAAATATGATGAGATCAATAGAGATTATTTCAATACCGGTTACAGACCAGCAGCGCGCCAAACAGTTTTACCTGGACCTGGGTTTCGAGGTGATAGTTGAAGCGCCATTTGAAGGCGGCGCCCAGTGGATACAAATGGGTTTACCCGGCGCTAATGTACCAAGCATTACGCTGGTCACCTGGTTTGATGCTATGACTCCCGGCTGTATTGATGGCCTGGTTATTAAAACAGACGATATTGCCCGCGATGTTGCCGCCTTACGCGCCAAAGGCTACGATGCCGAGGATGCCAAAGAAACCCCATGGGGCTTGTTTGCCGCGGTAAAAGACCCGGATGGGAACAGGATTAGTTTGCACCAGTAAATAAGAAAGGCTATCCTGAATATGGATCGCCTTTTTATTTATTATTTACGCTTGATAGTTTAACTGTCAAACCTTTCAGCCAAAAATTGCCCGGTATAACTGTCTTTTAACTTAATCAAATCCTCCGGCAAACCTTCAAACACCACGTTTCCACCGCGATCGCCACCTTCGGGACCTATATCTATAACCCAGTCGGCACATTTGATCACATCCATGTTGTGCTCAATGACAATAATGGTATTGCCGTGCTCTAACAAGGCATCAAAAGATTTTAAGAGCTTCTTGATATCTGCAAAATGCAAACCGGTGGTTGGCTCGTCAAATACAAACAGCGTTTTATGCGGGTTATTGCCCTTCACCAAAAACGACGCCAGTTTGATACGCTGCGCCTCGCCACCCGACAGGGTATTTGACGATTGCCCCAATTGTACGTAGCCCAAACCCACATCATACAGCGGTTTTATTTTGGCGATGATCTTAGGCTCGGCAGCGAAGAATTCTAAGGCATCCTCAATGGTCATGGCCAGTACATCGGCTACGTTTTTGTCATTATAGGTAACGTCTAAAATATGTTGTTTAAAACGCTTGCCGCCGCAGGTTTCACAGGTCAGGAAGATATCGGCCATAAACTGCATCTCTATCTTTACTTCACCCTCGCCCTGGCAAACGTCGCAACGGCCGCCCTCTACGTTAAATGAGAATGCAGATGGTTTTAGTCCGGCTGCTTTAGCGGCAGGGCGGGCAGCGTACAGGTTACGGATATCGTCCCAGGCCTTAACATAAGTAACCGGGTTGGAGCGCGACGAACGGCCTATAGGGTTTTGGTCAACCAGTTCTACTTGTTCTATCTTATTATAATCACCCTCAATAGCATCATAACTGCCGGTTTGCTCGCCATTGTAATTGCCCAGAGCTTTTTGCAGGGCAGGTGCTAAAATGCGTTTTACCAAACTGGTTTTACCCGAACCAGATACACCAGTAACAGCCGTAAAAACACCCAGCGGAAACTTTACATCCACATGTTTGAGGTTATTCTCGCGGGCACCTTTTATCTCGATAAAGTCGTGCCATTTGCGGCGCTGTTTAGGGATGGCAATTTCTTCCTGGCCGCTCAGGTATTTACCGGTAAGGCTGTTGTCGTCTTTAATGATGGCGTTATAGTCGCCGCTAAAAATGAGTTCGCCACCGTGAGTGCCTGCCGCCGGGCCAATGTCTATGATATGGTCGGCGGCTTTCATTACTTCCTCCTCGTGCTCAACCACCAACACGGTATTACCTACATCGCGCAGCGATTTTAATACACCGATCAGTCGCTGGGTATCGCGCGGATGCAGGCCGATACTCGGCTCGTCCAACACATAAATAGAACCCACCAAACTACTACCCAACGACGTAGCTAAATTAATACGCTGCGACTCGCCTCCAGACAACGTGTTCGAAAGACGATTCAAAGTCAGATAACTTAGGCCCACATCATTCAAAAAGTTTAAACGACTGGTAATTTCGGCCAGCAATCGTTTACCTATTTTGCCGTCGTTTTCGCTTAGCTCCAGGTCACTGAAAAACTCAGAGGCTTTATCCAGCGCCATCAGGACAATATCGGTTATCGATTTGCCATTGATCTTAACATAAGTAGCATCATGACGCAAACGGCTGCCCTTACAATCCGGGCAGGTAGTTTTACCGCGATAACGCGATAACATAACACGGTATTGGATCTTGTAGGTCTGCGCCTCCATCTCCTTAAAAAACTCGTCCAGTCCGCGAAAGTATTGGTTACCCTTCCACAGTAGCTGCTGTTGCTCTTCCGTCAACTGGTTGTATTGGCGATGGATGGGAAAGTCAAACTTTAAAGCATGTTTCACCAGCTGATCGTTCCACTCGCGCATTTTCTCACCGCGCCATGGTGCAATAGCGCCCTCGTAAACAGTTTTGCTTTTATCAGGTATTACCAGGTCCTCGTCAATACCAATCACCTTGCCATAGCCCTCGCAGCGTTTGCAAGCGCCATACGGGTTATTGAAGCTAAAGAAATTTGGCGTAGGTTCTTCAAATTTAATACCATCAAGCTCGAAGCGGTCGCAGAAAAAGCGTTGCTGCTCATAGCCGGTAGACGGATCCGGATAGTAAACATAGCAATCGCCCTTACCTTCAAAAAAGGCGGTTTGGATAGAGTCGCCCAGGCGGCTCAGAGTCTCGTCGGTAGTGTCTTTGGTTACACGGTCGACAACTATCCTGAGGCCATGCTCACCTACCAGCGGGGCATTCGCTATGCTCTCATCTTCCAATAGCGATTCAATACGAGCTATCTTGCCTTCATATTCCACCCTTACGAAACCTTTTTGCATCAATACCGCCAGCTCCTCTTTTAAGCTGCGGTTATTGTGCGGATGCAGCGGGCCCAATATGGTAACCGGCGTATCGTCAGGCAGGGTCATTATAAAGTTAATAACGTCCGTCACTGAATCCTTTTTAACCACATTACCTGATACCGGCGAAATGGTTTTACCAATGCGCGAGAACAACAGCTTCAGGTAATCATAAATCTCGGTTGATGTGCCAACTGTCGACCGGGGGTTTGAGGTAATAACTTTTTGCTCAATAGCAATAGCGGGGGCAATGCCTTTAATGTAATCAACATCGGGCTTATTCATTCTACCCAAAAACTGACGCGCGTAGGCCGACAAGCTTTCTACATAACGTCGCTGGCCCTCGGCATACAGCGTGTCAAAAGCCAGGGACGACTTGCCAGAGCCAGACATACCGGTAACTACCACCAGTTTGTTTTTAGGGATAGCCACATCAATATTTTTGAGGTTATGCACCCGGCTGCCCTTTATAATGATATTTTTTTGCGGATCTTTATCTGCTTCGTTCATTCTTTTTAGTTGATGGTTGATGGTTCGTAGTTTATAGCTAATAGTTGATGAATAGTGATTCATGGCATTTATGTGGATGTGAAAACACACGATCCGACACTATGAACTATGAACCATTCACTATGAACAGCTAACTATAACCCATTAACACATAAGCGTTAAACCTTTTCCTCAAAACCCAGTCTAACAAGCAATAGCCAATAATTGAGCCGATTTTTTCAGAATTGCAAAATTCCTAAAATATTTAGCAGCATCCAAATAATAGCACGATGCAATAAATATTTTGACACAAAAAAATTATTTGCTTTTTAAGATTAAAATTGTTTTATTTGATGTAACAATTTTATTCACCCCTAAAGCAATCTGTATCGATTAGAAGCTATACTTAACATTTTATTGAACTAATAAGTTAAAGTAAACGCTTTATATGGATTTACAATTGCAAAGTGATCAGGATCTAATCCATCTGTACATTGGCGGCGACGAACAAGGGCTGGTTGAACTGATTCGCCGTTATCAAACCAAGATATATACTTCCATTTATCTGTTAGTAAAGGACGATTACCTTGCTGAGGATATTTTTCAGGATACCTTCATAAAAGTTATTAATACCCTGCGCGCCGGCAAATATAATGAAGAGGGCAAATTTTTACCCTGGGTTACCCGTATTGCGCACAACCTGGTTATTGACCATTTTCGCCGCGAAAAGCGCGCGCCAATGGTAAGCAATGGCGATGACTTTGACATTTTTGAGGTGCTTGGCAATTACGACGAAAGCACTGAAGACCGTATGGTGCGCGAGCAAACCCACAGAGATTTAAAAACACTGATACAAAAACTTCCGTCTGAACAGAAAGAAGTATTGATTATGCGCCACTTTGGCGATATGAGCTTTAAAGAAATAGCCGACATTACCGAAGTTAGTATTAACACTGCGCTGGGCCGTATGCGCTATGCCCTTAATAATCTGCGTAAAATGATGCAGACGAAGGAGCTGAGCTTAAAAAATTAGTTTTCCAAATAGTAATTTCTCATTGAAGAGGCTATGTGCTTAGGGGCGCATGGCCTTTTTTGTTGGGTTTTGAATATTACTAGTCGCTCTTCTCGCTCTCTCAATCCTTTAATCTTACAAATCAAGGTTAAGACAATGCATTAGCGATAGCAGCGGATACCGTCCGTCAGCTGACGGAGTCGGCCGCAGGCAATGCCATGGTTTTAGTGATTTGAGTTTGGTTAATCAGTGATTGGTTGCTTGTCGCTTTGTTAAACCCCTCCCTGCCCCTCCCGAGGGAGGGAATCGCGCGAGATCCATTGCCCCCCTGCATCTTCCAAAGAAGAGAACCCTGACGCGTGCACCTATTTTACTAATGAACCGATCCAGCACTGAACTACTGAACCAGCCAACCAAACAACAATTTGTAACGAATTTACATCAGCAACAATATCGCTTTAAAAGCGTCGTTTAAGCACTGTTATTGTTTTTAACCAAAGCAGTACAACCTCTCCAAAACCTTTGCCGAATTGAGTTCGGTGAAAAATCATGATTGTTTTAATTAATAATCGGGTGGATTTTCTACGTAAAAAGAAAAATTTCATTTAATTTTCATCTTCGTAAAATAAACCTGATAAAGTGTACGTTATACAATTTATACAAACAAACTGATCAACAAACCACAAGCTTATGGGTGAAACCTCTACTACTTTAAACGCAGTCGCTAACCAAAACAACGACGAAGTGAAGAAAGAAAATTTAAAAGAGAGCCTCGAGGCAGATGAAGTGATTTTTTATCACTCGTTACGCACAGAGCTGGAGCTGATTGAAAAAAAACCAAAGCTACAGACCATTCATTACATTCTTGATTATTCAAAAAGTAAGCGTTAGTTGTTAAACGGGCGATTTTAAAAAATCTTTTCAATCCTGGATAGTCGCTAATCTGTCCGGGATTTTTTGTTTAAAAGTTTTGGCGCCATTGGGCCCACTTTCTTTTATTTTTGATGGTTAACAAACCGCTATGCAACGAGCAGAACGCTACCAACATTTCCTGGAGTATTTCTCTAAACATCAGCCACAAGCCGAGACCGAATTACATTATTCAAACCCCTTTGAGCTGCTGGTTGCGGTGATCCTGTCGGCGCAATGTACCGACAAGCGTATCAACCAGGTTACGCCGGCCCTTTTTAAACGTTTCCCCGATGCCGCTAGTTTGGCAGCCAGCGACGCTGACGAGGTGTTCACTTATATCCGTAGTGTGAGCTACCCTAATAATAAGGCTAAACATTTGGTAGGCATGGCTAAAGTTTTATTGACAAATTTTGGCGGTGTTGTTCCTTCGGATGTCGACCAGTTGCAGAAAATGCCGGGCGTAGGCCGCAAAACAGCAAACGTCATCGCTTCGGTAGTTTATGATGCGCCGGCTATTGCTGTTGATACGCATGTTTTTCGCGTGGCGGACAGAATTGGACTGACCACCAACGCCCGTACACCGTTGGCTGTTGAAAAGCAACTGGTTAAATACCTGCCACAAAACACACTGGCTATTGCGCACCATTGGTTAATATTACACGGCCGGTACATCTGCATAGCCCGAAGCCCCAAATGCGACATTTGCCCGCTTACGTGGTTTTGCAGATATTACGAACGCACGCATACCGAGAAAGCGTTAAAAAAAGCCGAAGCTTTGAAATTAAAGAAGGCTAAGGATGCCAAATTGAAAAAATCAATGAATGCCATTAGCAAGGAACTGCAGAAACGCAGTGTTGATAAGAATAATTGATTGAAAGAATAAGGTTGACTAAATTCAGCCCTACACAAACCCTCTCCGCCAGTTGGCGGATGGGCTGAATGATATTTTAAGTCTCCCCTACCGGGGGAGAGTAGAGGGGGCTAATTTTTTTTACTAAATTAATTAGCATTATTAAAAATAAGTTTTATATTTGCTAAAGATATTATTAAAAGATGAGTAACGCAGATAAATTGAAAGCATTGCAACTTACGCTGGATAAGTTGGAAAAATCATACGGTAAAGGCACCATCATGAAGCTGGGCGATAACGTTATTGAACCTACTGAGGTTATACCTACAGGTTCATTAGGTTTGGATATCGCTTTGGGCGTAGGCGGTTTGCCAAAGGGCCGTGTTATTGAGATCTACGGTCCCGAATCGTCAGGTAAAACCACTTTAGCTATCCACGCTATTGCCGAGGCACAACGCAAAGGCGGCATTGCTGCGTTTATTGATGCCGAGCACGCGTTCGACCGTTTTTACGCTAAGAAATTAGGCGTTGATGTGGAGAACCTTTTGATATCACAACCCGATAATGGCGAGCAGGCTTTAGAGATCGCTGACAACCTGATCCGCTCTGGTGCTATTGATATTTTAGTTGTCGATTCGGTTGCGGCCCTGGTACCAAAAGCTGAGATTGAGGGCGAAATGGGCGACTCAAAAATGGGCTTACATGCACGTTTAATGTCGCAGGCTTTACGTAAGCTAACCGGTACTATTGCTAAAACCGGATGCTGCTGCATTTTCATCAACCAGCTGCGCGACAAGATTGGCGTTATGTTTGGTAACCCCGAAACTACAACCGGTGGTAACGCATTGAAATTCTACGCTTCGGTACGTTTAGACGTTCGCCGTATATCACAAATTAAAGATACCGATGAGGTATCAGGTAACCGTGTTAAAGTTAAAATCGTTAAAAATAAAGTTGCTCCGCCGTTCCGTATTGCCGAGTTTGACATTATGTTTGGCGAAGGTATTTCAAAAGCCGGCGAAATTATTGACCTGGGCGTTGAGCATAACATCATCAAAAAATCGGGCTCATGGTTTAGCTATGGCGAAACCCGCTTAGGCCAGGGCCGGGATGCGGTGAAACAACTAATTTTGGATAACCCGGAATTAATGGACGAACTGGAAGCCAAGATCAAAGAAGAGGTTACCGGCGATAAACTGAGTGTAGAAACTGAATAGTTTTTTTTTAAAGAGTGATCTTTCAATAATAGAAGTCCCCTCCACCAAAACGGAGGGGATTTTTTTATGTGGGTTGCTCTTGTTTGCTTGTCAAATATTGTTGTGGTATGCCGGCGGGCAGACCAGAATCACTAAACCGCGGAGGCATAGTTTACGAAAACGACAAAGCCGTCCGCCAGTTGGCGGACGGCTTTGTCCATTGATATCAACATCAATATTATTTTTCCATCTGCTCAATAACAGCCTGCGTAACGCCGGTGAAAGAGAAACCGCCGTCGTGGAAAAGATTTTGCATGGTAACCATTCTGGTGAGGTCAGAAAATAAGGTAACCAGGTAATCAGCACATTGGTCGGCGCTAGCATTACCCAGCGGGCTCATTTTCTCGGCATAGTTAATAAAGCCGTCAAACCCTTTCACACCCGAACCTGCTGTAGTGCGGGTTGGCGATTGTGATACGGTGTTGATACGCACTCTCTTTTTGGTACCGTAGTAGTAACCAAAGTTACGGGCAATGCTCTCTAAAACAGCTTTGTTATCGCTCATGTCATTGTAATCAGGGAATACACGCTGAGCAGCAATATAAGTTAAAGCAACAACCGAACCCCACTCTGAGATTGCATCCAGCTTCATGGCAGTTTGCAACACGCGGTGTAAACTTAATGCAGATATATCGAAACCTTTGTGGGTAAACTCGTAGTTGTTCTCGTAGTAAGGGATACCTTTACGTACGTTGATGCTCATGCCTATTGAATGCAGCACAAAATCAACCTGACCACCAAAGTGTTCCATTGATTTTTGAAACAGGTTTTCAATATCAGCAGCAACAGTAACATCGGCAGGGATAACCGGAGCGTTAATAGCCTCGGCCAGTTGATTTATCGCACCCATGCGCAAAGCTATCGGGGCGTTAGTTAACACAATTTCGGCACCTTCTGCATGACAGTGCAGCGCAGTTTTCCAGGCGATAGAGTTTTCATCCAGTGCGCCAAAAATTATTCCTTTTTTGCCTTTTAATAAATTATAAGCCATGTTGATTTTTTGATTATAATGTCGGCAAAGGTAGGTATTTCTTGAATTACAATTAAATATAAATTGAGGGGCGGTAAACCTAATAACCCTGTCATTTCGACTGAAAGGAGAAATCTATACATATACAGTCACTCTTTGCTAAGCGCGTGTATAGATCTCTCGCTATGCTCGGGATGACAAAATCTTATTATAATAAGTTACTTAATCGATCGGCCTCAAAACCCTGTTCCAGCGAATCTTGTTAAAGAAACTTTGTGTCGAATCAGTACTGAAGAAAGTCAGTATGGCTTTACCAACAACATGGTCTTCGGGCACGTAACCCCAGAAGCGTGAATCCAATGAATCATGCCGATTATCACCCATCATCCAGTAATAATCCATTTTAAAGGTGTAGTTGTCTGCTTTTTTGCCATTAATCAAAATATCTTTTCCGTTTACTTCAACCTTATTGTTTTCATAAACCTCGATAGCACGACGATATAAGGTAAGTGTCGAGTCACTCAACGGCGTAGTCCAGCCTTTTTTTGGCAAGCGGATAGGTCCGTAATTATCAACGTTCCATTTAAACTTTTCATTGTGCGGAAATATCTCCGGGTCGTAGGTACCGGCAGGGGCGATAACCGGTGTAATGCTTTTGATATTTGAATAACCCTTCAACACGGCAGCTGCTGACGCGGGCATGATCATTTCATAAGTATCTGGGCCCAGTTGCTGACGGATAGAAATATTTTGCTCCTTCATAATATCCGGGTTAATGTTTAAACCCGTTGTAGTCACCGCATATGATGTTTGCTGTTTAGGCGCATTCGGCGCTGGTTTGCCGTTGATATAAACCTGGCTATTTACAATAGTTAATATATCGCCCGGTATGGCCTGGCAACGTTTAATGAGCGTGGTACGTTCATCGGTAGGGATATTATATTCCGGACCAGCTTCATCAGGTTTATTAAACACTACGATATCCCGGTTTTTGATATGCCCCAAACCTGGTAACCGCAAATAAGGCAATTGGATAGCGCCAGAGTACGTTTTAACACCATACATCACCGGTTCAGTAAATGGGATAGCCAGCGGCGTATTAGCCATACGCGGGCCATAGCTTATCTTGCTTACAAACAAATAGTCGCCGGTAAGCTCGGTGCCTTCCATCGAGCCGGAAGGGATGGCATAGGCTGAAAACAGCAAGCCGCGGATAATGGTAGCCGCAATAACGGCAAACACAACCGCGTCAACCCACTCGCGGGTTTTTGATTTTTTTGGCTTGTCTGTTTTGGGAGTTTTCTTAAAGAAATTTTGTTTCCAATTCATGATGCTAAGTTTCTGTGAAACTTAGACCATTTATACAGTGAAATGTTACTGCTAAATTTTATTCTTCGGCAGTTGGCGGAGCTTGTTTGGTTACACCAGCTTTAAATCGAGGCGTGAACCCTATTTTGGGTTTTTCTTCGGCTGGCTGTTCTTCAAGTTTTTGGGGGATGTCTTCAACCGGCTTTCCCTCAGATGGAGCGGACACCTCCACTTTTGGTGGTTCTGCAGACGTTTTGGTTACACCTGCTTTAAAGCGAGGGGTAAAACCAATTTTCGGCTTTTCTTCTGTCAACTTTTCTTCGGCAGGTTTCGCTTCCACAGGCGATGATTCCTCGACTTTGGGGTCGGCGGGTTTGGTAACACCTGCTTTAAAGCGAGGCGTGAAACCAATCTTCGGTTTGTCTTCAGCAGCAAGCGATTCCTCTTTCTTAACGTCTGGTACAGGCGCAGCAGGTTCTACCGGCTTAGTGACTCCCGCTTTAAAACGTGGCGTGAAGCCTTTCGGCTTTTCGCCTTCAATTTGGGCTGATTTTTCTTCTTCCTGAACCGGCGCTTCATCGGCAGGCTTGGCCGGCGCTTTGAATCGCGGCGTAAAACCCACCTTAGGTTTTGCAGGAGCCCCCATTTCATTTAACTCTTCAGCTACAGTTTGTTCCGCCAGCTGATTTTCAACTTTCGGCTTTTCTGCTTTTATTTCGGGAGCTAAATGATATTGGCTTCGTAGTTTATTGAACCAATACTTCTTGGTATGGTCGAAACTTTTTTCACCCATCTGTTCAAAGTGCAGTTCAAATTCAGCAAACAGCGCAGGCTGGGCTTGTTTTAAAGCCGCCAGGTCAATCCGCTTCTTTTTGAAAAACTCTTCGAAAGTCATTTTATTTAAAATCAAGAGCCAAGAAGCAAGAGTCAAGACTTTGAATATATTTATTATATATCTTGTTTCTTGACTCTTGTTTCCTGATTCTAAGAAGTAAAAACTTCCACATTCAATTTATTAAACCGTATACCCTTATCGGTTTGCTCCCAATCGGTGCGATCTTCATCGCTGGCTGTTTTCAGGGCCGGGAACCAATCCAACGGAAAAACCTGGGTTTTACCACCTTCAAACTCAATCAAAAGCAAGTCGTCACTAAAAACAACCTTAGCTTTCTTTTCTTGTTTGCGTGTGGTAAATAACGGCATAACGGCCCCCTTTAAATCTCCCCCGGCAGGGGAGACTTTTTATTTTTAATTAAAAGCCCTTCCGCCAACTGGCGGAGAGAATTGAATTGAGCCTATTCGGCCATGTTATGGTAAACCGCTTGTACGTCGTCGTCTTCCTCTAAACGGTCAATCAATTTCAATACGTCTACTGCCTGCTCTTCGGTCACTTCTTTAAACGATTGCGGGATGCGCTCTAACTTAGCCGATTTGGTTTCAATTCCCATTTCCTCCAAAGTCTTTTGCATCTTACCAAAATCCTCAAAGGCAGTATGAATTACGGCAACGTCATTACCTTCCTCATCAGCCTCAACAAACAGATCTTCTAAACCGGCGTCAATCAGTTCAAACTCTAGTTCTTCCAGATCGCGGTCGCCCGGTATAAAGGTAAATACAGCTTTACGGGTAAAAATAAAATCAAGCGAACCGGTTTTGCCGAGCGCACCGTCATATTTGGTAAAGTAGCTGCGCACGTTAGCAACGGTACGGTTAGTATTGTCGGTTGCTGTTTCAACCAATACGGCAACACCGTGCGCTGCATAGCCTTCGTATACCAGCTCTTCGTAGTCTTTTTCATCGCGGTTGGTGGCGCGTTTTATGGCGGCCTCAACACGGTCTTTAGGCATGTTTACTGCCTTGGCATTTTGCACAGCAGTACGTAAACGCGAATTGGTAGTAGGGTCGCCGCCACCAGCTTTAACTGCCATCACTATCTCTTTACCCAAACGGGTAAATTGTACGGCCATCTTGGCCCAACGCTTAAATTTTCTTTCTTTACGGAATTCGAATGCTCTTCCCATAGTATGCTTAATAAACCCTGTTAGGCAGGATTTTGAGGTGCAAATATAATGTTTAGTTAGGATAGATTAAGAACAACACGTCATGCCGAATTTATTTCGGCATCCCACAGGATATTCCAAATTGCTTAGCGCGTGGGATGCTGAAACAAGTTCAGCATGACGTATAGAAAAAATTATTTCAAATTCTCCAGCATATCCGCCGTCATACTTGCCAGATCGAATTTTTGTTTCCAGCCCCAATCGTTTTGGGCCACTGTATCGTCAATACTGTTTGGCCAGCTGTCAGCAATAGCCTGACGCGGATCATTTTCAGCGTAGCTGATCTCAAAATCGGGCAAATGTTTTTTAATTTCTGCGGATAGCTGAGCTGGTGTAAAGCTAATGCCGCCCAAGTTATACGATGAACGGATCGTCAATTTATCAGCAGGTGCTTCCATCAGTTCGATAGTAGCGCGGATAGCGTCTTCCATATACATCATTGGCAAAGCGGTATTGGCCGAAAGAAAGCTTTCGAACTTGCCCTCGGCCAAAGCCCTATGAAAAATATCGACAGCATAATCGGTAGTGCCGCCACCCGGTTCAGAGCGCCAGCCTATCAATCCCGGATAACGGATACTACGCACATCTAATCCATATTTTAAAAAGTAATACTCACACCAGCGCTCGCCGGCCAGTTTACTGAAACCATAAACCGAGTTAGGGTCCATAATGCAAAACTGTGGCGTATTTTCAATTGGCGAGTGCGGCCCGAAAACAGCTATTGAGCTTGGCCAGAAAACTTTAGCGGTTTTAAATTCTACCGCCAAATCGAGCACATTCAGCAGGCCATTCATATTCAGATCCCAGGCCAGCTTCGGTTTTTTTTCGCCTACGGCAGATAAGATGGCGGCAAGCAAATAAACTTGCGTAGGGCGGTATTTTTCAAATATTTGGTTAAGATTTTCTTTATCAAGTACATTGATCAGCTCAAACGGGCCCGAGTTTATAGCGGCATTATCGGTCGTTCTGATATCAGATGCAATTACCTGATTGTTGCCGTGCTTAGCGCGCAGGGCCATTACAAGCTCGGTACCAATTTGTCCATTGGAACCCAGCACAATTATAGTTTCGGTCATAAAGAGTATCAGTTAAGGCAAAGGTAAAAATTTGATTTGAATGATTATGACAACATATCATTAACATTAAGTGCTCACTATTAAGCAAAAAATACCGATATTTGCCCTCCAATAAAAAATTATTAATTAACAATTTAAAAATGAAACCGCCGCGAGGCAGCTTCATTACCAAAGAACAAACAAATTAACACAATGAAACCGCCGCAGGCAGCTTCATTACCAAAGAACAAACAAATTAACACAATGAAACCGCCGCAGGCAGCTTCATTGCCATTAAAAAACAATTTAACACAATGAAACCGCCGCGAGGCAGCTTCATTGCTATTAAAAAAACAATTTAAATACAATGAAAATCGCAGTTGTAGGTGCCACCGGACTGGTAGGTACCAAAATGTTGCAGGTTCTTGAAGAACGCAACTTCCCCATTACAGAGCTATTATTAGTCGCATCAGAGAAAAGTGTAGGTAAAGAAATCACTTTCAAGGGTAAGGCTTATAAGGTAATTTCTGTTGAGGATGCGATTAAACAGAAGCCGGATATTGCTATATTCTCTGCAGGTGGCAGCACTTCATTGGCTCAGGCACCGCTTTTTGCAGCAGCAGGCACTACTGTAATTGATAACTCATCGGCATGGCGTATGGACCCAACCAAAAAACTGGTTGTGCCAGAGGTTAATGCCAATGTTTTAACTCCCGAAGATAAGATCATTGCTAATCCTAACTGCTCAACCATACAAATGGTGGTGGCTTTAAAACCGTTGCATGATCGTTATAAAATAAAACGTGTTGTTGTTTCAACTTACCAATCAGTAACCGGTACCGGCGTTAAAGCTGTCGACCAGTTAATGAACGAGCGTGCCGGTATAGATGGCCCAATGGCGTATCCATACAAAATAGACCTGAACGTATTACCTCATATCGACGTGTTTACCGAAAACGGTTACACCAAAGAGGAAATGAAAATGGTGAAAGAAACCAACAAGATCATGGGCGACGACAGCATCCGCGTAACCGCTACCACTGTTCGTATCCCGGTTATGGGCGGTCACTCAGAATCAGTAAATATTGAATTTGAAAATGATTTTGACCTGGCTGAGGTTAGAGATATCCTGTCAAAAGCGCCAGGTGTGGTTGTAACTGACGATGTTGCAAATCTGAAATACCCAATGCCTTTAGACGCTCATGATAAAGACGAGGTATTTGTAGGCCGTATCCGTCGCGATGAGAGCCAGCCAAACACATTGAATTGCTGGATAGTGTCAGACAACCTGCGTAAAGGCGCCGCTACTAATGCCGTGCAGATTGCTGAATACTTAGTTGCTAACCATTTGGTAGGCCAGCCGGTAGAGGCGTAGTAGAGATTAATGATTGGAGACTAGAGATTAGTCTGATTTTAAATAGAATAGGGATGATCGAAAGATTATCCCTATTTTTATTTAATAAAACCTTATCGATGAAAGTTATTAAACTGGCGGCTTTTATTTGCCTTTCTTTTTCTATTACCGCATTCGCACAAACACCTAAAGCTATTGAGGCAGATCTGTTGCGTTTACTTAAAAAGATTGATAGCAATTCTCCCGAGATTGATAAAGCGAACGATGACTTTGCAAAAAAGTTGAAATATTACACTGAAAAGTATCCAGCCACACTTGATCAATCATTTGAATCTTTGAAAAAAGCACACTTAGACATTTCAACTTCTACAGACGGGTTATTTAGGATATATTCATGGGACACCTGGACCGGAGGAACCATGCATTATTTCGAAAGTCTATTTCAGTATAAATCTGGGAATGGTACTATCTCGACCATCGATATGCCAAAAACAGAAGGAGATAGTAGGCCAAACTATTACAAGATGTACACCTTTACCGCCAATACACAAAAGTATTATTTAGCTATATGGTTAAACATAGGTTCAACAAAGCTCGGAATGAATGGTGTAAAGGTATTTTCTATTATAAATGGGAAGTTAAGGGACGACATAAAACTTATAAAAACTGTAACCGGGATGCACAACCAATTATATTACGAATATGACAATGGTTGGTATGAAAAATTTGATATTAATTTCGATGCCGCAACCAAAACAATCCAACTGCCTTTAATTACTGGCGATAGCAAGCCAACTTCGAAATTCATCACCTACAAATTCACCGGCAAGTACTTCGAGAAAGTAAAAAACTAATTCAGCTTCTGTATCTTATAATCATTACGATTATCTTTAAAGTAAGCGTATGATCGTTTAATATAACTCACAATATCGTAATCGTTCCACACCCGTATATCTTCAATATTGGGCGTAAAGTTGAACATAAAGTCTTCCAGATCCTCGTCTGGCATATTGGTTATTTTCTTTACCAGGGTACGGTTATATCGCCTGGCCACTTCTATCCGCTCATTCTCTTCTTTGGTATACTGTCTGAATTTACGGGCCTGCTCTGGCGATTTGCCGAACAACTCATATAAACCCGTAAGCGGTGATTTTAAAACCGACATCACACTCGGGTCAAGCGTGTAATACTGGCCCTTTTTCTTGTAGTTATCCATTACATCCTGCATGGCCTTTTGCTGGCTGGTTTCTTTAACAGTAACCTGGTTAAGGTGAATAACAGCTTGTAAATAAACGCTTAACGGTGAGTAATTTTGGATGACAATAATTTGCGGTGTATAATCATCCTTTCTGAAAAGCAGGGTATCGCCTATGGCTGCCTGAATGCGGAAAGCGCCAACGTCGTCTGTCACAACCTCGAGGTTTTTACGGCTTAGGTTTTTTACACTAACCAAGGCTATGGTAACCGGCGAGTTCTTTTTAAAGACCACACCTTTATAAAAAGCGAGTTCCTGCGCAGAAACGCTAAAGGTTAAGCTAACTAAAAAAGCAATTAAAATGCTGAGACGATGGTATGGATATAATTTGTTCAAGAACACAAAGCTAATGATTGCAACTGAGTACAATTGTAAAAAAATGTTAATTTTTAGCGGTTAGTGGTTGTGTATTAACGTATGTATAAGCCTTTTAATATCACAGTGACAGCTGTAAATAAAAAAAAACTATCTTTGCGCATGATAAAATCCATGACAGGATATGGAATTGCCAGTTTCGACTCAGGTAACACCAAATATACCGTCGAAATTAAATCCCTGAACAGTAAGTTTCTCGAACTGTCATTGCGCCTGCCCAAAATTTTCTCTGAAAAAGAGTTTCAACTGCGTACCGATTGCAGCAAGCAAATTGAACGCGGTAAGGTAAACCTTTCTATAAATGTTGAGCAAGCCAATACAGCCGCAAAAGCAGCCGGCATTGATACCGCGCTTTTAAAAAATTATTTCGAACAACTAAAGGCCGTTAGCGCAGAGCTGAATGAACCGGCCGGCAATTTATTGCAGTTAGCTTTGGGTTTGCCTGAGGTGGTTAAATACGACGAAGAAACTTTATCAGACGATGAATGGAAATTGGTTGAAAGAACGTTTAACCAGGCAATGACTGCCTTCCAGCAGTTTAGACGTGATGAAGGCGATGTGTTAGAACAGGATTTGAGATATCGTATCGACATTATTTTGCAAAACCTGAAACTTATTGAGATTGAAGAGCCAAAACGTATACCGATTATCCGCGAACGCCTGGATCAGTTTTTGGCAGAGGCAGTAGGCCGCGAAGCGATTGATCAGAACCGTTTTGAGCAGGAACTGATCTACTTCATTGACAAGCTTGATATTACTGAAGAAAAAGTTCGCCTGAAAACACATTGTGACTATTTCCTGGAAACTTTAAAGAATGATGATGCCAATGGTAAAAAGCTTGGTTTCATCTCACAGGAAATAGGCCGCGAGATAAATACGCTAGGCTCAAAAGCTAATGATGCCAATATCCAGAAACTGGTGGTTGGCATGAAAGAAGAGCTTGAAAAAATTAAAGAACAACTGTTAAACGTACTGTAATTTGCTTATTGGTCACTGGTCATTAGTCATTCAAACACTATTGACCAATGACTGATGACCAATGACTAATGACAATAATGAAAGAAGGAAAACTCATTATATTTTCTGCACCGTCAGGAGCCGGCAAAACCACCATTGTAAAGCATCTGCTTACTAAATTTCCTGAACTTGAGTTTTCTATTTCGGCTACCACCCGCGAGCCGCGCGGTGATGAGCAGCCCGGTAAATCATATTATTTTATAAGCAAAGAAGAGTTTTTGCACCGCATTGCCAAAAAACAATTTGTTGAGTTTGAAGAAGTGTATTCAGGCACTTTTTACGGCACCTTACGTACAGAGATTGAGCGTATATGGGACGAAGGCAAAGCCGTAATATTTGACATTGACGTTGAGGGAGGTTTACACCTTAAACGTAAGTATGAGCACCAGGCCCTGGCGATATTTGTACAACCGCCGTCATTAGAGGTTTTGAAGCAGCGACTGGTTGGGCGTGGTACCGATAGCGAAGAAAAACTAAAAGAACGCTTTGCTAAAGCAGAAAAGGAACTGAATTACGCTCCCCGATTTGATATTATACTCAAAAATCACGATCTTCAGACGGCATGTGCAGAAGCTGAACAGCTGGTGAAGAATTTCCTGGCAAAATAATTTGCAGCAGGCATATGCCGGATGCAACGGATTGTTCGGCCACGCTATCTATTCCCCCGGAAAATGGCACCGGTTAAATGCCTGCTTAGTTACCTTCGAGACTGCAAATATTTAAAATGAAAATAGGATTATTCTTCGGTTCATTTAATCCCATACACATTGGTCACCTGATAATAGCTAACTACCTGGCTAATCATACCACACTTGATAAAGTTTGGCTGGTTGTATCGCCCCAAAATCCTTTTAAAAAGTATGACGACCTGATTAATACTTACGATCGTTTGGAAATGGCTAAACTGGCTACAGATAATGCACAAAACATCGAAGTGAGTGATGTCGAATTGAAACTGCCGCAACCGTCATATACCATCGACACGCTAACCCATCTTAAAGAAAAATATCCGCAACACGAATTTGCACTTATCATGGGTTCAGACAACCTGGTGAGCCTGCATAAATGGAAAAACTATAAGCTTATTCTTCGCGATCATCAGATATTTGTTTACCCTCGCCCGGGCTATGAAAATGCTGAACTGGCCTCGCATCCGTCAGTAACCATTACCATGACCCCACAAATGGAGCTGTCAGCTACATTCATCCGCAAATCAATCGCCGAAAAAAAGAACGTACAGTTTTTTGTTCCTGACCCGGTATTGAAGTTTATTGAGAGTAAGAGTTTGTACAGGTAATCACCGATCTGTCATCCTGAACTTGTTTCAGGATCCTACAGGACAGGTATTCTTCTCCCTGAGCATGTGGGGTGCCGAAACAAGTTCGGCATGACGGTATTGGCGAAATACCCTATCTTTGTCCCGTGAGTGAGAAAACTATCTTAAAACTACAGCTACCAACCGACCCGAAATGGGTTAAAAACGTAGTGGAAAGTAATATTGAAGAGCTGTTGGTTGACCATGCTTTTTGCGAGCAAAAGGCGGCCTCAAATGCGATTACCTTAATTGTTCAGAACCCAAACCTGAGCGAGCTTGTACAGCAAATGACTGAGTTGGTACAGGAAGAAATGGAACACTTTAAACGTGTTCATCAAATTATTCTGGATCGTGGCTTTGTGCTGGGCCGCGAGCGTAAAGATGATTATGTGAATGAGCTGCGTAAGTTTATTATTATAGGAGGCGGCCGCGAAGCTCAATTGATTGACCGCCTGCTGTTTTCTGCCATGATAGAGGCTCGAAGTTGTGAGCGTTTTAAAGTACTTTCAGAAAACATTAACGACAAGGAATTATCTGCGTTTTACCACGAGCTGATGATTAGCGAGGCCACCCACTATGCCATGTTCATTAACCTGGCAAAAAAATACGCAGAGAATGTTGATGTAGACGCGCGCTGGAAAGAATTTTTGGCTTATGAGGCTGAAGTAGTTAAAAACTACGGCAAATCAGAAACCATCCACGGTTAATTTACCGCCTTGTTTTGGCCCACTACATTATTGAGGTAGTTATCCATCATATCAATATCCACCACGTCATTAATAAAGCCGATATGCATATCGGGCCGCACAACCAGCGCTTTCTTTTTGCCTTCGGCGATTTCAAATTGATCGAAGATGTGTTGATTTTTCGTCGATGGCGGAAGATAGAAGAAATTAAGCGCGCCATTGTAACTCTGCGTAATCCATTTAGCCAGCGCAAACAGGTCTATCTCCTGCAATTTCCCTAATACAATCAGCGTAAAGCCCGGTTTGCTGCACCACTCATGCAGGTCAGTTTCGGTTTGCCTCTTTTCGTCGTACACCGTTAGGTATGGCAACCTGTCACCTGCTTTAACTTGCGTAGCCTGGCTTAAATGCAGGCTGATATTACTATGGCGGTAGCTGATATAAAGTTCAGACGCCCGCTTAAAGAACACATCCCGGAGATTGGGCTTGCTCCAGGCAAATTTCAGCAGTGCCGGCAAGGCCCAACGTTTGAAAAGCATGGTTAACCAATTGGTTGACATGACTACTTTAAATAAACGGTCGGTGATATTGAGCAGCTCTTTGGCCACCGGCATGCGTTCGGCGGCATAACTGGCCAATATCTTTTCATTAAGCTGACCGCTGCAAACCCCGGCCAATTTCCACCCCAGGTTATATGCATCCTGTAAGCCGGTATTCATGCCTTGCCCGCCAACCGGCGAATGGATATGTGCCGCGTCGCCGATTAGAAAGGCACGCTGTTTCCTGAAGTTTTCGGCCATACGGTGGTGCAGGCGATAAGTAGTGAACCACTTAAGATCAGTCACCTTCATGACTGTATTAGTTACGCTGTTAAGATGCGGCATTACGTCTTCCAATTGCAGGTCAGGAGTATTTGTGACGTTTGACGGAAGGTTACCAATAAGCCGGTAGCGATCTTGCTCTGGCATAGGAAACAATCCCGCGAAACCTTGTTTAGACAGAAACAGTTCTACGCGCGTGTCGTCTAACTCTTTATTGTCCAACTTAACATCTGCCAGGTAAAACTCGTGGGCATAGGTATCTCCGGTAAATGATATTTGCAACTGCTTGCGGACAGCACTATGTGCACCATCGGCGCCAACAAGCCAATCGCAGGTAACCAACACGGTTTCTTCTCCTGATTGCAAGTGCACCTCAACCCTATCATTATTTTGGACGACGGTTATCAGGTTGGTTTCCCAATAAACCGGGCAGCAATTAACAGTCAAAAAATCCAACAGCAGGCGTTCATTTTTGCTTTGTTGATACAAAAAGACGAAAGGGTATTTAGTTTGACCTTTACCGGTATCTTCCAGCGAAAGTTCAGCCAGTTTTCTGCCATCCTCATTAAGCGCTACACCACCGGCTTGCTTACCGTTAGCAATCACTTTATCGACAACCCCTAACTGCCTGTATATCTCTAAAGAACGCGCCTGAACAGCCAGTGCATTAGATTGGTCTGTCGGGCCTTTTTTGCTGTCGATAATAATTGGTTGTAAACCATGGCGCAGTAATTGCGCGGCCATCATTAACCCCGAAGGGCCGGCGCCGATAATTAAAACCTGGGTATGCTGCGGTGTAATCACTTAAGCAGAACGCGATAGTAAGAAAATAGTTGGCTTTTTATGTAGATCGGGCGCTTGTGTTTGCCACTCAGCAATGGTTTTTGTTTGCACCAACTCATCTTGGGCTGTAAGATTACAGGCTACGCAGAGTTTGGTTTTGGCATTACCGGTTTTCAATATCTCGTCGAGCAATTGATTGTTGCGGAACGGCGTCTCAATAAATATCTGGGTTTGATTTAAGCGGTCTGACAAATTCTCCAAGTCCTTGATCTTGCGGCTTCGTTCAGCTTTATCAATGGGTAAATATCCCTGAAAGGCAAAACCCTGACCGTTAAACCCCGATGCCATAAGCGCAAGCAAAATAGAGCTTGGGCCAACTAGCGGTACTACTTTTATATTTCTTCGGTGCGCCTCGGCCACAATATCCGCCCCAGGATCGGCAATACCGGGACAGCCGGCTTCGCTCATAAGGCCGACATCATTCCCGGCCTGTAAGCCAGCAAAAAAGGGTTTTAAGCTGTTGTTTCGGTTATGCTTGCCGTAGTCGTGAATGATTAACTCGCTTTGCGGCGTTTTTAGCCCGGCTTCTTTCAGAAAGCGACGCGCCGTTTTCTCGTTCTCTACTATGTATTCTTTGATATGATTAACGGTATCAACCAGATAAGGTGTAAAGGTTTTAGCAGCAGCATCCTCGGCCAGTGGTACGGGGATCAAAAAAAGAGTTCCTGTAGGCATGTTACAAAAATGCGCTTTTTTTGTCTAACTTGTGATTAACCTAAAAAGCTTATATGTTATGACTGTTTACAAATCAAAACTGGGTTATGCTATCGTTCTGCCTTTAATTGGGATAGTTTTTAGCTTAAGCGCCGTTTCAATTGCGCACCACACCTGGATTCCGCTTGTAAGTATTGTTTTAGTTGGAATCATTTTGTTCTATGGATTCAAAAGTACTTATTATACTATCGATGGTAAGACACTGAATATCCACGCCGGATTTATGATCAATACGGATATCGATATCAGCAAAATAAAATCAGTTACCGAAACCAGCAGCGCGTGGAGCGCCCCTGCATGGTCGCTTAACCGTATTGAAATAAATTACAATACTTATGACAGCGTGGTAATATCGCCACCAGATATTACCCGGTTTGTGGCCGACCTGCAGGCCATTAACCCTGCCATTACCTTTGAGCCGAAAAACAAAAAATAGTCAAAAAAGTATCCTAAGTATTGAATATTAAATATTTTACTTTACCTTGCGGTAAATAACAATTAATTATAATGGCAACAGGAACAGTAAAATTTTTTAATGAGTCAAAAGGTTTCGGCTTTATCAAAACTGATAGCGGCGAAGAGATCTTTGTACACGTATCAGGCTTGATCGACAAAGTTCGTGAAAACGACGAAGTAACCTACGAGGCTCAACAAGGCAGAAAAGGCCTTAACGCGGTAAATGTAAAATTAGCTTAAAACTATATATATTAATCGTATTCAAAAGCCCGGTTGCAGTTTGCAACCGGGCTTTTTGTTTAATGTAAATATTCTAAGTTGTCATCCTGAGCACCGCGAAGGATCTTATAAAAGCGCATAAGATTTTTCACTTCGTCAAGAGAATAGCTCCTCACTCCGTTCAGAATGACAGCTCTATTTAAAAAAGAAATTATTGATTATTATATCCCCAGCGCCTCGCAAGCCTTCTCAGCAGCAAGCTTTTCAGCGTTTTTCTTGCTGAATTCTTTGCCCAGGCCCATAATCTGCCCATCAACACTGGCTTGTACGGTGAAAAGTTTAGTATTCTCGCCGTCTCCGTTCTCAACCAGATCGAATGTAATGTCTTTACTATGGCGCTGGCACCATTCAATAAGTTTGCTTTTGAAATTGGTTTCGGTTTGCTCAAGGGTATGGATATCCACGTGAGCTTTGATGATGTTATTTACCAGGAAACTTTTGGTAAAATCGTAACCTTTATCCAAATACACGGCGCCAATAAGGGCCTCGAAAGCATCGCCCAGTAGCGAGCCCTGCCGGGTTGGGCCCAGCGCCCGGTTATCATATTCTATCAGCTGTTCAAAACCAAGCTTGCGGGCCAACTGATTCAGGTTATTGCGGCTTACAATTTTTGAACGCAGTTCGGTTAAAAAACCCTCATCCTCGTAAGGGTAAAGTTTAAAAAGCACTTCAGCTACAACGCTGCCTAAAACGGCATCGCCTAAAAATTCCAGACGCTCATTACTGTTCTTAACTCCCTTTTTTACGTTTTGTGCGGCTGACTTATGGCGAAAAGCCAACCGGTATAAAGACAAATTGCCCGGCACAAAGCCGAGCAAATTCTTTAATACTTTAACGTATTTTCTGTTTGGAGAAAAGTAAAGTTTATATATCCGACCAACAGGCATCCACTAGTTATTCTTCGTACTTTTTAAATATTACCGAAGCATTGTGGCCGCCGAAACCGAAGCCATTGCTTTGCACAACGCTAACGTCGCGTTTTTGAGCCTTATTAAATGTAAAGTTCAATTTTGGATCAAAGGTTGGATCGTCCGTGAAATGGTTAATGGTTGGTGGGATGATACCGTGGTTGAGTGCAAGAATTGAAGCAATAGCTTCAACCGCGCCAGCGGCACCTAATAAATGGCCCGTCATTGATTTGGTAGAGCTTATATTGATACGATAAGCGTGTTCGCCAAATACATCCTGTATTGCCTTAATTTCCTGCGGGTCGCCAATAGGAGTTGATGTGCCGTGGACATTTACATAATCAATATCGGCCGGAGTGATACCTGCATCTTCCTGAGCGGCGCGCATTACAAAAGCAGCACCTAAACCTTCAGGGTGAGGAGCAGTCATGTGATAGGCATCAGCACTCATCCCGCCGCCTATCATTTCGGCATATATTTTAGCGCCACGTGCTTTTGCATGTTCCAGTTCTTCCAGAATGATGGTACCAGCACCTTCACCAGCTACAAAACCATCGCGATCCAGGTCAAACGGACGTGAAGCCGTTGCCGGGTCATCGTTACGTACAGAAAGCGCGTGCATAGCGTTAAATCCGCCTATACCGGCCTCATTAATAATTGCTTCAGACCCACCGCTGATAAACATATTAGCTTTACCCAAACGGATATAGTTAAATGAATCAATCAATGAATTGTTTGAAGATGCACAGGCCGAAACTGTAGAGAAGTTTGGTCCACGCAGACCATATTTTATAGAGATATGACCGGGAGCAATATCAGCTATCATTTTAGGAATAAAGAACGGATTGAAACGCGGAGTACCATCGCCTTTGGCAAAATTGGTAACCTCATCTAAAAACGTCTTTAAACCACCGATGCCTGAACCCCAGATAACGCCAATGCGGCTCACATCTAACTTAGAAAAATCTAAACCGGCGTCTTTTACTGCCTCTTCTGTGCTAAACAGGGCGTATTGCACAAACGGATCAAGCTTACGCGCATCTTTTCTGCCCAAAAATGCATCTGCATCAAAGCCTTTAACTTCGCACGCAAATTTAGTTTTGAACAAGGTAGTGTCGAAACTCTTGATCAAAGCAGCGCCACTTACTCCATTAACCAACCCGTTCCAGTACTCTGAAACTGTATTGCCAATTGGAGTAAGTGCCCCTAGCCCGGTTACTACAACTCGTTTAAACTCCATCTAATTGAATTAAGGAGAGCTTATTTAACGTTTTTTTCAAGGTAAGCTACGGCTTGACCTACAGTGCCGATAGTTTCAGCTTGATCGTCAGGTATAGCCACATTAAATTCTTTTTCAAACTCCATGATAAGTTCCACGGTGTCTAAAGAGTCAGCACCAAGATCATTGGTGAAGCTAGCCTCAGGTGTAACTTCACTTTCGTCAACACCTAATTTTTCCACGATAATAGCTTTTACTCTTGAAGCGATATCAGACATAGTTTTATTGTTTAATGATTAATAATTTCAGTGCAAAGAAAAATAAAATCTGTTAAATATCAAATCTAAAACTTTTTACTGTTGATGGGTAACAAATTTTAAAAGCAAAAGGTTTCAATTTGTATTTTTGCTGGGCGCAAATGTAATCATAATTGAACAAGAAATTTTTAAAGTTTGAGATTGATCTTGATTTTGTACTCATTGCAGTTACAACATCGCTAAAAGATTATCGCATTTGTTACCTTATTAACAAGTGTTTAAACTTTAATTTTGTTAAAGGCGACGACCTGGAGGTTGACATTCATCATGGTGAAGAGCCGTCATTCTTCTCGTTTTACACTTACCACTGGGAATCAAGCGAAACAGACTTTTTTTTTATAGGTAATAAAGGCAGCGAAGGCTATTTGATACCTGAAATGAAAAAGGCCGATTTTTTTCTGATGATTAAAAATTATATCGATGACAATGATCTTGAAAACATTATTACGGGCCTTAATAAGATACCCGAAATTGTAACAGCTATAAAGATTGACCCTAAAAAAATAAAATCACGCGAAAATCTCTTATTTTAGCGCCAAATTTGAATAATACCATTCTGCACATCTGATTTACAGGATGTACACCAATAAAAAGAGAACCCCAAAAAGAACTATGAACATACCTTATAACCGTACCAAGATTGTTGCCACGATGGGGCCTGCAAGCTCCAAGAAAGAAACCTTGTTGGCGATGATTAAGGCCGGCGTAAACGTTTGCCGTCTTAATTTTTCGCATGGAAAACCTGAGGATCACAAAAAATTTGTCGACCTGATCAGGGAAATCAACGAGCAGCACAAAACCAACGTAGCCATTTTGGCCGACTTGCAGGGACCAAAAATTCGTATTGGTTTAGTAAAAGATGGTGGCATACACTTAATAAACGGTACACATATTAATATTACTACCCAAGAGTGCGTTGGCGACGATAACCGGATTTACATTACTTATGAGGCTTTCCCTCAGGATGTACAGGCTAACGAGATCATTTTGTTAGATGACGGAAAGATACAGATGCGCGTTTTAGAAACCAACAAAGTTGATACTGTAGTTTGCGAGGTTGTACATGGTGGTATCCTTACCTCTCGCAAAGGTGTTAATCTTCCAAACACTAAAGTTTCTATTCCGAGCTTAACTGAAGAAGATTTAGAGAACCTGCAGTATGCACTGGAGTGGGATCTTGATTGGATCGGCCTTTCTTTCGTGCGTAACGCCGGCGACATCATAGATTTGAAACAAGTGATTGCCCGCAGCGGTAAAGCAGCCAAAGTAATTGCTAAAATTGAGAAGCCTGAGGCTATCGAAAATATCGACGAGATCATTGCCGCTACTGACGGCATCATGGTTGCCCGTGGTGACCTGGGAGTTGAATTACCTTTAGAAGAAGTTCCGCTGTTGCAAAAAATGATTGCCCGCAAAAGCCGTGCGGCCGGAAAACCGGTTATCGTAGCTACGCAGATGCTGGAATCAATGATTACCACCCCACGCCCAACCCGTGCAGAGGTGAATGATGTTGCCAACTCGGTATTAGACGGTGCCGACGCGGTGATGCTGAGCGGCGAGACCTCAGTTGGTGAGTTCCCGCTGATTGTTATTGAAACAATGGCTAAAATTGTGCGTAACGTTGAAGAGTTGGGCTACCCTTACCATTTGGAGAGAGATGCTAACCCTGAAGCCAACCCGGCCAGCCATTTAAGCGACGCAGTTTGCCAGTCGGCCGCTTATTTAGCTGACCATACCAATGCTGCAGGTATTGTATCAATGACTACTTCGGGCTATACTGCTTATGAAATATCAAGCTATCGCCCCAAAGCGCTTACCTTTATCTTTACCGCTAATAAACACTTGTTAAATGCGTTGAGCCTTGTTTGGGGTGTGCGTACTTTCTACTACGACAAAGTAGAGAGCACCGACCAAACCATTGCCGATGTAAACAACCTGCTAAAAGCTGAAGGCCTGGTTAAAACTGGTGACGTTGTAATTAATACGGCAGCTATACCAATTGTTAACCACGGTAAAACCAATATGCTGAAAGTAACCGTGATTGAATAATCACACCAACGGTATAATAAAAAAGGGCTAAATATCAATTGATATTCAGCCCTTTTTGCTTCCGGCATTTTAGTAGATGCCGGCCTGGCACACCAAATTGTCTATTTTAGACGGCCCGCCGAAGTAATAATCCAGATATATTCTCACAATCCTCATATCTTTTTAATTTTTGTTGTTGCTTTGATGTGACTGCTAAACACGTTTAAGGTTTAAACATAGCGCTTTAACAATTTATTGTCAATATACTAACTTAAATTTAACAGCGCAATTATTTGTATCTTTTAAAAATTCTGCCAATTACAGGTCATTTAATTATATTAGGGGAGTTAACCCTAATTAGCTAGTGATTAAACCAGTGTTGAAGCATGTCCTGATGACATGCATGGCGCTTTTCTGCGCCGGGATATCGTGTGCACAAGATAAACAGGACCCACCCGAGGTGGTGAGCAAACAGACAGATGCCAAAGAGATCATCAGCAATTTTTTTAGAGGCAAAGCTCGTCAGGATACATCGGGCAACGTCAAGACCCATTCTAACTTTTCCACACTGCCTTCGGCAGGGTATAATCCCAGCATTGGCTTTGTCATAGGTGTAACGTCAACCGGTGGCCATACGTTCGGCAACCCCAAAACAACCACATTTTCTGTAGTAAACGCCAATGCTTACATTTCTACAAAGGGCCTGATGACCTTTGAAGCCAAGAACAACATTTTTACCAACGACGACCTCTATAACTTACAGGGCGGTATACAAGCTGGCAAAACCGTTGCATTAGATTATGGCGCAGGCACGGGCCACATGGCACAGGGCGACGGCAGCTTTTCGTTCAATAATTTGCCGCTGGATAACAACCCTGACGTGTTCCCGATTAAATTCAGTTATTTGAAAATTACAGAGCGTATTTATCGAAAGTTATTTGAGCATGTGTACGCAGGAGCAGGAGTCATATTCAATAATTATAGTAATATTGACGATGAACGCCAAATGGGTCCCCGACCCGACACCCATAACTTTCGCTATAGCCGCATGAACCACTTCCCTACCTCTGGTTATTCGGCCAATGGTTTGTTGTTTAATATGGAGTACAACTCTCGCGATCATTTAAATCAGCCGCACACCGGTATGTATGCCGATGTGGTACTACGTCTCAACGAGCGATGGCTGGGCAGTGAGCATAAATCAGTACAAATAAAAACTGAGCTACGTAAATATTGGACTCTTTCAAAAAAAAGCCCGGAGCATTTGATAGCCTTTTGGTACTGGGGTTGTTACCTGTTAAACGGCACCCTGCCTTATCTTGAACTGCCGGGCACTGGCAGCGATGCTGCTAACCGCATTGGCAGGGCTTACACGATAGGCCGCTTTAAAGGTCCTTCATTTGCTTATTCAGAAGCCGAGTATCGTTTCCCCTTATGCAATAGCCAATTATTCGGAGGTGTGCTTTTTGCCAATGCCGAGACGGCCAGCAATACCCGTAATATTAAAGTGGGCGAATTTATTGAGCCAGGAGCCGGCGTTGGATTGCGGATACTGTTTAACAAATACTCGCGCTCTAATTTATGTATTGATTACGGAATGGGCAATTATGGCTCGAAAGGGATATTCCTGGGCTTAAACGAAGTGTTTTAGAACCATCTATATAACGCAAAAGCGGGTTTGACATGATGTCAAACCCGCTTTTTTATTTTGTATGGGAGTAAATCTTAATGATTCAATCTGCCTTCGCTGGCATCAATTGATGAGATACCTGCTTCAGGCAAGCTGCGGTGCGGGCGGGTTAAAAAAGGCGACTCTTGTGTAAAAACACCTTTTATTAATAAAGCCAATCCTAACAAAAAGTGTGGCCAAAAAACCTCATTGCAAAAAGCGTAGGTAAAAGGCAGACACATCAGGAATGAACCCATTAAAACGTCAACCAAATTGTGCATTTGTGCAGGCAAAACATTAAGCTGTCTGAAACCAAGCGGGTTTTGGCTAAATATAGCCATGATCAATGTTAACCAACCTAAATAAATTGGCAATAACACAGCGCCTGCATTAGTAGCATGCGTAAATCCAAATGCCCAGGGCGATGCTATAAGCACCAGAGCTATAACATAGTTTAAAACTCCGAAAGCTGTTTTTGAAATGAAAGGTTTCATTATATGTTGATGTTAATGTTTGTCTTAGCGGCAAAATTAATAATTTATGTATAACATCATTGTTTAATTTAAAAAAATGACGCGCTAAGCTTCTGCCTGTTTTTTATTGGTCAATTTTGAGGCCACAAATGCAAACAGGCCTAATACTAACCCAAATGCCACACCAAATGCTGGTCCGTATACCAACATCATGCGACGCGGATGGATGCCTCTGTACATATTTACCATATCGGCGTGATGGGCCGCATAGCTGTCATAAAAATAAATATGCGCAGCTGTTATCCAAACGCAGTTAATCAAGCTTACGCAAAACCCATGTAAGAAATATTTACCAGGCGCCGCCCTTGCAATCACAATGGCGCAAAATACAAATATCACTATCCAAAACAACGGCTCGGCCCGCTCAGGCACCAGTGAGATGGTAGCAAAAGCCATGATAAGGCCAAATACCGATAATTGAAAAATGAGTTTCCAGTTCATAACATGGTTAATTTTGGGTACTTAAATATAACCTATTTTGGTTGATCAAGCTATGCAAATAAAAAAAGAACAGTGCCCGCGAGGAAATTTGATCAATAAAGCGTTTTGGTCATCACAAACCTTACTGGTGCGGTGTACGAGGTTCTTACTGCCTTTCCGTCTTTTATGCCGGGGTTCCATTTAGGCGATAATGACACTACACGTAACGCTTCGCGTTTTAAGGTTTCGCTCGGGCCGCGTACGGCTTTGATATTTGACAGAGAACCATCCGGCTCAACTACAAAAACTACTACTACATTACCTTGCACCCGCGACTCCATATCAACCGCAGGATAATGCACTATACCACCTATAAATTTGTAAAAGGCACCCATACCGCCGGGAAATTCGGGTTGTTTGTCAACTGTTGTATAAATGGTATCTGTAGCCGATGCTTTGTGAACTGTACAATTAACTTTTGTCTTTGCCGATAACGACATCGTCATTAAAAAAATGAACGGCAACACTAAAGTATATTTAGCAAGCGGCATTAATAAACTATTGGTTTTCTTTTGCATCGTAGATTTGGTTTAGGTAGATGATTTAATTAATGATCGACCTAAATTTAGAAATTAATTCCAAATCACTCCAACAAAAAAGCCTGCGACCAATTAATCGCAGGCTTTCCAGTTATGAAGGGTTCAGATAGGTTATTTCTTTTTCTTGGTAGTAATAATGATTACGCCGTTTTTACCGGCATCGCCATATAAAGCTTTAGCACTTTCATCTTTCAAAATGCTTACCGCGTCAATGTCTTGCGGAGCAATTTTAGGTATAGATTTGCCAGGCAGGTATTTTACATTATCAATTACATAAAGTGGCCTGTTGGCGTCGTTTGTTTGCTTCAATAATTTATTTATCTCAACTTTAGCAGTACCGTCATACTGCTCTTCCAAGGTGAAGTTTATGGGTACAGTGTACGATGTTCTGACCGGTTTGTTATTGTTGTCCATACCCGGCGTCCATTTAGGCGACAGCATTAATACTCTTACCGCCTCTGCATTCATGGTCGCTGAAGGTCCCCTCACAGCTTTAATATCCGATAGCGTTCCGTCTTTTTCAACAATGAATGTACAAAACACCTTTCCTGAAACACCATTTTCCCGGTCTTCCTTCGGATATTTAATTTTCTCAGACAGAAACTTACCAAAGGCTTCTAATCCTCCCGGAAACATTGGCGCTTTTCCCGATACCGTGCTGTAAACCTGATTATCGGCATCAGGCAAAGTAAAGCTCACCGGCACAGTGAATGATACTCTTACCACATGGCCATTCTGAACGCCCGGCTTCCATTTAGGAGATTTTAAAAGTGCATTTACTGCGGCTTGTTTAAGCGTTTCACTTGGCCCGCGTATAGCTTTGATATCAGACAGGCTGCCATCTTTTTCAACAATAAAACTTGCAAAAACTCTACCTTCTACTTTATTGGCCTTATCGATAGCAGGATAGGTGATATTATCTGCTAAAAACCTACCGAATGCCTGTAAACCACCCGGAAATTCAGGAATGTGTTCAACTACCGCGAAAACTCTATTATCAGGCAAGGTGTCAGTATTTGCCTTGACAACTGTATTTATGGCTGACGGTTTTCCGGCAACTACCTTGTTTTCGGCAGGGATCTCTCCGTTGTTATCATTACCGCCAATCATATCTGTAGCAGGCGTTTGCAATACTTTCTCTGTTTTTTTGCTGATAACATTAACTGCTTTGCTGTTTTTTACGGTTGCCGATGACAGGATCATCATCAAAACAAACAAGGGGGCAGACAGACCATACTTAGCCAGCATGATTCTGTGCGATTTATTTTTTTGTAACATCTTAATACGTTTTTTTAATAAACTGTGATTATAAAATGGGATAACCAGGTTATGGGTATCGGTTTCAAAAGTTTGGCTTAATAGCAGCAGGGCATAATCTACTTTGTCGGCACCGCGCTCAATTACCTGCCGGTCGGCAATAAACTCGTGGATATATTTTATGGCAAAGCGATACAGGTAAACCACGGGGTTGAACCAGTTAACAATCATTACCATTTCAATGATCATTACATCTACCGAATGCCATTGCGTAGCGTGCACAGCTTCGTGCTCGGCAATTACTGCTGATTGTGATACGTTTTCGCCCAGGCTTATCTTTTTAAAAAATGAGTAAGCTGCAGATGGCGACGGCTCATTAATGGCTTTTTTGAGAACTAACAACTGCCAGCCCAAACGTATAATTAAGAATAACGTGACCGTAATGTAAATGGCATTAACTATTTGGCCAAATGTAATTCCCGACTGTTTTGCCGACACCACAAATCCGGGCGTCAACATGAGTGTGCCACCGTAAACCGTTCGTTGTACCTGCTGGGTAATAAACAGGTTAGTCACCCAATCTGCCTGAATAAGCGGGATCAGGAACGATAATAATGAAGCCGCCACCAGGTAAACCCTGTTCAGCTGAAAAAAGGTTTCCTTACGTAACAGCAGGGCATAAAAGCCAAAAAACAGTATTAGGTAAAAGTTTACCAGCAATAAATAATGCCACCAGGTCATAGCTATTGTTTTTTAAGTTTTTCAATCAGTTTCATGATCTCATCAGCTTCTTTAAGGTTTATCTTTTCCTTTTTCACGAAATACGAGAACATGTGTTTTACAGAATTATCAAAATATCCGCTCATCAATTTATCGGTAGCAAAGCTCTGGTACTGCTCTTTGCTGATGATTGGGTAATACTCGTGACTTTTACCATGTGCCGTATAAGCCACAAAGCCCTTGGCCTCCAGAATGCGTATAATGGTTGATACCGTATTGTACGCCGGCTTGGGCTCGGGCAGGTGCTCCATCACATCTTTTACAAAGCCTTTTTTAAGTTGCCAAAGTATTTGCATCAATTGTTCTTCGGCGCGGGTTAACTCTTTTATTTCCATTGATATTATATTTAAGGGTACAGCTGTTTTTAATTTTAAACTAAGTTATTAGTTATATTTGATATCTGCAACTAATTTTTTAGTTAATTTTTAATTGAACATATTTTCATCATATTCGTTGCTATTCTTTTACTACGAATAAACTTAAATGGATATTACTTTTCATGGCGCTGCACGTAACGTTACCGGCAGCAAACACTTAATACATACACAAAACGGCACCAGCATTTTGCTGGACTGCGGCATGTTTCAAGGTTTAGGCGAAAATACCGAGAGCCTGAATGAGCATTTTGGCTTTAACCCCAAAAAACTGGATTATATGATCCTGTCGCACGCACATATTGATCATTGCGGATTAATACCGAGACTGGTAGCCGAAGGCTTTAACGGGCCCATATTTTGTACTTCGGCCACAATGGACCTGGCCCGTATCCTGCTGCTTGACTCGGCCAAAATCCAGATGAGCGACGTGGAGTACAGCAACAAGCATCGCCAAAGAAAAGGCCTGCCCCTGCTTGAGCCGTTATACACTGACGAGCAAGCCATGGAGGCGCTTCGCCTGTTTAAAATTGTGGAGTATCATGAAGAATATGCCATTACTCCTGATATTAAGTTCCACTTTACTGATGCCGGGCACATCGTAGGCAGTTGCGCCGTGCACCTGGCTATTACAGAAAACGGCAAACAAACCCACATTACTTTTAGCGGTGACGTTGGCCGTTATGGCGATTTATTACTTAAAAGCCCGCAACGCTTTACGCAGGCAGACTATATTATCCTTGAATCAACCTATGGCGACTCGTTGCACAAAGAGCTGGAGCCTATTGAAAATGCATTGCTTGAGGTAATTAAAGAAACCTGCTTAACAAAAAAAGGCAAAGTGATTATTCCCGCATTTAGCGTGGGCCGCACCCAGGAGCTTTTATATGCGCTAAATGGCCTGGAGCTAAAAGGCATTTTACCAGATGTACCGTATTACGTCGACAGCCCCTTGTCTGACAAGGCAACTCAGGTGTTAAAAGATCACCCCGAGGTATATAATAACGGCGTAAAACAGGTTTTAAAGATAGACGAAGACCCGTTTGCTTTTAAAGGCTTGCGTTTTGTACAATCAACCGAAGAATCTATCGCTTTAAATGATGACCCGCGGCCTTGCGTAATCATTTCATCATCAGGCATGGCCGAGGCCGGCCGGGTAAAACACCATATTAAAAACAACATCGACAATCCAAAAACTACCATACTTATTGTAGGTTATTGCGAACCGAGTTCATTAGGCGGCCATTTGGTGCATGGCGATAAAGAGGTTTATATTTTTGGTGAAAGGTATGATGTTAAAGCCGAAGTTCGCTCCATCAAATCTATGAGCGCCCACGGCGATTATGAGGATCTGCTGCACTTTCTGCAATGCCAGGACCCGGAGAAAGTGAAAAAGATTTTCCTGGTACATGGTGAGTATGAGGTACAAAAAAACTTTGCACAACGCTTAAAAGATCAGGGCTATCATAACGTAGAGATACCCTATCAGCATCAAAAGATTGGACTATAGCCCCACCCAGACCCTCCCCGGGAGGGAGGTCTTTAAAAATTATATTTTAAAAGTCTCCCCTACTGGGGGAGATTTAGAGGGGGCTTCGTATCTTCGTCAAAAAACTATCATTATCATGAACGCATATAGCTTCGTACAACACCTGCACTCGGGTTTCAGGTACATTGTCCTGGTATTATTTATTTATGCTATAATTTCGGCTTTTATTGGCTGGCTGGGTAACAGGCCGTATACAAACGGCAACAGGTTAACCAATTTGTTTGCCATGATATCGGCACATACACAATTGTTAATTGGTATTGTATTATACTTTTTAAGTCCGCTGGTGGCGTTTAACAGTACCACCATGAAAGACCCGATAACCCGTTACTTCACCGTTGAGCACTGGGTAATGATGGTTATTGCCATAGCCATAATTACCGTTGGCCACAGCAAATCTAAAAAGCTGACAAAAGCCCAGGATAAGCACAAAATTATTGCGCTGTTTTACACCTTAGCACTGCTAATTATAATTGGCGCTTTGGCTGCGGGCAAAATTTCTATCTTAAAATAAGTTTGAAAAAAATATAAAAAAAATTTGCGGTTTCAATTTTCTTTCTAAATTTGCGTCCACGATGATCAAAAAAACAAATAACAAAAGCTGGTGGCACCTTGTAAAAGGCAGCCGGACGATGTTTTGATCAAAGCAAACTAATCAATTGTAAACCTAATACAAAGACCCGGCAACCCTCATTTGCCGGGTCTTTTGTTTTACAGCACATTTTTAAAACACACATTTGAAATAACAACAAATGAAAAAGTATAAAATTAATACCACCTACAAACAACAACTTGCCGACACCACTACGCCGGTAAGCGTATACCTTCGGTTAAGAGATGTCTTCCCTAATTCATTGTTGTTAGAGAGTTCTGACTATCACAGTCGCGAAAACAGCACCAGCTACGTATGTTGCGACCCTATAGCCGGACTGATATTGGAAGACGGCCGTTTAACTAAAAGCTATCCTGACGGAACACAAGAAACCCTTGAAGCCGGAAAGTTTGAGCTGATTGGGCAGATTAACGAATTTTTAAACAGCTTTGAAACAGCTACTGCACCGGTAAAGATAGCCGCCAACGGTTTGTTTGGTTATTTTACACACGAGGCCGTTGAGCATTTTGAGACCATTAAGTTAAAGCAAAGCGATAATACCGAGCGCAAAATCCCGACGATGCAATACAACATCTACCGCTATATCATTGCGATAGATCACTTTAAAAATGAACTATACATCTTCCATAATCAGCCTGAAAACGATACCGACACAACAGGCTTGGACAAAATTCATGACCTGATCAAGAATAAAAACTTCCCGGAATATAGTTTCCAAAGCAAATTCGAGGAAAAGTCAAACATCACCAACGAGGATTTTATTGCGATAGTTGAGAAAATGAAACAGCACATTTATCGTGGTGATGTTTTTCAGATTGTTCCTTCAAGAGCTTTTTCAAAACAGTTTACCGGCGACGAGTTTAATGTTTATCGTGCACTGCGCTCCATTAATCCATCGCCCTATTTGTTTTATTTCGACTACGGCAATTTCAGGATTTTCGGCTCATCACCTGAGGCACAGATCACTATTAAAGACCGTCGTGCTACCATTTACCCTATTGCGGGTACATTTAAACGTACCGGGGATGATGAGAAGGATGCCGAACTGGCTTACAGCTTAAAAAACGACCCGAAAGAGTCTGCCGAACACGTGATGCTGGTTGACTTGGCCCGTAACGATTTAAGCCGCCATTGCGATCATGTCGAAGTAAAAGCTTTTAAAGAAGTTCAATACTACTCGCACTTGATCCACCTGGTATCTATGGTAAGCGGTCAGCTGCTGCCTGATGTACCTACGTTTAAAGTTGTGGCAGACACCTTCCCGGCAGGTACGCTAAGCGGCGCACCAAAATATCGCGCTATGGAAATTATTGACGAGAATGAGAATATTAAACGCAGCTTTTACAGCGGCGCCATTGGCTATCTGGGTTTTAACGGCGATTTTAACCATGCCATCATGATCCGCTCGTTTTTAAGTAAAAACAATACCCTGCACTATCAGGCCGGTGCGGGCATTGTGGCGGGCTCTGTACCTGAAAGCGAACTTAATGAGGTGAACAACAAAATAGCGGCACTGCGCCGTGCGCTTGAATTGGCCGAAGAATTGTAAAACCCTTTGTAACAAACTTGTAACAAATAAATCTATAACAACGTAATAACTGCTCCCCCTGTTAATTAAAGAGAAGGCGAGGTGAAATATGGCAAACAAAATATTAATTATCGACAACTACGACTCGTTCACGTACAACCTTGTACACCTGGTAAATGAAATTGGCCTGCAATGCGACGTTTGGAGAAACGATCAGTTTAAACTGGAAGACGTTGACGCCTACGACAAGATTATACTTTCACCCGGCCCGGGTATCCCTTCTGAGGCTGGATTATTATTGAAAGTGATTGAAAGATATGCTCCCACAAAAAGTATTTTCGGTGTATGCCTGGGCCAACAGGCCATTGCAGAGGTATTTGGCGGGACTTTATATAACCTGAAGCAACCCATGCACGGCATTGCCACCCCAATTGTAGTAACTGACAACAGCGAGCGCTTATTCAACGGCCTGCCGCACGAGTTTAAAGTAGGTCGCTACCATTCATGGGTAGTTGATGGCAAAAGCATGCCCGAGGTACTAACCGTGACCGCTGTTGATGAAACCGATAATTCTGTAATGGCTTTGCGCCACACCCAATATGACGTGCGTGGCGTGCAGTTTCACCCTGAGTCGATATTAACAGAGTTTGGTAAGGAGATGATGAAAAATTGGTTAGGTGTCGATCAATCAAAAAATGGTAATTTAGCCGGCGCTAATAACATCGTTTACAACTAAGCACACGGCCCCGCAAGTGGGCTGGGATCTATGAATATCCTCGATAAAATTGTACTGAACAAAAAGGCTGAGGTTGCCGAAGCCAAAAAAAATACCAGCATTAAAGAGTTAGAGTCATCGGCTTTATTCGGCCGCGACAGTTACTCTTTTAAAGAGTTTTTAACTGCGCCCAACCGCACTGGTATTATAGCTGAGTTTAAGCGCCGTTCGCCCTCAAAAGGCATTATTAATGACCAGGCAGGGGTTGAGGCTGTAACTACCGCTTATGCTGCGGCAGGAGCTTCTGCCTTGTCTGTTTTGACCGATAAAGATTTCTTTATGGGCACCCAAGCCGATTTGCACAAGGCCCGGCAAGCTAACCAAATCCCAATCTTGCGTAAGGATTTTATGATCGATGAGTTTCAGATCATCGAGGCAAAATCATTAGGTGCAGACATCATTTTGCTGATAGCCGCTATTTTGACTCCAAAAGAAATAGATGCACTGGCAAAACAGGCAAAAAGCCTTGGGCTAAATGTATTGTTGGAGGTGCATAACCTGGAAGAGCTGGAGCGCAGCATTAATCCAAATCTTGACGCCATTGGTGTAAATAATCGTAACCTGGCCGATTTTACCGTATCTGTAGAAACCTCATACCAACTGGCTGAACATATTCCGGCTGAGTTTATGAAGATATCTGAAAGCGCCATTAGCAATCCCGAGACGATTAAAGGATTGAAACAAGCCGGATTTAACGGATTTTTAATTGGCGAGAATTTTATGAAGCAGGCAGACCCGGGTGCGGCGATGGCTGAGTTTGTGAAAGCGCTGTAAGATTTGCTTCGATATAATTTACAGGAGGCTCCTAATGGAGCCTTTTTTGTTGGTTTGATTTCTATAAACACGGGGCTCCTACGGAGCCTGATTGGCGGATCATTCGTTAGATTGAATACCAATATAAACCTGACCCATAAGATAGCTCCGTAGGAGCATCCTGTTTATAGCATCAATCACATGAGATTTTTGACTCCAGAGGAGTCTCGCCTTTTATCTATCTTTGATATAACCAAAATGCTATGAGCGCGCAAATTCACGACGATAAAGTTTTTGAAGATATCACCTTCGACAAAGGGGCCATTCGCAATGCCGAATACAACAACTGTATCTTTAAAAAATGCGACCTGAGCGAATGCGAATTTGCGGTAACCAAATTTATTGATTGTGTGTTCGAAAACTGCAACTTATCTATGCTTAAGCTGGAGCGTTGCACACTTAATGACGTCGCCTTTAAACATTGCAAATTGCTGGGCGTTAACTTTAGCCGTTGCGAGGACTTTTTATTCACTGTCAGGTTTGAATCCTGTATTTTAGACTATGCCTCGTTTATGGGTAAAAAGATGCCTAAGACGCGTTTCGCTAAAACATCACTTAAAGAAACCACTTTTACCCAAGCTACTCTTACAGGTTCTGTGTTTGACGAGTGTAACCTGGCTGATACTGTTTTCAGGCAGACTGACCTGACCGCGGTAAACTTCTCGACGGCCCTAAACTACATCATCGACCCCGAACTGAATACCATGAACAAAGCCATCTTCCCGGCTCATGGACTCGAAGGTTTGCTCTATAAGTATAATCTGAAAATTGTTTAACCTTATTGCTGTATATTCTTATCGGCAAAATCAAATACCTTTTTCAACAGCGGCGTAGTACGGGTACCACCCAGATTTTTTCGAATCTCGACTTCCTGGGCAGCAATCTCAATGAACAGGCCCTCGATAGCTTTTTGGGTAGTATAATTGGCAATATCCGGATTAACTTTCCGAACAAATGGAATCTTATTGTAAGTATCGGCCAAAGTGCCGTAGTATCGGGTAGCATTTACTTTATCTAAACTCACCTTAATAACGTGTTGAAATTTGGCTGTAAGATCATTGGTAGTACTCCGTTTAAAATATTGTGTAGCCGCATCCTGCTGTTGCGCGAGCAAAATGTCTGTCACGTCTTTTAACGTCATTTTTTTGATAGCATCTACAAAGATCGGCGCGGCTTGTTTAGCGGCATCTTCGGCAGCCCGGTTTAGCGATAAAATGGCGTCATCACAAACTTTGTTAAGACCCATTTTGCGTAGCGTACGCTCAGCCTTTGCAGCCTCGGGCGGAAGCAGGATTTTTACTGCAGCGTCGCCAAAAAAACCGTTGACGGCTGACAATTTAGTTGCACTTTTAACAGCGCCTTGCTGCAAGGCCTGTTTTAAAGCATTACCGATTTCGAGATTAGAAGGAATGATCTGGGCCAGGCCTGACAATGTCAAACCGATAACCAATACAGGCAACAACAGCAATGATTTTTTCATGGCTGCAAATTAGTAAAATCAAAATTGATTATGCGCCTACCGTGCGCAATAAGGCAAATAATAAACCTGCAATAAGTGCAGAAATAGGGATGGTGATAATCCAGGCCCAAACCAGATTAATGGTAACACCCCACCGAACCGCCGATACACGCTTGGTTAAACCAACACCGATAATTGAACCGGTAATAGTGTGCGTAGTTGATACCGGGATACCAAAATGCTCTGTAAAGCCCAGTGTTACGGCAGCAGCAGTCTCAGCGCTCACACCTTCAAGCGGCGTGATCTTGGTAATCTTGCTGCCCATTGTTTTCACAATCTTCCAGCCGCCGGACATAGTACCCAGGGCAATTGCCGAATAACATGCAAGCGGTATCCACTCGGGCATAGCCGCGCCAGCGCCAATAATTTTTGACGCAATAAGCGACAGGTACAAAATACCCATTACCTTTTGCGCATCGTTGGTACCATGAGCAAAACTTAATAAAGCCGACGATATCAGCTGCAAGGCTTTGAACCATCGCTCGGCCGCCGCAGGGCGGGCGTTTTTACAGATATGCAGAATGATAATGGTAATGATGTAGGCAATAATCAAACCTATAAAAGGCGCCAGCACGATATAAAGGACAATAGGGATAATGTAATGCATGTTGACCGCTAAAAAAGCATTGGTACCCATGTAAATGGCTTTAGTCATGCCGGCTCCGGCAAAACCGCCAATCAAAGTGTGCGAAGAGCTTGACGGGATACCAAACCACCAGGTGGTCAGGTTCCAGGTGATAGCGGCTAATAAACCGGCCAATATCACATGCATGTCCACAAAATCGGCAAAAACTATCTTGGATATAAAGTTGGCAACCTTATGATCTTTAACCACAAAATAAGCCAGGAAGTTAAAGGCTGCCGCCCACAAAACAGCCTGAAACGGTGTTAACACTTTGGTTGACACAATGGTAGCCACAGAGTTGGCCGCGTCATGAAAACCGTTGGTATAGTCAAATATCAGCCCCAGCGCAACTACAAATACTAAAAGGGTAGTAACCATTTTACTTAGGCGTTTTTAACTAAAATAGATTCCATAACGTCTGCCGCATCCTCGCACATATCAGTAGCGGTTTCAAGCGCAGAGTATATTTCTTTATATTTTATTAAACGGATAGCGTCTTTTTCGTAAAGGAACAAGTCGGCAACGGCGCGGTCAAATACATAGTCGGCCTGGTTTTCAACACTGTTAATGCGGATGCATGAATCGGCAATGGCACGAACGTTTTTAAGGTCCTTCAGTTCGCGCACGGCTTTTTCCAGATCGCCGCTGGCCTGCAATACCAATTCAGACAATTTGCGGATATGTTCATTGTAATCCTCAATACGATACAGGTTCATGCGGTTAGCAGCGCCTTGTATATAATCGGCAACGTCGTCAATAGCACTGGTCAGAGCGTGAATATCTTCGCGATCAAACGGAGTGATAAAGTTTTTGCTCAGCTCCAGATAAACCTGGTGTGTAATCTCGTCGCCACGATTTTCCAGCTTGTCAATTTGTTTAAATAACTCTTCGCGGGTAGCCGGGTTATTGCTGTTTACGGTCTCTACCAAAATAGTAGCCATAGCTACCACGTTGGCTGATGCCTGCTCGAACAGCGGGAAAAATACCTTTTTGTCTTTAGGAACGAAATATTGGAAAATGCTATTTAACGACATAATTATACAATGTGCTTCAAAGGTACGTTTGCAATGTTAAGTTAATGTTAACTTTTTAGTATCGGAATATGGGGAAACGGCATGTTTTGCTTGGCCTTTTGCAGCGTAAAGCCAAAGGTTGAGCCCACGCCTTCTGTGCTGCGTACGTTAATAGTTTGTTGATGCGCTTCAACAATATGTTTAACAATGGCCAAACCGAGGCCTGAACCCCCAATTTGCCGCGAACGGCTGGTATCTGTGCGAAAAAAACGCTCAAACAACCTTGGCAGGTACTTTTCTTCAATGCCGATACCATCGTCAGTTACTTCAATCAATACTTGGTCGTGCAAATCAAACAGTGTTATCCAGGTGTTACCGCCTTCTTTGCCATATTTAAATGAGTTATCAATAAGATTAGTCAGCACTTGCGTAATTTTCTGACGATCGGCAGTTACCAGTATAGGTTCATCATATTTTTGTTTAAATATTAACTTAATATTATGCTGCTTACCTTTCAGTTCTAATGATTCCATGACCTCTTTGATCAAGTCGTTGATCTTAAACTTTGTATAGTTGATCGGCAACTCGCCCGACTCCAGCTTTGATATCTCATCCAAATCCTGAATCAAATAGCTTAGGCGGTCTACGTTTTTTGAAGCTTTATCTAAAAACTGACGAGCCATGTCTTTATCCTCGAAATCGTCATCCTGCAAAGCTTCAATATAACCCTGGATGGCAAAAAGCGGAGTCTTGAACTCGTGCGAAATATTTGACAGAAAATCGCGTCTGAATTTCTCTTGCGTACGCAACATATCAATCTCAATTTTCTTCTCTCGCGCCCACTCCTCTACTTCCTGTTGCACATCATTGATCGGGTCTGAGCTCATGTGCTCACCCAGGGCCTCGCGCAGATCGCGACCCAGTTTCAGGTTATGGATCAACTTGTATATAAGCTTAATCTTAGAGTAGACATACTTTTCTATCAGCCAGTAAAAAACTATAAAACTTGATATAATGGTGGCCACAAACGTAATGGCCATGTCGTAAAACTTATGCTGAAAGTAAAAGTTAACAGCTGATATGGTGATAGCCACCGCCAGCGCGTTGATGAAAACCAATACACGTAATTTCATAAAGTAAAGTTACAGTTTTGTAACTGATTACGGTATGGGCAATATTGAGGTGATGTTAAGAGAGGGTTATTAAATTGAGATTTAACATAGTTGTCATCCGGAGCGAAAGCGAAGGATCTTATACGCTTTGCTTGATCGCTTATACAAGATTCTTCGCTAGCGCTCAGAATGACAGGGCGGTAAACCGTTGATGACAAGTAGTGTTATTTCGGCCTGCTTAATAAATTCACAAACAACCGATATGCTCCCGGAACACCGGCAGGCAACTCGCGGAAGAAATCCAGGGAGGTATAAACATACCGGCCCTTACCATAATCGGCCACTATTAATGAACCGGGATTTTGTGCTTCGCCTGGGTCGCCCATGCTAAGTATTTTATGATAATGGCTGTCAATGTTACTGGTAAAGTACAATCCGCGTTCCTGTATCCAGCCGTCAAAATCGGCATTGTTGATCTTATTGGGATAGTTCAACACACTATGATCCGGGTCAAGAAAGGTAACCCTGGCATTTTCGTCGGTAACACGTTCATTAACTACCTTAAACGAATACGGACCCAGATCTTTCATTACCAAGCCCTGATATACATTGTATTGAACTACCATATTACCGCCATTATTTACATAGGCCAACAGCTTAGGCTGCTCAACTACCAGCCGCGGATTAACATTGTAAGCACGTACGCCCACCACAATAGCATCATAAACTGAAAGATCAGTATTCATCACATCGTTCTCCGTCAACTGGTGTACATCATAACCCACCTGGGTTAACGCCTCAGGCACCAGATCGCCGGCGCCGGCTATGTAGCCTATATGTTTACCTGCAGTTTTTAAGTCAATATTGATAAGCTTGGCTTCAGCCGGCGGGAATAATGTTATAGCCGGTATATGATCATAACTAATACGCTGTATACCTAACGACCAGTCTTTACCTTTGGTGGTAACTACAGCTTTTAAAATGTCTGTTTGCTGTTTACTGCCGGTAGGCTCCAAAGTAAAGCTCTCTACCCATTCGGCGCCTTTTGGTTTATTTTCAAACTTTATTTCTTGCGGACTTATTTTCCAGCCCGACGGCGCATGCAGTTTGATGCTTCCGCTGGCGTTAGTAAAGCTTTGCAGTTTTACCTGCACAGTTTGCGGCTGGCGGCTGTTAAAAATATAGTCTTTGCTTAAAATATTGGCTGTTACCGGCGGCGCCACAACAACCGGCGCATAGATCTCGCCCTTAGCCGGGTCGACATATTTATACATGATCTTGCGCTCATAAGTCACTTTTTTGCCACCCATGTTGAATGAGAACCAGGCTCTCGGATAGTCCATATTTTCAGGATTACCGGCCAGGGTATCGTCAGGCAAAGTATAAGTACCCAAACTATGCGGACTCTCCAGCCAATAGGGTTGGCTTAGTCTGGCTGCAATCTTGCCCGCTCCTCTGTTTATAGTGTCTTTAAGCAATTGGCCTGGAACCAAAACGTGCCCGCGCCTGTCCTCGTAGGTGTTAGCATACTTAGGGGTGGTTCTGATCTCCATTTCCGGGATAGGCAGCAAATAAGGTGTGTATACCTGAGAGGTTATGCTAATGCTGTCGCCCACGGCGTAAGCAGGCTGCATGGCGTAGGCCTCAAACCACAATCCCGCGCAAGCGGTAATCAGGTCTTTAAGTTCTTTTGATTTCTGGTCGCGCCAGTATGCGTCTTTGATAGCGCCAACCCGGGCCAAAACATCAATTAATGCCGGTACAGAGCTTTGCGGGTTTTCGCGGTCAAAATTCTTTTTAATAAAATTTATCTGTTCAGCAATGGGTGCGCCGCCTTCTACACGTGTCCATGTGGTGTTGATGCCCGATGTCAGGCTATCTTTTGGCGTATCTCCCAAAATAGTTTTAAAATATTCGTAAGAAACGCCCCGGGTTTTAGCCGTACCGAAGCCTTGCGTCTTATGATTTGAGCGGCTATCGGCAGCAATCTCACCATAACCCTTGCCTAACGTAGCGTTATAAACGCCGATATCAATTTTAAACTGGTTAGGCGCCGTGGTATTTACTGAGCCAAAACTAAAGGTGTTCCAAAGTAAGCGTCGGGCTTGCCAGGTTTGTACATACTTTAACTGCTCAGGAAAACGTTTAGGATCAGCTGCGGCAGTAAAAGCTTCCTGTGCTATGATAGCCGATGAGGTATGATGCCCATGACCGCCTTCGCCTGTTGTGGGGAAACGGCAAATAATCACATCGGGCCTAAACCGGCGTATTACCCAAACCACATCGCCGAGTATCTTTTCATGATCCCATATTTTCAAAGTTTCTTCAGGGCCCTTTGAAAAACCGAAGTCATTTGCACGCGTAAAAAACTGTTCGGCTCCATCAACTCTGCGTGCAGCCAAAAGCTCCTGTGTACGTATTAAACCCAATAAGTCGCCCTGTTCATTTCCAATCAGATTCTGGCCACCATCGCCACGGGTTAATGCAAGATACCCGGTGCGGTAATGTTTCTCCTGCGCCAGATAGGCCAGCAACTTGGTATTCTCGTCGTCAGGATGAGCGGCTACATACAATACGCTGCCCAATACATTTAACTTATCTAAACTTTGCTGAATGGTTGCCAGATCGGCAGGCGGATTGGTTTGTGAGAAAGCCCGATTAATAGTAAAAAACAGGGCGGCGAATAATATGAAACGCTTCATAACCAAATATAACACGATTAATGGATTAACGCCATTATGGATTTAAATCGTTTTTAATGAGAAGATTAATTTTTTAATAAACAATAAACCGTACCCCCCTCAGTTATTTTGCTACCTGCACCTCAATACTCACCGATACATCATTACTCATTACCAAACTTTTACTGCCGATATTAAAATCAAGTCGGTTCAGTTTGAGCCCACCTTTAAAAGTGGCCGAATTGCCATCAGCGGTATAGGTGAATGGCACCTCAAACTGCTTGGTTTGGTTTTTTATTGTCAGGTTAAACTGCCCCACGTAGTTGCTACCGCTTTTATGTTTTAACGAGATAGACTTCATGGTGATAGTCGGATATTTATCAGCATCAAAATATTCGTCGCTGCGCAGATGGCTATCGCGCAGGTCGTTATCCGTATTAATCGATTTTACGTCTAATGTGGCCTCAATAGAGCTTGTTTCGGGCTTGTTAGGGTCAAAATTAATATTGGCCTGCAGCGCACTGAAAGAACCACCGGTTTTAACACCCAGGTTTTTAAGTTGAAATTTGATATCGGTTTTTAAAATATTGCTTTTTTGTGCTAACGCGATATTGACTAACACTAATAAAGGCAGCAGCAGTAAGAAAGTGCGTTTCATATTGCGAATTAACGATGTTTCGGGCTGTTATGGTATTTTATCTTGCTAATTGTTACGTTGTTTGTGTCGATATCGGCCTAAAACTCAACATGCGCGCGGATAGAAAGCACATTTACGGGTCCACGATCTTTATTATAGGCCGGGTTGACAATAAACTGGTAATCTGGTGACAAGAAAAGTTTATTTTGATAAGCATTCAGCTTGTAGTACAACTCTGCGATCATCTCAGTACCGTAGTTCAGCTTGCCGTCGCCAATAATAAAACCGTAACCGCCCGCCGCTATATAATTGCGGTGCGGCACAGAGATACCATTGCCTACAAAAGCTAAACCCAACTCATCATCTTTACGGTGCCAGCCGGCACCGCGCAAGGTGGCACCCAAGCTTATTGAACGATCAATCTCTGTAAAATACCAGGTTTCTGTATGTCCGTCGTTATAACTTAATTTAGCAAATACACCGAAGTTATTGGTTAGGTACTGGTCTGCACTGATACCAAACCCATACTTATGCCGACCGTAAGCCTGGGTAGCATCCACATCAGGCGCTGCCGGGCTTAATGCCAACGCCTCATTATAATTGCCCATTTTGCCATTGTTCAGAAAACCCAGCACACGGGTAGTACCCTTCAAACCGTTAATAGTATAGCGTTTTTCAAACTCTAACGTCTGGGTGTTGGCCTTACCCACTTTTTGATCCCATACTGATTGGTTAGCCTGCGTAGTTGAGGCCGTAAAGGCAAAGCGCAGTGTCCAGTCAGGCATACCCAGCTCGGCCATAGCACCTAAGACATAGCCCCGGGTATTAGCGGGATAGTCCCAGGCGCCGTTATCCATCAATGACCAGTTCATGAATTGACTGCGCGGATCATGGCTAAATTCATTACCGTCAAAAAAATCGGCCATACCAAATTTACCGGCGGTGATTGAAAAGTAATGCTTGCTACGTAATCCACCCAACTGGTTAATATCCGGTGCAATGGTATCCATACCACTACCCCACTCAAAATATTGCCTCAAGTACAAACGGGCAATGTAAATAGCCGGGGCAGAGCTACCTACTCTAAAAGTCTCGCCGTTTGGCGAACCCGCCACACCCAGCGCTGAACTTAAACCAGAACCGCCCGAAACTTCGGGATTAAAATAACCTTCGGCACCTTTCCACAATCGTGCGCCACCAAATAATGTCGACGTTAGCGAGCTTTGTGTTTCTGTATGGGTTAACAAGCTGTTAGATCCTGTATACTTGGCTGAGAATGCAGGTTTATACTGTGTAATAACCGTTTGTTGGAAATGGAGATTAAAGCGCTCGCGTTTCACCGAGTCTTGTGCTGCCACGAATTGTTTCGTGACCAGTAATATTAAGGCTGATAGTAGATATTTTTTCATAACAGATAATTAATTAGACAAAGCTAACATTTTTTTTAGACTTGTCTAAATATTATTCAAATCGCATTCGGCGTACAACTGTTGCAGGAATTGCTCCATAAATTCATGTCGTTGAGTAGCCAAACGCTTTCCTGTTTCGGTATTCATTTTATCTTTCAGCAATAGTAGTTTTTCGTAAAAATGGTTGATTGTCGGTGCTGTAGAATTTTTGTAAGCCTCCTTGCTCATATTCATATCAGGTTTGATCCCGGGGTTGTATAGTTCTCGCCCCTTATGCCCTCCATAGCTAAATGCCCGGGCAATGCCTATGGCGCCAATAGCATCGAGGCGATCGGCATCCTGCACCACTGCAAGTTCAGGCGAATAAAAAGCAGGAGCGTCAAAACCGGCTTTAAAGGACATATACCTGATGATGTTTTGAATATGCAGGGTCACGGCAGGATCAATACCAATGCTTGTTAAATAATCGCCGGCCGTTTTGGGGCCTATTTCTTCATCACCATTATGAAATTTACTGTCAGCTATATCATGAAGTAAGGCGGCAAGCTCTACTGTAAGCATGTCAACCGCTTCAGTTTGGGCTATATGTTTAGTATTGGTCCAAACACGGTGAATGTGCCACCAGTCGTGACCGCCTTCGGCGTTTTTCAGCGTGTCTCTAACAAATAGTATAGTGCTGTTGATGATCGCTTGGTGATCCATATTTTGCTTTATGAGCTGCAAATATATAGAAATCGGGCATAGCGAGATATCCATACACATGCCGCTGCATTGCTATAGCATGTGTATAGATTTCCCGTCATCAATTGAAATGAATGACCTTCAAGGTTTTAATTCTTAACCGGGGCCGGCAACTCTTTTCTCGGCATCATCTCATCACGCTGTGAGGTATTATATACAAACCACGCGGTAATGGTAGCCGCTTGTTTCAGGTCGGCCTCGCTTAATTTGTCGTAGGTGTCCTGGTTACTGTGATGAGTACGGGTGCCATAATCCATGCTATCCTGTATAAACTGGAACCCCGGGATCCCAACGGCGTCAAACGATAAGTGGTCGGTGCCACCGGTGTTGTTGATGGTAACGGTGCTTGCACCCATATCGTTAAACGGCGCCAGCCATTGCTTAAATATAGGGCCGACCGCCTGATTGCCCTGCAGATATACACCGCGAATTTTGCCGGTACCGTTATCTAAATTATAATAAGCCGATACTTTAGCTTGTTCAGGTTTTAACACCATTGTTTTTGGGTCGCCGAAGTGGTTTAGAACGTAGTATTTTGAACCATAAAGGCCCTGTTCTTCCGAACTCCAGAGTACAATACGAATGGTACGTCGTGGTTTAAATCCAACCCGTTTAAGAATACGCATAGTTTCCAGCATGACAGCGCTGCCGGCAGCGTTGTCGGTAGCGCCGGTGGCGGCATGCCAAGAATCAAGATGGCCGCCGATGATCACCAGCTGATCTTTTAATTTTTTGTCGGTTCCGGGTATCTCACCAACTACGTCATAACCTTGCAGGTCGTTGGTCAGGAACTCGGTTTTGATATCAGCTTCCATTTCAACTTTTATACCAGCCTTGCTTAGCCGCAGGATACGTTGATAATCTTCGCCACTGGTTTCCAATTCAGGTACCACGGCATGAGCCGTATCGGCAAATGAGGCGCCGTTGGTGGTAAATACGGTACCATCGGTGCCACGGGCCTGGCTTAGTACCAGGGCCACCCCTTCATCTACATAAAACTTGCTGATAGCCTGGCGCAAAGCCAGCAGGGCAGCCAATGAGCCGCGACCTGTAGCCTGCGGACGACGTTGCTGTGCTGCCGGAGCACCTGTCGAGTTTGCCATAGCAGTTAAGGCCGAATCTGTAAGGCGGGTGGCATCGGGTTTAAAGGTATCTTCGAGGTTGCCTTTAACATCGGTCATTACAATCTTGCCTTTTAGGGTGCCTTTGTATTTGTCCAGGTCAGACACGCTGTCGGCTTTAATCACTACTACGTCGCCTTTAATTGGCCCGTTAGTGCCCGGCGTCCATGCTTTAGGGATGGCGATGATGGCGTGATAGTAAGGTGCCGTGATGGCCGCATAATTTTTTTGTACTTCCCAGCCTTTGCCAAATTTGCCCCAGGGCTCGCGGGTGGCGTTTACCATGCCCCAGGTTTTAAGCTGATTCACGGCCCAGTTCTGCGCACGTTTTAACCCCGGCGAATTTGCCAGGCGCGGGCCCGATACGTCGGTCAGATAAAAGGCGGTGTTCATCACCTCTGATTTGTTGAGGCCCTCTTCTTTAATGCGTTCCAACATTTGCTGGTCGGTTTGCGCAAATGCCGATAGCGAAGTGGCCGCAGAGAGCAGTAATGTGTAAAGTAATTGTTTCTTCATGTTTGTGAGAATAAGTCAGTTGTATAACAAACTTATCCATTTATCAGTACAAAACAAAGGCAAAGTGTTTCGCTAAAATAGTGAAACACTTTGAAACACTTTTTTTGTTAATTAACTAGAAAACAACACATTAACAAATGGATTGAAACAGAGCGAAACACCATTAAAAGTCTGGTGTCAAAGATTAATTCACCAGCAACTTATATCCCTTACCATGTACATTGATAATTTCCACAGACGGATCATCTTTCAAATACTTGCGGATTTTGCTCAGAAAAACATCCATGCTTCGCCCGTTAAAATAATTGTCGTCATGCCAGATGTGCAACAGGGCTTCTTCGCGGGTTAACACTTCATTTTTTTTAAGGCAAAGCAGGCGCAGCAGCTCGGCTTCTTTGGTTGAAAGCTTTTGCTGCGTACCGTCAATGGCTATAACCTGGGTAGAATAGTCAAAATCATATCTGCCTATTTTAAAGCGGGTAGGCAGGGCCTCCTCTTTTTTTCCGGTATTTTCAGTTCGTTTTAACAGGGCGTTAATGCGCAGCAGCAGTTCTTCAATGCGAAAGGGCTTGGTAATATAGTCGTCGCCTCCCAGGGTAAATGCTTCCGTTTTATCCTCAATCATGCCTTTAGCCGTGGCGAAAATAATAGGCACCTGGGGGTTTATCTTACGGATGTCTTTCCCCAAGGTGAAGCCGTCTTTTTTGGGCATCATTACGTCCAATATCAGTAAGTCATAACTTTGCTTGGTAAAGGCGTGCAAGCCCTCTTCGCCGTCTGTACACAACACTACTTCAAATTTTCCTTTTAATTGCAGGTAATCCTGGAGCAACAAACCCAGGTTGGGGTCATCTTCAACCAGTAATATTTTTTTCATCGGAAGCAGGTTTTGTGGTGGTTTATGATTTTTAACGGTTAACGCAGATTTATATGTTATGCGCCCTGAAATTTCAACTCAAACTCAGACCCTTTGTCCTTTTCAGATCGCACGTTTATAGTACCATTTAATCGTTTAACTATGGTGTTTACGTAGCTCAAGCCCAATCCAAAACCCTTCACATTATGTACGTTACCGGTAGGTATCCGATAAAATTGTTCAAATATCTTAGCCTGCTGATCACGGCTCATGCCAATCCCTTTATCGGCCACCTTAATAACCACCTGCCCGTTTTTGTTAGAGCTGCTTATGGTGATATGCGGCCTGCCGGTACTGTATTTAATGGCGTTATCTATCAAATTATATAACACGTTTGAAAAATGCAGTTCATCAGCATTAATAATGGCATTATCGGCGTCAAGCTCCAGTACTACTTCAGCCTCATGTTTTTGCAGTTTAAGGGCCATGCTATCAACTACAACGCTGATCATCTCATTTACATCAACCGGTTTTTTCTCCAGCTTAAAGTCGTTTTTATCAATTTTGGCGATGTTCAGCACCCGCTCGATATGGCTTCCCAAGCGCTCATTTTCTTCATAAATGATATTAGCCAGGCGGGCAATGCGTGAGCGGTCGATAGCCACTTCGCTGTCTTTCAAAGCCTCGGCAGCTATCATAATTGTAGAAACCGGAGTTTTAAACTCGTGGGTCATGTTGTTGATGAAGTCGGTCTTCATCTCGGATATTTTTTTCTGGCGGATGATGGCAAACAGTGTAAAACCGAAGCAAAACAACAATACCACCAACAGGCCGCCCGTAACACCCATAGTGGCGGTCATTTTGCTCAATATCAGCGAGTTTTTTTTGGGGAAGGCCAGTTTGATGATACCCGGGTCATTGATCACCTCTTCTTTAAATATCTGGGTGCTGTAACTGTCTGACGGATTGAAAGTAGGGCGCGCGCCGGTTTTGTCCAATGCGGTCGAGTAGATCACCGAGTCGTTTTTAGCCGTAGATATTTCATAGCTAAATGGCTGGTTAATGCCCTGGTTTTGCAGCTCGGCACGTAACAGGGTATCTACAAAAAGCGGGTCCTCGATACGTTTGCGCAGCGGTTCGTTTGAGCGTTGGTATTCATTAACTACATTCTGGATAACGTTGCCATTTTTAGGTTGCAGATTTTGCAGCGAGTCGGCAGCCAATAATTTTTTAAAGCGATTAACCTGCTCTGCCTTCTGTTTGCGCTCCTGTTCGGCTACCCAAAGCGGGTTTATTTTTCGAACAGAAATGGTTTGCTGCCCCAATTGAGGGTCCATGTAAACGGTGCGCCAAACAATATATTTTTCAATTTTTTGATGCTTGGCAGATGCCGGGTCGGGTATGCGGATTACCGGGGTGAACCGTCCCTGAATGACACCATTCTCATCAGTATAAGTTTCAATATCCAATTGAAGATGACTTTCCAGCTCGTCCAGGCGCTGGCTCATGAGCAGGTGCGTCAAACTATCGCGCAGCATAGCTAATTTATGCTGGCGGCGCTTTTGTTTTCTGATAGAGTCTTTATTGGTCGATGTAAAACGAACGGTATTTTCTTTATCAGATATCTCGATGGTTTGCTTCTCATTATAAGGCTTATAAGTGCCCGCCAGATGGCTGGCTTTGGTCATCAAAAAGTTGTTGGCGTCTTTACGTTTTAACTTTTCAACCACGTTATTCAAAGCCTCATTAACCGAGCGGTCGAACAAGCTTGACTGCATGTTGTACGATTGTACCAAAAAATACAATTGCATACCTATCACCCCCAACAGGCCAAAGCCCATTAAGCCAATGATGATACGAATACTGCTTTTTTTCAAATCGCTTTAAATTTTAGTAATAACAAAAATATCTTAAATATAGGTACATAGGGGGCATTTAACAATTTTTAACATCTGTGAAATGCGATGAAAGGGGCAGTGAATAGTCAAATAAACCAATTTGTCATCCTGAGCATCGCGAAGAATCTTATTAAAGCGCATAAGATCCTTCGCGATGCTCAGGATGACAAATCGTAAAAAAGGTTATAAACAACAAAACCCCGCCAAAGCGAGGTTTCAATGTTTTTAAAGACAATTGCCTTATTAATTAAAATGGCAAATCGTCATCATCAGGTGTTGAGCTGATATCGGCGGGTGCCGCATATTCAGGAGCAGCAGCGCTGCCGGCTCCGCTAAGCACGTTTACGCGCCATAACTGCATAGAGTTAAAGTAGCTTTTTTTGCCGGTTTTGTCGGTCCATGGGCGGCCCCTCAGATTAAAGAATACTTCAACATCGTCGCCAACTTTAAGTGGGTCGATCAGGTTGCAGCGGTCTTGTATAGCTTCAAATTTCAAGTACTCAGGGTACTGCGGATTCTCTACATATTCAATGATCAGTTCTCTTTTTTTCAATGCGTCTGTAACCTGCATTGTTGGGAATATCTCGTGTACTTTACCTTTAATTTCCATAAAATTCAAAAAATTAAGAATGTAAAGTTAATATATAAAAGTGTCAGTAGGGACACAATATTCATCAAGTTTTCCACACTTAACTGCCCTGTGGTACGATAAATATTGCGGCTACGTTTTTTAAGGTTAACTTTGCAATCCGTTCTAAAAATTTAAAAACAAACGGGTTAAGTTAACCTTAACTTGTTTAAAGCTATATAATGTCAGTTTTCCAAACCGAGAGTAAAATTATCATCACCTGTAATAAAAGGCTGTCGCCTTACCTGCAACAAGAGGTAGAGGACCTGGGCTTTACCCCTACCCGCGTTTTTCAAACCGGCGTGGAGCTACAGGGAACCGTTACTGAAACCATCAACTTTAATTTAAACCTGCGCTGCGCAAGCCAGATTTTATATTCGCTTAAAAGCTTTACGGCTGCCACGCCACAAGAGCTTTATGAGGAGTTGGTTAAGATTGAATGGGAAACGCTGATTGATTTTAGCGGATACTTCTCGGTGACATCCAACGTAAACAATGAGCATATTTTGACGCCGCTGTTTGCCAACGTAAAAGTTAAAGATGCAATTGTTGACCGCATTAAGTCAGTAAAGGGTGTCAGGCCTAATTCTGGTCCGGACGTTAATAAAACAGTTGTGCATTTGTACTGGCAGGACGATAAAGCCGAAATATTCCTGGATACTTCAGGCGAAACGCTGGCTAAACACAGCTATCGTAAAATACCGGGCAAGGCGCCTATGCTGGAAGCTTTAGCCACATCAACCATAATGGCTACCAACTGGGACCGCAATAGTACCTTTATAAACCCAATGTGTGGCTCGGGCACTTTAGCTATTGAGGCCGCTTTGTTGGCTACTGATAAACGCCCGGGGTTGTTTCGTATGAACTATGGTTTTATGCACATTTTGGGGTATGACGAACAAGTATTTTTTGTTGAGCGCCGTGCGCTGAAAGATAAGGCTAAAAAAGAAATTGGCTTCAAAATTATCGCAACAGACCTGTCAAAAGACGCTGTTGATATCTCGCAAAAGAATGCCCGTACGGCCGGCGTAGAACATTTAATTGATTTTAGCGTTTGTGACTTTGCTGAAACACCGGTACCCGAAGAGCCCGGTGTGATTATGTTTAACCCCGAATACGGCGAGCGTCTGGGTGTGCATTCAAAACTGGAGGCGACCTACAAACGCATGGGCGATTTTATGAAGCAAAAATGCCTGGGCTATCGTGGTTATATATTTACCGGCAACCCCGATCTGGCTAAAAAGATAGGCTTGCGGGCTTCACGACGTATTGAATTTTACAACGGCAAGCTTGATTGTCGTTTACTAGAGTATGAATTATACCAGGGCACAAAGCGCGACCCTAAAGAAGATTAAAATGAAAAAGATAATATTAATTGCTGCCCTATTGTTAACCGCGGGTTTTGTTAGGGCGCAAGAGACGTTGGCGTTCCCTTTTCAGGGTGGTAAAGACGCCATGAAAATATTTTTTAAAGATAGTGTAATTGTATCGCAGCCATTGGTTAAAAGCAGGGCCACCGGCACTGCCATTTTTAAGTTTACTGCGGATGAAGGCGGTGTTATAAAAAAAATTATCATTTACTATGCCGATGATATTTCATTAACTGAGCCCTTAATTGAAGCATTGAAACGCTCCAACAAAAAATGGGTGATCCCAAACCATGAAAAAGTGCATGATTTTATTCTTCCCTTCAATATAAATTTCAATCCCCCGACTGCTCCTGTCAGCGGGCTCACCAAAGCGGTTTATAATTACCATATTCACCGCAAGCCGGTGATAGCGTATGACCAGGTTCCGCTTGATGAGGCAACTTTATTGCCTGCCGTGAGTATAAATTATGATCTGAATCAGTAAAATTTATTTTTTTGTTAAAAAAATAAATCCAACCGCTCAAAATTTTCGTATTTAGGGGTAACAACCCCTAAGCACAAATGAGTAATAAGTTAAATGCGAAAATTAAGGCCATAGCGGCCGTTATTAGAAAGAGACGAGAAGAAAAAAATTACACTCAGGAATATCTGGCTTACAAATTGAATATTTCTCAGAACGCGTACAGTAAAATAGAGCTGGGTTATACAAAAATAACCGTTGAAAGACTATTTCAGATTGCAGAGGTTTTAGAAATTGGCGCGGCCGAATTTTTAGATGCTGATTCTAAAACGGCTGAGCAGGGATTTTTGCGTAGCGGTACAGACTAAAGAGATAACGGACAGTGGTTATTATCCTGCAAAACTAAATTTACCCATCAGCACAGCTGGATTATTTCCGATGGCCAACGGCTCGCCGGCTATGGCTTCATTACCTAATAAAGCAAACAAAATAGCTTCTTTAGCATCGGGATTAATGCCTAACTGAGCAGTATCAGCTATATGCGATTGCGGCAAATGCTTTTGAAGGTATTGGACCACAAAAGGGTTTCGTGCGCCGCCGCCGCTAACAAATATTTTAGCAGCTGCAGGTATATAAGCATTTATAAAATCAACGATAGCCCTGCCTGTAAATGCGCTGATAGTCGCAATAAGGTCTTTTGCTTCAATATGGCTGGTGCCAGAGCGTTCCTGCGCCTTACGCACGTATTCTTCACTAAACAGCTCTGGTCCGGTGGTTTTTGGCGATGGCTCGCCGAAGAAAGGATGCCTTAATAACGAGTTCAGCAGATCTTCATTGACGGCTCCTGAAAATGCAATAATAGAATCTTCGTCATAAGCCCTGTTAAAAAGCGTACGACTAAACGTGTCAATTAAGGTATTGCCGGGGCCTATGTCTGAGCAAAGCACTTTGGTCATGTCGCCATCGCCGGGCAGGTAGGTAAGATTAGCTATGCCGCCGATATTCAGCAATATTCTATCTTCGCCGTCCTTGCGCCCAAGCAATACATCCCCATACAAAGCTAAAGGGGCGCCTTCACCGCCTGCTGCTATGTGTTTCTGTCGAAAATCACTAATGGTAAGAATGCCGGTTTTAACAGCAACATGGTCGCCGTCGCCAATTTGCAGCGTGGCATTTGGGTATTCCTCCTGCCGGTGCAGGCGTTTAGGCGCATGGTAAATAGTTTGCCCATGGCTGGCGATGAAATCAACATCAGATGGTTTGGTGCTCCAATCTTTTAGCGACTTCAATATCAGTTCAGCATGATAAGCGCCGATAAAATCATTTAACAAACAAACTTTTTCCAAATCAACCTGCCGCTTAGAAAACACGGAGCGCACTTCGGCTTTAAAGCGGTCGGGATATGGTATTGTAGTAAAATTCAGCAACTCAAATTGGGTCTGCAAACCGGTACCGGCTATCCTGCATAAGGCAATATCAAGGCCATCTAATGAAGTACCCGACATAAGCCCGATGCCTATGCGCTGCGTCTTTTGAGCAATGCCGGTTAAATGCTGCAGATTGGTATTGAGTGCTTTCATAGTCAAAAATTAAGATATGTGCCGATGCCACTAATTTACCTAATAAGCGCAAAACTTACATTAATTATTCGCGATATTTACGGCTCCATACCAACCTATTTTACTATGGCCAGACTAAATTTATTAGAAGAAACCAGGTACGAAAAGCTGCCTGTAACCGTTTTCCCTACACCTGCAGCTGGTGCCATTGCTGTAGCACAACGCATAGCCAAACTAATACGCGACAAGCAAGCTAAAGGCGAAAAAGCAGTATTAGGTTTAGCTACAGGGGTTACCCCGGTTGCTGTTTATGATGAGCTGATACGCTTACATAAGGATGAATCATTGAGCTTCAAAAACGTTATCACTTTTAATCTGGACGAGTACTACCCCATGCAGCCTTCGTCGGCGCAAAGCTATGTACGTTTCATGAATCAGCATTTGTTTAACCATGTAGATATCGAGAAGGCCAACATTCATATACCCGACGGTACTTTAGCTGAAAGCGATATAGCGGCATTTTGCCTCAATTATGAAAAAAAGATCGAAGAGCTGGGTGGTTTAGACCTGCAGATTCTGGGTATAGGCCGTACCGGCCACATTGGTTTTAACGAGCCCGGCTCGGCACCTAACTCAGGCACACGACTGGTTACTTTAGATGACCTGACCCGTACCGATGCGGCCCGCGACTTTGGCGGTAAAGAAGCTGTTCCTACTAAAGCTATCACCATGGGCGTAGGTACTATCTTCAAGGCCCGCGAAATCATCCTGATGGCCTGGAGCAAAAAGAAGGCGCCTATCATCAAAAAAGCGGTCGAAGGCGAACTTTCAGGCGAGGTGCCGGCTACTTACCTGCAACTTTCGGACAACGTTGAATTTATATTGGACGACCCGGCAGCATCTGAACTCACACGCTTTGATACGCCGTGGCTGGTGAAAGACTGTGTTTGGGACAATGAGCTGAAAAAGAAAGCCGTGATTTGGCTGGCGCAAAAAGTTGGCAAGCCGATCCTAAAGTTAATTGAGGAAGATTACAACAACAACGGCATGGCTCAACTGGCTACCGAGCAAGGGCCGGTTTACAATATTAACATTGATATATTTAGCCAGATACAACATACCATTACCGGCTGGCCGGGCGGCAAGCCCGACTCTGACGACCGCCAGCGCCCTGAACGTGCCCAGCCGGCGAAAAAACGTTCTATCATTTTCTCGCCGCATCCTGACGATGATGTGATCTCGATGGGTGGTACCTTCATTCGTTTGGTTGACCAGGGGCATGACGTGCATGTGGCCTACCAAACATCAGGCAATACGGCAGTTTGGGATGATGATGTGCTGCGCTACATGGAGTTTGCTATCGACTTTACCAAAAGTATCGGCGACGACACCGCCAAGCTTCAACATATCCATAGCGACATGCGCTCATTTTTTGCCACCAAGCAGCCCAACCAGATCGATACACCCGAGGTACGTTCGGTAAAGGGTTTCATCCGTAAAAGCGAGGCTATAGCGGGCGCACGGTACGCCGGCCTGCACGATGACCATATTCACTTTATGGCGCTGCCTTTTTATGAAACCGGTAAGGTTACTAAAAACTCGGTAAGCCAGATAGACGTGCAAATGACTGTAGATTTGCTGCAGCAGGTTAAACCACATCAAATTTTTGCCGCAGGAGATTTTGCCGATCCGCATGGTACACACATTGTTTGCTTTAACATTATTCTGGCAGCTTTAAACCAGTTAAAAGGTAAAGAAGAGTGGGTTAACGATTGCTGGCTGTGGATGTACCGCGGCGCATGGTTTGAATTTGCGACGCACGAAATTGAAATGGCTATACCCTTATCGCCTGACGAGGTTTTACGTAAGCGCTATGCTATCTTTAAGCACCAATCGCAAAAAGACCCGGCAGTGTTTCCCGGCGAAGACGCGCGCGAGTTTTGGGTACGTGCTGAAGACCGCAACCGCGAAACTGCCGAAAGCTATGACAAGTTAGGCTTTGCAGAATACGCGGCTATGGAAGCCTTTAAGCGATACTATTTTTAAGTTAGACGTTGGACGTATTACGTAATACGTTTTTTTAGCTGTTATGTGCAGGTGTTGTTTGTTATGAAAAGCAATATAAACTTGCTTTTCATAACAAACAACACTTAAACTCGACATCATGCAAAATTTTAAAGACCTTATGCTATGGCAAGAAGCGCACAGATTTACGTTACAAGTCTATGAGGTTAGCAAATCCTTTCCGAAAGATGAAACTTTTGGAATCACTTCTCAATTACGCCGGGCTGCAGTTTCTATTCCGTGCAATATAGCTGAGGGATGCGGACGTTATTCTTCAAAAGATTTTGCTAACTTTCTACAAATTGCATTAGGTTCAACAAATGAAACTGATTATTTGCTACTATTGGCTAAAGATTTAAGCTATCTATCAAATAATACCTTTGATAGTCTTCACGAAGTAGTAAATAAAATTAGAGCGATGAATATAAACCTGATTGAAAAAGTAAGGAAATAAAAGAAAACGTATTACGTAATACGTCCAACGTAAAACTTAAATGACCAAACGCCTGCTTTCCCTCGATGTCTTTCGCGGCATTACAGTTGCCGCTATGGTGCTGGTTAATGACCCGGGCGACTGGGGCAATATCTATGCCCCGCTTGAACATTCTAAATGGAACGGCTGTACACCTACCGATCTGATCTTCCCGACATTTCTGTTTATCGTCGGTGTATCAATAGTCTACTCGATGGAACGCAAGGCTGCAGAGCCTGCTAACCATGCCGCAATGTTGTGGGGAGCTTTGCGCCGCGGGCTTATTTTAATTGCCATAAGTTTGGGGATTCAACTTATTCTGCATCCCGGGTTTGAGCATCTTCGGTTCCCGGGAGTGTTACAGCGTATTGGCCTGGTCTTCATAATTTGCGCCCTGTTGTTTATCAAAACATCGCAAAAGGTTCGCGACTGGCTATTTGCCATCCTGCTTATTGGCTATTATATGCTGATGAGTTTTGTACCCGTGCCTGACACACATGTAGCCAGCCTGGACCCAGAAACCAATATGGGCGCCTGGCTGGACAGGCTGGTGTTTACCACCAATCACCTTTGGAGCGAATCGCATACCTGGGACCCCGAAGGCTTATTGGGCACGCTCCCCGCTATCGCGACAGGCCTGTTTGGCATACGGGTGGGCACCTGGTTAAAACGTAAAGACCGCGACGACGCCACCAAAGTTAGCTGGATGTTTTTTTATGGCATATTGGCCGTAGTATCGGGTTTAATATGGGATATGTTCTTCCCCATCAATAAAGCATTATGGACAAGTTCATTTGTGCTGTATGCAGGCGGCTGGTCAACCATCGCGTTAGCAGCTTCTTACTGGTTAATTGATGTGCAGGGCCGTACACGCTTTACTACTTTCTTTTTACCTTTCGGGATGAATGCTATTACGGCCTATGTATTGTCAGATTTTATTCCGCACTATATCAATAAAATCAAACTTGGCAGTTCAACCTTATACCAGATACTTTTCCAGCCTTACCTATCGCCCAAAAATGCATCGGCGGCCTACGCCATTATAATGACGTTGTTGATTTGGGTGGTGATGTGGATACTATACAAGCGGCGTATTTTTATTAAAGTTTAAGCTCTGTCGTCGTATAATGGCAAAAACCTGGCTATCAAGCCGGAATAAAAACATCGCAGGTATAAAACATCGTCATAATTTTTGCCTATTATTAGCGTTTTTGCATCTTAGCAGAAATATATTCCACTATTTTGAGATGAATTTTAAACAAACCGCCTTTTTAGGTGCATCGGCACTGCTTTTAACTACCAGCAGTGTTATTGCACAGGTTAAAAAGAAAACTACTACCCCCGCGAATAAAGCCACTAACACAGCAAGATCATCAGTTAAACCGGGAAATCCGGAAGTATTACCGGTGGACCCAAACGTACTTACCGGTAAATTGCCCAACGGTTTAACCTATTATATTAAACCCAACAACCAGCCGAAAGGCAGGGCCCAATTAATGCTGGTAACCAAGGCAGGCTCTGTTTTAGAAACCGACGCACAACGCGGCATGGCTATGCTGGTGCAGCACATGGCCTTTGAGGGCACGCGCGATTTCTCAAAACAAGATCTGACTGGTTTTTTAAGAAAAACAGGCGATCGGTTTGGCGCCGATACCAGCGCCTTTACATCATACGACGAAACCACTTATCAACTATCTGTACCAACGGATACAGCCAAAACATTTGCCGACGGATTTAACATACTGGCTAATTGGGCCGCACGTATCACTTTTGATCCGACCGCGCTGGCTGCACAAAAAAATTTGCTGGCGGCTCAAGCAGCCGAGGGTGGTAAAAATCCACAGAGCAAATTGCAGCAGGCTGCCCTGCCTCTGCTGCTCAACAATTCCCGCTACGGTGCCCGTTCGCCAATTGGAACTGAGGCCACATTAAAAAACATCGACCTGGCCGCTATAAAAGGGTTTTATAACGACTGGTACCGCCCCGATATGCAGGCTGTAGTTGCAGTCGGCGATTTTGACCCGAAAAAGGTTTTGGAAATGATCAAATTCAGCTTTGCATCACTCAGAAACCCTGTACCTGAAAAGCCGCTGCCGCAATATGCATCTCCTGCTACAGCGGGCACTTCTGTAAAGTTTGTTACCGAAAAAGGTTTCCCGTATACGTTTGTTCAGATTGTGTCCAAGCATCCGTCGTTAATTGTAAAGACGCCGGGCGATATGCTGCAGAATATGCGCATATCATTATTCAATCAGTTATTGAATAATCGTATAACAGACCTTACTAAAATCCCATCGCCACCTATACGTTACGGGCAGTCGGGCTACGCTGAGTTTATTGGCAAACAAGATGCATTTTCAACGCTGGCATTAGCAAAATCGGCAGCTGATCTGGAAACAGGTTTTAAAGCTGTTGCGGCCGAGCTTGAACGTGCCAAAAAGTTTGGTTTTACTATAACCGAAGTTGAACGTGCTAAGCAAAATGTCCTGCAACAGGTATCTGCTTCTTATTCGGCCAAAGACAACTCGCCCTCGGCAAGTTATGCTTCTGAATATGAGCACGCCTTTATTGTTAAACAAGGCATACCGGGTATTGACTATGAGTATGATTATTACGTAAACAATATTGGCAAGGTGTCAGTGGCCGACCTGAATGCACTGGCAGGCAAATTAATATCAAGCCAAAACCGGGTAATTTTAGTTGAGGCCGACGATTCTGATAAAGACAAGCTGCCCAATGAGCAAACCTTGCTTAAATGGGAAGCCGACGCGGGCAACAGCCTAACCGCGTACGTTGATGACAGCGCCATACCTTTTATGGCAACATTACCTACCCCGGGGAAAGTTAATGACATTAAGGTTGACAGCACGCTATCGGTCATCAACCTTAAATTATCAAACGGAGCAAGAGTAATTTTGAAGCCTACCACTTTTGAGCCTAATCAGGTATTGATATCAGCGTACGCATTGGGGGGCACCTCCTTAGCTCCGGATGCCGACTTTACGTCGGCTAATATTGCTGCGCAGATAATAGGCTCAAGCGGGGTGGCCACATTCAATCAAACCCAGGTTAACAAAATGATTGGCGATAAAGGGTTTAGCCTTACCCCGTATATCAGTGATATTTCGCAAGGCGTAACCGGGTTTGCGCAGGCTGATAACTTTGGGCCGGCCATGCAGTTGCTTTACTTGTATTTTACCAATCCGCGTAAAGACCCTGCCGTTTGGCAGAATTATATAGAGCAGGCCAAAGCGGCGCTTACCAGAAATGCGAATACACCAGGGGTTGTTTACCAGGACACTGTACAGGCTGTTTTAGGCGGCTATAACCCGCGCGTTATGCCTGCAACTACCGAAAAACTAAACGCTGCCAGCCTTGACAAAGCTTTTGATTTTTACAAGGCCCGTTTTGCCGACGCCAGCAACTTTACTTTTACCATTACCGGCGACTTTACCGTAAAAGACATCATTCCGTTTGTGGCTACTTATATAGCCAGCCTGCCATCAGGCAATACCCATGAGACGTTTAAAAATCTGGGCATTCATCCGCCGGCAGGCCAAATCACCAAGACGGTAACTAAAGGCGTGAGCGATAAATCGACGGTGCAACTGGTATTTGATGGCGCTTATGATTATAATGATGCCAACAATTTGACAATGGATGGCCTGGAAGAAACACTTAATATGCGTTTGGTTGACTCGCTAAAAGACGGCAACGGCATTTACTCGCCAAGCGTGCGTGCCAGCTATGTTAAAATACCCGAAGGACGTTATAAAGTGACTATTGCTTTCCTGGCCGATGCCGGTAATACCGACAAAGCTATAGCTTACACGCTGGGCGAAATAAACAAACTAAAACAAAGCGGACCGACGGCCAAAGAAACTCAGGTTTTTGTGGAGCGCGAAGCACGTAACTTACAGGCCCAATATAAACAAAACGCCTTTTGGCAGGCTGCCCTGACAAGCGCTGCCCAGAACCAGGAAGATCCGGATAAATTGTTGTCGCGAATGCAGGGCCTGGAAAAAATTGATGCAGCTGCATTAAAAGATGCAGCCAATAAGTATTTGGGCAATAACCTGATTAAACTGATATTATTGCCTGAAAAGAAATAAGCCGCGTTGGCCGGTGAAATAAAAAGTCCTGCCCGGTATGGGCGGGACTTTTTATTTACATCACAAAAGAATTAGTATTTTGTTAGCTAAATGATGATGAGCCCCGGGCAACAGGTTATACAGGATTGGTACCAGCGTAAAAACTGGGAGCAGTTTCCGTTTCAGCGCGAAATGGAAGAGGTTTACCTGTCCGGTTACTCGGGCTTGCTTAACGCACCCACGGGCAGCGGTAAAACCTTTGCACTTTTTCTTCCTTTTCTGGCCGATTTCATTAATAAACATCCCGACTACAAAACGCGCCAGAATAACGGCCTGCAAATGCTCTGGATAACGCCGCTGCGCGCGCTCACCAACGACATCCGCAAAGCGATGCAAGAGGTTTGCGACGACATGGAGATTCCCTGGAAAATTGCCACCCGCACCGGCGACACCCCCGCCGCCGAAAAAGCATCGCTCAAGAAAAAACTGCCCGAAGTGTTGCTTACTACTCCCGAAAGCCTGCACCTGATGCTGGCGCAAAAAGAGTACCCTAAAATATTTCAAAGCCTGCAGGTTTTGGTGGTTGACGAATGGCATGAACTATTGGGCACAAAACGCGGCGTGCAGGTAGAACTGGGGGTGAGCAGGTTGAAAGGGCTGAGTCTTGAGTCTGGAGGCTTGAGTCCTGAGTCTGATGTCGAGAGTCGGGGGGCTAAAGCCTTAAGCCAGAAATTAAAAAAAGACTTGGGACTCAGAACTGGAGACTCAAGACTAAAAATCTGGGGAATCAGCGCTACCATTGGTAACCTTGAACAAGCTGCCGAAGTGTTGCTGGGCGTTGACTTCCCTGCCAACCAGATCAAGATGGTGCGCGCCAATGTAGATAAGAAGCTGGATATCCAATCTATAATTCCCGAAAACATTGAGAACTACTCGTGGGCGGGTCATATTGGGTTGAAGCTGCTGCCTCAGGTGATGGAGATTGTCGCCATGAGTAAAACCACCTTGATCTTTACCAATACCCGCTCGCAGTCTGAGATTTGGTATCATGCTATCTTAGATAACTACCCGGAATATGCCGGGGTTATGGCCATGCACCATGGCTCGTTGGATAATGAGCTGCGCAATTGGGTGGAACAAGCCCTGCATGCCGAAGCTTTGAAGGTAGTAGTATGCACGTCGAGTTTGGATCTGGGAGTCGACTTTCGCCCGGTGGATACGGTGATCCAGGTGGGCAGCCCTAAAGGTGTAGCCCGGTTTATGCAACGCGCCGGGCGCAGCGGGCACCATCCGGGCGCTGTATCAAAAGCTTATTTTGTACCTACGCACTCGCTAGAGCTGCTGGAAGGCGCCGCCTTGAAAGAAGCCATTAAACGCAAAATATTTGAAAGTCGCGACCCGCTGTTATTGGCTATGGATGTGCTCATTCAATACATGGTTACGCTGGCCGTGTCTGACGGTTTTACGGCCAATGAGCTTTTTGATGAAGTGAAAACCACCTACGCTTTTGCCGATATGAGCAGAGGGGAGTTTAACCAGTTACTTGATTTTATTACCAACGGCGGTAAAACGCTGGCACAATATGATGAGTTTTTAAAGGTGGAGATTGAGAATGGCGTTTATAAAGTATTTAGCCGGCGGGTGGCCATGCGCCACCGGCTAAGCATAGGCACCATTACCAGCGATATGAACATCCGCGTGAAATGGCTTAGCGGCGGCAGTTTAGGGACGGTTGAAGAATCGTTCATTTCCAAACTTAAACCAGGCAATACCTTTTGGTTTGCAGGCCGCAGCCTGGAATTTGTACGGATAAAGGAAATGACTGCCTACGTTAAAAAATCGACCAAAAACAAAGGACTGATACCCAGCTGGAACGGCGGACGCATGCCGCTTTCATCGCAACTGGCCGCTGTTTTCAGGGATAAGCTTGACGAAGTGGCGCATGGCATCGAGAAAGACATTGAGGTTAAAGAGCTCAGACCTTTATTTGATTTACAAAAGTCGCTGTCGCACCTGCCTCAGAGCCACGAGTTTTTGATCGAATCATTCAAATCGCGCGAGGGGCATCACTTACTTTTTTATCCTTTTGAGGGGCGGCTGGTGCATGAGGGCATGGCCTCACTGCTGGCTTATCGTATTTCACGTATCAGGCCGGCAAGCTTTTCCATTGCTATGAACGATTATGGTTTTGAGTTATTGACCGATGATGACGTACCGATAGAAGAAGTTTTAGAAGATACTGAGTTTTTCAGCATCGATAACCTGATAGAGGATATCCAGCACAGCTTAAATGCCAACGAAATGGCGCGCCGTCGTTTCAGAGATATCGCTCACATCGGCGGACTGGTATTTACCGGCTATCCGGGTCAGCAGGTTAAGAATAAACATTTGCAGGCCTCGTCGTCATTGCTGTTTGATGTTTTCAGCGAGTATGAACCCGATAATTTACTGGTGCGACAAGCTTATAACGAGGCTTTGGCATTCCAGTTAGAAGAGTTCAGGCTTCGCGCTGCGTTGCAGCGCATACAAACCCAAAATATCATCCTTAAAACCGTGGAGCGCCCTACTCCGTTTGCTTTCCCTATTATGGTTGACAGCCTGGGCCGCGAAAAATTCACCACCGAAAGTTTGGAGGACCGCATAGCAAAAATGGCCCGACAATACGGCGCCGAGGGCGTTGCTGTTACTGAAGGTAAAAAGAAAGAGCGCAAACCGGGAGTGGTGCGTAAAAAAGGCTTTTAATATAAAAAAGCTGTCATCCTGAGCGAGAGCGAAGGATCTTATACGATTCTCTAGTCGCTTATACAAGATCCTTCGCTATTGCTCAGGATGACAGCTTAGCAATCTGGTTAGTATCCCGCTTTCGCAACCGGTGGTTCATACATCAAACGGCGCTGAAAGTACACATCCCAGCTGTGCTGCTGTTTATCGTCAAGCATGTGGCGGGTATCTTCATCATAATTTTCATTGAGCACCGCATATTTATTATGGATACGGTTAAAAAGTGTGCTGGCTTCGTAGCGGTAATTCTCACTAAAACGCATACGATTACATTCGCGTAAAATTTCCTGTTGTTCAAGGCATGATATATTATAATGCCCTTGTTCATGGTTAAGCACCCGCCGCAGCATGGCTTGCGAATTCACGCGCCGAAAGTCAATCCAGGATTTATCGGGGCGCAAAAGCAACCTGACATCAAAATTGAGCACGTACGCGCCGTCTTGCACGCCGGCAAGGTTGTATTTAAAATCAATAGTGCATTTGGTGTGAGCAACGGTATTATCGCCGGTAACCTGCGGGACGCCTCTAAAATCGTTTGCTGTTAATTGCCTGTAGCCGGATTGCGCAAAGGCAGAATCAACAACGCACAAAGTCAGGCCTAAAATGCAGATCATCCCCACAAAAATCAATCTCATTAAATTAATAGTTTAAATATTTGCCCTTTTGGACTAGGCCAAAATGCAAAGGTTTATCCTATTATTAATTTAACGAGCAATTTATTTTTTACCCTTTTCTGCCGCTTGTAATGTGTTAATGGCCATTACTTCTTTCATAGTTTTCTGCATAGCATCGGTCGAGCCGTCAAGGAAGATTACGTTACCTTTTGAATTTTCGGCAAAGTGCTTGATCGATTCAGTCCACATGGTAAATAAAATTACCGAGGTGTCCATGTGAGCCGCGTCCATTTCTTTGGCAGCCGCGGTCATACCTTTAGCAACTTCCTCGCGGAACAAGGCCACACCCTGCCCCCTTAACTGCGACGCCTGGCGCTCGGCCTCGGCCGAAATCTTGATGGCGTTACCCTCAGCTTCGGCAGCCTTGGTCTTAGTGATCAATAAAGCCTGACCTTCGTTCTCGGCTGCAGCTTTCAGGTTGTTTGAGGCCACAACCTGGCTCATTGATTTCATAATTACCTCGTCAAAAGTAATATCGTTTAATTGCAGATCCTGCAGATGATAGCCCCAGCTTTCCAACGTGTGGTCTAATTGCTCTTTCACGTGCTCTACTATATCGCGGCGCAAAATCAACACTTCGCTTTGGCGCTTGGTAGCCACAAAGGCACGGATTGAACCTTCAACCGTACGAATCAGGGCTTGCATCAGGTTACGTTCGTCAACAAATTTAAAAGCTACGTTTTTAATGGTTTCTTCCTGCTGGTCAAGTACAGAGAACAACAGCATCGCCTTAAAATAAACATTGGCCTGGTCAAAAGTTACCGCCTGAAACTCCAGTTCGACAGAGCGGTTCTGGATAGATATTTTTGAGTAAACGGCCTCAATAAGTGGCAGTTTGAAATTTAAGCCCGGAGTTAATATGCGGCGGTATTTACCAAATACAGTTATCACCACAATGGTACCTTGCTTAACCGTAACAAACGACGAAAAAACAACTACCAGCAAAATAAAAATAATAATTAACGAAACTATTTGGCCATTCATGACTTTTAAGATTTAGTTGGAAATAAATATAGTGTTATTTATTGCTTGTTTTAAAATAAACGGAACTATGAACGTAAAAAGAACTTTTGGTACCATCCTTACAATCTTAGGCATTATAGGCCTTATTTACACTGGCGTTAGCATTATTCAACGAAGCGGTAATTACACCAACCTTACGGTGATTGGCATTATTGCTATCATTTTCTTTTTCACCGGCATAAGTTTGGTGCGTAATACCAAAGACGAAGCTGCATAGTAGACTAAAGCGACTGCCCTTTGTTACAACAACGCCCCGCTTTTTGTGGAAATGCGGGGCGTTTTATCCCATAAAAAACCATTCATTTTTAATCAAACCGGGTGTTTTGAAGCTACTTTAGCTAAAGTATTGCATTGGTGCACATTTTGAATTATCTGTTACACAATTAAACAGATAAGCCATGCGATCAAAATCAAATTTAGGAATGATATTAACGTTAATAGGTATTAACGGCATCACCTTGTCATTATACGGTTTCTTTATGGTGTATATCACCCGTGGTTTTTTTGCAGGCGCGGTACTGCTGTCGTGTATTTTGTTTTTTGCCGGCGTGTCTCTGCTTCGCGATCAGCTTTCGCATCGCGCCGATCATTAATCAGGTAAAGACATCACAGATCTGCACATTCAAACGCGGCGTTAATACCCTATTATACCCCTTCCCTTAAAATATTAAAACCACAGGTTGTTTGCTTTCGTAAATATGCCTGCGACATGTTGAAAAATACCCTGTAAACGGTATTGCCTTTTAGTTAATCCTTATCGATTTTTGCCGATCATAACCATTTTAAAAAAACTTTATTTAATTATGACGCAAACCAAAACCAATAACAAATCAAAGCTTGTGGGCATCATATTAACCCTATTGGGCGTGGCTGGTATAATTTACGCAGCATTGTGCCAGTTTGGCGAAGGGATGAATAGAAATGCTGCTGCCGGTGTGCTGCTATCGTCAATAGTAATAACCTTTGTAGGCGTGGGCCAACTATACAAAAAACACCCCGACGACTATTAGGCCATTAAAGCTGTGCCAGTTCAGCGTCATTAGCTGTTGAAGTAATTGCACCGTCATCAGTAAGCTGTAAGCCGCCCTGCGGGAAATCAGTTTCAGTAAGCCATTTAATTTTTTTTGCTGCGCGATTTAAAGTATCAACCGACAAACCATTTAAGCGCGATTGTTGGGTTGATATGATCCGTGCATTCAAGAACTCACCTTTTTTGTTAAGGTTTACCTTTAGCAAGGGCGCTATGCCACATACGCCGCTGATGCTTACACTTTTATACGTACAAAAATTACCCAGGCTATAGGCAATCAGTCGCTGGTTATAAAGTTCCATGCCTCGGCTAACGTGCGGGCCGTTACCAAAAACCACGTCGGCCCCGGCATCAATAACGGTATGTGCAAAGGCACGTACGTTTCCGCGAGGTTCGCCATGATAAATTTCGTCCCCGGGTGGTACGTGTTCAAATTCTGGCCCCTCGCCTCCGCCATGAAATGACACGATCACAATATCACATTGCTGTTTCAAGTCGGCTATGATTTGCGCCGCGCCTTTCAGGTCGTACAAAGCCATTGTGCCCGAGTTAGGTGCGAACGAGCAAAACCCATATTTTACGCCATTGATCTGAAACTGCGCAACAGGGCATACCACCAAACCTGCGTAGTTAATACCCACACTGTCTAAAACGCGCATGGTACTCCTGCGGCCACTATCTGCAAAATCGCCGCTGTGGTTGTTGGCCAGGCTTAACAATTTAAAACCTGCATCTTTAAATATCCAGGCATAGCTTTCCGGCATTCTGAAATAAAACTGCCGGGTGGTAAATTTTTGTTTGTTTAATCCGGGACTGCCTTTGTCGGCCAGGGTACCTTCTAAATTGCCAAAGGCAAAGTCGGCATCGCGCAGGTATTTCTTTACCTGCATAAAACTGTTACGGCCACTATCCGCGGGTAAAAAAGTAGAATCAGGGAACGAGGTGCCCAGCATCATATCGCCTACAGCAGCAATGCATAAGGTATCTTTAACCTGCCTGGCGGCATTATGTTTAACTTTGGCAACATTAAGGTATGTTGAATTAATTTTGACCTCTTGCCGCTGTACACAGGCATCGGCAAAAAACAAAAATGCAAGCGCAATTAAACAGATAAGGTTTCTCATAGGCGCAAAAAAAATCCTTTCGCTAATTAACGAAAGGATTTTTAAATATCTTTTTATTTCGACGTCAATTATTGTCCCGGGTTTTCTTCACCCATGCTTTCAGCGCCGGCGTCAGTGCCCAACAATTCTTTTCTGAAGGCCGACAATACGCGGCCGCCTTTGTAAAAGTAACGGCTATAATAATCGTCGTCAAGGCTGCTCACGGCCACACCACGTGATGAAGCGTGCGCAAAACGGTTATTGCCTAAATAAATACCCACATGCGAAATGCTGCGGCTGTGTATTTTAAAGAAAACCAGATCGCCTTCTTTTAACTCGTCTTTTTTAACCGGGCTAACCATGCTAAAAATGTCGCGCGAGTTACGTTTAATATCTACATTAAAAACCTGGCTATATAATGTTTTGGTGAAACCCGAGCAGTCAATACCTTTTTTAGTACCACCACCGAAACGGTAAGGCGTACCAATCCACTCGTACACAAAATCAAAAAGTTTCATGTTTGATGTTGCAGATACCGCAACATGCATAATTTGTGAAAGATAATCTTTTGCTAAACTTTCCTGGTCGTCAGACTTGTCTTGCGCAGGGGTTGGAACACTTTTTGTTTGAGCCTGAGCTGCTAACACGCTGAATAATAGGGCTATTGCCAGTACTGTTTTCTTCATTAATCGCTAGTTTTCGTTCTCTTTTACGGACACATCGTCCTCTTTGTTACACACTTTCGATCAGGTTGCATACAAAACTATCCATTTTTATGTAAAAGGCAAACAAAATTTACATTTTATTCACATTTATTAATTTTCCACATTTGTCAATAAACTTAATCGTGAGTTAAATGGATTAGGGCCTTGAACAATTAACTGCCAGTGTCATCACTTTATAATATTATTTAAAACTACATGGGGGCTTTTGCTGAGCTTACAGGCATACAAGCTTGTTCAAAGCAACTTAAGCTCACATTTCTTGATAAAACTTCGCAACAAATACGTTGGGGTTTCCATTATTTGTAAGATAGTATTAGATTTGCGCATTCTACAAATCCAGATTGTAATAACAAATGAGTTCAATCGAAATAAATAAAGACACCTACTTAATGTGGTACGAGTCTATGCTTTTGATGCGTAAATTCGAAGAGAAAGCAGGACAGCTGTACGGGCAGCAAAAAATCAGGGGCTTTTGCCACTTATATATTGGTCAGGAAGCAGTACTAGCCGGCGCGATGTCGGTATTGAAAAAAGGCGACAGTCTGATAACCGCTTACCGCGATCACGCCCATGCTTTAGCACAAGGCGTAAGCGCCAAGGAGGTTATGGCCGAGCTTTATGGCAAGGCTACAGGCTGCTCAAAAGGCAAAGGCGGTTCAATGCACATGTTTAGCAAAGAGCATCATTTTTACGGTGGTCATGGCATCGTTGGTGGACAGATTCCACTGGGTGCCGGTATTGCTTTCGCCGAAAAATATAAGGGCACTGATTTTGTTAACGTTGCCTACATGGGCGATGGCGCCGTACGTCAGGGTGCTTTAAATGAAACCTTTAATATGGCGGCCTTGTGGAAACTGCCCGTAATATTTATTTGCGAAAACAACGGTTACGCTATGGGCACCTCGGTACAACGTACCACCATACAAACCGATATTTATAAATTAGGCTTGCCTTACGGTATTCCCTCATCGCCGGTTGACGGTATGGACCCGGTTGCCGTACATAACGCCATGGACGAAGCTGTACAACGTGCACGTGCCGGCGAAGGCCCAACCTTCCTGGAAATGCGCACTTACCGCTACAAGGGCCATTCAATGTCTGACCCTCAAAAATATCGTACCAAAGAAGAGTTGGAAAGCTACAAAGCAAAAGACCCTATTGAGGCGGTAAAAGCTACTATTGAACAAAATAAGTATGCTGATGAGAAATGGTTTGAAGAAATTGAAGCCAAGGTAAAAGCCGAGGTTGATGAATCAGTAAAATTTGCCGAAGAATCGCCATGGCCTGAAGCATCAGAGTTATATACTGATGTTTACGTGCAAAAAGATTATCCATACATTATGGACTAGTTTTTAGTCGGGAGACTTTAGACTAAAAACTTAATACAAAAATTAAAATATCCTATTCATCCTAATATAATATGGCCGAAGTAGTTAAAATGCCTAAGATGAGTGACACCATGACTGAAGGTGTCATTGCAAAATGGCATAAAAAAGTTGGTGACAAGGTAAAATCGGGCGATGTATTGGCCGAGATCGAAACCGATAAAGCCACCATGGATTTTGAATCATACCAGGACGGCGTTTTACTGTACATCGGTATAGAAGAAGGTAAAGCTGCACCTGTTGACGCTGTAATTGCCGTTTTAGGCAAAGAGGGCGAAGATTATAAAGCTGCCTTAGATGGCGCCGGCTCTGCGCCTGCCGCCGCTCCTGCTGCCGAAGAAAAACCGGCCGCTGCTACTGCTCCGGCCGCTGAAAGCGCACCTGCTGCTCCTAAAGTTGATCTGTCAAGCATACCGGCCACCGTTATCCGTATGCCGTTGCTAAGTGACACCATGACTGAAGGCGTAATTAATAAGTGGAACTTCAAAGTTGGCGATAAAGTAAGGGCTGACGACTCGTTAGCTGACGTTGAAACCGACAAGGCCACCATGGAAGTTGTTGGTTACGAAGCCGGCACACTATTATATATAGGTGTAAAAGAAGGCGAAGCTGCACCTGTTAATGGCATTATTGCTATTGTAGGTAAAGAAGGTACAGACATTACCCCGCTCTTGCAAGACAATGGCGGCGCTGCTGCACCTGCTGCCGCTCCGGCTGCTGAAAGCGCTCCTGCCGCTGCTGCAACAGCTCCTGCTGCCGAAGAAGAAAAAGAAACTTCACATAGCGACGGCCGCGTAAAAGCATCGCCATTGGCTCGTAAAATAGCTAAAGAAAAAGGCATAGACCTGAATGCAGTTAAAGGTACTGCAGAAGGTGGCCGCATTGTTAAAAAGGACATAGAGGACTTTAAACCAGGAGCTACACCAGCTGCCACTCCGGCTGCTGAAAGTGCTCCTGCGCAAGGTAGCGCTCCGGCAAAACCGGCTGCTGCTCCTATTGTGTTACCAAGCTTTACCGGCGAAGAGAAATTTACGGAACGCCCGGTTACACAAATGCGTAAGGCTATTTCACGTCGTTTGTCTGACAGCTTGTTTACCGCCCCTCACTTCTACGTAACTATGTCTATCGATATGGATCAGGCTATCGCCGCACGTAACAAGATCAATGAGGTTGCACCGGTTAAAATATCATTTAATGACTTTGTAGTTAAAGCTGCGGCGATTGCTTTAAGACAGCACCCGGCTATAAATTCATCTTTCCTGGGCGACAAGATCCGCACCAATGAGCACGTACACATCGGTGTAGCTGTTGCGGTTGACGAAGGGTTGCTGGTACCGGTGATCAAATTTGCCGATAACAAATCATTGAGCCACTTGTCGGTTGAGGTTAAGGAGTTTGCACAGAAATCAAAAGCTAAAAAACTGCAGCCAAACGAAATGGAAGGCTCAACCTTCACCATATCAAACTTAGGTATGTTTGGTGTTGACGAGTTTACAGCTATCATTAACACGCCAAACGCTTGTATCCTGGCAGTTAGCGGTATCCAGGCTGTTCCGGTAGTTAAAAATGGCGCGGTTGTTCCGGGCAACGTAATGAAAGTAACGCTAAGCTCAGATCACCGCGTGGTTGACGGCGCAAGCGCTGCGGCATTCCTGCAAACCTTAAAACAATTATTAGAAGAGCCGGTAAGGCTGCTGATATAGGTTAATCGGATATCGAATTTTCGATTTCGGAATTAGAGCGATGGGATTACCTGTCGCTCTTTTTGTTTATAGAATAATTAGCGATGGATGTTTTCTTTTTGATGATATATACGGGCAACCTCTAATATAATACCATTGTAGGTGTAAAATATATAATAAGCATCCCAAACAAGTAAGAATGGATCACCTAAATAATCTTGATCGAAATCAGTTCTAATTCCGCTAAAAGGTTGCTTTAACAGTAGCTTTAATCGACGATTTAATCTTGAGAAAAGCTTTTTTGAATAAGTATCTGATTGATTTCTCCTGTTATTAAACTCGATAATTCTTTCTAAGTCTATTTCGGCTTTCTTGGAAAAGACTATTCTTTGAGCCATTTTTCATATTTCTTTTCCAACTCCTCCATCGTGATAACATTTCCGTTTTTGATATCCTCTAAACCCTCTCGTATACCCTCCTTCATATGCTCCGGTATAACAAACACCTTTTCTGAATGATCTATCATAGATTCAAGCTTTTCCAAAAGCATTTCATCATTGAGATTATCAATTTTTTTGTGAAGGGATATTTTGCGCTCTAACAATGTCATAATATAAAGTTAAGTAATTTAGATATATCGAACAATGCCAGTGCCTACTGCAGTTAGTTTATTTTTTCTATCTTTGCCCCAACAAATACTTCAATACCACACACCATGTGATTCTAACAGATAGACTATAGCTTATTCAAACCGAAAAATCCGGCATAGTCATCCCCATCCATTTTAGAGTTAATTAAAGCTGCTGCAATTAAATGGCAGACCTGTTACAACAGCTTATTGCTTTTTGTAACTTGGCATTTTGATTGATAAATCAATATTAATGAGACAAAAATTTTATGACACTGCTATCAAGCAGGAGCGTGCCGTGCTGGTTGGCGTTATTACCGCCAATGAAAGCGATGAACGCGCAAAAGAATATTTAGAAGAACTTGAATTCCTGGTGGAAACTGCCGGTGCAAAAACGGAGAAAGTCTTCACCCAAAAATTGTCTAAACCTGATCGTGCTACGTTTGTGGGCTCGGGCCGTTTGGAGGACATCAAAGCTTATGTAAAGTCAGAAGAAATAGACATGGTGGTTTTTGACGATGAGTTGTCACCATCGCAGCTTCGTAACATCGAGAATGAGCTGCAGGTAAAGATCCTTGATCGCAATAACCTGATCCTGGACATCTTTGCCAATCGCGCACAAACGGCTCAGGCTAAAACGCAGGTTGAGCTGGCGCAGCTGCAATACCTGTTACCGCGCCTAACCCGTATGTGGACGCACTTAGAGCGCCAAAAAGGTGGTATCGGTATGCGTGGCCCGGGTGAGAGCCAGATTGAAACCGACCGCCGTTTGATTTTGGACAAGATATCATTGCTTAAAGAGCGCCTGAAACTGATAGACCGCCAGAACGAAACCCAGCGCAAAAACCGTAAACAAATGGTACGTGTAGCGCTGGTAGGCTATACCAACGTTGGCAAATCCACCATCATGAACATGATATCGAAGTCGGACGTGTTTGCGGAGAACAAATTATTTGCAACGCTGGATACGACTGTACGTAAAGTAGTGATCGAGAATGTACCGTTTCTGTTGTCGGACACGGTTGGTTTTATCCGCAAATTACCGCATGACCTGGTTGAGTGTTTTAAATCGACACTTGATGAAGTGCGCGAAGCCGACTTACTTGTACACGTGGTAGACGTTTCGCACCCAAGCTTTGAGGATCATATCCGCGCGGTAAATGAAACGCTGAAAGACCTGGGTGCATCAGACAAACAGACCATCACCGTCTTCAACAAAATAGATGCATTTAAGCCCATGCAGATGACGCCTGACGAAGAGGTTAAACCGGTAACACTGGAAGACTTTAAACACAGCTGGATGGCTAAAAACAGCAGCCCGGCTGTATTTATATCGGCTACAAACAAGGAGAATATCGACGAGTTCAGATCAGTGCTTTATGATTACATCAAGCAGTTGCATGTGGATAGATATCCGTATGATCATTTGTTGTATTAAGCCTGATCACTTAAACAAGAAAGGGTGCAGCGTTGCTGCACCCTTTCTTGTTTAAATAAACTTGTCATTCTGAGCATAGCGAAGAATCTTGTATAAGCGATAAAATTCTTCGCTATGCTCAGAATAATAAAAGAGAATTTAGGTTAAGAAAACATCTTTCCCAATCGCCGGAATAATACCTTTCTCCAGCGCTGTATCAAACATCAGCTGAATAGCCTTACGCCCTTCTTCACCCAGATCAACTGAATATTTATTCACGTACAGTTCGATATGCTTATACATCACCTCCTCGCTCATTTCCTGTGCGTGCTCGCGGATATATTCCAAACCCGATTTCGGGTTAGCAAAAGCAAATTCGACAGATTTACGCAACACGCGATTGATTTTGTGCTGAACATCTGCAGGTAAATTGCGGTTAGCCACAATGCCACCCAGCGGAATGGCACAGCCGGTTTCCTTTTCCCAGTAATCGCCCAGGTCAATGATCTTTTTCAGGCCTTTGTCCTGGTAGGTAAAGCGATTTTCATGGATGATGAGTCCGGCATCAACACGGCCTTCCAGTACGGCATTTTCTATGTCCGAGAATACCAGCTCTACTTTGTTGGTAGCTTCAGGAAATGCCAGTCCCAACAAAAAGTTAGCGGTTGTATATTTTCCGGGGATACCGATCAGTGGATTTACGATTTCAGATTTACGATTTAAGATTTTGTTATTTTTTAAATCCGATATCGAAATTTCGAAATCCGAAATCAACATCGGTCCAACGCCAAAACCCAATGCGCTGCCCGCATCCAGCAACACATATTTATCTACAATATAAGCAAAGGCATGGTAGCTTAGTTTGGTAATATCCAGTTCGCCGCGAAAGGCTTTTTGGTTAAGCGTTTCCACATCGTCATAAAAAACCTCGAAGTCCAGGCCTTCGGTATCAATTTTATGATGTATTAGCGCGTCGAAAATAAAGGTATCATTAGGGCAAGGCGAAAAGCCGAGTGTTAGTTTCATGTTGTACGTTTTACGTTGGACGTTATATGTAAGAACTATCTAAGAAAACACGTACGACGTCAAACGTCTCACGTAAAACTTATTAAAGCTCTCTGATCAAATCCAGCGCAAATGTATTCAGATTTTTAACAGCAAGCCCTATCTGCCAGTTGTCGCGGTTACGTTTTTCGACATAATTTGACACTGCCCTGATTTGTACACAGGGCACCTTCAAAGCATGGCAGGCATAAAAGAATGCCGCCCCTTCCATACTTTCCAGTTGTGGATTTATACGTTCCACTATTTTAGCTATGCTGGCATCATTACCATGAACGGTGTTTACCGTAATGGCCGACACCTTCGGCGCCGTCAGCTTTTTGGTAAAATGATCTAAACTGCTGGTTGGCGCAAAAATACTGGCGCCAAAACCCAGTTGCTCAATACTGATGAAACGAGTGTCATCCTCGGCGCCTAATTCGGCAAAGGTATCTTTGGTGATCTCGGCAACACTCCCTAATTGAATATTACGGTCAAAGCTGCCTGCAATCCCAAGGTTTATCACCAGGTTGTAAACGTTATGCGGCAAATGCCTTCCTAAAGCAAAAGCCGTAGGCACCATGCCCGCGCCGGTAACTAAAACCGAACAGTTGGCCACTGAAGTATGTCTGGGCACAAAAAGATTATCTGCCTCGTCTGATTTTTGCATGCCCAGGGCCTGCATTAAAGGTTCAACCTCGGGCTGGGTAGCTACAACAATAAGTATGCGCATAGGCGGCTTAGTTTTATGCTAATATAATTAAATTTTAATAGGCAACGGGTTATGGCCAAACCTCATGGCGGCGTCATTTGTTATACTAAACACAAACGCCGGCGCCCGAAATAAAATTGCCTGTTTAAAACTTTTGTATATTTGCCGCCGTAATTATTATGATGATACATATAACGCGCAAAGAACATTTTAATGCAGCACACCGCATGTACCGTGATGAATGGACTGCAGAGAAAAACTTTGAGATGTTTGGCAAATGCGCCAACCCCAACTGGCACGGGCACAATTACAATTTATTTGTAACGGTTAAAGGCCAGGTTACCCACCAAACAGGTTACCTGATAGATTTAAAAGAGCTTAAAACTATCATACATGAATATGTTATTGAAAAGCTCGACCATAAAAACATTAACCTGGATGTTGATTTTATGAAAGGCAAAATGGCATCGACCGAGTTGCTTTGTATCGAGATATTTAACCAGCTTAAAGCACCTATTGAAGCCTACGAGGGTGTGTTTTTACATTCTGTGAAATTATATGAGACCGAGAATAACTCGGCCGAGTATTTTGGCGAATAAACCCACAACATGATCAACGACAACAACATTCCCGACAGGGATGACGACATTTACGGTTACGAAAAAATTGACCGTTATAACCCTGAATTGATCGAGAGCCTTTCTGGCCATTACAAAGAGGTTCTGAGCCTGCTGGGCGAACACCCCGGTCGCGAGGGTTTGTTAAAAACCCCTGAGCGAGTGGCTAAAGCCATGTTATATTTAACGCAGGGCTATGATGCAAACCCCAAAGAGATATTAAACTCGGCGCTTTTTAAAGAAGAGTATAGCCAGATGGTAATTGTAAAAGACATTGAGGTTTACTCCATGTGCGAACATCATATGCTGCCATTCTTTGGCAAAGCGCATATTGCTTACATCCCCAACGGCTATGTGGTGGGGCTGAGCAAAATACCACGTGTGGTTGATGCTTACTCGCGCCGCTTACAGGTACAAGAACGTTTAACCAACGAAATACGCGACTGTATACAGGATGCCTTACAACCTGTAGGGGTAGGCGTAGTTCTGGAGTGCCGGCATCTGTGCATGTGTATGCGCGGCGTGCAAAAACAAAATTCAGTTACTACCACCTCGGCATTCTCAGGCGGTTTTTTCCAGGAGAAAACAAGGGCAGAGTTTTTGAATTTGATATCACAGAAATTGAGTTGATTGGGTGAGTGGTTGATTAAGTGAATGGTTTATCACCATTTATTAATCAACTATCAAAAAAAAACTTATTTCTAATTTTACATGAACAACCACTCACTCAATCAACTTAATAAACTATTAACTAACCAATGAAAGCATATATTTTTCCAGGACAGGGCGCGCAGTTTGTAGGTATGGGCAAAGACCTTTACGAGCAATCTGAGCAGGCGCGTGAACTATTTGAGCAAGCTAATGCAATATTGGGCTTCCGCATTACTGACATTATGTTTAACGGTACTGATGAGGACCTTAAACAAACCAAAGTAACGCAGCCGGCTATATTTTTACACTCGGTTATTTTAGCCAAAATTTTACCTGACTTTGCGCCGGAAATGGCTGCAGGTCACTCGCTTGGAGAGTTTTCAGCGCTGACTGCTGCAGGCGCTTTATCGTTTGAGGATGGCTTACGTTTAGTGGCGGCCCGTGCCAATGCCATGCAAAAAGCCTGCGAAATACAACCATCAACCATGGCTGCTATTTTGGGTCTGGATGATTTTACAGTTGAAGATATTTGTCACCGCATCAGCGACGTGGTAGTTCCGGCAAATTACAACTGCCCCGGGCAACTGGTAATTTCAGGCACCATTTCAGGCATTGACAAAGCTTGCGAACTGATGACTGCGGCCGGCGCAAAACGTGCCTTGAAATTAAATGTAGGCGGTGCCTTCCATTCGCCGCTAATGGAAGCCGCCCGGGTTGAGCTGGAGCACGCAATCGTGAACACTACAATTAACACCCCGTCTTGCCCTATCTATCAAAATATAGATGCCAGGCCATATACTGACCCTGAGCACATCAAAAAGAACCTTATAGCCCAGTTAACCGGCGCTGTTAAATGGACACAAACCGTTGTACGCATGATCGAAGATGGCGCTACTTCATTTACAGAAGTGGGCCCGGGGAATGTTTTGCAGGGCCTGGTTAAAAAAGTTGACCGCGCAATGCCAACATCAAGTGCTTCTTTAGCTTAATAAAAATGCACGTTAAGCAATAATTTTTTTTAAAGCCGCAAACTAAAGCGGCTTTTTTTTATTTGTAAGTTTACAAATGTCTTAACACCTTATACCGCTTTTGAGTTACGCTGGAAAAATCAGGTTAATGTTGGCACTGCTTGGTGCCAGTTTATTATTGACGTCGATAATTGTACGCTCGACGTATACGCCTGCCGTTAACCTGGCACAAACAGCCAGGATGCTCGAAAACGGGCTGCATCAAAAAGAAGAGTTTATTAATAAAGCCCTTAGCGCTCCTGATGGCCTTAACCGTTTTAAAGCCATAGCCAATAATTACGAGGACGGCTTAAAATGCATACAGGAGTTTACAGATGACCATAACATACTGGTAATAACCTATAAAAATAACCGTGTACAATATTGGAGCGATATCAGCATGATACCTCCAGGGCCTGATTATGCCAAAGAAGGTTATTCATTTCACCGTTGGGATAACGGCTATTATGAGGCTGTAAAAAAAAGCGACGGGGATTTCTCGGTAATATTCTTGATCCCCGTAAAAACCAATTACGCGGTACAGAATCAATACCTTAAAAACACATTTGCACCCGATTTACTAAAAGATAACAATATAGATATTGCCGATTTTACAGATAAAGACGCCTTTCCCGTTCAAAGTATAACAAAGGTTAATCTGTTTTGGGTTAAGGTAAAGTCTAACGAGCTTAACTATCGTTTCTTTTATTTCGAGCTGGTGCTTTGGTTAATAACCCTGCTGGTAATTTGCGTACTGGTTCAAAACATTTGCTCATACCTTGTTAACAAAGGCCAACTGTTTCTGTCGTTCATTTTCCTCGCAGTGTTTATTGCCGGCATACGGTACCTCAATCTTGAATACGGTTGGCCAAACTTTACTTACCGGCTTGATATTTTTAATCCTCATGTTTACAGCACCAGCAAACTGTTTCCATCATTAGGCGATCTTTGTATCAACCTTTTCCTGATTAGCTGGCTGGTAGCTCACATTTACCGGCAACGCTTCAAACTTCTTAAATACCAGCCCGGCAAAGCAGGCGGGTATGTATTAGTTATATCCTGTATCGCAGTACTTATCAGTGTGTCAATTATCCTGATGCGCGTATTTCATGGCCTGGTAATACACTCAGACATCAATTTTGACGTAAATAACGTACTGGGCTTATCAGCATATAGTTTCTGCGGCATATTAATGCTTTGCTTAAGCTTTTTTATATTTTACCTGCTTAACGAAGTTTTTCAAACCATATGCAGCCGGGTACCAGTACCGATAAAACATCAGCTCATTTTACTGATCATTGCTGTAATTACGGCTACCTGTTATTTCAGTATTGTAAGACAAGAAATAATAACCTATTACATTTTATGGGGGCTAATTGTGGTAATGCGCGGTTACAGCTACCATTATAACAACGGCAAGCCAACTACTTTTATGTTTGCCGGCGTATTGCTGATCTGCGCCGTGATAGCATCCATGAGCCTGAGTCACTTTGCAGATCAAAAAGAAAAAGAAAGCCGTAAGGCCCTGGTGCATAAATTAGAGAACCCGACAGACTCTGTGGCTGACTACCTGTTGAAAAAAGTAGAACGGCAGATTGCCAACAACCCATTTATTATAAACTATTTCGCAGACACCATACACAACGCCGACTACCTGCAAAACCGTTTACAAAAATTGTATTTTGACGGTTACCTTTCTAAATATGATTTTAAAGTACACGCGTATAACGCCCATGAACGCCCGCTATCGGCCGACCAGGACAATCCGCTTTCGGCCTATAAGGACATGGTGATGCTTGGCTCACTTAAGGTGTCTAATTATTTTTATCGCGAAAACTGGGGCGAGTCATTTGGGTTCCAGAATTATTTTGGCATTATCCCTATAGCAAAAGGCGATAAAAACTGGGGATCTATAGTTATTGAGCTAAAATCAAAAGCGCTGCAGACAACGAACTATTTCCCTGAGTTATTAATTGACGGGCGCCTGCGTGACCGCGATGATTTTAAAAATTACTCGTACGCGTTTTATTCAGATAACAAACTGGTGGCGCAGAGCGGCAGCTATATTTACAGGTTAGTGCGCATAGCCTATGCCTATCCGGTTAAAACATTTAATCATAGAACCAGCGAAACCGAAAGCGGATCCTGGTACCGCCCCAACATTATTTACGACCATCTTATTTACAAGCCGTCTGAACGGAATGTTATAGTTGTAAGTAAAAAGGAACCATCATTTTTATACAGCATTACTTCTGTTACTTTCTTTTTTGTAATACTCTTGCTGTTCAGTGTGGTTGTATTTGCAGCAAGCTGGGCCTGGCTGCGTATTAAGATCCTGACCATTACCAACAACAAAATAAAATGGGGGCTTAAGATCACGCTGGGTAAACTGATGTACAAAACCCGCATCCAGTTTTCAATGGTGTTTGCGGTAGTGATTACACTGATATTGGTAGGCGTAGTTACTTACATTTCCATAAGTACCGAGTATCAGACCCAGCAGGACAACATGATACGTGACCGTATTATTAAGATAACCGATGCTTTTGAGAACGGCATGTTTGATAAATACATGACCCACATTAATGAGCAAAGTCAGCTGAAATTTGACGCCATTGCAGCCTCTTATTCGTCTGATCTGGTATTATTTGACAGTCACGGCTCGTTGCTCATTACTACGCAGCCACGTATTTATGATGATAACCTCATTGCCAAACGCATGAATGCCAAGGCCTATATTAACCTGTGCGTAGAAAAGCGGTCTGAAATTGTAAATGATGAAATGATAGGCGGATTAAACTATAAAACCGTTTATGCGCCCATACGCAGCAAAGGCGAAACCGTAGCCTTTTTACAACTGCCCTATTTCTCTAACCAGGCCGATTATAAAGAGCGTATCGGCTCGTTGTTAAACTTCATGATCAATATCTATGCTATTATTTTTATTGCGATAGGTTTGCTCGCCGTTATCATTGCCAGACAGATAACCAATCCGTTGAATTTTATCCAGCAGAGTTTAAGCAAAACAATTTATGGCAAAAAGAATGAGCCCATTAAATGGGATCGTGACGATGAGATAGGTGCGCTGATAAAAGAGTACAACAAAATGATCTCAGCACTTGAAGCCAGTGCCGCGCGGCTGGCACAATCTGAGCGGGAGAGTGCCTGGCGCGAAATGGCCAAGCAGGTAGCGCATGAGATCAAAAATCCGCTTACGCCTTTAAAATTGGGCTTGCAGTTGCTGGAGAAATCATGGCGCGAGAAAGACGCCAAATTTGACCAGAAGTTTGAACGTTTCAGCAAGTCGTTTGTAGAGCAGATTGAAAGTTTATCACAGATAGCCTCTGAGTTTTCGGCCTTTGCTAAAATGCCGGATACACGTATGGAACGCTTCAATATATTTGAAGTGATTAATCAGGCTGTTACCATATTTAAGCAAACCGAAAACTTTACCATAAACTACCAGGTGCCTGATGAGCCCTTTTTTGTGGTAGCCGACAGGGACCAGTTACTGCGCTGCTTTAACAACCTGCTTAAAAATGCTATTGAAGCAACCCCTGCCGACCGGCTTGGCTTACTGGACATCACTTACGAAACCGACGAAAAAAACATCAGTATAGCGGTGAAAGATAACGGCAACGGCATACCTGAGGGTATGCGCGAAAAGATATTTGAACCTAACTTTACCACCAAAAGTTCAGGTACTGGTTTGGGTTTGGCTTTTGTAAAAAACTCGGTTGAGAACGCCGGGGGCAAGGTTTGGTTTGAAACCGTTGCCGGCCAGGGCACTACTTTCTTCCTGAGCCTGCCCGCTGCAATTTAAATTTTGCGACACATTTGTTAACCTCAAGATAAATACATAAATTGGCAGTATAATAAACGCTGAAAGATATCGTTAACAGAGGACTTAATTAATTAAGCAATAAATATTGATGAGATTTTTTCTTTTTTTAGTCTTCGTTACCTTAAGTTTATCAGCATCGGCCCAATTCTGGAAACGCAAGCACAAACCAGCTCCTGAAGTGCTTAGCCTTGCTCCTGTCAGCTACCAGATACAAATTAAAGATAATCCGCCGGCAAAGCTTGAAGTAGTAAAAATACCGCGTTCTGTGTACGACCTTGAGATTGAAGAAGCGTCGATTTTGAAAGAAGCCAAACATAACATGCGTTTCAGAATTTATGACCAGGCCAGTTATAATTTTACTGATCTGGCAATTTTGTACCTGAAGCAAAATCGTTTTTCTGAAGCCAAATGGTATTTGCTGCAAAGCAACAATATAGCTAAACAAGCCGGTAATGCCCGCCACGTACTGGATAACCTTTATCTGTTAACAGATATCAAAGTATCTATAGGTGAACTGACGCTGGCTATGGCCGATTTACTGGAAGCACATGACCTGGCTGTATCAAAAGGGATGCAGACTGACGTTGCTTTGGTAAACAAAAAGATAAAATTTCTGCAAACCAATAAAATTGTAGCTGTTAAGGCCGAACTGCGTTATGCAGAGGCGGTTGAAGCCGCCAATGCCAAAACTGTTGTAAACTAAGCCTGGTTTATAACAATTACGTAAAATACTTATCGAAATAATAAAACAGTAAAACATTATTGTAATATTGTTACTTGTAACTAGTCTTATATAAAGAGATGCTTAACTTGACATCTCTTTTTTTACATTAGCAATTTATAATAGGCACAAGTATTGATGTACCCTACCAAAACACCCGAATTAACGTTAGTAAAAGATATGTTTAAAAGATTTTATTTTGTGCTTGCCGTGGGGGCCACCCTGGCTTGTCACGCTACTCCTGCACCAATTATTAAAGTGCCGGGCTCAAATAATCTGGAGCCTACCGAACAGCAAAGCCTGGTTTGCAAAACCGTAGCCAAGTTTATTACCTCATATAACTATAAAAAAGTCCAACTGAATGATTCTTTATCGGCAGTGATATTTGACCGGTACCTGAAAAGTTTAGACGAAACCCATACGTATCTTTTAGCCTCAGATATACAGGATTTTAACAAGTACAAAAACTCTTTAAGCGACGATATCAAAAACGGTAACCTGAATGATGTTTACTACATCTTTAACGTGTTCCAAAAAAGATATCAGGAGCGCATCAAATACTCAATAGCACAGTTGAACAACAACTTCGACTTTAGCGAAAAAGAGTCTTTTACTTACGATAGGACTGACCTGCCATGGGTAGCCACGCAAGCTGAGATGGATAAAGAGTGGACCAAACGTGTTAAATATGATCTGTTGAATTTGGTATTGGCCGACAAGGATGTCGCCAAAGACAAAGAGAAACTTAAAAAACGTTACCAGGACCTGTTGACACAAAACGGCAAGTTAAACGGTAATGACGTATTCCAGATCTTTATGGACGATTTTACCAACGCCATCGATCCGCATACCAACTATTTCGACCCGTTTAATGCTGCGCAGTTTAATATGGAGATGTCAAGGTCGCTGCAAGGTATTGGCGCAACACTGCAAACCAAAAATGAGTACGTAACCATCCAATCGGTAGTAGCCGGCGGCCCGGCCGATAAGAGCCACCAGATTAATGCGGGCGACCGGATTTTGGCTGTAGCACAAGGTAAGGACGGCGAGTTTCAGGATATTATTGGTTGGAGAATTGATAATGCAATCAAGCTTATCCGCGGTACCAAAGGCACCGTAGTAAAGCTAAAAATATTGCCTCAGGGCAAAGCCGTTTCAGACCAGCCAAAAGTAATTGAACTGGTGCGCGACAAAATTGTATTGAAAGACCAATTGGTTAAACAAGAGATTAAAACCTATAACAGCAACGGCAAAACCTACAAAATAGGCGTCATTAACGTGCCGGCTTTTTATGCCGATTTTAACGCTGCCCGCGCCGGCGACCCTAATTACCAAAGCACTACCCGCGATATGCGTTTAGTGCTGGACACCCTGAAAAAAGCAGGTGTTGACGGCATTATTGTCGACTTGCGCGAAAACGGGGGTGGCTCATTAAATGAGGCTATCTCCCTTACCGGTTTGTTTATTAAAACTGGCCCGGTAGTTCAGGTTAGGGATACCCAAGACCAAATTGACGTAAATAAAGACGAAGACCCGTCAATTGCCTACACCGGCCCTATGGCAGTAATGACTGACCGCTTCAGCGCATCGGCATCTGAAATTTTCGCAGGTGCAATACAGGATTATGGCCGTGGTTTAATCATCGGCACAAACACCTACGGTAAAGGTACCGTGCAAAGTGAGATTGATCTGGATAAAATTATAACTCCTTCGGTTGCAGAAAAACTAGGCTTAACCACAGGCCCTAAAAAAACAACATCAACCGGCAGCGAAAGCCAATATGGTCAGTTAAACTTAACCATAGCTAAATTTTACCGCATTAGTGGTAACTCAACCCAGCATAAAGGGGTTATCCCTGATATTCAGTTCCCGTCATTAATTCCGTTGGATAAATATGGTGAGGACACCGATCCGTCCGCTTTACCTTTTGACGTGATTGCCAAAAGCGATTATACTAAAGTTGCCGATCTGTCGTCAGTAATACCGTCGCTCAGAAAAATGCACGAGCAGCGCGTTGCCAACAGTGCGGCTTATAAAGCCTTTGAGCAAACCATTGCCGACTATCGCAAAAGCGAAAAAGAAAAAAGCGTGACCCTAAACGAGCAGCAGCTTAAAAAACAACGCGACGACGACGAGGCCAGAACCCTTGCCCGCGACAACAACCTGCGTGTAGCGCTGGGTTATAAACCTTTGAAAAAAGGCGAAGCTAAACCTAAAAATGAAGATCTTGATCCGCTGAAACTGGAAGCCGGTCAAATTTTGATAGACTTTATTAACAGCGACACCAAGCTTACTAAAATAGCTACTCCGGGTTATTAAGCAGTTGAATAACGTAAAACAAAAACCCTGGCCCTCGTGCCAGGGTTTTTTGTTTTACGTCATGCCGAATTTATTTCGGCATCCCATCTGCAAGGTAAACGCGCGGCTATTGGTTTCGCAACTTAGCGCGAGGGATGCCGAAATAAATTCGGCATGACGTGGAGGTGAAGCCTCTGCAACACAAGCTCAAACCAATTCTTAGTCCAGCGGTTTATTAAACATGGCCAGAAAACCACTGCTTGAGTTTACTGAAAAAGGCATTTATTGCGATCAGGGCAAATTCTATATAGATCCCTGGAAACCGGTGGACGATGCCGTGATTACCCATGCGCATGCCGACCATGCTTATTGGGGGCACAAACATTATCTGGCCCACCATCTGTCGCGCGAGGTTTTATATTACCGCCTCGGCGAGATACAACTGCAAACAGTCGAGTATGGCGAAAGGGTCATGAAAAACGGTGTAAGTGTAACGCTTTACCCTGCCGGACATGTTATCGGTTCGGCGCAAATAAGGGTTGAATATAAAGGGGAGATATGGGTAGTATCCGGCGATTATAAAACAGAGGACGATGGTATTTCGACACCATTTGAACCGGTACGTTGTCATCATTTTATATCTGAGTGTACCTTCGGTATGCCGGTGTACCAATGGAAGCCGCAGGCACAAATTTTTGAGGATGTAAATAATTGGTGGCGCAGCAATGTAAACAATGGGCTGGCGACGGTAATTGTAGGCTACTCGTTGGGTAAGGCGCAGCGTATTTTGCAAAATCTTGACCTGTCCATCGGCAAGGTATATACCCATGGCGTAATTGAGAATACTAACGAGGCTTTGCGTCGAAACGGCGTAATTCTAAATCCCACCCATCGCATTACTATCGACACCCCAAAAGACGAAGTACGCAAAGGCATTATCCTGGCGCCGCCATCATCTGTAGGCACACCCTGGATGCGTAAATTTCAACCTTACAGTTTTGGATATTGTTCGGGCTGGATGGCTATCCGGGGCGCAAAACGACGCCGGGCTGCTGATCGCGGCTTTATACTTTCTGACCACGCCGACTGGGATGGCCTTATCAGCGCCATAGATGCTACCGGCTGCGAAAAAGTTTACCTGACGCATGGCTACACAGCCAGCTTTACCCGTTACTTAAATGAAATTGGCTTTGATGCGCATGAAGTGCACACACTTTATGGCGATGATGAGGGAGCCCCCTCCCAACCTCCCCCGGATGGGGAGGAGTTTTATGATGCCTTCGCCTCAAATAAAAATATTGAAAATCAAAAAGTCTCCCCTGCCGGAGGAGATTTAGAGGGGGCTGGGGGACTATTTTTATGAAAGCCTTCGCTCAACTCTTCACCTCGCTTGACGAAACCAACAAAACCAACGAAAAGGTTAAGGTTTTAAAGGACTATTTTAACAGTGTACCCGATACAGATAAAATGCATATGCTGGCGCTGTTTACCGGGCGCAAGCCAAAACGCGTTATCAACGCAACCCAGGTACGCACCTGGGCTACAGAGATTACCAATATACCTATATGGCTATTTGAAGAAAGCTACCAAGTGGTGGGCGATCTAGCCGAAACCATGGCCTTGCTTATGCCGCAGAATGCCAACAGCACCAATGATAAAACACTTACCGATTGGATAGGCGAGCTGAATGAACTGAGTGCAAAATCTGAAGAAGAACGCAAGCTCTGGCTCATTGAATCATGGAACGTGCTGGATACACAGGAGTGTTTTGTGTTCAACAAACTGCTCACAGGCAGTTTCCGCGTGGGCGTATCACAAAACCTGGTGATTAAAGCGCTGGCCGACATTACAGGATTAGATGCGGCAACATTGACCCATCGCATAATGGGTAATTGGATGCCGGAAACTTACACGTACGACCAACTTGTACAGGAACAAGGGGCAGCAGACGATATATCGCGCCCCTACCCTTTCTTTTTGGCTTACCCGATACAAGAGACGTCAGAAAAACAAAAGTCGGCAGATGACCTGAAAAGCGCCCTGGGCGACGCCTCAGATTGGCAGGCTGAATGGAAATGGGATGGCATACGTGCCCAACTTATTAAACGTGAGGGTAAGCTATTTATCTGGAGCCGGGGCGAGGATTTGGCGACGGAAAAGTTCCCGGAGCTGCATCCGTCTTTAAGTGACCTGCCCGATGGAACCGTGCTGGATGGTGAAATACTGAGCTTTCAAAACGGGCAGCCAATGCCCTTTAACGTGTTGCAAACCCGCATTGGCCGTAAAAATTTAAGTAAGAAGATATTGGAAGAAAGCCCGGTAGCTTTAATTGCTTACGATTGTTTGGAATGTGCCGGCGAAGATATCCGCAATAAAACACAAAGTGAACGCCGGGAGATACTGGAACAATTACAATCGGCTACTAATTATCCTGAAACATTCCGTATATCGGCCTTGATAAAATTTGAAAGCTGGGATGAACTGGCTACCATCCGCGAACAATCACGGGCCATGATTGCCGAAGGGATAATGCTGAAACGCAAAAGCGCCACCTACCAGGTTGGCCGCAAGCGCGGCGACTGGTGGAAGTGGAAGATAGACCCGCTGTCGGTAGACGCCGTAATGATTTACGCACAAAAAGGGCACGGCCGCCGCGCCGATCTGTACACCGACTACACCTTTGCCGTTTGGGATGGCGACAAGCTGGTACCATTTGCCAAAGCCTACTCGGGCCTTACTGATGCCGAGATAAACAAGGTAGACTATTTTGTAAAACGCAACACGCTCGAAAAATTTGGCCCGGTACGTACGGTAAAACCTGAACTGGTTTTTGAGATAGGTTTTGAAGGCATTAACCGTTCAACGCGGCATAAATCGGGCATAGCGCTGCGCTTTCCGCGCATACTGCGCTGGCGGCATGATAAACCTAAAGAAGAGGCCGATACTTTGGATAATTTGAAAGCGCTGCTTGGAGATTGACTTTTGTCATCCGCAGCAATAGCGAAGGATCTGCGCGTTCAGCTAGCCGGCAGATGCTTCGTACCTCAGCATGACAAAATAAATAAATTCGATATCACGAACGAGAAACTAATTATACATAAGAATCTTATGCATGTTCCATTTTAGGTGTTTCACTACAAAAAGCAAAAACAGCACAAAACAATATAAACAACTTCATATCAAGCACTTAAAATCACCCACTCAAAGTATTACTACTGTTCCAAAGTGGTTCACTCATTTTGACAAAAACTTGATTATAAATAAGTTACAAAAATAACTGTTTCAAAGTGTTTCATATTTTAAGTGGAACACCATGCAATCTATTTCCACCCAAACCTTTCCAAACCAATATCACCACTGGCACCGCCTGCAATGTAAATCTGATGATTATAAACCGCTGCGCCCACGCCATTGCGGGGTTTGTTCAGGCTTGGGGCAGCTTTCCATTCGGTATCAGTTTCGGGGTCGATATAGTAAACGTCTTTTTGGGGGCCGTTGGGTGTGGTGGCCGTAGCCCGCTCGCCGCCTATGTAAAATATCTTACCGTCCAGGTTCACACAGTTGCCGCCACCCGTACCTTTAGGTAGTTTAGCAGCCAGCGTACTCCATTTGCCGGTTTTAAAGTTGTAGCAATCCACATCCAAAACCACCTTATCAAAAAACGACATAAAGTTGTTAGGGTCGTGCAGACTGGTATTACGCCCGCCAACAGCATAGAGTTTATCGTTTACCACAACAGCCATGCTATGATCCCGAATGTGGGGCGCATCGGGCAAACTTTTCCAGCTGTTGGTTTTGGGGTCGTACTCGTCAAACAACCCGTTAGTACCATCGTGGTGACCGTGCAAAATGCCACAAACCAGGTACAGTTTCCCTTTATAAACCGCAGCACCAGCCCCGCCCCTGCGGCGGCCCTCGGGTAAACCGGCCAGTTGCTGCCAGTTGTCAGTTTTGGTGTCGTAGGCATAAGCATTAGCCAAAGGCACCTGATTAGGATAGTTTCGGTCTGAAAAAGCATCGAGCACATAAACCTTATCACCGAAATCTACTGCCTGAAAGTGGTGCATAATTGAAGGGGCGGTGGCTCCTTTTGTCCAGCTTGACGTCGACGGATCATAGATCTCGACCGGTTGTGCCGTTGCATCGCCGCCTACCAGGTATAATTTACCATCAACAGCAGCAAACCCACATTCGTTACGCGACGGCGGTGTATTAGTTGACGTAACCAGCGCCCACTGGCCATTATCCATGCGGTAAAAGGCGGCCAATGTAATTAACAGCAAAGGCAAGGCGATCATCAGTTTTTTCATTATAAGCATATATGGGTTATAAACAGCAACCATTTCGTGGGGTATTTGGTTTGTTAACCTAAAATAAATATTTGCGGCAATACATTAAAAATCACTACATTAGTGTAAACCCAAATTATAAACCAATGAAAACCTTTACCTGTTTAACTTTCACAGGGCTATTATTTGCCTGCTTGTTATCTTGCAAAAAATCCGCGCCCGTGCCCAATCAGGGGTCAAACGGCACCACTGGAACTACCGGTACAACCGGCACTACGGGTACGACTGGTACTACCGGCACAAGCGGTACTCTACAAACGGACATTTATTATGTCGGGTATATTAACAAAAACCAAACAGATGTTAACCACGCTGAGTTATGGAAAAATGGTATCCTTACGCCTTTATCTAATACGCTGTCTGCGGCTTCAAATATCTGGGTTTCAAAAGGCAATACCTATATCTGTGGATATGAGACCGTTACTAAGGATATTTATGCCGTTTATTGGAAAAATTTTGAGTCCGCCGTTTCTTTAACCGATCATACTGAATACAATTCAATAGCTAATGATATTACCGTACAAGGCGACGACATACTTTGTGTCGGTAACATACGCGCCCCGGGCTTATACCAGGGTGTTTTTTGGAGAAACAAGGCAAAGACCGTACTGACCAACAATGGCAGCGCAACCCGGATACTGGTTAAAGGAAATGACATTTATATCACCGGTTCATACACCGATGCAAACAACAAAGAATTTGCATGCTACTGGAAAAACGGGGTTGTACACGCCCTTGGCGCCAACGCTGAAGCAACAGGTATAGCAATTGATGATAACTCAAATATATATGTATGCGGCACGCTAAATCCCGGCTCAAATGCTACCGCCGTTTATTGGAAAAATGATGTAATGACCACGCTTCCAAAAACCACCAAATGGGCTTATGCTAATGCCATTGTAACTAAAGGCAATGATTTTTATATGGTAGGATCGGGCGAGGATGATACTTATTTTGGGTATGATAAGGCATATTATTGGGTAAATGGTGTACAGGTGGATTTTTCGGGCGGCTCGGAACTGAACGATATTGCCCTTGTTGACACGCATATATTTATAACCGGATCGCTCCTTGCAGGCACACAAAGATACGGTAGGCTTTGGGATGGCACATCATCAATAAAATATCTTGTTACAGACGGTCAGACTTCAGTATTTAGCGGACTGTATGTAGATCAGCATTATTAAGATCAAGCCCTGGTATCATTACCATGATAAATACTCAAATAACTATCATAGCGTGATGGCTCAATCTCGCCGCGTTCAAGCGCGGCAAGCACGGCGCAGCCTGGCTCATTAATATGCTGGCAGTTGTTAAACTTACAGTTATGCATACGCTCGCGCATTTCAGGGAAGAAATGGCTTAGTTCTGCTTTTTCAATGTCGATGATTCCCAGTTCGCGTATGCCCGGAGTGTCAATAATGAAACCGCCTTGCGGTGTCTCAAACATTTCGGCAAAGGTGGTTGTGTGGGTGCCTTTGTCGCTCCATTCAGAAACTTCGCTGGTACGCAGTTCAAGGTCGGGTAACAAGGCGTTGATCAGGCTTGATTTCCCCACACCCGAGTGGCCCGATATCAGCGTTATTTTATCTTTTAATAACTCCTGCACCTGGTTGATATTGGTACCAACCAATGCTGAGACTTCATAGCATGGATAGCCAATGTTTTCATAAACCGCTTTATAATCGGCTAATATTTCCAGGCCTTCATCACTAAACAGATCTAACTTATTAAATACCAATTTGGCAGGTATATCATAAGCCTCGGCTGTCACCAAAAAACGGTCAATAAAACCTAATGAAGTGCGCGGTGATGCCAAAGTGACCACCAACAGCGCCTGATCAAGGTTAGCCGCTATAATCTGCCCTTGTTTAGAGAGGTTGATAGATTTACGAATGATGTAGTTTTTGCGGGGATGCAGGTTGGTGATTACGGCAGTTTGCTGGTCGGGTTCCACTTCAAAATCAACCTCGTCGCCGACGGCTATGGGATTGGTGGTTACAATGCCCTTGATCCTGAATTTCCCTTTGATACGGCAATCATACCGCTTGCCATCGGGTGTTTGCACCTGGTACCAGCTTCCGGTTGATTTTGTGACTAATCCCTGCATGTGTGAACTACAAAGGTAAAAATTAAATTGATGACGAATAAAATACCACTTCTCTACAAAAAACCTGACCTTTAGACAACAACAATACCCGCATGAAAATCGCACTCGCATCGCCACTGTTCCCCACCTCGATTGCCGACGGCCTGCAATCACTCGAAAAATTAGCGAAAGAAGCATCGGCGCAAAAAGCAGAGATCATTTGCTTTCCCGAGTCGTTTATCCCCGGCTATCCGTATCCCGAATTTAATATTGAAAAGGCTACACCACAACAATTGCAAGCCGCTCTAGCAAAGGCGCGTCAAATTGCTGCCGATAATCAAATTGCCATTATTCTGCCTATGGACTGGTACTCGTCCGACGGCTATCAAAATGTAGCCTGGGTAATATCCGCCAATGGCGAACTACAGGATTATCAACCTAAAACCCAGCTGGACCCCAGTGAAGACGACATTTGGACACCCGGCACAATGCGAAAACTATTTGAGGTAAATGGTGTAAAGTTTGGCGTGGTTATATGCCATGAAGGTTTTAGATACCCAGAGCTAACCCGATGGGCCGCAGTGCGCGATGCTAAAATAGTATTCCACCCCCATTGCTCCGGCAGCAATAGAGGCGGCGCCTCGCCCACCGACTGGGGCGCAGCAGATAACCCGTACTATGAGAAAGCAATGATGATGCGATCAAGAGAGAACACTATTTACTTTGCCAGCGTCAATTATTGTTTTCAGTATCCTGATTGCGCATCGTCGGTTATCCATCCGGCTGGCGAATGCCTTGCCTGGCAGCCTTATCGCGAGCCGGGTGTTTTGGTGATAGACATTGATTTAGAACAAGCCACCGGCTTACTGGCAAAGCGATTTAAAAGCGAACTTTACCAGTAAAGCTGATAAAATCTGTAGATTATATAAAAAATAAAATTTTATTCTTGTTATTTCAAAAACTAAGTATTTAATTTGCTGCCATAAAACAATGATAATTAAAAACACAACCACCACAACGATTACAACCACCGGCAACAGCCACGGAGGAAGATAAGCGTATGGTGTAAAGACATAAAAAATAAACCACATGAGCGCCTTCCTCCACACAGAGGAAGGCGCTTTTGTTTTAAATAGCCCAGTAATGAAGATCCTAAAATTTGGCGGAACATCCGTAGGTTCGGTTCAAAGTATTCAAACCCTGTTAAACATCCTCAAAGAAGAGGTTAAACAATCTGGCTCCGACAAACCGGTAGTAGTATTATCGGCCATGAGTGGCGTAACCAACACACTTATTGCTTTGGCAGAAGACGCTGCCAGCGGCAATGATTTTGCTCAACAACTATCCGAGTTGGAAAAACGCCACATCGGCGTGGTGAAAGCTTTACTTGAAATTAAGAACCAAAACCCTGCTGTTACCGGCTTACTTATTAATTTTAAGGTATTGGAAGAGCTATTGCAGGGCGTATTGACCCTGCGCGAACTTACCGCCAAAACCCGTGACCTGATTGTTAGCTACGGCGAGCGCTGTTCGGCCTTTATGATCAGCAAGATTGCCGCACAATACTTTCCGGCAGCTTTTGTCGATACATCAACCGTAATTAAAACCGATAGCTCATTTGGCCAGGCCAAGGTAAATACCGAATTGAGCGAGCAACTGATTCGCGGCTTGTACCAGGAGAATAAAGACAAAACCTTATTTGTTACCGGGTTTATTGCCAGTAATAACGAGGGCCAGATCACTACGCTGGGCCGTGGCGGCAGCGACTATACTGCAGCAATTTTTGGCGCAGCATTAAATGCCGCCGAAATACAGATATGGACCGACGTTAACGGCATGATGACTGCCGACCCGCGCATGGTGAAAAAAGCATTTTCATTGCCTGAGTTAACTTATACCGAAGCCATGGAACTATCCTATTTCGGTGCTAAGGTAATCTATCCGCCGACCATGATCCCGGCCTTTTTAAAAAAGATCCCTATCGTCATTAAAAACACTTTCGAGCCCGATTTTGCAGGGACTGTGATCAAACACCACTGTGCGCCATCAAACCTGGCTATTAAGGGTATATCGTCTATCAATAACATCAGTATTCTGAATGTTGAGGGCAGCGGCATGGTGGGTAAATCTGGCTTTAGCGGTAGGCTGTTCTCGCTGCTGGCCCGCGAGCAGATCAATGTTATTTTAATCACTCAGTCATCTTCAGAGCACAGCATTACTTTCGCCGTTTCGCCGGGCGACACAGAGCGCGCACGCCGTGTTATTGAGCATGAGTTTGAGCTGGAATTACTAGCTAAAAAACTTGAGCACGTAGAGATAGAAAAAGACCTGGCCATACTAGCCGTTGTAGGCGAAAACATGAAAGAAACGCCGGGTGTATCGGGCAAACTGTTCCATGCGCTGGGCCGTAATGGTGTCAATGTGCGCGCTATTGCGCAAGGTTCGTCAGAATACAATATTTCGGTGATCGTATCGGCAAATGATTTGGCGAAAGCCTTAAATGCGGTGCACGATGCCTTCTTTGTGCAGCTAACCAAAACCCTGCATGCCTTTTGCCTGGGTACCGGCAATATTGGCAAGACATTATTTAACCAATTGAACGGACATACTGAATTCCTACAGGAAAACAATGGCATACAGGTAAAGATTGTAGGCATTAGCAATACCCGTAAAATGCTGTTTAATACTGATGGTGTATCATTGGCTAAGTGGGAAGAAGAGTTAAATCAATCGCCGGAAAAGGCTGATCTTCCGGCTTTCATCAACAAGATGAAAAGCATGAACCTGCCTAACTGCGTATTTATTGACAACACCGCCAGCGCTAAGCCAATTGAGTTTTATGAAGATGTTTTAAAGTCGACCATATCCATTGTAACCTGTAATAAAATAGGCAACTCGGGCTCATACCAGCAGTACAAAACATTCAGAGACGCGGCGCGGCAACATGGTGTTGATTTTTTTTACGAAACCAACGTCGGTGCCGGCCTGCCGATTATCCGCACGCTGAAAGACCTGATGAACAGTGGCGACCGTGTGCAAAAGATCGAGGCTATACTTTCAGGAACTATTTCTTTTCTGTTCAATAATTTTAAAGGTGATGCCAACTTCCACGACACCGTGAAACTGGCTCAGGATAAAGGCTATACCGAACCCGACCCGCGTGATGACCTGCGTGGAACCGATTTTATGCGTAAGATGCTCATCCTGGCACGCGATGCGGGTTATGCGCTGGAATCTTCGGATGTGATAATTGAAAGCATGTTGCCTCAAAGCAGTTTGGATGCAGCCACTGTCGAAGATTTTTATCAGACACTGAAAGATGAAGATGCATTTTTCGCCGAAATTAAAAATCGCGCGGAAGCGGAAAATAAAGTACTGCGCTACATAGGTAAACTTGAAGATGGTAAAGCATCTATCACCTTGCAAATGGTTGATGAAAACCACCCCTTCTATATGCTGTCTGGCAGCGATAATATCATCTCTTTCACTACAGACAGGTACAAAGAGCGGCCGCTGGTGGTAAAAGGCCCTGGTGCTGGCGCCGAGGTTACTGCCGCTGGTGTGTTTGCCGATTTAATCAATGTGGGCGCTAATTAATCGACTTAAAAAACATGGAAAATAACATACAAGAAATAATAGCTGCCGATGATTTAAAAGTCGGCACAAGCATAAAAGTTTTCGCCCCGGCGACTGTAGCCAACGTAGTTTGCGGGTTCGATGTTCTGGGTTTTGCGGTTAACGCGCCCGGCGATGAAGTGATCATGCGCGTTACTGACAAACCCGGCATCACGATAAGCAAAATTACCGGCGACGATGGACGACTACCGCTCGATCCGGCTAAAAATACCGTGAGCGTAAGCGTTAAGCATTACCTGGAAAGTGCTGGACGTACCGATTTGGGGCTTGACATCGAACTACATAAAAAAATGCCAATTGGTAGCGGCCTGGGTTCAAGCTCAGCCAGTACGGTTGCAGGTTTATTTGCCGCAAAAACTTTATTAGGCGACACCAGCGACCCGATTAATCAACTGCCATTTGCCATGAAAGGCGAGGAAATGGCCTGCGGCCACGGGCATGCCGACAACGTAGCGCCGGCATTGTTTGGCGGTTTTGTGCTGATTCGCAGCTATGAGCCCCTTGACGTTGTCAGGCTGCCGCATCCGAAAGATTTGTATTGCGCTATTGTTTTTCCGGATGTAGATGTACCTACCCGCGAGGCGCGACAGATCATCCGCAATAAAATCAGTATGAAAGATGCCGTGACCCAATGGGGCAATATCGCCGGACTGATCAGCGGTTTATTTATGAACGATATTGACCTGATTGGCCGAAGTATGCAGGACGTTTTGGTGGAACCGGTACGCTCTATGCTGATACCCGATTTTCACAAAATGCGCGAAATGGCCATGGAATTAGGAGCCGTGAGCTTTGGTATTTCAGGATCGGGCCCATCTGTATTCGCCTTTACCCGCGATGAGCAAACCGCCCATATCATCACCCAAAAACTGCAGCAGCATTTAACTGGCATCAAGATTGGCTCAAACGCCTATGTGTCGCCGATAAACGATGCCGGGCCGAGGGTGCTGGGGTAACACCCCTCCAACCTCCCCAAAGGGGAGGCTTTGAATAACAACATTTGAACGACAACAATTAATAAATTATAAGTCTCTCCGCCAATCGGCGGAAGATTTAGAGGAGTGATATGAAATTTTACAGTACCAACAATACCGAATCGCGCGTGAGTTTTAAGGACGCCGTTTTTAACAGCATGCCGCAGGATAAAGGCCTTTATATGCCAGTTTCTATTCCGCGCCTGGACGACAAGTTTATCAATAACCTGGACAGCTATTCGCTGCCTGAGATTGCTTTCCATGTAGCCCAAAACTTATTGGGCGATGATATTCCGGCAGATGGTCTGCAAGCCATTATTCATGACGCCATTAACTTTTATGCACCAATAGTGCAGTTAGAGGAAGATGTTTTTGTACTGGAGCTTTTCCACGGGCCGTCGTTGGCGTTTAAAGACTTTGGCGCACGCTTTATGAGCCGCATCATGAGCTACTTTTTGCAGGAAGGCGAAAAGCAACTGGATGTGCTGGTTGCTACATCAGGCGATACCGGAGGCGCAGTAGCCCTCGGCTTTTTAGGAGTGCCGAATACCCGCGTAACCATCCTCTTCCCAAAAGGAAAAGTAAGCGACATTCAGGAACTGCAGCTAACCACCAACGGACAAAACATCCGCGCATTAGAAATTGACGGCACTTTTGATGATTGCCAGGCACTGGTTAAACGAGCATTTACCGACGCAGAGCTGAATGCAAAATATCGCTTAACATCGGCTAACTCAATTAATATTGCACGTTTAATTCCGCAGACTTTTTATTATTTCAATGCCTATGCCCAGGCTTTGAAATTAGGCAAGGATAAAATTGTATTCTCGGTGCCCAGCGGCAACTTCGGCAATATTGGTGCAGGCATAATGGCGTGGAAAATGGGTTTGCCGGTACAGCATTTTATCGCCGCTACTAATGCGAATGATACCGTTCCGCAGTTTTTAAAGACCGGCATTTATGAAGCAAAACCATCGGTAGCCACACTATCAAACGCGATGGATGTGGGTAACCCGAGCAACTGGATGCGTATTGCCGATATGTTTAAAGAAAACCCGTCGTTACTTAACCATGAAATAAGCGGTTATAGTTTTAATGATGAAGAAACATCGGCGGCTATTAAAGCCATTTATGACCGTTACAAATATGTGGCTTGTCCGCACACTGCCATAGCCTGGCAGGCACTTAAAGATTATCAGCAAGATCAACACCTGGCTAATACTGCCGGCATTTTCCTGTCTACCGCCCATCCCTGCAAATTCCCGGATGTTTTCCCGGCGGAAATTGCTGAGCATATCGAGATACCTGCGCAAGTTGCAGATTTGCAGCAAAAAGAAAAACAGGTAACGGCTCTGAGTAAAGATTTTGAAGCGTTTAAGGATTATCTGTTGAGGAATGCATAATGCGCACTTTTAAAATATATACGTATATTTGCTATTATGAAAACGCATGTTAATTTGACAATAGAAAAAGAATTGATCAAACAGGTAAAAGCTTATGCTAAAAAAAAGCAGACCAGCGTTTCTGATTTGGTTGAGGAATATTTCACTAAGATTGTTCGTCCCGCTCAAAAAATCAATATTATAGATATGATTGAGGGGTTAGAAGCCCCCGCTATTGATAAAAATTTGGACTTGAAGAAAGCATATTACGAACAGCAGTCAACAAAACATGGCTTCTAAAATTTTTGTTGATGCAAACTTGCTTCTTGATTTCTCTTTAAAAAGAGATAATTATGCCGTGTCAAAGCAACTTATCCAACTCATTATTGACGGCGAAGTTCAAGCATTTATTACACCATCAATAGTTCATATAACCAGTTATTGGTTAACTAAAGCTTACGGAACAGATAAGGCAAAACAATTATTGCTTCAATTATTAACCGATATTCAGGTAATTGACTGCACTCATGCTATAACAATCAATGCGCTAAATTCAAAAATGACTGATATTGAAGATGCCTTACAATATTATACAGCTTTACATCATAAAATTGATTTCTTCATTTCAGAGGATAAAGGCTTACAGAAATCGGCTATACCCAACTTACCCGTTTATAGTTCCAAAGATTTTTTAAATCTGCTATAACAGAAAAGGCTGCCAATTGGCAGCCTTTTCTGTTGTCAGGATAACTTTTACTTCCTCAATTTCTTAAACTCAGACCCTTCTTTCCATTGGGGGAAAGTGGTTTCAAAAGCCAGGCGTTTACCTATCTGGAAAAACAGTTCGGTATCTTCTAAACCACCGTCCAGATTCCAGGTGCTATCGTACTGGTCGGCAGGCTGATGGTAGCGGATGGCGGTATATTGATCGTCCATTTTTTTACCATAGTCTTTCCCTTTGCCAACTACATCCACACCGCCACCTATTGTGATAGACGGTACACCGATCTTGGCAAAACTGAAGTGATCTGAACGAAAATAGTGGCCAGCCTCAGGATGCGTCTCAGGCGCCAGATAGCGGCCCGATTTGGCCAGTTCGGCTTTGAGGTAATCTTCCAGTTCAGACTGGCCGCTGCCGGCTATACTAACGTCTTTGGTTTTACCGATGTTGTTGATGCCATCGACATTAATATTGGCTACTGTTTTATCAGCCGGATAGATTGGATTTTCGGCATAGTATTCAGAACCCAGTAAACCTTGCTCCTCGGCTGTTACCGATAGGAAAACTATCGTTCTTTCAGGCGGGGTTTTTAAAGCTTTAAAGGCACGGGCAATTTCCAATACCGCAGCAGTACCACTGGCATTATCCAACGCCCCATTATAAATGCTATCGCCTTTGGCATCAGGTTTACCTACACCCAAATGATCCCAGTGAGCTGTATAAATAATGTATTCATCAGGACGTTTGGTGCCGGTAATTTTGGCTACCACATTGTGTGATTTATTGAAAACCACTTTGGTGGTCAGTGTTTCGCTTAGCTTCACGCCGGTGTTAAATCCTTTAAAGCCACGGTTATTGGCCGTATGCAATACGCTGGTATCTTTACCGCCGGCCTGTAATATTTTAACTGCATTGTCATGTGTGACCCAGCCCTGCAGGGCCAGTTGATATTGATGGCTCGCTCTTTTATCCAAATGCAACTTTACACCACCGTTTGAGGTTTGTACTACCTGGAAAGGATACGAAGCCGCAGCAGTACTATGAACAATGATACAACCTTTGGCACCCTGACGGGCAGCCTCTTCGTACTTGTAGGTCCAGCGGCCATAGTAGGTCATGGTTTTGCCTTTAAACATGGTGGTATCACTGGTTTCAAAACCCGGATCATTCACCAACACCATCACAATTTTACCTTTAACATCCAAACCGGCATAATCATCCCATTTATATTCAGGCGCTACCACGCCAAAGCCGGCAAAAACAACATCATCGTTATTAAAGTTTTGCACGGTGTCGGTACGCTCGGTCCACATGACAAAGTCCTGGATATTTTTAAGTTCAAAACTTCCTTTCGGGGAGGTTACTTTTAACGGCGATACGGTTTTTGGGGTAATCTCCACCATCGGTACATCCTGCAAGTAACTATTGCCATTGCCCGGCTCTAAGCCAAAGCGCTTGTAGGTATTTTGTAAGTAAGCGATGGTTTTGGTTTCGCCTTCGGTAAATGGGCGGCGGCCCTTGTATTCGTCAGATGAAAGCGTGATAATATGACTGGCCAGGCTATCCTTATTAAAAGCCGAAAGCCCGTCCCGCTCGTCGACGGCTTTATTTTGAGTACATGAAAAAGCCGTTAAAGCCACACCGGCTAACAGCAAGCGTTGAGTAAATTTGAAGATCATGTTAATTTTGATTTGAACGAATATATGAATTTACGCGCTCGCTTTAGTAGCTTTGCCCTGTAATATTAGTATGATGACCAAGAAATTATCGCTACAGGCACTGGCTTGTTTATTGGCGCTTGCAACGTTTACCGGTTGTAAACACAATAAGTTTACCCGCGCCAATTGGCACTATGGCGACGGACTGGACTTCCCGTTACGCAATGAGATATTGGAAGACTTGCTGCAAAATCATCATATTAAAGGTTTAAACTATCGTCAGGTGATTGACTCGCTGGGCAGCCCGCAGCGCCGCGACTCTTTAAAGTTTACCTATCAGATACTGGATAATAGTTATGAATTTGGCCGCAAGGCACCTATACATAAAAAAAATCTGATCCTTTATTTTAATAAAGACTCGGTAGTGGTGCGTACTGAAGTTTATGATCATACTGACCCGGAGAAGAAAAAATAACCCTCACCTCCTCAAGGGGGAACGATCTATTACGATATTTAAACGATAAAGCCCTTTGGATTACCAAAGGGCTTTATCGTTTCGTTTTATTTCTCCCCCTTTAGGGGGCTGGGGGGTTAATAATTCAAATTCGGCCCCAACCAGCGCTCAACCGTTTCTACCGACATATTTTTACGCTTTGCATAATCCTCAATCTGATCTTTGCTGATTTTATTCAGGCCAAAATACCTTGATTGCGGGTGCGCAAAGTAAAAACCACTTACCGACGCAGCTGGCATCATCGCGAGGCTTTCAGTCAAGTGCATATGGGCATTGTCCTCCGCTTTGAGCAGATCAAAAAGGGTAATCTTTTCAGTATGCTCGGGGCAGGCCGGATAACCCGGTGCCGGGCGGATGCCCTGGTATTCCTCTTTTACCAATTCTTCGTTGGTCAGATCTTCGTTAGCAGCATAACCCCAGTATTCTTTACGTACCAGCTCATGCATTTTTTCGGCAAAGGCTTCAGCCAGGCGGTCGGCAATTGCTTTGGCCATGATGCTGTTATAATCGTCGTGATCCTGCTCGTACTTAGCTACCAACTCGTCGCAGCCTATACCTGTGGTTACCGCAAAACCACCAAAGTAGTCCTTAACTCCACTTTCCTTTTCGGCAACAAAATCTGCTAAGGCATAATACGGCTCGCCTTTTACTTTTTCTGATTGCTGTCTAAGGGTATGAATACGGGTAAGCACTTGCGTGCGGGTTTCATCAGTATACAACTCAATATCGTCGCCAACGGTATTGGCCGGCCAGAAACCAATTACGCCGTTTGCCTGCAACAAGTTATTGTCTACAATCTCTTTCAGTAATTTCTGTGCATCGTCGAATAACTTCTTTGCCTCATCGCCCACAAATTTATCTTCAAATATCTTTGGATAACTGCCCCGCAGTTCCCAGGTATGGAAAAACGGCGTCCAGTCGATATACGGAACCAGCTCGGCCAGTGGAAATGCTTCAAATACCTTAGTGCCGGTAAAGGCGGGCTTTGGCGCCACTTTATCCAGATCTATCCTGAATTTATCAGCACGGGCCTGCTCAATGGTGACAAAGCGCTTATCAGACTTTTTATTGGCGTGGGCCTCCCGGGCTTTGGCATATTCATCTTTTATGCCCTGGATGTATTCGTCGCGGCCTTCTTTGTTCATCAGGTTGCTGCATACGGTCACGCTGCGCGATGCGTCCAGCACGTGTATGGCCGGACCAGAGTAATTAGGTGCGATTTTAACCGCGGCGTGAATACGTGAAGTGGTTGCCCCGCCCACAATCAGCGGAATAGTGAAGCCTTCGCGCTCCATCTCCTTGGCAAAGTGAACCATCTCGTCCAGCGACGGCGTGATCAATCCGCTCAGGCCAATAATATCTACCTGTTGTTTCTTAGCTTCGTCTATGATCTTTTGAGCAGGTACCATCACGCCCAAATCAATAACTTCAAAGTTATTACAAGCCAGTACCACACCTACAATGTTTTTGCCGATATCATGTACATCGCCCTTTACAGTTGCCATTAATACTTTACCGGCATTGGCCCGACTAGCGCTAGCGTCGCCGCCTTCAGCTATCATTTTTGCCTTTTCAGCTTCGATGAATGGCAGCAGGTAAGCCACGGCTTTTTTCATTACCCGGGCCGATTTTACCACCTGCGGCAGGAACATTTTACCGGCACCAAACAAGTCGCCCACAATATTCATCCCATCCATAAGCGGGCCCTCAATCACATCCAGCGGGCGAGGATATTGCTGACGCGCTTCTTCCACATCGGCATCCAGGTACTCAATGATGCCTTTTACCAAGGCATGCGATAAGCGCTCGGTAACAGGGCCTTTGCGCCATTCTTCATCACGCACTACCTCTTTACCCTTGCTTTTCACGGTGTCGGCATACTCCACCAAACGCTCGGTAGCATCAGGGCGACGGTTCAACAACACATCCTCTACCAGTTCAAGCAACTGCTTGTCAATCTCTTCATAAACCTCGAGCATACCGGCGTTTACGATACCCATATCCATACCTGCTTTGATGGCATGAAACAGGAAAGCCGAGTGCATAGCCTCGCGCACCACGTTATTACCACGGAACGAAAAGGAAATATTACTCACACCACCGCTTACCTTGGCGTGCGGTAAGTTTTGTTTGATCCAGCGAGTAGCTTCAATAAAGTCAACTGCGTAGTTATTGTGTTCTTCCAGACCAGTCGCTACAGTAAGGATATTTGGGTCGAAGATGATATCCTGCGGTGGAAAACCAACTTCATTCACCAGGATGTCGTACGACCGTTTACAGATCTCAATACGGCGCTCGAGCGAGTCGGCCTGACCGGTCTCGTCAAAAGCCATAACCACGGTTGCGGCGCCATAGCTTAATATTTTGCGGGCATATTCTTTAAACTTGTCCTCGCCTTCTTTCAGGGAGATAGAGTTCACGATGCCTTTACCTTGTATACATTTTAAACCGGCTTCAATAACCGACCACTTTGACGAGTCGATCATGATAGGCAGTTTAGCGATATCCGGCTCAGACGCTACCAGGTTCAAAAACTTCACCATTACGGCTTCAGAGTCGATCATCCCCTCGTCCATATTGATATCAATTACCTGGGCGCCACCTTCTACCTGCTGGCGGGCCACAGTCAGGGCCTCTTCGTAGTTCTCGGCCAAAATCAGTTTCGAAAACTTTGGCGAACCGGTAATATTGGTACGCTCACCCACATTCACAAAAATGCTTTCGGGTGTAATGGTTACCGCTTCTAAACCGCTTAAACGCATGTGGGGCTCAACCTCGGGCACCAAACGCGGCGAATATTTGACAGCGCGCTCGGCCATGCAACGGATATGGTCGGGCGTGGTGCCGCAGCAGCCACCAACAATGTTCACCAGTCCGGCCTGCATAAAATCATCAATCTGGTGAGCGGTTTCGTGCGGGGTTTCGTCGTACTGACCAAACTCATTAGGCAAACCGGCGTTAGGATAGGCCGAGATAAATACATCGGCTTTTTCAGAGAGCTCCTGAATGTGCGGACGCATTTCGCGGGCGCCTAAAGCACAATTCAAACCAACCGACAGTAAGTTGGCGTGACGTACCGAGTTCCAGAACGCCTCCACGGTCTGCCCTGAAAGGGTGCGCCCCGAAGCATCAGTAATGGTACCTGATATCATAATCGGCAAGTGCTTGCCGGATTCCTGGGCATATCTGTCTGCAGCAAACAGCGCTGCTTTTGCGTTTAGTGTATCAAAAATGGTTTCAATCAGCAGTAAATCCGCACCGCCGTCAACCAAACCACGTATCTGGTCGTAATAAGCATTGGCCAGATCATCGAACGTAACAGCGCGATAGCCTGGGTCATTCACATCGGGGGATAAAGAAGCAGTACGATTTGTCGGACCCACGGCACCGGCCACGAAGCGTGGCTTATGTGGTTCCTTAGCTGTAAATTCATTTGCTACCTCGCGCGCTAACCGTGCACCCTCATAGCTCAGTTCATAAGCCAACTCCTCCATTTTATAATCAGCCAGTGATATAACCTGGGTGCTGAAGGTGTTGGTTTCAATGATATCGGCCCCGGCATTAAGGTATTCGGCATGGATAGCCTTGATCACATCCGGGCGGGTTATATTCAGCAGGTCATTATTACCCTGCAGGTCGGTAGGATGATCTTTAAATCGCTCCCCGCGAAAATCCTTTTCAGTTAATTGGTACCGCTGGATCATGGTACCCATTGCACCGTCAATAATAAGAATGCGCTTTTTTAATTCGTCTTTTATATTCATTGTTGAGATGTGAGATATGAGATGTGAGATATGAGATGAAATTCTCGTAATCGCCATCCAATCTGCAATTAACACTTGTAGAAGCTTAATAAAAACATGGAATAAGAAACCAAATGCGGTCCCATATCTCACATTTCATATCTCACATCTAAAAGAGCCTTATAAAGAAAATCGGTTGTGTTATTGACTTTCACTTATCCGTCTCATCTGCCAGCTTGCAGAATGAGTAGAATGTAGCACCTTGTAAAGCTACAGGTTGCTAAGACATCGCCGGGTCCAATCCCTCCGTCTTTCTCTATAAGCAGCGCAAAGTTGCGCAAAAAGTTAGTAATAAACAAGTCACATTCGGCCCTCTAAATCTCCCCCGGTAGCGGAGACTTTTTGATTGATATTTTAACCTGCTCTTCCGAGGGGGCTGGGCTGAGGCTATGCGTTGGCCAGCTGTTTTATTTGCTTAACACCTGCGGCCTGCATGGTTAAATGGCCATTGTAAACACCTCCGGCTTCAACCAATAAAGTTACCGTAGCAATGTCGCCGGTGGCCTTAATTTCAAGCGATTCTACCGTGATATTGCCCTGTACGGTACCGTAAACCACCATTTCTTTAGTGACTACGTTGCCGGTTATCAGGCCCTTTTCGCCCAAAATCAGGCCTTCAGCTACCTGTACGTCTCCATCTATCTGTCCGTCAATACGTGCCACTGCCGGGGCGGTTAAGCTGCCGCCTACAACACAATCCGCGCTTATAAGTGTAGCTATCGCGTGGAAATCTAAAGCTGCTTTATCTTTCTTCGAAAAAACGCCCATCGGTTGTGATCAATTATTAAGGGTGAGAAATTTAACCGGATTTACAGGCTTTCCGTCTTTACGTACTTCATAATGCAAGTGATTACCGGTTGAGCGCCCTGTCGAGCCAATCTCGCCTATTTTATCACCCACAGATACCTGCTGCCCAACACGGCAGGTTATACGTGATAAGTGCCCGTATAAGGTTTCGTAACCATTTGAATGAGCCACGCGCACACAGTTACCGTAACCACCCATCCACCCGGTAGATACCACGCGGCCGTTAGCTGTAACACGGGCCGCATCGCCCCGTTCGCCCCTAAAATCAATGCCCGGATGAAACTCAGCGTGCTCACTATTGAACGGATCGCTTCGAAAACCAAAGCTTGAAGTCATGGAGCTTATCTTGGGGTAGCCCATCGGCGTAAATGCAACAGCGTTAACTACATGGGTAAGGTAATCGTTATACGCCATGTAAACTTCTTTATCAGTTAGTTTACCGGTAGCTGCATTAGCGTCTCCGCCAACCGCCTTGGTCGAAAAGCCGCGTAATCCGCGTTTTCGAAGATAATCGTTAATATTTTTAAGTTTTGATTCTATCGCCTGGATATAGGTCTGGGCTGTCAGCTTTTCGCTTTGCTTTTGCAGTTCAACCGGAATCTGGCCTTTTAAACTTACAATTTGTTTAAGCAACAATTGCTTCTCTTGTTCTTGTTGCTGTATATTGTTACGTAATAAAAATATTGAACCTACTAAAAGTGCAATCATGCCAACTAAACCAATTGCATAATATTTTAAATGGGCGAGGTGGCGCGTACGTATCTGGATGGTTTTAGTACCCTGTTTGTTTTTATTTAAGATAACAATGGTACTAACGTCTTTTTGCTTAACTTTCATTTATGACTTAACAATTAGGGGCTTGCAATTTAAAAAAAGGCGTCTAACAAACAATATTAATTTTAAAACAATTGATTGTTTAGTTTGTATTGCCCTTTGTCAGCAAGATGTTATTATTACGAATTTTAAAACAGTGTTGTTGTCGATTTATTATTTTTGCAGACAATTTAATTTTAGAATTAATACACACCATATGATGTATCCAGAATATTTAGTAACCCCAATGCGCGAAGAACTTACCCGCGTTGGTTTTGAAGAGTTGAAAGACGCCGATGCCGTAAAAAACGCTATCGAGAGCGAAGGCACCGTGTTTGTGATGGTAAACTCTGTTTGCGGCTGCGCTGCGGCTAACGCCCGCCCTGCTGCACGCATGGCTGCCCAAAACGGCAAACACCCTGACAAACTGGTAACCGTTTTTGCAGGTATGGAAAAAGATGCGGTTGACACTGCACGTAACTACATGTTGCCTTACCCACCATCATCGCCGGCTATGGCTTTATTTAAAGACGGCAAATTGGTACACATGATCGAGCGTCACCAAATTGAAGGCCGCCCTGCACAAATGATTGCTGATAATTTGATCGGTGCATTTGAGCAGTATTGCTAGTTAGAGATTAGTGATTAGAGATTAGTTGACTATCTTCTAGAAATAAGAAAGCCCGCTTTTTGCGGGCTTTTTTTGTGGATTGTCATCCTGAATGTAATGAAGGATCTTATACGCCATGTCGAGCTAATCGCTTTCATAAGATTGTTTACTGCGTTCAGGATGACAGCCGGTGCTAAAATTGATCATCAGCCGTAACAAAATCCCACCAAAGGCGTCTTACAGTTTTTAGCCAAAAACCACTACATTCGCTTAATAACTGATTGAATATTCCCATATGAAAAAAACCACTTTATCTGGCCTTATTGCCGGGATGGTTATTGTCGCAGGCGTGGGCCCGGCAATGGCCCAGGCACCCAAAAAAGCCGAGAGCCCGGAAATGAAGATTTACCGCGCTACGCCAACCCGTATCAATGATTTGATACACACCAAGCTTGATGTACGTTTTGATTACAAAAAACGCTACCTGTATGGCAAAGAATGGGTTACATTGAAACCCCACTTCTACCCTACCGATACGCTTCGCCTGGACGCCAAAGGCATGGATATCAAAAACATATCCATTGTTAAAAATGGCAAAAACATTCCGCTAAAATATCAATATCAGGATAGCCTGAGCCTGGCCATTACGCTGGATAAAGTTTATCATAATAACGAAAACTATACAGTATACATCGACTATACCTCAAAACCTAACGAGCTGCACGTTAAAGGCAGCGCGGCTATAAACGATGCTAAGGGTTTGTACTTCATCAACCCTGACGGTATTGAAAAGGACAAGCCAACCCAGATCTGGACGCAAGGCGAAACCGAAAGCTCATCATGCTGGTTCCCGACAATTGACAAGTCAGAACAAAAAACCACCGACGAGATAGCCATGACCGTACCCGCTAAATACGTTACGCTATCAAACGGTCGCCTTGCTTCGCAAAAAGTAAACGGCGATGGCACCCGTACCGATGTCTGGAAACAGGAACTACCGCATTCGCCATACCTGTTTATGATGGCTGTGGGCGATTTCAAGATCTATAAAGACAAATGGCGCAACAAAGAGGTCAACTACTACCTGGAGCCCAAATATGCGCCTTATGCCAAAGAAATCTTCGGTCAGACACCCGAGCTGATCGAGTTTTACTCAAAAACCCTGGGTGTTGATTTCCCATGGTACAAATATTCGCAAATTGTGGTACGCGACTATGTGAGCGGCGCTATGGAAAACACCTCGGCCACCCTGCATGGAGAGTACGTGCAGCTAACCCACCGCGAGCTAATTGATGCAAACTATGACGCCGGCCGCAGCACTATTGCACATGAGTTGTTTCACCAATGGTTCGGCGACTTGGTTACTGCCGAAAGCTGGAGCAATTTGACCGTCAATGAGTCGTTTGCCGATTTTAGTGAGATGCTTTGGGCCGAGCATAAATACGGCCAGGACGAAGCCGACGCCCACAGCTACGTAGCTATGCAAAACTACCTGGCTAACCCGGCTAACAAAACCAAAGACCTGGTGCGTTTCCATTACGACGATAAAGAAGATGTGTTTGACGCTGTGACCTATCAAAAAGGTGGCCGCATTTTGAATATGCTGCGTAATTATTTAGGTAAGGATGCTTTTTATAAAGGCTTAAACATATACCTGAAAACAAACGCCTTTAAACCAGGCGAAGCACAGCAATTACGTCTTGCCTTAGAAGACGCCAGCGGCCGCGACCTCAACTGGTTCTTTAACCAATGGTATTACGGCCATGGCAACCCTAAGTTAAAGATCAGCTATGCTTATGATGCTGCTGCTAAAAAAGAGACAGTTTATTTAGAGCAAACTCAGGATGGCAATGCCTTTATATTGCCTATGGCTATTGACATTTATGCGGGAGGTAAAAAAGTACGTCATAACGTTTGGATGAACGATAAAGCCGACACGTTAACCTTTACATCGGCTACAAAACCCGACCTGGTTAATGTTGACGGCGATAAAGTTTTATTAGCCGAAAAACGCGATGCCAAAACATTGGACGAATACGTATTTCAATATTTCAACGCACCGTTGTACCTTGACCGTTTTGAAGCTATTGACCGGGCTACGTCTGAACAAGGCGACGCCGGCGCCCGCAAAGTGATGATTGCGGCGCTGAAGGACAAATACTACGGCCTGCGTATTAAAGCTATTAAAGGCTTGAATATGGGTAATGACGATGTGCGCAACGCCGCTCAGCCTGTACTGATGTCGTTAGCGCAAAACGATCCGAATACATTGGTTCGCGCGGCAGCTATTACGGTGTTAGGTCAGTTGAAAGCGTCAGGTATGCTGCCAACTTTTAAAGAAGCGTTAAAAAGCGAATCGTACGCGGTACAAGGCGCTGCTTTAACAGCTATCGCACTGCAAGACCCACAAACTGCCGTTAGCCAGGCCAAAGCTTTTGAGAAAGACAATAAAGGCGCACTAACTTTAGCCTTGATACACGTTTATGCAACCAGCGGAAGCGACGCCGAGTGGCCGTTTGTTTACAACAAATTCACCGAGGCAGAGATTCAGGGTAAATTTAACATGATCAGAGAGTTTGCTGCAATGACTGGTAACGTTAAAAGACCAGAATATGCTCAGCAAGGCATCACTGCAATTAAAGAAACCGCCATTAAATACAAAATGTATGGTGTTGCCGCTCCGCTGAAAGTAATGCTGCAGCAAATCAAGGAGAAACGCACCGCCATGGGCGATACCGCGTCAGCCGAGGCTGTTGACAAAGCAGTTGCTGAAATTGGCAGTTAATTGTTAAATATTTAGCTATTAGAAAGGGAGGCCGTGATGGTCTCCCTTTTTTTGTTTGATGACAACCGGCTTATATTGTTTTGTTTCACTTAAAAGTGAAACACTTTGAAACACCTTTTTATGATAAATATCTGTTAGTAAGTTAGTTAACTAAAAATAGTGAAACACTTTGAAACAGTAGTAATAGTTTAGATAGTTTTTGTAAATATCTATATTATAAGTATTTAAACTATTTTAATGTGCTTGTTGCTTTTTGAGTGAAACAGCCTGGCATGAAACACCTTATTAAAAGTCATTTTATTGTTTCATAGAGCTTCAATTTCTTGACACCCTAATCTTCATATTCCTGAACTGCACGACATCGCCGTGATCTTGCAGCAGGATGCGGGTGGGTGTCTTAACTGCAAAGCCCGGGACATTTTTATATTTACTCCGGGCAACGGCCGCTTTCAGCTCGTCGCTACCTAAATCATAACTTACAATTTTTGCACCGTTTAGCCAATGTTCCACATGATTGCCCTGTACAATAATGCGCGACTCATTAAACTCACCCGCGGGCTTTAGCTTTTTAGCGTCGTTGGGAGCTATGAGAAAATATAATGAACCGGTAGCGTGAAGCGGACCATTTTGCAACACATCAGGGTGCCGCTCATCGTCAACCAGTTGGTACTCGAAACCAACCGGGCTGGTGCCGTCATCGCCCATATACATTTTTGTGCCGGGATTATTTTGGCGTTCCTGAAAGAAATAGTAAACACCACTATTGCCACCCTGAGCGATAGCCCACTCAAAGCGCAACTCAAAATCAGTGAATTTTTCATCAGTCATCAAATCGCCACCGCCGGTGCGTGGGCGGCCGGTGCCTTTGGAGTTTTTGAGGCAGCCGTTTTCAATGCTCCAGCCTTTCGCCGGGTTATCTTCGGGATAGTAACTGCGCCAGCCGCTTAAAGTCTTGCCATCAAAAAGCAGTTTCCAGCCATCAGCTTTTTCGGCCGCCGAAAGAGTATTAACGGCTTGGCCTCTTACAGAAAGAGCGCTAAAAACCATGAGCGCAAAAACAATTATTTTGCTGCAGAATGCAATAGTATTCTTCATTGAGATAACAGGTTTATGGCAGAAATATACTGCAAGATAGCGTCTGCATTTTTTATTTTGCAAATTTTAACACTTTAATAATCAAGTGTTAAAAAAGTTAAATATTTAGGATCAGGCACCGGGTGCATGTAATTTGCACTGTCAAATATAACCTTACAGCCCTACTACCTGCTATGTCTAAAACAGTTTTCATGTTTACTATCGCGGTGCTGATTGCCGGCATCGCGAACGCACAGCGGACCATCGACAGACCGCTAAAAGTAAAAATCATTAACACACCCAAAAATTTCGACATTACCTTAACGCTTGATAGTACCATCGACCCCAAAAGAGTATGGTTTCAATATTATGATGGCAAGAATAATATTTTACTACCTGATACTTTGACCGGCAAAAGGGTGGTTGTAATCCGCCGTGAATTTTATTCAGAGATGGCCTCATTTACCGTCAACTATCTTGATTCGGCTAAGCATGGCTATCGTTTTGAGTTTTTGATTAGCGATAAACCGGCATCATTTACGGTAAAGCACATACCAAACGAGGAACATTTACTAAGCTACACTAACTTAAAAAATGCAATACCCACCGAAGATTCGGTTGTAAATAAAAGCTGGGCGCACCGTGTGGCCTTTATGAAAAAATATTCTGACCCGAAAGAGAATGCCGAAGCCGATCTTTTCCTGAAACAAAACACAGAATTTTACAAGAGCGATTCGCTAAAAAAAGTGTTTGCCGGCTTTATGAAGCACTTTCAGCAGTTAGATATGGATTGGATGAAAACCTATCGTAACGATTATTTTTCATTCTGGTATTTTAACAATCGCGTTGCCGACGTTAGCGGTTTTGATGGCGACAAAGCACATCTGCAACAACAGCTTGATTTTTACAGAAACACATTCCCGACTAAGTTCACCAACAGTGTTGAAGGCAAATGGATGATCAAAAAATTTGAGGACAGGATACATGGTATCCCGATAAAGACGGGCGATGACGCACCTATCTTTACCCTTAAAACCATCGACGGCAAAAAGATCAACCTCAATCAATTTAAAGGCAAATATGTGTTGCTTGATTTTTGGGCCACCTGGTGCGCGCCGTGTATGGCCGAAATGCCTTTTATCAAAGATATCCGTAAAAAATATCCCCCCGAAAAATTGGCCATCATCGGTATAAGCGACGACATCAATTCAAAAGCAATGAAAGAGGTAATCAAAAAAGAACACATGACCTGGTTCCATTATCAGGATGAGGACAAGACCATGCGTGAGCTTTACCAGGTAAGTGCAATCCCGATGTTGTTTTTAATAGATAAAACAGGCAAGCTATTATATAAAAGCGATCTTGAGCATTCTGATGCAGACAGGCTGCCCCAAGTACTGAGCACATTAAATTAAATGCGCCACAGGCCACCTAAATGTTAAAAACGTTAAATCACTAGGAATTCACCATCATACAGCCTAATTTGGTATATCAACCCAAAAACATGAAAGCACTTATCCTGACTTTGAGTATCGTGGGCTTAGTATCGGCAGCCAAGGCACAGCAAACTACAGATAAATTATTACCATCGCAGAAAGTACCGGCCTGGCAGCAGTCGTTTGATAAACAGTTATCATTAGGTAACCCTTTGACGTCGCAGCCAGAAGCTAAATCTAAGTCAACAGACGTCCATCAATTAGTAGCCGTTGAAGTAACCGATCACATGCCTATAGCCAAACCGGCAAACACAGATAAGGCAATGCCTATTATAAGGACCGACAGAACTGCTTACAATATGCCTATCGTTGGTAAAAAGTCTATAGATAAGGAAAACTCAATTGCTAATACCGCACAGCCCTGAACGATGTTATACTTTGCCCGATTTTAGTTTATGTCCGGCAGTAGCAAAGTATAATATTACCACATAACAAGGTACCATAACCCAGTAACCGTGCGTGGCTGCCATGCTTTTCGGCTGCCCGGCGTTTGTCAGTTTATCCACAATAAATCCGTACAGTAGCGGTATGAGGGCTCCGCCAGATATGCCCATAATGAGGAATGACGAGCCGATTTTGGTGAACTTGCCCAGGCCTTTTATAGCCAGCGGCCATAAAGCAGGCCACATTAAGGCATTGGCTAAACCCAGCAAGGAAATAAATAATACCGACTGTACACCCGTAGTAAATATAGCGCACAACGAAAACAGGATACCGATGACAGCCGACATCCTTAACGCCTTTTCCTGCGATATAAATTGGGGTATGGCAATGATGCCTGCTATGTAGCCCAGTATCATGCCTACCAAAGTACAGGTGGTGAAGAATTTTGCCGATGACAGCTCAATACCCTGGCTTGCGCCATAGCTGATCACCGAGTCGCCGGCCATAACTTCAACGCCTACGTAAAGAAAGAGCGCCAATGCTCCTACTAACAAATGCGGAAATTGGAATATACTGGTTTTGGCTGTAGCGGAAGGCGTCTTATCGGCCGGACCATCTTTTTCGGTGTCAATTTCGGGCAGTGATGAAAAATAAATGAGCACAGCCAGAACAACCAAAACGGCCAATATGATGAGATACGGCAATATTACACGATGGGCCAAAGCGTTGAGTTCTGCCTGTTTATCTGCAATACTTAGGGTTAATAATTTTTTTTGCAGCGTATCGGCATCTTTTAAGGTAACGGCTCCTAAAATTATGGGAGCCAAAGAGCCAGCCACCTTATTAAAAATACCCATAATGCTGATACGTTTGGCCGCGCTTTCAATTGGACCCAGAATGGTGATATAAGGGTTAGAGGCTGTTTGCAGAATAGCTAAACCGGTGCCTTGTACAAATAACCCGGTTAAAAATAGTGCATAGGTGCGGGTTACCGCTGCCGGCACAAAGATTAAAGCACCAACACCCATAATGAGCAGGCCCACAGCCATCCCATTTTTAAAACCGGTTTTCTTTAAAACCCAGGCCGACGGAATTGCCATAACCAGGTACGCAATATAAAAAGCAAAGGCTACCAGGTACGACTCGAAGTTATTAAGCTGGCAGGCTATTTTAAGGTACGGAATTAAAACCGAGTTGAGCCAGGTTACAAATCCGAAAACAAAAAACAGGGCCCCTATAATATAAATTGGACTTATACTCTTACCGCTTTTTGCGGCAGTTGTGGTACTGGTGGCGCTCATTGCAATAACTTTATTTTAATTTTCCGGAAGATAGTGAAAATTGAATAATGGTGTATAATTAACACTAAGTATTTTAATAATGAGATCTTATTATAACGCATTGCGAGTAGAGTGTGGCTCTTTTCACATATTTGTGGAGCATCCCTGTTTGTGCAGATCATTCCGCTCAATCGCCGCGGGTTGGCTTTGTTCTTTTGCTTGACCAAAAGAACCAAAAGTCAAGTCATCTGTGACACTTCTTTGCGCTCTAAGGCCATTGCCCTGCAAAGCAAGTAAAACCTGGGCAGGGGCCTGTTGCGCCTCTACGCGCCATGCCATCGCTTCAGCCAACATTCCCGACAGCCCAGCAGCCACACTTGGCCACCATTGTTTTACCTGCTTTCGCCTGAAGCTGCACAGCTGACAATACCACACACTGAACCTTATACCCAAATTATGAATTAAAAAAGAGCGTAAAGGCCTGCCAATCCACCGGGCCGGGAGTATGGCCTGTGCGGCAGAAGCGATTGGATTGGCTTGATTTATTCACGAGTTATTTATTTGTTGGTGTGAATGAGATCGCTGCGCTAAGTATTTGGTTCTTTTCATCAAGGAAAAGAATAAAGCCAACCCACGGCAATTGAGCGGGACGATCTATAAATAATGGAGGCTCATCAATGAGTGCAAAAAGCACCAGACACTAAAAATCTTTATTCAGCAACTTCTCCAGTTCGGCAAAGCTGATATTCATTTTAACCTTACCTTGTTTAGCGTAAGATATCTCGCCGGTTTCTTCAGATACAATAATGGCAGTAGCTTCGTTAGCCTCAGTTACGCCAATGCCGGCACGGTGGCGCAAACCAAACTGCGGCGGCAGGTCGACTTTATCGGTTAAAGGCAAAATGCAGCTGGCCGATTTGATCTTGTTCTCGGCGATAACGACGGCTCCGTCATGCAGCGGGCTGGTTTTTTGAAAAATACTTTCCAATAATCGTTTTGATATTTTGGCGTCTACTACCTCGCAGCTGTTCTGGTAAAACTGCTCGTCATAGTACTTGGCAAAAACAATTAAAGCACCAGTACGGGTTTGTTTAAGCGATTTACAGGCATCAATAATAGGTTTAATGCGGGCGTAGTTGTTTTTTTCGGCCTGCGCCTTACCAAAAAAATATCGCCACCAGGCTTTGTTGCGTTGTAACGAGGCGCTCTTACCTACTAAAAGTAAAAACCGCCGTATCTCTTGCTGAAATACCACCACTATAATAATTACAGCAACATCCTTAAAGTACCCCAATATTTCGGTAAGCAATTGCATCTGCAGCAATTTCACCACAAAATAAAGCGAGTAGATTACCGCCATGCCCAATAAAATGTTAACAGCAATGGTGCCGCGTATCAGGTTATACAACTGGTATATCAGAAAAGTAACCAGCAGTATATCCAGTATGTTAATGGGGGTGATTTTAAACAGACTAAGATCTAAACTGTGCATGCAACTAAGTTAATATTTAGCTGCGAGATTTGGGATACGAGTTTTGAGATAGAACTACTCTTTACATCCAAATGGTATTTATGGGATGTACGGGCCGCCGGGAACGCCCCAACCCCATTTAGGCATTGGCGCGTCTGCCGGCTCATTAGTTTCGGCCATATCTGAATTGATAACGGCAATACGGGTTCCCCATTCCAGGTAAGCTAAAAAAGCCGATCGAAATTCAGGATCATCAGGTAATTGCAATTCATCGGCGGTTTGTAATAACAGCTCCATCCAGCGTTTGCGGTGTGCCTCACTAAGATGCTTTGACAGATGCTTTTGGATCATCTTAAAATGGCTGCCTTCAGATTCGCTATATATCTTAGGCCCGCCTAAAACTTCGGCCACAAAGTGGGCAACATGCAATCTGTGCTCGGCCGACATGTGTTTAAATACGGGCTCCAGAATATCGTCAGCCAGAACTTTGTCATAAAACTGATCAAAAAGCGTAACAAAGGCGGGCATACCACCGGCCCAGTCATATAGCGTCGGCACAGTCGGTTTGTTACTTTCCATCCTGATTATGTTTTTCTCGCTTCGTGCTTTTTCGGGAAAAGCAACGAGGCCACAACACTTATAACCAATATACCTAAAATAATTAACAGCGAGCGGCCGGTAGTTAAACCTATATGCTCGACATAGTTTGCCAGCAACATTTTAAGGCCGATAAAGGCCAGTAATACAGCCAGCCCAACTTTAAGGTAATGAAACTTGTCGATAATATTTACCAGCAAAAAGAACATGGAGCGCAGCCCCATAATGGCAAAAATATTAGAGAAAAATACAATGTAGGGATCTTTGGTTACAGAGAAGATAGCCGGTATAGAATCGACAGCAAAAACCAGGTCAGTAACCTCAATAATAAGCAATACCAAAAACAAAGGCGTGATAAACTTCTTTTTGTTGATCGTCACAAAAAATTTATTGCCCTGAAATTTAGGGGTAACCGAAAAGTATTTCGAGGCAAGTTTAACTACCCGGTGATTTTCAGTGTCGATGCTTTCTTCCTGGTTACGGTTAATGAACATGCTAACGCCGGTATAAACCAGGAATGCCCCAAACAGGTAAAGCACCCAATGGAACCGCTCAATCAGCGCCGCACCCACAAAGATGAACAGAAAGCGCATCACCACAGCGCCGATAATGCCCCAAAGCAAAACCTTGTGGTAGTATTTTGACTGCACGCCAAAAGCAGTAAATATCAGCACCATGACAAAGATATTATCCACCGACAGCGCATATTCTACCACATAGCCCGTAAGGAATTCTAAACCCAGGTTTTTTTGATATAGGTTCAAACTTCCCTGAAAATCATTCGGGTTTAACTTTAATTGATGTAAATGCCGAATGTTAATTTCCTGCAAAGCAGAAAAACTGTCAATGTGATGCAGGAGATGACCATAGTTCAATATCAGCAGATAAAAACCAAGGGCGAAAACCACCCAGACGGCACTCATAAAGCCGGCCTGCTTAAGGCTCACCGGCTTATCTGACTTACCAAAAAGGCCCAGATCGGCAGCCATCATAATAAAGATGAAAACCAGGAAAGCTGCTATAAATAAAAGTTCGTTTGTCACTATTTGTTGCGTTCTGTTGTGTATCTTACCAATTGCTCAAGGCCTTGCCGTGCGCTGCCATCGGGGAATGAATTAAGTATCTCAAAAGCCTCGTCGCGGTATTTCTTCATTTGGGTTTCGGCATATTGCAACCCACCCGTCCGGTTCACAAAACTAATGATGACGCCAATCTTTTCAAGATCGTCATTATGATTTTTCACCAGGTTAATGATATGCTTTTTCTCGTCGGCCGCACAATTGTTTAGCGCGTAGATGAGCGGTAATGTTACTTTTTTTTCTTTAATATCTATCCCCAGGGGTTTGCCAACATCATCCGTGCCAAAATCAAACATATCGTCCTTAATCTGAAACGCTATGCCGATTTTTTCGCCAAATAATCGCATTTTTTCGATAGTTGCGTCATCTGCACCGGCCGAGGCGGCGCCACATGCGCAGCAAGCTGCAATGAGCGATGCTGTTTTTTGACGGATAACATCATAATAAACAGGTTCGCCTATATCCATACGGCGGGCTTTTTCCATCTGTAGTAATTCGCCCTCACTCATCTGCTTTACTGCTTCTGATACGATCTTGAGCAACGCGAAATCGCCATTATCAATGGATAGCAATAAACCTTTCGACAACAGGTAATCACCCACCAAAACAGCTATCTTGTTTTTCCATAAGGCATTGATTGAGAAAAATCCGCGGCGCTGATAAGAATTGTCTACGACGTCGTCATGTACTAAAGTAGCGGTATGCAATAGCTCAACCAGGGCCGCTCCACGGTGGGTAGCCTCATTTATACCGCCACAAAGGCTCGCCGAAAAAAATACGAACATGGGGCGTATTTGCTTGCCTTTACGTTTTACGATATAGTGGGTAATACGGTCAAGCAAAGGTACTGAGCTACGCATAGAGGCCTTAAAGCGCTCTTCAAAAACGTCAATATCGGCAGCAATGGGTTGTTTGATCTCGTTGATGCTCAGCATTAAAATAGATAGCGTTTTACTGAGCCAAACTGCCTGTTTGGCTAACGGCAACAAACATAAGCCAAAAAAACTTTATCTGCATTGCCCTGTATAAATTTTGATCATAATTAAACCATCGGGCATATTATACACTCTATAATATACACACATGAAAGTTACAGCAAGGCTGTGACAAAGTGGTATTATAGTTTTTGGTTATTTTTTGTAAAAGCGGGATGCTGAAAAGTGTTCCGTTTTTTTTTTATGTGATGACATGCAATATTATTTTACATTTGCAGGCTGTTTTTTTCAATGAATTAAAGCGTGCAGGTTGCAAAACCCGGTAGCTAATGAAGCATTGAACAAAACCAAAATACGGAGAGGTGTCTGAGTGGTCGAAAGAGCACGCCTGGAAAGTGTGTATACGTCAAAAGCGTATCGAGGGTTCGAATCCCTCCCTCTCCGCAAATTTCTTTTAAGTAATTAAAAGATCGGAATTAATATATGCTTAACAATAGCCTGTTCAGGATTTAGAATTTGATTTTACGCCTGCTTTTGGTTGTTAAATTTCATTATGGTAGAGGCGCCAGTCCCAAGCCCATCGCTTTTAATTTCAAACGTACCCGAATGACTTTCGATAATCACTTTGCAGTTGTAAAGCCCTAAACCCGTTCCGCTTTCTTTTGTAGTAAACCCTCTTTTAAATAAGTTGCCGGCCGTTTCCTGATCGAAGCCGGCCCCGTTATCTATAACTTTCAGCTCGGCTCCGGTGTCAATCGTTCTCAATGTTATGGTTATATATTTTTCCCGAGCAGCGAGGTCAATGGCTTCTATGCTATTTTTTAAAACATTGAGCATCACCTGCATGAGTTTGGTTTTGTCACCTTTAACCACGTGGTTCCCCGGCTGTATATTTATTTTAAGTTGAATTCCCTTTTTTTCCATGGAGGCAGTTAACATAGCCCGGCAATCATCAATAATATAAGCAAGATCGACGGGTTTTCTTTCCATCGTACCTTCGCGGCCTTTTACAAATTGCCTTTGAATATTTAAAATATCCTGTATATGCGTAACGATACTTAAAAGTTCATGAACGGCGGTGTTTATTTCGTCATGTGTTTCTGTCTGTGTTTTTGTAAGGCTATCCGTTATAGTAACAAGTGCGTGTGCTTTGTCGGTGCCTATTGATGGGGCAATTGCAGCTTCCTGAGCTTTTACAAACAAGCACAGATTTTTTAGGGCACCGGTCACATTTTTATCCATTACGCGGTTTATACGGTTAAGATGCGCACCAAAACCTACTAAGGCATTGCCTATATCGTGCAATACTTCAGATGCGATTTCAAATTTACCCTGAGCTATAGCTTTTTCTAATTCGGCCTCTTTTTGCTGAGTAAGCTGTTCGTTCAATCTTTTTAAATCTTCTGTTTGCGCATTAAGCGCTACAGACTGCTCATAAAGTAATCTGGCCGATTCTTCAAGCTCTTGATTACGCTGTGCCATATCTTTCAATATTTCTTCACGCTCGCGTAACGCATTTTTCATTTCGGTGATATCACGGTTTATACCAAGTAAACCAATCACAACACCCCGGTGGTCTTTAACGGGTATCTTGGTTGTTAAATTCCATTTTATTTCATTGGTTTCTGCGTTCACAAATTGCTCTTCGTGGTTAATCAGAGAGCGGTCCAGACGCATAAGTTGCTGTTCATCTTCAAAAAATTGAGCAGCTTCGTCCGGATGACAATCAAAATCGGTTTTTCCAATAAGCTCACTTGGTGACTTAAAACCTCCGTTTAGCGCCACCGGCGTGTTGCATAAAATAAACCGGCTCTGAGCATCTTTCAAATAAATTTGATCAGGCAGATTTTCAATTAGCAGACGAAATAAATTTTGCTGGCCAAAAGGTGAGTCGACGTCAAGTTCAGGCTGTTGGTTTGACACAGCAGCCGCACCCTTTATCAACTTTTCTGCCAAGTTATTTTCGTTCATAACAGTAGTTGATTTTATAAAGGAAGACTTATGGTAAATGTCGCACCTGGCTGATTCTTAACGGCGATCGATCCGCCGTGAGCCTCAACATATTGTTTAACTATGGCAAGCCCCAGCCCGGTACCGCCTGCTTTGCACTTGGTAACAAAAGGATCAAATAGCGTGTTGATAATTTCAGCAGGTATGCCGGGGCCATTATCTGATATGGAAAGCGTAACAGAATCACCAACCTTTTGGGCAGAGATGTAGATATAACCGCCGGTTATTTTATGATCACGTAATACATCTATGGCATTATTAACCAGGTTACTTATTACCCTTCTCAATTTACTTTCATCTGCACATATTATAATTTCTCCGGCGATATCTACATTTATATGAGTGGATGACATGCCGTCCCGGCCTTCTGCGAGCGTAATAGCTTCGGCAACAACTTTATTCAGGGTGATAGGTAATTTTGTAATAGGCTTATTATTAATAAAATCTAAAAAATCATCAAAAATTTCAGAAGCCTGTTCGGCAGACTGATCTATCAGGTCTATCAGATCGCTGTCATCAGCATCATGTCTCATCATGCTTGTTATCAGCTTTATGTTTTTTATGGGTGTTCTCAGATCATGCATTACCATGCCGATAACCTGGCCTACGGTAGACAATTTTTCCTTTTGTAAAAGCTTCTCATTTAACTCAGCGTTCCTGATAGCTTGTGCCGCATTTTGCACAAACAGCTTTAACAGATACATCTTTTCCGTTTTAAGCTTCCCTTGTTTTTTTAATATTGCGAACACCGAATATTTATCCATTCGCGCAAGGATAAGCTCATCAATCTGTATAACCTCGTCTTGTTGCAAATCGACACTTTTTACTCTTGAAATCAGCTCGTCGACATTTAGCTTTTCTGTTAATGCGCCGATAGACAATATTTTTTCGTAAGTAAAATCTGCATGAAGTTTGCCTATTAAAGCCATATCGGTATCTAACGAACCGGCAAGCTGATCAAGGATATTTTTTAACAATGAGTTGAGCTGATTTTTGTCAAGCCCTATTGATGCGATAGATTCAATTAACTTTTCAAGGTTACGCAGCTTGTTATAATCAGTAACCGCTTTTGTAGCTAACTGTATAATTTCTTCCGGGGCGTACGGTTTACAGTGATAGCCAACATTTTCGCCCGCCTGCTCAATGATTTCATCGATCGAGCAATCGCTATAAGCGGTAATAAATATAATTTCAGCTTTGATGTCATACTTCCTTATCTCAATGGCTGTTTCCAATCCGCTCCAGCCAGGCATGCGCATATCCAATAAAATAACGGCATAAGGGTGCCCACCTTCAACGGCTTTTTTAACCATTTTTAAACCCTCCATGCCATTAGATGCTTTGTCAACACTAAAGGCCGGAATACTCGGAGTGCGTGTTGTCAGCAAGGGTTTCGGCGCATCGAATAAGATGTTGAAAGCGTCGTTTAGGGTTTCCTGATCTTCAAATGATGACCGCGGTACTAAAATGTCTTCGATATTGTCGCGCACCATTTCTTCATCATCAATTATTAGCACGGAGGTATTAATCTGGTTCATAATTAGGGGGATTATATAATGTTATAGCATTAACGTTTTTAAACGAAACACTTATTTAATTTGTTACAGATTTTAGAATTATAGATTGGCTTTGTTTCGAAATTCGCACTAATATAAACTTTGAGTAAGAAAAATTAGCTATAAATAAAACTTTTTGGCGATGGCTAAACTGGCGCGTATTGCCGCGTTTACTGCGTAAATTTTAACTGTCAATTAACACGCACGAAACTGTGCGCCTTTGGGAACAAAAGCTTAACCCATAGCAACGATTGAAGGAAACTATTGAATAGCCGGGCTAATGAATATCTTTTATTAAATAAACTATACCCACGGCAACCAGTCCGCCCACAACGGATGCAATGATATCATTCCAGTCAAATACGCGGCCCGGCATCCATATTTGTGCAAACTCATATAGTACTAGTCCCATCACAGCAAAAACAGCCGACCACATAGTTTGCCGCATGGTTAATGGATACTTAATGAGCCCATAACCAAATATAAAAAGAAGTGCTGCGGTAAAATTGGGCAGGCAACCCGCAATAGGCGAATGCTCCTCAAACAGATAGTGCCTGAACTTCAACTCCTGAATGATGATAAAAATAACAATTAAAATAAAAGTTGCGATAAAGGCTCGGCGTTGCATAATCTAATTTACTTAAAATCAGAAGCTTTGCAAATAAAGGTATCATTATTTTTAGACTTAAAATTTAAACCGCTAAAACTGCCTAAAGACAAAAAAAAACAAAAAACACTTGCGCAAGCAAATACTTGCCTTTATATTTGCAAGCACTTACTTGCATATATAGAATGAAAGCACGCAGAGACGTTTACCAGGCCATAGCCGACCCTACCCGCAGGGCCATTGTAGATATGCTGGCCAATCAGCCGCATAATATGAATGCCATTGCGCATCAGTTTGAAATGACCCGTCAGGCCATATCACTCCACGTAAAAATTTTGGCCGACTGTGGCTTAGTGAAAATGAAACGCGAAGGCCGCGAACAGATCTGCGAGGCCAAACTGGATGCTTTAAGCGAGGTGGATGAATGGGTAGGTAAATACCGCAAGCATTATGAAGACAAACTCGATAAACTGAACCGATACTTACAGACGCTAAAAAAAGAAAAAAATGAAAGACATAACAGATAACAACATAACCGATCGTGAATTACTGATCACCAAATTGCTGGATGCCCCGGTTGAACTGGTTTGGGAGGCTTGGTCCAATCCCGAACATATATGTAACTGGTGGGGACCAGATGGCTTTACTTGCACTATTAGCAAAATGGAACTGCGCCCCGAAGGCGAATGGCACCTGGTGCTGCACGGCCCGGATGGTATCGACTATAAAAACCGTAGCATTTTTAAAGAAATCATCCCCCAACAAAAAATAAGTTACTGGCATGAAAGTGCGCCGCATTTTATGGGGACTATAACATTTGAAGACCGCGGCGAACAAACTTTTTTAACGTGGCGAATGCTGTTTGACACTAAAGAAGAGTTTATACAAACTGTGAAAGTGTTCAAGGCAGACCAAGGTTTGAAACAAAACGTCGTAAAATTACAGGAGTATCTCAACAGTATGAAATCATAAACACCCTGACTATGAAACAGCAATTTTTAATATCACTACTTTCATTATTTGCGGTGATGCCCGCCACAGCGCAACAGGCTTCAAAATCAGTGCTCCCAACATCTGGCCATGCACCGGTTAACGGTATACAAATGTATTATGAGATTCATGGTTCGGGCGCTATCCCACTGGTAATGATTCACGGTGGCGGTTCAACTATTGAGACCAGTTTTAGCAAACTATTACCCCTCATGGCTCAGCATTACAAAATTATTGCTGTCGAACTGCAAGCCCATGGCCGTACCACCGACAGGCCTAAATCAGAATCATTTATACAGGATGCGGACGACGTGGCGGAGCTGCTTAAATATCTGCATATACCGAAGGCCAATATTCTAGGCTTTAGCAATGGTGGCAGTACAGCTTTACAGATCGCGATACGCCATCCGCAGGTGGTTAATAAAATCATTGCTATATCAGCAGCTACTAAGCGCGGTGGTTTAATTGACGGTTTCTTTAAAGGATTTGATGGCGCCAAACTGGCCAGCATGCCTAAACCTTTGCAAGATGGCTATCTAAAATTTAACAAAGGCGATAAAAAAGGCCTGCAAAATATGTTTAACCGCGATGTTGGACGTATGAAAACTTTTCACGACTGGCCCGACGGCGATTTGAAACATATTAAAGCTCCCACACTTGTCATTTCTTCAGACCAGGACGTGATCAAACCTGAGCATACTTTTGAGCTGGCAAGGCTTATTCCGCATGCGCATGCCATGATTTTGCCTGGCCCGCATGGCGCTTTTTTTGGCGAGATTTGCACACCGCATCCTGATGCCAAAATGATTGCGGGTTCGGCTTTGCTGTTACAAAGTTTCCTCGACAAATAATACGCTAAACTTCAGAAGGAGCATATCCAAAACGCTTTTTAAACGCGTACGAGAAATGCGAAAGATTCTCAAAGCCGGCTTCGATATACACATCGACCGGCTTTCTTTTTTTCTCGGCCAATTGAAAGTGGGCCAGTTCCAGACGCTGGTCAGTTAGCCAGCGTTGCGGGGTGGTATTAAATATCTTTCTGAAGTCGCGGTTAAATGTCGAGAGACTGCGGCCAGTCAGGTATCCAAATTTTTCCAGGGACATATTGAACATAAAATGCTTGCCCATAAAATCGCCCAGATTTATCTTACCGGGCCTTTCAAAGCTTGATAACATACCGTCCAGTTCCGGGTCGATGGTGCGCAGAATGTTGATGGCCTCTTCAATTTTTAGCGCTGCGATATCTTCAGGCAGCTTCTCTGTCAGATCAAAATACGGAACCAGTGATACCATGCAGCTCTCCAATAGCGGGTGTCTGGTAAACACGCGTACCTTATCCAACGGCGAGGGTGCTCTGTATGGTTTGTGCTTTTTATAAAACGCCTTAAGTCGCTCGGGCGTAAAATACATAGCGACAGCCCGGTAAGGCTCTCCTTGTACAGAGCTGGTGGTTATTGCAGCCAGTTTATTACGCGGGATCAGAAAAATATCACCTCCTTTAAACTCATGCACAGCGTCGGCCAAAGTAATTTTGCTTTGGCCCGATATCAGCCAAATTAACATGTGGTGTTCAAATACCACTTCTTTACGCATTTCTTTTCCTTCAAAGGTTGAGCGCTTCAGGTCGGGCGTGAGGTAGACGATATGGTAATCTTCGGTTTCCATTTTTTAAAGATACAGAGAAAAGGGTTTAACCAATTATTTAGCCGGGAAATCAATGCCGGTCATCTGCTCGCTCAGCGTCCAGAGTTTGCGGGCATTTTTGCCATTAACCGAATAAGGCCGGACGCCGCGCAACGTCGATGGTTCATCGTAGCGGTGCTCAATATTGCCTTCATCTAACTCGGCAATATCCGCATCCTCACAATAAACACCCCCGATATGATCCAGCTGCGCACTTGTAGCACACCAAACATTGGTAGCTGCCCCTTGTTCAGTTGTTTTTAACTTTTGGGTAACTTCGGGATAGATATTACCCTCGGCGTCATGTGTACCCATTTGCTGAAAAAGAGCCATCGGCGCCTCGCGGCCTAGATCTGTACCATTTACCGAGCCCGGGTGCAAAGAATAAGCGCGCACGCCAAGATCCTGCCCGCGTACATCCAATTCCACCGCAAACAAGTTATTAGCAGTTTTCGACTGTCCGTAACCTTGCAAGGTTTCGTACTCCCTGTTTTCAAAGTTTGGGTCCTCAAAATCAAAAGGTGCTATCTGGTGGCCAAAGGATGAAACATTTACCACCCTTGAGCCTTCTGCCTTTTTAAGCGCCGGCCATAAACGTGCCGTAAGCTGAAAATGCCCCAGGTGATTTGTCGCCAGTTGCGATTCAAATCCGCGATGGTCTCTGCGCAGCGGCACCCACATAATGCCTGCGTTGTTGATCAAAATATTTAGCGGACGATTTGATGCCAGGAATTTTTCGGCAAAAGCATCAATCGAAGCCGGGTCCGTCAGATCCATAATTTCTATCTCGACATTGACGATGCCTTCTAAATTTTTGCTTGCCTTCGCCATATCGCGGGCCGGAACAATAACTGTTGCCCCTGCCGACGAAAGCACACGGGTAGTTTCTAAACCGATGCCCGCATACCCACCGGTTATAATGGCGACTTTACCATTCAGGTCGATACCTTGAATTACCTCGCTTGCCGTTGATTTTGCGTCAAAGCCTGAATTAATTGGCTTTTGTAACGCGCCGTTATAATTGTTCTGTGCCATTTTTTTCGAATTTGGATTTTTAAACAAAGTTATAGCGATATTAAACGGTCCGTTTTGTTTAAAATGTCAATTTTGCTTTGCTCAGAATGCCACGCCTGTATTTTCAAACATCCTTTCGTTGTCATTCGTTATTAATGACGATCCTTAAATCATGGAAAAGCACACTGTCAAAATATTATCTGCGAACTACCTCACCCATAACGTAAGACATTTTGTAGTTGAAAAACCTGAAAACTTTACTTATGTGCCAGGCCAGGCTACTGATGTTTCCATCAATAAACCGGGGCAGGCAGAAGAACTGCGGCCATTTACTTTTACTTCATTGACTGATGCCGACTATCTTGAATTTGTGATCAAGATTTATAAAGACCACGATGGCGTGACTGCAAAGTTGGGCGACTTAAAGCCTGGCGAAGAGTTGATACTGCACGAGGTTTTTGGAACGATAAACTATAAAGGCCCGGGCATATTTATTGCCGGCGGCGCTGGTATTACACCATTTTTAGCCATATTCAGATCCATCCAAAAAACAGGCGACCTTAATAAGTGTACTCTACTTTTTGCTAATCATACCGAGAATGATATTATCCTGAAAGATGAATTGAAGGCCATGTTGCACGATCGATTCATTAATATTTTGAGCGACTCAAAACCGGGCGGCCACAAAAAATATATTAACAAAGAGCTACTGGCTCAATTTACCGGTGCCGACGACAGGTACTACTATGTTTGCGGCCCGGATAAGTTTACCGCCGATATTGTTAATATGCTCAAAGAGCTCCGTCTCGACGAGGATAAAATTGTCATAGAACAATAGTAAACAACCCCCATAATATATGCCCGCAAGATTGGTTCAATTTTGAGCCAATCTTTTTTTGCTTTTACGTTTAATTATCAGTTAATTAGTATATATAAGCCGCTCCAAATATTATGCAAAATGGTGTTAAATCAATCAGGCCCTTTATAGGCGCCAAAGACTTTAAAATATCACGAAGTTTTTACCGTGATCTGGGTTTTAAAGAGACAATATTAAATGCGGATATGTCCGTTTTTAGAGTTGGACAGTTAGCGTTTTACCTGCAGAATGCCGACGTGAAGGACTGGATAGATAATACCATGATTTTTTTAGAGGTTGACGATGTTAAGCAATACTGGAACCTGCTTCTTGACCTAAACCTTCCTGAAAAATATGAAGGGGTCAAATTAACCCCTATAAGGGTGCTTGACTGGGGCAAAGAATGCTTCCTGCATGACCCATCAGGCATACTGTGGCATTTTGGTCAGTTTAATTGAGTAAGTTGCCAAAAACCGTAAATCGGAACTACCCAAATAAACCGATCTTAACAGCCGCAAACCAATTATGTGATGACGAAAAGATTATTTGCTGCCTTATTGTTCATTGCTTTTATATATGTACAGGCAGCAGCACAAGTAACACCGATACCCTTCAGCAACTTTATCAAAGCCCGTGGCGGGTTGGCAAATACCCGATTTAACATTAACGCGCAAAAGCAGGTTACTGTGGCATTTTTAGGTGGATCTATAACTTTTAACCCGGGCTGGCGGCAAATGGTATGCAGTTATTTGCAGGAACATTTCCCGCAAACCAAGTTCAAGTTCATCGCAGCCGGGATTCCTTCATTGGGTAGCCTGCCGCATGCTTTCAGGCTACAGCGCGATGTTTTGGATACTGGCAAAGTCGACCTGTTATTTGTAGAGGCCGCCGTAAACGACCAGGTAAATGGTACCGATAGTGTCACGCAGGTAAAATGCCTGGAGGGTATTGTAAGGCACTCGTTAAAAAGTAATCCATATATGGATATAATTATGATGGAATTTGCCGATCCGGATAAAACTGAAATCTATAAAAGAGGGGGCATACCTACAGCAGTAACCAATCATGAATTAATTGCTGATCATTATCAACTACCATCTGTCAATTTAGCTAAAGCCGTTGCAGACAAACTGGCCAATAATGAATTTAACTGGGAAAAAGATTTTAAAGACCTGCACCCTGCGCCATTTGGTCAGCGTTTATATTTTGAGGCGATAAAGAGCTTGCTGGCAAATGAGCTAAGTCCAGATAAAAAGCCGATTGTCAAACCTGTTAAACATCGTCTCTCAGAGATCAGTATGCTTAACCGCAATAGTTTTACCAAGGGCAGTTACCTGGACATCACCAAGGCAAAGCTTGGCGATGGCTGGGCGCTAAGCCCTAACTGGACACCATCTGATAAACTGGATACCCGCCCCGGATTTGTAAACGTGCCGATGTTAGTAAGTACCCAACCCGGATCTGTTTTAACCTTAAAATTTAAAGGCAACGCCGTCGGTATGGCTATAATTTCGGGCGCTGATGCAGGCGTTGTTGATTACTCAATTGACGGCGGCGCTGTTAAGCACATCGACCTTTTTACGCAGTGGAGCACTTTCATTCACCTGCCTTGGTATGTACTGTTTGATAGTGGCTTAAAAAACGGCCATCATACTTTAAAGTTAAGTGTGAGCAATCAAAAAAATACAACAAGTACAGGTACCGCTTGCCGCATTGTCCATTTTTTGGTTAATAACTAACCATAGTTAAATAGCTGATTAGTTGTAATATAAAATTAACAGGCAAACATTTTGTTCGTTAATTTTATGTTATATTCGTTTAAAATAATTAGCTGTGAACAATATTCATTTACTTGAAGACGACGAGCTGACTGCGCTTCTTAGAGCAGATAGCGAGCCCGCGTTCACGGAAATTTATAACCGGTATTGGAACAAATTATACATCCAGGCGCATCGCCTGCTCAAAGATGCCGACGCAGCCGAGGAGATTGTTCAGGAGGTTTTTTTGATGTTGTGGAAGAAACGCGCCAGCTTGAATATCCAATCGCTTAAAAGTTATATGGGGGCGATGACCCGGTATGCGGTTTATAGATTTATATCCAAAGACAAACGCACCAAAGAGCACGAAAATATCATCGGCATGATCACAGCCGAAGCCGCTGCTGAAACGGATATCGACAACAAACTGCTGCTTGAGATCATTACCCAGCTTTCCAACAAACTGCCTGAAAAATGCCGACTGGTATTTGTTTACAACAAACTGCACGACCAATCACTTGCCGATGTTGCCGAGCAACTTAATATCTCCCAAAAAACTGCCGAAGGGCACCTCACTAAAGCGTTGCGTGTTATACGTACCAACCTGGGTAATGCGGTAAGTATTTTTTTCTTCTGATAAATATCCAAGCGCATTTGCCTCATTTTCTGACAGATTTGCATTTATTTTAAAAATTTTCATTTTACACCGAGGGTATTTGGCGCTTACTGGCCTCTATAGTATAAAATAGGGTTAGATAGTCCAGAATGAGTACAAATGAATTAAAAAGGCTGGCGCAAAAATATTTTGCCGGGACAGCATCTGATGAAGAAAAGCAAAAGCTGCATCAGTGGTATGATGAAACAAACGACGGTTGGGTTGAGACCGTTAATACGGCCGAGCCTGAGTCAGAAGACGATGTAAAGCAACGCATTTTCCGCGACCTGCAAACGCGTATTATGGCCGAGAAGAATGAGCCCGAACCGGCTATACCTAACACCGGCCGGACACGCCGTTTATGGCTTCAAGTGGCATCGGTTGCGGCTGTGCTGTTAATAGGTTTCCTGATCTTGCGCCCGGCCGAAGAAAAACAAGATACTGTTGATAAGCATCTGGTAAATGCACCGGTAAACAAGGTGATCCACATTACTCTGCCTGATGGCACTAAAGTGTGGCTTAATGCGGGCTCTGTATTTAAATACCCGAAGCGATTTAGTGCTAAAATACGTGAGGTTGAATTGCTGGAAGGCCGTGCGTTTTTTGATGTTACGCATATGGACAATAAGCCATTCATCGTCAAAACAAAAAATGTAAATGTCACCGTATTGGGTACTTCATTTGATGTGCGCGCCTATAAACGCGAAGGTACTACAAAAGTGAGCGTAGTTACTGGCAAGGTTGGCATTACAGTACCGAGCCAGCCTGAAAAACCGGCCATCTTCCTGACACAGCGCGAAGAAGTAATCGTCGACCCGGCAACTAAATACATGATCAAAGAACCGGTACGCGAAACCGTGGTAAACCTATGGTGCAAAGACGTGCTGGTGTTTGATCAGGAAAATCTGAACAATGTATTCAAGGCTATCGAGAAAAAATACAATACCAAAATTACGGTTGAAAATAAAGATCTGCTAAACGAACGCATCTCTATCAAGCTGGGCAATCAACGCCTGGACACCATTATGGAGATTTTAAAATTTACTAAACACTTTAACTATAAAATGGCCAATGACAGTACAATCGTAGTAAAATAAGCCCTGTTCTTTTCATAGCAGCTATGAAAAGAAAAACCGGAGACATTAGAATGCCCCCGGAATAAGTTTAGCCGGCTGGATACATGCTTGAGACCCATAACCAGCATCGGCTCAGTTTAATAAGAAATTTTAAACCATTACAAATATGAAGAATTTTTACGGCAATCTATTGCCCATACTTCGAAAATGCATGCGCATTACTACAATCATAATTGGAATACAAGTTTGTTGTACCGCATTGTTAGCGGCAAAGGGTACCCGCGCCCAGGACATGAACCTGAATGTGGACAAAGAAAGTGTTAAACAAGTATTTAAACGCATTGAGCAACAGGCCAGTGTAACCTTTGTTTATGATGCGCAGATATTGAACAACCTTCCTTCACTCACGCTGCATGTAAAACAAACTCCGCTGGCGGCTGTGCTTAGTCAATTGCAACAGCAAACGCAACTACAATTTAAAATGGTGGGCAATTTTATTGGTGTTGCACAGTCGCAAAACAGCATGCCGGCATTAACCACAGCTAAAACCGACGCGGGCAATGCTGCTGCGATCACTATTAACGGTATTGTTAGAGACGCCACCGGACAGCCATTAATCGGGGTTTCGGTTATGATAAAAGGCACCACCAACGGCACTACCACAAATGTTAACGGGCAATTTAGTTTGCAGGCCAATATAGGCGATGTGCTGAGTTTTACTTATCTGGGATATATATCGAAAGATGTTACGGTTTCTGCTCCGTCAATAACTGTAGTATTAGATGAAGACTCTAAACAACTAAGCGAGGTTGTAGTAACCGCCTTGGGTATCAAAAAAGAACGCAAAGCACTGGGCTACTCTGTTACAGAGATTAAAGGCGACGCCCTCACACAAGCGCGGGAGCCCAACGTAATGAACTCGTTAGAAGGCAAAGTTGCAGGTGTAAATATAACGCCAACGGCTGGCGGGCCAGGTTCGTCATCAAATGTTATTATTCGCGGTGTATCCAGCTTAACTCAAACCTCACAGCCGTTATATGTAATTAATGGCGTACCGATGGAAAATACGCCTAACAGCGCTTTGGGTTCACAATATGATAACGTGCCCGATTTAGGTGATGCCATAGGAAACATAAATCCGGACGATATTGAAACTATATCGGTTTTGAAAGGAGCGGCAGCTTCGGCACTATATGGTTATAGGGGTAAAGCCGGTGTTATCTTAATCACTACCAAAAGCGGTAAAGGTAATGGCATTGAATTTAACTCAAATTTTGTGGCCGAACAAGCCATCAATTCAACCGATTGGCAATATGTTTACGGTCAGGGTGCAAATGGTGTAAAACCAGCTGATAAATTAAGTGCTTACCAATCTGGCCAGTCAAGCTGGGGTGGAAAGCTGGACGGCTCAAATGTGATACAATTTGACGGCATTGCACGTCCGTATATCGCACAACAAAATAATATCAAAAATTTTTACCGCACCGGCACAACTGCTACAAACACAATAGCGCTCAACCGAAGTTTTGAAGGCGGCTCGATTCGCTTATCTGCAAGCGATCTGGCAAACCATGCAATAACGCCAAATTCTGGGTTAAACAGACAAACCTTCAATTTTACCGGCAATTATAATATCACCAAAAATTTCACAATTGACGCAAGGGTAAACTACATACTGGAGCAAGCTCATAACCGCCCTTTTTTAAATGACGGCCCCGGTAACTCAAACTTTAACGTTGCATTACTACCTACAAGTTTAGATGTACTCACATTAAAAAAAGCTACAAATGCCGATGGTAGCGAATATGGTTATTCTGGAAACACTTTTGCAACAAACCCCTGGTTTGCCGCTGACAAGTTTATTAACGATACCAAACGCCAACGTTTGATCTCGTCGGCAACGCTGCGGTATAATTTTGATAGCGGGTATTTTATGCAGGCGCGGGCAGCCAGAGATGCATACAATGACCGGTTTACTACGGTAGTTCCTACTGGTACTGCTTACCGGCCTTTCGGATCCATGGGCGAAACCACCACCAATTTTTCTGATTTAAATACCGACGTATTGTTTGGCAAAACCTTTAAAATAAGCGAATTTAGCTTAATACCTAATATAGGTGGAAGCTACCGGCGCACTAAATCAGAGTTATTTACCATGTCGGGTAATAATTTTATAGTACCGAATACCTATGTTATTACCAACATTGCCCAGCTAAATCCCTTAACCTATACGCCGTCAGATAAAGAAATTTTATCGGCATACGGAACGTTAGAGCTCGACTATAAAGATTATTTATACTTAACGGGTTCATTACGCAATGATTGGTATTCAATGCTTGCTACCCCGGGCACGAAAAACCCTTTAAATAAACTGTATCCTTCAGTTACCGGATCATTTGTATTTTCTGAATTTGTAAAAAATGACTGGTTAAGCTTTGGCAAACTTCGGGTTGGTTTTGCACAGGTTGGTCAAGCTACCGACCCATATCAAACTCAACTGGCCTATGCGTTTAACGGCGCAGTAAATGGTAGTCCGATTGGCGTTATATCTAACATTAATGTGCCCAACAGCAGCCTGGTAGCTTCATTAGCTACAGAACTTGAGATAGGTACCGAAATGCGCTTTTTTAATGATCGCATTAGTTTAGATTTAACCTGGTACAATAAAAATTCAACAGACGAAATTTTATTTGCGCCAGCCTCTATCACATCCGGATACGGTGGAGCTGTCTTAAATATAGGTAAGCTGCGAAACCGTGGCGTTGAGGCATTAATTACTGCTGTTCCTTTAAAAATTGGCGATTTTAAATGGACCACGTCCTTTAATGGATCAATCAACGACAACAAAGTATTAGCATTGGCCAACGGTCAAACTACATTACCTGTTGGCACATCGCGCACGGGCAATGCCTTTGTACAAGACATTGTTGGCAAACCTGTAAACCAGATTATGGCCCTTGATTATAAGCGCGACGCTGCAGGTAATATTGTCAAAGACGCGGCCGGCATACCGGTACAAGGCGATTTAAAAGCATACGGTTCTGCCTATGCAAAATGGGTTGCCGGTTGGAACAACGAATTTAACTATAAACGTTTCAATTTATCGTTATTGATAGATGGGAAATTTGGAGGTAAGATATTCTCGGCAACCGACTACTATGGTTATGTATTAGGTTTACATAAGGCAACGTTGGCTAATCGCGAAACATTAGGCACCAATGCCTCTACCTACTATGGCACACTCGCCAACAACGTATCAAGTTTATTTGTACAGGATGCAACCTTCATTAAAATGCGCCAGGCTATGTTGGGCTATAACTTTCCTGTGAATATGGCGCATGGAGCTATCAAAAATATGACACTTAGCATTGTAGCGCGCAACCTGTTCTATATCATGAAAAGAACTGACAACGTCGACCCGGAATCTGATTATACTACTCAAGCCGAAGGCTTGGAGTTAGGTGGCGTTCCGGCTACACGTACCTATGGTTTAAACCTGAGTGTTAAGTTTTAATTATCCACAACTACTAATCTTTAAAAAAGATGAAAAAGATATTTATATACGCTGCACTTGCCTTGGTTGTAGTAATGCTTTCGGCAACGGGCTGCAGAAAAGAATTTGAGAAAATAAATACTAATCCGGCAACATATAATCAAAATAATTTTGATCCTAACTACGAGTTAACTGCTGCTCAATTAGGTTACTCTGGCAGTGCCGATTTTAGCTATGATACCTGGCGGGCCAATCTCATTTATTGTTCTACCATGATTCAGGGTTTTTCTACCGTTATTAGCTATTGGGCCGGCGATAAATACATATTAAATGCCAATTATACAGCGGCCTATTGGGGATTTGCCGGCGGTCCGCCAACAGGGGGCGACGGCGCTTACCCTGAACAGGTTAGACCTATTGTCGACGTAATTCAATCTACCGCAGACAAGCCGCAGTACAAAAACCTGCACCAAATAGCGCGTATTATGCGCGCGCTGATTATGGAACGTATTACCGACCTGTATGGTGATGTACCATACTCTCAAGCCGGTTTGGGTTATTATGACAAAAACTATTTCCCGGTTTATGATAAGCAGCAGGCTATTTATAATGATATGCTGAAAGAGTTATCAGAAGCTACCGCGGCTTTAGACCCTAATGGCGACAAACCGATAGGCGATAAATACTACAATGGCGATATCGCCAAATGGAAAAAATTTGGTTACACACTGATGCTGCGTATGGCTATGCGCTTAAGCAAGGTTGACGCTGCTACGGCAAAAAGCTATGTGCAAAAAGCTGTTGGCAATACCATGGCCAGCAATGCCGATGACGCATTTTTTAAAGGCGACGCAACAGGCGGCCGTAATACCATAAACCGTAACAGCCAGATACTATTGGGCGATGGTGGCCAGGAGAATTTTTACACCCGGTGGTCACAAACCTTCATTAATTTCCTGAAAAGTAATAATGACCCGCGTTTGTCAAAAGTAGCGGTTACCAATTTGTATACAGACGAAAACTCTAAGGCACAAAATCCTGGAGCAAACTCAACTGCTATAGCGCAAAAAGGAATGCCTAACGGTAAAGATTTAAGCGGCGTTGCTGCCCAGGATATCCGTCAGGATCCAAGCTTTACCGCATTTACTGATTATTCATCGCCAGCGCCTGCCCTGATTAAACGCGACGGACCTACATTTGTGCTCACCTACGCAGAATCAGAACTGCTGTGGGCAGACGCCGCAGAGCGCTTCGGCCTGGGCGGCAGCGCTGCGCAACATTACCATGATGGTGTGGTTGCATCAATGACTTATTTGGGTGAATATGATGCCAGTGCCGCAGTTTCATCAACTGATGCAGAAACTTATATGACAGCACATCCTTACGTGCAGGCAAATGGCCTACAAATGATCAATACCCAGTACTGGGCCTTAAATTGCACCATGTTTGATTTTTACGAAGCCTGGTCAAACTGGAGAAGAACGGGTTTCCCCGCACTTACTCCTGTTAACTATCCAGGCAATAATACCGGAGGCACTATTCCGCGCCGTTTCCCTTACCCGGTTACAGAGGCCGGAACCAATACCGCAAATTACAATGCAGCGCATAATGCGGTACCTGGTGGCGACTTGTTGACGTCTCGCGTATGGTGGGATGCCAACTGATGTTTGATTGATGGATCCCCGCTCGTTTCTCGGCGGGGATTTTTTCCTTCCTTTTATCTTACAACAAATAAAGAATTTATTTGCCCTGAAATACTATGGCCCGTTTAAATCTATTAGAGGAGACCCGTTTTGAAAAACTGCCGGTCACGGTTTATCCTGACCAACAAACCGCATCTGTAACAGTTGCCAAACGCATAGCTGAGCTTATCATCAGTAAGCAAAAAAACAATGAGCCAACCGTTTTAGGCCTGGCAACCGGCGTTACACCCATAAAAGTATATGCCGAACTGGTGCGGATGCACCGGCAAGAAGGTTTAAGCTTTAAAAACGTCATAACCTTCAATCTGGACGAGTATTACCCCATGTTGCCCACATCGGCTCAAAGCTATGTGACCTTTATGAACGAAAACTTGTTCAACCATATTGATATCGACAAAAAAAATATACACATAGCTGACGGTACACTGTCGCAGCCCGATGTTGCCCAGTTTTGCCTGGCATATGAACGCAAGATTACAGAATTGGGCGGACTTGACTTGCAGTTATTGGGCATTGGCCGTACCGGGCACATTGGCTTTAATGAACCGGGTTCGGCACCAAACTCTGGCACCCGCCTGGTTACGCTTGATGACCTTACCCGCGGTGACGCTGCGCGCGATTTTGGCGGCAAGGAAAATGTACCCACCAAAGCTATCACTATGGGTATAGGTACCATTTTTAAGGCTCGCGAAATTATCCTGATGGCGTGGAACGAAAAAAAGGCGCCGATCATCAAAAAAGCTGTCGAAGGCGAAATTTCGGGAGAAGTACCGGCGACTTATCTACAATTATCAGACAATGTTGAGTTTATTGTAGACCAGGGAGCGGCTTCTGCGCTTACCCGTTTTGATACCCCATGGCTGGTTAAGGATTGCGAGTGGACCAACGCCCTTAAAAAGAAAGCAGTAATATGGCTGGCCGAAAAAGTAAGCAAGCCTATACTCAAATTAACCGAGGAAGATTATAATAATCATGGCATGGCACAGCTGGCCGTGCAGCAGGGCCCGGCTTATAACATTAATATCGACATATTTAACCAGGCGCAGCAAACCATCACCGGCTGGCCCGGTGGTAAACCCGGCTCGGACGACCGCCGGCGCCCCGAGCGTGCAGAGCCCGCAGTTAAAAAGGTAATTATATTTTCGCCCCACCCCGATGACGATGTAATTTCAATGGGGGGCACCTTCATTCGCCTGGTTGACCAGGGCCATGATGTACATGTAGCGTACCAAACCTCTGGCAATACGGCCGTTTGGGATGATGATGTATTACGATACATGGAATTTGCCGTTGATTTTAGTGAAAGTATCGGCGAGGATAACAGCAAGCTGAAATCAATTTACAACGAGATGCGCCAGTTTTTTGCCCGCAAACTGCCTAATGAAATTGATACGCAGGCTATACGTAATGTAAAAGGTTTTATACGCAAAAGCGAGGCAATATCGGGTGCGCGCTATGCGGGCTTGCACGACGATCATATCCATTTTATGGCGCTGCCATTTTATGAAACCGGCAAGACACGCAAAAACTCCGTCGGCGAAGAGGATATTAAGTTGACCATGGATCTGCTGCAACAGGTACAACCTCAACAAATCTTTGCCGCCGGCGATTTTGCCGATCCGCATGGTACGCATGTTGTATGTTTTAATATTATTCTGGAAGCGCTTAATCGCCTTAAAATGACCGAGGCATGGGTAAAAGACTGCTGGCTGTGGATGTATCGCGGCGCCTGGCACGAGTTCCCGACATACGAAATTGAAATGGCCGTACCACTATCGCCGCAAGAAGTTGTACGCAAACGCAACGCCATATTTAAACATCAATCTCAAAAAGACAGACCGGTCTTCCCGGGCGAGGACGCCCGCGAATTTTGGGTACGGGCAGAAGAACGTAACCGCGAAACAGCTTTGGCATACGATCGTCTTGGTTTGGCTGAATATGCGGCTATGGAAGCTTTTGTACGCTACCCTTTCTAATTTTTCTCACACTGAACAACACCATCGTGTTTGATGGTGTTGTTCTATTATCTTATCTTTCCATCAATTGCCCTTAAGTTATGAAGCATCTATCGCGCCTTTTGTTATTTATGGTTTTACTATCGGATGTGGCTTTTGCACAAAAAAAAGCTACCGACCTGGCCTCGACGCTGAACCTTAAATGGGAAACGCTGGAAAACTATTACCAAAATAAAACACAAACCCATGCTGCGCTTACCATCAGCACCGGCAGCTTGCCATTACCCGCAAAAGGCTGGCGATTATATTATAATTCGACACAACCCATGATACCCGGTACACTGACCGGCGACATAGATTATACCCATGTTAACGGCGACCTGTATTACCTATCGCCGGGCGCAAATTTTAAAGGCATAAAGGCACATAGCAGTCTGCGGATTGAAATGGTGCGCATGTACTGGCTCAGCAGCGTTTCAGATACGCCGCAAGGTTTTTATTTAGTTTGGGATAATGCTCCGGCCATTGGCCACCCGCTTGCTAAATCCTATTTGGTGCCATCTACCCAGCCCAAACAATACATGCGCCAACCAACAGACCAGGTAACCATGACCACCCCGCAAATGGTTTACAACTGGAACCAAAATATCACTAACGTACCGGCTGATAATCTGACCAGGGTTTTCCCAACCCCGGAAAGCTATCAAACTACCGGCATGACTTTTAATTTAACCGGCGGTGTTAAGGTAATTGCAGACCCGGCTTTCAGTGCTGAAGCCGCCTTATTGAAATCAGAGTTGGCTAAACTGTTAACGCCTGCTTCAACATCAACCGACCAAATTAAGTTGGTTAGCAAACCAATGGAGGCCGAGGCCTACGAGTTAAAAGTTGACGCACAAAACATAACCATTTCGGCCTCATCAGGTGTTGGGATTTTTTATGGCATACAGTCACTCAAAACCCTGCTGCCAGCCTCGGCATGGAACCATCCGCAAAAAAACATCCCGGTTACCGGTGTAACAGTTGCTGATAAACCCCGGTTTGGCTACCGGGCTTTTATGCTGGACGTAGCGCGCAATTTTCAACCCAAAAGCGAAATACTGAAACTACTGGACGTAATGAGCCTGTACAAGCTCAACGTGCTGCATTTCCATTTAACTGATGATGAAGGCTGGCGACTGCAAATCCCGGCTTTACCCGAGTTAACAGCCGTTGGTTCAAGACGCGCACATAGTATTAATGAAAGCAAAAACCTGCACCCGGCCCTGGGTTCTGGTCCGTTTTTAACCAATACTGCAGGTACCGGCCATTACAGCAAGGCCGATTTCATTGAGATATTGAAATATGCGACACAGAGACATGTCGCCATAATCCCGGAAATTGAAAGCCCGGGCCACGCGCGGGCGGCCATTAAAGCTATGGACGCGCGATATGCTTATTATATCAAACTAAATCAGCCGGCTAAGGCTGGCGAGTACTTGCTGCGCGATTTGCAGGACAGTTCGAAATATACATCGGTACAATACTATGATGACAACGTGATTAACGTGGCCCTGCCATCGGCCTATAAATTTATGGAGACAGTGACTACCGAAATTGAAAAGATGTATGCCGAAGCCGGCGCACCACTCAGGTCCATCCATTTTGGTGGCGACGAGGTACCTGCAGGCGTCTGGGAGAAATCGCCTGCCTTAATGAGCTTAATGAAGACAGATACCACTGTTAAAAATGCAGACGACCTGTGGCCTTATTACTATGGCAAGATTAATCATATGCTGCAGGCTCATCATCTGTATTTAACTGCGTGGGAAGAGGTAAGTTCGCGCAAAGTAACCCAAAACGGCAAAAAAACCAGTATCATTAATAATGACCTGCTGGGCAAAGACGTTCATCTCGAAGTTTGGAACAACGTAATTGGCTGGGGTGCCGAAGATCTGCCTTACCACCTGGCTAATCAGGGTTATAAAGTTATCCTGTCGCCGGTGAGTAACCTGTATTTTGATATGGCCTACTATAAAGCCTTTGACGAGGCCGGCTATTATTGGGGCGGCTATGCCGATGTGGATAAGGCATTCAATTTCATTCCCAACGATTATTATAAAAACACCACCAAAGGCCGCTTAGGGGAGACATTGCCGCCAAGCTTTTTTGCAAACAAGGAACGTTTGACGCCTTCAGGAACCAACAACATCGTCGGGCTGCAAGGTGCCTTGTGGGCCGAGACGGTGAACAGCCCGCAGCGCATGGAATACATGCTGTTGCCTAAACTGTTGGGCTTGGCTGAGCGTGCCTGGGCCAAAAACCCCGAGTGGGCAACAGTGCCCGACAGCACCCGAAGTAAACAGCTATATAACGAGGCCTGGTCGCGTTTTGCGAACATATTGGGTAAGCGTGAACTTCCCAGATTAAGCTATTATGCAGGCGGTTTTAACTACCGTATACCTATGCCGGGCGTCATGGTTAAAGACGGGCAGGTTTCAATTAATACCCAATTTCCCGGACTAACCATACGCTACACCACCAACGGTAAAACGCCGACTGTTAACAGCCCGGCATACACGCAGCCCCTAAAAGCCGGCATTACAGTTAAGGCGGCAGCCTTTGATGCCATCGGCCGCTCAAGCAAAGTGGCAGTTGTGCAATAATCTACAAAGTGTTTCATGAAAATATGAAACACTTTGAAACACCATTTAGCATTAAACAACTGACTGTTAGGCGATTAACAAAACAGGGTGAAACACTTTGAAACAGTAGTAAAACTTTAAATTAAAAGCGGTAAGTAATTGAGCTTAAGAGCTTTAAACGATATTTAGAAATCAGGCAAAAAATGAGTGAAACACCTTTGGTGAAACACTTTGGAGGTCTTTGCTACGGTCTCTGAATGACAAAGATGTTTTTTACTGCAGACGCAATTGTCGTTGCCAGTGCTATTCACCAACCGGCAACAACAATATTATTTCTTAACCAACAAAGCCAACTGGCCGCGGTGATTGCTTAAGTGATTGGTTCGGCTAAGCAATACATTCAGGCGGTTACGATGCGGTTCTTTTGCCCAATCTTCAGCCGAAATATTGGCGTGGCGGCCAAACCAATCTTCTGCTGATAATTGCGCGAATTGTTCAGCCAATTTGGCGTTTACCTGGGTCCATTGCTGGCGTAGTTGGGCTATAGTAACAGGCAATCCAGCAACTGCTCCATCGGGCGATTGCACAAAGACCGGGTACAGTTCAGGATACAGCTCTTCGCCTAAAAGTAAAAGCGACAGCATTTTGTCATGCACCGAAACTAAATGCCCCAGCAGGTAAATACCCCGGTTTTTACCCGGCGCCACCTGTTCTTGCAACTGCTCATCGCTTAATTGATCCAGTAGTTTCGAGGTTGCGGTCACTTGCCCGTTCCAGCTATCAATAGCCATTTTTATAAATAATTGATCGTGTGTCATGGTTTACAGTTTTATTAATTGCTGGCGGTAAAAATAGGTCTTGGGCTTTACTTAAATATCGTTTTAAAGTAAACATTGCGGGCCAATACGCTTGTTTGGTGACAACACCGCCAACTACTTATTAAAAAACGAATCCATTACCGCATATCTTTTGGCATCACTAATTGGCTGCTGACCGGCATCCTGGTTAATCACCATGAATTTACCGTCTTTCACCGTATCCCATTTTGGGACACCAGCGCCATTGGGATTACCGGTTTTTACAAAATTGACAAAGAAATTTTGCATGATTTCTGAAGTTTTGAAATCATCCGGCCCCCAGGCGTAAACCTTATTGGTCGGAAGATTGCCCAATGCATATTCAATTTCTGCAGAATGTACCGCACCGGGAGATTGATCGATCGTTCCGGCCGGTGCGTTAGCCATGATAGGGCGGCGTTTATTAAAGAAATAACGATAAACCGGCTTGTGGGCCGTCTTACTTTGCATGTCAACAAATTTCCATGTCGCGTAAGCAATAAATCTGTCCGACGCCAGGTTGGTGGCGGCTTGCACTACGTCCGCATCTGTCGCTGCGGGATAGGCCTCCAGGATATCATTTGCCCGGTCGTTATACATTTTTTGTATAGCTGCTTTGTAGTTATCTACAGTGGGTTCTGATTTACCCAAAATACTATTCGGGCCGCCTTCGGCCGAGTTCCAGCCCGCCAACAGCGCTACATCCATTTGCTTACCGGCATTAAAAATGGCCTGCGGCGCCTGAGGTAAAAAGTAACCGTCAACGTCGCAGCCAAAACCCATGCGGCTCGACCATTTCAATAAACTATCGGCCGGCGCATTGCGTAGTTCAGCAATCGATTGGGCATGTACTGCGGTTGCAAATCTGACTCCGTTTTGCTCGGCCACTGATAACGGTGCAGGCGAAAGGTTACCCAGTAATGCACCGCTTTCACCAATGGCGGCTCTGAATAAACCTTTGGATAGTGGCGATGCTACCTGCCCGCACACAGACATTGATCCGGCCGATTCGCCGGCTATAGTAACTTTTGATGGGTCCCCGCCAAAAGCTACTATGTTTTTATTTACCCAAACCAGCGCAGCATGTTGGTCCATCAGTCCGTAATTGCCCGAGGCATGATGTGCGGATTCGGCGGTTAACTCAGGATGCGCCATAAAACCAAAGATACCCAGGCGATAGTTTACAGTAACAGTTATGATTCCCTTTTTGGCCAGCGCCTCGCCATCGTACCGATACTCAGAACCGTCGCCGGCTTGAAATCCGCCCCCATAAAAATAAACCAGTACGGCCAGTTTTTGTCCTTTTGCGTTTGGTGGCGTCCATACATTCAGGTACAGGCAGTCTTCGCTTTTACCATCGCTCCTGAACTGCATATCGCTGTAAATATAGCGCTGCATAGCCTGCGGACCGAAATGGTCGGCTTTGCGCACACCGGTCCAGTTATTGGGGGACTGGGGCTCTTTCCATCGCAAATTACCAACGGGCGGCTGCGCAAACGGGATGCCTTTATAAGACACGACACCGCTGGCTTCTGTAATACCTTCCAATGTACCGTTTACGGTTTTTATCTGCGGGTTTTGCGCGTTCGCAGCCATAGCCAATAAGCCTAGTGCAGCTAAAAATATTTTCTTCATGGTTGTTAGGGTTGATATCGGTTATAACAAATTTAGCATTTGTGGGGATTGAAATGAAGATAGATGTAATATAATTAGTAGTAAAAACCTTGACAGCAGGTTTATATTTAGTTCTGGGGTGATCAATTCAATTCCCTCCCCTGGGAGAATAATAGCCCATGAATAGACAAGTAGCAATACTAATGACTCTGCCTGTTTACAAAAAGCGTTGGACACGAGCGATTCCCTCCCCTCGGGGAAGGAGGAGGAAGGGGTTAAAGCTGCTAAACCCCTCCCTGCCCCTCCCAGGGGAGGGAATCGCACTACCATTACTCCTTGTATTGTCTAATGATGGGTATTACTCTTGGGAGGGGTGCGGCGGCCATAAGCACAAAGGCAGGGAGGGGTTTAGCCAACAAGCCAATCGTAGAAACCCTTCCCTACCCTCCCGGGGGAGGGAATCGCACGGGCCATTGCACCTTATGATTAAAACAACAAAATAAACACCGACCCCTCACCCTCGACCGATTGCACTTGTATGTTGCCTTTATGCAGCATCATGATCTGCTTACATAAACTTAAACCAATACCGCTGCCCGATTTACGTGTACTAAAGAAAGGTATAAATATTTTATCAATAAGCTCAAGTGGCATCCCAACACCATTATCGGCAATTTTGAGAATGGGTTTGTTGTTGGCGGACAGTTCAGCACTTAAGGTAATGGCAGGGTCTGGCCGATCCTTTACGGCTTCAATAGCATTAACCAGTAAATTAATGAGCACCTGCTCAACCAAATTCACATCCACATTAATAACCATTTGCATATCGCGCAGCACTACGTTTAGCTCAATATTTTTGGCGGCCAGGGTTGGTTGCATCAGGCTGGTCAGATTTTCAAACAGGTCGCGCACCAGTACCTTTTTGAGGTCGAGGCGGGTTATTTTGTTGAGATTACGATAGCTTTCAGTGAATTTAAGCAGGCCCTCGCTGCGGCGTTTAATGGTGTCTATACCCAGTTCCAGATCATCCAGATCGGCATTTCCGGCATTTTCGGCACCGTAGGTTTTAAGGCGATTTTTGAGTGTGTCGGCTAATGAAGATATCGGAGCAACCGAGTTCATGATCTCATGCGTCATAACATTTAACAGCTTTTGCCACGCTTTTGATTCTGTTTCGTCCAGCGCTTCGCTAATGTTTTGGAAGGCCAGCAGCCGGTACATTTTATCATCGCTACGGATGACGCTTACCGTCAGCAAAATTTTAATGAGTTGCTTGTTACGTTGCATAGTCACCACCTTGCTGTCGCCGGGCTTCAGCTTCATGGCCTCGTTATACAAAACCTCGTCGCGCTTTTGTAACGACTCGATGGTTTTTAAATAAGGAATACCGAAGATTTTTTTAAAAGACTCATTCAGCCAGCCAATTTTGCCGGTCTCTTCCTCATACGAGAGAATACCCGTATCCACCAGTTCCAGTATCTTCTGCAGATAATGATATTGCGTTTCGCGCTCGCGGCTTATCTCTTTAAAAGTAGTATTGATATCGTTAAAACCCTTGCGTAACGGCTTTAGCTCGGTCGGCGCGCGGCCTACGTCAAAGTGTCTTGAAAAATCGCGATAGTGTACCGACTCGGCAAATTGCTGAACCTCAGTATGAGCCTTTTTTTGGTAACGCAGCAAATCGGACAACTCAAAACCAGTTAGCGGTATGCCAATAAGCAGGTATATGTATTGTTGCGTTACAATCACAAAGCTCACGCCCAACAATGTCAAAAACAACAAAGCTATTCGCAGAATGATGCGTACTTCAAAACCTTTAAATCTCATATTTGCTTAATCGGCGGTAAAGAGCGGTACGGGTTAGGCCCAGCTCTTTAGCAGCCCGGGTTATATTGCCGTTATGTTTCTCGATGACGCGCAGGATAGTAGTTTTTTCAAGCATGCTCAGCGGCATATCATCCACGGGCTCAGGCGCGGCCGAAGAGTTTTCAATAGATGAGAAAATCAAATCATTTGCTGAAAGCACATTATTATCCGCCATAATTATGGCGCGCTCCATGGTGTATTGCAGCTCCCGCACGTTGCCCGGGTAATGATAGCTGTTTAATTTTTGCAGCGCGCTGCCATCAAAGCTAATAGCGGGTTTTAAATATTTAGTGGCGTATATTCCGGCGAAATGCTTTGCTAACAATTCAATATCACCGCCCCGTTTGCGTAACGGCGGCATGGTCACTTCAACCGTGTTAATACGATAGATCAAATCTTTCCTGAAGCGATCATCATTAGCCAGCTCCTGCAAAGGCAGGTTAGTGGCGCAAATTAAGCGTATGTCAATATCCACCGGTTTATTACTGCCTAAGCGCGTTACCTGGCGGTTTTGGAGCACCGTGAGCAGTTTTGCCTGCTGACGTAATGAGATATTACCTATCTCATCCAAAAACAAGGTACCGCCGTTGGCATCTTCAAAACGTCCGGACCGATCCTCGCGCGCATCTGTAAACGCGCCTTTTTTGTGTCCAAAGAGTTCGCTTTCAAACAGTGTTTCCGTTAGTGAGCCTACATCCACCTTTATAAAGGGCTTGTTTGCTCTTAGCGAGCGCTCATGTATAGCCTTTGCAATGAGGTCCTTGCCGGTTCCGTTTTCGCCCAATATCAAAATATTGGCATCTGTAGGGGCAATCTTATTTACTTTCAAAAATACATCCTGCATTAACTGCGACTCGCCGTGCAGCGTGGTCGAGCTGGCACTACCTTTTGGCGATGAAGCTTTGGCAGATTTATCGGCATCCTTTTTATCGAGCAGATCCTTTATTATCTCTATTAACTTGTCATTGTGCCAGGGTTTTACCATAAAGTCGGACGCACCTTCTTTCAGCGATCTAACCGCCAGGTCGATATCGCCGTAGGCGGTGATCATGATCACACAGGCGTCCGGCTTCCATTCGCGTACCTTGCGTAGCCAGTACAAACCCTCGTTACCCGTGTTAATGGCACTGTTAAAGTTCATATCCAGTAAAATAATGTCGACTTGGTTGCGCTGCAGCAGGCTGTGCAGATTTTCAGGATTCTTTTCGGTAATTACGTCCTGCGCTTCTGTTTTGAGCAATAGTTTTACAGCCGTAAGCACGTCCAGATCGTCATCAACAATTAAAACGGTGGCTTTTTTCAGTAACATACAATTGTGAAAATACGATTAAATATAATATTATATTGAGTTGGCATCTGTCAATAATTTAACCATAAAACGTAATCAACTGTAAAACAATTTTTTGAAGCCATAACCCCTGAAAACATTGTATCAAAACCGAACACATGATGTGTCAGAAACGTACGAAAAAAATTAAAAACCAAGCATCATTTATTTGATTTACAGTAGTTTATATTGTGGCACGTTGTTGTATTGGCATACCTTGAATAATTGAATCTGAACTAATATATCGTGGATAGAAAAATTGAAAAGAAAAAGTGGAGTACCAAACGCCTTTTAACCATAGGCGGCATAACCTGCCTTGTACTGTTAATAGGCGGCAGCATTTATTTTACCTCAGGCAAGAGCAAGCTTTCTGTTGATACCGAACGCCTTACTATAAGCACGGTTACCAAAGGCCCCTTCCAGGTTACCGTACCGGTTAACGGCTCGGTTATGCCAATAACTACGATATATCTTGACGCGGTTGAAGGCGGACTGGTTGAAGCCGTATATGTTGAAGACGGCGCCAACCTGAAAAAAGGCGACAAGATTTTGAAACTATCCAACACCGATCTGGAACTAAACCTGGCTAACCAGGAGACTGCCGTTTATGCTGCTCAAACCCAGATGCAGATCTCGCAAAACAACGCCACATCAAACACCATCAATAAACTGAACCAGATGGCCGATGTAGACAACGCTTTTAAAGAAGCCGAACGCGTTTATAAGCTCGACAAACATTTGTTTGACCAAAAAGCCATAGGCCAGCAAGAGTACCAGGCTGCAGTTAACGCATACGAATATCAGCTTAACAGAAAAAGACTGACCCAGCGTATTTTAAAACAGGACACCGCTTTGGTTAAACAACAAAACATACAGGCACAGGAGCAGTATGCGCAAATGAAAAATACGCTCGACCTGATGCGCAAAAAGGTGTCTGACCTAACCGTGGTGGCCCCGCGCGATGGCCAGTTAAGTTCAATGGACTCTGAAGTGGGCCAGAACAAAAACAAAGGCGAACGCCTGGGCCAGATAGACGTTTTGACAGGGTATAAAGTGCGGGTTGACATTGACGAGCATTATTTGCCGCAGGTATACAACGGCCTTAAAGGCACCTTTGACTTTGCCGGCAAAACTTATACACTGGTTATTAAAAAAGTATTCCCCCAAATAGCCAACGCAAAATTTCAGGTAGATATGCAATTTGTGGGCGAAGTGCCTAAAGGCATACGCCGCGGGCAAACCTTGCAGATACTGCTGGCTTTAAGCGACGCATCGCAACAGGTGCTTTTGCCTAAGGGTGGCTTTATTGAAAAAACCGGCGGCAATTGGGTATTTAAACTGAGCGAAGACGGAAAAACAGCTTACAAAGTTGACATACAAATGGGCAGACAAAGCAGTGATAATTACGAAATTTTAGGCGGATTAAAGCCGGGCGACAAAGTAATTACATCAAGCTATGAAACCTTTGGCGACATACAGGAACTAATATTAAATAAAAACTAAACCCCATAATTAAACGCCCTTAAGGGCAGGAGGAGCAAATGATAAAGATCACTGATCTGGAAAAATTTTATCGTACCGAGGAGGTGGAAACCATCGCCTTGAACAAATTGTCGATTGAGGTTAAAGAGGGCGAGTTTGTAGCCATCATGGGGCCTTCAGGCTGTGGCAAGTCGACCTTATTGAACATATTGGGCTTATTGGACGATCCTGATGGCGGAAGCTACCTGTTTAACGGCATTGAAGTAGCTGGCTTTAACGAGCGTAAACGCGCCGACCTGCGCAAGCATAACATCGGTTTTGTTTTCCAAAGCTTTAACCTTATTGACGAACTTACCGTTTTTGAAAACGTGGAGCTGCCGCTCATCTATACCGGTGTACCGGCTTCAGAGCGTGTTGGCCGAGTAGAGAAGGTTTTGGACAAAATGCAGATCATGCACCGTCGCAATCACTATCCGCAACAGTTATCGGGCGGTCAGCAACAGCGTGTGGCGGTGGCCCGGGCGGTGGTTAACAACCCTAAACTAATTTTGGCTGATGAGCCCACCGGTAACCTGGATTCAAGCAACGGTAACGAGGTTATGGAACTATTAACCGACCTGAATGAGCAAGGTACTACCATCATCATGGTAACCCACTCTGAGCACGATGCCCGCTACAGCCATCGCATTATACGGCTGCTTGACGGGCAGACCGTGATGGAGAATATTATGATATAATTATACCTATACCTCTTTTTTTACAATTAGTTAGTTAAGTGCGGCCGGACCTCTTTCCCTCTTTTTGGGGAAAGAGCATCCTGGTCGGTTTTTAAACCAAGCGACCTGCCATGATCAAAAATTATTTCAAAATAGCCTGGAGAAATTTAGTTAACAGAAAATTTTACAGCGCCATTAACATAGTTGGCCTTACCGTTGGTTTGGCGGTGGGCTTGCTAATACTGCTTTGGGTGAAAGATGAATTAAGCTATGACAGGTTCAATTCAAAAGCGGCTCAAATTTATCAAGTAAATGGCGAGGTGGGTTCGGGATCGACAAAACAGATTTGGGGTGTATCACCAGGTCCGGTTGCTGCTTATGCGCTAAAAGAAGTACCGGGTGTGCTAAATGCGGTACGTATCATAACTAATTACAACTATTCTATTTTTAACTACCAGGATAAAAACCTGAAACAAGATTATGGAAGTCTGTCGTTTGTTGACGACAGCTTCTTCAAAATATTTGACTACCACCTGCTTAAAGGCAATCTTAACAAGCCTTTCCCCGACGCTGCGTCAGTAATTATCACGGAAAGCACCGCTAAACGTTTTTTTGGTGATGCCGACCCAATTGGCAAAGTGCTAAAAGCCGACTCAAAAACACCTTTTGTGGTTTCGGGTATATTGGCTGATTTCCCTGCCAATTCGAGCATACACGCCGATATGCTGTTTTCTATCAACCTTCGCAAAAAAGAATATGCAAACAACCCCTATCACCAAATGGATAACGATTGGGGCAACTTTTATGCTAAAACTTATTTATTGGTAAGTCCTAATGCTTCCATCAGTGCCATTGAGCGTAAGTTAACGCAGATACACAGGACCAATTATGCCGGGATGAAACCTACCGAGGGCGCATTTGATTTGCAGCCCCTGGCCGACATCCATTTATATAACCCGGACGGAACCTCGGCAGGTATACAGATTGTCAAGATATTTGCCATTGTTGCCCTGTTAATCTTATTGATAGCCTGCATTAATTATGTTAACCTTTCAACGGCTCTGGCCATATTACGCTCAAAGGAGGTAAGTATACGCAAGGTTGTTGGCGCAGAGCGAAAGCATCTATTCATGCAATTTGTGATCGAAACCATTTTATGTTTTTCGATTGCGCTGCTGCTGGCGCTGGCAACCATTTATGCGGTGATGCCATTGTACAACAGCCTATCAGGCAAAAACATGCAGTTTAACCTTTTAAATGCCGATGTATGGAAGGTTATAGGTCTGACTATTACAACTACCTTGATTGCTGCTAGCGTTTATCCGGCGTTGCTGTTATCTTCATTTGAACCTATTAATGCACTGAAAGGAAAAGTGTCAGGTGCGGGCAATGCTACATTTCGCAAAGTATTGGTGGTTTGTCAGTTTGCGTTTTCGATAGGCCTTATCATAGGCACTATTGTTATTAACAAACAGCTAAACTTTATTAACCGGATGGATACCGGCTATAACAAAGAGCATATTTTTTCGGTGCAATTACGCTCCATGCAAGATCATTATGAGGCCGTTAAAGCCGAACTGTTGCAACAACCATCTATAACAGGAGTAACCTCGGGCAACGGTAGCGTAGTAACCAGCGCCGGCAGCACTACCGGCACCGACTGGGACGGCAAGGACCCTTCATTAAGCTTGTTGATTTACTCGTTTAATATGGACCAGGATTTTATGAAGGTGATGAAGCTTAAGCTAGCCAGCGGCGAAGGCTTCACCGGCTCAAAAGCCGATACCGCCAATTTTATATTAAACGAAACTGCCGTAAAGTTAGCCAGCATAAAGAATCCGGTTGGTAAAAGATTTAAGATTTATAATGTGAACGGCAAGATCATCGGCGTAGTTAAGGATTTCCATTTTGCATCAGCAAAGCAACCCATTGAGCCTTCAATTTTTTTATACCGCAAAAGCTCGTGGCAAATGCTTGTTAAAACTACCGGCAAAGATGCCCCGGCTGCCATAGCAGCAGTAGCAAAGCTCTGGAAAAAATACAACGCCGGTTTCCCTTTTGAATACCATTTCCTTGATGACGATTATAACTACCTGTACAAGTCAGAAACGCAAACTGCCAAGCTATTCAACGTTTTTGCCTGCATAGCTATTTTCATTTCGTGCCTGGGCTTGTTTGGCCTGGCTACCTATACCGCTCAGGTTAAGGTGAAAGAGATTGGGATACGCAAGGTGCTTGGCGCCAGCGTAGCCAATATCACGGCCATGCTTTCAAAAGATTTTTTGTTGCTGGTAATTCTGGCTTTTGCTATCGCATCGCCTGCTGCGTGGTATTTTATGAATAAATGGCTGATGGCCTACGCCTATCGTACCTCTTTACCGTGGTGGGTAATTGGCCTGGCAGGGTTTACCGCTGTTGTAATTGCATTCATTACCATCAGTTTTCAATCTATCAAGGCTGCACTGGCTAATCCGGTTAAAAGTTTACGAAACGAATAAAAAACTGTCATCATGATCAAAAATTATTTCAAAATAGCCTGGCGCAACATCAGCCGAAACCTGGGCTTTACCTTTTTAAATATTTTCGGGCTGACACTTGGCGTTGCGGCTTGCCTGGCGCTTTTTCTGATTGTACGCAACGAGCTGGGTTATGATAACGGTGACAAGGCCGATCGAACCTACCGTGTGACATTACATGCGTTGGATTATAATGCCAATGTATCGATGGGCCTCATCCCTACCATGCGTACCTACTTCCCGCAGTTAGAACACGCTACCAGCGTTTTTTATCAAAAGAATGTAGATATCAAAATAGGCAGCAACCTGTATGCTGAAAAAAACATGGTAATAGGCGACAGCGAACTTGATAAAGTTTTCGACTACCAGTGGCTGGCCGGCGATCATAACACTGCTTTGTCTGATCCCAATAGCGCAGTACTCACCGAAAGCCTGGCTAAAAAATATTTTCCGCATGGCAACGCCATGGGGCAGGTATTGGTATTTGGCGACAAGACCGCTAAGGTAACCGGCATTATTAAAGACCCACCGGCTAATACCAGCTTACCGTTAAGCCTTATCGTGTCGTACAATACCTTCAAGCAGCAATTTGCAGATATGGGTAAGTACTTTTGGAGCATTTCAGGCGGCGCTTACGCCTATATCGTACTGCCAAAAAACTATTCGATACACACTTTAGAAAAGCTGATTCCGGGTTATTTGAAAAATGTGTGGGGCAAAGAGGTAGATGCTACAGTTCAACTGCCTTTACAGCCGCTGCGCGATGTTCACTTCGATCAGCGCTATATCAATAACATCGTTACCCCTACTTCAAAAGACACCTATTTTGCTTTAATCGGCGTGGCGCTTCTAATCATCATTACAGCCTGTATCAATTTTATTAACCTGGCAACTGCACGTGCTATTAAACGAGCTAAAGAAGTTGGGGTACGCAAAGTACTGGGCGCGCAAAGAGAGCAATTAATCGGTCAGTTTATGAGCGAGATTACCATTATGGTGCTTATATCGGTACTATTGGGGGTAGGCATTTGCGCTTTGTTTTTATCAAATGCCAATAGCTGGATGTCAATCAATATTTCGCCCGCCGAGATATTGGAACCCCAGGTTTTAGGATGGATAGGCGCTATAACCATTGTGGTGATTTTATGCGCCGGGCTTTATCCTGCCTTTGTACAATCGGCCTTTCAACCTGTTGATTCATTTAAGAGTAATTCGAGCAGTTCCGTGCGTGGATTAACCTTGCGCAAAGGGTTAGTGGTGATGCAGTTTGCCATTTCGCAGGTGTTGATTGTAGGAACACTGATTGTTGCCACCCAAATGGATTTTTTCCGCAACCAAGACCTTGGCTTTAATAAAGACGCGGTAATATCCGTCAATGTATTCGGCAAAGACAAACAGGATGTTTTCCGACAGCAATTGGTGAATATGCCAGGGATAAAAGAGGCAAGCATTAATTCAGGGTCGCCTTCATACAACGACCAATGGGCGCCTTTCTCGGCACCTGCTTTGGGCTATCCGAAAGATAACGTTACCGAAATTAAATTCATCGACGAAAAATATATCGACATGTTCCAGCTAACCATGCTTGCCGGTCAAAAAATCGGCAAAAAAGCGCCTACTGATACGGTCCAAAAAGTGGTGGTCAATGAAACCCTGATGCACGATCTGGGAGTTCAGGACCCGCAAAAATTTATTAACCAACGTATCAATGTAAGCGGGCAGGTGGCCACGGTTATTGGCGTAGTTAAGGATTTTCAAAGCGAATCAAAACATAAAAAAAGAAGAGCCTGTGTACTGGAGTATAACCCTGACCGGTTCTTTGTGGCCAGCATCAAACTGCGGCCTGACAATATGCCCGCAACTATTGCAGCTATTAACAAAACCTGGAGCACCCTGTTTCCTGACAGACTGTTTAAGTACGAGTTTATTGATGATCATATTGCCGCTATGTACACCCAGGAGCAAAAGGTTTACACCGCATTTCAATTGTTCTCGGGCATTGCCATTTTAATAGGCTGCCTGGGCTTATACGGGCTAATTGCTTTTGCCGCATCGCAACGCACTAAAGAGGTAGGTATACGCAAGGTGCTAGGTGCACCACTGTCCAGCATAGTCGGTTTATTTACCCGCGAGTTTGTGGTATTAATTGCTATTGCTTTTTTAATTGCGGCGCCATTGGGATATTTCATGATGCATAAGTGGTTGCAAAACTTTGCTTACCACATCAGTATCGGTCCGACTATATTCCTGGTGTCTATTTCGGCATCGTTGGCTATAGCGGCACTAACCACGGCGCATCAAACCATAAAAGCTGCACTAGCCAATCCTGTTAAAAGTTTAAGAAGCGAATAAACCCTTACCCTTATGTTAAAGAATTATATCAAAATCGCCTGGCGCAATATCATCAATAAAAAGTTATACAGCGCCATTAATATTATTGGGCTCACAGTAGGTTTGGGCGTGGGTTTGCTCATTTTGCTTTGGGTGCAGGATGAAAACAGCTACGATAAGTTCAACACCAAAATTGACCGTATTTATAAGGTAAACGCCAGTATTGGTGCTGGGGCCAGTAAACAAGTTTGGGGCAGCACTCAACCTCCGGTAGCTTTTTACGCGCAGAGGCAAGTGCCCGGGGTTGAAAACGCCGTGAGGGTTATAGATGCCTGGCACTACAGCAAGTTTACCTACAAAAACAAGGGTTTAAGGGTAACGGTACCCATGAAATTTGTTGACGATTCTTTCTTTTCTGTATTCGATTATAAACTTTTAAAAGGCGACCCAAAAAAGCCATTCCCTAACGCCCAGTCAGTGATCTTGTCTGAAAGCGAAGCAAAAAAATATTTTGGCGATGCCGAACCTCTCGGTAAGGTTTTGAAAGCTAATAATAATGATCTTTTCACGGTATCGGGCGTAATGGCCGACTTGCCTGTTAACTCGTCGATACAGGCGGGTATGCTATTCTCCACCAATCTTAAAAAGCAGGAGTATAATCCTAAAGACATGTGGAAAAGCATGGACGAAGACTGGGGCGATTATTATGCGCAGACTTACCTGCTTATTAAACCCAATGTGTCAACAACAACCGTAGCCAATAAGCTAACCAGCCTACATATGGCGCTGCATAAAGGTATTAAACCTACTGATGGTGTATATCAATTACAACCGCTGTCTGATGTGCATTTGTATAACCCTAACGGTTCATCGGCAGGTGCACAGACTGTTAAAATATTTACCATTGTTGCAATATTGATCTTGCTGATTGCCTGCATCAACTATGTTAACCTATCTACGGCCCGGTCTGTGCTGCGCAGTAAGGAGGTAAGTGTGCGTAAGATTATTGGCGCCGAGCGTAAAGATCTGTTCTTTCAGTTTGTATTTGAAACCGCTTTGTGTTTCGCTATCGCGATGATCTTGGCGTTTGCACTGATCTACGCCGTTATGCCACTTTACAACCGTATTGCAGGTAAAGAGATGCATTTTGATTTGTTAAGTGCCGGTGTTTGGAAAGTAATTGGATTAACTACAATTACTACTCTTATAGCATCCAGTATTTATCCGGCGGTGCTGCTTTCGTCGTTCCAACCAATTGAGGCGCTTAGAGCCAGAAGCTCAGGCGCCAGCAATGGCGGCTTCAGGAAAGTTTTGGTAGTATCGCAGTTTGCTTTTTCTATTGGGCTTATTATTGGCACACTGGTTATTAACCGCCAGCTCAATTATATACAAACCACACAAATAGGTTACGACCGCGATCATGTTTTCAGCCTCAATATTACCGACAATATGTATAAGCACCAGGATGCTATCAAGGCTGAGTTATCAACTCACCCTGAGATACTGGGGGCTGCCGCAGGCTCTACCTTAATTAGCAGCGACGGCACTACTACTGATACCGATTGGGACGGAAAGCCTACTGATGATAGTATGATCATCAACCCTTTTTCGGTAGATAAAGACATGTTGAATGTGCTTAAGGTGCAATTTGCAGCCGGTAGTAACTTTAGCGGCACCAAAGCCGATAGCGCTCACTTTATTTTAAATGAAGCTGCTATACGTCGTACAGGCATAAAAAACCCTATTGGCAAACGCTTTCATCTGTGGCAAACTGATGGAATTATCATCGGCGTAGTGAAAGACTTCCATTTTGCCTCATTAAGACAAGCCATTGAGCCGGCCATTTTTCAATACCAGGAAAGAGGTGGCACACTGTTTATCCGCACAACCGGCAAAGATGCATCAGCTGCAGTTGGCATTGCAAAAAGAATTTATGATCGATACAACCACGGCGACCCGCCCTTTGAGTACAAATTTTTGGATGCTGATTTTAACAGTCTGTACAGAACCGAGCAAAGTACCAACGCTTTGTTCAGCATTTTTGCCTGCATAGCCATATTTATTTCGTGCCTGGGATTATTCGGCCTGGCTACCTATACGGCACAGATAAAAGTAAAAGAGATAGGCATACGCAAAGTTTTAGGAGCCAGCGTGCTAAATATCACAACTATGTTATCAAAAGAGTTCTTGCTATTGGTAGTTATATCCCTGATTATTGCTGGCCCTATAGCTTGGTACGCTATGAATAAATGGCTACAGGGATACGCTTATCAGGTTAACCTAAGCTGGACAATTATTCCGTTGGCCGGTTTTGCCGCACTGCTAATTGCACTGATTACCATTAGTTTTCAGGCTATAAAAGCGGCACTGGCAAACCCGGTTAAGAGTTTAAGAAGCGAATAATAGATATCAATATTTATGATCAAAAATTATTTCAAAATAGCCTGGCGCAATATTAGGCGTCATAAAGCCTATTCGGCAATAAACGTTGCCGGGCTGGCCATAGGCGTAGCGGCTTGCCTGCTCATATTTGTAGTAGTGCAGTTTGAGTTGAGCTATGAAAAGTTTCAACCCAATTATAAAAACATATACCGCGTTGTTTTGCAGCAGGATTTTGGAGAAGGCATTATTTATACTGAAGGCAGCGCCTACCCCATGGGCGATGCTTTGCGTGCTGACTTTCCGGATTCAAAATTTGCGGCCCTAAATACAACCTATGGTAGCCAGATCACCGTGCCATCCACTGCAGGCAATGTTAATGCCGACGATAAAAAGTTTTTAGAGAGCCTGGGGATAATGTTTATACAGCCACAGTTTTTTGAAATATTTAGCTATAAATGGCTCAATGGCGATGCATCGGTATTAGGCAAACCAAATATGGTGGTACTCAGTAAAAGTACCGCTGAAAAATACTTTGGCGACTGGCGTAGCGCTCAGGGCCGTATTTTGAAAATGGATAACCGTATTACGTTGAAAGTTGCCGGGATTATTGACGACTCGCCCGCAAACAGCGATTTTCAGTTGAAAGTACTGGTATCATTTCCAACCTTAAAATCGCATCTGCGCGAATATAATTCTGACGACTCCTGGAACATCATCAGCAGTAACCTGCAGGTATTTATGATGCCGCCGGCCAACACTTCGGTTGCCGCGCTTAATGCCCGGTTAAAAACGTTTACAACAAAGCACTATGGCGGCCGCATAACCGATAAAAAACTGCATTTCCTGCAACCACTTTCTGATTTACATTACAATACCCAATTTGGCAACAGCCTGGGCGATCACCTCACCAACAAAGCTACCATACGTACCTTGTCGTTAATTGCGGTGCTAATAATTGTGATGGCATCTATTAACTTCATTAATTTGTCGACGGCACAATCTGTAGGGCGATCAAAAGAGGTGGGTATACGCAAGGTATTAGGCAGCAGCCGGCTTGAGCTCATCAAACAGTCGCTGGGCGAAACTACGCTGATTGTTTTATTTGCAACCGTCATTGCCATTGGGCTGGCAAAGCTAACGCTGCCTTATTTAAAAAATATTGCCAGCGTACCTGATAATATCAGCTTGCTTAGCTTAAGTTCATTACTGTTTTTAGGGGCGGCAACTATAGTTATTATTTTACTGTCGGGTATTTACCCGGCATTGGTGGTATCAGGCTTTAAACCTGCGCTGGCTTTAAAGAATAAGATCAGTGCTGCCTCTGTTGGCGGCGTGCCTTTACGCCGGGTGCTGGTGGTTACGCAGTTTGCTATTTCGCAGTTATTAATCATCGGTACTATAGTGGCGGTAAGGCAAATGAATTTTGTTAACGCTGCCGACCTGGGATTTAACAAGGATGCCTTACTTATTATCCCTGGTAGTACAGATAGCGTTAGTATACAAAAAATTGAGGGTTTCAAAGCGCGGTTATTGCAAATACCAGGGGTAAAGGATGTGAGTTTTATGGCCGACCAGCCATCGTCACAAAACAACTGGACGACCAACTTTTCATTTGACGGCTCTTCGGAGGATAAAAACCTGCAAACAGCCCTCAAGTTTGCCGACGCAGCCTATTTCAAAACTTTCGGTCTGCGTTTTAAAGCGGGTGGCGGGTATGCTCAAGCCGACACCGCAAATGGTTACGTGGTAAACGAAACCTTTGCCCAAAAAGTGGGCATACGTAATTATAATGCAATGATTGGTAAAACTGTCAAGCTGGGCAGTGGCCCCTGGAAACCTATTGTAGGCGTTGTTGAAGACTTTAAAACCAATACGCTGCGCGATGCGGTAAAGCCGATTGTAATTCTTCAAAACAAAACACAAGAAGGTATGACCGGGGTTAAATTAACTACTAAAAACTTTGCCGGCACTGTTGCTTCAGTTCAAAAACAATGGCAGCGTACTTTCCCTGAATACGCCTACAATGGCTACTTTCTCGACCAAAATATAGCCGAATTTTATATGCAGGAAAATCAATTGGCGCTGGTATATAAAATATTTGCCATGATAGCCATTTTTATATCATGCCTGGGCTTATATGGACTGGTATCGTTTATGGTAATGCAGCGTACCAAAGAAGTTGGCGTACGCAAAGTTTTGGGCGCATCAACAGGCAGCATAGTCTACCTGTTTTCAAAAGAGTTTATGGCGCTTATTATTTTATCTTTTATCATTTCTTCACCGGTTGCTTATTATATGATGAACAGCTGGCTGCAAAATTTTGTATTCCGAATACCGCTATCAATGGGTGTTTTCTTTTTAGCGATAGTCTCATCAATAGCAGTTGCCTGGCTTACTGTAGGCTACAAAGCAGTAAAAGCTGCCTTGGCCACACCGGTTAAGAGTTTAAGAAGCGAATAAAATCAACCTGTCATGTTAAAGAATTATATCAAAACCGCCTGGAGAAACCTTTGGAAGAATAAGGTATTCTCGGCATTAAATATTGTCGGGCTGGCAGTGGGCATGGCTGCCTGTATCGTGATCATGCTATTTGTATTTTATGAGAAAAGCTTCGATAACTTTCATACAAAAAACATCTATCGTTTAAATGAGGTGCAAACCTTTCCGGGTATGGCAGCTCAAAAGGTGGCACTGAGCATGGCGCCTATGGGGCCTACTTTAAAACATGAGTTTCCGCAGGTGAAAAATTTTAGCCGGGTTAGATGGCGCAATAAATATGCACTTACTTTCAGACACAATAAACTGTACCTGCCGCAGGCGCTGGCTGTTGACTCAACCTTTTTACAGCTATTTGATTTTAAATTATTGAGTGGCGACCGTAAAACAGCGCTCCAAAACCCCAATAATATTTTACTGGCTCAAAGTACTGCCAAAGCATTTTTTGGCGATGAAAATCCGGTAGGTAAAGTGATAACTCATTTTGGTAATAACAAGGGCGATACTGTCAACTTCACCATTACGGGGGTTGTTCAAGACGCGCCAAAAAACTCTCAAATACAATTTGACGCGATATATTCCATGAGTAGCGACTTCAAGCTTTCAGACCTGATGGGCAATTGGGGGCGCAACTGGATGAACACCTACCTAGAACTGCAACCAGGTACAAACATCAAGCAGTTTGAAAGCAAAATGCCCGCTTACTTAACCAAATACTCGCGCCGCGACGATATTAACCAGCAATACCAACTGTTTTTTACAACGCTTAAAGAAAACCACGGCGGTACAGCTGATGTTGGGTTAGATTACCTCAACTTTCGCAAATTCGATCAAAAATCTACCAACCTGTTCGCCGTCATAGCGCTTATCGTATTAGGTATAGCCTGTATCAATTTCATGAACCTTTCAACCGCGCGTTCAGCCGAACGGGCCAAAGAAGTAGGTGTACGAAAATCAATAGGTGCCGGGCGACATGAGCTGGCTATACAATTTTTAGGCGAAACAGTTATGCTTGCGCTTATTGCAATGGCTATAAGTTTGGTGCTGGTTTGGGCATCACTACCCTATATTAACCAGTTGAGCGACCGCGAGCTAAGCCTGAACCTCTTCTATCACCCAGCACAAGCCGTTGCTATTTTCGGGTTTACAGTGGCGGTAGGTATAATCTCAGGTATCTATCCGGCCATATACCTGTCATCCTTCCAGCCGGTTAAAGTACTAAAAGGCAGTGTAGAGACAGGTAAAAACAAAGGTAGCTTCAGAAACATACTGGTGGTGGGACAATTTACCAGCGCAGTATTTTTGATGATAGCCACTGTGTTTGTTGTCAAGCAGTTGCATTTTATGCAAAAACAAGATCCGGGCTTTACGCGCGAACAAATAGTGACCGTACCGTTAAATGGCAATACAGATGATAAGTATGAATTGCTTAAGCAGCAGCTCATGTCAAATGCTTTAATTAAAGATGTTACTGCTGCGCAGGATGTATTGGGCAGCCACCTTGACCAAACGGGTGTAACCTTCAGGCCCTCAAACGGCCCTGCTAAAGATTTAGGGTTAACGCAACTGGTTGTGGATAATAACTATCTGAAGTTGTTTAATATAAAAATAGCCGAGGGCAGCGACTTCTCAACCGACAGGCCAGGCGATGGGCACGAGTATATCATAAATGAGCAATTGGCGCACGAATTATTAAAAGACATGCCAAAAAACACACTAACATCGGCTTTGATAGGGCAACACTTCGGGCACGACTCGTTAGGTGTTATCACTGGCATTGCCAAAAATTTCAACTTTAATTCGCTGCATTATAAAGTCGAGACATTGTTCATTATCAACACACGTAATTCAGGCTTTAGCCAAATGTCTGTTAAAATAAATGGCGATCATGCCAGTGAAGCGATAGCTCATATCAAATCGGTATGGGATAAGAACTTTCCTGACCGCCCCTTTGAATACCAGTTTTTGGACGACCATTTTAATGATGTTTATAAAGCCGATAACCAGGTAAGCAAGATTGTGGGCATTTTGGCCGGGTTGGCAATAATTATATCATGCCTGGGTTTGTTTGGCCTGGCCTCGTATTCGGCCGAGCAGCGGACTAAGGAGATAGGCGTACGTAAGGTTTTGGGTGCATCGGTACAAAACATTGTGCTGTTACTATCGGGGCACTTTATAAAGCTGGTATTGATTGCCAACTTGCTGGCCTGGCCGTTGGCGTGGTACGCTATGCATACCTGGCTTGAAAGTTTTGCTTACCGCATTGATATTCATGTAAGTGTATTTGTACTAACAGCAGCCTTGTCTGTTTTCATTGCTTTAATTACTATTAGCTTTCAATCGGTTAAAGCGGCTGTTGCCAACCCGGTTAAAAGCTTACGGAGCGAATAAGGCCGCTGTATCAAAACCGGACAACCGGCGTACAGTAGCGAACGACAGACAATCAACAACAATCAAAAAAACCACTGTAAAACAGCAACTTAAACAATTGGTACACTAATTTATATACTGGCATCATGTTATCACTCAAAAATATATCTAAACATTATAAAGCCGGAAGCCTTAAAACCAGCATTCTGCAAAACATTGATCTGGATGTTGACGCCGGAGAGTTTGTGTCTATTATGGGTCCATCCGGTTCGGGGAAATCAACCCTTCTTAATATTATCGGTATGCTGGATGAGCCGTCGGAAGGTTATCATTACTTCCTGAATGAGCCTGTCCATCAACTTAAAGAAAAGCAGCGGCAGGCCCTTTACAAGGCGAATATTGGTTTTGTATTTCAGGCTTATCATTTAATTGATGAGCTTACAGTTTACGAAAACATTGAAACCCCACTACTTTACCACGATATTAAAAACGCCGAGCGAAAAGCTTTGGTAGCCGATATGCTGGATCGTTTTCAGATTGTCGGAAAAAAGGATTTGTTTCCTTCACAGCTGTCAGGCGGGCAACAGCAATTGGTGGGTATAGCCCGGGCGCTTATAGTAACCCCCAAATTGCTATTGGCCGATGAACCTACGGGTAACCTTAACTCAAAACAAGGCGACGAAATTATGGAGCTGTTCAGAAAACTGAATAAAGAAGAGGGCATGACCATTATACAGGTAACTCACTCTGAGAAGAATGCAGCATACGGTACCCGCATTATTAATTTATTGGACGGCCGTATCGAGTCATCACAAAATATTTAAAGATGAATCAGTTTTTAAAACGGTTATTAATAGTTGTGGCCATGGTATTGGCTACTGACGTGGCAAACGCGCAACAGATAATGACCGACACCTTGCTTTCATTGCAACAATGCATTGATATAGGCATAAAAAATAACTTACAGATTAAACAAACTGAAGCACAAATGGAGGCCGGCAAAATTTACTGGCAGCAGGCCCGCGAAAACCTGTTGCCGGCCATTAACGGCTCGGTTAACCATAGCTGGAGCGAGGGCCGCAGTTTGAACCCGTTTACTAACGGTTATTTGAATCAGCCTATTACCTCGGCTAACTATAACTTATCGGGCAGTTTGATCTTATCAAGCGGGTTGACGCTGCAAAATAGCATTCGCCAAACCGCATTGGCTTACCAGGCCGGACAAATGGATTTTGAGCAGGCTAAAAATGATATCACACTAAACCTTATCATTGCTTATTTAGGGGTTTTAAGCAGCGAGGATCAATTATCACAAGCCCAAACGCAGGCTTTAACCACCCAAAAGCAAGAAGAGCGCACAGAGACTTTAAATAAAGACGGAGCTGTTGCTCCAGCTACACTTTATGACCTCAAGGGCCAGCTGGCTAATGACCAGATTGGCGTAATCAACGCGCAAAACTCATTAGCTGTAGCCAAATTAAATCTGCTGCAGATCATGAACGTAAATTATCGCAAAGATATCCGCTTTCAACGCCAGGCTACCGATGCTACTACCACACCTTACACACAATCAGCCGAGGATGTTTATCATACCTCATTAAATAATTTCGCGCTGATTAAAGCTGGTATTTTAAGGCGTCAAAGCGCTGAGAAAAGCCTTCAGGTGGCCCGGGGTAATTTATTGCCTACACTTTCGCTTTCGGGTGGGTTGAGTACTAGCTACTCAAGCGCCGCCCAACGCTCTGTATTTACCGACTCGACCGTAGTGGCTACCAATCAATTTATTCAGGTACCGGGCGGTGGGCGCCAGGCAGTTTACACTACGCAGCCTAATTATACTAACCAAAACATAAACTATGGCGAGCAGTTCAGAAATAATTACAGCACAGTGATTAGCCTGGGGTTGAATGTCCCTATCCTGAACTATTTCCAGAATCGTAACAAGGTGAAACTGGCTAAGATAAACTTACAAACCCAACGATATACTGAGCAAACCAATCAGGTACAGCTCAAAGTTAATGTTGATCAGGCTTATGCTAATATGACCGGGGCGTATGACCGTTATCAACTACTGCAAAAACAAGTTGATGCTTATACCGAATCATACCGCATTGCCGAAATACGCTTTGAGGCAGGCGCTATTACTTCAGTTGATTTTATTATTGTAAAGGGCAACTTAGACCGGGCAAGGGTAAATCTAATCAACGCGCGTTATGATTATCTTACCCGCACCAAAATATTAGATTACTATCAGGGTAAATTATCCCTTTAGACAAAAATGACCTTTACTTGTATACACGCAATTTTCATTACAGACTCTTTACATAATTGTCAAATTGGTCATATTGCGTGCTGTACCAATTGGTCATGTAAGCGGCTTCAACATTTAAGTCTTGCGTAATATTATCCCAAACCTGACGCTCACGAGCGAATGCATTTGTACCGTTTAATAACTTCCTGTACACTTCAATACGCGATGCAACGGCTGCTTTGCTCAATTGGTTGTCTTTTAATTGTGCCCAGCGGGCTTTGACGAGTCCATTAAAATTTGCGGCATTTAAATTCATTAATCGGGCAAACAGATTATTATTAGCCGGGCCAATTATCTGATTCGCCAACATGCCGCCGCCTGCATTTCTACCGATGGTTCCGTCCAGATCCCAAGGAGAATAAAAGAAATAACCAGCGCTGCGGATATCATAAAAACTAAAAAAAGTATTCTTATTCTCGTTATCCGGAGCATTAAGTACATTGATAAAAATAAAATAGTCGACTATATTGTTGATATCTACCCTGGATGCTATCTGGGTAGCAAAGTCGGCATCGGTTGAGTTAGCAATGAAATTCACTTCGTTATATAAATATCCCCAATCCGGCGCCGGGCTGTCGCCAAGTTCAGGATATTCTAACTCCCACCCTCCCCAGGTTGCGGCTGTATTGTCATAAGCGGATATGCCTTGAAATGCCGTTTCGCTGGTCCAGAAATCGGCCTTATACATATCTCCATATTGTTTTTTAATTTGTAATTGCTTACGGTCAAGTTTTTCCGTTAAACAATAAATACCGTGGTACTTTCCATTTAAAAACACCTCGGTCATATATCCGCGAGTGCCATTTAAAGCAGTCGGCTCCTTATCCAGGTATGGAACGTTATTAAAAGTATTCCAAAGATCGGTGCAAACGCGATTGCGCATACGGGCCTGGTCAATATACATGGCATCCAATATCCAGCTATTATCGTGACGTAAGCCTAAAAGCGAAACGTCAATATCGTTATTTGATGCGTCGACGGTATGTACTTTATAGTTCTTTTTGGGATAATCACGCGAGACACCGCCACGTATAGCAATCTGAATGTTTGAAGTAATCTCTAATTGACTATGTTCAGCCTGATAGTCCGGGTTAACCAGGTCAAACTTCGCGTTAACATCATCGTCGGCAATTTCGCTGTTACATGTCAGCGTCACAATCGGCATGCCGGTGATAACGAGGTGATAGGTGCTTGTTTCATTAAGCGCATTTACAGCTCTGATGGTCAACTCATCATTAGCAGTTATCGATGAGTTCATCACCCCGCCATTTTTGATCTGTACATTATTTATATAAACTGCAGCTGTTGCCGTAGTATCGTAATTAACAGTATAACCGGTTAAGGATGTACCCACGGCAACGGGGTAATAATAAGATACACTTAACGAATCAAAGGCGCAAGAAGCTCCGTTAATTTTGAAGTTAAGCAACTGAGCAGCGCCTTGAGGCAGTGTAGGGGTTGATTTTCCGTTTCCGTTGTTAACCGTGGTTTTTCCACTATTTTGGTTACTATCGTTCTTTTTGCACCCGGCAAATACCAACACAGTAAAAACAGATAAGTAAATTAAGTAAGATGGTTTCATAAGGTTCGGTATTTCATTTTTTGACGACAAGCTTGTATTAGTAACCTATTCATATTAGAAGCCCAACACTGCGTTTTGTTCATACACAGCATAAGTATTATAAATCAAAAGCTTTGATTCCCGTGTTAAGGTGAGCAATCTCCTATTATCAAAGATTAAAGACAGATTAAAAAGACTTCATTGTAATTAAGCCTTTTACACAAGAAATTTATTAATCGGGGGATGATAAATATTATCAGACACAAATTTAATCAGTAAATCGGTGCCGGCGCATTTGGCACAAAAACGTTACTTTGACACGTTTAGCATTTTCAAATTGGGGACAATTGAATTGCTATAAATTAAATGCACCATCATATTTAAAACGGATTAAATAGCATAGTGGGCTAGATAAATAATTGGGGGAGTGTTGCTTAACCGACGCTGTGTCTCCGTCAATAGTAATGCTCTTAAAATCTCAAACAAATCGTTATAAAACACAAAGGGCATTTTTCATTAAGAAAAATGCCCTTTGTGTTTTGCTTTAAGTAATATTATTTGTAGAATCTCAACTCCTCAATCTGGAATGCAGTTTTGAATGTGCTGATAATTCTCCATCTGTAATAAGTATACGGTTTCGGGTTAGCTATCGGATAATAGAAGAATCTTTTGTACCTGGTAGCTGACTGGCCTATTGCACTTAAGTAATCGGCGAAACCTTTACCTGTTATAGGAGTCATCATCGTAGCCGGATCTGTGCTGTTGGCATTTCTGTGATCCAGTATATCCCATATACCGGTAGATACACCGTTGGTTGAGTCGTTTGAACCCTCAATAACCCATTCGCTAGGGTCACGATTACTGTCAGAGTCATTACCGTTTTCAATAGCATACAATTTAACAGTAACCGGTGCAGCAAATTGTAACCAGAAAATCTCAGGAACCGGGAACGCTGAATAATAACCAAATTTAGTACTAGGGTTACCGTCAATTAATTTAGGGTAATCTTCGTTAGGGCCCTGAACTAAGTTGTGATTAGTTGAGTCGTAATTGATACGAGACTGAGTAATGTCGGTAACAATACCATCAGTTGTAATGTTACTAGAAACAGTTACAGTTGAGCCTTTATCTGAAGTAACTGTTACGCTAAAGCTGTTAAAACTACCATAAATAAATTTTCTGGTAACAGAAGGGGTAGTATATTTAACAGTTGTAGTATTGCTTGTTGACGGATCAACATCATTAAATGTCCAAAGAATAGATTTAATAGTTCCTTTGAAATTCGCCGATAAAGCCAGTTCAAATGGTGTCCCAGTTTTAACGGCAGAAATTTTAAGTACGCTATCAGGGATGATATTGATGTTAGTATACTTATGTGAATAGGTACCTGTACTTGAATAAATTTTTAAGTCAGTTACATATTTACCGGTTGCAAGGAAAGTATGCGATGGGCTTTCAGTTGTATTTAATGTATCGTCGCCAAAACGCCACTCGATTTTACTCTTATCGTAATTTTTTGAAAGGTTGTTGAACTTGAAGGTAAAGCCATCGGTGGGATCCGGAGTGACAGTATAGTCAGCAATCGGGTTAATTACAGGTGGATCTGGTGTTACGGTTGTAACCTTTTTTGAACAAGAAGCCAACACCAGTCCTCCCATACAAAATAATAGTCCAAAACGGTTTGATAATTTTTTCATAATACCAATAGTTTAAATATAATTAGGGTTTAATTTAATTTATTAGTCAAGTAAATCGGGTAACATTTAGCTACCCGATTTATTATTAGTTAAGCCGGGTGAATATAAAACCACGTACATCATACGCAGCGTTATCCCAATAGTATTTAATAATGTGATAACCGGCAGTAAGCTGGATTGTGGTAAGATTAGGCCCCTGGTTATTGTAGTTAGAAGAACCTGTTTTGGCAACAGGATAAGGTGTCTGGTTATAACGTACACCATCAATGAATACCGAGTAAGTAGCACTTGTAGAAGTAGTACCCATCAAAGTATTTAATTGATAGTTACCACTTGCCTGAACATTGATACTATATGATATCCACTGACCGCTGCTGTTCCAACCAATAGTTGATCTTGGGGTGTAGTCACCTACAACACTAACGTAATCAGAAGGTCTCCAAGAGCCGTCACCATTTTTGGTGGTACCAACGTGATAAGCAACACCTTCGCCGCCAAAATCATAATAAGCCATGTAGATAGGATCAGAAACCGCATTTATCGCACCTTTAACCAGGAACGGCGAACCATTGTATGGTCTGAAATGGTTAGGATCCATTACTACATACACTGTATTGATTCTGGTAGTAGTAACCAAGTATTTAGTAGAGCTTACAATTTTAAGCGCTATAGTAGGATACTTGGTTGATGGGGCGGCAGGCAAAGGTTGTACCGCCAAAAGTTCATTAATTTTAACATTAAATGTTAATGACGCTGAGTTAGTGCCTCCCTGAATAGTAACAGTAGGATTAGTAATTGAAACTTTTGAATCAGGATATAATACCGATGTAGGTAATGCGCCGCTATTGATACCGGCAGTTACGCTATCCGGAGCAGATTGAACGCCGACATTAACCTGAGCGCCAGGGTCGCCATTTAATTTAACCGGAATAGATACGGTAATATATAGCGAACCTACATTATAATAACTTGAATTTGCGGCTACGTCAAGGTCAACAACTTTGTTAGGGACTCCCCACGATATATCATGAATTGAAGCAGCAGTGATAACGTCTGATGTTTTAACAGTAAAAATCATAGCACCTTTACCGCTTAAAATTTTATTACCTTTTGTAGGTGCGGTTGCCTTAATAACTGCCGCCAATGTTTTACCGAAACCAATTTCAAGAGCAGAACGGCTAACCACGACGTTAAACGTCACGGAAGTAACTCCTGCTGGAACAGTAATTTGAGGAACTACTGCCGCAGATCCCGTTGTGAATGCTACTGTACCAGGCGCTAAAACACCGGTGTTTATTAAACTAGCTACAGTATCTGTGTTAGTTGCTAAATTGATGGTAAAAGCTTCAGTAGTTGCCGATGAAAAATTAATAGTTGCAGGCACCGTAAGAGCGGCACCGTCTATTGTGTAATTTTTATCTTGAGGCACATCTATCCGGCTAGGTAAAGATGCATTTACAGTTGTAAATGTTTGATCTTTTACAACATCAGCCAACTTTTCACGCTGGCAAGATGCAGTACAAATAGCTATTAATCCGATAAATGCTATTTGTAAAGGAGTAAAAATTCTTTTCATTTCTTTATTTGAAATTAATAATATTTTTAATGTAAGAGCCAGCTTTATAACCAGCTCTTACTATTTTTTTATTAGTTGGTGATCCAAACTTTGCCATCCAATGACCAAGATGTTTGACGAGGCACATTAAGCCAGCTCAATATCTGGGTAGGGATGTCTGAATTTTTAGGAACCAGCAGTGCCAGGTTGCTTGCAACTGGCGAACAGATTAAATCTGAGAAAGACTGCCATTGATAGCCATTTGTTTGTGCTTGGTTTAAGTTTAAGTTAGCACCAAGCGGGCCTTTATCTGCAAGTGTTGTACCAGAACCTTCGTCCATCGGCCAGTAGCCAATTAAATATTTGTAATACGGATGGCTTTGGTCGATTTTCTGATCGCAAGCGTACTCTGTAACAATTGCATCAGGAATAGCAGCTTTAAATATTTTCAACTCTTTAAGCTCTACATCAATTTTACCGAAACCAGTCTGGGTATCACCATCAATCTCACCCGGAGTATAACCTACGCGTAATACTGAATTATTGTCAACATTAACATCTGTACCAGTAGTAGCTAAAGTTATCGGAGTTGTTTGATAGGTGGTAAGAACCGCAGGAATAGCGCCGCCACCATTATTACCAATACCCATCACACCGTCAGTATAAACTCTTACTACTTTACTGCCGTCAGGTTTTCTTTCAACAACTGCGGTCAAATCATGCCAGCTGTCGCCGGTAAAGTTAAGACCACCAATCTCACGCCCGTTGGCGAAGCTGCCCTTTCCAGATATGAAGAATCTCCATCCATTTTGGAACAGGCAAAAATCCCATCCAGGGTTGCCGCTACCGCCCCAACCGGTTTGTGGAGTAGGGTCGCTGATGCTGGCACCGCGTTTACCCATAAAGCCTGGCCATTGGTAGTAATAATCGCCCCTTGATGTGTTAACGGGATTTTTATGTTTTTTGATCTTCACAGATATGGTAAAACCAGAAGTATCACCAAAGTTAAAAAATGGAGATAACTGTGGGCTTACCTGACCAGTACCTTTTTGCGGATCGCCTAAGAACCTGATTGAATTACCTGTATAACTATTACCTAAAAATGGTTTAGCTAAAAAGGTCTGATTGTAAGTATCAGCAGCCATGATAGTAAACGTGTTGATATTGGTGTTGCTAAAGATGGTTTTGTCATTCTGAGCCGGAGGCAAAGTAAACATACCACCCTTGTTTGATGTAACAACAATCATCCAGCTTTCTTTAGCATAAGTCGGTCTCGCTTTAAGAGCCGATAAAATAGTACCAACCTGTGTATCAAATTTCTCAATAGCAGCTTTGTAAGCAGGGTATGAGTCATCAAATCCTGAAGTTTTACCGGCAGCTTCAATAGCCCCAAATTCGCCAACTACTAATTGAGCATCATCGGTTTGTAAGAAATTAGTCATACGGGTTGTCAAAGCATCATCACTGCTTAAAAGTTCTCTTACAGCTACCGAAGTGTCAGTAAGGTTATTCTTAAACGCAGAAGAAGTTGCAAAAACCGCAGAACGGAATGTGGGTCTTACCGATTTAATTCTATCATAAATAGGAGGATAAGTTGCAAGCGCGTTGTTAGCAAAATTTTCAGTTAACACATTATGCTTTTCCTTTTTAACACCAGTAATCATATCGGCCCAGTTAGAGGCATCAGTATTAATGGTATCAGCTAACGAATTCCAGCTGTAAATAGCGTGTGGAATAAGGCTACTAAGGTTAGGGATATTAGCATCTCTAACAGATACACCTCTCGCCCCATCCGCGATGATGTATAACACTTTTGGTGTTTTGGCCGTTATACTACCATTACCACCTGGATCAACAGGAGATGGCGGTACTATCTTGCCATAGTCATGTTTACATGACGAAGCAAAAGCCAATAGAAAAAGTGATGCACCAAATAATTTGGTCTTAAAATTTTTCATATTTTATATCTAAATTAAGTTCGTTCGGTTTATAACGGGTTATTTATACTCTTGCAGCACAATAACTTAATACAAATGTAACAATATTATTATTATTCAAATGTAACCCTAACAATATTATTTTTTACTTGATTGTCAAACAATGAGAACGATCCCATGATTAACAAAGCACGCTTATTATCGGCTGATCTAGTTTCATAAACGTCTTCAATAACGCCATTTACGTTACCGGTATTGTTGTATAAATCTGCCAATCCACCGCTTGAATTAAGGACAGCGAAACCGTTACGAATTACACCATCATATGATCTGAAAGATCCGCTAACAACCGCTAATCCATCATCTAACAATTTAGCAAAATTAGGTATGCCACCATTAAATACTTTAGGTGTGAAAGTACCATCAACACTGCCGTCATAATTTAAACGAACGATATATTGACTTGCCACCCCATTAAATTTACTGAAAGCACCAACCACTAAATATTTATTTAAAACGGCGTTATAGCTTACCCAGGCAATAAGGTTTTGATCAGGGCCAGAACCAATGTTAAAAGTCTGATCTGGCTTACCGTCAACAACGTTAAGTCTGATCATGGCATTTGCAGGTTGATCATCAAAGCTGGTGAAGCGGCCATAAACAAGCAATTTATTATTTGCATCCATGATAGTAGGAGCAATAGGACCGTTTGGACCGGTCCAGCTGGCACCTATGTGGAATTTATAGCCTTGTTTAGTTTTATCGAACCGCCAGTTACTATCCAGGGTACCGTCAACATTAACCTGCGCCAATTGACGAACAATGGTACTGTCTACAATGGTACTGTCTTTAGCATCGTAGGTATTAGCCGAATAATTACGTTTGGTAGTGTAAGTAAAGTTACCGGTGACTATCATTTTGTTTGAACCCACCGCATGTACTGAACTGGCAGTACCGCCGGCGAAACCAATGTTGAAAGTAGGAACATATTTGGTTTTCAACAAATATGTAGTAACCTGCATGGTATCAACCAAACCATTGGTTTGAATTTTTGCAATACGCTGTATGTTGCCGCTTTGTTGAGCAAATGAGGAGAAATCGCCAACTACATAGTAATAAGGACCAACCTGGGCTATATCATAAACCGTAGAGTTTGCACCCGCACCCACCTGGAATGAACGGTCCCAAGAACCATCAGCAAATACTCTAACAATACGGTTGGTTTTAACAATTGTACCCGCATTTGCATAATTCTGAAACGCACCCATAATAATCATTTGGGTTGAGTTTGGTATTGGATACGCTTTTACAACCGGCCCATCGGTACCTACAGGGTTGTTATAAGTAGGGTCTAAATTAACTTTACCTATTACTGTAAAACGAGGGCCGAAAACCAATTGGCCGTCTACACTAAACGACGTAATGCCCGAACTTGCAGAAGCAGGAACTATCACCGTAATGCTGGTAGAAGTAATTTTTTGGATCTGGGCTTTTTGGCCGTTGAACAAAAACAATAGTTTATCCTTGTATTGCTCCAAACCCGTAGCAGTAATTGTTACTGGTGTACCAGGAGCGCCTGACGCAGGCTGCGGGATTTGCTGAGGATCTGTTGAGATACCCAGCGGGGCTTTCGCGTCAGCATATGGATTGTTAAAAATCTGCTGTGGTTTTTTACAGCTGCTGACAAGCAAAGCGGCTGCGATTGCCAATAAACCTGTATATCTAAGTTTCATATCTTTTATTTAAATTTCAAAACTTGCATTAAAATAGGAATTTATTCCTTTACCTATAGTCCTATCTACTTAAAATAACCTCGGTTAAAAAATCGGAAGACATGCCAAATAAATCCTCCATATTCTCGGCAAAATGCATCTCACCGGTAGTATTCGGATTTACTGAAGGGTCTCCAACACCCGGATACCAGACTGCCAAAGTATGAACTATACCGTTGGTAGGGTGTATATCAGACGAAGCAACAGCCGCCGCACCGTAGTAAAAGTTCTGCGGGTTAGAGGGGTCGGTTATACTTGCAATACACAACTGACGATAGCCGGAGTATTTCACGGTATTTGCAGTAAAAAATACCACACCAATATTAGCCAAATCACCATTGTAACCTGAATAATAGCCACCTGGATATAATGGTCGCAAGTTAAAATCCAGTTGAGGATAATCTTTAAGATAATAAGTGCCTTTAAACAGATAGCGCATTAAATATTTTTTCCAAATATCAGGAGATATGTCTGAAAGCGTTTTAATGGTATCTTTATGCAAGTTATACAACTGCACATTCAAGCTAGGATAGTTAAACAGCATTGGGTCATTGGAAAACACTTGACCAATGGTTCTGCGAATAACTTCATCTGTTGGGGCAAAGAAAGTGATGTTTTCCTTTGAAAAAACATCCTCCATACCCGCAATTTTGATTACCTGAACCAAGCTGTCAAACTGCGGCCTTGACTGCAGGTATTGAAGCATAGTTCCGTTGAAATTAGGGTTTGCCAGCCCCCCATCTTTATAATACTTGTCTTTTGAACAAGATGACACCGTTACGATCAGCATCGCTGAACAGATTACCGGTACAATGTATTTTCTGATAATAGTTTTCATGCTCATAATTAAATTATTGGATACCACTTCCTACCCAGTATGTATTTAGTGTCATATACGGGTTACTATTTAAAGCAGATGCGTCAATCGGCCATGTCCAGCCGCCTCTTGAGAATTTATCCAGCGTAAGCGGGTTATCAGTATATTGTTTGTTCATGATTCTTTTGGTACGAACCAAGTCAAAATAACGATCGCCTTCGCCCATCAACTCTTTTGCACGCTCCCAAAAAATAGCATCAAGTAAGCCGGCTTGAGTATCAACATCTGTTTGAGATGGATATTCTGCAGCGGCCCATCGACCTCTTACAGCGTTTAAAGCTTTAAGTGCAATTTCATGATGATTCAGCTGTGCGGCCGCTTCTGCTTCATATAACAAAGCATCTGCATAACGCATAATTAAAAACGTCGCGTCCGGAATAGCTGTATTTAAAGGGTTACTTGCATCAATAAACGTATTACCGGCAAATTTTTTCATCTGGAAAGTTTCCGCATTTTGGTTGAAAGGATCATCAAACCAAGTAGTTAACCTTTGATCTGTTTGATCAGGGTACAATTTATTCATATAAGCCGCGGTAAATACACAAGGGCTTGTACGGTTATCATACTCTGGCAATCTGTAAGGGAAGTGGATAAAAGACTCACCAAATTGAGCGTATTGAAACACCTGAGAAGAGTTGTTGTAACTAACAGTTGCAAACAACTCGAACAAGCTTTCTTGCGAGCGCCCTTTGGTTACAGTATTCCAGTCGCTTACCGGTACTAAAACAAATGCATTGCTGGCATCTAATTCTTGTCCAAGCGTTTCTGTAGTCTGATAGTATTTGGCTTTATTGGCCGGATCAAATCCAGCATTCCACATATTCATAGCCATTAACAAACCAGTAACAGCACCTCTTGAGGCACGTACACCTCTTAAAGACGGGTTACTTACAGCCCAGGTCATATCTGCTCTGCCAGGATTCAAATCGGCTATACAGTTATTAACCACCGTAACCATATTCATTCTCGGTAGAGGGTCTTTTTGGTAAGGAGTTGTATAATAAGCTACGTCACCATATAATCTAACCATAAAGAAGTAAGCATAGCAACGAATAAACTTAGCTTCTTCTATATATGATTTCTGCTGGCTGCCTGTTACCCCCGGTATACCTGCATTCAACTTGTCAACCAATATGTTAGCTTGCTGAATAATTTTATAATACTCATCCCAATGGGTGAGGTTCCAAAAACGATATTGGTTGTTCACACCATTATAACTGTTATTCAAAGCCAGCAACAATAAACGGTCGTTCACGATTGTGTTCGGGATAGTTTGGAAACCTTGGGTAGTACCTGAGAAAGCAACTGTTCTTGTATGACCACCAAGCAGGCCGGCATCATAGCGCAATTGTCTGGTACCTACGGTATTGCTTGAAGGTATCACCTCGCCCGACCGAAACTCGCCGGTACCACCGGCTGTATTGGTTTGGTTATATTTATCAAACAGCGAGCCGTACATGTCATTTAAGTTCGTCTCAACATCGTTAGCCGACTGGTAATAGTTATTACCAGTTAGCATATTAATAGGCGTGATGTTGAGAAATTTCTTACAGCTATATTGTGATGCGACCATCACTATCAATAAGCCAATAATAATCTTTTTCATATCTTATCTCTTCTAAATTGAATTAAAATGTAACGTTAAAACCAAAGGTATAAATACGTGGATTTGGATAAGCTCCGTTAACGTCTTTACCTAAAGCGTTCACGTTTTCAACGTTAGGACCTGAGTATGGTGTAAATACCGCCAGGTTACTTGCAGATAAGTAAGTTCTGATGTTATTCAAACCAATACGTTTAACAAAGTTTTTAGGCAAAATATAAGCTAAGGTAACCTGGTTAATTTTGAAATAGCTACCACTTTCCTGGAACAATGTCTGCTCAGATCTAAAGTTATTCATATACTTTTCATGTTCGAAGTTATATACGTTTGCATATCTGGCGCTCGCGTCGCCGTTTCCTGTCCAAATGTTCAGGTCAGTTGCTGTCGGAACAGCACTTTTTCCATAAGGATCGCTCAATTGTAATAAGCGTTGAGCTAAAGAGGCGTTAATAACTGAACGTACTGCTGTATAAGATGAATAAATGTTCAATGAGAATGATTTATAACTAAGAGTATTGCTAACACCACCTGTTAATAACGGCTGAGTATTACCGCTAACTTGACGGTCTCTATTATCAATTACATAATCATGGTTATAGTCAACTAATCTTGCGTCACCACCTTGGTAAGAGTATTGAGGACCACCTGATTTAGTCTGATTTCTTAGTCTGATACCTGTAACTGGATCAACAGGAACATCAGCTGTAGTTGCATAAACGCCATTGTTGGTGAACAAATAGTTTGACAGTGAGTTTCTACCCACACGTTTTGCAAGGAACTGACCACCTACGTATAGTGAGTTTACACCACCATTCGTGTTGATGTCGATATACTGACCATTATATTGAGGTGGCAACTTAACCAAAACGTCGTAGTTCAAAGCACCATTCACCATTAATGTCCATTGTACTTTGCTACTTTTGCGTAGTGGGTGTGTAGTGATCGACAACTCGTAGCCATAGTTGGTAATTGAAGCATCGTTACTTACGTAAGTACCAAAACCCAATATGTTAGGTAAAACACTTGAAAACAAATCGTTAGATACAGCTCTGTAGTAAGTATCAAAGATCAGGTCAACTTTACCGTTAAACAAACCTGCGTCAAAACCTAAGTTGTATTGAAGTACGTTTTTAGATTTCAGGTATGGGTTAGGAACCTCGCCAAAATCAATACCTACACGAGGAAGGTTGTTATAAAAACCATTAGGATTGTATTTACCATAAATATCTTGCAAAGCACCTACCGGGTAAATGTTCTGACCAGCAGTTATACGCAAGTCAGCATAATCTAACCATTTAGAAGTTTTGTTAAGAACCCAATCCTCCTTAGTGATATTCCATTTAAAACCTACAGACGGGTTTTTGGTATAAGGGTCTGCAGGACCGTTAGCTGACGAACCATCTAAACGGTAAGTAAGGTCAACGATATATTTCTTCTTATAATCATAAGTGAATGCAGCAGCAAGTGCGGCCGTTCTTAAGTTTTGGAAGGTATTCAATACACCACCACCTTTGGTTAAGGCACCATCATATCCGGTTGGACCTTCGTACTGATCGTTCGGGGTACCATAGATACGGGTATAGTTAGCCTGGAAGTTAGTAACATAAACCTCATCAAAAACGTTCAGGAACAAGTTGTGCTGACCTAATGATTTGGTGTAAGAAATGTTATTACGGTTATACAATACTGAGGTATATTGATATTCATTATCAATCTGAGCATACTGAGCGTTTGCCGCAGCTGGCAAGAATGAATCTGTATTGTCAATAGTATAATCGTAGTTACCAGATGTTTGTAATTGCAAGCCAGGTATCAATTCATAATTGGCGTTCATATTAACGCTAACTTCTTTTGGACCTGCGCTCTTTCTGATATCCAGTGTAGACAATACATCGCTGGTAGCTAACAAGAAAGATGGGCCCGGGCTCAGTGAAGAGTTATTAACGCTGTTTGCAACTATATTTTGCAATACCCCGGTACCGCTACCTGTTCTGATTTTACCTACTGTTGCTCTAACAGCACCAAAGAAACCCAATTTGGTAGACGGCTTAAACTGCATATTCATGTCTAAGCTGTAGTTTTCAAAACCGGTGTTTGCAACCAGACCGGTTTGAGAGAAATACTTTAAGTTGGCCTTGTAGTTAAATCTATCGTCACCACCGTCTAACTCAACGTTTTGAGTTGTGTTAAACTGATCTGAGTAGTAAATAGACTGCCAGTTAGTTGAGTTGTTGTAGAACGCGTTCAAACTATCTGCCAGAAAAGGAGTATTAGTTAATTGATATTTGTCGTAGTTTATTGCATATTGATTGATTTGAGAAATTCTGAATTGACGTTCGGAGTTACCACCTAAAGTTGAACGTAACTTTGGAACTTTTGATACATAATAGTTTGATGTTAATCTTACTTGCGGAATTTTAGATTTACCACGGACAGTAGTAATCAAAATTACACCGTAAGCACCCCTTGAACCATATAACGCTGTTGCAGTCGCATCCTTCAATACCTCCATGCTGGCGATATCTTCCTGAGGAATCAAAGATAGTGGGCTAACACCAGAACCCTGTTGATCAAAACCGTATTGAGAGGCTTGGTCGGCTGTCAACGGAATACCATCGATAATGTACAAAGGTGAGGTTGGTTGCAAGAAAGTGTTATCCCCTGATCCGGTTGTTGATATCGTAGAAAGACCACGAATGTTAACAGTACCACGTAAACCAGGAGCACCTGTGTTATTTTGAATGTTCAAACCGGCAACTTTACCTTGCAGCAACTGTTCAACGTTACCTACAGGGTTATCCTGAACCTCTTTACCGGTAATAATGTAAGAAGCACCGGTTGTTTGATCACGGGTACGTTTTACGTAACCACGGATTACCGTCTCATCAATCGTTTTGCTGCTAGCTTCTAGTGCAACATTTAATAAGACCTGACCAGGTTTTAATTTAATACTTTGTGATGTATAACCTACGATAGAAAAAGTAAGTGTTGCCCCATCTTCAACAACTACCGAATATTTACCATCTAAGTCAACTTGTGCTACACCCTTGCCATCAACAGCTACAGTAGTACCTGTCATTGGCTCTTTGGTTGCTTTATCCGTAACGGTACCTTTCACCGTTACCTTTCTAGTTTGTGCTATCAGATTCTGGCAAAGAAATAAGCAGCAGAAAAAGATGAACGGCCAAATAATTTGTTTTCTCATTGTATATTAGTTTTAGTCATTAGGGTTCTAATCGTTCTCAAACTTAGGGTTAACTGTCTTGAAATGGAATACGATTTCCCAGTCCCCCGTTTCCCAAATCTGGAAATTCTGCGTAATCCTTCCTACCTCTGTTACGGCACCATAACCCACGCGGCTATAAGTCAAATTAATTTGAGCCATATCGCCACCTGTTAAGTTAGCCACACCGCCAGCCGTAAACTTGGTTGGTATTTTGGCTAACGGAATAGGGTAAGCCACATTATATTCTACATAATCATGATAAACATCGCCGCCTGGAGTTCCATCTTTCTTGAATCCATGAATTTGGTCCTGCCATTTAGTAGTGTTCCATTTAGTTGGATCAATTGCTACAGAATCTTTATCTAATACTTTGATCCGTAATCTGTGGCCTACTGCAGCTGTGTTAGTCGGATCACCAGGTTTATCGGTGAATTTCCTTATATACAAATAAACCAAACCAGTATTTTGATTGTGAGGGTCGGTCATAAACTGGTTGGTAGTTTCGCCTCTTATACCGCTAAGTGCATCAGGATAATTATACACCAAGGTATGACCACCCGGCGTTGTCGTATTCGGCTTTCCTGTAATGATGTTATAGTCGGCTGTAGGGTAGTACGGTTGATCAATACTAGGGGTAATTGATAAATTTCTGATCGTTCTGCTACCACCGCTATTTGTAATTTTAACATCAAAGAAACGCTGATCTTGTGGGTATACTATAGAATCGGCAGGTTTGATATTATTTTTGTTGGCTGTATACCATAGAACAATGTCACCATTTCCTCTCGTTTCCAGCATCGGATGATTTTCAAGGTGTCTTTTAGCCTCAATTTGAGCTAAGCTTGTCTCTTTTCCGGTATACTCGCCTGTCCAAACCAAAGTTGGCTTAACAGCTAACATATCGCTGGCGTCGCGGCCATCGCCAAATCTTGGATTTGTGATAGTAAAGGTAATTGGGAACGTTGAGTTATCAGAGTTGAATATATTCCCCCCACCCAAAATATTAGTTCTTCCTAATATTAGGCCTGATTGAAAGCTCTTTTGGACATAATCAGCATTTGTACTCAGGTATTGCTTCTCATCCGGCAGGTTGTAAAGTTTCCTACAACCTGCAGAAAAAGCAACCGTTGCTGTTAACAATACAAAAACCTTATATTTTATTGTGTTTTGCATAACGTTGTTTACTTTAAACTTTTTCTTCATCTTGATTAATTAGACCTATAGTTCATTGTCCATTCAGATATCTGGAACAGCGTTTGGCTTGAACTACCTGTACCCACCTGCAATATCACCAAACGGTACCCTGTGTAAGCTACGTTATTAGTGAAATCAAATGTTTTTTGTTGATAGTTAGTAGTCCAATCCTGATCCTGACGAACATCTAATTGTACCCAAACAGCGTTAGGGTTTGGCTGATAAATGTCATTAAACAACGGCGTTGCCCTTAATTGCCATGGTGCAGGATCCAATGTTGCTTCAATTTTGAACGCTCTAGGATCGCGGTCACGATATAATTTAGAGTCATTAGCTGTTGTCATTGTATAACTATTACAAACCGCAGCACGGGTTTTTCCTACAGAATCCCTAGGGAACCAGTACATAGTTGGATAATAGTTACTACCGGCATTCACGTTTGAAATAAACTTAGTTAATACAGAACCATCAAGCGCCTTCTTGAAAACCTCACCAGCTGATACCTGGCCATCATAGTAGTTTGAAGCAGGTGGCCAGTATGGGAATAATAAGTCGGTTTTTAAGTTCCAGGCAACCGGCGGAGGCGGAACGAAAGTCATACGGGCTACGTATTCATCAAAACCAAACACGTGATCCGTTCTCAGCAAGTGTACGTAACCATTCTTTGTTTTGATGTTAACTGAAGTAGTTTGCGTTTTAGACCATTTTGCAACAAATAAGCTTCTTTTAGTGTCAGCATATTCAATTGCCTCCACGCCACCGTTTTGAAAACCTTCGGCATCAGCAAATATACGTTGGCCGTGCATTTTATAGTCACCACGTACTGATAACACAGTTTGGCCATCACCTATCGCGAAATCAGCGGCTACATACCATCCCTTTATAATATACATGGATACTAATGTATCTAACGCAGCACTGTCACGTTTTGCTAATTCGATGTTTTTGGAACCGGTAATACCTGCAGAACCTGCAGCCAACTGGCTCAGATAAATTGGGTTTTGGCCGCGAGCTTTACGCAGATCGTTTAAGTTTTGAACCGCTAACTGGAAGCTTGAATTTGACGGAGCAAATAAAGTAACCGAGTCACTGGTTAATATTTGCTTCATGCCTTTAAACTTATCGACAAGCATTAACAACGAGTCGTAAATACCCGATTTGCTTTTCAAATAATCGTAAGTAGTCAAATTGGTAGTATTTACTGGAGGTGTTGCGTCATGCATACCTTTTTCGCGTTTACATCCAGTTTGAAATATCGTCACAGCAACAACTATTGCTATTAGATATTTTCCGAATAAAATTGATCTTTTCATGTCTCTATGCTCTTTCTGTTATTACTTCCAATATGAATTCTGGGTTAACTTAGGATTCTGCGATAATAGATCGCGAGATATAGGCCAGTAAATACCACCGTTATTGATCAGAGCCAAAAACGCCGGATTGTTTTGTTTAATCTTCTCGTATCTAACTCTGTCATAAAAATGGTCGCCTTCACCCATGAACTCCTTTTGGCGCTCTTTAAATATTGCCTCTATTAAGGTACCATGAATGTTTGGATTATAAGCCACATAATCAGAAGCACTGCTATTAGTCAAACCATTCTGATCGACATTGTATCTCAATTGTCTAACACGGTTTAGATCGGTTGTTGCTAACGCGTTTTCTCCAATTACAGCATAAGCTTCAGCCCGTAACAAGGTAACATCCTCTAAACGAGTTAAAATAATAGCGCTCGAAAAAATCCTGAACGACGGATCATTAATACCACCTTGAATAATTTTAATTTTAGCGAAGATTGGATATTTGCCAAGGAAATTAGAGAAATAGCCTTTAGTTGTTCCATTGATCGCATCAGAATGCACAGTACCGGTGGTGTCTATATTGAAACGCGCATCGTTAGTTTCTTTGAATATAGATAAGATGGAATCTTTAGGTACATAAATATCAGGGATATTTTTATTTACCACCGGAGCAGCTAAAGTTAATGACTCTATGTTACCGGTAAATGACGCGTCCTGGTTAGCCCAAATAAAACCAAATGCAAATAACTGATTGTCATTATTTCCATTAGGATTGGTGTAAAACAGTCCATTAAACTCGTCTAAAGTATTAGTACTGGTATAGCTTAAATCAGATTTAGTGTTATACTCATTCAGCACCTTTGAGGTATATCTGATGACATCAACATATTTACCTTGCCATGCAGCAACGTGGCCAAGCATTGCATAAGCACCTAATTTAGTAACTAACGCGCCGCTCCATCTGCTTGATGATTGGTTATAATATAAACCAGGCTGTTGTAAGTCATTTTCGCTATAAGAATAAGGCAAATCAAGCGCAGCCGCTTCCATTTCTGATTGTGCCCAGGTAAGTATCGCGTTTTGATCAGTTCTGGCACGGTTTTCAAAAGTTCCGTCACGTGAGCTTAAGATCAATGGAACGTCGCCCCAAATTCTAACCATGTAGAAGTAAGTAAAAGCTCTCAAGAAATGAACTTGTGCAAGATCCACAGTCATATTATTTGAAGTATATCTCGGATCTTTAGCTTTAACCTCACCGATACGTTCGATAAAAGTATTAGCAGCGTTAATTACCGCATAGAATCTTCTCCAGTTTGATAAATCATTAATTACTGGATAAGACGCATTAAGGTTGTTAGCAATAACTGCTTTAAGATCCTGACGAAGCGGACTCGCAAAATTCCCCATGCGCACGTCTCCGTATATCCAGTGACCATTATTTTCGGCAAGTGCAGCCCTTGTTAAACCGTATACACCCATGATACCAGCGCGGGCATCCTCTAATGTATTCCAATAGTTGGTCTCACTTACAACACGTGATGAGGTCACATCTAATGTCTTCTTACAGCTATTTGCAATAACGGTAAGAAAGATAAGACTCAGCAAAATTATTTTTTTCATTTCATCTCTGTTTTAACGGTATTCAATATTGTTTGTCTCCGACTATGAATTAAAAATCAACCTTAACTCCTAATGTGTATGTTCTTGGGATTTGTATTCCGTAGCCTGTATCGTAACCGGTGTAATCAGCCAGTTCAGGATCTTGGCCTGTGTATTTAGTTAATGTAAATACGTTGTTTACGCTACCGTACACATAGAACCTGTTAACATTTGAAGCTTTTTTCTTCATAATATCAGTTAAGTCATAACCAATTTGTAAAGTACGCAGCTTAACAAAATTTGCATTCTCTAAGAACAGGTCTTGATTAGCTTGATATGGAGCAACTGCACTTGCCGGGTTGTAGATTGGATATTTTGAATAATCGCCTCTTTTTTCCCAATAAGTGATTTCTTTTACTGAGTTGATGTTGTTCAAACCTTCGTTGTTGTAAAAATCAAATCTGTTTGCCATTTGCTGATTCAATAATTGACGACCTAAGTTGTAGTAAAAATCAAGACGCAATGTCCATTTTTGATAACCGAAAGTGTTTGACCAGCCGCCAGCAACAGTTGGCAACGCATGGCCTTTTAATTGTCTGTCAGCATCGGTGATTTGATTATCGCCGTTGATGTCAGCCCATTTCGGATCACCTGTTTTCATAGTGATACCGTTATAAGTCATTACCTTACCGTTTACAGATGGTACTTCAGCATCAGTATTATATATACCGTTGTTGGTTAACAACCAGTAGCTATCAACTGATTTACCAACTTGAAGCAATCTGGCGTTACCATTAGCATCGTTGATAACAACTTGTTTTAAACCACCAGGTAACGCTGTTAAAGTGTTACGGTTAAAGTTCATGTTAATGCTGGTAGTCCAAGAGAATTTATTTGTTGAAGGGAAAATGACACCTGTAACCGTCGCGTCAAAACCTGTGTTACGAATAGCCATTCCGTTTTGGATAACTGAAGTATAACCGTATTCAGCTGCTGAAGGAACGCCCAATAACATGTTTTTGTCGTGTTTGTAGTAGCCGTCAACGCTGATAGCTAAACGATTATTTAAGAAGCTAGCGTCAATACCCAGGTTAGCTTGGTCTGAATAAGCCCATTTTAAACCATAAGGCACGTAACCTGCGGTATATGGTCTGGTTAATGTAGCCAAACCGTCATATCCAGGAGTGATAAGGTTACCTGAGAAGCCGATAAACGCAGTGTATTGCGGACCTTGAGAGTAGTTATCAAAGTTTTCATATCTACCCATTCTGCCAGCGCTTGCGTGTAGTCTTAATTCAGATACGCTATTGTTATCAGCAAGGAATTCTTTTTTCATATCCCAACCTGCACCAAACACCGGCGAATAGTACCAGCGGCTATCAGGCTGTTGAGTTGAAGATCCATCACCTCTTAAGGTAACAGAAAAAGTATATTTATCTTTCAACAAATAGTCAACCTTACCATAAACACTCATCATATTGGCTTTGGTGTGGTCCAGGAATTTGTAAACCAATTGTGGTTGAAATACAGTTGGAGTAAGATAATTGCTATTGTTCGGATCTGAATTTAACAAGTTTAACTTGATAAAATCATTACTTCCTTTGTAGGCATACGCATAACTATATCTTGAAAAGTCATACTGAATGTCATAGCCACCAGTAAATTCAAATTTATTATCCGCATTTGGAGCCCACTCATAAGTAGCTACGTTATCGATGGTAGTACGATCATTGTAGCCAAAGTAGTTTGATGCGTAATTTGTAGTTTGCAGTAATGTTTTCGGATAAAAAATATCGCGGTAGCCTTCGTTATAGTCTACGTTATAAGTAGTAACGAATTTGAATTTACCTAAGTCAATTGCAAATTTAGCGTAACCGTTTACAACGTTAGTTTTATTATCGTCAAAACCATTGTTAAATTGAGCCAGGTAGTTAGCGTAATTAGCTTTGTTTGGCGCAATTGGAGTACTCAAATCCGGAAGATAGTTTACCTGAGCCAACCTGTCGCGGATGTTTTTATTACGATCGCGCAGCATATGATTAGCATTAACTACAGCACTAAAAGTAAACCAGTTCAATGGCTTCATGTTCAGCAAGAAACGTGCATTATAACGATCCATGCTGGTATTGTCGCCAACACCGCCGCTTTTAGTGTCTCCTAACTGGAAATTAAAGTTTGCTCTTTCATCGCCACCGCTGATACTAGCATTTACGCTGTAAATGCCCATGCTTTTGTAGTAAATATCATTCCAGTTTGACGGGCCATAGAAAGCATTATTCAAAGAGTCGCTCAAGAATAACGGGTAGTTATCATCCTGAGAGAAAGCGCCGTTAGCAGCATATTTTTTATAAAACTGCTGTCTGAATTTATTTTCAAACGCACCATTAATTGTAGTTACCGCATTTGGAGTTACTACACCGCCGTAGCTATCAAAAGTAATTCTTCTTTTTAAAGAGGCACCTTTGCTGGTAATAACAATAACGCCGTTCGCGCCTTTCGGGCCATAAACAGCGGTAGCGTCAAGACCTTTCAGTACTCTGATTGACTCAATGTTTGGCATGTTGATAATAGACAACAAATTAGTAGCAGGGCCAATCCTGTTATACTGATATTGTTGAATATCAAAAGCGTAAGGATGATCGCCTATCAAAGGCACACCATCAAGTACCACCAAAGGCTGCGTTGCATAAGCATCGCGCGCAGACAGTAGCGGTTGCGAGGTACCATGGATAAACATGTTCTGGATTGTTCCCGGCTCACCGCTTTGCTCATTAACGAAAACACCCGCAGCATTACCTTTTAAGTATTGTTGCAGGGAAATTGCTGGGAACGTAGATAACGTCACCGGATCAAGCTCATTGGTTTTAGACTCAAGTCTTCTTCCGATTGCATTCTTAGGCGGCTTAATGGCCACATTCGAATCCATTTTTGTCGTATCCTTACGAGTAGTATCGCGTCCCACTCTGGCAGTACCCCTTAGTAGGATACTTCCTTTTGTTTTGGTGTGATTTGAGACACGTGCAGGCATGGCTGAATCGCCAAAAGAGTACGTAGTTGTACATAACACACCCAGGAAAGTTATAATTGCAATAATGCGCATAACAGATAATTAAGTATTAACTGATTAAAAAACTGGTTATTAATTGATTGTTGTAATGGAATATATTTAAATACCCAACGCCTTGATCATCAATCCTCTCTGAGGGTCAATATCGTAGCGCAGATATAGAAATACCGATAAAAATCGTCTGGATCGCCAGCGCCCGTCAAATTCCTAAAAATCCGTACTGACGCACGTCAGTCGATCTTTTCGAAATTGGGGGCATGAAGCGCCGGAGGGATTTGCTCCAAGGGTTTTTTGTAAAGTTTCGATCATAGCTGGTTTATAATAGTAAATAAATTGATTGTTAGGGCAATAATAGTAATTGGTGTTTATTTTATTGGTTGTGAAAAACCCGATTCTCACTGCGGGTGACTATTCACTTTGACAATGATACAAATAAAAATTTAATATGTTCAAAATTAATTTTAAAATATTCTGCTTTTTCTAAGTACACCATATTAAAAGGCAGTTTAAGTATATAAAACCGTGATTTTGAGCAGGAAAGTGACCTAAAAACCGATCAAAAAATTGGTCGTTAACATGCAATAATCTACTATGCGACGCGTAGGTTTTCCACATTTTTGTTTAGGGTTATCGACTTTGCATAATTATTAATATAGCGTTTAACCACATTAAAATTACTGCAACATATCTTTATTGAGATAAAATCATAAAACAATGATAATCAACTAATTAAAAAAAACACCTTCTATTAGCACATGTATCGTCTTTGATACATCTTTTATTTTAAAATTTTAAATCATTTCTTTTACAAATAATTTGAGATAACAAAAATTTAACTTTTTTTATCCTAACTTTCCCCTAAACAAATAAACCTTACTCCTTACCTTATATGAGATCAAAGAAATTCTTTATTAAACTGAGCCTTTTGTGTTCAATTGCCTTATTATTTTCATTCATCCCCAAATCTGACGACCCTATCGATAAACTGGTAGCTGCTTTGCAAAAATGGGCCGACACCAATCCGCAGGAAAAAGTTTACCTGCATATGGATAAGCCCTATTACGCTGTAGGCGATACTATCTGGTTCAAAGGATATTTAACTATAGGCAGCAGGCATCAGCTATCTGCATTAAGCCATGCTGTGTATGTCGATTTGATTACAGAGAATGACTCTCTGGTGCGTACCTTAAAGCTGCCGGTTACCACCGGCATGTTTATAGGAGATTTTATTTTGGGCGACGACCTGCAACCTGGAAGCTATCGGGTAAGAGCATATACCCAATGGATGCGTAACACTGGGCCAGAATACTTCTTCGATAAAACATTCACCGTGGGCGATGTTAACGATGGCATAATTACCAAAGCTAATTACCAATATAAAATGGTAGATAATAAGGTAACGCTAACAGCTTTGCTAACTTATACGGATGCAGATGGCCGGGCATTCGCCGATAAAAAGGTGAAATATCAGGTGGTTATCGATAAGGTAGTGGTTGATACCAAAATTGGACAAACAGATGCTTTAGGCAATCTATCGATTGAGATAAATAACGCTAAAAAAAATCCGTTATCCGGCGCTTATATCAGAACCATTCTTGACGATAAGCACAACCATGCAGTTACCCGCGATTTTCCGATCAAAGCGATCTTATCGCAAAGCGATGTTCAATTTTTTCCGGAAAGCGGTAGCATGATAACTGGTCTCCCATCGCGGGTAGCTTTCAAAGCCATCGGGGTTGACGGCTTGGGTATCGATGTGAAAGGAAGAGTACTTGATGAAGCTAACAATCAGGTAGCTGAGTTTGAATCGTTACATGCCGGCATGGGCAGCTTCCTTATGAAACCAGAAAGCGGCAAACATTACACTGCAGAAATTACTTTTCCTGACGCAACTACAAAAAAAGTCCCTTTGCCCGAAGCAACAAATGACGGCTTTATCTTAGGTATAACTCAGCCAAATAAAGATAGCTTGCTGGTAAGAATATACGCTTCACCAACTCAATTAAGCGCTACTCCAACACTTAACTTTGTAGGACAAACCAATGGCGAAGTTATCGTTGCCTCGCCGATTAAAATAAGCAAGGCAATTACCTCTGTATGGCTTGAGAAAAAGCTCTTCCCGTCGGGCATCGCCCAATTTACCATTTTTACTGCCGCCGGCGAACCTTTGAATGAACGTGTCGCCTTCATCAAAACCAACGACATGATGAAGCTGAATTTAAAATCTGCCAAAAACAGCTACAGCAGTAAAGAACCCATCAGTTTTACGCTAAATGCACAGGACAGTAAAGGAAAAGCTGCACTAGGTGGCAACTTTTCAGTATCCGTGATCGACGAAACCAACGTGCCATTTGATCAAAACGCAGAGACCACAATTTTTTCAAACATTTTGTTATCATCTGATTTGAAAGGGTATATAGAAAAGCCCAACTATTACTTTGCCAATGAGGGCGAGGACGTTGATAAGGCGCTTGACAACTTAATGTTAACTCAGGGTTATAGCAGATTTTCCTGGAAAGAAGTTCTTGCCGGCAACGGCAGCAAACCAATTTTTGCAGCAGAAAAATTGGGCACAGTTGTATCAGGAACGGTAACCACACTCGGCAAAAAGCCGGCTGCCAATGCCCACGTAACGATGGTTTCGCTACGCGGAAAAATGTTTCTTGACACAACAACCGACGCAAACGGACGGTTTGCCTTCAGGCCTGTTCTTGTAAAAGACAGCATCAAGTTTGCTATACAGGCGCGTTTGGCCAACCGAAGCGAAAATACTATTATCACTTTGGATACTTTATCGAAAATGAGAGTCACCAAAAACAAGAATCTTGCTGACGTTAGTACTAACATTAACGCGACCTTAAAAGCTTATTTAGAATCTGCAAAAAAACAGGATGATGCTTACGAGAAAAGCGGGGACCTTAATAAGGTAAGGCGGTTAAAAGAAGTACGGATAGCGGCTTACCGGTCTAAACAAGACGCCAATATTAAACCGCAGGGAATGTATAAAATAGATGAAGCATCGGCCGACCAGGTCATTACCTTCCCTGAAGACGACGCTGCCAACTGTGTGAACCTGGCTATGTGCCTGCAAGCCCGTCTACAGGGTGTAAGCATTGAACAAGGCAAAACGGGCTCGGTTTTATATGATATGGTTGCCCACCAAAACCTGGGCATGATTATAGACGGCCGGATGGCTTTTAACGATGACGAGATATCGACCATTCTGGATGGTAGCATTATGCCTGAAGATGTGGCAAAAATAGAAGTAGTAAGGCATAACATGGCGGTCAAAAACATGCTCGGCAAAAACGAAGCCGGTTACGTGCTTATTTTAACCAAATTAGGTACATCTCGCCGGCAGTATAACCCTAGCATAGTTAATATCACGCCCAAGGGTTATAACAAGGTGCAAGATTTCTATTCGCCAAAATATAAACCGGGGATTAACGACAAAATGCCAGATATGCGCACCACAGTTTACTGGAACCCATATTTAAAAACCGACGAACAAGGACAAACCTCATTTAATTTTTACAGCGCCGACGGCCCGGGAACTTATAAAGTTATAATTGAAGGGATTGACGCTGCCGGAGAACTCGGTCGGCAGGTGTACCGCTATACGGTAAAATAACTGCGAGCCCATAAAAAGCCCCCCCACAACGAAATGTTGTGGGGGTTCTTTTTATGGCTGACTAATGATCTGGAATATCTGCTCAGGAGTTTGATCGGCGTTAATAAAAGGGATCCCTTTTTCTTTGGCCATTTGCTTAAACCAGGCTCCCCATATTACAAAGCCATCATCATCATCAATATCCATTAAAGGCGTGGGCCTATCGGGGCTCATGAGGCGCTGCTTTTGCAGTTCAGGATTTATATCCAAAAAATACACCCGGTCAAACAGCTCAAATACACTCCACACGTTTCCCGATCCACCAAAGACGTAGATATCATCAAACTGATCAATAAATCGCTTCAGCGCTTTCTTACTCCATAAAAATGCAAGCCGCCTTTCCGCAGCTTCGCCGGCGGTAGCCGGCTCAGGCACCTTTTGCCCGCTTTGGTCATACCAGCTTGATAAGCCATCGATGTCGGCATCGTCAAAAGCATTAATACCAGCATGCTGTAAAGCTTTCGCTACATAAGTTTTTCCAGATCCTGACGGACCAAAAATCAGCACCTTCATAGCATCTTAATTTGCAGGTAAACAACAATGGCTGCCGGGGGGATCCGGCAGCCATCTATATAGAAGCAATTGCTTAAGCCAATAATTGCGGCTTGCTTTTGTAGGTTTCCCACAAAAATTCGCCAAATAAGGTATTTGCCCATGCAAACCACGGGCGGCTAAAATGTTTCACATCATTTTTATGGAACGACTCATGCATAAAGCCCGTACCTGCATTACTATTTTTTAGTAATGCGATACATTTTTTGATCTCAGCATCGCTGGTACTGGTTAAACCGCGCATAATAATACCCAAAGGCCAGATCATATCTCTGCCGGCATGCGGGCCGCCAATACCCTCGCCTGCCGATCCTTTGAAAAAGAAAGGATTATTTGAAGACAGTAATAAACGGCGGGTATTTTGATAGATCGGGTCAGTAACTGATACAGCATCCAGGTATGGTAAACCTAATAAGCTTGGCACATTGGCATCATCCATTAAATTATAGCTGCCGTATCCGTTTACCTCGTAAGCATATATTTTACCATAAACCGGATGAGTTATGATAGCATTTTTCTTTAATGCATTCTCCACTTCAAGAGCCAAAGCGCTAAGCTGGGCTGCCAGTGCAGCATCTTTACTGATAGCGCTTACCATCTCTGCAGCATGCCTCAAACTAACCACTGCAAAGAAATTTGATGGTACCAGATACATATAAATGGTGGCGTCGTCGCTAGGGCGGAAGGCTGAGCAGATTAAGCCATTGGGTTTAACCGGGTAGCCGTAACCGTTCATCGGCACACCATCAGTGGCCCATGCGGTTTTACGTTGGAAGCTATATGGCCCCTGGCTGGTTTTACGCTGCTGCTCTTTAAATGTCTTTAATGTAAGCTCGATAGCCGATTTCCAGCGGGCATCAAAAGGGGTATTATTACCTGTTGTTTTCCAGTACTTATAAGCCAGGCGTATCGGGTAGCACAATGAGTCTATCTCCCATTTACGCTCATGGATGCCCGGTTGCATTCTGGTCTCATCTTTCGCCCACTCGCCAACTTTATCAGGATCGTCATAAAAAGCGTTGGCGTAAGGGTCTTTAAGCACGCAACCAACCTGGTGATTGATAACACCGGCAACCAGTTGTTGAAGTTTTTTATCCTCCTTTATAAAGTGAAGATAAGGGTAAACCTGTGCACTACTGTCGCGTAACCACATGGCATCAATATCACCAGTGATCACATAGGTATCAGGTTTACCGTCTTTTTCGGTAAAGGTTACGGTAGTATCCAGCGTATTAGGGAAGCAGTTATTGAACAACCAGGCTAGTTCTCTGTCCTTTACGTTTTTATCAAATTCAGTAATAGCACGTTCAATTGCGGTGCTTGTAAAGTTTCTTTTAGTTGTTCTCACTACCGGATAAGCCACATCGGCAGCAATATCAGCAGCAAATGACGGCAATTTGGTAAGCATTAAGGTAGCGCCTAACAAGCCGCCATTTTTGATGAATGATCTTCTTTGCATATTATTTGTTTTAAATAAAACAGGCACCATATAAACCGCCCGACTGCAGCCAAACGGTTTATGAAATTAAGCCCTTATTTAAAGATTATGGTTTACTAATTTTTGCAAGAGTTTTACCCGTTTCACAGTGTAAAATCTTCTCAATACTATAAACTTTATAGCATTTAAACAAATTATAATTTGCGGGGCTAAACAAAAAAACCTGCTGTGCGCAGGTTTTTGTTTAGCTATTTGAAAGGGCTTATTGTAATACGGTATCTTTTTCTGACTCGAGGCTTACTCCAACATCAAGCAGCTCATATTTTGAGTTTTTACTTATAAACTCAGGAACTATTTCCTTCATCTTATTTACGATTGCTACTTCGTCGTCCTGATCAGATATCTCTAACAATGCTTTTATATTATTTGTTACTTCCTGGTACGGGTAGGTGATAACTTTAGCAATATTGATTTTCTCATTATGAGTTGGTAGTGTACTTTCGCCATCATTTAACAACTCTTCATATAGTTTCTCGCCCGGCCTTAATCCGGTAAATACTATTTTAATATCCTTGTCCGGCTGCAGCCCGGCCAGCTTAATCATTTTAGTTGCCAGGTCAACTATTTTTACCGGCTCACCCATGTCAAACGTAAATATCTCGCCTCCTGAACCCATGGTACCCGCTTCCAAAACCAGTTGAACTGCTTCGGGGATGGTCATGAAATAGCGAATGATTTCGGGATGTGTTACCGTTATAGGCCCCCCCTTTTGTATTTGCGACTGAAAACGCGGAATAACAGACCCGTTTGAACCCAATACATTACCAAAACGGGTGGTAATAAATGCTGTTCCAGAAATATTGCGGTTGCTGTTTCTCAAAGATTGGATATAAATTTCAGCGATACGCTTAGATGCTCCCATGACGTTCGACGGATTAACCGCCTTATCGGTGGATACCATTACAAACTTACGGCTGCCAAACTCCATGGCAAGGTCGGCTATATTTTTTGTGCCTAAAACGTTCGCTTTCACTGCCACTGACGGATTTTCCTCCATCATTGGTACATGCTTATAAGCTGCCGCGTGATAAACTACCTCAGGATAATAGTCGCTGAACAATTTATACATACGGCGATAGCTTCTAACATCGCCGATAAATATTTTAGTAGCTATATTAGGAAATTTTTCTTCAACCTCCAGTTGGATTTCATGCAGCGGTGATTCAGCCTGATCGCACAATATCACTAACTCAGGTTTATATTGGAGCACCTGTTTAACTATTTCCGAGCCTATTGAGCCTGCGGCTCCAGTAATTAACACACGTTTTCCGGCAATATCTTTCGATATACCAGTAGTATCAATTTTGATAGGCTTGCGTTGCAAAAGATCCTCAATTTTCAGATCCTTTAACTGATTTAATGTTAGTTTACCGTATATCCATTGATCAGAAGGGGGCACAGTTAAAACTTGTATGCCAAGGGCCAAACACGCTTCCAATGCAACCTTTTTTTCCTTTTCGTCGAGATGGTTATTTACAACGATCAATTTTTCAACCTTGTATTTCTGCTTAATATAACTAAGCTTACTGATGTTATATATCATAACACCGCTTATTTCCTTATTAATTTTATCAGTATTATAATCGACAAAACCAATAACCGAAAAATTAGATTGCGCGTTCACTAAAGCCTGCTTAATCAGGATGGCATTATTATCAGAGCCATAAATAACAACAGCTGTTTTCTTTTCTGCCGAATAGTTAAGAATGTAATGATAAATGCTTTTTGCAGCAGCTCTTAATAAAATTAACAAGGTACTTGATAAAGAAAAATTTACAAGCAGTATTAAGTTAAGTGAGAAGATATCCGTTTTAAAGGCAGGTACCACCCAAAAATTAGCTACTATAGAGTAGACAAGCGTGCTTATAAAGGTAGCAGCAAAAATACGCAGCATATCGCGCGTATTTGAATAGCGTATCAGCCCCGAATGGATACGCATAGAGAACATCACCCCTGCTGAAATAGCTACGTAAAGGCCGGTATAAATAAAAAAGTAGCCACGTAGAATATTGTAGAACTCAAAACGATGAACTATAAAGTAAGCAGTAGTAAAAGACCAAGTGATGATAAAAAGGTCTAAAACCATTATCATCCAACGTGGTACTACTTTATCAAATAGTAAAAACTTCTTCATAGATTACGATGTGTTACTCACTAATTCGGCGTAAAGGTAGAGATATTTTTAATAATATATCTACCTGCTAATAGGTATAGTGCTAAAAATCATCCTATTATCTAGCTAACGCAAGCTAACAACAAAAAGTAATTCAATAAGTTTCAAATTTAAGCAACTACCTGATTAAAAAAACTATAAATAATATTTACCACCCTATCTTGTTCTTCACTGCTCATATTTGATCCGGATGGCAGGCAAAGTCCATCCCTAAATAATTTCTCGCTTACACCATTCAGATAAGACGGACTATCTGCAAAAACCGGCTGCAAATGCATCGGCTTCCATAAAGGTCGACTTTCAATATTATCCCGCTCAAGTGCCAGGCGAATTGTTTCGCGTGTAACACCATTAGTTTTTTCAGGATCGACTAAAATAGTAGTAAGCCACCTATTGCTTCTGTAACCCTCCGGCTCTTTCAAAAAGCTGATGCCAGGTAATAGGGCGATTTTTTTTAAATAGTTTTCATATATAGCACGGCGCTTTTCAATATGATTATTTAATACCATCATTTGACCTCGGCCAATGCCCGCGCTGATATTGCTCATTCGATAATTATATCCTATTTGAGAATGCTGGTAATGCGGCGCAGCGTCCCGAGCTTGAGTAGCTAGAAACCTTGCCTGGTCTATATATTCTTTTTGGTTTGATATTAACGCCCCGCCCCCGCTTGTTGTAATTATTTTATTACCATTAAAAGACAATATACCCATAGTGCCAAAAGTACCGGCAGCTTTCCCGTTTATTGAAGCACCCAAGGCCTCAGCAGCGTCCTCTATGATCGGAATACCATATCTTTCGGCAATAGCCACTATAGCCTCCATTTTTGCAGGCATACCATATAGATGCACGGGGATAATAGCTTTCGGCTTTTTACCTTTTGATAAACGGTCTTTTATAGCATTTTCGAGCAAGTGGGGATCCATATTCCAGGTATCGGGCTCACTGTCAATAAATATCGGCGTTGCAAGCTGGTATGCTATTGGGTTGGCAGATGCAGAAAAAGTAAAACTTTGACAAATAACCTCATCGCCTGCCTCAACCCCTAACATGATAAGCGCAAGGTGAATAGCTGATGTCCCCGAACTTAAAGCAGCCGCATACTTAGCGCCTGTATATTGCTCAAGGTCATGTTCAAAATTATTCACATTGGGGCCTAAAGGTGCTATCCAGTTAGTATCAAATGCCTCTTTTACAAAAGAGATTTCCTGCCCGCCCATGTGAGGGCTTGAAAGGTATATTTTATTGTTCATCAATTTTATTGTATTTAATAATTTTACCGGGATTGCCAACCACAACAGCGTAATCAGGAACGTCTTTGATAATCACCGCTCCGGCCCCAATAGTCGCCCATTTGCCTATTTTTATCCCCTGAATAATACTTGAGCCGATTCCGATATGGACTCCGTTGCCTACGGTGACATTACCAGCCAAGGCCACACCTGGCGAAACATGAACATAAGCCCCTAGCACACAGTCATGATCTATTGAACAATTGGTGTTAATAATACAGTGTCTTCCTACAATAACATCACTATTAATTGATGCGCCAGGCATCACAGCTGTACCAGTTTCAATTTGAGACCTTGTTGAAATATTAGCAGAGGGGTGTATTGCGCTTATAAACGTACCTGTAAGACTTTCTGAAATTCGCTTTCTGATAATATTGCTCCCAACACCAATAATAAGTTGTGGGCTACTTCCAATTAAACTTAAACTCTCGTCGTAAACGGGATAACCTAAAAGAGTATCTGTTTTGGAGTTTACATCAATAAAACCGGCAATTGCCAAACCGCGCAACTCAAGAATTTCAGCAACTACCTTAGCGTGGCCGCCGGCACCATATATATAAATCATTTTATAGAACCTTTAAATTTTTCCATAGTTACATGGCCTTGCTGGTTGATACCTTCAGACTTAAACACTTTTAAAATAGTCATCCACAAAATCCTGATATCTAAATTTATATTTACGTGGTCAACATACCAAACATCATAATCAAATTTGTTTTCCCAACTAATTGCGTTCCTGCCATTAACTTGTGCCCAACCCGTTATGCCAGGCTTAACTTCATGTCTCCGAGCTTGGTGCTCGTTATATAAAGGTAAATATTCCACCAGTAAAGGCCGTGGGCCAATCAGGCTCATATCGCCTTTGATTACATTTAACAATTGTGGTATTTCATCCAAAGATGTACTGCGAACAAATTTCCCTATCACTGTTAGGCGTTTGTCGTCAGGCAGTAGATTGCCATCAGCATCTTTACGATCATTCATTGTTTTAAACTTTATGATCCTGAAAATTCGGGCGTTCCTACCGGGCCGGGATTGAAAGAAAAAAGGAGAACCTTGATTAGCGATACAAAGAGTGATTAATACCACTAAAAATATAGGCGACAAAATAATAAAAGCCGTTAACGACGCCATTAAGTCAATCGCAGGCTTAACTATTTCACGATATACCATGTTGCTTTAAATGTTGCTGATATTCCTTAAGTAATAATGACCAAAAATAAGTTTGCTCATAGCGATCAACTATCATTTTACGAGCATTGATTTTCATTTTATTGTATAGCAGCTTATCAGTAAATAATCTTTCCATAGCATCCGTCAAAGCTTCTATATTTTTGGGCGGGATAATAAGTCCGTTTTCGCCCTGGTTTATAATCTCATTACAACCGTTAATATTGGTTACAATTGCAGGCAAGTTAAAACATCCTGCCTGCATAGGTACGTTTGGAAATCCTTCGCGATAACTCGGAAATACTAAAGCACTACTTATAGCCAGGTAAGGTTTTATGTCATTTTGAAAACCTGCATTTATAATTGTCTTGTTGCTTTGAATCTTTATTAAGCAGTCATTAGATAACGGGTCAAGTTCTGGCTCAAAGGGGCCGACAAGCAATAACCGTGTTTTGGGGTGTTTCTTATTGATAACTGAAAACGACTGAACCAGTTCTTCAATCCCTTTGTCTTTTACCAACCTGCCAACAAAAGTAAATACAAAATCTTGTTCGCCTATTAAAAGCTTACTTTTTAATTGTCGGGCTTGCTCAACAACACTATCTGTTAATTTAAAATTTTCTGTATTAATACCATTGCTACTGCCGTTACCAATTACCTTAAGTTTACTGGCACTACAAAAACGGTTATCGAGAATAAATTGCTGTAGGTTTTTTGAGTTTGGATATACTTTATTGGCGAAGCGATAAGTCCACCTTTCTGCAGCCTCTAATATATTTCGTTTAACGCCGGTTGTCTCCATTAATGGTAAACCGGCTACTGTATGTAACCGTATAGGTGTTTTTACCAGCCAAGCTGCGCACATGCCTAATAGCCCTGCTTTGGGCGTATGGGTGTGTACTATATCGGGCTTTAACTTTTTTAAGGTTTTGATAAGTTTAATCAACGATATAATATCATCAAAGGGAGATATTGCCCTTTTCATATTTATAGCAACGTAACCACTTGTTTCTCTTTCTGCAATTAACGGCAGCTTTTCATCCCAAGAACTTATCATTTTCACGTCAAAGCCATTGCCGCGCATATATTTAAGTTGCCCTTGTAATAGCTTATCCAGCGATATTGGGACTGTAGTTATCCTAACTAATTTAACCATAGGTAATAATGGCGGCTTATCTTTTTTGCAGTCTTAACATTTGGGCTGGAACGTTTAAAACATTGGTAGCCGCGTTATTAAGTTTTTTATTATTAAAATAATTTATAACAGGTGAAGTTGATGTTGCTTTTTGTAAAGATGCATTTGGGTCTGACAGTATATTTTTATAGTTTCCATCAAACGTGTTATTCACTACATTTAAAGATTTTAAATGAATGTTAGGATCATCTGTTATCTCAATTACATTTTTACTTGAGTTAATTTTAAAATAGTTGGCGTTAAAATTTATGTTATTGCATTTATTTAAAACTATTGCCCGGACGGTGCCTGATGAGATAATAGAATTATTTACAAACTCAATATTTTGATCTTCAATACAAACTATTATAAGAGAATAAGGGCTGTACTTGCTTTCAACAAAAGTATTGTCTTTAACCAGGACATTTTTGAAATAGTAAAAAGCAAAGACCATATTATCAGTTTTTCTATCGCCTAAACCACTACTAATTTTATTGTTTTGTACCGTTATTGAGCCTGAACCAAACCCTACTCCCAATGAGTACGATAGAGAGCGGCAAAGTGACTTTACACTATCGGCTATGTTGTCTTCAACAAGTACATCGTCCACATATCTTAAACCGGTAACACAAAAATCAATTTTTTTAAATTTATTCTTAACAATTTTAAAATTATCAACCAAATCTCCGGATAAGCCATTGATATTGATGCCTGCTGCGCCATTTTGAAGGTTTTTAGCCGAAAAGAAACTCTCTGTTACTAAGATATTTCTTGATGGCGAACTTGTGAGCACCTGGTTCTTTTCTATTTTGATGCCGTTAGTAATAATGTTCTCAAAATTACAGCCTGTAATAAGCGCACTATCAAGATTTGTACAGTTAATGCCCACCCGGGTAATATTGTTAAAAATGCAGTTACTTATAATTACGTTACGGCTGCCAATTGAAAAATATAAACCGTCGCCGACCGTATTCTTGTATTCTACATTATTAAACTTAAGGTTGGCTGCACGTTGGCAAAATATGTTGTGCTGCTGTTCAAACGATTGGTCCTGATTGTCTTTATTCCCATCAATAGTTATATCTTCGACTGAAACATTTGAGGCATCTTTGATAACTATTATTCTAGAAAATTTAACATCATTATTTATTCTTTTTAATATAGTTTGATTGATACCATCGCCTTTGATCCTTGTATTTGGCCCAACAATTATCCCTGCCGACTGTGATATCGCAGAAACGTAATAGATACCCTTCGGAATATACAAGGTGCCTCCTCCCCTGGTTGCTAAAGCGTTTATGGCGTTTCGAAATTTAGACGTTTCATCAGATCCATCGCCTTTAATACCAAATATCCTGGCGTTAATAACGGTAGTCGGTATGTTTTGCGCCATACACTCGCTACCACACAGCAAAAAACCAATTGCTATAAATGCGTTTATGAATATTTTCATCGGTAGATAATTTATTTAAGAAACTCAAAGTGCCCGTGCTTTCTTACTTTTAAAAACACATCTTTTACATATTGTTTACTAGACACCATAAAAATGCAAGCTAGAAGTATCCAAAATAACGATTCTCTAAAGCCTTGATGAGTAAAATTATACAATATTACGGGCGCTATTAATAAGCTATTGTTAAAAAGATCGCGCTTTATAACAATAGCCACAAAACTAAAAAATAAATAAAAGCCTAACACTCCATATGAAAACAGAATGGTGCCCGGCCCTGAGTGCATCTCCAAACTATGATAAGAGTGAAACCGATCATACTTGCCCTCGCCCGCTCCATATAAAACATATTCAGGGGCTAGATAGAACCTGTCATAACCTCGCACTTCAAATTCAGAAACCCCTTGAGACGATTTCGACTCCTGCCTGTCCTGAATAGATTTGATTTGTGCGTCAACAAAATCATTTCTATTAAAAAAATACCAACCAGCACCAATAACCAGAATGATAAAGGCAATCGACGAGGCATCTACCTTAAATCCTTCTTTAACAAAGATAATTGATCCTAGCAAAATCACTCCTAGCAACGCCGCACGCGAGCCCGAATATAGTATTAGGTATGAGGATAATATAAGCACCGCCATAGTCATTAGCTTATTCGACCTGTAAACACTTGGTAAACAGGCGAAAACAGTCAGTGAGGTTAATGCGTAATAGCCTAATTGATTGGGATTATTGAAATAAAGTGATCCACGCCCGGTGCCAATATGAGCAAGTGCCAAAATTGCCTGAATAGAAAGTGATATAATGATTGCCAAGGCTAAATGCGACGCCACTTTTTCAAAATTTTTATTTAAAACGTACACCAAAGCACAAAAAACAAACGAGTCAAACACATAAAATAATATTGGTAAAAAAAACTTATTTTCCACACCTTGCGAGGTGTAGACCAACCAATATATAATATTGATAATAGATGATAAGCCTATAAATTGAAATAGTCGTTTTATAACCTTTAATTTGAAAAGTGACGACATTTGCCCGGAAACAAACAGCCCGAAACAGCCTATTGATATTATAAAGTCTGAAGGCTGCGGTAACCCGCTCTCAAATACATAAAACGGGCATGTTATAATATACACATAAACTATTATGATCAAAAACTTCTTCATTTGAAAATCTTTCTAATAGTTAGACGTAATTTGCGAGGAAAAAGCATATCAAAAGCCAATTTGGTTAAATTATATCCTATGGCTGCTACGTTGCCGGTTATAAATCCATAATGTAACTTTAACTTGAATGAGCGCCATTTGTAGGCCTTACCTTGCTTGCTTTCAAAAGACTGAGCCTCATGAATGCGATGAAAACCCAAAGGTTCATTTATTTTACACAAACGCTTACCTTGCTTTGCTAACCTGAGCCAAAGGTCATAATCAAGTTGTGATATTCTATTTGGATCGTAATCGCAAATATCTTTTCTTAACATTACGGTTGAGTGAGATATTCTATTTGCATAAAGCAGCTTCTCAAGTTTGATGTCTGAAAACGTTATTGCTGCTATGGGTTTATAATTAATCTCGGCCGAACTTGTGAACAATATCGCGTCAGTGCATAACACATCAATATCTTCATTTATACAATCAGCCTGAATTTTTAATTTTTCAGGGTGCCATAAATCATCGCCGTCAATTATAGCAACCCATGCTCCGCTGGCATTTTTTACTCCCAAATTTAAAGCAGCGGCTCTACCTATCCCTGACGTTTGTATTAACCTTATCTTGTTTGATGGATAATGTCTCTGAAAGTCTTTAATAATTGCAATACTATCGTCTGTTGACCCATCGTCAACGATGATATGCTCATAGTTGAGATAGGTTTGATTAAATACAGATTTAAGCGTTTCTGCTAACAACGTGTCAACATTTTTGATCGTGGTGATAACGCTTATATAAATATCTGTTTCCATATATGTTTAGCTGCATATTATTAATTATCGGCATTGTGCTTTACCCAACTTGCCAAGACAGATAAAGCCCTTAATCTATTAACGGACAGGTTATTAAGCACAGGAATAGACAAATCATCCAAAATTTGATTTAAGAATACTTGGTGATCGATAATATAATTTTTATAGTACGCTTTAGCATCACGCTCATCCAATGTAAATCCTTTTTTCTTATTAAAGCTTATGCCCCATTTGCTTATAAGGGCATTTTTTAATTTTAGTTTCTTATCCGGGTTTTGGTTGTACCAATCTGCGTTTAATAACGGGCTTCTTGATTCAAAACCGAGGTACATTGAAATATTGTCATTATCTCTAAGCAATTGGTTACGGGCATAATCAAAAGTTTCGGATCGTTTGATGGCATATGCACTAATCTTCTGCGCTTTATCATTAATTTCTACCGGGGTAACTGCAAGTGTTTGCTTGAATGACTGGTATGACGAAATTAGCTGGGCATGTGTGCCGTTAAGAAGCTTAAATGCTGGATAATTTAATCTATACAAAAAAGCATATGTATCATAATTCCACTCACATACAATTCTTTTACCGGTTTTAAAGCGCTTTAAGGCCGGTAAAAAATATTCCACCAGTGGCAATTTGATTAGCAGATTTATTTTTTTGAAATTGTAAAAAGTAGGATATCCGCCAAACAGTTCGTCACCACCTAGCCCTGTATAAACCAGTTTTAAGCCCGGGTGACTATTGCGGAGATACTTAAGCAAATTGAATAATTGCAATCCGTCTGAACTTGGCTGCTCTAATATTTTTCCATATTCGTCGATATCAATTACACCGACGTTGTTTTCTAAAACAGTAACAGGATAATGCTGCGGGTTGGCTTTAATCTTCGCAATGTTTTGAAGCGCTTTTGCCGATTCATCTATTTTAGGGTCATTTGCCTTGTATATTCCTATTTTTAATGGAAAACTATTTTCAATGGCTTTAGTCAATAAAAACGTCGAATCTATACCTTCGCTTAACAGCAACGCACCCTCAACGTCAGTACTTGATAACGCATTAGCTAAGTAGGTTGACTGTGTCCAATCATTCTGATCAGCTAAATTGAACTTTAAAGGCTTAAATTGGGGGCTATCGTTAAAAAATTCTAATTGATGCCCTGGTGGTACAGCAAAAATATTGTTCCAAATGGTTTTAGGCTCTCTGATAAAGCCAAACCATAAAAAATCGTCGTTGATAGCCGCCTTGTTTAATTCAGGCTTTTTATTTAACGCCTTCAGTATCTCAAGTATTGATTTTAAGGTAGAAGACACAACCTCTATTTCTTTATCTACATAATAGTATAAAGGTTTTTCGCCAAAAAAATCTCTATAAAAAACAATGTGTTGAGTTTGCTTATTGTACATACCAAACGCAAACATGCCGCGTAATTTTGAGAAAGGGTTGCCGCCATTTTTCATCTGTGTAAACAGCGTGCGCGTATCTGATTGAGATTTTGGATCAATCTCTTTGTGGTTGTAGATTTCTCCATTAAAGATCATCAGATGCTCGTCATCCTCATACGGCTGATCAGAACTGGCTTTAGGGTCAACAATACTTAACCTCACATGTCCGAAAAAAAGAGATCCGTGAACCGATACCTTAAAAGCATCTGGCCCGCGATAATGCATTTTTTTAAGCGCAGCATCAAAAACCACCTTAAAATTCTGGGTATCGTAATCTTCTGATTTTAACTTACAATAAAGTATCCCGCACATACATGATCTGTTTACAGCGTATATTAACCTCTAGATTGACCGCCTAAGCTTTATTCAATGCAATTTTATAATTCTTATACATCACATACGACATTATAACTAGTACGCTCACCAGGTAAACCCCAAGGTATATGTAACTTATATTTTGTATCAGCGATAAAACTCCTGTTATAATTACCAAAAGCATAGCCCCATTTACAAACAATTTCAAATCGTGGTATAGGATTTTGCTTAGCGAATATGACTGTACCGTAACCATCAGTAACCGTGACAATACATCAGTACTAATTAAGAGATAAATTAAAACCGCACTTCGTTGAAAAAACAAAAATATGCATATCAACATCGTTATTCTGAACATAGAATACATACTTTCTATCCTAAAGTTAACCTCGGGCTTCCCTAAAGCTAAAACCGTGTATTTATTAAATGTTATGAGATAATACATCGCGGTCGATATCATAAAAAACTTAAATGGATACACCAGTCCGACCCATTGTCTGCCCATTACATGTATAATAAAAGGCCCACCTAATAAGTAGTTTCCTGCTATTAAGCAAAAGCCTGACGTTACAAGTATTAAATAGGCAAAACGGTAACGATTAACAAAAAACTGCTTGTTTAATGAATGCTTAGACATGACAGAAAACCATGGGCGCGCAAAAAACTTAGACCCAACAACACCAAGCGTGTTAGAATACTCCCGCCCCTTACTGTACGTGCCTAATTTATTAATGTTAATAAATTTGCCTAATATAATTTCATCAACTTTATTTGAGAACGTTTCTAACAAGCCCTGGCCAAATAAATTTTTACCCATTCTCCAATGCAGAGCTAGAAGTTTTTTCGAAACTAATTTAAAACTAGGTACAAATTTTTCTATTTTATACATGCCCAAGTTGTAGCCAATTTCACTAAGCAATGACATAATTATAAGGCTAAAGGGTCCGTAACCTTTTTTTGCCAAATAAATACCGACACCATAAGCTACGAAATAGGATAACGACTCAGTGAAAATCAATTGTCCATACTTACCCCTAATTTGTAATCGGGCTTCTGTTACCATGCCTAAAGATCTAATGATTAATGAGAACGAAGCTATAATAATTAATACTGCCAGATTAGGTATTTGAAAATACGATTGTAAGGGAAAGGCCAACAACAAAAAAAACAGAAACAAACCTACCGATGCCAGTAAATTAGAAAAAAAAATAGTTGAGCAATGAGAGTTTTTTAAGGTAGATTTTTGAATTAAAGATGCTTTAAAGCCTGCATCAATAAGTACGTCAGATAGAGAAATAATAACTAACGGTATCACTACAGCACCAAAATCTTTAGGTAATAAGCATGATGCGAGATAGATATTCAAGCCCAGACGTACGGGGCTTGCCAATAAATTCATTATGGTATTCCATAAAAATATTTTAGATGTTGACATCGTCCATTATGTTTTCCAACATCCGTCTAAAAGTATCTACATTTTCTGGCGTGAATTTGTGCGGGGAATATCCAGCCATGTTGTAGCAATTCTCAGTCACAACTCTAAAAAATGACCAATACTCAGCCTCATCATAGCCCTTAAAGTTTAATGCCATTTCAACATATTCAGGCATATTAGAAATATCAACGGCTTTGATCACATCCGATAAAACGTTGTAATGTACATCGCCAAAAGTCACTACTGGTTTGCCAAGCATTATGGCCTCGAGGCCCATCGACGATGATATAGTTACAATTCCAACGCTGTTTTCTATGAGTTCATAAACCGCGGTTTTCTCGGGCACGAAATAAACATTATGCAGTTTTTCTATCTCTTTGTAAAATTCAATTGGACGGCGCCCAACGGACACTGTATGTTCTTTTACAATTAATGCAACATTGGCTGGTAATGCTTTTGAGAACATTTCAATAATAGCTTGCTGGTTATTAATCCATCGACCCTGTATTAAAGTTGCCGCCTCAGGATGAAAATGTAAGGGATAAATAAAATAATTAATACCCTGTGCTTTCAGTTGTGTATAATCGACAAATCGGGTTTTAAGAAAACTATTGTACTGTACTTTATTTTTGATCTTTGCTAGCCGTTTAAGAGGGAATGTTAGCGGATGTCCGGAAGCATTAAAAGATTTATTATCCTGAAATGTTTTGGCAAAACTCTTCAATGTAGTTTGAATATCTTCTATCGAAAAAGCCCTGTAAAGCATTGAGCTTTGGGAAACATAATATGGCTGTCTTTTGTTGGCAATATACTCTGTTATATATTTTTTCGTTTCTTCAAATTGATTAATAAAGACACTATATTCCGCCACTGCTTTTTTAAACAAAATTTCCAAATTTACCGGCCCAGTATCAGTACGGTTAGTTAAGAATACTGCGTTGCCCATCCGGGCATAAACAAAATAGTAGAATGGAATATTTAACACCTTACCAAATGCATACAGAAAGAAACTCGCAAAATCATCAAGTCCTTCGGCAAAGATCATGTCAAACCCTATGTTTTCGTAATCTCGCTCAATACATCGTATAATTTCCTGAGCATAAGCAATTCTTTGTTTTTTTGGAAATTTCCAGAAATGCCTTTCCATGTTTATCAGATCCGAGATACAGATACTATATTTTTTTTCCACTGATGCCAGATACAAGTAGTCGATTTCGGCTGTGGTGTAATTAAGCTCAGATAAATATGATATTGATTTAAAAGGCCCATTGGTAAGAAAGCTCCTTTTGCCGCTCGCAAGGCCAGAAAATTCAACCGCATTATTTGTTTGCAAAATAGCTTTGCTTGCTTCAGCAAAAAACAAATCGTTAACAGAGAAATAATAATATACTTTCATTTGCAAACTATATAGCAGTCCAACCACCATCGACAACTAAATTGTGTCCTGTAATGTAATTAGCCTCGTCTGATAACAGAAAATAGATAGAAGCAACAACATCCTGCGAAGTACCTAAGCGGCGCAGTGGAACTTTTTTATTATAGTTTTCGACAAAGGACGCCGGTTGATTGTTAAATACGCCGCCTGGCGAAACGCTATTTACCCTAACCTGACTTGGCCCAAAATATGAGGCAAGATATTTTGTTAAAGTTATAAGGCCTCCCTTTATAGCAGAATAAGCAACCGGCATAGTCATTTCGGTACCGTCATACACAGAAAAATCAGGCCCTACAATCCCGTAAATTGATGACATATTAATTAAAGAACCAAAACCCTGCTGCTTCATTTGATTTAACACAATCTGACAGCAGTTGAAATAACCGTTAAGGTGCATATCTACATTAGCTTTCCACGATAGGGCCGACACATCTTCTAATTTATTCCCCCAATCTGCTGTTCGAGGGTAAGCATTGTTTACCCAACCGTCTATGCGGCCATATTTATTGACAATATCAGTTACCGCTTTTTTTATAGATTCCTCATCTGTAATATCGATAATAAAATCATGTTCTGTCTGATTATAGAAATGCAAATCCACACCTATGACTATAGCACCTTCTTTACGAAGTGTATTAACTATATCCTGCCCCAATAAACCACTACTACCAGTTATTACTATAACTTTACCAACTACTGAAAACATATAATTAATTGTATTTACGGAATACTGGTTTAATTACAGGTGATGTAAGGTATTTATCCATACCACCCTCCAGGGCTTTTTTGTAAACAGATAAAGCGCTGTAAGCTGCAGATAGTGTTTGATCAAGTTCGGTGTCTTTGTGCGCGTAAGATAACGCTATCCACGGCATCAAAACACCATTTCTAACCATTTCTTGCGAAAAAAGGGTTCTGTAAGCAAGTGAAATATTCCCGGTTTCGTCAAAGGTTGTGTACGCCGGCGAACAAGGGTAACCGCTAATTTTGAATTGATCAGCAATGCCCTGTTCATTTGCAATGTCTGTTATACCCGCAATAAGTTTTTGGCCGTATGACCACAGGTGATCAATTACGTTGTCTCTTTTCAGTATTTCAATTGTTTTAATAAAGGCCCCCAATGAACCCATTTCTGCACCATGGGTTGTTGAGGTTAAAAACACACGTTCTCTACCTTCTTCTAAAATACTGCCCAATTTCATGATGTCGCGCTTACCCGCCAAGGCGGCTACTGCGAAGCCATTTGCCATAGCTTTACCAAAAGTGCAAAGGTCTGGTTCGATATTATAAAAGGCTTGTGCTCCTTGCAAATGCCACCTAAAACCAGTTATCATTTCATCAATTATAAAAACCGCATCATTTGCCTTACATAACGATTGTATACCTTGCAAAAAGCCTTCTTTAGGAGGTTCAGTTGTAGATGCCTCCATTATTACCGCAGCAACCTGGCCTTTATAGATCTCCATTAACTTAGCTACAGATTCTAAATCATTATAATCAAATTTGAGCGTTAAGCTACTCATTTCATCAGGAATGCCACGTGTCATAACTGTCGACCCGATAAACCAGTCATCGTATGAAAAGAATGGCTGCTGAGCCGGCACTAATACATATTTTTTTCCGGTATAAGCCCTAGCCAGTTTTACCGCCGCAGATGTTACTACCGAACCGTGTTTGGCAAACTTAACCATTTCAACAGATGGTATTAAGTCAACCAGCAAGGCTGCAGCATTCAGCTCTGTGATAGAAGCCCGTGTAAGGTTGTTACCCTTTAAAATTTCATGATAACATGCATCCGCCACCTCTTTATCGCCATAACCAATGTTTACCGAACGCAAACCCATGCCATAATCAAGAAACTTCCGTCCATCAGGACTAAAAACATACGCGCCTTCGCCCCGCTCCAGTATTGCAGGTGCATTTGACGGAAACTGATCATCACCTCGTGAGTAAGTATGAGCTCCGCCCGGTATTAAAGCATGTAGTTGTTCGCGGTACCAGTTATTATCCATTTTAAATATATTACGCTATTGGTGTAACACCTTTACTAATTAAAAACTCCGCCCATAGCCAATCCATTGGCTCGTCTATTTCAAGCTCGGCGTTTTTAGGTACTTTAAAAGCGAGTGTCTTGGTGGTATAAAAGGTTTTATTTCGCTTAAAGGCATCCCATTTGCTAATATAAAACCCTCCACTAGGCGTTATTTCGTCTTTAAAATCCTGTCGCCTTAAACCGGCTGAATTATTAAACCTATGTGCCAACTCGTCAAGATACGGAGCATCATTTTGTATGAAAAAAGTATTTGGATGCGTGTGCTTAACCGCCACCACGGCCTCGGCTTTGGTATCCGCCGCTAAAAATTCAAGCGCGCTTTTTAATGTTTCGCTATCAATAAACGGCGATGTTGGTTCAAGCATCCCTATATATTCAAAAACAAGACCCAGGCCTTCGGCATGTTTCATTCCGTGCAATATTACATCCATTGAAGATGCACTATCTGTCGACAGGTCCTTCGGTCTTAAAAAAGGCACGGTTGCGCCAAATGAGGCTCCGATTTCTGCATATTCAACGCTATCTGTTGACAGCCAGACTTGGTCTTTACCAGACAATTCTATAGCCGTCAAAATGCGGTAGGCTAATAAAGGCTTGCCACCTAATTTCTTTATGTTTTTGTCAGGTATAGATTTAGATCCAGATCTGGCTGTTACTATCCAAAGAACTTTACTTTCTATCCCCCGCATATTAAACAACTGCCTTAAAATCGGCCACAAAAGAATTTATAGTCTGACAAATATACATAAGTTCAGTCGTAGTTAAATTTACTGATGATGGCAAACTAAGACCATGAGCGGAAACCCACTTTGAAACGGTTAGCTCCTCTGGTTTACCAAAATTAACATATGGCGGCATTTGATGAATTGGGAAAAACACCGGCCTGGTTTCTATACCTTTTAAGTTTAGGTGATGAATAAGATCATCACGCGTAAATGGTGCTGATTCGTTAACTAAAAGCGTGTACATCCAGAAAGAATTAAACGAGTCGTCCCTTTCAATCGGTAGCTGAAAATAAGGCACATCGGCAAATGCCTTGCTATAGGTATCGGCATTTACCCGTTTAGCTACTACAAATTCGTCTAATCGTTCAAACTGCCCAACCCCAACAGCTGCCTGCAAGTTGGTCAACCGGTAATTGTAACCAACTTCAGTGTGCCAATAACGCCTGTTTTTCTCCATGCCATGATCTCTTAAAACGGCTGCGCGCTCTGCTACTCTTTCGTCCTTAAATACAACCATACCACCTTCTCCTGTAGTTATGGTTTTATTACCGAAAAAACTATAAGTTGCGGCATCACAATAGGTACCAACTGGCTTACCAGCATATAAACTTCCTAAAGCTTCGGCACAATCTTCAATAATTAATAAATTATGTCGTTTGGCTATTTCAACTATAGCATCCATATTGCAGGGGTGCCCATAAATATGAACAGGCATAATAGCCCTTGTATTTGGCGTGATGTATTGTTCTATTTTTTTTACATCTATATTCCAGGTATCCTTTTCAATATCAACCAAAACCGGTGTTGCACCAGTATAAATAATTGCGTTTACCGAGGCAGCAAAGGTAAAATCCGCAACCAGAACCTCGTCGCCCTTAGTAATACCTAAGGCATCCAGTGCCAAGTGAAGTGCTACCGTGCCGTTACTTACAGCTAAAGATTTACGGCCGCCGTGATATTTTTCAAACGAGTTTTCAAATGCCCTGACGTATTTACCCTGCGACGATATCCAGTTAGTTTTTACACAATCTGTAATATACAGCAACTCATTGCCGTTTAACACCGGAGATGCCACGGATATACGTCGCAAACGATTAATCGAGGCGTAATCAACTAAAATCCCGTTTGCATCAGTAAGAGGGATAATCTTTACTTTGCTGGTTAAGTTATCAAGAATTACTTTGTTTTCCGTTTCGACAGGCAAAGATGTAAAGTTTCTGTTCATTGCCAATTCAACCGGAGAATTTAATTGAGCATCGCCTATTAAAGCACGCCTTATATCTCCATCTGTTAATAAGCCAACCAATTTACCATCAACATCCTGAATAAAAATCACTCCTAAACCAGTCTTGTCTAAAACTTGGAGGGCTTTTTTAATAGTATCCTGATTGTGTATAGATAATTCTTTAATGTCCATAATTTTGTAATAAACTAATTTGCTCCTTTATTTCAGGCACACTTAGGTTTTTTACTTCTATTACCTGCGGAATATTTGCAAATCCCTTTTGATGTTTTAAAAACCAGTATTGATTGTCTATTTTATTGTTAGTGTCAGTGAGGCCATCGTTGTCGCTATGATGTATCGCCGTTATGTAAGGCTTCAATTGCTTTATCTGCTCGTCTCTGTCAATTCCCAATGTATTGCAACTTACCTTTAAATGGGCCGTATCTAACAAAAAGCCCAAATTTGGATGGTTAAGTTGCCGAATAACGGCAATAACTTCTGAGCTTTCGCAACATAATAGCGGATTGATGTTACCATGCATATTAAATTTGGTAATAACATTATTTTCAAAGCAAAACTTAACCTCAGCTTTTTCAGCAACCATCAATATTTCGGTTAATGATTGCGTAAAAATTTGCAGATGTTCCTGTTTATTAAACTCGGTCCTATAATCTATCTTTTTGCCCAACTCTTCGGGCTTCGGATCAACGCAAAAGCCTGCATGAGCGGCAAAAAATGGAGCAGCCGAGGCTTTGGTCAGATAAATATTTTCTATACAGTGTTTAACCGATGCCGCTCTAATATTTTCGTCAGCACTAGCCAAATTGAGTACAAAAGGCACTTCTGGAACAGGGAAATAATTATGGACCATTTTGTTAATATCAGATTTTTTATAACCTGAAACCAAATTAGCATCATAAGCAAAGCTTGAACTAAATTCAATAGACAGACCTTCGTTTTTTGCTATTTTTGTTATTTCCTCAATAGTGTAATTTTTAAATGCTAGGGTACTTATGTAAATATCTCCCATCACCCGGTATTGTTTTTTTCTCTAAAAGCTGGTTATTAATCAACTAAAATTTAAATAATTAAATATAATAATATAATATATATATAACTTACCAGTTTATAGAATTAAATTGAAGCGCCTGATCTTTTTTCATATCTACGGCTAAGGCTTTTCCAACTACTTTATCTAGCATATTGGGAGAAAGCCCATTAAAAGGTCGTTTAAACCCAATCATACCTTCATTTAAAACAGTACCGGCAGGTGCGTCTTGTAATAGCACAAGACTGCGTTTCATACCATAGCTGTTATCAATTTCTGCTGCAGAAGGCACTTTCAAACCCGTTCCCATCGCTTTTTCAATCTGCCTTATCCCTGTTATCAATTCTTTAAATTCTACCGGGTTTAATGATGACGTATGATCAGGCCCTTCCATATTTTTATCCAATGTAAAATGCTTTTCGACAACTTCGGCACCCATTGCAACTGAAGCAAAACATGCATAATTATTATTTACGTGGTCTGAATAACCAACAGCTACTTTGCATGCAGCTTTAATACTCTGCATTGCCAATAGGTTAGCATCTTCAATTGCCGATGGATAATTTGTGGTACATTGCAGCACGATAATATCATTATTTCCGGTACTTCTGATAGCCTCAACAGCCAGAAAAACTTCAGCCATATTTGCCATTCCAGTCGAAATTATCATCGTTTTATTTTTTTGAGCCACGTATTTCAAAAAAGGCAATTCGGTAAGTTGGCCTGATGCTATTTTAAACCCGGTAACATCCAGCGCTTCCAAAAAATCTGCGTCTTCTTTGTTATATGGAGTTGATAAAAATGCAATATCCTTTTCTTTACACCGCTGTATCAATGATATATATGCATTAAGATCAAGCTCAAGTTTTTTAAGCATTTGAAACTGAGACTCTGATTTATCTGTAACTTTTAGTTGATAATTGGCTTTGGGTGAATCGTTTGTGACAATTTGATCTGCCTTAAATGTTTGAAACTTAATGCAATCTGCGCCAACTTCTTTGGCGCGATCAATCAACTCTAATGCAATATCAATATTACCATTATGATTAACGCCTGCCTCGGCGATGATATAAACTGGCTTGTGTAGCATACTGACCTTATTAAACTTAAACTATTGTATACTCTTTAAATTCTCACGGTACCAGACAATGGTACGTTCTATGCCATCGGGTAGAAACACCGACGGCTTGTATCCGATGAGTGTATTAGCTTTTGAAATATCAGCTAGGCTATGCTTAACATCTCCGGCCCGTTCTATTTGATAAATCGCAGGTAAATCTAGTTTCAAACAATCACAAATGGCATTCCACAATTGGTTTAGCGTAGTTCTTTCCCCGCAGGCTATGTTAATTACCTGGTGTTCTGAAATCTCAGGCAAAAGTAGTGATTTTATATTTGCCTGAACTGCATTTTCTATAAAGGTAAAGTCGCGACTAGTCTCTCCATCACCATTAATATAAGCCGGCTTACCTTTTAAAGCAGCCTGTATAAAAAGAGGTATTACCGCAGCATAAGGACCGTTTGGATTTTGGCGCGGGCCATATACATTGAAATATCGCAGACCGATGGTATGATAACCGTAGGTACGCGAGAAAACAGATGCATATAACTCATTAACATATTTAGTTACCGCATAAGGAGACAACGGATTACCTATCTTATCTTCAACTTTTGGCAAACCCGGATGGTCGCCATAAGTACTTGAGCTTGCAGCGTACACAAACCGATTTACGCCAGCATCCTTAGCAGCAACTAGCATATTCAGAAATCCGCTGATGTTAACATCATTGGTAGTAACGGGGTCATTAATTGACCGCGGCACAGAGCCGAGTGCGGCCTGATGGCTTACATAATCTATATCTTGTACAGCCTTTCTACAAGTTTTAATATCGCGTATATCGCCCTCTATAAGCCGGAATGCCTTGTCAGATTTAAACTCTTCGATATTAGCTAGTGAACCTGTTGAAAAATTATCTAAAACCCGCACCTCTTTAGCGCCATATTTTAATAGATAGCGTACAATATTTGATCCTATAAAACCAGCACCCCCAGTTATTAAAAAAGAACTGTTTTGGATATTTTCGTTGTGAAAGGCAATTTCGTACATATTATAATCGAGCATCAACTAACCATTGGGGTAAAACACCTTTAACATCATATATCGCACAGTTGTCTTTACATAATGACGCAACATCCAGCTCAGCAAATTCCACGTGTCCCACGGCCAATATCACAGCGTCATATTTCTTTCCGGCAACCAGTTCCTTTGCTGATATCCAGCCATATTCGTGCGCTACTTCCGCTGGTTCTGCCCAAGGGTCGTATATCGATATATTAATATTATATTCTTTTAGCGTGTTCAGTATGTCTACAACTCTAGTATTTCTTACGTCGGGGCAATTTTCTTTAAAGGTTACCCCCAATACTAATAGCTCGGCATTTTTTACCGGAATGTCCTTTTTTAACATAAGTTTAACCAGCTCATGTGCGATATACTCACCCATACCATCATTCAATCGGCGCCCAGCTAATATTATTTCTGGGTGATATCCGGTCTCTTGTGCCTTTTGTGCCAAATAATAAGGATCAACCCCTATACAATGTCCACCCACCAAGCCCGGTTTAAACTTTAAGAAATTCCATTTGGTACCCGCAGCCTTCAACACCTCGTCAGTATCAATATTTAAACGATTAAATATCTTAGCTAACTCATTTACAAAAGCTATATTAATATCTCGCTGTGAGTTTTCAATTACCTTTGCAGCCTCAGCTACTTTGATTGACGGGGCCTTGTAGGTACCCGCCGTTATAATTGATTTATAAACCTTATCCACCCTTTCTGCTGCTTCGGGAGTAGAGCCTGATGTAATCTTAAGTATTTTAGTAACGGTATGCTCTTTATCGCCAGGATTAATTCTTTCCGGAGAATATCCGGCAAAAAAATCTATATTGAATTTCAACCCAGACTCTCTTTCCAAAACCGGCACACATTCATCCTCTGTAACTCCAGGATAAACAGTAGATTCATAAACAACTATATCACCGGCTTTTAAAACCTTACCTACTGTTTGGCTGGCTTTGTACAGCGGCGTCAAATCAGGACGGTTGTTTTTATCAACAGGTGTAGGTACCGTAATTATGTAAAAATTGCTGTCCTTAAGTTCATTGATCTCATTAGTAAAAAAAAGTCCGGCTTCGCTGTCGTTATTAAATTTCAGCACGGGTTTAAGCAAATCTTCGGATACTTCAAAGGTACGGTCATAACCATTTTTCAATTCACTAATACGGTTTTCATTGATATCGAATCCAACTGCGGCATAATACCGGCCAAATTCGGCAGCCAGGGGTAGACCAACATAACCCAAGCCGATTATTGTAAGTTTAGTATCCATTACAGAATTACCGTTTAACTATTTTTTAAATTTTGGAAAAAAGCTTTTACGCGGCTTATCCTCCGTATAATAACCGCCTGCATAACCATGGCCATAACCATAGCCATAACCATAGCCATAACCATAGCTCGAATTGTAATCAATCGCATTAAACACTAAACTAATATTGGCAAACTTTTTACCTTTATAAAGCTCGTCAATACGGTATATTTGATTTTTTAAAGTATAATTATGCCTGATAATAAAGGCTGTTACGTGAGCAAATTTTGACAGTATTTGCGCGTCTGTAACCAAACCTACCGGCGGCGCATCAATGATCACATAATCAAATTCATTACGCAGCCTTGCAAATAAATCGTCTATCCTGCCGTTAAGCAACAACTCGGCCGGGTTAGGTGGAATTGGCCCGCTAGTTATAATATAGTAGTTGGGTTGCTGCGGAATTTCCTTTAAAATATCTTCATAGTTTGCAGTGTCAATCAGATAATTAGACAATCCCTTATCGTTATGAATATTTAATGATAAGTGAAGTTTAGGCTTACGTAAGTCTAGCTCTAAAATTACCACTTTTTTTCCCGACATAGCTATACTAGCCCCTAGATTAAGAGAGACAAATGATTTGCCCTCGCCACTCACACTCGACGTAAACAATAAAGTTTTATTTTTTACTTCCGAGCTGACAAATTCCAAATTTGTTCTGAAGGCTCTTATTTGTTCAGCAACCATAGATCTCGGCTTTTCAACCACTATAAGCTGACTTGACTCCTCAGATTGAGCAATTTCAGCGAGAATTGGAGCGTTGGTAATTTTTTCAATATCAGATCGTTTAGTAACCCGGTTATTAATTAAGCTTCTCAAATAAATGATAATAAGAGGCATTAAAAATCCCAGCATAAAAAAAATCAGCATAACCACTTGTTTAACCGGCTTAACAGGGTGCGAGGTACTCCTGGCTGGATCCACAGTACGGCTATCGGCCAAATTTGACGCTAAAGACAATTCCTGTTCCTCTCTTTTTTGAAGCAGAAAAGTGAATAAAGTGTTCTTAATATCTTGCTGGCGCATTACATCTATTAACCCGCGCTCTTTAGAAGGCACTTCGCCGATAACTGATTCAAACCGACGATTTTTTGACGATAACTGCTGTTGGGTGATCAATAATGCTGACTCCAGATTTTTCACTGATTGAGTTATATTATTTTTGAGAGAGTTGATCTGATCATCAAGCGAGGTAACAAGTGGGTTTGTCTTGGGCACTGTCTGTAACAAACTTTCTCTCTTGAGTTTAGTGTCTGCCAACTGCGTGACAAGGCCTAACAGTGTCGGGTCTTCAATGCCCAACATTGATGGTAATTTGCCTTGTTCATTATCCGCGCTGATGTAATTAAGCAGATTGCGCAAAACGCTGATTTGAATTTTCAATTTGCCCAAGTCAGCATCATTTTGTTGTACACTTTGCAAAAATATTTGTGATTGCGCGCTGATATCCGTAATACGGTTTTTTGATTTATAATCTTCAACCTTATTTTCGGCAGAGCCCAATTCTTCAGACAACTTTTTAAGACGGTCTTCTATAAAAAATAATGTACTCGCAATCACTTTGTTTTTGTCCTCGATTGCAGCGTTGTTATACTCTTTAACAAGAGCATTTAATATATCTTCGCCTCTTTTTGGTATCGCATCCTGATAAGTAATAATCAGAACAGTTGCGTCTTTACTGGCGGGATTGATTGCCAATATCTTGCTATATTCTTGAAAAAAATCTCCTAAACGATTAAATTTCACATCTATTTCTTTATTAAGATAGATATTGTGACTCCGATTAGGTGAAATTATAATAGTGCCCCAGGCAGTTTGAATCGGTCGGTCGACCGGAACTTTTTTGCCATTCAACTCAACAACAGTTGAACTTAGAGGTACAAGTTTTAGAAATTCACCATAACTATTTGAATTAGGGCTTAATAGCTTTATACGAAACGGCAGTGAAGCATTTTCATATAAGGGGTATTTACGAGCGCTGCCATTTATATAGTACGAAACATCCAGATCAAGATCTTTGACTACCTTTTCAAATAATGAATACGATTTTAAAATCTGTATCTCATTGTCGATGATCTTGTTTGTTGAGAAAAGGTTTAAACTTTTTAAGACATCGTCTTCAGCGCCCGAGCTTGAATTGTTTTTATCCTGCTTTATTAGCAGATCAGTTTCTATTTGATATAACGGGGTGGTGGTTTTTATGTAAACATACCCTAGAATCAAAAATACTACAAGGGAAAGCAGTATCCATTTCCAATAATATAAGTACCTAATTAATATCTCTCTAAAATCTGCCCCCTTCTCTTCCTTGCTAACTAAATTCTCGATATCTTCAATATTCATATAAATGGATATTAGCGCCTTGAATAATAAATAACTATCATTAGTACCGACACAGCGCTTAAAACGACAGGCAATATTTTAAATACAGGTTCAATTTGCTGCCTTTTTGCTCTATTAGGCTCTACATAAACCACATCATTTGCATGTAAATAATAATATGGAGAGTCATACAAATCACGACCAGTCAGGTTTACATGCCCAAATTCCTTTTTGCCGTTTACATCACGAATTATCATAACGTTATTACGCATGGCGTATATAGTTAAGTCGCCAGCCATACTTAAAGCTTCAGGTAGCGTAATTCGTTCGTTCGGGATAACATAAACTGAGGGGTGTGCAACTTCGCCCATTACGGATATTTTATAATTAAGGAACCTTACATTAACGGTTGGTTCTTTCAAGTACACATTTAACCGAGCCTTAATAACATCCCGTGCAGAAGACGTAGTAAGTCCGGCAATTTTGATTGCGCCTACCAAAGGTAACTCAACCATTCCAGCCGTGTCTACTAAAAATCCAGTTGCGTTACTGACAGCCGGTATCCCGTTCAATGTGGAGTTGGTGGCATTATCAGAAGTAGTATTTGAAAAAGGGTTGAAAAAGCTACTGGCCATTGAGTTAAGCGAACTCACAGTAATAGATAATATATCACCAGCTTGTATTTTTGGAACATAAGCTTGTGCAACACTAATTGTATCATGTTCGCCCTGAGCTTTTTGAAAATATGCTATTTGTTTCTTACTAATACAGGAGCTTAAAAAAACTCCCCCAAGAAAACAAAAAAACAGATTTCGTAATAATATTCTTTTCATTTTTTTAAAGCAGCCGTAAAAGTAGTCTTTTTTTCCAAATTAACTTATTAATTATACCTTATTGGTCACCTACGTAACAATATTTAACCTTGAGGTAATATTATATTTTTACCCAACGTTTAATGATAAACTTTTCGGGCTTAAAATTACCTTTCCGGCTAATCCTACCCTTTCCATTTTGCCAAGATAAAGTCAGCTCATTACTTTGACCGCCCTCAAAATCAAAGGTCACGCCGTCATCTTCAAATAACGAGGCACTTGCATTTCCCGGTCCATATACGTAACAAGTAATCTCAAATTTTGTATCCGATTCCACGTGTTCAACCGGTTTGGCAATAGGCAATATAGTTCCCTCCTTAATAAAAATAGGTATTTGATCCAGCCCGGTTTCAATGGTATATGATTGCCCGCCGACATATACCTTATTGGTATTATAATCAAACCAGTTGCCTTTAGGCAAATATACTTTTCGGGACGACGCACTATCAATGAGTGGAGCGGCCAGTACATTATCGCCTATCATATATTCATTCCAAACGTTATAAGTTGCTTTGTCTTCGGGATAATCAACCACTAAAGCTCTGAATGGCGGTATGCCTTCATGGTTATATTTAGCGAAGGCTGTATACAAATAAGGAATAAAACTCATCCTGAAATTCAGCAGGGTCTTGATCTTTGATTCGATTTCCCTGGCGTTAAACAACAATTCGCCCCGATTGTTTTTATCAATGTTGATCTGTAACCATGGCGGGTTTTTTAAATACCAACTGTTAAACACTGTTTGAGACGACAAAATAGCTGTTTGCGTACGCCTGAATAGCTCTGGAAGGTTAGCTGACTCCCTAACCTCGGGCGACCATAACAAACCAGAAAAACCGGCATTGCTAATCATGCGGATATATTCTTTGTGCTCGTAAGTGTCGCTGTACAGAGAGGCCGGAAACGATGATGCAAAATCATAAAGCGACCGGATATTAAAATATGAACGGCGGTTGGCTTTTTTGTAATTATCATACATGGTTTTGAAATACAGGGAGCCAAACAATTGATGCATTTGCTCGCCATCAATGCCGGATGGAAACTGAGATAGTTCAGGGAAACACCACACGGCACCGCCGGTACCTATATTGGAATTATCGCACTCATCCATTTTAAAGGCTGAGATACCTTTGTCCACAAAAGTTTGTTTATGATAGTCGGCAAAGATCTTAGGCGCTGCTACTCCGGCAAAATCGGGTACCAGGCCGTTCCAAACTTTATAGTCGCCCGAAGCAGATGCCAGCGCTCCGTATATTGGCGAAGCTGGCGAGGTGTAGGCATGCTCCCATAAGTTCAGTTTAATACCCTCGGCTTTCATGCGGTCTATAAGCTCCTGGGGCGTCGGAAAATACTCCGGGCTCCAGACATAGGAGCAGGAGTAAGATGCAGTTTGCCATTTGGGCTCCAGGCCAAAAACGTCAACCGGAATATGGTTATCGCGGAAGTAGGCCGCCATTTTGTAGACATCGGGTTGCTTGCTGTCGGCTTTCATACGGTATTGTATACCAAGGCCCCATATTGCAGGCATGGCCCCACCTCCGCTAAACAGGTTATAGCGCTGTAAGGCCGTTTTTAATGTCGGGCCATTAAAGATGAACACATCCCCGCCCCTGGCGCCCGGAATGTCAACAATTACCTCGCCCGAGTTGGTGTTGGACTTGCTATATAAATCAGCGACAGAGTTGCCGCCACTGCCTGCACCGGTATTTACATCCTTGTTGCCTGAAAGCTGCTTGTGGGTGCCGCAGTAAAAAGTGGTATAGCGCGATGTGTTGATGAAAATACCATAACCTTTGGTCGATAAGTAAAAAGTAGTAGGTGCATGGGTATATCCTACGTTGTTCAGAGGGTTATCGTTTACTATCGGCTTTCTGCGTAGCCCACGCTGTTTGAACGAGTTCATTTGCAACCCGAAACCATATAGCTCTTCTTCGTCTCCTAAAGGGATGTGCACAACGGCGCCGCGGCTGGTAAGCTCCACACGGATGCTTTTCGGGTCTACTATGGCACCGGCAGCCGGTAGTTTGCTCATACCATCAACCTGCGGCTTTGGCTGAAGCAGGTTATAGGGTGAAAACCGATCAACCTCACCTACAGTTACACGGGTTACACCGGGTGCTATTTCTTTGATTTGCTGTGCGTTTACAGTTGTAGCCAGGCACAACGACAGCACGATAATTTGAAAGGAAAACTTACGCATTATTAACTACAATTGGAGCCCGTAAGTTACACGAAATGGCGAAATAAACAAACCGGTTGGACAAGGCGCCCCAAGAAATGAAGGAGCCAAAGCTGGCAAAGTGTTTCACTAAATAATGAAACACTTTGAAACACCATTTTTAGCTATATTACTGAATATCAAACAATTACACCAAAGCAGTGAAACACTTTGAAACAGTACAAAAGGTTTAGGTGAGCAACATAAACAATTGTTAATGAGCAAACTAAGCTATTTTGACATTTTTTGAGCAGATGGAGTGAAACACTAAAAATGAAACAGCTTATTTGCCTGACCTGTCCTGAAATAGATAACTGCCCAGGCGATTAGATGATTATCAACTCCGAGTGACATGGCAGAAATGCCATTTAATCAGCGTAATTTTTATACAGCTCGACCTGTTTGTTAACTACTTGGGGCGTAAGCGTGTGCATGTAAGCCAAAAGCTCAGGCAGGTAAGCCTTAAAACGCGGATAGGATTTCCGGTTTCGCTCATAGGCTATAATATGTTTTTCCAGCAAAGGCAATAGTATACATTTATACTCCCCTATATGAATTTTGCGTAGTTTATCAGCCATTTTAATATCGCCCATAGCTACGGCAACCCTTATTTCTGATAAACGTACCAGGTGCTCAATAACACATATCTGCCAGTTATTAATATAATTAGGCGACTGCACTGCACTTAGGGCCCGGGTAAATAAGGCCGTATCACGGGCTATTTCTTTGGCATATTTATCCAATAAAGGATTAACAAACGTATGCGCCATTTCATGCTTAGTAAGCATTTGTGTAATTACCGGGTTATCATACCCAAAGTGGCGGTAAGCAGTTAAGGGAGACTGAGCAGGCAACACCCTGTCTGTACTCATGATCATAACCGGTATTAACCCTTTAGGTGACGCGATCCGGGCGCCGAAACCTCGATAGCTGTCCTCGCCGGCAGTAATGGGCATTGATGGGCACAGGTACAGTCGATATTGAGGGAATTGCTGACCAAACCACTTTTCAAGTCCCGCAAATGCGGGCAGATCAACATCTTTTTGAACCTCTTTGATAGCCCCTCCATAAAAAGCGGCATTCTCTTTCAAAAAACCCGATACTTTGGCTTGCACATAAAAGCTCCTCAGGCTATCTGTTATTTCGGCAAATAATTTGGTGTTATCAAGCTTATTATTCTCAGCCATCATCCCAGCAAATGCAGGGCCGCTGGCCGGAAATGCTTTTTGATTTACCAGGTAATTGAGCAACGGGCCGTTATCGTACAAACTATCACGCAACCGCTTTAATAAGGCCGATGTTTTTGTCACCAAAGCGGTATTAACAAATGGCTTAAAGCGTTTAAAAGCAAAATCAACTATAGGTTGGTGTGAATAACTGGCATCCTTCAAATCAAAAACAAAGTTATTTATATGTTGCACGCAGAGCCGTTCCATAAAAAAATAAGTTTCGAGGTTGGTGTGGGTGCCGATTACGACCTTGTCGTTCAGATTAACGTGGTATTGCCCATAGGCAAACGATTGGACGGAAAGAAGGATAATGACGATAATTCTTTTCATGCTCGGTCAAATTGAGGTTAGTATCAGCAAGACGCAAGATTATCAGAAAAGGTCACATAAATTTAGAGAGCGTTAGCCGGCGCAAAAATTCTTATATAGTAGGTGGCGCTACCAAATATATCTGTTTATAGATGGCATCTTAGCTGACACCGTCAAGATACTATTTACGCAAGCTCTTCCAGATAATATCAAACACATCCGTTGGTTGCACATTCTTCTCCGCATTATCGGTAATCAACACGGCTTTATACTCATCAGGTATATTGGTGCGGCCATGCGAGCCCTTTATTAAAGTAGCATCCAATGGGATGACATCCATAACATACCTGAAACCCGCCAGTTTACGGGCCAGTTTATAAGCTGCACGTGCTTTTGAAGTCATGAACATTTCTACGGGATCATAACCGGGCTTTTTATGTATATCCACACAACGGGCATAATCCGGCGCCTTAGCATCATCCAGCCAGAAGTAATAGGTAAACCAGCTTTTCTCGTCGGCTACAACTACAATATCGCCGGCGCGCTCATGGTCTATATGATGTGCTTTTTGTGCTGCGCGATCTAGCACCAGCTCAACTCCCTTTACATTTTTAAGCAATGCCGTTACTTTTTCAGTTACCGATGGGTCATTAATATAGATGTGCGCTATCTGATGATCGGCCACGGCAAAGGCTTTTGAAGCGCCTGCATCCAGCAATTCGAGCCCATTCTCAACCCGGATACCCAACAAGCCATTTTCACGAAACAAGCGGTTTAAATGTATTGGCCGGCTAACCGGCGCTATACCATATTCAGACAGAATAATGATCTCGGCATCTTTCTTTTGATAGAAGGTAACCAGCTGTTCAATCACTCCATCTATCTCTTTAAGCTCAGGCGTAATTTTCGCCAAGTCGGGACCAAATTTTTGCAAACAATAATCCAGATGCGGCAGGTATATCGTGGTTAATGTCGGGTTATGCAGCTCATCGTTGATCATCGAAGCGTCAGCTATCCACTGGGTTGATTTGATGTTGGCACCCGGTCCCCAGAACTGAAACAGTGGGAACTGCCCTAACCTTTCCTGTAAAACGTCACGCAGTTCTGCCGGCTGCGAATAGCAATCGGGCTGTTTGCGCCCATCGGCCAGGTATTGGGGCCGGGGGGTTACCGAGTAATCGGCGGTTGAATACATATTATACCACCAAAACATATTGGCGCTGGTGAATGACGGATCTTCCTTTTTAGCTTTATCCCAGATCTTATCGCCGATAACCAGCTTGTTGGATTGCTTCCAGAATTTCACTTCTGAGTCCACGCGGTCATACCAACCATTGCCTACAATACCGTTGTCAGCAGGCCATTTGCCGGTTAGGTAGGTTGACTGTACAGAAGTAGTCACCGCAGGCAGCACAGGTTCGATAGTGGTTAAGTGCCTTTGGGCTATATATTTTTGCAGGAACGGCGTGTGCTCACCAATTACCGATTTTGATAAGCCGACAACATCAATAACAACCGTTTTCTTCATGATCTGTATATTTTATAGTTGATCTTTCACCCAGTTCAGTTCGCGGGCAATAGAATCATTAATGGGTAATTTCTTAGCGTCAGGCAGTACTCCCCAAGTATAGGTCTCTACCTCCAGATGGTTAGTGAACGAGTTTGCTTTCTGAATGCGCAGTACATCTACAATGTCTGACTGTGTTGACTGCACTAAACCATATTCTTCAGTAAATATCGGTACATGAAAATGTGCGCGCCACTGCTCAATCAATGGGTTTTCTATATCGGCCAAAGCTTCCGGCAAATCGGGATAACGCTTTACATGGCCGGTCACTTTCTTAGCAACTACCTGGTGCAGATAGGTCGGCTCGTCAAAACGGTCAAACGCTGCGCGTATCTCTTCACGATCGGCATCCTTTGGCAAATCTGCTTTCAGTGCAGCACTGATTTGTATTTTACCCACCTCAATCCCTTTCTCAGCCAGCGTATCAAGTACTTGCTGATGCTGCTCATAACCAATAGCAAAGTGGCAAACATCGTAACACAGCATAACATGCTGCTTAATCAGGTTCTCGGCTTCGTCCTCATCCACATCAAATTGTTTAGCTATGAAAGGGCGGCCCATTGGCAGCAATACCTGCTCATACCAGCCGATAAACTCCTCGCCGGTTTCCAAAATACCATCCGGTTCGGGCTCAATATCCAGGTGCATAATAACACCGCTTTCGCGATATTTTTTAATCAGCGCAGCGGCAACCTGTAAAATGTTATGGGTAGCCAGGCTGGTAGCTTCCTGCAGTTCGTCGGCCGAGTTATACCAGTGGCGATAACTTAACGGCGATGTTGAAATACCCCCATCCATGCCTTTTGGCAATAAGGTTGACAGAATGCGGAACATACGCAGGGTATAATCGACGCGGCGATTGGTTGTCCAGTCGGGGGCATGTACCTGGTCCTTCACCACAGTATGGTGAAACTCGCCGTACGGGAAACCGTTCATGGTAAACACATAGGCATTGTTTTCCTTAAGCCACTGTTTAAATTCGGCCAGGTTACTCAGTTTATCCAGCTCCAGGCTGGCCACGTGCGACAAGCGGAGGCCGATGCCCATAGGTGCATCAGGCGATAATTGTTGTTTTATCCCCGAGAAATTCTTTTTCAGCGCCTCGAAATGCGCCGGCCAGTTCTCGCCGGGATGAATGTTGGTACAGTAAGTTAAATGTCCGGTTGATGTTTGCATACAACGGTTTTTGGTTTAATGACTGCTGATTGGTAGCGGCAGCCATTGGTTTTTCATAGTTGGTAGATATAAAACAAGCATGTTATTTCAACCAAAGGGAGAAATCCGTGCTCGCGCAAATAGTTGTGAATTGCCCGTGTATAGATTTCTCGTTATCACTCGAAATGACACTTTATATTTAGCTCCTCATAATGTTGGTCCGGATTTATAATCCGTGACCCCCTGTCGCGGGGATTTGTAATCCCCTATTACGCGGATTACAAATCCGCCACTCATCTAATCCGGATTACAAATCCGGACTAACTTAAGGTAGATAGTATTAATGCCTACGCATTAAAAACATGTCATTTCGAGTGATAACGAGAAATCTATACACATGCATTTACGCCATGCTCAGCGTGTGTATAGATTTCTCTGTTGGTCGAAATGACATCTTTCTATTTTAATCTTTACACTGCACTCAACGCAGCATGCTCATTCTTCAATATCTCGCCGGCTTTCTTGATCAACTGCGCGTCCATTTCATGCACTTCAATACCCACGCCAATGCGTTCCAAAAGCATAATAGTCAGCTCGCCGCCCAAATGTTCACGAAACTCCTGGAGGCCTATCAGTATCGGGCTGTCATCGCCGGTTACTTCCAATAATGGATGTGTAATTTCGAAGCCGATTTTCTTAATAAGGTTCACAACGCGGTTAGCTTCATCAACTGATATGCGGCCGGAAAGATTTGAGTAAACCGTATCCAGTGCAATACCCATTGCCACAGCCTCGCCGTGCAGCACCTTAAAGTTAGTTAACTGCTCCAGTTTATGGGCACTCCAATGGCCAAAATCCAACGGGCGCGATGAGCCTTTTTCAAACGGATCCAGGCCGGCGATATGATTCAAATGCAGCTCGGCGCAACGTTTAATGAGATACTTCATAGTCGGCATGTCGCGGGCCACCAGGGCATCGGCATTTGCCTCGAGCCATTCAAAAAACGCGGCGTCTTTAATCAGCGAAACCTTGATAGCTTCAGCAATGCCTGACCGATAATCGCGGTCGCTTAAAGTCAAGAGAAACTGATCGTCATTAAAAACAGCAACCGGCGGCACAAACGTCCCCAGGAAATTCTTTTTGCCGAAATAGTTGATGCTGTTTTTCACACCCACGCCCGAGTCGTTCTGCGACAGCACCGTAGTTGGTATGCGGATATGCTTTACACCGCGATGGGCCACAGCAGCGGCATAACCCACCATGTCCAGAATTGAACCACCACCAATGGCAGCTACATAACTGTGCCGGTCGATGTTGTATTGGTTAATGATTTGCAATACGCGGCTAAAAAAGCCCTCGTCGTTTTTAATCAACTCGCCCCCCGGCATGGCAATAATTTCGGGAATTAACTGGGCGGCTTTATGAATGGAAAAATACCGGCGAATTTGATCAGCCAGTTTTGGATTTGCCTTCAACACGTCCTGATCAACCACAAATAATATTTTTTTTATCGAGGCTGATGTTGAATCGGCCGCGATAAAATCATTAAAACCCGTGTTTGACAACTCAAAAAGACCCGAGGTAAAAAAGGTCTTGTATTCAAACCTCACACTAAACGACTGCTGTAAATATTCCATATCAAAAAGCGAATATCTAAAACATTAATTTAAATACGATTACGTAAACAAAATTTGACGGAAATATTGAGGTTGGATTAGAAAGGGATTAATACCCACATGCAACCGTCCTGTCTATTACTGCGAAAAACGATTTGATTTACACATGTCTTACCCGCTCATGGCCGCGGGAGGGCCTAGTCCTTTTTCCTTAGATGAAAAAGGACCAAAAAATCAAGCCAATCCAATCGCTTCAGCCGCACAGGCCATACTCCCGGCCCGGTGGATTGGCAGGCCTTTACGCTCTTTTTTTCTCTCTACTTTAGCACTATGCTTAATTTGTGCATTAGTGTCAGCTGTGCAGCTTCGGGCGAAAGCAGGTAAAACGATGCTGGACATGTGCGGCTGCTGGGCTGTCGGGAATGTTGCCTGAAGCGCAGGCTCGTGCGACAAATTGGGGCAACAGCCCCCTGCCCAGATTTTACGTGCTTTGCAGGGTAAAGGCCATGAGCGCAAAGAGGCATCACAGCTGACTTGATTTTTGGTTCTTTTGATCAAGCAAAAGAACAAAGCCTCAGCGGCGAATGAGCGCTCGCCAACAGAAAAGTAAACAATCTGTTACGTTACCGCAAACACCTTAGCAAACTGCCTCGACACCGGCAGCAAACAGGCAATGAATATTGCGGCCCAAAAAGCGCCAAATGAAGCGGCCCAGGCCGCATCCATCAATATCAATGAAATTACACCCGCTTTAACGGCTTTACCGATATTGGGACCAATAGGATTTTTAATAGCAAACCAAAGCGGCTGATAGATCAGAAATGTAAAAGGTAACAGAAATATAAACGCTTCTGATCTACCCTGTATAACGATAAAATAAGCAATGGTTAAAAGCACAACTGCGTACAGCAGCCCGCCGATATACAAATTGCGCTTACTGCCCCCGTGTACCTCGCCCTGGCTAATCATGGTGATGGAGAAAATATAAATAACTGGCACCGCAGCCAGGTAATAATAGTCCATCAGCATGGGTACCGAAATACTGATGCCGAGCAGCAAGTTCAGCCCCCGGCAAATACCCATATTAAGCGGACCAACAAAGGCGTAATGTTTACTCACCTTATTGTACAACAGCGCCGCAAAAGCAATAGCGACAGCTAAGACTCCGGCGTGATTACTGTAGGAGAACGCAAAGCCTATCCCCCATAACAATAAAAATATACCTAGAAAGGTCGCTTCGCGCAAGCTAACCAATCCACTGGGGATGGCGCGTTCAGGTCGCTCAACTTTGTCGAGCTCCGCGTCGAAAACATCGTTAAATACAATACCGCCGCCGTACAAACCTATGGTGGAAAGGCAAAGCAATATAACCGGGTAAAAACTGATAGCGTTAAATGTCAGATGGTAAAAATAACCGGCTATGGCAATACCCGCCAGCACATCGGCCACCGAAGTGACAATGTTTGCCGGGCGCATCAGCCTTAAATAAACGGTTAATTTACGTGCCATATCGCGTTAGCTAATAATGATAGACGATTTATCAATACGAGGTTGCTGGCCGCCGCGTAAAATGGTATTACCTTCAAATTTTTGGCTTTGGTCGATATTACCGCTCACAATGCCAAAGTCGGCTTCATCAATCTGTCCGCTTTGGGCAAAGGCAGTTATAGCGTTGCGGTAAGTAATCAGTTCAATATCTTTATCGCTGATACCACGAATCTTCATCAGCGCAGCGGTTTTAGGGACAGCCAGCGGGTCGCTAATGCCCCAGTCGGCAGCCGAATTAACCATGATGCGCTCTGAGCCGTATTGTTTGGCAATCTCCACCATACGCTCATTACCCATTTTAGTGAAAGGATAAATGGTAAACGCCGCCCAAAAGCCGCGATCTAATACTTCTTTAACCGTCTCTTCATTGTTATGATCGACAATAACTTTGTAGGGGTCCAAACCATGCTCGATAGCGATATCCATGCTTCGACGGGTACCACCTTTTTTATCGCGGTGCGGGGTGTGTATCTGAACCGGCAGGCCTGATTCTTTAGCCAGCTCTAACTGCGCGCGGTAATATTTTTCTTCGGCAGCGGTTTGGTCGTCAAAACCAATTTCGCCTATGCCTACTACGCCTTCTTTGTAGATAAATAAAGGCAACATCTCCATCACCTGCTCGGCCAGCGCTTCATTATTAGCTTCGCGGCTGTTCAGGCCGATGGTGCAGTAATGCTTAATACCAAACTGCGACGAGCGGAAGCGCTCCCAGCCCACCAAACTGCTGTAATAGTCGCGAAAACTATCTAAACCTGTGCGCGGCTGGCCTAGCCAAAAAGCCGGCTCTATCAGCGCTACCACACCGGCATCGGCCATGGCCTGGTAGTCGTCGGTGGTGCGCGAGGTCATGTGCACATGTGGGTCAAAAAACTTCATGCCCTTAATACCGTCCAGACTAACCGGCGGTGATAGCGGCTCATGCTTAACTTCTTCAAACGAGTGGGTACAACACATATCTTTCTCTATTTTTTAGCCGGCGATGTCATCCCAGCTTAATTCATTATTTGCTATAGCTCTTTCAAGCTCGGGGTATTTATTTAATAACGCTTTTGCAGGTGCGTAGTTTGAGGTAGTAATAGCCAGCGCACCTGCGCGGTGGTCAGTTAACTTACCATTGTCAAACAGGCGCTTAATGTCTTCAAATAACTTATCGTCGATAAAAGGGCCCACTAATCGCCACATTTGCGGGTTAAGCTCGCGGCCCGCAGCCCAGCGCTCGTGCGCGTAGTCGCTAATGATATAGGCCAGGTCTTTATTTGCCAGCTTGTCAATACCGACAATTTTATTAATATCCTTATCTGTAAAAAAAGCTTTCAGCACCAATTGGTTCCAAGCGGCTTGTTCCAAGTTTTGTGAAGGATATGGGTTACTGTACATGATAGCTTCCAGCACAATACCTATATTACTGCGGATGCCTTCAGCGCAACGTTTAACCCAAAGCTCAGGGTGCGCCAGCAGCGGCAGGCTTGAATACAGCGCTACCTGCTCGGCCATTTCGGCAGCCATAAACAAGCTTTCTATTTTACGGAAATATTCGTCTTTATGGGTACTATCAAGCTTTGCCAGCAAGTAAGCGCGACCCAGATGATCAACCGTCCAGTTATCCACAGAAAAACCGGGGATGGCAGTATTAATTGCCTCACTTTGCTCCTGAGTAATACTTAAAGCGGCTTTGCCGGTTTTGCGTGGCAGCAGCATAAACACGCTGTTTAAGGGGCGGCCTTCCTCTATCCAGGTAAAAACGTCGGGGGTAGTGTTGGCCTGTAATATGTCTTTTAAGGTAGATTTAATATTTGTCATGGCGACGGTATTATAGGTGGGTCACGACAACATAATCAATGATAAGCGCGGCCGAGATAATCAGCAGACCAAAAAACTCGCGGGTCATTTCAATAAACGGCTTTTCGGCCTGCATGGTTTCAACCAGGCTTGGGCGGCGGTATTTAACTATCCAGTCGCGCACGCCGTCTTTGGCAAAAAACAGCTTTACCGCATATACCAGGTAAAAGCCGGTCAGGAACATGTAAATCCTGGGGTAATAAATACCGAAACAGGCCAGTCCGCAACAAGCGGCAACTGCTACGTAAATAGGCACCCAAAGGTACCAGTCAATGTCGTTTAAATTTAAATAAGCAAAGCCCAGAAAAGACAGACAGAAAATTGCGTTAATAATGATGAATAAAATCATGGTCTATATTTTATAAAGATATAGCAGGTTTACAGGACGGCATATGACGGCCATCATATTTTGTAAAATTACTATACCAACGCGCAATTATAGCAATAAAATGCAAGGCGAGTGTAAAAAAGCCATTACGAGTGGCGGATTATCAGCCAGGGTATTGAGTTGGTAAACTATTTCTTTTTGCTAACGCGATATTTGGCAATCTTTTTACGCATGTATTTTTGCCGCCTGTGCTCGGCCTCGGCAATGCTCTCGGTGGGTTCGGCTTCGTCATCAAATATTTTAGGTACGGCTATGCGCTGCGAACTATAAATACCCGATTCGCCGCTGAACAGATAAGCCGTAAAACAAGCCACTGCAAAAAACAGCGCATACTCGCTGCCAAACAGCTCAATACCCATAATGGTACTGGCCAAAGGCGTATTGGTAGCACCGGCAAAAACAGCTATGAAACCCAGTGCGGCAAACAAGCTTACAGGGGCATTCATCAGGGTTGACAGGGTATTGCCCAGTGTTGAGCCAATATAAAACAAGGGGGTAACTTCGCCGCCTTTAAAGCCCGTTCCAAGCGTTAACGTGGTATAAATAGTTTTCCAAAGCCAACTCATGGGATGGGCGCCGCCGGGGTTAAATGCCGAAGATATGGTAATGGCACCGGGATACGGCTCTTTTACACCCAAACCCAAATAGTCGGGCTTGCCGATTATCAGCGTAAGCGTAATTACAACTAACCCGCCTAAAAACGGGATGAGCCACTTTTGCTCAACAAAACGATTAAAAACGGTTTTAACGCCATGCACGGCTTCCGCAAACAAATAGCTTGTTAGGCCAAACGCTATAGAGGCGATAATAACCTTGCCTAAAAGCGTTATGTCTAACGGTAAGTAAACAGAAAGAATATTGCTTCCCTGCGGAACAATAGCAATATGATATGTCTCATGATGCACACCCCAGGAAAGAACGGTAACATCGCCTACGATAGCGGCCACCAAACATGGAATAAGTGCGGTGTACTGAATACGACCGATGGTGAGCACCTCCATAGCAAAGATAGCACCCGTAAGCGGCGTACCGAATACAGCCCCAAAACCAGCGGCTATACCCGCAGTTAAAATCACCCGGTTATCTTCAGGAGATAAACCGAACCATTTGCTAAACATTTGCGATATACTGCCGCCTATCTGCACGGCGGTGCCCTCACGCCCTACCGAGCCCCCAAATAATTGGGTAACAACCGTAGTGATCAAAATAAGCGGAGCCATAGCCCTTGGCACGCCCCCGCCGGGGTTGTGTATCTCATCCATTATGAGATTGTTACCACCGGCAGCTCTGCCGCCCCACCATTTATATGAAAAGTAGATGCCTATACCAGCCAAAGGCAAAAAGTATAATATCCACTGATGCGCGAACCGGTAATTGATAGCCAGATTTAGCAGCCACAGAAACAGCGTGATCATACAGCCTATGACAAAAGCAATAGGAACGGTTATCGCTGTCCAGCGGATTAAATGCCTGAGGGTTTGAAATTGGGTAGACTTAAAGAATGTATTTCTCATGATGAAATGTCCTACAAAAATTAAAATGTAGCAGCTACTCACTGCTTGTTATCAGCTTTCGTAGGCGCCATCAGCGAGCCGGTCGGCTGCGGTTGGATACGGAAGACACCATTTCCGTTTTAGTACGCGGCTAAGTTAGGGATTTGTGTTGGGATTGTTAAGGATAATTTCAAAAAGAGCATTGTCATACTGAGCTCGTCGAAGCATCAGCGGGCAAAGGCCAATGCTCGCCCTTCGACGAGCTCAGGGCGACAAGCCCTGCGCAAATAATTGTTTTGTCATTGCTGAGCGAAGCGTGGCAATCTTTGCGCGATAGTCAAACCTTGCTCAGCTGATTAGCATGTGCAGAGATTGCTTCGTTCCTCGCAATGACGTGGTGGTGAAAAAGATTTATTATTTTATCACTTTCGCAATCGCCTTCCCCCAATAATTACCCAACGCTACGGCACCTTTTTGATTTGGGTGCAGGTAAAAAATACCCTGGCGGCCCTGCTCATGCTGAAAATCGGTCTCTGCATTCTTTTTGAAATAGTTGAATGCTTTGGTATCGCCGATAAATACACGGCCGGGGTTGGTGTCTTTATAATTTGCGGCCAGGTCGTCTATCACCGGGATATACGTTTGCAAACGGGTCAAACCTTCCTGCAGATACATCGAACCATTATAAGTATTCGGGCTGTACCAGATGGGATGTTCGATTACCACCTTGCTGTTCGGGAAGTCTTTTAACAACTTATCTATGATCGCCATCAGGTTGGCGCGGTAATCGACTACTGATACGGGCGCACCGTGGGTGCCGTGCATCGCGCTGTCATTGGTGCCTATTTTAATGGAAAAGATAAGTTGTGTGTTTTGATTGGCAAATGCCTTAGCCGCCGCTTCGGCATCAACAAAAGCTTTGGTACCCGGCAGCCAGTCGAGCGTGGTATAACCACTATGGCCCTGGTTGGAGAAATCAACTTTACCAAAGCCACCCTCAGCTTGCAAATACTTAGCGCAAATAACCGGTGGGGCCTGGGTATCTCTATCTGGCAAACCTGCACCATAGGTTATGCTATCGCCAATGAAAACGATATTCAGATCCTTTTTGTCTTTGAAGATGGTAAAGCTGCTGAACAGGAATACGGCTATAAATAACAAAGATTTATTAATTTTCATAGATGGCTAATTGCTTTTCCAATGTAATAACTATCACCGCTATTTCGATCAGTCTTAAAATTGCTATCAATACAAATTAATCTATCAATGCTTCTTCCAGAATATGTTTTTTTCGATCAAGTAATTGGTTGATTTTATTTTTTACATATTTAGTTCTTTTTTCAAATAACCAATAAAGTACATATGCACCTATTAAGGCAATAACAATTCCTCCCGTATAATTAAAAATAGATCGCGCGTTTACAGATTTGTTTTTGGGAAAGCCTTCATAAACCAGCAATTCGGCTATTGGCACATGTGTCAAATATAATGTATATGAAAAATTAGCAAGCTTAGTTCCTAAGCCGTCTATCGCTATTGAAAGTTTACGCTTAGGCTGGCTAAAAACAACCTGTTGAGCCAAAATACATACTGCTAATCCAATTGAAAGTTCAATTATCTCTACATGATTTTCTTTGTAAGCATTTAGAGTTTTATCATGCCCATATAACTCAAACGCGCCCACGCTTAAAATCAATAATACTATTCCTGAAAACTTGATGACATTGTTTTTCTTACCAAACAAAAAGGATATAGCTCCCAGCAGCCAAATAAAAAGATATACTGATCTAAGGCTATAAGAAAAAATCAAGAAGCAAATAAATAAAATAAGTGCCGAAGCATATTTGTACGTCATTTTTGACGTAATGAAGCACCACGCTATGGCTCCCATTAATATATAAAACCAAACCTCATAAGCTAAAGACCATAGTGGGCCACTTACTCTTGTTACTAGTATGTCTTGCAACGATAACAGATTGCCGAAATAATCAATAATGCCGTATTTTTGACCTGTTATTGTGTTAGAAATGAAAATTAATATAATAGCGCTTGTAAGTGGCAGGAAGATACGTACCGTCCTATCTATTGTGTATGATCGAAGATCAAACGTTCCTTCTTTCAATCTCTGTATTAGTTTTCCGCCCACCAGAAACCCACTAAGAACGAAGAAAACCATAACGGCTTGATGTCCGAGTCTCGTAAACAGATAAAACATCTTAGTAAACATAGTCTTGTTGGATGGCGGTAGTAAACCAAATTCAACAAACATTAATGCACGGCAATGCATCATAACAACCACTAACGCAGCCAAACCCCTAAACAAATCCAACCAATAGTAATGAATTTTAGGTTTTTCCATATTTATTCGATATTAATTAGGTGCTTACTAGAATATTGAGAAGTATTTCTTGTTGTCTCTCAATCATCAAAACTAATCAATTTCGATAAACAAGCAAGTTTGAATTGAAAATGTGCGCGTCTGGAGACTATGAGTTTGTAAGGAATGGAAATATAAACAAAAAAGCCCCGCTATTGCGAGGCTTTTCAAATATAGTTAGTACTAATTACTTAGTAACGTACATTACTTCTTTCACTGCTTTAACAACGCGCTCGGCATTTGGCAGGTATTCCTGGATCAAAGTTGGAGCGTAAGGAAGCGGAACGTCGCCACCCATAATACGCAGGATCGGCGCATCAAGGTAATCAAAAGCATCTTTCTGTACTTTGAAAGCAATCTCGGTTGCAATTGAACCCAGCGGCCAGCTTTCTTCAACCAATACTAAACGGTTGGTTTTCTTTACCGACTCGATAACGGTAGCATAATCAATAGGACGCACAGTGCGCAGATCGATTACCTCAGCGCTGATGCCTTCTTTTTCCAATTCGGCAGCAGCAGCGTTAACCACTTTCATGATCTTACCGAAACCTACCAGGGTAACGTCTGTACCTTGTTTGGTTACTGCAGCTTTACCAATCTCGATATAGTAGGTTTCTTCAGGCACCTCGCCTTTGTCGCCATACATTAACTCCGATTCCATGAAAATAACCGGATCAGGATCTTTTATGGCCGATTTCAGCAAACCTTTAGCATCGGCAGGGTTTGATGGCACAACAACTTTCAGGCCGGGGCAGTTTGCATACCAGTTCTCAAAGCACTGGCTGTGCTGTGAGCTTAGCATACCTGCGTTACCGGTTGGGCCGCGAAAAACGATTGGCACCGAAAACTGGCCACCGCTCATTGACATGATCTTGGCAGCGCCGTTGATCACCTGGTCGATAGCAACCAGCGAGAAGTTAAAGGTCATGAACTCAATGATTGGTTTCAAGCCGTTCATAGCTGAACCGATACCGATGCCTGCAAAGCCCAACTCAGAGATAGGCGTATCAATAACACGTTTAGCTCCAAACTCGTCTAACATACCCTGGCTTACTTTGTAGGCGCCGTTATACTCGGCAACCTCTTCGCCCATCAGGTAGATATTTTCGTCGGCGCGCATTTCTTCCTGCATTGCTTCGCGAAGCGCTTCTCTGAATTGTATTTCTCTCATCGTTACGTTTTAAATAAATGATGCCTTTAGCAGGCGCAAATATAAGCACTAATGTGTGATTTGCAATTGTGCCCAAGTGTAATGTTTTATGTTACAATTGATGGACAAATGTTAAAACCAGCGCAGCATTAGCTTTTATAAACAACCGGGGTTATATTTGTTTCAGCAAAACCTTATTATGAACAGATCATTCCTCAAATCTTCGGCTTTAGTTTTATGCCTGCTAACTGCTTTTACAGCAAAAGCTCAGCGGGAAATTGTTCAGAAAGCTGTTGATAAGATCAACTCGGCTAAAAACATCAGCTACACAGCCACTGAAACCGGCGAGGAGTTTGGAAGCAGTTTTAACAATAAAATAGTCACTCAATTATATAACCGGCAAGCCGACGGTACCTACCAGTTTTATCACAGCGACCTGTATTTACCAAGCGGAAAGATCAGCTATTTTGACAATGGCAACCAGCAGGTAGAAATAAATTACGCCGACAGCGTCTATGAACTTTCTCCGGATCGTAAAAAGGCCTTACCACCGGCATCGTTAAACACCATGATGTCGAGCATAGAAAAGTGCTTAACTAAGCGCGATGATCATTACATCTATCAAAAACTCTCTGATAGTGTAATTGGCAAGCAATGGTGTTATCATATTCGGATAGCATCAAAGGATACGTTAAACGGCTCATTTTACAGGTTCCACGTCTTCATTAATAAAAAAAGCTATTTGCCATTAGCAGCAAGAAATGAGATAAGAGGCACTATAGAAAAGGGCGGTGTAAAAGGTGGCGTCATGACAATGATTGTTTCGTCTGACTATACCAATATACACATATCAAACACAACAGCAACCAACCCTGTCAGCTTTATCATCCCAAAAGGTTTTAAGCCGCCTGCAAAACGGCAGGAAAGGCTGGAAAAAGGTGTCGCGGCGCCACAATGGACCCTGAAATCGACCGAAGGAAAAATACTCTCACTGGCCGACTTAAAAGGCAAAGTAGTTTTGATGGATTTTACCTTTAATGCCTGCGGTGCCTGTGTATTGGCCCTGCCTTCGCTTGAAAAATTGCACAAAAAATATGAGGGTACCGATGTGGTCATTGTATCGGTAAATTTTTCAGACAGTAAAGAAGCCGTCGCTGAATTCATCAAAAAAAATAATCTTAAAAATCCAATCTATGTAAACGGTCGCGCACTAGCAAAAGCCTACCATGTAAGTGCTGCGCCAACTTTTTACCTCATCAACAAAAAGGGCGAAATCGATTGGTCTGGCGATGGCTATTCTGACGATTTTGAGCGCGAAGTAAGTGCAAGTATCGAGGCGCTGAGATAAATACTTATGTATAAACTCACTTTATTTTTACTGCCGTTATCTGATTTGATAGTCGATGCTTACGAGGTTTATGTTAGTCCGGATTTATAATCCCGGACTACGTTCATGCGGATTTGCAATCCGCTATGCGTTATGCTTAAATGGGATTGCAAATCCCAACCCATACAGTCCGGATTACAAATCCGGACTAACATGAGATCGCCCCATACAGTCCGGATTACAAATCCGGACTAACATGAGATCGCCTCACTCGTTCCTCGCTCACGATGACGTAGTGTGCAGAACCAAAAAGGCCCCTTTGAATTATCTATTCAAAATCCGTTGTCATTCTGAGCGATAGCGAAGAATCTTATGCGCTTTACCTGTCATTTTGATAAGATTCTTCGCTATCGCTCAGAATGACAAGTTTATTAGAATGTATCGGTGATAACAAAAAAAGGCCTCTCCAATCGGAAAGGCCTTTTGATTTTTACTTTTGAATTTTTACTTTTTACTTATCCTTCCGCTCGCCCTTTAATTTTGAGGCTATTTGTACCGCGTTGTAAGCGTTTACAATGCCGCCGGTTTTGCTTAAAGTAGTAAAATCAACCTTTTCGTCTTTGCTGCCTGGTTTTACCACTGTCACACCGCTGGTTGGTGTGGCAGATTGCAGGATAACCTGTTTCAGTTGCTTAGCGCTCAGGTTTGGATAGTATTCCAAAACCAAGGCCGCTATACCTGCCGTAATTGGTGAGGCAAAACTGGTACCATCGGCGGTATTAAACTCTGCATTCAAGTCGATAGATGTCACCTTAACTCCCGGTGCAAATACGTCAACAGTATTTTTACCATAATTGCTGAATGAAGCAGCCAGGTCGTCACCTACCTTAGCGCTTGAGGCACCTACCGAGATCACGTTGTCGCCATCAGTTTGCGAGCCATCGGCAAAGCGGTCATTCGGGAATTCAGGTTTAGCATCAACGTCCTGCCCATCGTTGCCAGATGCTTGTACCAGCAACACATCATGGTCGGCAGCATATTTAAAGGCAGCATCAACCCATTCTTTGTGTGGCGATATTTTTTTGCCGAAGCTCATGTTCACCACTTTAGCGCCATGGTCAACCGCAAAGCGGATGGCATTGGCAATATCTTTGTCATACTCGTCGCCATTAGGTACGGCTTTAATGCTCATAATGCGTACATTGTCGGCCACACCATCAATACCATAACCGTTACCGCGTACTGCGCCAATTAAACCGGCAACACCGGTACCGTGCGATGCATCAGGATTAGTCAACACGTTATTACCATAAGGTTTGCCATCCTGTACATCCGGGTTATCGCCCACAATGTTTTTCCGCGCGCTTAAATCAGGGTTAACGTCATTATTTAATTTAGCAAGGTACTCGCTAAATTCTTTAATCACTTTACTGTTATCACCGTCAACCTGCATAAACATTTGCTGCCAAAGGCCTTTACTTTGGGTAATAGTATCATTAGTCGATGATATCTTATCCAGATCTGCCCTGGTAAATGTTTGGGTTGAGCTGAGCTTCAGCTCGCGTTTAATGTAGCCGCTGGTAGCCATCAGCGCATTCATCATCGGGCTCAATTGGCCCAGTTCGGTGCTTGATTTGCCTACGGTTTCATCATGCTGCGCTTTAACTTTTTGCCAGTAAGCAAATTCTTTCTCGCTGCCGGCAGGTGCGGTAGTTACATTTTCATATTTAGGTTTAAGGCGATTATATTCACGCACCTCTTCGGTAGTTTCGGTATAATCAACTTTACCGCCGGGGCCACCTAAAAAATCCCAGCCGTGAACATCGTCTACCAATCCGTCTTTATCGTCATCTTTACCATTATTGGGTATCTCTTTAGGATTTACCCAAAGGATACTTTTCAAGTCGGTTTGGTTGGTGTCAATACCGCTGTCAATAGTAGCCACAACCACAGTTTTACTTTTCTTACCTTTTAAAAAGTTATACGCGTTATTAAGGCTGATACCGTAGTAGCCGTCGGCTTTAAGATCCAATTGGTGCCAGTTTTTGGGCAGGTCGGCAGCAGGTGCGGTTTGTGCTGATACGTTTAGGCTAAACAACATTGCGCCCGCAAGCGCCGGGCCGAACAAGTAATTGCGAAAATTATTCATGTATTTAAATTTTGTGTAATATAATCAAAAAAGTAAGACCTCTGCCCAACCCTCTCCAACGGAGAGGGAGGTCCCGGCCTCGCCAATAACAGCGTGAGATTAAGAACGCCGGAACAGCCTCTTTGTTACAACTGCTATTATTTTAGGTTAGCCACAGCAGTTTTGTAGTCTGGATGTAAATTGTGTGGCAAACCTGGTAGGATACCCTTAAACAATGCTTAACTTTGTTATTACTCAAAGGTAAAAGATCCTTAAAGGCAATAAAATATCAACTCACCTCACGCCTTTTAATGCTTTGCATTCATAATCAGCGCATTGCATTTTTTGATGTTAAAAATGTTTGTATGTTGAAAACTTAATTGCCATTAGGGTACTTTTTACTAGTAATTTAAACTCAGCTAAAGTTTAATCGTCATAGTAATGAATGATGGTTGAACCAATGTTCTTAAACTCTAATGAATGGAAGACGAATTTGAATTTGGTTTTACCGAAGACCCAAAATTCTCGGTAGAACGGTACGAGGAGATGATCAGGAATCACGACCAGTACTTTTTTGATGCCCAGGCGTTTGAGAACATTATCGATTATTACATCGAAAAAAACGACCCAGCCAGGGCTTTACAGGTGGCGGAATACGCCGCCAATCAACATCCGTTTGCTGCGATATTTTTAATTAAGCAGGCGCAGTTACTGGCCATTACCAACCGTACAACTGCGGCTTTTGCTGCGCTGGACAAGGCGGCCATGCTGGAGGCTTCGGATGCTGATATTTATATTATTCGCGGTAATATGTTTGAGAGTATGGAGCGCTACACAGAGGCTTTAGAGAATTACGAAAAAGCCCTTGACCTTGCCGAAGAAACCGACGAAATTTTACTGCATATAGCCTACGTTTACCAAAATATGGGCGACTATGAAACATCCATTACTTATCTGAAACTTTGCTTACAGCAAAACATGGAAAACCAGGATGCCCTGTACGAGCTCGCTTTTTGCTACGACGTGCTGGACAACCAGGAAGAAAGCGTACAGTTTTATCAGGCTTATATTGACAATGAGCCCTACAGCTATGCGGCATGGTATAACCTGGGCAACGCATTTACTAAATTAGGGCTGTTTGAAAAAGCTATCGATGCTTACGATTATGCGATATTAATTAAAGACAGCTTTGCATCAGCTTATTTTAACAAAGGCAATGCGCTGGTTAACCTTGAGAAATATGCAGAGGCTATTGACGTATATCGCCATACGTTTGAGTACGAACAACCAAATGCGGATACTTATTGCGCTATCGGCGAATGCTATGAGAAACTGGAGCAAATGGACGATGCCCGTGCTTTTTACAAAAAATCAGTAAAAATGGACCCCAAACTGGCCGATGCCTGGTTTGGAATTGGTGTTACACTTGATTTTGAAGAACGTTATTTTGAAGCTTTACACTTTTATAGAAAGGCGCTTGACCTTGACTTAAGCAATGCCGATTACTGGTTTGCCATTGCCGATGCCGAGTACAAACTGGGCCACATGAAGGAGGCCGAAGACGCTTACGAAAAAGTGGTCGAGTTAAATCCGCTGGATGTGGACGCCTGGCTGGATTATTCGTCAATTATGTATGAAGACCAGCGTTTAGAAAGCGCTATCGAGATCATATCTGAGGCCATCAAGAACAACCCCGAAGCTGCTGAGCTGTATTACCGCATGGTAGCTTACCTGTTTGCCAAAGGCGAATACAATGAAGCGCTGAACTATCTTGAACTTGCTCTGGGTACTGACCCGGAGAAACATTATATCCTGTTTGATTACTTACCCCAGCTACAGGAAAACAAAATAATACTGGATATCATTAACAGATACTCGAAGTAATATTAAGCGATTGTTAAAAAAGCTAAAACCATTTCAGGTTTTAGCTTTTTTTTAACACTTTTATAGCCGTTTTAATACGCGTTTCTTTTCTTATGAATTATACCATCAACAATCTTCCCGAGCGTACGCAAAAACCTCGTGATAAAGGCATCACCATGGTTATGGATAAGGGCCTTAGCTTAAGGCAGGTGGAAGATTTTCTGGAAGTATCCGGCAGTTATACTGATATTGTAAAACTGGGCTGGGCAACTTCATACGTTACTCCAAATCTCGATCAAAAAATAAAATTATATCAGGACGCCGGCATCCCTGTATATTTTGGCGGCACTTTATTTGAGGCCATGATCATCCGCGGACAGTTTGACGACTATCGCCGTGTACTGGATAAATACAAGCTTGAACACGCCGAAGTATCAGACGGCTCGATTACCATAGAGCACGCCGAGAAATGCGCGTACATCAGCAAACTGTCGCAGCAGGTTACCGTAATATCTGAGGTTGGCTCTAAAGACGTGCAAAAGATCTTTGCACCTTACAAATGGATACAGCTGATGAAAGCCGAAATTGAAGCCGGTTCATGGAAGGTTATTGCCGAAGCCCGCGAAAGCGGCAACGTAGGTATTTACCGCGATTCAGGAGAAGTTCGTCAAGGCCTGGTAGACGAAATTCTGACCCAAATACCCGAAGGCACTATTATCTGGGAAGCGCCGCAAAAAGCACAACAGGTTTGGTTTATTCAATTAATAGGCGCCAATGTTAATATAGGTAACATTGCTCCTGCCGATGTAATACCGCTGGAAACACTTCGTTTGGGTATCCGCAGCGATACTTTTGACCATTTTTTGGGATTGTAGAACAGCTACCACTTACGTCGTGCCGTCCGTCAGCCGACGGATCGGCAGCCCAGTAGAAGGGTTTGCCGAATTATTTAGTATGTGGGATGCTGAAACAAGTTCAGCATGAAATACTATTTTATATTAAGCTTCACCTTCCTTCTTGATCTTTTTAAAAGACGGGGCCTTTTCTTTTTTTTCTGACTTATCAAACAGGTGCGTAACCTTACTAAACAATCCCTTGGCTTTATCCCACACAGATTCAACCGAATCTTCAGAGATATAGTGTGAGGCTTTTTGAGAAATAAGACCAACAATGGCCTTAATAATAAAGTTGGAGTTTCTGAATAATGTTTTATTCAATGCAAACGGCAATGCAAATCGCGATAGCACGCCTAAAAAGTCCTGCTTAAATATACCGCCGTCTTTCTCGTCAGTTTGCTCGTGCCTGCCAAATAGCGAGAAAATAGTATGAAATATAGCCCCCGGCCCGCTAAAGCGAGCTTTGAGCTCCAAGCCTTTTTCGCGCTCAAGGCCCTGCAAACGGTATATCTCGTTTTTTAGATCGGCGTGATTATTAATTGGCAGGTCTATCATTATTTTCTTGTTTATTTTTAAAGAACTTCATCACAAATGCATTGGCTAAGGGTTTTTCAAACCCGGCTTTGTTAAACTTAACAATTAATGCAATCAGCAAGTATAAAATAGCCGTTGCGCCAAAGCCTTTCCAGTCAGACTGAAACACTTCTGCCAGGTAGAACGCAAGTGTAAAACTGGCAAAAACAAATGCCAGCAACATAGTTATAGCTACTGCAACGTCGGCTATTAAGCTGGCAAAAATTGTAGAGCCGCTGTCAATAGCCTTATACTTGGCCAGTTTAAGCTTTATTTCGGCATAATCCTTAAGCTGGTCAAGTACAGGTTGTTGCTGTTCTTCTTTTTTAGCTTCTTCCATGAGGTAGGGTTTGAGTCTTTAAGCCCTGAGCCTGAAGTCCTGGGTTATCCTTTTACAGACTCAAGACTTCAGACTAAAGGCTCCGGACTAAATTTATGCGTGTTCCAGATCGTCCTGATATTCTTCTTCGGCACCTTTTATTTTGGTTTTAATATTTTCAACCACCTTATCTTTTAAGCCAACCAGATTATCAATTTCGGCTGCTGCTGTTTCTTTGATTGAGTCGCCCAGGTTTTTTAACGATTCAGCTAATTTATCGCGGGTTTCATCGCCTTTATCCGGAGCAAATAAAATTCCAAGCGCCGCGCCTGCTGCTAACCCCGCCAGCAGGGCAACAACTACTTTAGTGTTATCATTCATATTATGTAAGTTTTAATGTTGAACATTTATGGTTTATAAAACGATTAATTATCTGTTCAAATATAACTAATCAAACATTTGTATCAGTCTTGATTAATTCTTAACGTGCCAAAAAGGCAATTGTTCACAGAAATTTAACTATCGGCGCCCGATTGTAAACGATCCAGCCTTTCGGCTGCCATGCGGTTAGTTTCGTAGATCTCAACCAGCAACAGAAAGTAGGATAGCAATAGCGGACCAAAAACCAGCCCCAATATACCAAATAAAGGCAAGCCAATAAATACACCTATTACTGAAATTAAGGGATGTGTATTGGCTACCCGTTTGTTAATGATCATCCGTAACACATTATCAATATTGCCAATAAAGAGTAACCCGTAAGCTAATAGCAGTATGCCCTGCAGCGTCTGATTATTGGCAAACAAAAACAGCGCAGCCGGGATAGAAAGCGTTGGCGCTCCTACCACCGGTAAAAAAGAAATAAAAGCGCCTATTACTCCCCAAAATATAGGATCAGGAATGCCAAAAATCCAAAATCCGTTGGCTAATAAGGCACCCTGTACCAAAGCTATAATACCTTGCCCCAATACGTTTGAATAGGTTGAATTACGCAGGGCCTGCGCAAATTTAATGGCATATTGTTCTCTAAACGGCGCATAGCGCAGCATAGTGGCCTCAAACTCTTTGATTTGCACAAACATAAAGTACAGCAAAAAGTAAAGTACCAGCAGTGTCAAGATAATATTAGCGGCGCTACCTATCAACGAGGGAAAAAGGTCAGTAACATAAGTACCCAGCTTTTGCATTGTATTTTCAGCAAAATTGGGTTGCTTGAAAGTAGTGAGCGCAAAATTGTCAATCTTGACCATCCATTGCTGTATGTGCAGATCACTGGTATTGATGTTGGCTATTTTACCTATCACCATAAAACTTATAGCGGTAAAGGGTAATACAATAACCACAAGTGAAATAAATATAATAAGCAATGCAGCCAGCGGGCGGTTCCATTCTCTTTTTTCGGTCAGATATAGAAAAAAAGGCCTGAAAATGGTAAACAATACAATAGCTCCTAATATTGCACTAAACAAACTACTCAGCGCGTATAATATGAAGCAGCCAAGCACAATAATGCTTACCAGTATAATATTATTACGCTGCTTATAATTAAAAATTGACATTTATGGCATTGTGTGTAACGATACTATAAACAACAAAAACGCAAATAGTTTTATTCGGCGGCGTTTATAAGCTCGTTTATTTTAGCTGCGCTGGTAAAAACAGACTCCAGGCAGTATAAAAAGTCCTCAGATGGCTCAGCAACCTCGTACTTTAACGTATCTAAAGCCAGATGAATGTTTGACAACTGATTCTTGATATCGTGACGCAACATTTTAAACGTTTCTGCATCCAAACCTTTATCTGCACTCATCAGCTATTATTTTAGGTTGATGGCCTTCATTTTATTGTATAAGGTTTTGCGGTCTATCTTTAATATCTCGGCAGCTTTGGTTTTGTTAAAATTAACCTCGCGCAGCACTCGTAAAATAGTTTCGTATTCAGCCTCTAAAGCGGCATTTTTAAGGTCGTGGCGCTGCTCTTTCTGTTCGGGCCTATCTTGTTGGGGCTGTTGCTGCTGAAAGCTTGACTGACCGTAATTTGACTGGTTGCCATGATCAAAAACAGGTAGTTTATAGTTTGATATCTCCAGCGGTAATGATTTAATTGAGATCTCACTACCCTCGCTGATCAGCGTTGCACGGCGAACAATATTTTTCAACTCGCGTACATTGCCCGGCCAGCGGTAGTTCATAAAACACTCTATCACCTCTGCCGAGAACTGTGTTACATTTCTCCCTAATTCCTGATTAGCTAAACGTAAAAAATGTTCGGCCAGCAACATAATGTCAGCCCCACGTTCGCGCAGCGGGGGCAGGTAAATGCCAAATTCGTTAAACCGGTGGTATAAATCCTCCCTGAAACGGCCCTTGTTAATAGCATCAACCAGGTTTTCGTTAGTTGCTACAATAATGCGTACATCCAGATCAATCTCCTTGGTGCTGCCTATACGTTTCACTTTACGCTCTTGCACAGTACGCAGCAGGGCGGCTTGAATTTCGTAGGACAAATTACCTACCTCGTCCAAAAACAAGGTGCCGCCATTGGCCATTTCAAAGTGGCCTATTTTAGTAGCAAACGCGCCGGTAAATGATCCTTTTTCGTGGCCAAAGAATTCACTTGCAGCCAATTCTTTAGTTAATGAACCGCAGTCCATTGCAATAAATGGCTGGCTGCTTCGGTGGCTATGCATGTGAATGCTTTTTGCCACTTCTTCTTTACCTGCGCCACTTTCGCCTAAAATAATCACACTGTAATTAGTGGGTGCAACCAGTTCAATTTGCCTGAAAAGCTCTTTTGATGCGCGGCTGGTACCAACAACTACATCGTTTGAGGATACCGCTTGCTTTTTTATCGCTTTAGCGCTGGCAACCGGTGCGGGTGCGTCGGCAGCCTCCATCAATGCCTGGCGGGTTTCAATAGCTTTAGTTATGGTATTTAATATTTCGTCCGGGTAAAGTGGTTTGCTGATATAGTCGTAAGCGCCCATCTTGATCAGCTCGACAGCCATCTTAATATCAGAGTATCCGGTAATAATAATTACACCCGTGGTTGGGTACTCGGTTTTTATCAGACGCAGCATTTCGCGGCCGTCAGTATCCTCCAAACGGTAATCGCACAGCACCAGATCAAATTCTTCATTTTTCAGATGCTCAATACCGCTACTGCCACTTGAAGCAGTAGTTACGTTAAATCCGTTGCGTGTTAAAAATTTGGAAAGTAATACGGCGACATTTACTTCATCATCGATGATGAGGATTTTTTTCATACAGCAATTCTATTATCCGGCGGCTTATTAATATGTAAGTTACACAAAAATGCTATATACCAACGCATTTTTGCAAGTGTTTAGGCTATTTAACTTAATTTTTTTTGAACGCCGCCAGTGCCGCCAAGCAAATTTATAGCCTACAGCTATAAATTAAACATATAAGCTACGCGCAACGACCAGAAATTGTTACGGACATTGTCGTAGTAAAAACCTTCAGTACTCTCGTACCTGAAATTAGCGTCAATGTATTGGTGATGGTGTTTTTTAAATGGCATTAACAAACCAATTGAGGGCGACCACGTAAATGAATTACCGTAAGGTGCATACAGGTCTTTTTTGTTGGCCAATAAAGTTTCCCCGGCTTCGGCATTTATATAAAACCTGTTACCTATGATGAATTTATAGCCTAACTTTAAAGGTATGGTGTTAAAATCGGGCGTTTTTACGCCTTCAATTGCCTGCTGACTTTTAGATGCATTGCCTGATTTTAAAAAGCTGATATATCCTGCTGAAGCCGTAACATACATTGACGAAAAGATAGGAACATCTATATGTGCCGTTAGGCCACCACCGTAATTGTAGGCAGACTTGGCATCGCTCCCCAGGGAAGTATTTACGCCTACGCCAAAACTGTTGCCTACGGTTGATGCCACGTTAATGCCCAAACCAATACGCACACTATCCGGAATAATGATCTGTGCTTTTGCGGCCGAACAAAAACAGGTAAATAAAACAACGTAAACAAGAGCCTTAAAGGTGATTTTCATATTAATTTTCTTAAAGATAATGTGTTAAACGCACAAAGCGTTAACAACGTATAACCCATCGCAATATATCAGATTATGATAAACTTGTGCAAAACTAATATCCCCGCGCAATTACACGCTATAAATAGATGTAAAAAAATGTTAATTTTTGATATCAAGCTACTGCAAATAAAAAAAGCGCCGCCGATACCGGCAGCGCTTTTCCTGATTATTAGGTAGTTGTAGGGTAAATTTGTTAGAATCCGTATGCTACTCGTAAGCTAACGAAGTGCAGCTTGCTATCATCAAGATTGCTGTTTAGTTTGGTGGTGTTTTCAAAACGTACACCTGCATCTAAGAAGCTTTGACCACCCAGCGGAAATTGGTAACCAACTTGCGGAGCGTAAGTAAACACGGTAGAATTGTTTACGCCAACTAAATCTGATTTATTAAGCAAAAAGGTTGCGCCAGCTTCGCCTTGTACGTAAAAACTACCTGCAACGAAGTATTTTAAACCTGCTTTTACCGGCAATAATTGAATGTTAGTACCAGATTTAACAATATCGCCTACGGTTACATCTTTAGCAAATAAATTGTTGTAACCTGCATTAACAGTAACAAACAATTGCTTTGCAACCGGGATATCAACTTGCAATGAACCGCCCAGGTTCCAGTTATAGCTATCAGATAAATTGCCTGTTGGTATGCCTGCGTCAACGCCAATGCTGTAACGGATACCGTCTGCTGTTGTAGATGTAGATTTGGTTTGTGCTTTAGCGCCTAAGCTTAAACTTGCAAAGGCTAAAACAAGTGCTGTGATTTTTAATGTACTTTTCATAGTGGTATGTATTAATAATAATGTGCTTTTGTTTAAACACGGCACAAATTAACATCACAAAACCTATATAATTTTTCATCCAAATGTCACTTTTATTCAATCGATTGATTAACAACGATTTATTTTTTGACCTTTTTGGTATTTTAGTCAACAAACTGTAATAAACGGGATTTATTCGCCTTTGAAATTCGGTTTGCGTTTGCCGAGAAAGGCTGAAATACCTTCTTTTAAATCGTTAGTGGCAAAGCATTTGGCAAATTCAACTATCTCAGTATCAAAGCCATTAACTGTGGCATCGGCAGCAGCATTTACTGAGGCTATTGCGCCAGCCAGGGCTAAAGGTGCGTTTTTTAAAATTTTTAATAATATTTCCTCTGCAAGTTGTGCCAGCCGCTCCTGGATCACTACGTGGTTTACCAAACCCAGGCTAAGGGCTTCGTTAGCGCTGATCATCTCGGCAGTCAGGATCATTTCCATGGCCTTAGTTTTGCCTATGAGTTTGGTTAATCGCTGCGTGCCGCCATAGCCCGGTATTAATCCCAAGGTAACTTCAGGCAAACCCATCTTTGCGTTGTCAGACGCAATGCGGATATGACAGGCCATTGCCAGCTCTAAGCCACCACCCAACGCAAAGCCATTTATAGCAGCAATAACCGGCTTACTAAAGTTCTCGATAACATCAAAAATATTCCGCTGATTTTCGTGCGCCAGATTGCGGGCAGCATCAACGTCCAATCCTTGAAATTCTGCAATATCTGCTCCGGCGACAAAGGCTTTTGGACCGGCTCCGGTTAGTATAACGCCGCCAACTTCTTTATTATGCAAAGCGTCGCCCAAAGCTATGTGCAGCTCAAAAAGGGTGTCTCTATTGAGCGCATTTAGTTTGCTTTCGCGATTAATGATAATATATTGAACCGGACCATGCGTTTCAACAAGCAGATTTTGGTATACCATACAGCAAATATTAAAAATTACGGTGTTGATGCACCCAAGCGGTAATGTATTTTACAATGTCGTGGGTATTAGTGCCAGGAGGGAATAGTGCGCCCACACCCAGCTTTTTCAGCTGCGCTACATCATCCTCAGGAATAATGCCGCCACCGGTTAGCAATACGTCGTCCATTTGCTTTTGTTTCATCAGGTCGATGATCTTGGGAAAAACCGTCATATGCGCGCCCGACAAAATAGAAATGCCTATTGCATCTACATCTTCCTGCAACGCGGTGTTTACAACCATTTCGGCTGTTTGGCGCAAGCCGGTATAAATAACCTCCATCCCGGCGTCACGCAGCGAAGTGGCTATGATACGGGCCCCACGGTCATGCCCGTCAAGCCCAACCTTGGCAACTAAAACACGTACAGGGCGATTAAACTCTTTGGCGGTCATTTTAAAGCAACATTAAAGAATGCAATATAGCAATTTGGAAATCTACAATATATTTAAAATGTTTTGGCGCCATGCTCGTCTACCTAATTAACCACCGTAAGACATGAAAAATCTAGAAGACAAAAAAGTAGCCATTGTGGGTGGCGGACCGGGCGGTTTAACCCTGGCGCGACTGCTGCAGCAAGCCGGTGCCGATGTTAGCGTATATGAACGCGATGCCCACGAGCACGCCCGCCCTAAAGGCGCTACATTAGACTTACATGAAGAATCAGGATTGCGCGCCCTGCGCGAAGCTGGCTTAATGGCCGCATTTGAAGCCAACTACCGCCCGGGGGCCGATAAGATGCACCTGATGGACTGGAAAGCCAACTCGATTATTGAGGAAACAGGCAATAATGATCGCTCACGTCCGGAAATCGACCGAGGTCCTTTGCAAAAAATATTGCTCGATTCCCTTAAACCCGGCACCGTAACCTGGGACAGCCATTTCATCGGGATGACACAGCAAAACGGTATTTGGAAACTTGATTTTAAAAATGGGTCTGAAGCTTTTGCCGACTTAGTTATTGCTGCCGATGGCGCCAATTCAAAGTTGCGCAAGTATCTTACTGATATCAAACCGTTTTACTCTGGCGTTACGGCTATTGAGGGCGCGGTTTATGAATCAAAGAAAAATTGCCCGAAGATTCATAAGCTTTTAAATGATGGTAAGATATTTGCCTTTGGCAACAGCCAAAGTTTAATTGTAAGTTCAAAAGGCGATGGCAGCCTGGTGTTTTACCCAAGCTTTAAATGTGATGAAGATTGGGTTAAAACCAGCGGTATCGACTTTACTGACAAGGCACAAGTACTGGCTTGGTTTAAACAAGCTTATGCGGGCTGGGATGGCGTTTGGCTGGAGTTATTTGAAAACGCAAGCGGAAGTTTCATCCCCCGGCCCTTATACTGCATGCCTTTCGACCAAAGCTGGGAAGCACAGCCTAACCTCACCATGCTGGGCGATGCGGCGCACCTGATGCCGCCATTTGCCGGCGAAGGCGTAAACATGGCCATGCTGGATGCCGTTGAGCTAAGCAACTGTTTATTAAACGATAATTATTTAAACACTCATGATGCTATTGCCGCTTATGAGAGCCTGATGCGCAAGCGTGCTTCTGAAATGGCGCAAATTACTATGGAATCGACTGCTGCCTTGCACTCGGCTGAAGCTATTGGGTTTATGGCTGCAATAGTTAGCTAATGCAATTAGTTATAAAGCAAAAAAGAGGGTCCTGTAGATCCTCTTTTTTGTATTAACTGACTCATTAACTTATCATAAAGAACAATTGGTTTGGTTCGATAGGTAACAATTAGCACAAAGATAAAACGCATGTTAACACTATCGTTAATTTTCGTGGCTGATTTAACTAATTTTAACATATAAATTTTGCACACCTTGCGCAGTAATTAACAATTCTGTTAATTCAGTTAATTTCGTTGCGATTTTCATAATCAAATCATAAAGGCTACCTGACTATAGCCACATAGCCGGTTACTTTAGGCTTATGCTGATCAAGATCAATGATATAATAATAGGTTCCGACAGGCAACTCCTTTCCGTTGTCAGTGCCGTCCCAGGGCTTGATATACCCTTTAGAAAAATAAAGCCGCATGCCATACCTGTTATAAACTGTTACTGTACTATTTGGATAGGTATTTAATCCGGCTATAATCCACAGATCGTTTATACCATCACCATTAGGTGTAAACGTATTAGGCGCAATAATTTGCAGGGGCGGCAAAATAGTTTCAGTAATGGAGTTGCTGGTAACAGGTACCGTACATTGTACCGACGAACTGGCGATACAAATTACCGCATCGCCATTATTTAAGGCAGTTGTTGTAAAACTATTGCTGTTGCTACCCGAATTTTTACCATTTACCTGCCATTGGTAACTTATGGAGCCTGTCATATTTGAAACTACGGCTGTAAAAGTTACTGCCGTGCCTGCATAGACATTATTACCTGATGCCTGGACCATAACCGAAGCATTGATGTTGGCAGGCGGCAAAATATTAACTGTAATTGGCGATGATGTTGACGGTGTCGCGCAAAACCTGCTTACGGCATCAGTAGCGGTGCAGGTTATTTTATCGCCGTCGTTAAAGTTATTGGCGGTATAGGTGCTATCATTTGTACCGACATTAATTCCGTTAACCTGCCATTGATAGTTAACACTGGTTATGTTGTTGGTAGTTTTGGCCACAAATTTGATATTTGCGCCCTGGCAAACAGGCGGAACTGGTATTTGCGTAACGCTGGTAGCAAGATTAATGATGGGTGTTACTGCAATAGGCAAGGTAGCTGATGACGCACTTACCGGGCAACTGGTATTATTAGTAACTATACATGTTACAACATCCCCGTTGTTTACCGCCGATATGTACTGATAATTGTTGGTTCCTACATTGTTATTGTTTACCTGCCATTGATAGCTTGGATTGATAAGATTGGCAAGGTTATGGACATTGGCTGTAAAAGTAACCGCCGTGCTTTCACAAATATTATTTGGTGTACTACTTACATTAAAGGAAGGCACTTCATCTGTAACGATATGGAGAACCTGCGTTACCGGGGCGGCAGCAGTATAAAACCCACCCGCCGCCTGATTGGCCGTTATTTGCGCCGTGCCCGCTTTTAGGATATGAACCATGCCGGTAGCCGACACCGTTGCTACCGACGGATCACTACTGGCATAGGTTATAGGTATATTAGAAAGTGGTATACCGTAGCCGGGGTCTTTGCTGGTTACGTTAAGTTCAAAATCACTGGAACAAGGTGTTCTGTCGACTAAGGCCGGAAAATTGAGTGTTTGACCTATCGTGATAGTAAGTGTGCCGGTTACAGGTTGCGCCGGGCTATAAACCGCATTGCCGGCCTGGTTGGCTGTAATCTTAACAACACCACCGTTGTGAATTTCAATTTTGCCATCAGCTGTAATTGATGCAATTGACGGATCGCTGCTGGTATAAGTTATAGGTGTTTGTGTATTGGTGCTGGTAGCACCCGGATCAAGTAAATTGCCCACCAGGTTATTGGTGTTAAACGGAGGCATGGTTATTATGGACGGTTGCTGACCATCATCAATCACCTCTAAATTTATTGTTGTGATACTGACACCTATAGCGTTATAGGCGGTAATACTGTAATCTGTGAGTGGCGATGTTTCGGTTGGGGTGCCGCTAATTATCCCGGTCTTGCTGTCAAAAGTTAACCCCGTAGGTAAGGCTTTATCAATGGTGTATCCACCAATTGATATTTTTAAAACACTATTGTCGCCTGTAGTTACATAAATGTTGCCTAAGCCATCTATAGCTAAGCCAACAGGGCCGGTAATAGCACCTTCCAGTGTCGTATTTGCACCAATAGTTGGCGAGAACTTTTTTACAGCATTGCTGCTTTGATCTGAAATAAAAATATAGCCTGACGCATCTACCCTTAATTCGCAAATAGCACCCATACCGAAAGCAACTACACCAATGGTACCGTTTACAGATACTTTTTTGATTTTTCCGGTGGCTTGCTCGCTTACATACAAATTACCGCCGGCATCTATATCTACACCCGTTGGCGCAGCAATACCAGAGGCTACTGTTGTCACCACTCCAGCGGGCGCTATTTTTCGAATGCAGTCGTTCCCCTTATCGGCCACATAAACGTTTCCTGCTGCATCAATGGTTAACCCGCAAGGGATTTTAAAACTAGCCGAAGCACTTGGCCCGTCAGCATATCCCGCAATGCCACTTCCTGCCAAGGTGCTCACTACGCCCGTCGGGGTAATTTTTCTGATGATATTACTACCCTGATCTGAAATATAAATGTTCCCTGCAGCGTCTCTTAAAAGAGCGCCGGGTTGATTGAAGGTCGCTACGTTACCAGGACCATCAGTTGATCCGGCAGCTCCTGTACCGGCAAAAACAGAGCTAGCACCTGTTGCCAAATCAACTTTGTATATTTTATTATAACTCTGGTCACTAACATATAATAAGCCATTTGCGGCGTCAACTGCTACTCCTCCGGTTACGCCGGGAGTAGTAGCAACGGTAATAACTTCATTGTTAGCTACAGGTATAGGCCCGCCGGTATTAACAGGTTGCAAGGGTACTATGGTATAATGGAGCTTGTAAGTTTGAGGAGTTGAATAACTAACGTTAGGAGCCTGGGCAAATGCAGAAAAAGAAATTAACTGTGATATTACCCAAAGAATTATAATAATCCCCGGGATTGTTTTAAAGGTTATGGTTAAGCAACTACTCCGCATCTTACTATGCACATAAGCCAGGTAAATTAAAGATAATAAAAATGAGTTGTAGTTGGCCCTTTAATAACAAAGATATCTTACTAACCGCCAGTTTTAACCTTATACCGTTTCAGCGCTTTAATAATCACCTGCACAATTTCATTCTGCCCCTCTTCTGAGGTCAGGTAATCCTCGTCAGTGGGGTTATTGATAAAGCCGGTCTCTATCATCACCGCAGGCATAGCGCTGTGGGCCAGCACCAGGATGCCCTGCTCTTTTACGCCGATGGTTGTGCGGCCTTTGTCTTTAAACTCCTCGTTCAGCAAATCGCCAAAAAATATACTGTGCTGGCGATATTTCTGCATATAGGCGTTCATTAATATGCGATTAACCGGGTCGTTTTCGTCGTAGCTCTGGTATCTGGTTTTGTAGTCTTTTTCCTGGTAAATAGCCGAGTTTTCGCGAATGGCCTCCAACTGCTCCTTTACCCTGTGAAAACCATAAACCAGCATCATAGTACCTTTTTGCTTATGGTCGCTGTAGCCCGTACCCTCGGGCGATGAATTGCAGTGGATAGAGATAAACAAATTACCATGATGCTCATTAGCTATTTCAGAACGCGTATTCAAAGGAATAAAAGTATCGTCGGCACGTGTCATTACGGTATGAACGCCCGGCATTTGATCTTGTATGGCAGCCCTTAGTTTTTTAGCGATTTGTAAAGCGACGGTTTTCTCGTTAGAATGCAAACCATGCGTACCCGGGTCTTTGCCACCATGGCCGGCATCAATTACTACGGTTTTAAAGCGGTAGCCGCTGGTGGCCGCACTATCTTGAGGACTGGTAAACGAACAAAGTGAGAAAACTAACGACAGCAAAAAGCTATTCAGAGCAATAAGCGGTAAGTGGGTAAAAGTTTTGTTCATTCAACCAATAGCAAGATGTTATTTATTAGCACATTTTGGGCATAGCCCGGTTGCGCTAAAACTTAGTTTTTCTAATTTAAAGCCCGCCGGTAAAACAATAGGCGGCATATCCATCTCGTCTAAACAATACACGTTTTTGCAATTAGTACAGTTAAAATGCAGGTGCTCATCGTGGTGATAGTGCTCATCGCAGTCTGACGAGCAAATGGCATAGTTAGCCGTACCATTTAAGTCGAACACTTTATGGATAATGCCTTTTTCTTCAAACGCATTTAAAATACGATACAGCGTAACGCGGTCGACATCGGCGATCACGCTTTCCAGATCAGGCTGCGAGGTTGCAGTTTTTTTATTCACCAAAAGCTCAAGCACCCTTAACCGGGCCTCAGTACGTTTAAGCTGATGCCTTTTTAAGAGATGTTCAAAATGTTGATTATGCCTCATTTAAAGAATTACTTTACAAAATTACTAAGATTTAGCGAATTTGTTTTACAATTTAATAAGCTTTAAACCCGGTTTAAAGCATTTACCAGGCTAGCTACGCTTAGTATGATGACGATGGGGTAAATGGAGAAAATGATGATCGCCGGCTTTGCAGCTACCCACATATTTAAAATTTACAAAATGCGCCGCGGCAATTGTCAGCCCTCCAAGCGGCACTACTACCGCCTCTATCCATCCCCTTAAATAAATGTGCCCTAACACAACAGCAGCAAAACCTGCTACTAACATTAATAACGGCAAAGTGCGCCTGTGCGTACGCACATACGATAAAAGAATGGACATCACCCCCAGCAGCAATGCCAGCCCAATCATAGTCCACTCAAATAGCGGTGTAGCCAGGAAACCGATACCCGCCAGCGGCAAAAAAGTGAGTATAACGGGCACTACAGCGCAATGGATTGCACAAAGTGTAGAGGCCGTGATGCCAATATGATCTAATTTTGAGCCAAGCTTTTTTGAAGTCATCACTGCAAATATAGTCAGATGCAACAAAATTGCATTTTATTTTTTTAAATATTATACTAGGCTGACACTATATTTCTCTAAAGGCAATCAAACTGCTTTTTTATTATTTTATTAATATTTAGGCTAATGTTTGTCTAAAAATACTTGTATATTCATGTGAAATAAAACACTTTTGCTTTTTGCGATGTTTACAACATACAGGAATATAACCTTTTGAAATTTTAGCCGTATAAGCTCTACATATGAACACTGAAAGCAAACCAGTAAGCATTTTATTAGTTGACGACGATGAGATAAATAATTTCATCTCTATTAAACTAATAAAAAAAGCTGTTGACAACACTGCCATATCCGCCTGCTTAAACGGGAGGTTTGCTATTGATGAGCTGCTAAATATTCAAAAACACGACCCATCATTGCTGCCCGACTTTATCTTGCTGGATATCAATATGCCTATTATGAATGGCTGGGAATTTTTGGACGAATACAAACGGCTGAACATTGATCCCGAAGGCAAAAGCAAAATTTATATCATCTCGTCGTCGGTTTTTAGTAACGATATTAACAAAGCCCGCTCATACCCGCTGGTCAAGAACTTTATTTCAAAACCCCTGAGCGTAGAGAAGATTAAAGAAATGTTTGAAGCTAACGCAGCCAATTGATTAGCTAATGCAATATAAAAAGAAACGAGCGATGGGTTTGAAACTCATCGCTCGTTTCTTTTTTAAAAATTGCCATTCTGACCGTAGTGAAAACCTATTCTCTTGAACGAAGTGAAAAATCTTATACCAGCGACATGAACGGCGGCATAAGATCCTTCGCTGCCGCTCAGGATGACAATCGGGAAAATAAACTTACGCTGGTGTAATCAAAAAATGATCCCCATTATAGCTAATGTTTCCAACCGCGGTCGACTTAGCATGATAAAACAGGCAGGTCCACCCCTCATCGGCAGCTATTTTGCCGTAGTGGTCACGCAATTCCATAGCTTTTTGCGGGTCGAAATCGTACTTGGCTTTAAAACGGCGGATCAACTGCTCAGGCTCGGGCAATTCATCGCCACCAAAAAACACTTTATTCTCGCCGTCTTCCAGCCAAAAAACCTGGTGATACTGACAATGCCCGCCTGAAAGCTCATAACGAATGCCCGGTTTAAAATCCCCGGTGCCCTCTACATAAGTAATATGCGCCGAGCGTTGCAACGTTTCAAATATCTCTTTATGGTATGATGATGATTTACCGCTGAAAGCCGTCTCCCACTCCCCTCGTTGTATCACGTGCTCGGCCGCCGGGAAACTTGGCTCGAGTTTGCCATTACGCTCAACTACCAAACCTCCGGAGTGATCATAGTGCAGATGAGACATAAGCACCAGGGTAACATCCTCCGGGTCAAAACCTGCGTTGCGGATGTGCTGGTGCAATATCAGCTCGTCGCGCGTGTCTTTATAGCCCAGGCCGCAATCCAGCACGATCAGGTCTGTAGCCGTTTGAATCAAAAACGGGTTAACATGTATGAATAATGACCCCGGCCTTTCACGAAAGTTATGGATCTGAGGATCAAATGGAATAAATTTCTTAGTTGCATCTACCGAATAAGAGCCCTCACCTAATGCGAAAATTTTCATGTCAAATGTGCGAATGTGTAAATATGCAGATGCCCAAATGCTTTGTGGATGCGCAGATGTATGAAGATGTGCAGATTATTTTTACTCTTGCAGGTAACTCTATCATTATCTTAATCAACAATCTGCACATTTGCACATCTGCATATATGCACATTCACTATATTTACTCGTTATAAGCTGCAAAGATATGAATAAACGATGGGCGATAAGGGATGTTCCGGCAATTGATGAAATAAACCAATTAGCCACCGATCTCAATATTGACCCCGTTCTAAGCACTTTACTCATACAGCGCGGGGTTAAAACCTTTGAGCAGGCCCGCCATTTTTTCAGACCCGACGAGCGCCATCTGCACGACCCATTCCTGATGCAGGATATGGAGAAAGCTATTGAACGCATTGAAACAGCCATCGCCACAGGCGAAAAAATGATGATTTATGGCGACTATGACGTGGACGGAACCACCGCCGTGGCTGTGGTTTACAGCTTCTTTAAAAATCACCATGGCAATATCGAGTATTACATACCCGACCGCTATAAAGAAGGTTATGGCATATCTACTCAGGGCATTGACTATGCCGCCGCCAATGGCTTTACCTTAATTATCGCGCTCGACTGCGGCATCAAATCAGTAGATAAAATAGCTTATGCCAACGAGCTGGGCATAGATTTTATAATTTGCGATCACCACACGCCGGGCGATGTATTGCCAGAGGCAGTTGCCGTGCTCGACCCCAAACGTAAAGACTGCGGCTATCCGTTTAAAGAACTTTCAGGTTGTGGCATTGGCTTTAAACTGGCCCAGGCTTATGCCGAAAAAAATGGCTTGCCCTTTGAAGACGTCGCTAAATATTATGACCTGGTTGCCGTTAGCGTGGCCTGCGATATCGTACCTATTGTGGGCGAAAACCGTACGCTGGCTTACTTTGGGTTACAAAAACTGAATACCGACCCTTGCATCGGGCTTAAAACCCTGATGGGCGTTGCGGGTAAAAATATCAGCTATACGATATCAGACATTGTCTTTTTACTTGGTCCGCGGATTAACGCAGCCGGGCGCATCGACGATGCCAAGCATGCGGTTGAGCTTTTAATATCCTGCGATGAAAGCGCAGCTCAAACCAAAGGCGAACTCATCAACGTGCATAATACAGAACGCAAAGGCCACGATTTGCAGATCACCGACGAAGCTTTGGGCATGATCTCAGAAAGCCAGGTAATGATCGACCGTAAATCGACAGTAGTATTTAATGAAAACTGGCACAAGGGCGTTATTGGCATTGTCGCTTCACGATTAACAGAAAAATATTATCGCCCGACTGTTGTGCTTACCCGTTCAAATGGGCATGTGGCCGGTTCAGCGCGCTCGGTTTTGGGATATGACCTGTATGAGGCTTTATGCGGATGCAGTGACTTGCTGATACAATTCGGCGGGCACAAATATGCCGCAGGTTTAACCATGCAACCCGAAAACGTAGCGGCTTTTATAGATAAGTTTGAGGAGGTAGTGAGCTCGACCATTACTGCCGAACAATTGGTGCAGCAAATACAAATTGACGCAGAATTGCGTTTAGATCAGATTGAGTCGAAATTTTTCAGAATTCTGAACCAGTTTGCACCATTCGGGCCAGAAAATATGGCCCCTGTGTTCCTGACTAAAAATGTATACGTTTGTGGCACGCCTGTACTGGTTGGCCAAAACCACATAAAAATGACGGTGATGCAGCCGGGCTCGGCCATGTTTGATTGCATTGCCTTTGGCCAGGGCGAACAACTGTCGCAAATTAAAAAGGATGAACCTTTTGACATTTGCTACGCTATTGAAGAAAATGTATGGCGCGACAAACGTTCCATTCAGTTGAATATAAAGGGAATAAAAACGCTTTAAGTTTTACGTTATACGTTCAAGGCGTTTATTAATCATAATCAAAAAACACATATAACGTAATACGTACAACCAAAAAATGAATCTACGGGCAGAGCATTTAGTAAAAAAATACAAACAGCGTACTGTTGTTAACGATGTATCGTTTGATGTATCGCAGGGCGAAATTGTGGGTTTGCTTGGGCCTAACGGCGCGGGTAAAACCACATCGTTTTATATGATAGTGGGTTTGATAAAACCTAACGAGGGCAAGATCTTTCTCGATGATGAAGAAATCACTACCGATCCCATGTATCGTCGCGCACAAAAAGGTATCGGTTACCTGGCTCAGGAAGCTTCGGTTTTTCGTAAGCTAACCGTTGAGGATAACATCAAGGCCATACTGGAAATGGGCAAGATGAGTAAAGAACAGCAGGAAGAAAAGCTGGAAACCCTGATAGACGAGTTTAGCCTGCATAAAGTGCGCCGCAACCGCGGCGACCTACTGTCGGGTGGTGAGCGTCGCCGTACCGAGATTGCCCGCGCTTTGGCCGCCGAGCCTAATTTTATTTTGCTGGACGAACCTTTTGCGGGTGTAGACCCAATTGCCGTTGAGGAGATACAAGCCATGGTGGCTAAATTGCGTCACCGCAACATCGGTATTTTAATTACCGACCACAACGTGCAGGAAACCCTTTCTATCACAGATAGGGCTTATTTGTTGTTTGAAGGCAAAATATTGAAATCGGGCGTGCCCGAGGTGCTGGCTGAAGATGAACTGGTGCGTAAAGTATACCTGGGTGCCAACTTTGTTTTAAAAAGAAAAACATTCTCGGCCACAGGCGAGAAACAGTCTTAGTAAATACCGGCTGCGTATGACAATTTTTAACTCCGTTTTTACCTGGTTCATGAAAAAGCGTATCCATCAGATAGAACTTTTTATGAAGTACCCTAATGAGGTGCAGGAAGAATGGTTCGAACAATTGATATCATGCTCAGAAAACACCGAGTGGGGTAAAAAATACGGCTATAAAAGCATCACCACACTTAACGAGTTTAAAGAACGCGTCCCTATACAAACTTACGATACGCTTAAGCCTTACATTGAACGCATGCTCAAAGGCGAGCAAAATGTGCTGTGGCCTTCAGAAATCCGATGGTTTGCCAAATCGTCCGGCACGACTAACGACCGTAGCAAGTTCATCCCCGTAAGTGAAGAAGCCCTGGAAGAATGCCACTTTAAAGGCGGCAAGGACCTGCTTACCATCTACTTCAACAATCGCCCGGATGCACGTATGTTTACCGGAAAGATACTTACCATTGGAGGCAGCCACCAGATAAGCCAGTTAAGCCCGGATACTTCATTTGGCGATTTGTCGGCCGTGATTATGAAGAACCTGCCGCTGTGGGCCGAATTTCATCGCACACCTCATCTGGACATTGCCTTACTGGAGAATTTTGAGGAAAAGATTGAGAAGATGGCTCATGCCACTAAAGATGTAAACGTTACCAGCCTAAGCGGAGTACCTACCTGGAACCTGGTGCTTTGCAAGCGCATCCTCGAAATCACCGGAAAAAACAACCTGTTAGAAGTTTGGCCAAACCTGGAGATGTACTTTCATGGCGCGGTAAATTTCAGTCCCTATCGCGACCAATTTAAAAAACTGATACCGAGCGATGACATGTATTACCTGGAAAACTATAACGCCTCTGAAGGGTTCTTCGGCATACAGGATACTGTTGAGCCGGGCGAAATGCTTTTGATGCTGGATTATGGCATTTTCTACGAGTTTTTACCGGTAGAGAATTTGCACGATGAAAATCCGCAGACACTGACATTAGATGAAGTGGAGATTGGCAAAAACTACGCACTGGTTATCAGCACCAATGCCGGCTTATGGCGGTATTTAATTGGCGACACCATTCGCTTTACTTCGTTGGCACCTTATCGCATACAAATAACCGGCCGTACCAAACATTTTATTAATGCCTTTGGCGAAGAAGTAATTATAGACAATGCTGAACGCGCCCTCGAAGAAGCCTGCAACCAAACAGGGGCTGTAATTCGGGATTATACCGCCGCTCCTGTTTACTTTAGCAGCGATGAATGCGGCGCGCACGAATGGCTCATAGAGTTTGAACAAAGCCCTAATGAATTTGAGCGCTTTATAGACATACTGGACGAAACCCTGCGCCGCATAAACTCAGATTACGACGCTAAACGATTTAAAGATATGGCGTTACGCCGGCCCGTTGTACGAAAACTACCGGATGGCACGTTCTTTAGCTGGATGAAGGAGAAAGGCAAGCTGGGCGGCCAAAATAAAGTGCCGCGGCTAGCTAATAACCGCGAGTATGTTGATTCCATCTTAAAGGTGGCTGAATTAGTTAGCTAATACACCCTTATATGAAAAACCTGTTCATGATTATTTTATCGGTCACCTTGCTGATAAATTACACCTTTGCGCAACACGCCGTAGTTCAGCAGTTCAAAGCTAACGCATTGCTTAGCGATAACCCTATTACGTCGGTCAAAAATTATGACATGATGATAGCTTGCCGGGCTTACGATAACATCGCACATAAATTAATATTTAATGTACTGCTGTTAAAAGGCGGGCACTGGCAAAAAATGACGGGCAGTATGCCCGTAGCAAACGTGCCGCTATCGGTCGACGAGCCTTCATTAAAACCCCTTGAAACTACCGATGCACAGGCAGACGCTATGATAACCTCATTGGCGGCGGCACACCTTTTTACTGTCCCTGACGATAACAGCGGGCTACCCAAATGCAACGAAACCGAAGAAGCGAAAAACGGCAACCGAGACGTTGTAGATCATTCTATTGAAGATGGCCCCGAATACCGTATCTGGATAGCTACGCCTAAAAAAGTAAGATATTTATATTATTACGCCCCCGAGTTTTTTGCCCAGTTTTGCGCGGATAACAAAGAGCGGGAAGATGTGGTGAAGATTGTGCGCTTGTTTAGGAACTGGTAAATAAAAAAGGGTGTCATGCTGAGGCTCTCGAAGCATGAGGGCAAAGGCCTGGAAATGGGTTCATTCCCTGCGCTCACCCTTCGAGAGCCTCAAGGTGACACCCCTTACTTTAATTTTAGTCCGGATTGCAATCCGGACTTTATTTCAGGGGATTTGCAATCCCCAAAGGCCAAATCCAAAAAACATCGGCCCGGTTACGGTGTTATTAAATAAAAACACATACCATGATTGAGCCTAAAGACACCAAACCCGCAGCAAACGACGGTAAATATCAATTTGAAATAAACTATTCAGGCAGAGATCTTAACTGCGACGTAGTGAAGGAGCATGACATGTTGCATGTCACTATTGACGAAAACCTGAGCGCCGACTTAAAGATTAATAGCGACAACACCCTTACTCAAACCGGCGGCGCACAACTACCCGATTCATCTATCGAATTTATCAAAAAGAAAGTGCTTGGGCTGAACGCTTAATCAGCTCAGCACTTCTTCCAGAATTTCATGCGAGCGGATATTGCCGAAACCCTCAACGTGCAGTGCATAATATTCCAATATTTTTCCCAAAAGATAACGCCGGTCTTCATTACCAAACTTTAGGCCGGGCAGGTTCTCAAAATTGCAAGCCAGCAACCGGCTAAAATTCTGCGTATGCGGCGGCGAAAGGTAAAGCAATCCTTCAGGCTTATACCGCTTAAACACCCCGTCTTTCAAATCAAAATAATCAGCTGTGTCATAAAGATACTTATCCGGATAAAAACCCAGGTAGCGCGTAAGCTGCGTCAAAAAAAGCAGGTGAAAATTGGCCAGGCCTGCGCCTTGGTGATCTAACCACTCAATTGCGCTGAACACAAAATCAAACAAATGCGGGTCCTCCGTTTGCTGGCGAATGGATTTATACAGCACCTCGTTCAAAAATATAGCCATGCTGCTTTTGATCACGTCGTAAGGTATGCTTTGTAAAACCGGCGAAGTTTTCAGTTCCGAAATTCGCTGAACCCCACCCGTACCCTTATGGTAAACTACCAGATCAAGCAAATGCAGCGGCTGTAACATATTGCGGCTAATTTTTGCCTTCGGCTTTTTCACCCCATTTATGATGTATGATTGAAGGCCCAGCTTTTCAGTAAATATCTGAACGATGACGCTGCTTTCGCCATAGTCGGTAGTTTTTAAAACAATGCCCCGGGTTTTATGCAGCATGAATAAGCAACATTATTTTAGGTACAAAAATCACTGCACCGGTAAGCAGTGCAAACAAAGCAGCTACCAAAACCGCAGCTGCACCCATATCCTTCACATGGCCGGCTGTTTTGTTCCATTCTGGCGATACCAGGTTGGTTAAAAACTCCAGCGCGGTATTGAGCAGCTCGGCCATCAATACCAGGGCAATACAAAAGCCAATCCACAGCCATTCGCCGGTAGCAATGTGCAGGGCATAACCGGCGTATACGGCTACCAACGCCGCCACCAGGTGCACCCTGAAATTGAGCTGTGTTTTTGCGGCATGCGCCAGTCCGTTAAAGGCATAGCCAAAACCCCGGATGAATTTTTTCATTGATCAAATTTAGGGAAAAGAAAATGAACCGCGTGCTTGTAAAACGAGGAGACGCGAAGCATCGCGTCTCTACAAATACCGATAACGTAGAGACGCAATATGTTGCGTCTCAAACCGAGCGACAGGCTAATTAATCACCTGCACAATCGAATAAACATCCAAGCCCGGCACCGCAAATTTTATCTTGCCAGCCGCATAAGTAAAGGGCAATTTCTTACCATCCGGCTGCAGTATAACAGCTTTTGGCCTTTTGCCTGTAGCCAGCGTTACGCTAATTGGCGTAGTGATGGCAGGCAGATTAAACTTCAAAGTATTATCGGCATTGGTATCAAAATGGTCGCCCACGTTTACCAGGTGCAACATCAGATTGTTATCTTTTTTGTTGAGGGTGATATGAACTTTACTATCACTGTTAACCTCAACCTTTGGTTGTGGGAAAAGCTCTTGAACCACTTGATTTACTGCGGCACGCAAATTTTCATCGCGGGTGTTCAGGTATCTTAAAGAAATACCGCTCATGGCAAAGGTATCTGTGATACAGGCTATAGCGCCTTTACCATAATTTTGCTTGCTGATGGATAAACCCGCATTGCTTTTAACCGGCAAAGCGCCCTGTAGATATTTGCCAAACAAATGATTATCGCCAATAGCCAGCACCTTGCCGCCATCGCGTACGTATTGTTCAATCTCGGCAATAAACTCAGGCTGCAACTGGCGCCATTCGGTGATCACCAATAGGGGGTATTGCGCTAAATTGTTTTTAAGATGATGCTCCTGCAAAACCTGTACACTGTATTTTGAATCGAGCAGCAGCTCTAAAGTGCCCTTGACATTGTTATTGCCCCCCTGCGCATTCTCAAATACGCCCGGCGACTCATTATAGTGCCCAAAAGCAGACAACAGCAAAGCTACCTGCGGTACGGGCGTTGAGTTGTAAGTATAGATCTTACGATCATGGCAAAATTTAGAAACCTCGGTCAGCATCGGCACGGTTTCCATAGGCAAAGAGGCATCCCGATGCTGCGGGGTATAGATCTGGTAGCCACCGCCCTGCGACAATACCAAGGCAGCTTTTTGGTCAAGGTGGCGGGCACTTTTCCAATAAAAACCTTTACCATTTTTATCGCTCATAAAGCCCCAGCACATCAAGTCCCAGGGCTTACCCTGCGGAGCCAGTACGCGCGACTCAAAATCAACATCGGCCACGGCATCGCTTGTAAAATCGCCCGACAGATAATCAACCGGCGCATCTACCTTGCCCGGCATAAATGAAGAAAACGACCAGTTGCTGGTGACGATCAGGTTAGGGTTAAACTTATGCACTGCATTGATATAATGCGTTAAATACTGATGAAATGCCCGGCGGGTAAACTGCACATAGTCGAGATAACCATCATCTTTGCGGCGGTGCGGGATATCTGTTTTTCCCGTCGCCCGGGTATAGGCGGCTATGGCCGCGTCCGAGTAATCGGGCTGCAAGGCCCAGCATTCGCCGTCAACCCAAACCCCATTAATGTGGTATTTGCTGCTCAGCTCATTAATCTGCGGAATAAAATAATCAGCAGCATAATTCCCAAAGATTGAGGTTGCACCCTTATCCTTATCGCCACCACCGTTGATGCGCGCCCAGTCGGGATGGTCTTTGACGGCTTGCGCATCCAATATGCCTGAAAAATGAGAGAATAACCCTATGCCCCTTTTGGCTGTTTCCTCGCGGAAAAGCTTAAGCGGATCGAGCAAAATATCCGGCGCAGCCACGCCAACTTTGGTTGGGTAACTTGAAATACCGGGATGGCCCTTGGTGTCTACCTGTATATAGTCGGGATGCACCTTATCCAGCATGAAATCAACATCTTCTGCCTTTAATGTCTTACCGATGCCGCGGGTGTCCGGGTTGGCATGAAAATCAAAATGCACGCCGAAAAAGCGGTCGGTAACTTTGAAATTATTGGCAGTTTGAGCCGTGGCTACGCACGGCGCAAGGATTGCTAAAACGAGTATGTAAAGGGTTATCGGGTGTTTCATCATAGGTTGGTTAGATTTTGTGGCGATGGTAAATTTAGGGAAAAGTGAGGAGATTGGATTAACAAGTCTGCGTATAGTACGCTTATACTAACGGGTGTCACCCTGAGGCTCTCGAAGGGTGAGCGCGGGCCTTTGCCCTCATGCTTCGAGAGCCTCAGCATGACACCACCGGAGAATCGTTCAATACACCGTTTCCCCTGTGTCACAAAATCGCCTTATCATGCACATTTTTCATTCTAAAATACCTATTTTTGCAACCTCTAAAATTTAAGGGGTAAAAGATTAATGTACAAGGAATACAAGCAGTTAAATTTATCGCAGACGGGTAAAGACATCCTGGAGTTTTGGAAGCAGAATAACATCTTTGAAAAAAGCATCAGCAGTCGCCCTGCCAGCAAACCATATACATTTTATGAAGGCCCGCCAAGCGCCAACGGCATGCCGGGCATTCACCACGTAATGGCGCGTGCCATTAAAGACATTTTTTGCCGTTACAAAACCCTTAAAGGTTTCCAGGTAAAACGTAAAGGCGGCTGGGATACCCACGGCTTGCCTATTGAGCTGGCTGTTGAGAAAGCCCTGGGCATCACCAAGGACGATATCGGCAAAAAAATATCTGTTAAAGATTATAACGACGCTTGCCGCAAAGAGGTAATGCGCTATACCGATATCTGGAACGACCTGACCGAAAAAATGGGCTATTGGGTCGACCTGGAAAACCCATACATTACTTACAAAAACGAATATATCGAGTCGCTTTGGTGGATATTAAAGCAGTTGTATGATAAGGACTTATTGTATAAAGGTTATACTATTCAGCCCTACTCGCCAAAATCGGGCACCGGCCTGAGCTCGCACGAGCTTAACCAGCCCGGCACCTATAAAATGGTGAAGGATACCACCATCACCGCGCAATTTAAAGTTAAGCGCGATGATAAATCGGCATTTTTGTTTGATAACATTGATACCGATCTGTTCATCCTGGCCTGGACGACTACCCCCTGGACCTTACCATCTAATAGCGCTTTAGCTGTTGGCGAGAAGATTCAATACGTAAAGATTGCCACCTTTAACCCATACACTTACGAGCCAATCAGCGTTATTTTGGCGAAAGATTTGGTTGGTAAACTGTTTAAAGCCGATGGCCAGGGTGCATCATTTGCCGATTACAAAGGCGGCGACAAGGTCATCCCATGGGAAATAAAGGACACTTACACTGGTGCTCAGTTAGTTGGCGTTAATTACGAGCAACTGTTGCCTTACGTAACCAACGACGATCTGGCCGCAAATGGTTTCCGCGTTATCCCGGGTGATTTTGTGACTACCGAGGATGGTACTGGTATCGTTCATATTGCCCCTACTTTTGGTGGCGATGACTTTAGAGTAGCCAAAGAGGCCGGCGTACCTGCCGTTTTAGTGAAAGACGAGAATGGCAAAGATGTTCCGCTGGTTGACCGTCAGGGCCGCTTTGTAAATGAGGTGACCGACTTTGCCGGCCGCTATGTGAAAGAAGAATATTACACCGCCGAAGAACGCGCCGTATCGGATTTTAAACCGACCGACGTATTGATCTCGATCAAACTAAAAACCGAGAACAAAGCTTTCGACGTTAAGAAATACGAACACAGTTACCCGCACTCATGGCGCAGTGATGAGCCAATTTTATACTATCCGTTGGATAGCTGGTTCATCCGCACCACTGCCTTGAAGGATAAAATGGTGGAGCTGAACAAAACCATCAACTGGAAACCAGAGTCGACCGGTACCGGCCGTTTTGGTAACTGGCTGGAGAATCTGGTGGACTGGAACCTGTCGCGCTCACGCTACTGGGGCACCCCGCTACCTATCTGGCGCGACGAGGATGGTAAAGAGGAGCTTTGCATCGGTTCAATTGCTGAACTGAACAAAGAGATCGAAAAAGCAATCGCCGCAGGTTTGATGCCTCAGGGTTTTGTGTTGGAAGATATGCACCGCCCTTATGTAGACGATGTGGTGCTGGTATCATCAACCGGCAAACCCATGTACCGCGAGCCTGACCTGATTGACGTTTGGTTTGACAGCGGCGCTATGCCTTACGCACAATGGCACTTCCCTTTTGAAAATAAGGAAGAGTTTGCCAACGCCTACCCGGCCGATTTCATTGCCGAGGGTGTAGACCAAACGCGTGGCTGGTTCTTTACGCTGCACGCTATAGCCGTAATGCTGAGCGAAACCAGCGATGAGATTAAAGCCGTGAACGAAAAGGTTGGCAACAAAGGCATATCGTTTAAAAACGTCATCTCGAACGGTTTGGTGCTTGATAAAAACGGCAACAAAATGTCGAAACGTTTGGGCAATGGTGTCGATCCGTTTGAAACCATTGAGCAGTTTGGCGCCGATGCCCCACGCTGGTACATGATCAGCAACGCTGCGCCTTGGGACAACCTGAAATTTAATGTAGATGGCATTGATGAGGTTCGCCGTAAATTTTTCGGCACCTTGTATAACACCTACACTTTCTTTGTGATGTATGCCAACATCGACAAGTTTACCTACAGTGAGCCGGATATTCCGATCCAGGATCGGCCGGAAATTGACCGCTGGATCATATCGTTACTAAACACCCTGAGCAAAGAGGTCGACGCGTTTTATGCGGATTTTGAGCCTACCAAGGCGGCCCGCGCTATCCAGGATTTTGTGGACGTGAACCTAAGTAACTGGTTTGTCCGTTTAAGCCGCCGCCGCTTCTGGAAATCAGATGACTCAGAAGATAAATTGTCGGCGTACCAAACGCTGTATACCTGTTTAACTACCATCGCGAAGCTGATGTCGCCTATTGCGCCATTCTTTGCCGAGCGTTTGTATACCGACCTTAACAGCATCACTCAAAAAGAACCGTTTGAATCGGTTCACCTGGCTAACTTCCCGGACTATACCGCCGCCTTGGTGAATGAGGCGCTGGAAGAACGGATGCAATTGGCGCAGGATATATCGTCACTGGTATTATCGCTGCGTAAAAAGGTGGGCATCAACGTGCGCCAGCCATTGAGCAAAATTTTATTACCTATTCTGGATAAAGAATTTGAGCAACAGGTTGACCAGGTGAAGGAACTGATCCTGTCTGAAACCAACATTAAAGATATCGAATACATTACCGATACGGCCGGTTTCATCAAGAAGAAGATCAAACCAAACTTTAAGGCCCTGGGCGCTAAAGTGGGTAAGGATATGAAAACGGTTGCAGATGTGATCAACAATTTCACGCAAGAGCAAATTGCACAACTGGAAGACGAAGGTTCAATATCGATACTTGACGATAAATATACTATATTGACCAGCGACGTTGAGATCATCGCCGAGGACGTTCCGGGATGGCAGGTTGCAAATTTAGGAAAACTAACCGTGGCTTTAGATGTTACCATAACCGACGAATTAAAGGAGGAAGGAATATCACGCGAGTTAATTAACCGCATACAAAATCTACGCAAAAACAATGGCTTTGAAGTTACCGACAGGATAACTGTAAGACTATCAGATAGTAAAACTATAAGCCGCGCGCTCAATAACAATTTATCCTATATTTGCGCCGAAATTTTGGCCGATAGTATAGACATTGATAATCAGCTAAATGAGGGTGAAACCACCACAATTGATGATAATGAAATAATTATTGCTATAAAAAAAGTTTAAATGAAAGTAGAAAACGAAAAAACCAGATATAGCGACTCTGAGTTAAAAGAATTTAAAGAATTATTGTTAGACAAATTAAACAGTGCTAAAGAAGAATTGAACGCTTTAGCCTCGTCGCTAAGTGCTCCAAATGCTAACGGTACTGATGATACAGCCGGTACTTACAAAACGCTTGAAGACGGTTCTGCAACTTTAGAGAAAGAGCAGATTAACCAGTTAGCTGCCCGTCAAAAAAAGTTTATTGAACAATTAGAAGCTGCTTTGGTACGCATTGAAAATAAAACGTATGGCATATGCCGCGAAACCGGTAAACTGATTCCTAAAGAACGTTTACGCGCTGTGCCGCACACTACCCTTACTATGGAGGCTAAATTAAAGCAATAAATGAAGGCTGTTTACATAAAACCTTTTTTAACTGCTTTATTAATAATAATTGCCGATCAGGCTATCAAACTTTGGGTACATGCACATATGTACCAGGGCCAGGAAATTAAATTTCTGGGCGAACGCGGTATGCTGCATTATACTGAAAACAACGGCATGGCTTTTGGCATGGAGCTAGGTGGCGACTGGGGTAAGCTTGCCCTTACGCTATTTCGCATTTTAGCCGTTGTTGGTATTGGTTATGGCATCACCTACCTTATCAAACACAAATACCACCGTGGTTTGATCATGAACGGCGCACTGATACTGGCCGGCGCAGTAGGTAATATTATCGACTCTACTTTTTATGGGGTGATATTTCATTATGCGCCTTTATTGCATGGCCGCGTGATTGACATGTTCTATTTCCCGCTAATATCCGGCGATTTTCCAAAATGGTTCCCTATTTGGGGTGGCGAGGATTTTGTGTTCTTCCGCCCGGTGTTCAACCTGGCCGATGCTTCTATATCAGTAGGCGTTATTCTGATACTGATATTCCAGAAACACTATTTTAAACAAGAAATACCCGAGCCGGCAGCTCCAAATAGCGAGATGGTAGAAGAATAATTTGAAGTTTATTTCTTGTAGATATAAAAAGCCGTCCCCAAACTATTGGGACGGCTTTTTCGTTTCACCATTCCCGATTTGTCATGCTGAGGAACGAAGCATCTGCCGTTAAGCATACTTCGCTATCGCTAGCATGACAAAATTATAATGGCGAAAGGAGCTCGACCAGTGCGATTCCCTCCCAAGGGAGTGTCAGGGAGGGGTTCATATGATATTGTCGGCGAACCCCTCCCTGCCGTTACGCATAGCCAACCGCACCCCTCCCAGGGGAGGGAATTGAATAGATTCTGAATGATATCGTATTGCTAAGAAATGTAAATTTCCAACAATGGCGTGATAAATGATTTATTTTCTTGCAAATCCTATCTTTTACCACCGATAATTAATATTTAATTCCAGTTATTCGGCAATAACCCAACTATTATTAAAACAAGTCCAACTATTGCCCAATTAAACATCAAAAAACTATAATTATTTAAAATTACGTTGGCCAAATTTGAATAAATACACCTTAAAAATCAATAATTATCAATATTTGGTTATTATTTTATCAATTTATATAGGATTTTTAAATAGTATTATTAATTTAGCAAAAGCAATCGATCAAATCATAGCGTTCTTTATAGATTTTTTAACGTTTTGTTAGATTTTTTGAGCAAAAACTCAAAAACCATCCAACTAAATTTTACTTAACCTGATAAACTATGATTTTTCAAAACTTCCTTCAAAAACCCTTAACCGGGGTGTTATCTGGCGCATCAGCACAGGTACACGTAAATCCATTTGGACATTTTATTGCATTGGCGCCTAATGCCGGCGAGAGCCGCAACCCCTTTTTGCTGCGCGCCTAAGTCCTGAATTTCGCAATCAACACTCACTTATAAACTAATCAAACACGTAACAATTTTTATTATGAAAAAATTTGTACCCTTTGGAATCCTCATTATTGTAGTCATCCTGGCGTTTGCCTTTCCCGGCGCCAGCGCAGCAAGCCCGGCCGCAACCACTTATAACGGCGCTGACATTGCCTGGATGCTTATCTCTACCGCATTGGTATTATTAATGACGCCTGGCCTGGCCTTCTTTTACGGCGGTATGGTTAGCAAAAAGAACGTTATCTCAACCATGCTGCAAAGCTTCGTATGTATGGGCCTGATCACCATTATTTGGGTGGTATTTGGCTTTAGCTTAGCGTTTGGTAAAGACGTTGGCGGCGCTGGTATCATTGGTAACCCGGGCTCGTTCTTTATGATGCAAAACACACTGGGTGTAGCCTGGCTGGGCGGCACCATACCAGTGATTTTGTTTGCCATGTTTCAGTTAAAGTTTGCGGTGATTACCCCGGCGTTAATCACCGGTGCATTTGCAGAGCGTATCCGCTTTAACTCCTACCTCATTTTCATTACACTGTTCATCATATTTATCTATGCACCATTAGCTCATGCCACCTGGCACCCTGAAGGCATTTTCTTCAAAATGGGCGTGCTTGACTTTGCCGGTGGTACCGTAGTACACATGTCGGCCGGCTGGGCGGCTTTGGCATCGGCCCTATACCTTAAAAAACGTAATGAAATCCCTGAGTCGCACGTACCGGCTCGTATCAGCTACGTTATTCTGGGCACAGGTTTATTATGGTTCGGTTGGTTTGGTTTCAATGCAGGTTCGGCATTGGGCGCAAACGAGCTGGCGGCTACTGCTTTGGGTACAACTACTACAGCATCGGCAGCGGCGGCAATGGCCTGGGTATTCTTTGATATATTAAGAGGTAAAAAACCATCGGCACTGGGCGCTTGTATCGGCGCGGTTGTGGGCCTGGTAGCTATTACACCAGCTGCAGGTTTTGTTACTGTCGGCCAATCGCTGATTGTAGGTATAGTTGCCGCGGTGGTGAGTAATCTGGTAGTGATCTGGAGAAGCAAAACCGAAATTGATGATACACTGGACGTATTCCCTTGTCACGGTGTTGGCGGTATGATGGGTATGTTGCTAACCGGTATTTTCGCTACAAAAAGCGTTAATAGTGCAGGCGCTAACGGTTTGTTTTTTGGCGAAACCAGCCTGTTTGTAAAACACCTGATAGCCTTGGTTGCGGTATCAGCTTTTGCCTTTGTTGGCTCATTCGTTCTTTTAAAAGTAACCGATATGATAAGCACCCTGCGTGTAACACCTGAAGAAGAAACGGCAGGTCTGGACATCAGCCAGCACGACGAGGAGCTGTAATCATTTATTTCTCACAGTCCGGCTGTGAAGCGACACTTGCAGCCGGACTTGTTAATCCCCCTTAAAACCGAATAACGAAAAAGGAGGATCAATGAGTTTAGCGATACTTGAAATTACAGCCCTGTTAGGCTTTTTGATACTGGCGGCCAAAGGGCCATCAACCAAAAAGAAATTAAAATACCGCCGGCCTGACAAGGCCAAAATAAGCGCCCAATATGTTGTAAACAAAGACGGCGAGATTGAAGAATATTAAACAAACAATGAAAAAAAGAAGATTATTGGGCAAACAACAAATAGTTTTCTTACATTTAACTTATTAGATGTTAACATTATCGTTTAATGAGATTTGACTTAAAACATATCTTAAAGCTATCTGGGCTGATGTTACTTTGCTGCGCTTTCTTTTGCGCCAAGGCAGCACCGGTTCCGGCTGCTGTAAACGATAATAATGCCAAAGTCATCAAGCTGCATTCGGCTAATAACCAGCCGGCTACTCCGCTTATTAAGTTTAACCTTATAGCCGGCAATCAGGAATTTATTCGCCAGGTTCATAAAACTAACAGCCCGGTTTTTACAGCTTATCTGGCTACGCCAACTACCAATACCTGCATCAGGTATTTCAATTATTTCTCAGGATATAACAACCACAGATATACGCTTCAAAACGCAGACTTTCTGTTTCCTTTCCATGTCTTTTGGTAGCAGCCAAAGGGTTTCTGTTAGTTTATTTTGAATTGTTTTTGATGTCATTTAGCCCAAATGGGATAAGTGCATTATGCAACTGACGGATTACCCCCATCAATCATCACCAATTGCTTTGTAAGCAAGCGGTTACGGCACCCGATAATTTTTAATCAAGCCTTCTCGATAGTCTTTATTGGGCCAGCCTTACAAGCACACATTTCGATTTGATTGATTGCTACAACAAAACGCTAACATACGTGCACATTTTGTAAACGCTGACCCTTCACCGATGCTGAATCAAAACCACCGGTTAATAAAGATTTTACCATAGCAGGATAAGGCTGGTCCTAAGGGGGGACCGGCCTTTATTAAAAGTTATAATTAAAACTGTAAACCAGCTTAATTTACATAAAAAATTTGAACTATTACTGAATACGGCGCCTCACCGGCGCACGGTGCCCTGCACTACCTGATAAGTTATTAAAAACCTTAATCGTTTGTTGTTGATCGGTTAAATGTGAGAGCCCGCCACCTGTTAATTCAGGAGCGGGCTTTTTTCACATTATCAAATTTATATTACCGCCATTAGCGGCCGCCAGGCGGGCGCCTGTGTTGTTGCTGTTGTTGCTGCTGCTGCTGTTGTTTTTGCTGCTCGGCCTGTTGCTGTGCCTGGCGTTGCGCAGCCTGCTGAGCCGCCTGTTGTTGTCTTTGCTGCTCGGCCTGTTGTTGTGCCTGGCGTTGCGCAGCCTGCTGGGCCGCTTGCTGTTGCCTTTGCTGCTCGGCCTGTTGTTGTGCCTGACGTTGTGCAGCCTGCTGAGCCGCCTGTTGTTGTCTTTGCTGCTCGGCCTGTTGCTGTGCCTGGCGTTGCGCAGCCTGCTGGGCCGCTTGCTGTTGCCTTTGCTGCTCGGCCTGTTGTTGTGCCTGACGTTGTGCAGCCTGCTGAGCCGCCTGTTGTTGTCTTTGCTGCTCGGCCTGTTGCTGTGCCTGGCGTTGCTCAAATTGTGCCTGGCGTTGTTGTTGGGCTTGCTGCTGTTGCGCGGCCTGTTGTTGTTGCACGGCCTGCTGTTGTCGTTGCTGTTCAAACTGTGCGCGGCGCTGTTGCTCAGCTTGTTGTTGAGCTGCTTGTTGCTGCTGGGTTTGCTGTTGCTGCACGGGCTGTTGTTGTCTTTGACGATCAAACTGCGCACGACGCTGTTGTTGAGCTTGCTGTTGGTTAGCCTGTTGTTGCGCGGCTTGTTCCTGCGTAGCCTGTTGTTGTTGTACCGCCTGCTGCTGTATAGCTTGTTGCTGTTGGTTGGCCGCATTGTTTTGCCCGCGTTGAGGCGCTATATTAGGCCTGTTTTCAGGACGGCCGCGATACGGTGTTTGTTGCTGGCCATTATTGTTTTGTTGTACAGGTTGTGTGGTGTTGGTATTACCACGAGCCGGGATAGCGTTACCTTGTTGTGCCGGAGCGGGTGTAACACTTGGCTGCGGACGGCGCCCTTGCGACGGCATCGCCTGCTGGCCACCTTGCTGCACAGGTTGATTATCTGAGCGTACTATACCTCGGTTGGCATTTTGGTTACGCGCACGCTGCGCCAGCTTCTCAGCATTATCCCGGCTAAAAGTTAAGCTACCAGCCCCACGGGCTATACGCTCTGTTGGGTTTTGTTGACGGTAAGTTTGAGCATCAACCACCAATTGCGGTTTGGCCATAGGCGATTTACTGATACGCGGCCTGAAAATACTTACAGTTCTTGAACCCACAGTGATACCTCCCGGCCGGTTGGCATCGGTAACTCTGTAAACTGTTGGGCGATGATGTGTGTATCTTTCAATATCTGAGGCGCGCGGACCGCCTATGTAACTACGACCGTTGCGTACAAACACGTTGTTAATTATACGCGTACGTTTAATATAAGTAACTGCGCGATAACGGGGCACATAATAGTTGTATAACGATGGGCTGTACATATATGCCGCCGGCGCAAATGCCCAATAAGCATCATAATTGCCGCTGCCGAATGACATGTTGAAATCAATATCAGGCGATAGCGGCGCCCAGCCATAGTAGCCGCCGCCAGAGCGCCAGCTTACCCAGGCCGGAGCCCATTCATAACCCGGTATCCATTCCCAACCGTAGTAATCGTCAAAACGCCATTGGCCGTAGTGAAAGGTTGCCCATCCCCATGGGTAGTCTGAAACCCAAGTGTTACCATACTCTGTCATTACCCAATAGCCTGCGGTTTGGTATGGCCTGAAGTCTTCATCAACATCGGGCAACCAAACATCCCCATAGGTATTGTCATATACCCAGGTGCCGTAAGGCGATAGCGCGTCGTAAAAATCCTGCTCGGTAATAGCTTCGTCCTGCGCCAAACTTGTGCGTGGGGCCGCAACCACCAGTATCATAACCAGTAAGCTTATTCCCCATATTTTATTTAAAATTCTCATAATCAATTATATTTAACGCTGTGTAGGTTTGGTTTTAGTATTTATTATTTCGACTAAATAAATGTTAAATCGTTTAGTTTCGATAAATGTTTTACAAATAGCCTGCCGTAGCCCGTTAATTAGCTTTATTGGCGGTATTTTTTATATGCGCTTTTACGGCATCCATAACCGCATCATCTTTAAAATTAAAGCTTGGGGTTATGGGGGCGGGTATCAGCACATCGGGTATTAAGCCCTGGCCGGTATTCTTTTTATCATGCCCGGCTAAAAAATACCAGGTTACGGGCAAATTTAGTTTAATATGCGTTTCAGGCAAGGTGATGGTTTTTACCCCGGCATCACTACCATAACCACTGTTGCCGGTCTCTTGTCCAACAATAAAACAATCACGTTGGTTTTTAACTGCTGTAGAAAACATCACTGCCGCCGAGAAAGATCCTTCATTAACCAGCAAATAAAGGTTGCCTTTGAATGCGCGGGTCCGTATAAATTGAAGTTGATTAACCTTGAACTGGTTTTGGTGTAAACTATGGCCCACATTTTCAATATCTGAAACACTGAGCTCATTATTCTGGCTTTTCTTTCCCAAATACTCAATCCGTCCAGACTCTACGTAATTTTCGTCAGACAAACCAATTTGGTAGTTTTTGGTCATCACATACCCCATCAAATCGTTAATAATGGGTATCTGCCCACCCGGATTATTGCGTAAATCGATGATCAGGTTAGCAATCTTGCGGTCCTTAATCTCTTTAAAAAAACTCGCATGCAGGCGCTCATATTCTTTCAAATACTCGAAATTGGGTATGGTTATGACCGCCGTACCCGGCATATCTTCAGGGAATTTAATATTAGGATCGATATTCGGGCCCGTAGCACCGTGAGACGATATAAATATCCGGGCAGCCTTTACCAGCGTATGCTGAACCTTGCCCCTATCGCTCAACACAAAAAAATACTGAAAGTCATCGCCATTAAGCAGGTTGTACATATGGTTAAAATCGACAGCAATCCTGCGGTCTTTAAAAGCATTATTGTAGCCATCGCCAGACACATAGCTTCGCATCTGTTTCACAATTTCAGGGCCAGGTATATTGTTTATTGCCAATACTTCGGCACCTTTTTTTAGTGCTGTATCAGTCTGCCTGAATCGATTTCTGATAAATAGGTGGCCATTTTGCAAGTAAAAATCCGCAGGTAAAAAGTTGTGTGTAGTTATAGCATATTGCCTGCGCGCAGCATCGCTCAGGTATAAAGAGGTATGCCCTGAACCTATTTTACCTATAATTTTTGCAAGAATCTTCCAATACTCCAGCTCGTTCATCGGGTGGTTAAGCCCGGCGAATGACTGATTAAAATAACTATCGACAGAATCTTTAGGATGATACCGATACAGACTGGGATGGATAACCTCTAAAGCAGTTCTGAAAAAAACAAAGTCTGACTTTAATTGGTTAACCGTGTAGTATTTGGTAAAGACGCTTTTTACGGTATCCTGGGCGTTACACAGGCCAATACGGCATAAAAAAAGGATAAGGATACAGGCTCGTTTCATAAGCGGACTAAATATAGACACAAAATCGCTAACAAACTTTTCCACCATTTATACTAAACTATATTTATTTCGATAATTTTACATCTTATCATTACACACTATGAGCACAGAAGTAAATATTCCACGTCTCGATCTTAACAGTTACACCAATGGCAGCGCCGCCGAGCGCAAGCAATTTTCGGACGATATTGGCAAGGCTTTTAATGAAACCGGCTTTGTTACTATCACCAACCACGGCCTAAGCAAGGAGTTAATTGACGAGCTATATACCCAGGTTAAAGCGTTGTTTGCTTTACCCGAAGAACAAAAGAAAGCTTACGAGATACCTGAGCTGGCGGGCCAGCGCGGCTATACCGGTAAAGGCAAGGAAACCGCCAAAGGTTTTAAAACACCCGACCTGAAAGAGTTTTGGCAAATTGGCCAGACCGTTGAGGGCGACGACAAATTGAAAGCCGAGTATCCGGAAAATATTAAAGTAAAAGAATTACCAAAGTTTAACGAGGTTACTTTAGAGATCTACAAAAAACTTGAAGGTATAGGCAAACAACTGCTACGCGCTATTGCAGTTTATTTAGGGCTGGACGAAAACTACTTTGACGACAAGGTTAACAATGGCAATTCCATTTTGCGTACGCTGCACTATTTCCCTATCGAGAACCCGGATGCTGTACCTGCCGATGCAGTACGCGCCGGAGCGCATGAGGATATTAACCTGATTACCCTGCTTATTGGCGCCAGCGCCGACGGCCTGGAAGTACTAACCCGCAGCAACGAATGGTACCCGGTAAAAGCTCATGGCGAAGATTTGGTAGTTAACGTAGGCGATATGCTGCAACGTTTAACCAACAACAAATTAAAATCAACCACTCACCGTGTGGTTAACCCGCCGCGCGAGCTAATGAAGTTTTCGCGCTTTTCGGTACCTTTCTTCCTGCATCCAAAATCTGACATGGATTTGACCTCGCTACCATCAACCATCGATGCTGAGCATCCAAAACTATATACAGACATCACCGCGGGCGAATACCTGGACGAGCGTTTGCGCGAAATTGGTTTGAAGAAATAAAACCAACAGGTTCAAAATAAAAAAAGCGATGGGTTTGAAAATCCATCGCTTTTTTTATGGGCGTTTATTAACGTTTACAGTTTGCCGCCAATTTCCGCCTTTACAGCCCGAAGCAACTCATATGGATGTTGCGAGCCAACGATGTAAACCAGTCCGTCACGATCTGTAAGGTGCACCGCGTCGCGCCCTCCGGCAAAAAAGCGGATAGTGCCTTTAGAATGCAGGTTGTAAACCGGGTTATTCAAAAAGTAGCGGCTGTAAGGTGCAACCTCGGCTTTTACAATTCCATTCAGATCGATTTTTACCAGGCGGGTTGTCCAAAGGCCGTTCAGTACCACGCTTTTATTTTCAACACGGGTTCTGAAATGCGGCAAAAAACCCATAATGATCGAGATGATCAAAATTGCAAAGCCTACCACAGCCAGCAGGTCGCCGGTTTTATCGTTGGGGTCGGTAAAAGCATAAACAGCAAAGCAAAAAATAGCCAGTACCAGGCGTATACACAACGGAGTAAATTCACGGCCCAGGTACTGCTTTTCGGTAAAAACTATTTTTTCGCTCATCTTATACTTTAAACAATTCGAAGATAATTACTTTTTTGGTGTTTTCAGTTACTTTATATCGGTCGTCGGGCCGGTAGCCGCCTACCCAAATAATTTCGCCATTGCCGTTAATTAACAAGGGGATTTGTGTTTTTTGGTGTACAGGCACTTTTAATCCAATAAAAAAATCGCTTAGTTTTTTGCGCGTTTTCATCCCGATAGGATAAAAAACGTCGCTTTGCTGCCAGCTACGTATGGTTAAAGGGAAGATAAGCTTTACAGCATCAACAGAAACCGCCATGGGATTATCTTTAATAATAACGGGGGCATCGTCATGCAGGATATTGAGCAGATAACTACCAAAATGTACTAATGTATCATCTTCTGCTATGTTAATCGTTTCGGGTGCATTTTTGTCTGTCGATGTGATGATCAGTTTATCCCGGTCCAGCAACAACTGATGCGTTGGCGACTCAAACACTCGTCCCGAATGCTTATCCAATGCTGAAATTATATCGTTAACTACGGCCTCATTAAACCCGTAGGGCTGCAGCAGTTTATACAGTAATAAACGTTGCGGATTTAGTTTTTTTACTTCAGCTATCGCGATGTGGGTTTCATCGCCGGCCCGGCTCAGCAATTTGGCCGCCAATTCTTCCGTGCGCAATTCAAGCAACGTCTCCAGATCTTTAAATCGCTCCAGGTTATTCTGAAAAGTATTTTCAAGCGAAGGATTTAATTCGCGCAGCTTTGGTATTACTTCGTGGCGCAACTTATTGCGCGCATATTTGGTAGAGGCGTTTGAGCTGTCCTCAACGTAGGTAAAGCCGTTATCTTTGATAAGATTTTCAATTTCATTGCGGGTAAAGCACAACAATGGCCTTACCAGCCAACCGTTTTTAGGTAAAATACCATGCAGGCCGGCTATACCCGTACCGCGTACCAGGTTTAACAATATTGTTTCAATTGCGTCGTTTTGGTGATGCGCCAGGGCAATTGCGGCGTATTGATGTTGTTCGCGCAGCTGTTCAAACCAGTTGTAACGCAGCTCGCGGGCAGCCATTTGAATCGACATTTTATTTTGCGCGGCATACTCCCGGGTATTAAAATTGATGGTATAAAACGGAATATTATTTTGATGAGCCAATGCCTTTACAAAAGCCTGGTCGGCCAGCGCTTCGTCGCCGCGTAATTGAAAATTACAATGCGCAATGGCTAGTTTATAACCAGCGGCTTTTAATAAATGCACCATCAAAACCGAGTCCATGCCGCCGCTAACAGCCGCCAAAACAGCGCCCTTGTGGTCAAAAAGGCGGTTTTGATCAATAAAATCGGTGAATTTTTTAATCGGCAGCATCATCAAAATTATTAATTTAATAAGCCCGACAAAAAACTAATTTTGCAGTAGTGAATAAATACGTCTTAAGTTTCTTTTTTTTACTGGCGACTTTGTCAGTTCTGGGCCAAAAAAAATCGAGGGTTAACCTGGTTAGTTCCACCTCTTTAAACTCGATAACCAACCCAAACGGTAGCCGCACCATACGGGTACACAATGGCGTATTTAAACAAGACTACTCCACCCTAACATCAGACAGCGCGTATTTTTATCCCGACCTGAATATGGTTGATGCTTTTGGACATGTCATCATCAACCAGGGCGACACCGTTCATATTTACTCAGACAAGCTCAACTACAATGGCAATACTAAGGTAGCCGTGCTTACCGACCATGTAATGATGGTTGATAAAGATGCTACGCTTACTACCAACAATTTTACTTACAATACCGCCACCCGTATTGGCACTTACGTTGACGGTGGGAAGCTGGTAAATAAAGACAATACGCTAACCAGTAAAAACGGCTATTACTTTGCTTTTACCCGCGATGCCTATTTCAGGTATGATGTAGTATGTAAAACGCCGGATGCGGTGATTAATACCGACACCATGCGCTATAACTCAGGTACGCGGATTAACTATTTTTACGGCCCAACCATTATTAAGGGAAAAGACAAAGACAATCTTTATACTGAAAACGGCACCTATAATACCGTGTTGAAGCAGGCTGCTTTCGGCAAAAAAAACCTGTACACCAGCCAAAGCAAATCATTAAAAGGCGATAGCTTGTTTTACGACCGTTTAAAAGGTTATGGGCGCGCGGTAAAGCATGTTACCTTTACTGATACCGAACAGCGCATAACCATTAAAGGTGATTTTGGTGAATATTTTAAGACCAATGATCTGGCTGTAGTAACAGAGAACGCCTATATGATTTTTGTTACTGAAGATAGTACTTCAACGGCAAAACCAACCGATTCATTAAAGGCGGCCACTAATATAAAGGCGGGTAAAACCGATAGTGTAACCAAAGTTGCCACAGACCCAAGTATAAAAAAGATAACCGGCACAAGGCCTGTGACCGATTCTCTGCTTAAGCGCAATAAGGTTGCCACTGATAGCTTAACTAAATCTTTTCAAAAAAACGCCGGCGCCCTTGTCAACAAAAACCTCACGCTTAAAAGTGTGCGTGATTCTATCTTTAAAAAGAATGCCGCCAATAAGCAGCTTACCCTGCAGGGCGTCAAAGATTCGGTTATCAAGCAGTTGCCGGCAGCAAATAAAACCAATCTGACCAACAAAAAGGCATCACAAATTAAAGCGGCGACGCCAACTAAAAAAGCGGCCGTGGTTGTGCCGGGGGCTCCGGCGGTTAAAAACCCGGCTCCTGTTTTTGCAGAAAAAACTATACCAAAGTTAGGCCCTATTGTTTACAAATTTCAGGATACGGTAAAGGAAAAGGCGGAGGTAAAAAGGCCTAACATCCGTTACGACTCTTTATTTATGGCCGGTGATACGTTTAAAACAAAAATGATCACCTATAAAGATTATAAGTTGCTGAAACAGCGCCAATATGAGTTAGCACACCCGGATACTACGGCTAAATCAGTGGTCGCGCCGGTAAAAAAAGTTAATGACATTGACAATACAGATTATACAAAACCGGTAAAATACATCAGGCAAAAACCATTCTCGATTGCAATTGATACTGCGCAAAAGCCGTTTGAAATACCACAACTTAAACGTGATACAAACTTTAGGGTATTTATGTATCCCAAGGTGATATTGTCAAGGTCAAAATCGTCTGCATCAAAATCCGTCGCTCCTCCGGTTGCGACTACTGCCGCCGCTAAACCAGCATCTGACAAAACAAAAATATCCGCGCCAAAATTAACGGCGGCCGATTCACTGAGAATAAAACAAAAGGCCGATTCGTTAGAGGCATTACGTAAATCGAAAGAAATACCAGATACCACGCGTATGCGCATCATCAGCGTATATAACAATGCCAAGATTTTCAAGTCTGACTTACAGGCCAAGGCCGATTCAATGTTTTATTCAAGCCTTGACTCCACTATCCGCATGTATAATAAACCGATGATCTGGACGCAAAACTCGCAGTTATCGGGCGATACCATAAACTTGCAGATGAAAAACAAGAAGCTGGACAACCTGGATATGTTCCCGGCGGCATTCATCGTCAATATCGAAAAAAACGACTCGACGCACTTTAACCAGGCGGGCGGAAAGTTTATGCACGGTACATTTAAAAACGGCAAGCTAAACTCCTTTACTATCATCGGTAATGCCGAGACTATTTATTTCAAGCGCGATTCGGTTAAAAACACCGTGACCGATATGTCCCGAACCCAAAGCGGTAAGGCGCGGTTCGACTTTGTAAACGGCGATATCAGTAGCGCCTCATTCTCTGAGAAATATACAGCCCGCGGCATCCCGATAGGCAAGGCAAAAGATGAGGACAGGATATTAAAAGGATTTATCTGGAAACCAAAAGACCGACCAGCATCTAAAGAATCTATCCTGTCTCACCGTGCGGTGAAAACTAAATCCACCGGAAAAGTACCGGCCAAAACCGGCGGCAATAAGGGAAAGGCTGTAGTTAAAAAGCCGGGCGCCACAAAGACAGCCATCGATACCGCCAACATTAAGAGTGATGTTGACACCAGCGCTGTAACAGCTAAAAAAGATAGCCTGAACCTGAAATCAAGCGGCGCTAAAGCGGATAGCTTGACTAAGAAACCAACGCTACTAAAATCCGCGACCACCAAACCAGGCATTGCTCCACAAATGCTTAAACCGGCAAATCAGCCTGCGTCAAAATCAACCGCGCCACGCGATAGCGTGAGTACTGCTATTAAATCAACAAGAGATAGTAGTCGCAGAGATACTACAAGGCTTAAGAAGCCTGCACCGCCGAAGTAGGGAGTAAGAGTGTTTTAGCCAATATGCATGTCATTTCGACGAGGTACGAGGAGAAATCTTAGACGTTTTTCCAGATAGCACGTATAAGATTTCTCGCTATGCTCGAAATGACATATTCTTTAGCTTGCAAGAATATGGAGCATTTTAAACCGTTTTCAAAAACTCGATAAGTCTCTCAACAGCTATGGCACGGTGGCTAATGTTGTTTTTCTCTTCGAGCGACATCTCGGCAAAAGTAACCTCGTAGCCATCGGGTTGAAAAATAGGGTCGTAACCAAAGCCGCCATTGCCGCTTGGCGCCGTGCGAATAGTACCTTCAACCGCCCCGGCAAAGAAATACTCCATGCCGTTCCACATCAGCGAAATCACGGTACGGAAACGCGCCTTGCGGTTAGGGATATCGCTCATGTTGGCTAAAACTTTAGCAATGTTGGCTGCATGGTCGCCATGAACACCTGCATAGCGGGCCGAAAAAACGCCAGGCTCACCGCCCAGTGCATCAATTTCCAGTCCGCTGTCGTCGCCAAAGCAATTGAGGTTGTATTTATAATAAATGTGCCTGCTTTTGATGGATGCATTTTCGGTAAAGGTTGCGCCGGTTTCTTCAATATCGTCATGACAATTAATATCATTCAGGCTCAGCAGCTCAATGCGTCCGGCCAGTTTGGCCGCAACCTCTTCCAGTTTATGTGCATTATTGGTGGCAAATACCAGTTGTTGCATATTTACAGGTTTTTCATTTGTTCCCAAAAAGCCCTTTTATTATCGGTACTGCTCATCATTTCATCAAAACTAAAACTGTACAGTAATGAAGCAGTCGGGGCTACCTTAAGCGTATTGAGGGCAGGCACGTTTAACCCTTCGGGGATGGCTTCTTTACCTAATACCAGTACCTTTTTGGGTGCAAAAAACCGATATATCTCTGCCCATTTGCCATTTATACTTTTAGCCAGGTTAAGTATAGCAACATCTTCTAATTCAATATCTTTACGTTTCAGGATATTTTGCAAGGCAGCTAAATGCTCATCATGCATAAAATCCTGATCAGCATAATACGTAAAAATTAAAAATGCCTTTTTATTTGAACCCAGGTAATTAAACAAGGCAGCGGGCGTTTGTACTAAGTGCTCTGTTGTAGGTTGAGGATTTGACGCAGGCTCTATTTTAGGAATAACCGGGCCAGGCGCGGTAACCGGCTGAATAAGGGTTGCAGCTTCGGTAATAGGGGCAGATGTAGCCACGGGTTCGGCTACTGTTTTGGCAACCCGTTCAGTCATAGGTGCAGAGTCAACAAAAGTTTGTGTTAAATCCGGCCGGTTAAATGACTCTTCGCCCGGCAAAATATAAAGCTCTTCCTGAAAAATGTATTTTAATGCTGCCGCGTTTTCTGCCTTCACTTTAACAAATTTTAACCAAAAATAGTTAAAGTGTTTGATGCTTTATTGGCATATTCGCATAAATATAAAATCCTGGATATTAAAAGGCTGGGGTTTACAGTTATATATTGATAAATTTTACCGAAATTCGGGCGTTTTTACGGGTTATTGCCGTAGTATATTTTAAGCAGATTAAATGAGAAAGTTTGGGTTTGTAGTTTTAGGTTTAGTGTTGTTTACCAGCGTTGCCAACGCGCAGCGCAAAATACCTTTGGATAAAATTGTTGCTGTAATTGGTAATAGCATTGTATTGCAGTCGGACATTGAGGGCATGAATGCCCAGGCATTGTATCAGGGTGCAAATACTAACAAATGCCAGTTGGTACAAGACCAAATAGCAACTAAAATATTGGTGCAGCAAGCCGCTATTGACAGTATAGAGGTTAAAGATGACGATATTGATGCAGAGATTGATCGCCGTGTACGTTATTCCGTTCGGCAGGCTGGGGGACAAGACCGTCTGGAGCAATTTCTGGGACGTTCTGTCCTACAGTACAAAGAAGAGATTAGGCCGGAGGTGCGTGAGATGCTGATCGCACAAAAAATGCGCGCCCACATTACCGAAAAATTAAACACCACACCGCAGGATGTCAGAGATTATTTCAGGAAACTACCCAAAGACAGCCTGCCAACCTTTAACAAAGAGGTTGAGGTTGCAGAGATTGTTTTTGAACCAAAACTAAATAAAGCTGAAAAAGATGTTTATCGCGAAAAAGCACAGGAATTGCTTGACCGCGTTAAAAAAGGTGACGATTTTGGCGCTTTGGCCACAGCTTACTCCCAAGACCCGGGCACAGCCCCTCAAGGCGGCGACGACGGCTTTATTGACCGTAACATGTACGTAAAGGAGTTTACAGGCTGGGCGTTTAAATTAAAAGCAGGCGAGCTATCGCCGGTGTTTGAGTCGCCTGATTATGGCTTTTTCTTTTTACAGGTATTGGAGCGCCGCGGCGAACAGGTACATACCCGCCATATTTTGATATCGCCACCAATTACACCCGAAAGTTTAGACAGGGCAAAAGGCCGGGCCGATACCATTTATAATTTGCTTGACAAAAACCGCAAAGTCGACTTTTTTGCCAGTGCAGCCTCGTTCTATTCAGATAATAAAGAAACCAAATACAATGGTGGCCTGCTGATGAACGCAGACGGCGTCGACAGCCGCACCAGCTATATCCCAACCAACAAATTGGACCCACAGGTTGAAGCCGTAATTGATACCATGAAAGTGGGCGGTATTTCAAAACCGGTGCTGTTTACTGACAGGCAAGGTAAAAAAAGCTACCGCATATTCTATTTAAAATCGGTAGTTGATGCGCATAAAGCTAACCTTGAACAAGATTTTGCCAAGATCAAAGATTTTGCTACCAGCGATAAAGTTAACAGAACCATAGCCGACTGGTTTGCTAAAAAGAGAAAAGAAACCTACATTAGAATTGACCCGCAATTTCAGGAAGGATGCCCGATATTAAAAAACTGGGCTTCGGTAGATGCGGCAGCACAGCCAACGGTTAGCAGCCAGGCAAAATAATCTTAAAATAACTTTATGCAACACCAATCTGAAGTAGAAGCAGCTGATGCTTTAAAACAAGCCTACCAAAAAATACGCAGCGAAATAAGCAACGTAATTGTAGGCCAGGATGAGGTGGTAAAGTTTGTGCTGATATCTATTTTCAGCAATGGGCATTGTTTGCTGGTTGGTGTACCCGGACTAGCTAAAACCTTGCTGGTACAAACCGTGTCGGAGGTTTTAGATCTGGATTTTAACCGCATACAATTCACGCCTGACCTGATGCCTTCAGATATTATTGGCTCAGAGATTTTGGGCGAAGACAGAAATTTTAAATTCATCCCAGGTCCGGTGTTTTCCAACATTATTCTGGCTGACGAGATAAACCGGACACCCCCAAAAACACAGGCCGCTTTATTAGAGGCCATGCAGGAAAAAGCGGTAACCGCTGCCGGTGTTACGCATAAATTAGCGAAGCCTTTCTTTGTACTGGCCACCCAAAACCCAATTGAGCAGGAAGGTACCTATCCTTTGCCCGAAGCGCAGCTTGACCGCTTTATGTTTAAGGTGTCATTAAATTACCCTTCTTTTAAAGAAGAGCTGGATATAGTGAAAAACACTACCGGCTCACTTAACCAGTCGGTAAAGAAAGTTTTAAATGCCGAGCAGATCATTTATTTCCAGCAACTGGTTAGAAATATACCAGTGACCGACAATGTATTGGAATATGCTGTACGCCTGGTGGCCAAAACCCGCCCAGACGGCGAATTAGCTGCACCAAACGTAAAACGCCTTCTTAACTGGGGTGCGGGCCCTCGGGCATCACAGTTTCTGATATTAGGCGCCAAATGCCACGCTGTGATCAATGGCAAATACTCTCCTGATATTGAAGATTTACAGGCTGTAGCCAAACCTATTTTAAGCCATCGTATTGTGCGCAGCTACCACGCCGAGGCTGAAGGGTTATCAACCGATGATATTATTGAGCAACTATTCTAATTCAAAGATTGGTTATTGAAGATTAAAGATTAGGACTCTAAAAACTTTATAAAAAGAAAAGCGGCTTACGAAATAAGCCGCTTTTCTTTTTACCAGGTTGGTCGCTATTCAACCAATCTTCAATAACCAATCTTCAGAAAGATCAATTCTCAATCGCCGAGAAAACCTCCAGCAGGATATTCCAGGTGTGTTTATTGGGGTCAAGTTCCCAGATGCGCACATAATTGTAATTGGCTACAATTTCGCCCTTTTTAATACGGGCACGGCCATAGCTGTAAGCCAAATCATTGCTGGTTGAACGGCCCGCGCTGATAGTCTCAGCAGAGATGGATATCGCCTCGTTATTCAGGAATTTTAATACCTGGTCGCTGCCCATCATTGGCTCAAAACCCGGGAAATAATAACGCCCTTCGGGGCTTAAAAACTCTTTATAAGCGCCTAACGAAGAAAGGGTCAATGCCTGGTTTAATGTTTTATCAGTAGCAATGATAATGTTTTTACCGTTGAACGGATCTTTATTCTTAACCGGCTTTTTAGAAGCATCAGGGCCTTTAAAATCAGTGGTAGCTTCTTTTTCTGCCTCAGGATGCTGTATGCCCAAATCAATCAGCAGTTTCAAATGGCCTTCACCGTCATCATGCCAAACTGAAACGTAATCGCCATATACTTTGTCATCGTCGGTTTTGCCGTTTTGGTAAACGTAGGGGCCGGCGGTAAAGGCCAGGTCGCCGTCATAAGATATACGCGCTATTTTAGGCGTCCACTGTAATGTGCCCGGCTGTTTTTCAACGCCTTCGTAAAAATCTGTTATCTTAACAATTTTTGGTTTAAACACAATGCCTTCAGGATCGGCAACAGCTAAAAAGCCGGCTTTAATACCTTTACGGGCAACCAGTTTATTAAAAGCATCCTCGGCATCAATTACTTTACTTACCTGCGCCGGGCCAGTTTGGGCCAGCGACACAATGCTATAACAAATAAAAGAAAGGGTAGCCAGTGCGATTTTTTTCATTTTGTGTGAGTTAGGAGAATGTTTGATTAATGTATATGCAGTGCAGTTAAAGATTAATTTTATATTTTTCTATAACGCCAATAGTTCAATTAAATTTTGCTCCAGTTAGTGCCTTCCTTGCTGTCTTTTAGCTGAAAGCCTATTTGTTGCAAGCCATTTCTTATTTTGTCAGAGGTAGCGTAATCGCGATTTTGCTTGGCTTCGTTACGTAAATTAACCACCAGCTCCATTACTTTAGGCAGGTCATCATTAGCAGCTTGTTCGTTTTTTAAACCCAACACATCAAACACAAAAGTTTGGATGATGTTTTTTAAAACTTCAAGATTGGCTGCGTCTATCTTCATCTTGCCGTCATGAACAGAGTTGATAATACGCGTAGCCTCAAACAATTCGGCTATTAAAACAGGGCTGTTAAAATCGTCATTCATAGCCTCGTAACATTTTTGTTGCAGAGGGGCTAAGTCAACGTCAGTGGTTGCCGAGGCTTTCAAGCCATCCAGTAAAGTAACCGCGTTCATGAGGCGCTTAAACCCTTTGTCTGAAGCCTCCATGGCTTCGTTACCAAAGTCAAGTGTACTGCGGTAATGCGCCTGTAAAATAAAAAAGCGAACTGTCATAGGGCTATAGCCACGATCAAGGATAGAGTGCTGACCGGTAAACAATTCATGTGGTAAAAAGCTGTTGCCTAATGATTTAGACATTTTTTGCCCATTAACTGTCAGCATGTTGGTGTGTATCCAGTAGCGGGCAGGGTTTTTATCGCAACAAGCTATATTTTGAGCTATTTCGTTGGTATGGTGCGTAGGTACCAGGTCAATACCGCCCCCGTGAATATCAAACTGATCGCCCAGGTATTTATGACTCATGGCCGAGCACTCCAAATGCCAGCCGGGGAAGCCTATGCTCCATGGCGACGGCCAGTGCTGCAAATGTTCAGGTTTGGCTTTTATCCAAAGCGCAAAATCAAGTTTGCCTTTTTTATCGTCCTGGCCGCCTAAAACCCGGGTATTGTTTAAAAGATCTTCTAAGTTACGGCCGTTTAGCGCACCATAATCGTGCGAACTGTTGTATTTCTCGACATCAAAATAAACCGAACCATCCACCTCGTAAGCAAAACCGCGATCCAGCATCACTTTAATCAGCTCAATCTGCTCAATGATGTGTCCGGTAGCCGTAGGCTCAATGCTTGGCGGCAGGGTATTGAATACTTGCATCACCTCCCTAAATCCGACAGTATATTTTTGTACAATCTCCATCGGCTCCAACTGGGACAGCTTGGCTTTTTTTGAGATCTTGTCCTCGCCCTGATCGGCATCGCCCTCCAAGTGCCCGGCGTCGGTTATATTACGTACATAACGCACCTTGTAGCCAATATGCGTAAGGTAACGAAAAATCAGATCGAAAGATATATAGGTTCGGCAATTGCCCAGGTGAACATCACTGTAAACAGTAGGACCACAAACATACATACCGACATGCGGCGCGTTTAGCGGCTCAAATTTTTCTTTTTTGCGGGATAAAGTATTGTAAACAAATAAATTTTGTTGCATGATGGCAAACTTACGATTTTTAGGATTTAAGTTATTTGAGAATGGTTGATTAAGTTGATTGAGTGAATGGTTTTTAGATTCCTATGACCAACTATTCACCTACCCAACGCTATCTCAACATCAAATCAGCATAAACCGGAAAGTGATCTGACAGTTTTTTTTCGATAATGGTATAGCTGGTTACATCAAACTGTTTGGAGGCCATGATATAATCGATCTGGTAATTCGGAAAATCGCCGTTGTAAGTACGCCCCAGGCCGAACCCTTTTTCATGGAAAGCATTTTTCATGCCTTTTTCCATTTGGTTTACTGCAAAGGATGTGGGCGTGTCATTAAAATCGCCCGCTATAATAAACGGATATGGGCATTTACTGGCGTGCGCTTTAACCAGTTCAACCTGCTCGGCGCGTTTCAAAAAAGCTTTTTTTAATTTGCCGCCCAGTCGTTTAGTTGAGCCGATATCCGGTTTGCCGCTTTTGGTTATGGTGTCAATATACCGGTAATCTTCAGGGTCAAAATTTATGGATTGCAGGTGCACACTATATAATCTGAATATCCGGGTACCTTTTTTAATGTCGGCATAAATACATTGGTTACCGCTAAATGTTGGCGCCAGCATAATAATGCCTTTTGCAATTATGGGCCATTTTGAAAAAATGGCCATACCTTCCACATCGTTTTCGTTTCCTGAAAAATTCTGAACGTCGTAATTATCTGAACCGATGATTTTTTTAATGGAATCAGTCATAGCAAAACGTCCCTTTTTGCGCGTATAGTATTCTTCAATACCAATAACGTCAGGTTGTTTAGCCGATATAATCGCCAGAATATCATTACGGGTAGAGACATCATTGGCAGAGCCATATTTTTTAAAGCTGTGCACATTATAGGTCATCATCCTGATCATATTCGTATCGGAAGATTTAAGCGGATCGCGGTTACCCGGGTGGAAACCGATGTTATTTTTCAAAACGCCAAATCCGCAAGCGATGGCGATTATTGATATAAGCGCCAACCGGCTTCTACGCAGCGCCCAGTAAAGTATCATCAATAAATTGGCGAATAATATTGGCGGGTAGGCCAGGCCGAAAAAGGCAATAATCCAAACTTTACGCGGATCTGTTACCGGAGCCAGATAGGCAAGCAGCAGAGCAAGGCATAAACCAAAGTTTATCCATAAAAATATCCTGTCAATCAGCGGTAGTTTGCCTTTTTTCTTTGCCTTCATTATTTTTTGCTGGCTCGAAACAGTGTATCTTTTTCCTGCTTGCTCAGGTTTTCGTAACCGGTTTTGGATATTTTATCCAGGATGCGGTCAATCTCTTCCTGACGCGGCATGTCTTCATTCACAATATTACGATTAGTTGAGGCAACTTTTAGCTTTGAGCGTTTTTTAAATTTAAACAAACCGGCAATACCGCTAATCAAATCTTTACCCTTTTGTAATTGTCTGACATAGACAAAACCCATCAGCGCACCGCCAAGGTGAGCAATCTCACCGCCGGCATTCGGCCCGTTTATGCCCCAAAAGCCCGTCACAACATAAAAAATGGCGATCCATTTTAGCTTAACAGGCAATATGCCAAAAAGCATGATCTCATAATTTGGTGTAATAGTAGCTGCACCGGCAATTATCGCCATCACCCCGGCCGAAGCGCCAACCACCGTAGCTTCCAGATAAATACCGTTTCGGGTAAACATTGGTAACAAATTATAGCTGCCTACAAAAAACAAAGCGCCCGCTAAACCTCCTAAAAGGTATAAGCCCAGTATGCGCCTGTCGCCCAAAAACTCCTCAAAAATTTGCCCCATCCAATACAGCCACAACATATTAAACAACAGATGAAAAAAATCTGCATGCATAAACATGTAGGTAAGCGGCGTCCAGAAGTGAGTGAGCAAACGCGGCAGGTAAGATGGCAATGTTAAATAGCCGTAGCTAAGCGCAGCGATGTAATCTGTGTGCGATACCCACTCTTCTATCTGAGCAGGTACGTTTATCACCAAAAATACAATTACATTAATGCCAATGAGCAGGTACAATTTACTGCCTGATTTAAACACTTTGTAATAGATATTTTGCCAGAAACTCATAGTCAAATAAAATGCTTTATATAAAATTACGCGGGCCTTGCAGCTTCCAAAGCTTAACCATTATAAAGCCCAGTATAGCCCCGCCAATGTGTGCAAAGTGTGCAACATTGTCACCGCTAAAGCGCCCGAAACCCGCAAACAGCTCTACCAATAAATACACCGAAATAATGTATTTTGCTTTGATGGGTACCGGAATAAACAGCATCATTAACTCGGCGTTGGGATAAATTAACCCGAATGCTACTAGCACACCGCACACCGCAGCCGATGCACCTACCAGCGGCGAATAAAAGATACTGTAGAGCTTAATGCCTGCCTCCTGCCCGTATTGCAAATAAGATGACTGCAGCTCGGGCGACACAATGTTAAGGCTGCCTGTTATAGCGTGCACCTGGAAAGCATAAACCGCCAGTTGCAAAACCACACCACCAATGCCACAAATAAAATAAAAGGCCAAAAAACGCGGCGAAGTCATCTGGTACTCCATTATGGCGCCAAACGAGTACAGCGCAAACATATTGAAGATGATATGCTCCCAGCCGCCATGCACAAACATATAGGTTATAAGCTGCCACGGCTTAAACAGTGGCGAATTAAAATAGTATGCACCAAAATGCTCACCCACCGGGTCGGTATTGCCCGAAAAGCCATGACTGTAAAACAGGGAGGCACAGAAAACGAGAATATTGATGATTAAAAGGTTTTTTAAAACCGGAGGCAGGTTTGAAAAAGGCGTTTGCATGTATGTTTAAATATTTTTTGCTGCGGATTTTATTTTTCAAACCGCTCTAATAATTCGTTTAACGTAAAAGTACTAATTACAGGTTTGCCGTTCAGCGCCACATTAGGCATCTGGCAGGCAAAAAGCTGATCTGTAAGCTGGTTCATCTCTTCGGATGACAGCCTGGTACCAGCTTTAGTAGCTGCATTGCGGGCCAGCGAGCGGGCCAGGTTGTCGCGCTTATCCAGCTTTAAAATGCTTTGGTTGTTTTTAAAACCCTCCAGCAAATGTTCTAATAACTCGTGCTCGCCAACATTGTTTAGGTCGGCCGGTATGCCTTCTACAACTACCGTGTTTTTGCCAAATTCGCGAATATCAAAACCCAGCGCCCGAATGTCGGGCATAAGCTCTCTCAATAACTCAAAATCGGCCCCGTTTAGTGTGAGCGATTGTGGAAACAAGCTTTGCTGACTAACACCGGCATGATTCTGCAGCTGATGTAAAAAACGCTCATACAAAATACGCTCATGTGCCGCCTGCTGATCAATCAGCATAAAACCCGACTTGATCTGCGACATGATAAAACGGTTATGAACCTGAAAAAACTGTTTATCGCTTGATTTGGCTATATCCTGCTCATTAACTGAAACACTTTCCTCGGCATGTAATTGCGCTTGCACCGGTTCATCGCGTTTCGCTATTTCGTACAATTTTTCCCAGTTTTGAGGGATTGGATTAGTGCGGCCACCACGGTCACTGTATGCACTACCGCCTCCGCCGCCATAGCTGCTACTGCCGGTCTGTTGCTTCTCAAAGGGCAGCTCCCGATCAGTTTTAGCGAAAGGATTAAAATCAGGATTAAAAGCAATTGACGGCGCTATTATCTCCTCAAATGGTTTTGGGGTGATGAGGTGCCCGATACTGTTCTCCTGGTCGAAATCCAAACTGGGTGTTATGTTATATCTGCCCAGCGAACGTTTCACCGCCGAGCGGATAATGGCGTAAATAGCCTTCTCGTCCTGGTACTTTATTTCAGTTTTTGTAGGATGTACATTGATATCAATTTTTGCAGGGTCGATATCAATAAACAACACATATAACGGGTAAGTATCCTCGGGCAATATCTCCTCAAAGGCAGTCAGCACGGCGTGGTTCAGGTATGGGTCTTTAATGAAACGGTTGTTTACAAAAAAGAACTGCTCACCACGGGTACGTTTGGCAAACTCAGGCTTGCCAACAAAACCCCGTAGGTTAATGATGGTGGTATCTTCTTCAACCGGTACAAGGCGCTGGTTATAGTTATTACCGAACAGGTGAACAATGCGTTGCTTTAAAGCGCTGGCAGGCAGGTGGTAAACCTCTTGCCCATCGTGATGCAGTGAGAAAAATATCTCAGGGTGCGCTAACGCCACGCGCTGAAACTCGTCAATAATATGACGCATCTCTACCGGGTTGCTCTTCAAAAAGTTACGCCTTGCCGGTATGTTATAGAACAGGTTTTTAACACAAACAGATGTACCGGCAGCGGTTGAACATGGTTCCTGCTTAATCACTTCTGACCCGTCGACAAAAATCTGGCTACCCAGCTCATCTTCATGACGGCGCGTTTTCAGCTCAACCTGTGCCACTGCGGCAATAGATGCCATCGCCTCGCCCCTGAAACCCATCGTACGGATGGCAAAGAGGTCCTCAGCTTTTTTTATTTTAGAGGTGGCGTGGCGCTCAAAGCACATGCGTGCGTCGGTACCGCTCATTCCGCAGCCATTATCAATTACTTGTATCAAAGCTTTACCGGCATCCTTTACAATGAGTTGTATTTTATCGGCGCCGGCATCAATTGCATTTTCAATCAGCTCTTTAACAGCAGATGCGGGTCGCTGCACCACCTCGCCCGCGGCGATTTGGTTAGCAACTGAATCTGGTAAAAGCTGAATTATATCTGACATTTATAGTATTTCCCTTCTCCGCCAAACCGGCGAATCTTTTGCGCTGCTAAATTAGGCATTTAAAGGGAGAGTTATGCCTCCCAACTCATCATGTGCATGTCCTGTTTTATAATTTTTTAATTCGGTGTTTGTTTCTGTGAGACTCCGTCCGATCAGTAATTTTTAAGATACGCCCCAACTTTATGAAGTGACAGTTGTATATACCTATATTTGACGATCATATCTACCGCATGAAGAAACTGTGGCCCCTGCTGTTAGTCTTTGTAACAGCGTGCAAGCAAAAAGAATACAATGCTGACCTACTGGTAAAAAACGCCGTAGTTTATACGGTGGACAGCGCTTTTACTGTAGCCAACACGCTCGTGGTTGACAATGGCAGGATAGTAGCTGTAGGCGACTCAAGCACACTCACCGAAAAATATCTGGCCCGCGAGGTGATGGACGCCAAAGGCAAAGCCATTTATCCGGGCTTTATTGACGCACATGCGCACTTTTTAGAATATGGACTTGGCTTAAAGCAGGTAGACCTAAAAGGGCTAAAAAGCTGGCAACAGGTGCTGGATACCGTAAAAGCCTACGCCGAACGCAATCCCGAAGGCTGGGTTATAGGTAACGGATGGGACCAAAACCTGTGGGCCGATCATAAGTTTCCTGACAAGGCCAAACTTGACCAGTTGTTCCCCGTGCGCCCGGTTATTTTGAACCGTGTAGACGGCCATGGCGCCATAGTGAACCAGGCTGCATTGAACATAGCCGGCATTAAGCCGGGCCAAAATATCGCCGGTGGCGAAATTGAAACCGTAAACGGCAAACTGACGGGTGTTTTGCTGGATAATGCAATAGGCATTATCACCCGTAAAGTACCCGACCCCTCAGATACCTTGATTACCAGTGCACTTTTGGCTGCCCAGCATAACTGTGTAGCCGTGGGCTTAACAACGGTTGACGATTGCGGCCTGCCATACACTATGGTGAATACTATTGCCGAACTGCAGCATCGCGGCTCATTGAAAATGCGCATGTATGTGCTGCTGTCTGACCGCCAGGAAAACTACGATTACCTGTTTAAACGCGGCGTATTTAAAACGCCGGGGCTCAATGTGCGTGGGTTTAAGGTTTACGCAGATGGTGCGCTGGGCTCGCGTGGGGCTTGTTTGCTTGAGCCTTACACAGACCAAGCCAAATGGAATGGGTTTTTACGTGCTCCGCAAAAACACTTTGAAGAAGTAGCTAAAATGATAGCCGCCAAAGGTTTCCAGATGGCCACTCACGCTATAGGCGACTCGGCGAATCGCGTAATGCTGAAAATTTATGCGAGTGTACTCAGAGGCAAGAACGATCGCCGCTGGCGCATTGAGCATGCGCAGGTTTTATCGCCCGCGGATATCAAATTGTTCGGCGAGTACAACATCATTCCGTCAGTACAACCCACGCACGCTACTTCTGATATGAACTGGGCCGGACAGCGCCTCGGACCTAAGCGTATAAAGACAGCTTATGCTTACAAACAGCTTTTAGAGCAAAACGGCTGGCTTCCGCTGGGTACTGATTTCCCGGTGGAAAACATTAACCCCATGTATACCTTTTATGCCGCCGTGGTGCGAAAGGACCTGAAAGGCTTACCTGCACAGGGATTCCAGATGGAAAACGCCCTAACCCGAGAAGAGGCGCTGCGCGGCATGACCATCTGGGCGGCAAAAGCCAATTTTGAAGAAAAAGAAAAAGGCAGCATTGAGGTGGGCAAGTACGCCGACTTTGTGATAACCGACCAGGACCTGATGAAGGCCGGAAATGCCGCCCTGCCCAATATCAAAGTATTAAAAACCTATATCAACGGAGAAAAAGTATATGAAAGAAAATAAGCTGAATTGCTTAATTATAATTCTACTGGCATTTACCTTATCAAATTCTGCATGTGCACAAAACTCCGGTCCGGCTTTTTTAAAAGAAGAAAAAGCGGTTGAGAAATCTACCGTGTTATTGAATAACGAAACCTACCTGGTTCCGCTGCGCAACATCGGCAACTTAAAAATAGCCAGCATTCATTGTTTAAACACCAATGCAAACGCGTTCGACAGCTTGTTAAACAAATACACGCTGGTTACCCCGATTGATCTGACCAGCCGCAGCGCCCGCAGTGCTTTTGACTTGAACCAATACAACACACTTATTATACAAGCTAATGAAACTGATTTAAGCAACCCCGCTTTGATCAGGCTTATTACCGATAATCAAAAAAAGAAAAATGTTGTTGTGGCTTATTTTGGCAAAGAAAAAGGCCTGGATAAACTAAATGATGTTACGGCGCCTATCATCTATTCTGAAAAAACAAATGAGGTTGCAGCGCAATTTGCTGCCCAGGCCATATTTGGCGGCGTAGCCCTTAGTCAGAAACTATCATCCAATATCAGCGCACGTTACCGCTCAGGTATGGGTTATGTTACTGAAAAAATCCGTTTAGAATATTCTGTACCCGAGGCAGTGGGTATTGCAGGTACTAACCTGCAGGACATTGATAAAATAGCCAAAGAAGCCCTGGACGCGCATGCCACACCTGGCTGTGTGGTTTTAGTGGCGAAAGACGGCAAGGTGATTTTTAACAAGGCCTATGGTTACCATACCTACTCGGCCGATGCAGCTGATAAAATCACTGATATTTTTGACATCGCATCCATGACCAAAATATCGGCTACTACCATGGCAACTATGCAGTTGTATGACGAGGGTAAACTGAACCTCGACTCAACCATTGCCAACTATTGGCCCGTTACCAAAAACACCAATAAAGCCGGCCTGAAGCTGCGCGAAATTTTAGCGCATCAGGCTGGATTGATCCCCGACATTCCCGGTTTTGACCGCATAAAACCGGCAGATCACAGCACTGATTCATCTGCCGCTTACCCGGTTAAGGTAAACAACGGCTATTACCTGCGTAAAAACTATTATACCGATATCATGGTGCCGGCCATGCTCAACTCGCCGCTTAAAACGAGAGGGCAGTATGTGTATAGCGATCTGAGTATGATCTTTATGCAGCAGGCTATTGAGAACGTTACCAAAACGCCGTTAAACCAGTATATCGGGCAATTCTATCATCGCCTGGCGCTGCAAACGGCAGGCTTTTTACCGCTGTACCGCTTTCAGCCTGACAGAATTATTCCTTCGGAGGATGAAGAGGAATTTCGCAAATCGGTACTCATCGGCTACGTGAACGACCCTACCGCGGCCATGATGGGCGGCGTTGCGGGACACGCCGGCGTTTTTGCTGACGCAAACGACCTGGCTATACTGTACCAGATGATTTTGAACAAGGGAACTTACGGCGGCGATATTTTCTTTAAGCCTGAAACGGTCGACCTGTTTACCGCCAAGCAGTCGGCAGTAAGCCGCCGGGGCTTAGGTTTTGACCGCTGGGACCCAATCCCTGAACACCATTATCCATCAGAACTGGCCTCACCCGAGTCTTACGGTCATACGGGCTACACCGGCACCTGTGTATGGGTCGACCCGAAGTACAACCTAATATATATTTTCCTGTCAAATCGCTGCTATCCCAAAGTAAGCAGTAAGCTGGGCAGCCTGAATATACGCCCGCGCATACAGGATGTGGTGTATAAAGCTATAGCTAAGGGAATTTAGTGGTCGACTTTTAAAAAACAAATTTGTCATTTCGAGCATAGCGAGAAATCTATACACACGCTAATCCTATCTGTGTATAGATTTCTCCCGTTGGTCGAAATGACGTCAGGTTTTATGTTATAGCATTTTAATCAAAGTACCTGGTTAAATTCCAAACGCTCGCCGTCGGGCCCGGTAATGTTGAAATATTTACATCCTTTTTCCCAGAACTGCAAAAACACAGGCTCGGGCTCAATAATATCAAAACCACCCTGTTTTATGATGTCAAAGGCCTCGTCAATATCGGCCACGTCAAAAGCTACATGGTCAATATGCCCGTCTTTACGGACTGCAATTTCAGGTAAAACTTCGGCGGGCATTTGATACAGCTCAATGATTATGTCGCCACGTTTCATCATGATACAGGTTCCTTGCGCGCCGTTATGGTCAAAGTGTCTTTCCATTACATTTGAAAAACCAAGCTTGCTGTAAAACAGTGCCGAAATAACCACATTGGTTACCGGTATGCCTATATGCTGTATGGCTTTTATCTCCAGGTTAATTGCTGTTTCCATATATTAAGGTATTTATAAATAACGGTAAAAAGCTACGCTAGTGTTATCCTGCTTAAATTAATATTACACAATGCAAACACTTATACGGTTATTTGCTGTTAAACTTGCATAAATAAATATTACACCAAACCACGTCTAATGAAAATCGGAATTGTCTGTTACCCAACCTTCGGCGGTAGCGGTGTTGTAGCAACCGAGCTGGGCAAGGCCCTGGCCGACAATGGCCACCAGGTACATTTTATCACCTATAACCAACCTGCCCGTTTAGATTTTTTTTCTGAAAACCTTTTTTACCACGAAGTTTCGGTATCCAAATATCCGCTGTTTGATTATCCGCCGTATGAGCTGGCCCTGGCCAGCAGGCTGGTAGACGTTGTACGCTTTGAGAAGCTGGATGTGCTGCATGTACATTATGCCATTCCGCACGCGTCGGCTGCATTTATGGCTAAGCAAATATTGCTAACTTATGGTATTTATATCCCGGTAGTGACCACACTGCACGGTACAGACATCACATTAGTGGGTAAAGACCGTACCTATAAACCGGTAGTTACCTTCTCCATCAATAAATCAGACGGTGTTACGGCAGTTTCTGAAAATCTGCGTAAGGATACTTTCGAGTTTTTTGATATCGAAAATGATATTCGTGTTATCCCTAACTTTATCGACCTTAAACGCTTTAACCTCCAGGCAAAGGATCATTTTAAAAGAGCTATTGCGCCTGAAGGCGAAAAAATATTGATTCATACCTCTAACTTTCGCAAAGTAAAACGCACTAACGATGTGGTGAAGATCTTTGCTAAGATACGCGCCAAGATTCCTTCAAAACTATTAATGGTGGGCGATGGAGGCGAACGCAGCGAATGCGAACAATTGTGCCGCGACCTAGGCGTAAGCGATGATGTGCGCTTCCTGGGTAAACAGGATGCCATTGAAGAAATCCTTTCGGTATCTGATCTGTTCCTGATGCCATCGCAAACAGAAAGTTTTGGCCTCGCTGCTTTGGAGGCCATGGCCTGTAAAGTACCGGTAGTAAGCTCAAATGCCGGTGGTTTGCCTGAACTGAATGTCGACGGCGTAACCGGCTTCCTGAAAGACATAGGCGATGTAAAGGGCATGGCTGAAGCGGCCATCTATATCCTGAGCGACGAGGCGCGCCTGGCTACCTTTAAAGAAAATGCACTTGCTCGTGCCAAACAATTTGATCTGGCTAAGATATTGCCTGTTTATGAGGCCTATTATGCTGAGGTGATTGAGAAGAGCAAGCAGGCTAATTAATTATATTACTTTGTCATCCTAAGCATGGCGAAGGATCTTATAAAAGCGATTAGTAAAACGTTTAAGATCCTTCGTTACACTCAGGATGACAGGTTGATAATAATTTCAGCAACAAAAAAGCCGCCCAGAACTCCCTACCGCAGCGGCTAACTATTACCAGTTGATCTGTTTTTACTTTTTCAATGGCAGCGTATTAAAGTATAACGATATCGCTGTCGACGGGCCGAAGCTGCTTTTTAGTTTTGGTTCTTCTTCAATGTTACGGGTTGCCCATTTAGTTTGCGTGATACCGCGGCTATTTCGGTTGTTGTAGGCTACTTTGGCATTCAGGTCAAGCCATTCTACCAAATCAGTATTGCCGGTCTCCTGGGTGTATTTACGGGCGTAGCGCATAAATATGCCTTTAAAGCCCGGCAGATCGCCGCCGCTGTCCTCGTTGTTCATCACTTTGCCGCTGTAAATGCTATCGCGGCTAAACTGGGCTATCTTTTTGGCCTCCTCCAAATAGCTGGCCTCTTTGGTGTGTTTGTACAACATAGTAGCCGCACCCAAAAAAGTACCTTCATTATACGTAAAGCTAATATTGCTTGATCTGATTAACCCGGTACGGCGGTTAATATCAATATTGTCTTTTACCTTTCCGGTAGCCATATTTAACAGGTAAATCTTTGACCAGCTATACAGTTGGATGGCTTTATCATAATAAGTGCTGTCACCGGTAGCTTCGGCCAGGTAGCAGGCAGCAACGGCCGCCGGACCTTCAATACAGGCATTTTTTGAAGTTTTGCCCTGGAACCATAGCAAACCGCCGCCATATTTATAGTTGAAGGCACGTTTCCACATTTTATCGTACTGGTCTTTGCCTTTTTCAAGGTAGGTTTTGTTACCGGTAAGCAAATATCCGCGGACGCAGAATAATACCGCCCACGTTATGTCATCGTTATAGTTATTGTACATCCAGTCTTCTTTATGGTTTTTAATGAAGTTGGCATACAGCGTGGCAAATTTGTCTTTGTATTTTGGATCCCTGGTTACTTCGTAGGCATCCAGAACAGTCTCCATCATTTCAGCCTGATCCCAAAAGCCTTTGTGCTCTTCGATTTTATAAGCATTATACCAGTCGTCAAAGGCTTTGGTGGCAATAGCCCGCGTTGGTGCAACATCCTGCGGCGTCTCCTTGCGGAATATCCAGGTTTGTGCTGCGCTTTTAGTCATCGTCGAAAGGTTTACTTTAGCACCGTCAGCTGTGTTACCGCCGCTTAGGCTTAAGGCAAATTTAGGGTTAACGGCTGATTGCAAAATGTAAGCGCCATTAGCTTTGGTGATCATCCATTTGGTATCATTGCCGTTGCCATCATTTTGATCGATAGCTACCGAATCGGCGGGTGAAGCCGTGGCATGCAGGAATTTACCGCTGCCTACATTAGTAAGTGTATATGTATTCTTTTTTACCAGGGTCACCACCCAGCGCTCGGCATCCGAATGGGTGTCTGTCCAGCAGTCAACCGCCGCACCGTTGTCCACCGATGCATTAGCTACATCCAGCATTTTGTTGCTGGCCTTTGAGCGTAATGAATAAATAGCGCCCGGGGTAATACCGCCGGTTTGCGCAAAACTAATGGTACTGCTTGCCAGCAATACTATTATAGCAAAAGTGCTTAAGTAAAATTTCTTCATCAGGGGAATAATTTATTGGTGATTAAGTGTCTGTTGTACAATATTGTCCATAAAAAAACATTTTTATGGCTATGTTTTGAAGATGTTACATAGCAAACGATTGCATAAAACATAGTTCAGCCTGCTGGCGTTTTACATGGTAACAAGGCCTCATTGCAGGCACAATTCATCCGGCTGAGTACGGAACATTTTTATGATGAACCAACAAGCATTAAAATTATACATGCTCCTGCTCGGCTCAAAAGCGCGTGGACGTCACATTGAGCAGCACGATTTCTTCTTCGGAATAGCTGCTTCGCTCAAAGAGTTGATACCCGATATCAAAGCCTTTTGGCGCGGCGCAGCCAGCAATCTGCACATTGACGGTTATCGCGAGGTGAACCATGTGGACGATTATAAAATTGAGATTGTATCTAAAGATGAAAGCCTAGCCAATCAGCCCGAAAAGCTTTTTTTTATTAATCTGGGCGGATATGTTGCCGGTCGGCTGGAAGAGCAGCATCATGTCATCCTCAGCGTAAAAACCGATCGCGCACAGGCTATTAAGGACGCCAGACAGACCGTATTCTTCAAAACCAATAGCATCAATGGCAACAAAGACGCCAATGCCCACGTCGACGATAAATACGGTATAGATGTGGACGATATTTACAGCATCCCCGAAATGTTACCATCTGCGCAAAAAGCTAAATATCAGATCAGGATCACGCCAGCTGAAGGTTTACCGGAAGATGAAGTGCATTTGGGGTATTTTAGGTTGGATAAGTTGTAAAAAAAAGAAAGGGTGTCACCCTCTTTTCATATTGTCATTCTTCAAAGCGAAGAATCTTACACGCTTTACCAGTCGCATAATAAGATTCTTCGCTTTGCTCAGAATGACAAGTGGATATAAATTTCGGTTACTGCACCGACGGCGGCGGCACCTTTACGCCCCAATTCTGATTAGGCTTGCTACCCATTTTAAACACCAGTTTACCCCCCTTCATTAACTGATCACGATAGAGCCAGCAATTGAGCAACGGTTTGCCGTTAAAACTTGCCGACTGGATATAAACGTTCTCTTTTGAGTTATTGATGGTTTGAATGATGAGTTTTTTGCCGTCGCCTAAAGTGATGTTGGCGTTGGTAAACACTGGGCTGCTCAGCTCAACAATCGGGCGAAAGTCTGAAAAGCCTTTTACATCAAAAAGACCCAGCGAGGCCATGACATACCACGATCCTAACTGCCCCTGGTCTTCATCCTGGCCGTAACCGTACCCGTGTATAGGTTCTACGCCGTAAAACTCGTCGCAGATAGCACGGGTCCAACGCTGTGTATACCAGGGTTTGCCTGAGAAGTTGAATAACCAGCTGGTATGTAAACAAGGTTGGTTACCATGGTTATACAGTGACTTAATACCTGCAAAAGCATTGATGGTTTTACCACCGCTGAAACCGTCTTTTTCTGACGCTTCAAAAATCTCGTTCAGGCGGGTGTTGAACTCGTCTTTGCCAACTGCGTCTATCAAACCCTTAGGGTTTTGCGGTACAAAGTAGGTGTACTGAATTGCATTTCCTTCCTGAAAACCCCTCCAGGCTTCGGTCGGATCAAACTTGTCGATGAAGGTGCCATTGGCATATTTGGGATGCATCAGCTTCTTGTCTTTATCAAATACATACCGCCAGCCATTTGAGTTTTTAATGAGCATTTTATAATCATCCGGCTTATCCATCCGTTTAGCCATCTGCGCAGCCGCAAATGCGCTAAAACTATATTCAAGCGTATGCGATACCGAAAAGTGTGAACCTGCCGAATCTGTTTTATCCGCATCCAGGTATGGCGAATATCCATATTTGACAAAAGCCTCGACATCCATTTTACCTGAACCCTCCTTGCGATTTTTGCCAGACAGCTCATTGGCCCGGATAGCCTGATAAGCCAGGTTCACGTCATAGTCGCGAATACCTACCTGGTAAGCGCCGGTAATGGCCAAGCCTACCATGTTAGTGCCTACACCCGATACAAAATTGCTGTTGGCAATGCCGTCGCCAAACCAGCCACGCTCTTTGTATATCTCAAGTTCAGTATGTACATAGTCGTTATAGTGGCTTGGGTATGATAAGGCCCAAAGCTGGGTAAGGTTCCAATACGCGCCCCATATAGCATCAGTGTTGTAAAAATTATAGCTAAAGCGGCCGTATTTATCTTTAGGCAGCACACCTATAGTGCCGTCATGATGCGGGAAAGAGCCGTTTACGTCGTTAGCAATACCGCGACCCAGCAGACCATGAAATAAACCGGTGTAGAATTTCACTTTAGCTTCGCGATCTGGCGTTTGTACCAGCATTTTACTCAATTCGGCACGCCAGGTAGCCTGGGCCTGCTGTTTGGCTTTGTCGAATGTTAAACCAGCCGCTTCCGCTTGCAGGTTTAGCTTGGCATTTGCAGTTGATGTATAGGATAAGCCTACTTTTAATTCAATGGCTTCACCAGCTTGCGTTCTATAATTCAGAAACAAGCCCGCGCCCTTGCCTTTTCCCTCACTTGAGTTTTCTTTGATCCCCCCGGCATTAAATGAGCCAACTGATTGCGGCGCCTTACTCATCTCGCCATAAAAGTACATACGCACCTCGCCATCAGGATCATATTTTTTTACATACTTAGGATAGGTAATTACATAACCTTCAAAGTGTGTGGCATCCAGCATTTTTACACCTGCATCGCGCACAGCACCGCTTTCGCCCTGGGTATTGCCAATGTCGAAAATAATACGTGACCGGTCATTTTTTGGAAATGTGTAACGATGAAAGCCTACATGTTTAGTGGCAGTAAGCTCGGCAGTAATATTATAATCATCTAGCAAAACTTTATAATAACCGGGTTGCGCAATTTGATTTTTACGATCGAAATGCGAACGGTAACCACTGCCGGGTTTGTCCAGTTCGCCGGGTTTTACTTTGAGCTCGCCGGTGGCCGGCATTACGGCTACGCCGCCGACCTGCCATTCATGGAAATGAACAAAACCCTCGATAGAATTATGGCGGGTATCATAACCCACCGCTTCCCAGCCACTGGCATTGCCATAATGCCCGTTGGTTGATGGCGCTAGTTTAGCCATGCCATAAGGTACTGCTGCCGGGGTATAAAAAAACCAGCGACTGTGTGCTGTACCAATGTTTGGGTCTACATAGCTTAAAATGTCTTGTGCCTGCAGTTTGATAGCGCATAGCGATAATATCGCGATAGCAAAGCTGTATCTGATAGCTGTTTTCATGATGGGTTAGTTAGCAGCGTTATAAGTTTCTTTCCAGTAATTGTCTATATTTTCTAAAGAACGCCCCTTCGTTTCAGGTATTAGTTTCCAGGTAATATAAAGCGCCGGCGAGCAACAGATGGCGAACAGCCAAAACGTTACGGACGAGCCCAGGTCTTCCAGCATCAGCGGCGTTAATTGTCCGACTAAAAAGTTGGCAACCCATAATGAAAGCGTTGCCAGGGCCATCGCCTTTCCGCGAATGGCATTTGGAAATATCTCGCCAATAACAACCCAGCAAACCGGACCGAACGAAAAAGCGAAGCAAGAGATAAACAGCAAAATAAAGATCAATATCCACGGACCAGTAGTTATGCCCGCGGCAAACAATATGCCTATCACCAGCAAAGCAAAAACAGCCCCGCCTATTCCTACAAACAACAGCGGACGACGTCCCCATTTATCCACCGTAAAAATGGCGACAAAGGTGAATACCACATTTACCAGGCCAATAGTTACCTGGCCACCCAAAGCATTGTTCAGTGTAAAACCGGCCTGCTCCAATATTTTAGGGCCGTAATAGATCACGGCGTTAATACCACAAACTTGCGACAGGAAAGGCAATAGCAAACCAATCCACAAAGCACGGCGATAAACGGGTTTAAATAATTCTTTCAGGTTGCTTTCACTATCACCGGTTTGTTTTACGGCAGCTATCTCCCGAGCGGCGGCCTGCGGGCCGTCAATTTTTATGAGGATATTTTTGGCTTTAGCCTCCTGCCCCTGCATTAATAACCAGCGCGGCGACTCGGGCACCAAAAACAGCGACAGCAGAAAAATCCCCGAAGGGAAAACCCCTAAACCCAGCATAGCACGCCACACCTCGGTCGAGAATATTTTTTGCATGCCCGCACTGCTAAAGGTATCGGCAGTATGGGCCGCCAGGTAGGCGTTACTAAAGTAGGAGATGACGATACCAATAGTCAACGCTAACTGGTAAAGCGAAACCATCATACCGCGGTAGCGTGATGGCGAAAATTCTGAAATATACAGCGGCGATACCATTGACGCCACACCAATGCCCAAACCGCCTATCAAACGAAAAGCTATGAGCTGCCCAAATGAACTTACCACCGTACAACCCACTGCAGAGGCCAGGAACAATACCGCCGAGAGGATCATAATGAGCTTGCGGCCATACTTATCGCTCAGCTTACCTGATATGCTCACGCCTATGATGCAACCCAGCAGCGCACAGCTCACAAACCAACCCTCGTTCACCACATCCAGGTTAAAATCCTTTTTTACTAAACTCACGGTGCCGGATATCACGGCCGTGTCGAAACCAAATAAAAAGCCACCCAGGGCGGCTACCAGGCAAACCAGGTACAGGTAAGTGCTGCTTTGTTTTGTTGTGGTCATATGTGTTTGTTAGTCTTTTAAAAATGCTTTGACAACGCGGGCTTTGTTAGCGCCCAGATTAGTTAGGGTATAGCTCTGGGCCGCTGCCGGGATGACAAAAGTTTCGGCATAGGCAAATTTGTGTTTGGTGCCGTCGGCGGTTTCCAGTAAAACGGCATCGCCTTCAACCAGCATCATTACATGGCAGGTGCCGTCGGTTGTGGCGCTTACCTGTTTATAAAAATCAAAACGGTGTACATCATAAAAATGCCCGGCATGGGTTGGCAAGTGTATCAGCTCGTAACCTTCTCCTTGCTCAATTACTGAAGGTTTTGATATCAATTCCTGCTGAACCTTGTCGCCTTTACGGTCGAACACCAGATTGTTAAAGGCATGGTCGATATTAATAGGCCGCGGATTGCCGTCAAGGTCCAGGCGCAGCCAGTCGTACATTTTAAAGGTGAAGATGTATGGCGTGGCACTGATCTCTAATACCAGGTTATTGGCGCCGGCGCTGTGAATTGTCCCGCTGGGGATCAAAAACAGATCATGCTTTTTGGCCGCATGTGCCTGTACATAGTCGGTTATTTGCAGCTCAACGTTGTTTTGCTGACTGCCAATCAACGCCTCTTTAAATTCGGCAGGATTGATGTTTTCCTGAAAACCCAGATACACCGTAGCCTCATTCGGCTTGCAATCGAGTATGTAATAGGTTTCATCCTGCGTGATGGTCTCGCCAAAATTATCGTGAATATATTTTAAATGCGGATGGCACTGAATAGACAGGTTACCGCCATCATAAGTATCCAAAAAGTCAAACCGTATTGGAAATTCATCCTCAAACCTTTCCGCATGCTTTCCCAAAACTTCGCGGTTATTGTTAAACATCACAAAATCAAACGACACCTCTAAAACGTTATCTCCGCTTTTAAAGATCAGCCCATTTTCAGGCACAATAAGCTCAAACGACCAGGCATAATTAACCGCTTGCTTGTTTAAACCCGGAATATGCTCTTTTATCCACTGCCCGCCCCAGGCGCCGGGCTCAAACCATGGCCGCACACGAATAACCGATTGGCTCATTTTGTTCAAGCCCGCTAAAAAGCTGTCACGGTACATCCACGTAATAGTATCAGGCCACTGGCCGTCGGCAATCACATCAATTTTATTGAGCAGCGCTTTTTTATGGGCATTGCATAACACCCAATCAACAAAGTAAAAGCGCTTGTACATTTGCGCGGGCTCTTGTATCTGCTGGCTGCCCAGGTTGGTCACCGTCGCGGCACGCATTCTGAATTGTATCTCGTTTTTCGGGACATCGATATAAATAACCGGCGCATCCCATCCGGCCAGAGCCGCACCGGTACCCACTACAATATTTATATCCAGGGCCTTGACCGGATGTTTGGCTTTTAGTTCGTCGAGCTTGTATAAATCCTCTAATTGCAAAGTGCACCTGGTACCCCAGACAGATGTCGGCGTACCCAGGAAAGGTTCAACCAGTTTGTCAATTTCGGCAGATGGTTTCAGAAATTTTGAGGTCTCGATGATATTAGCCGTCAAGCCCATTTTATCAAACTCTGCCTGCAGGTTATCTTTAACCAGGTGCCACCATACGCCGCCAAAACCGTCAATCACTACCGTTTTTTGCTGCGCGATGTAGTGGGCCAGTGATTCATAGCCATTAAAGATATTGCCGTCGGGCAGTTTGGTTACGGGGTAAATATTATAAACTTCGCCATCATTAAAGTCGGGCAGCGTATCGGGCATTAAATATTGCGTGGTTTTACGCAACGGCGCGGCCTGTCGAGCTTGATTGTTTGATGACGAAGCTGTATTAGTATTATTCATTTTAAATGTTTAAATGTATGTACATATTATTTGCCTTTATTTTTTCCCAGGTGATGATTTAATGCAGGAAAATTTTATAAAAACAGGTTATATGTGGTTATGTACAAACATATAAATTAATTTGGATAACTTACAAGCCTGTAAAACACTTATAATTGCAAAATATTTGCTATGCGCTATACCATCGATCATAAAAGCCCCGTTCCACTGCACGCCCAGGCCGAACAGCTTTTGCGCCAGATGATTGAGGAGGAGGTATACCAAAATGGCAAAGTTTTCCCGAACGAAATTGAGCTGGCCAAGAAACTGGCCATTTCCCGCTCAACGCTGCGGCAGGCTATTAACAAATTGGTTTTTGAGGGATTGCTGGTTCGCCGCAAACGCACGGGTACCAAGGTAGCCAAAAGTGTAGTTAGCAGTAAGTCGAACAACTGGCTCAGTTTCTCGCAAGAGATGAAACTGCGCGGTATCACCATCAAAAATTTCGAAAGCAACATATCCTGGGTGCACCCCGACGAAGAAATAGCCGACTTTTTCGAAATAAAATCCGAGCGTAAAGTGCTCAAAATGGAAAAGCTGCGTGGTAAACCCGAAGGCCCGTTTGTATACTTCGTTTCTTACTTTCACCCCCGCGTAGGCCTCACCGGCGAAGAGGATTTCACTCAACCGCTTTACGAAATGCTGGAGCACGAGCATTCGGTGGTAGCCACCCTATCCAAAGAAGAGATCAGCGCGATAGCTGCCGATGAGTTTATAGCGGATAAATTGCACATCTCTGTGGGTAGCCCGGTATTATTCAGAAAACGCTTTGTGTATGACCACGGCGAGCGCCCTATTGAGTATAACTTAGGCTTTTATAAGGCGGATAGTTTTGTTTATACGGTGGAGAGTTTACGATAGGACTGTTTAGCGTATAGACACAATGCATCGTTTTAAACTGCTTCAACAGTATAGATCAATAAGCATTTTAATATGATCAATGTAAGCTTTTCTGCCAGGTTTTGTATCGAGATTTAATAGATTTTTGGGTAACGATATTTTTCCTTTCATAACAAAAAGACCCGTTATTTCGCAGTGATATTTTCGATAATGGATTTTCTTTTGATTAATCAGAAACTTGTTATCGCTGATGATTTGCAATATTTGCTGATTAAGATGTTTGAAATCTTTAGCAGACGAAAATGTTAAATCATCCACAAAAACCGTGAATACGATATTGTGCGATTTGCAAAACTTTTCCAGTTGTAATGCGGTGTCTGAAAAAACAATGTTTGCTAAAGTTGTAGAAGTTGGCGCTCCTTGTGGTAAACCGTTATTCAACGTAGTGAGCCTGGTTATAAATCTTGCTTGCTCCCAGGTTAATCCTTTCCTGATTAATGTTTGGTGAACGCGATTATTAGAAATATTTCCGAAGAAATTTTTTAGATCGATAGTCAGAAAATGTGTGCTGTTTCTGTGTTCATAAGCGTTAAAGAAATTGTTTGTGCCGGCTATTCCGCCAAACATTGAATCCGGAAGTTCTATGCTCTTTAAATATTCATTTATTAGTCTTTGATACTGCTTAAGTGTATAAATGGGTTTTGTTATACACCGCATTTTAGTTTTGCCCTTTTCGTCAATCTGCTCTTCGCCAAATTTGATTTTGGGCTGTTCTCTTTCACTGTAAAATCCCGGCGGATTAGCATTTACTGCTCTAAATAATGGTTGGTTCATAGTAAAACTTATTGAATAAACTTTAAAAATAAACCGGGTCTGGCTCAGTTAAACATTTCAAATAGCCGCTTGAATAATTTTACGCCAAGTGCATTTAAAAATTTTCCTTTTCTTGTTGTCAGGATAAAAATTATCGACTTCAATAAAAGCTGTCCTGTTTTTGAAAATTGCTTTTCATTCTTTGTGTAGAAAGCATTTAACTGCCTACGCATCTGTTTTCTTTTTGTCATAGTACTTTGATTGCTTCCTGGAGTCCATCTCCAGGCCGTAGAAACTATGCTGGTACCATGTGCGATCAAAAACAGCGACCCGGTATAAGTAGTTTATTAATTTTCGCTGCCCCCCGTAGGGGCAGCGATTAAAAGCCATTAGGCATTAAAATTTGGTGACCAAGTAAAACAGATTGACAAAGAGCGACAATACAATAATAGTAAGGCTTTGAGAAAATTAAAATTTAAAATATTAACAATCAATTAGTTGTGTATTTTTATCAACATTATTTGCTATATTTTAACGCTAAAAAATGTGGAGATTAAAAAGCCTGAACGCGTGCGATTGCCATGTACGCTTGCAATGACAAATTATATGCAGGCTGTTATACTGTGTTCTTTCAGCATAGAAAAGGGGGGTGTTACCCTGAGCGAAAGCGAAAGATCTTATTTAAGCGAAAAGCAAGGCGCATAAGATGTTTCGCTTCGCTCAACATGACAAAAAGACTAGATCATCCACATCACCTATTCCACCTTCGTCCAGGGCGATGGCAGCACCTGGCAGCGGATGGCATAGGCCTCCCAGATATCATTCATCTTTTTAACCAGGTCGGGGTGTTGGGCAGCAACGTCGTGCATTTCTGAGCGGTCCACAGAGATATCGTATAACTCCCATGGCGATGATTTGTATTTCATACCCCTCATCAGTTCGGCCTCGCTTACCAGTTTCCATTTGCCCATCCGCACGGCTTTGTTCATTTCATGATCCCAGCATATGGCCTCGCGGTTTATTGGCTGGTTGGTGAAACTAGGCACAAGGCTTTTGCCCTCAATCGGGATAATATTGTGACCATTGTAGGTTTTAGGGAAAGGCGTATGGGTGACATCGAGGATCGTTGGCATAATATCCATTTCATGACCCACCTGATCGCGGAACTCGCCGCGGGCTTTCAGGCCGGCCGGCCAGTGAACAATAAGCGGGGTTGAAATACCGCCCTCGTGCACATAATGCTTAAACTTACGCAGCGGCGTGGTCGATACATTGGCCCAGCCTTGCATGTAAGACACATAAGTATCTGCCGGACCAGCCATTACATCGTGCCCTTCCATTACCAATTTACCCTCGCGGGTAGTAACCGGTTTGTTGGAATAGATCAGCGAGTCAGGGCCTAGTTTACGCACATGGTTAGGGTTCGGCGCGATAGGTTTCACTACAGGTGTATTACCGATGATCTCGGCACAAGCGCCATTGTCCTGCAAAAAGAAGATTAGCGTATTATCATACATGTGTTCCTCTTTCAATTGTTTGATGATACGGCCGATGCCCTGATCCATAATATCGATCATCGCAGCATAAGTTTCCATACGGCGCAGCATAGCCGGTTTGTTTGGCTCGTTGGCCCATGAAGGTCCATTGAATGGCGACAACTCTTCGTCAGCTTTAACTACACCCAGTTTTTTCTCACGTTCCAGGCGCTCTTTACGCAGCTCTTCATAACCTTTATCAAAACGGCCTTTGTATTTAGCAATCTCTTCGGGCGGGGCCTGCATTGGCCAGTGAGCAGCAGTGTATGCCACGTACATAAACATAGGCTTGCTTTTATCTCGCTCCTTTATAAATTTAACTGAGTTGTCTGATATCGCGTTAGTAAAATAATAATGTTCGGGGTGATACTCAGGATCATTAGTGGTGTTTACTAATTTATTATCGCGGGCCAGATAGCCGGGATCGTAATAGTTGGCGGCGCCTAGTATGGTGCCGTAGTAATGGTCAAAACCACGTTGCAGCGGCCAGTTTTCTTTTCCCATCCAAGGTTTGGGGTCAAAGTTTAGGTGCCACTTGCCGGTCATGTAGGTGCCGTAACCTGCAGCCTTCAACACCTCTGCAATGGTAACCACATTATGGCTTAAATCGCCGCGGTAGCCGGGTAGTTTAAAATCGTCGGTAGTCATCCAACCCATACCGGCCTGATGCGGGTCTAGCCCGGTCATCAATGAAGCACGCGAGGGGCAACATCTGGCTACGTTATAAAACTGGGTATAACGTAATCCCTCTTTAGCCAGCATATTTAAATTTGGGGTAGCCGCTTCGCCGCCATAGCAACCCAGGTCAGAGTAACCCATGTCATCCGCCAGGATCACAATGATGTTTGGGCGTTTTGGTGCTGCCTTTTTAGTGGCAGATTTGGGTGTAGTTTCTTTCCAGCCAATAACAACAACCAAAGCCAATACGGCTATCGATATAAATTTAAAATGCTTCATAAGGCTGTGGGGATAATTGGTTACCGATTACTAAGATATTAATTAAACTCATCAAATGTAAAAGCCCCAATCTTTCGATTTGGGGCTAGACTGATTACTAAATCTAAAATAAAGTATCTTAATTTACAGCGCCTATTTTTTTAAGCAGCTTAACATTTTCGCGTTTATGCAAGATTTTGTGCACTAAGGCATAAATAACCGGCAATATCAATAAGGTTAGTATGGTCGAGGTGATCAGACCGCCGATTACCACAATAGCCAGCGGCTTTTGTGTTTCGCTGCCGATACCGGTTGATATTGCAGCCGGCATCAAACCGATAGCAGCCATCAAGGCGGTCATCACTACTGGCCTTACGCGCGATATAACACCATCCAGGATGGCCTTATCCAATGGCATATGTTCTTCAAGGTTTTTCTTGAATACGGATATCAGGATTACCCCGTTCTGGATACACACGCCAAACAACGCGATGAAACCAATACCCGCCGATATACTAAAGTTAACGCCTGTAATATGCAAGGCCAAAATACCACCTATCAAAGCAAACGGCACGTTCATAATAACCAGAGTGGCGTCTTTAACATTACCAAAGGTGACGAACAATATCAGGAAGATCACCAGCAAACAAATTGGTACTACGCGAGCTAAAGTATTCGACGCACGGATTTGATTTTCAAACTCGCCATTCCAGGTAAAGCTATACCCTTGGTCAAGTTTTACAGCCGCGCCAACTTTTTGTTGAGCTTCGGCGATGGTACTGCCAAGGTCACGCCCGCGAACAGAAAATTTCACGGCGATGTAACGCATGTTATTATCTCGGTATATAAATGCGGGACCGGTTAAGGTGCGTATGTCTGCAATTTCTTTGATAGCAATTTTTGACCCATTCATGGTGGGTACCATCAGGTTCTCTATCTTGCTTTGGGTGTCGCGGTATTCTTTCAGGTAACGTACCCGAATATCAAATCTGCGTTCGCCCTCGTATAATTCTGAGGCGGCCTTACCGCCGATAGCCATCTCAATAACGGCATTCGCATCGGCGGTAGCTACACCATAAAGCGCCATTTTGCGCTGGTCAAGTTCAATTCTAAACTCAGGCTGACCCAGGTTGCGTAATATACCCAGGTCTTCAACACCTTTCACTTTCCCCAACACCTTCATCACTTCATCTGCTTTATGATCAAGCACCGTAAAGTCTGAGCCAAATATTTTCACTGCCATTGATGCCGGCACACCCGCTACGGCTTCAGCAACGTTATCAATAATAGGCTGCGAGTAGTTATAAATCACACCAGGAAACTGACTCAGCTTTTTGTCCATCTGGGCAATCAACTGCTCTTGAGTTATATGGCGCTTCCAATCTTTTTTCTGGTACAAATCAACCTGGATCTGTACGTTAAAGAATCCCTTAGGGTCTGTACCATCATTTGTTCGCCCTACCTGCGAAAGTGTTTGGCGTACCTCGGGAAAGGTGGACAACATGCCGCGCATTTTATCGGTTAAATTAACAGCACTCTCCAGCGATGTGCTCATGGGTAACTGGGCAGTAACCCAAAGCGCACCTTCATTTAACTGAGGCAAGAATTCTGTACCCAACAATTTAGCCGACATAAACGTCAACGCCATAAAGGCAACAGACACCAGCAAACTCAGCTTTTGGTTATGGTAGGTAAAGTTAAACATACGGCGTATTCCCCGTTCGAAGAATAAGACCACCACATTATGTTTTTCTTTTACATTTTTATTGAGCAAGATACTGGATAATGCCGGCACCAGCGTCAGCGTAAAAATTAAGGCCCCCAGCAAGGCAAAGCCTAAGGTATAGGCCAATGGCGAGAACATTTTGCCCTCTACTTTCTGGAACGCAAAAATGGGCACTAAACAGGTAAGTATAATGAGCTTTGAAAAAAAGATAGCCTTACCCATCTCTGCACCCACATTTTTAAACAAGCCCAATTTTGCCAGCTTGTTAAATTTCTCCATGCCTACCTCATGAGCTTTGTGATCAAGCGCCACAAAAATACCCTCGACCATTACCACAGCACCGTCTATAATGATACCAAAGTCTACGGCACCCATTGAAAGCAGGTTGGCGCTCATGCCCTTTAACCGCAAACAAATAAAAGCAAAGAGTAATGATAACGGGATTATAATAGCTACGGTGAGGGTAGTGCGCCAGTCGGCCATGAACAGAAACACAATTACCGTTACCAGGATAATCCCTTCGCAAAGGTTATGAATAACAGTTTCAGTACAGAAATCCATCAAACTGGTTCTGTCATAAAAAGTGTCTATCTTAACATCTTTCGGCAAAATGTTGTTATTCAGATCGGCTACCTTATCGCGGATTCGTTTCAGTACCTCGGCCGGATTTTCGCCTTTACGCATCACCACAATACCTTCAAGCACATCGTTATGTTTATCGCGGCCAACCTGACCCAGGCGCGGCAAACCGGCTTCATGCACATCGGCAACATCTTTGGCTAAAATAGGCACATTGTTAACGTTTTTGATGATGATGTTTTTCATCTCCTCAACGTTGTTGATTAGGCCGATACCACGTACTACATAAGCCTGGTCGTTTTTGGTAATTACATCACCGCCGACATTGATGTTGCTACGATTGATAGCGTTGTAAACGTCAAGCGAGGTTAAGCCATACTTTTGCAGCAACGCGGGGTTAACACTTACCTCGTACGATTTTTCTTCGCCGCCAAAGCTATTTACATCGGCAACGCCCGGGACTGATTTAAACTGGCGGTCAAGCACCCAGTCCTGAATAGCGGTAAGTTCATGTAATGATTTAGTTCTGCTTTTCAGCGTATACCGGTATATCTCGCCTGTAGGCCCATAAGGAGGCTCAATTTCAGGCTTCACGCCATCAGGCAGATCAACGTTAGCCAGGCGGCTCAATACCTGCTGGCGGGCAAATGAATCGTCTACATCGTCATCAAAAATAATGCGGGTGTACGATAAACCAAAGGCAGATGTGGTGCGCAGATTTGATTTCTTTTGCACCGAGTTCAGCACCGTTTCCATAGGAATGGTGATCATCTTTTCCACCTCCTCGGCGCTGCGACCGGGCCATTGAGCAATAATAATAATCTGCGTATTGGTTACGTCAGGGAAGGTTTCAATTGGGGTATTGGTATAACTCCACACACCTATGCCCACCAAAATGGCGGTCATAAAAAACACAAAATAACGGTGCTTTAGTGAGAAGTAGATTATATTTTTAATGAATTTATTCATGTTTGGTTAGTGAATAGTTAAGTAGTGAGTTGCGAGCGGTTGGTCTTGTTTGTGAATAGCATTAGTGAGCGATCTGCAACCACTCACCATTCTCTACTCACCACTCACCGACTTAATCGCCCGTTAGGGCATCATACAATAACAACTGGTTCTTGGAGATCACCTTATCGCCGGGCTGTAAGCCTGAACCGATATAGGACACATCATCAACCGTTTTAATGACATTAACCTCGCGCACTTTCAAGTCGCACTTACCATTGTAAACTACCACGTAGTTTTTGCTGCTGTCAAACACCACCGCTTTGGCAGGTACAGATACAGCCTGCTGATTTTCTGTATTGGTGATCACCACATTTGTAAACATTTCGGGCTTAAGTAAATTACCCGGGTTTGGCAGCACTATTTTTATTTTCATCACCTTGTTATCAGGGTCAAGCACTGAGCTTATTTCGTTAACCTTACCTATAAACACCTTACCGGGGTATGCCAGTGTGGTTACCCTGGCGTTGTAACCCACTTTTACCTTACTTATATCTGACTCAAACACATTAGCCCAGATCCACACATCCTGCATATTGGATATAGTGAACATACTGCCTGAGTTATCCTGACGTATAAAGCTGCCGGCAGTAATATTTTTCTCGATGATATACCCGCTCTCAGGCGCCTTGATAACCAAACTGCCACTGGCGCTGGTGTTGCCCCCGCCATTAATAGCCAGCTGGGTTTCAACCTTACGCCTGGCAGCTATTGCTTTATTATAGTTTTCTTTTGCCTCCGTATAATCGCGCTCGCTCGATATACCGTTTTTGTACAACGACTCGGCCTGATCCAGCTGGCGTTTAGCTACCGCTACGTCTGACTGGGTTGAAGATAAGTCGGTATAATTACCGGCAACATCGGCGCTGCGCATTACGGCCAAAACCTGGCCCTTTTCAACCTTATCGCCTAAGGATACTTTAACCGATATTACCTGGCCGCTTGAAAAAGGGAACACTTTTACCACATTATTATCATCGCTTGATACCTCGCCAGACAGATTAAGCTCGTCCTTCATGGTGCTGGTTTTGGCCGTATCTATCGTGATCATTTTTTGCAGCGAATCGGTTATACATACCTGTTTGCTTTCAGGGGCATCCACGGTTTTGGGCTTGCAGGCTGCCAAAAACATCAGGCCGCCAAGACCAATCAAAATCGTTTCTCTTTTCATCATCATTTGTAATTCAAGGGGTTTATAGTATCAGGGCTTAATTACCGTAGTGCCGGTAGCAAAATTTAAGTCGGCAATGGCCTTTTGCAGGTTATTTTGTTGCTGGATGATCTTTAGCTTGGTGTCTTTGTAAGTATCAAAGAAATCAACAAACTCAATCAAACCTATCTGTCGGTCTTTAAAGCTTTTCATCATAGCATTAAAAAGCTTGTCGTACTGTTCATTAAACTCTGACTGCTGGGTAGTAAATAACTCCTGGGTAAGCTCGTATTGTTTAACAGCGGCAACTACCTCATTTTTTAAACGGGCGTCATTATCTCTTACTGTACTTTCCTGGCTTTTCAGCGTGTACTCGGCCGATTTGATGTTACCCTGATTGCGGTTAAAAAAAGGCAGCGGCAACCCAATTTGCAAACCATAGTAATTGCGTGCATAGCTGCTGTTTTGATCATAAGATACCCCTACGGTAATGTCGGGCGCAGCTAAGGCCTTTTGGTAGGCCAGATCGTGCGTGGCCGAATTAAGCTGATATTTGTTTTGAAGATAATCAGCCCGGTTGTTTTCAGCCAGGCCGATCAAAGCTGGAATATCCAGCTTGACCGGTTGACTTTGTTGATCAGCTAAAATAGGGGTAATATAATTTGTCTCTTTTGTGCCTAAAAGAGTTTTGAGTTCTGTTTGCAGGTCGTTGATCTGCTTGCTGTTTTCTATTCTGTCGTTCTGTAAGCCAAATAACAAGGCTTTCAGCCGTATCAGATCCTTCATCGACGTATTGCCTGCGTCATACGATTTCTGAATACCGTTAACCAGGTTTGTAGCTGTCGATATTTCAAGGTTATACACCTTATCCTGCTCAATCAATGCAGCTAGCTGACCAAAGTCAAGCTGTAAATTGTAGCGCAGGTTACGCATCAAGTCGTTAAAGGCTGCTTCCTGCACCTGGGCGTTGTCTTTGGCAACCTCCACCTGCTTGCCGCGCTTTCCGGCGGTCTGGAAAACCTGGCTCAATTGCACAAACACCTGGCCCTGGTTAAGGCTGTTGTTATGGTAAAAGAACTTCTTGCTGCCTCCGTCATAAATATTCTGATCGGTACTCAGCACCGGGTTATCCCAAAGCTTAGCCTGCGCTATCAGCGCTTTGTTCGACTCGATATTGTACTTCTGGGCCAGCAGTTGCAGGTTGTTGTCCAGAAACTGTTTTTCTGCGGCCTGAAAATTTAACTTTAGTGTATCAGTTTGTGCATAAACCCGCACAACTGATGTAGAAATTAATAGGGGTACTACTAATAAAACGACAATAAGACGCATAACCATTATAAAGCCCCAAAGTTATCGGCACCTATTATCGAATAAATTAGAATGACATTAGAATTGCGCCTGTTGCAAGAAAGTGACCGTCATACAGGTGCCCTGGTTTTCAACAGATTTTACTGTTAGCGAGCCGTTAAACAGCTGGATGATTTTTTGGGTGACGTATAAACCTATGCCGCTACCTGCAAAGTTTCGGCTATTATTAGCCCGGTAAAACGAGTTAAAAACCAAATCAATATCCTGGGCTGGGATACCTATACCTGTATCCCTGATCTCCATCCTGACGAGCTTTTCGTCCGCATAAAAATTACATTCAACAGGTTGCTGGTTAGAGAATTTAAAAGCATTGCCAATCAAATTATTCAAGGCAATAAAAAGTAACTGGTGGTTTGCCGGGATGGTGAGCATGGCTTCATTTTCGGGCATATGCTCAATGTTTATTAACAATGCTCCGGGGCGTATTTTATTACTCCAATAGTTTTCCAGTTCCCACAGCAATTCGTCAATGCGCACCGGGCTTTGGTGAGCAATGGTAAAATCCATATCTACCTGCGCCAACTCCATAAGCCCGGTTATAGTGTCTCGCAAACGTTCTGATTCTTCAAGTATGAGTTGTAATATCCTTTTATTTTCCTCGGGCGGCATATTTTTTTGCAGGGCCAGCTCGGTTTCGCCAATAATGGTGGTTATGGGCGTCCGCAGCTCGTGCGAGGCATTGGCTACATAGGTGCGTTGCAGCGAGAAGGCATTTTCCAGGTGCTCAAGCAACCGGTTAAAGTTGGCAGCCAGTTCGCTTATTTCATCTTTACCCTTCCCTTCATCTACCCGCAAATGCAGATTAGTAGATTTGATGAGCTGCATTTGCCGCACTACGTTTTTAATAGGCATCAAGGTACTTTGTGCGAGCCAGCGGCTCACCAAAAACAAGGTGGCCGCGACAATCAAAAACACAATGATCATTGCTTCGCGGATAGATGCCAGTTGCCGGCTGCCGGTCTCGTCAATTGCCGACACCAGGATCACGAAGTTGCCCTGGTTGTCCTTCACATAAATGCCTACTATCTGCGCCCGTTTACTGGCATATTCAAGATGATTTTGTTTACGTACGGCTTCAATCACTTTAAAGTTCCAGTACTGCTCGTCATCGCGTATAAAGGCGGCGCTGTTCTTATCGTCATAAAAACGGGTAACCTCGCCGTGCAGGTTACGGGCATAGCGGGCCTGTATTTTTACCAATGAATCGGGGCTAAGTTCGTCGGCCTTTAAATAAAGCTGCGCAGCTATATTGGCACGGTCATATAAGTGGCGGTAAAAATCATTATGGACGATGGTGTAAACCGATATATATAGCGATATCATTACAACGAGCAAAATGCCCGAGCCAACCAGCGTAAAATAAAGCGAAAGCCTATCCTTTATTTTCACTATCCGCTACTGTTCAGTTTTAAATATATAACCTTTGCCTATAACCGTCTGGATGTATTTTTCGGCAAAGCCCTTGTCAATTTTATTGCGCAGATAGTTTACATACACGTCAACCACGTTGGTGCCTGTATCAAAGTTTATGCCCCAAACTTTTTCTGCAATAGTTTGGCGCGATAATATTTTGTCATTATTATGCATCAACAACTCCAGCAGGGCGCACTCTTTGGTGGTGAGGATAACTTTTTTACCCTCACGTTCTGCCGTATTATTAGCAACGTTAAGTACGATATTTCCCTGGGTGATAATCGGCGACGAATCGGCAGCATTACGGCGCAGCAGTGCGTCAATACGCGCCTGCAGTTCCTTAAGATGAAACGGTTTAACCAAATAATCGTCAGCACCGGTATTGAGTCCGTTAACCTTATCGTCTACGCTGTTTAGCGCCGTGAGCATTAAAATAGGCATAGTTTTGTTTTTTTGCCGGATATGACGACAAACCTCCATGCCGTTCAGATAAGGCAGCATCAGGTCAAGAATAATCAGGTCATAGGGTTTATTGGCAAAGCGTTTTATCGCCTCAGCGCCATCGGCAGCTATGTCAACAGTATGATGGCCTTCCTCCAGTGTTTTCTTCACCAGTGCCGACACCCGTTCCTCGTCTTCAATTAAAAAAATTTGAGCCATATCGTATAAACAAATATAGTTTTAAAGTAGTATACAGCGGCTTAGATTATTTTAATGTCGGGAAATGACAGTCTTTTTGTTATTTTGAACATAGCGAGCGTTTATTCTTATCGCTTCGGTACCCGCTCATGGCCGCGGTAGGGCCTAGTTACTTTTCCTTAGATGAAAAGTAACCAAATACTTAGCGTAGCGATCTCATTCACGCCGAAAATAAACACCTGTGAATAATCAAGTCAGGACGACCGCTTCCACCTCCCGAGGGCCAGACTCCCGGCCGCGCGCCCTGACAGGCCTTCGCGCTTTTTTTGAATACGTTATTTCACGGATTAAATAAAAAGAGCGGTGCCCCGTCAGCTGTGCAGCTTCGGGCGAAAGCAGGTAAAACAATGATGGCCTTGTGCGGTCGGAGGGCTGTCGGGAATGTTGCCTGAAGCGGTGAGCTAGTGCGACAATTGGAGCAACAGGCCCCTGCCCCGGTTTTACCTGATTTGCAGGGAAGGCCCATGTGCGCAAAGAAGCGTCACAGATGACTTGATTTTTGTTTCTTTTCATCAAGGAAAAGAAAAAAGCCTTAGCGGCTATTGAGCGCTATAAAAGCGACAAGCTAATTAGCACACTAAAGCGTAGCACCCTCACGAACACTCATCTACCAACATCAAAATAGACCGGTAATTTTTTCCTACCGCATCAGACAAAGCAATCTCACAGGTTTTTGAGGACGAATAATAGCCATCAAATTCACGGTCTCCAATTTCTTTAGCCTCTGGCCAGGTTGCCGAGTGTGTTAGCTCCGGATGCAGAAAACCCCTGTCGCCTGCCATGCCGCAACAACCTGCAAAAACCGGAACGTCTACGTTTTCTGCAAAATGACGGGCAATTTTTGTGAATTGAGTTTCCAACCCCGGCATTTTTTGTAACGAACATACCGGGTGCAGTACGATGTTGCTTTTTTTATTTAGTACCCTGATCTGGGGCATTACAAAATCATGTATATAGGTAATGCTGTCAATGATGGTGAGCCTATCAAATTTAGCTTTATTTTCTTTGGACAACATACCACGGCAGTGCGTGAGCGTTTGGGTGCATGAGGTAACATCTAAAATTACCGGGAGCTTACCGCCTGCAGTAACTTCCCATAATTTACCGATGGTGGAGTTTGCCATGAACGCATGCGCATCTTTGAACCCTTTGGACGAATAAATCTGCCCGCAGCAATTTTTCTGGATGTCCTGCGGTATGATAACATTGATGCGCGCCTTGGCCGATACATCCATAAACGTTTGCATTACGCCTTTTTGCCCAACTGTAGGCTCGCCCATGGCGCGCGATATACAGGCCGGAAAATACACCACCGAGCGGCTGTAAGTGGTGTTATATAAATTACCAGGTATAGGCTTGGCTGCCTTCAACTGGTTTGACCATAGCGGGAATGCCGGGATAATTTTACGCAGGCCTTTAGTTAACTTAACCATTGCGCTTTCGCCAAACAGGCGGTTAATTAAGACTCCGGCTTTAAGTGCGCAACAAACCATACTATAAACCAATCTAAACCGGCGTGCCGTAAACAAGGCCAGATTATTCGCCGTAACCGAATGATTTTCCCTGCGCAGGCGTTTTACCAAATCGCCGGTGTTAATATCAACCGGGCAAGCGGTAGCACACAAGCCGTCGACGGCGCAGGTATCTAATCCCTCATATTGATACTGATGCAGCAGCTCTTTATACTGCGGCGCATAGCCTTTGTCTTTTAACTTACGCAGCTCGCGGCGCACCACAATCCGCTTGCGTGGTGTAAGGGTTATATCGCGGCTCGGGCATTTATGTTCACAAAAACCACACTCTATACAGCGGTCCACCTCTTCTTCAACCTGCGGCAGTTCTTTCAGATTTTTGATATGAGCCTGCTTATCTGCATTAATAATTACTCCCGGGTTGACAAGATTATGCGGGTCGACTATTTCTTTGACCGCCTTCATGATCAGGTAGATCTCGCCACCCCACTCGGTTTCTACAAAGGGAGCCATGTTGCGGCCGGTGCCGTGTTCGGCTTTAAGCGCACCATTATATTTTTTGATCACCAGGTCGACTACATCTTGTAGAAAGACCTGATAGCGCTCTACCTCGGCAGGGGTATCAAATGCCTGTGTTACCACGAAGTGGATATTGCCGTCTTTTGCATGGCCAAAAATAATAGCCCTATCGTAGCTGTGTTTCCTGAACATATCCTGCAAATCTGTAATTGCATCGCCCAGGCTATCTACAGGGAAAGCCACATCTTCCAATATCACCGAAGTGCCGCTGGCTCTGACCGCACCTACAGCCGGGAACATACCCTTACGAACTTTCCAGAAGGCGGCCTGCTCGGCAGGTATTGCCGTAAACTCGGCGGGTTGCAAAAGCGATAGTTCAGGGGTAATAGCCAAAAAAGCATCCATTTGCTGCTGCAATTCATCCTGTGTATTACCTTGAAATTCAACCAGCAAGGCGGCGGCATTTTCTGGCAAAGTTTTGATCACCGCAGGCATACCCGCCATGTCTTCTATAGATTTCAGCGAGGCTCTATCCATCAACTCAACCGCAGCCGCTCCGGTATTAATTAACGGGCGTATAGCCTGGCATGCCATGTAAATATCGCTGAAGTAAAGCATGCCGGTTAGTTTCTCCGGGTAGTCGGGTACAGTTTGCAGAACTGCTTCGGCAATAAAACCTAAAGTACCTTCTGCACCAATTAATAAACGCGCCATGATGTCCATCGGCTCCTTAAAATCAATGAACGCGTTTACAGAATAACCGACAGTGTTTTTGGTTTGATATTTTTGGCGGATCTTATTGTAAATAATCTGATCGTTCAGAATTACTTCGCGCAGTTCTTTCAGTTTATGGTAGACTGATGCCGACTCTGTTTTAAAACGCTCATAATCGGCAGGGTATTCAGTATTATAGCGTTTGCCATCAGGTAAGATAAAAGTGAGGTGTTTTACGGTGTGATATGAGTTCTTGCTCACGCCGCAGCACATACCACTGGCATTGTTAGAGATAATGCCGCCCATCATGGCCGCATTAATACTCGCCGGATCGGGACCAATTTTGCGCTGATATGGTTTAAGAAAGGTGTTGACGTTGGCCCCGATAGCTCCTGGTTTTACTCTAACCAATTCGCCGTTATTTTCAATAATTACTTTATTCCAGTGCTGGCTCAGGTCGACTAAAATACCATCGGTGATGGATTGCCCGGAAAGGCTGGTACCTGCCGTTCTGAAAACAACAGGAACGTTATGTTTCTTTGAAAAGGCCAGCAGATCAATTACCTCTGCCTCTGACACCGGCAACACTACCGCCCGCGGACGCAGATAGTAAAACCCCGCATCAGAGGCTGATGACACCAGGTCGATAAGGTCTGTTTTTATCCGTTCGGCGGGCAATATCGCCCCCAATAAGTCTCCGATCTTTTGATCCACAATACAGGGTTGTTTTTTAGGTTTATACAGCTTCCCGGTATCCAAAAAGCTGTGCTAATTTAAGACATTCTGCCGAAGGTAAAATACCATCAGACGAAGTTGGTTCAAATAAACTTGAGGCAGCGGCACAAACACCGAGGTTAAGGCACTCGGTAATATCCTTATCGTTATGTATGCCGGTCAGCACTCCGGCGGCAAAAGCATCGCCCGCGCCTGAAGCTCCGGCTATTTTTTCGGCAGGCATGTTGATGCTGGGCTGGTAATGGGTTTGGCCGTCTTTACTTACGGCAATAACGCCTGTAGGGAAATGCAGGATAACCCATTTTTTTACCCCCATTTCAATAATACGATGGGCAGCTTCGTAACATCTCTTCAGGATGATGTTGCCGTCCATGGCTGTATCAATTCCGGTAATTTTACCGGCTTCATATTCGTTTACAAACAGGTAGTCAATATAGGGCAGCGAGGGCGGAATAACCTCTTTAAACCTGTCAGACCTTTCGCTTACAATATCTACCGTAGTGATCAGTCCGGCAGCTTTGGCGTTTTTTAAAACCTTACTGCCACGGGTGCTGCCATCGGCCTCGATAATGTCGAGCTTGTCCAACAGCAACAGGTAGCCCAAATGAAAAATCTTATCCTGCGAAGCAGAAAAATTAAAATGCTCAATATCCAGCAAAGCGTTAGCGCCGCGCTGATGAAAGAAGGTACGCTTACCGGTACTTTTTACACTCATCACATCGGTGTATGAAGTATGTGCTTTATCGGTTTTGCGAATTTGCCGGGTATTAATGCCCAGGCTTTGGCAATGACTGATGATGCGTTCGCCTTTCTCGTCATCGCCCACCAAACCTACGCCGCTTAGCGGGAAATTGGCCTGGAGCTTTACCAAACCCATGATGACGTTATAAGCCGAGCCGCCGTTACAACTGCTCTCGGTAAATATGTTTACCAGCTTTTCTTCCTCAGGGAAAGCATCAATCAGTTTTACCTGATCCATGATCCAGTTGCCGCCAACCAAAATACCGTTTCTCATGGCTTATTTGTCGCTTAACAGTTTAACCATCGGCGCCTCGTCCTCATCAATCTCGGCATAACGGCCTATATTCGGGTCAGAGAAAAAGTTGTCGTTCACGTCGTCATTAGCGGTGGATACTTCGCCGATGATACACTCGTCCGACGCCGGGAAAAACTCATGCCAGATACCCGGCTCTATGGTTACCCGCTCGCCCGATCTCAGATGCAATTCATCGCCCGATCTGAAATCCCTAAACCCGCCATTAACTTTCATCTGGAAAACACCCTGCCCCACCTCATGCACCGGGTCATTAGCCCAAAGGCGTATCACCAGCTCGCCGGTACGGCAAATTATATCTTCTTTCTTTTTTTTATGGGTATGCGATGGCGTGGTTTGCCCTTTGGCAGCGTACATCAGCTTCTCGCAATACTCGGCCTCCTCGGCCAGGTTAATCAGCACCAAACCATACTTTTTAAAGTCGCCTAAGCCAAAGTCGGTTACATCCCAGCGGGGGTGGGGCGGCAGTGTCCAGCCACCCCGTTTAAAAAATGCGCCCGAGGTTACAATTGCCTGGTTGATCTCTGACCTTTTCATGCCGGTTGGTTTTGGTTGTATTCTATTTTTTCTACCGATTGATTAGCGAACGATTTTAAAGCCGCGTCAAACACATAATGGCTGGCCACAGCCTCGTCAGGGGTAACGCAACCAAAGCGGCCATTCAAAAACCCTTCGCGCTCAGCTACGTAACCAGCCAGCATCTGCATAAAGCAATCGGCAAAGCCCGGCTCGAAAATGCCACCGGTTATAACCGGGAACGGCACGCCTTTAAAGCCCAGGTCGGTACGCTGCCAGTACTGGTCGCCATCAATGCGGAAGGTCCATAGCGCTTTAGTGTCCTTAGTACTGTATTTTACGCCGCCTTTGGTGCCAAATATCTCGATGTACCAGGTATTGGTTTCGCCCGGTGCAATACGTTTCATTTCCAGCAGCATCGGCACCTGTTTGCCGTCAATGGTGACTTGTGTGTTCAAGGTCGCATTGTTCCAGGTATCGCAAACGGCTATGCCGCCTTTACCATCAGGGCGTTGCTCTATTATTTTTTGCAGGTTGGCATAAACAAGTTCCGGTTTCCAACCTAAACGCAACGGCACGTGTAATACGTGCATACCCAGGTCGCCCATTACACCAATTTCGCCGCAGTATTTAACCTGGCGCTTCCAGTTTATCGGTTTATTAGGGTCGATATCGCTTGAGTGCAGAAATCCGGCTTTAACCTCGATGATCTCACCCAGGCGACCGGATTTAACTTCTTCCATAACGCGCTGCGGACCAGGCAAGAAAGGCATCTCAGAACTGCAACGTACAAAGCGGCCAAGCTCTTCGCCCTTATCGCGAATAGCCAAAGCAGCTTCCAGATCGATACCAAAAGGTTTTTCGGCCAGCAAATCTTTACCGGCTTCCAAAACTTCAATATAAAAATCCTTATGCAAATTATGTGGCAGGGCGACATAGACAACGTCTATATCATCACGCTTTAATAATTCTTTATAATCGGCGGTCAGCAAATCCACAGACGAAATGTTTTTATACCACTCCAATACCTGCGGATTCAAATCGCAAACGGCTTTCAGCTCCACGCGGGCCGGGAAATCATTCAGCGCAAACCAGCGACCAAAAGCGCTGGCCGCTTCGCGGCCCATTAGTCCGCCGCCTATAATACCTATGTTGATTGTTTTCATAGTTAAAATGTAAGTTTTATTTGTCTCAACAACGTTTCGAATACTTTCATCAGTTAATGGCTTACTATTGTTATGATTCCGCCTATTATAAGTCCTACACCTATAATCAATAATTTCACACCACCACCCAATGTGTCCTGTTCGCGGTTTTTAATCGCTTTAATTCTAATTGCCGTGAGATATAGACCGATAACTATTAGAATAATTCCGCCAATAATCTTCATAGACTTTTATAAGTATTATCCAATTTCGTTTTTATTACTTCAAAAGATGCATTACATCAGCCGGCTTTGCACCGTCATGTACCAGGGCCATCAGGGCTTTGGTCATGCCGGCAGGGTTGGCGTGCTGTATTACATTACGGCCATACACAATGCCCTTAACACCTTGCTGCATCAGGCCATAGGTACGCTGCATAATTTCTTCGTCGCTGGCTTTACCGCCGCCACGCACCAGTACCGGTATGTTGCCTGCTGTCTCTACTACACGGTGATATTGGGTTACGTCGTCGGTTGGGTCAGCTTTGATAATATCAGCGCCCAGTTCAACACCCTGGCGCACCAGCGGGATAATTTTTGACGGATCGCCATCAACCATATACCCCCCGGCTTCTTTATTAGGGCGAAAAACCAAGGGTTCAATCATCAGCGGCATGGCATATTGCTCGCACACCGGTTTTATTTTCAGGATGTTGTTGATGCACTGGTCCGCCACCTCAGGCTCGCCGGGAATGCTGAACAGGTTTACCACCACACAGGTAGCATCCAAACGAACAGCCTGCTCTACCGGGTTTTCAATCATGCGGCTAAACAGCGCTCTCGGCAGCTCCTTACCATACACGTTAGCCACGTCGGTACGCAGAACCAGTGATGGTTTTTGGCGGCCCGGGATTGATTGCAGGTATTGCGCCTGCCCAACGGTTAGCTGTATCGCATCCGGAGCGGCATCTACCAAAACATCCACCGCCTTTTTTATATTTTCAATACCGTTTAAAAACGCATATTCGTTAAAGAATCCGTGATCAATAGCCACGTCAAAGCAATTGCCCGAGCGGCCATTAAATAATCTGTTCAATCTGTAGGTTTTCATATTTCAAATATAGATGTTTTCACAACTTGTATATACATGTTGTTGTTATTTATGACTTACTGTTAGATAAATATCCTTAATACCGCCCTTGGCTATAGCCTTGCAGGCAATAGTATTTAGTTTATAATGAGCGCCGTTTAAGTTTACGTATCTAATATAAATAGCCTGATCGGATTTTCTGAACCCATTGACGGTAAACTTTTTTTAAACAAAGGCGTACCCAACTGGTAATCGCCGCTCACAGGGTCAAACATAAGGCAACAGTGTTTTGCGCTGATCTAATAAATTATTTACAACCAAATGGAATACGATTGTATAAAACGCCCGGCACGTGGTCTATGTTTAAGTTTAATTGTTAATATAGCTAGGGCTGTACTAATTGGTTTACAAGCAAACATAAAAAGTTTACCTTGTATATACAAGTACTGGTTGCGGTTTTTAAACACCAGCACACGTTGCGTCAAACCAACATTTTATTACATTTGTAATTGATCCGCCTAAATCTATGAGTAAAAAAGAAGTTATTCACCTATACAAAAAGATCATTGACGACCTTAAATCGCAAATTGAAAAAGGCGAGTATAAAAAGGGCGATCTGCTGCCGTCTGAAAACGACTTGTGCAAGATGTATGACACTACGCGTGTTACCATTCGCCAGGCGTTGTCGGCTTTAACCAATATGGGTTTTATTACCCGTAAACATGGTAAAGGCAGTATTGTGTCTGAACCTAAAAGTGGTTTAGGCATACTTTCATTAAGCGGTGTTACTGCTAACATAGGCGATCGTAAATTAACTACCACCATCCTGCGAAAACCAATAAAAACAGATTGGCCCGAAGATTTCTTTTTTGAGTTGAGTGAGGATGAGCAAGAAAAGGGCTGTATATTTTTTTCGCGCCTGCGCTTTATCAACAACACGCCGGTTTTATACGAAGAAACACATATAACCAATGTAGATCTGCCGCATTTCTCATCGCGCAGCCTCGAAAACAAATCGCTTTTCAAGATCTTGAAAGAGCACTACAAAATTGAAGTAAAAGAAGGCGAGCAAAAAATATGGGCCATTCATGCCGATAAAAACATCAGCCATCTGTTAAACATAAAAACAACTCACCCGGTAGTACATATGAAACGCCGCCTGCAAACTAATAATAATCGCGTGCGTATCTACTCGTCTTTATATTGTAATACCGAAGAAAATTTTTTGCAAGATAGTTTTTAATTTGAAGTACTAGCTTCGAAAATGTTTAGCGTGATTTTATTAACAAACTATGTCATTTCGAGCATAGCGAGAAATCTATACACGATAGCTTGAGCGCGTGTATAGATTTCTCCCGTTGGTCGAAATGACAATCTCTTTTTAACTCGCTGGTTTTTAATCCAGCTGATCGATACGTACCCAATCCATACCGGCAGCCATAGCCGATTGAACGCCGGGGTCACCATCCTCAAATACCAGGCAATCTTTCGGCTCGACACCCAGTTTGATAGCCGCCGCCAAAAAAGGGTCGGGTGCGGGTTTGCCATGCGGAGTTTCGCCGGCACAAACTAAGGTCTCCACTAAATCGGCAATTCCCAAAACGTTTAAGGTTTTTTCTACCGCTTCGCGTGATCCGCCTGACACTACCGCAATTTTAACTTTGCCATAGTGGGCCTTCAGGTGATCAACCACGTGTTCAACCGGTGTTATTTTGGCAATATATTCGTCGTGATATAATTTTTGACGTATTTCGGCAAACTCCTCGGGGTCCATGTTTGAACCATAGCGTTTATTAATTTCCCTGACAACGGCAGGCACCGGCCAGCCGGCCAATTCGTCTATAATTGCTCCGTCGATAGCCACGCCCTGATCGGCAGCCACTTTAATATAAGTGAGCGCGTGTGCTTTCATATTGTCGGCAAGGGTGCCGTCGCAATCATATAAAAATGCCTTATAGCCTTTGTCGCTACGGGCCACTAGTTTTTCATATTTGGTTGGTGATGTCAATTCCATAGGCTGCAAAGGTAGAGAAATGCCTTAAGTTTTATAAACGTAAACGCCGGTAATAAAATAAGTGCCGGTTAGCCGCAAATTCACTGATCTTGTCGGCAATGGGCACAAAACATTTAGTATTTAGACAATTTCGTTTAATTATTGGGGCTGTCGATTTGCTTATTTTTATCTGGCGTAATAAACCACGCTATCTGTTATAAATCTAGTCTCGAATTTATCACCAATGACATCAAAAAAGACTTTTGTGCTGGCCGCCTTGCTTCTTATGCTCTTTGACTTTTCATATGCCCAAAAACTGTTGCAATTGCATTACGGCAAGCCCGCTGCTAATTGGGAGCAAACTTTACCGCTGGGTAATGGCCGGTTGGGCATGATGCCCACCAGCGGTATTATTGACGACAAGATCACTTTAAACGACATTACGTTATGGTCAGGCTCACCGCAGGATGCCAACAATTACGACGCCTACAAGAAACTGCCCGAAATAAAAGCCCTGCTACTGGCCGGCAAAAATGTAGAGGCGCAAAACCTCATCGACAAAGACTTTGTGTGCAAAGGGCCTGGCTCGGGCGGCAAGCAATGGGGCTGTTTCCAAATCCTGGGCAATTTGAATTTAAAATTTGATTATGGCGGTGCCGATGCCTCTGCTTATAGCAATTACCGTCGCCGGTTATCGCTAAATAACGCTATCGCGACGGCAACTTATAAAGTGGGTAGCACCACCTACACCCGCGAATATTTTACCAGCTTTAGCGGCGATGTGGATGTAATACGGCTAACAGCCGATCAGCCTGGCAAACTGAACCTAAGCATCGGCCTGGACCGCCCGGAGCGTTTTGTTACCTCGGTTAAAAACAACACCCTGCAAATGGAAGGGCGACTGGATAATGGCACCGATGGTAAGGGCATGCAATACATTGCCAATGCCAAAGTAAAATTGAACGGCGGCTCCCTTTCTGCCAATGACGATAAACTGGTGATCAGGAATGCGACCTCGGTAATTATTTACCTGTCGGCCACCACTGATTTTCGCGACGTGAACTTTAAAGCCCTTATGGCAAAAAATCTAAGCGCCGCTATGCTTAAACCTTACGAACAGTTAAAAAAAGAGCATGTAGCTAAATTCCAGAAACTGTTTAACCGTGTACAGATTGATTTGGGCAAAGCTGTAGATGATGTAACTACCGACCAGCGCCTCCTAAGCTTTCACAACAATCCTGATGCCGATAAATTGCTGCCGGTATTATTCTACCAGTTTGGCCGCTATCTGAATATTTGCAGCACCCGCGTGGGCCTGCTGCCTCCAAACCTGCAGGGGCTTTGGGCCGACCAAACCCATACGCCCTGGAACGGCGATTATCACTTGGATGTGAACGTGCAGATGAACCACTTCCCGGTTGAGGTTTCAAACCTGTCAGAGTTAAACCTGCCACTGGTTGAGTTGGTGCGCGGACTGGTAAAACCCGGCGAACGCACCGCCAAAGCCTACTACAATGCCGATGGCTGGGTGGCCCACGTGATTACCAACGTCTGGGGCTGGACCGAGCCGGGCGAGAGCGCCTCGTGGGGTGTAACCAAAGCCGGCTCGGGCTGGTTGTGCAGTAATCTGTGGGATCATTACGCTTTTACTGACGACAAAGCTTATCTGAAAGGCATTTACCCGATCCTGAAAGGTTCGGCGCAGTTTTATAACAGTATTTTGGTTAAGGATCCGAAATCGGGCTATATGGTAACAGCACCCTCGTCATCGCCCGAGAATAGTTTTATGATGCCTGACGGCAGCGGCCGCCACGCCAGTATCTGTATCGGCGCAACAATAGACAACCAGATAATGCGTGAGCTTTTTGCTAATGTTATCACCGCTTCGGAGACATTGGGTATTGATGCCGATTTCAGGGCGCAGTTAAAAAAGCGACTTACTGAAATTCCACCGGCAGGCATTATCAGCAAAGATGGCCGTATACAGGAGTGGCTGGAAGATTATGCCGAAACCGAGCCTACACATCGGCATGTGTCTCACCTATATGGCGTTTACCCGGCATCAGAAATTACTGCCGACGGCACGCCTGAACTGGCCGAAGCCGCCCGCAAAACCCTAAATGTACGTGGTGATGACGGACCGAGCTGGTCGATAGCTTACAAGCAGTTGTTTTGGGCGAGGTTGCATGATGGTAATCGAGCTTTCAAATTGTTTCATGAGTTGATGAAACCGGTTACGTCGACAGGTATTAATTATAGCGCAGGCGGCGGTATTTACCCGAATTTGTTATCTGCCGGGCCGCCGTTTCAAATTGACGGTAATTTTGGCGCCGAAGCGGGTATTGCCGAAATGCTGATACAAAGCCACGAGGGCTACATTAATTTGCTACCAGCCATTCCAGATGCTTGGAAAGCGCAGGGCAGTGTGAAAGGCCTGAAAGCCCGCGGCAATTTTACGGTTGACTTTGCCTGGAAAGATGGCAAGATAATCAGTTATCAAATCACATCGCCGCAGGCTAAAAAAGTAAAAATTAAGGTAAACGGTAAATTTGCAATTGTGAATAGCCGCAAAAGTTTATCGTAATTTTAAAGCAATTGCTTAAATATGCATGCCGGAATACTATAAATATTCCGAAAACTTTATTTAAAACATATTTTTACAACGATAATGGGTGGGTGTCACCCTGAGGCACTCGAAGGGTGAGCGGAAAGGCCTTTCCCCGCATGCTTCGAGTGCCTCAGCATGACACCCTTTTATTCTTTCGAACACTTGCGCCGAAATGCCGGCAACCAATATATTGAACCATGAAATTTAGATCATCTCTTTTTTTGCTACCGCTGGCTGTGCTGGCGCTGAAAAATAGCGCAAAGGCACAATCAGTAATTATCCCTATAGAAACCGCCAACAACGCGCTGGTGCTTGAGGCCAATAACAACCACGATGTAAACACCGTATACTTTGGCCCTAAACTGGCCGACAGCAAGGAATATAACCACATAGCCCCCGCTGTTGGCAAGGACAACGATTATACCGGCCAGATGGCATCGGTATATACCCCGGCAGGATCGCGCAACCTATTGGAGCCGGCCATCGCAGTAACACATGCCGATGGCAACCAGTCGCTCGATTTAAAATATGTGAGCCATAAGGTTGACAAAGTGAGCGATGATGTGAGCCTGTTGACACTGGTGTTGAAAGACAATGTATACAATACAGAGGTTACGCTTTACTATAAATCATATTTTAAAGATGACGTAATTGAGCAGTGGAGTACCATCCGCAATGGCGAAAAGGGCACTTTGGTGCTGAACAAGTTTGCATCGGCCAATTTGTACCTGAAAGCCGGCTCATTTTACCTTACGCAATATCACGGCGACTGGGCTAAAGAGATGCGACCGGAAACATCGCAACTTACCCACGGCATCAAAACTTTGGACAGTAAATTAGGCACCCGTGCCGATTTGTTTCAGCCGCCGGTGTTTATGGTATCGATGGATAAACCGGCTACTGAGGACGAGGGCACGGTAATGTACGGTTCTATCGAGTGGAGCGGCAATTATCGCACCGACCTGGAATTGGACCCGGAGAATAACCTGCGCGTTATTTCAGGTATTAACAACTATGCATCGGCCTACCAGCTAAAAGCCGGGGAAAGTTTTACTACCCCGCCATTTTTATCGGTGTTATCGCGTAATGGTAAAGGCGATGCCAGTCGCAAATTGCAGCACTGGGCACGTAATTATAAATTGCTTGACGGCAATGGCAATCGTTTAACGCTACTCAACAACTGGGAAAGTACCTATTTTGATTTTGACGAAACCAAATTGGCGGCGTTACTAAAAGATACCAAAAAGTTAGGTGTTGATATGTTTTTGTTAGACGATGGCTGGTTCGGCAACAAATACCCTCGCAACGGCGACCACTCGGGCCTTGGCGACTGGCAGGAAACCAAAACCAAGCTGCCTAATGGCATTGCCTCGCTGGTTAAAGGCGCTACTGATAACGGTGTGAAATTCGGCATCTGGGTTGAGCCGGAGATGGTGAACCCTAAGAGTGAGCTGTACGAGAAACACCCGGATTGGGTGATCAAGCAACCTAAACGCGACGAGTATTATTTCCGTAATCAGCTCGTGCTTGATCTGGCTAACCCGGCTGTGCAGGACTTTGTATTTGGCATTCTGGATGGCCTGTTTACCAAAAATCCCGACCTGGCTTATATTAAATGGGATTGCAATGCGGTGATCTACAATGCTTACTCGGCTTATTTGAAGAAAGACCAGTCGCAGTTTTATGTAGATTATATGCGGGGTTTATACAAGGTATTGTCGCGCATCCGCGCTAAATATCCTAAAGTGCCTATGATGCTGTGTTCGGGCGGCGGCGGCCGTGTTGATTATAACGCGCTGCAATACTTTACAGAGTTTTGGCCTAGCGACAATACCGATCCGCTGGAGCGTGTGTTTATTCAATGGGAATACTCTTACTTCTACCCGGCCATTAGCAGCTCAAACCACGTAACCGACTGGAGCAAGCTGCCTGTTAAATACCGTGTCGACGTAGCTTCAATGGGTAAACTGGGCTTTGACATCGTGATCAGCAAACTACCTGAAAACGACCTGAAGTTTGTGCAGGATGCCGTGAAAAACTTTAACGGCTTTAAAGATATCGTATGGCATGGCGATCAGTATAGATTGCTTGACCCGCGCGAAAATCCGGTAGCATCAGTAGCTTATGTTAATGAGGCCAAAACGTCGGCAGTGATGTTCAACTACCTGGTAAATTACCGTTATGACGAAGGCAGCAAAGCGCCTATACGCCTGAAAGGCCTGGACCCGGCTAAGCAATACAAAATCAAAGAAACTAACCTGTATCCAGGCACAAAATCGGGCATTAATGAAAATCAAATCTATTCAGGCGATTTTTTGATGAAGATTGGCATAAACCCGCATGTAAACTCGGGCCGCAGTAGTGTGGTGCTGATGATTGAGGCGGTGTAATGAAAAAAACACAGAGAGACGCGAAGTATCGCGTCTCTACGGAGGGATGGACTTTTGTCTGTCCTTTTTTGTTTGCCTCTGCTGTCATGTTGAGCGTAGCGAAACATCTTATACGCTTTAATAAGATCCTTCGCCTTGCTCAGGATGACAAAATGAAAAAATCCCCCAAATCTTTAATAACTTCCCGCGGTGAAAAAACAGCTTTTGCGGTATGGTATTTTATTGATGATGATGCTGTGCGCCATCACCTACGCAAACCATTTTCAAAACGGCTTTCATTTTGACGACTCGCACACCATTCAAAATAACGCTTACATTCGCAACATCGGCAATATACCGCTGTTTTTTAAGGATGGGAGCACCAGCAGTACCCTACCTCAAAATCAGTCGTACCGGCCGGTTACTACCACTTCTTTAGCTTTTGATTATTGGTTAGGGCATGACTATTACCTTTTCTTTTTCCACTTGTCTACCTTTCTGCTTTTTTTAGCACAGGGCTGGCTGATGGTAAAATTCATGGCTCGCATTTTTAACATTACTGTTAATGATGACGAGCGCAACACTACCATAGCGCTTATTGCCGGCACGTTTTACCTCTTACATCCGGCGATAGCCGAAACCGTTAATTACGTCATTGCAAGGGCCGATATTCAGTCGACTTTTGGGGTGGTAATGGCTTTTGTTTTGTATCAGTATTCGGTGCGATGCCGTAAGTATTATCTGTATTTGCTGCCGGTGATAGTAGGCGCTTTGGCTAAACCACCATCAGTAATGTTTGCGCCGATGTTTTTGGTTTACCTGTTGTTTTTTGAGGAAGGTTTGGGTTTGGTGGACGTTTTCAAGCCATCAAAATATAAACAGGTGTTCAGGGCCATTTTAAAATCAGTACCGGCGTTTGTTGTCTGTGGATTGATGTACTTGTTCATTGATAAAATGACGCCTAAAACCTGGCAACCCGGGGGGACATCGCCGATACAATATTTGATTACGCAGCCTATTGTCATTGCTCATTATTTCCAGATGTTTTTTGTACCCACGCAGCTCAGTGCCGACTCAGACTGGACCTTATTACCAAGTATACACGACTGGCGTTTTGCCGCAGGGATGGTATTTGTGTTGACGATGATCGTCATTGCTTTCATTACCTCTCAAAAGAAAATATCAAGGCCCATCAGCTTTGGCATCGTCTGGTTCTTTTTGGCCCTGCTGCCTACATCAAGCATTATCCCACTGGCCGAGGTTTTAAATGACCACCGGATGTTTTTCCCGTTTGTGGGGTTACTCGTCAGTGTGAGCTGGACCGTTGCCTTATTGGCTCAGCAATGCGCTCCCTGGGTACGCCAGCATATGCCCAACCACAAAATAGTATTTACAACCATACTGGCCCTGCTATTGGCTACCTACGCCTACGGCACCTGGCAACGTAATGAGGTTTGGTATGACGAGGACAGTCTATGGCACGACGTCACCATTAAAAGCCCGAACAATGGTCGCGGGCTGATGAACTATGGCCTCAGCAAAATGGCTCAGGGCGATTATGTTACCGCCGAAGTTTACTACCAGCGGGCCCGTAAACTGTTGCCAACCTATTTCAGTGTTTACGTTAACCTCGGTATCCTGAAAGCAGCTACCGGGCATGACGAGGAGGCGAAAAATTATTTTGAGCAAGGCGTAGCTTATGGCAGCAATTACCCGGATGCTTACAGTTATTATGGACGATTTTTGAATAGCCGCGGCCAATATGGGGATGCAATACCCAAGTTGCTTACGGCTATCAGTCTGTCGCCTGCCAATACCTTTGCCCGGGCTCAATTAATGGAGGCCTACCAAAATACCGGGCAGTGGGACAAGCTAAAAAACATGGCCCAAACTACCCTGCAACTTGAACCTGATAACACCGATACTAAAAGCTACCTGCAAGCGGCAATCTCCCGAAAAAGTAATTTAGACATTGAGGCTGACGCGGTAAAAAAATCGCCTGCGGCAGATAAATATTTAACACTGAGTTTGGAGTATTACAACGCGGGGCGATTTCAGGATTGTATCAATGCCTGCAACCACGCGCTGCTACTTAAACCCAATTTTGTACCTGCTTATAATAACATCTGCGCCTCTTATAATAAACTTAGGCAATGGGATAATGCCATCGCCGCCGCCCAAAAAGGCCTGGCGCTTGAACCGAATAATCAGTTGCTGAAAAACAACTTAGCTGAGGCGGAGAGACACGGACATTAATATCTAAAAGGCGGGACGGCGCGTGCGATTCCCTCCATTGGGAGGGGCAGGCAGGGGTTTAATAGAGCGCCTAAACCCAGTTCTTATTTGCCGCAATTGCGGTGTGTATTGCGCGGGCAGCAAACGTTCAACTATCCATTGTGCCATGCCCCGTCGCCTGCCAAGTTTGTATCCCGTCAACAGGGGCCTCAATATGCCCGGCGATTTTAACCCAAGCATTTGTTTAACGCATGCAGGCACTATTAAAGCCTGCACGCGTTTTAATAACAAATACCGGGCGCCGCCTAAGTGCTTCTTATATTGGCGATATAGGTCGGCAGTGAATTCGCTGCAAACAAGGTCGTTTGCTAAATGAACGCGGTGAGCACGCTGCCATTGCTGATAGTTAAGCGGCATGTCTTTTAAACCCATGCGTTTGCCTACGCGATAAAACACATCAAAAACCTCCTCTTCTTCCGCAGTGGAAAGCTTTTCATATAATACCTCATAAGCGTGTATGGAATACCATATCAGCATAAACAATACGTCGCGATAAGCCCAGTCAGGAATTTGCATGCCACGGTTTTGCTCAACACCTTTATGTATAGCCGTGATCTGGTCGATATATTGATAGGCATCATTCAGCGGCGAGAAAATGATTTTGCGCGAATACACCACCGTCGAAAACAACCGGCCCAGCGGGTCGGCCGGAAGCTTGCCGGTAAAATACAACCAGTCGACCGCCTTATTGAGCGCAAACTCGGCGGCTGCCCCTGCAAAAATAAACAGCACGCTATCAGGCCGCCCCCATATTTTTCTGACTATTGAATTTTCTGCTGTAAAATATTCCATAATCTAAGCCCTCACTAAGCATACCGGTTTGCCCGACAGCGTTTCTATAATAACTACCAAACTAATGCCCGCAGTATACATCAGCATATCTATCCACGAAAAGGAGGTACCCATGATGATGCGCGCAAATTTAGAACCGCCCCAACCCAGCATATTAACCAGATGATAGTATTGCGAGATTTCCGTGGCGTAAGCAAAAAACAACGTACCCAGCGCTGTTATGAGGCTGTTTATTTTAAAGAAACTCATCACAAAACAATAGATGAAGATGACGACCAGCAGATCGCCCACAAATGGGCGGACAATATCATCGTGCATATAAAATCCAATGAACAGCTCAATCAGGAACAGAATAACAGTGGCGATGAGATACTTGAAATTAAAGCGCATATTATAAATTTTAGTCGCAAAGCCGATAATTTTAACTTTCTCGGCTTTTATTTGTTAAAGCTAGTTTTCGTTGAGTAAGATATTGGTTTATTGCAGCGACCAGCATAATTGCGATGCTGAATAAACCAAGAAAATAGATCAATAGAATTTCTAAATCGTTAGTGAAATTGTAAAAGCCAGATTGAATAAAAAACACTAAGCCAGTGCAACAGCAAATCAAAGACCCGGCAGCGCAGATTAAGGATAATACAGGTTTTCGCCGGTACTGATACCACGCTATAAATAAAAGCGGGCTCGCCAGCCAAAATATTCCCAATAAAAAATCTTGGCTTAAAAGGTCAATAAACCCAGTAAATAAAAAAATCACTGCGGCTACAGAAATAAACGCATTACCAAATAAACTGGGTGTAATTATAGAAACAGCATATAAACCAACGCTCATGTACAGCATTACATGCCTGAATTTTTCTGAATTGAAATAAGTGTTCATGACAATAATGCTAAACCGCCTCCACGCTATAATCCGCCCTGTCCCAATTGATCTTTCTTGAAAAGTACATCAGTACGGCGACGATCACAAACAAGGCCACACTACCGGCCAGCAAGGCAAAATCTTCCAGTTGAATAATGATATAGATAAAGCCATAGAATACTGAAAGTATTCCTGCAAAAGAAAAAGCCGCCGACCGGTTCTTTAACAACGAAGCGATAAACGTAGTGATTAAGCTAACTGTTGCCAAAGCCGCCACCAGGTAGGCCCAGTTAAACCCAATTTGTTCAGAGAAGGAAAGCAGCAATGTATAAAAAATAATCATGGCAGCGCCTATCAGCACATAATTGAACGAGTGGATGCGGCGCTTAGTGATCAACTCGGTTAAAAAAAGCGATACAAACGTAAGTACTATAACCAACACCGCATACTTATTGGCCCGGGTGGTTTCCTGGTAATCGTCAACCGGCAGCCGCAGGTTTACGCCGAAAGTGGCATCGGCCTGCTTGGCTACGTTGTTCATTACACTGGCGCTGTCAATCCATTGCTGCGGGAAAGGGCTGTTGTAATAAAGCACGTGCCACCGCGCGCTGAAATTTTTGTCTTTAACCTGTCGTGTATCTGGTAAGAAACGGCCATCAAAATTAGGGGTGCCCCAATTGCCGCTCAATTCCACGTCGGTAGTTTTTCCCAGCTGTAAAAAGCTAAGTCCGTCGGTGCCATTCAAATCGAGCTTACAACTAAAAGGCAGGCTGGTATTGGCTATGTCGCCTGCGTTGGGGGCCGGGGCCTGCAAGCCGTTACTAAAAGCAGACTCGTTCCCTGCCGATGGTGCGGCTGCAAAGGTTTGCGACCCTAAAGTGAGGCTTGGGTTTGTTTTAAGCCCTTTCAGGTCAGACACGCTAAAAGTTACAAAGGCTTTGGCAGGCAACAGCTGGTCGGCCGTTATGCCCAGGTTTTGAAGGTTAGCCTTGGCAAAATTTCCCGAAAGCTTAACCTGTGTTTTATATACCACTGCCGAAAACATGCCTTTGTGAATAACATCAGTACTTAAACCAGCTTTGACAGATAACTGCTCGGGCAGTAAAAAAAGCTTACGTTCAACCGGTTGTATGCGGGTTTTACCGGTACCATCAGGTACTTCAATATGGTCTTTGTAAGGTATTACCAGCACCGGGCCTTTAATAAGTTGCTTACCGGCAAAATTGTAGGATATATTGGAGATCACCTCCTCCCGTCGCGTCGCACGCTCGGCGATGAGGCTGCTGATCATTGACGAGGGTATTAGCAGCACCAGGGTAAGCATGCCAATAAATACCAGTTTAAACGATACCGACTCCCTGAGCCAGGCTGTAATTTGGTTTGGTTTTTCTTGTGTTTCCATGTTTGTTTTTGAATTAAAAGTACTTTGAATTTCAAAGTTAATAGTTAAAAAAATATCAGTTTTTTTGTTGTTTAATTAAATTTTCTAATGCTTCCAAGTGTTTTTTAAAGGCGGCAGTTCCTTTGGATGTGGCGCTATATTTAGTATTAGGCTTACGGCCCAAAAATGATTTGTTCACCGATATGTAGTCCTCCTTTTCCAAAGCTTTAAGATGCGATGCCAGGTTACCGTCGGTAGTTGCCAGCAGCTCCTTAAGCGAGTTAAAATCATAACTCTCATTAGCTACCAGCACACTCATTACCTGCAAGCGTATGCGGTTCTCAAATGCTTTATCAAAATTATTAAGCGTTAACACGGTCGTATTTAAAGTACATAATTGCGCCATACAAAATGTGGAGCACGCCAAAACCCAAAGCCCAGAAATAAAGGCCATAACCCGGTTGCATCAGCGACAGCAAACCCAACACAATATCAAGCAAACCAAGCCATTTTACGTCGCCATAGGTATGTTTAGAGGCGGCTACCAGAGCAAGGCCGTAAAACACCAGGCAAGCGGGCGCAATAGTACTATATTGATGTTGGATATACAAAATAAAAGCAAAACAGCCGCCGGTTACCAATGGCAACAAACCGGCGTTAATTAGCGTGCGGCTGCTTTGGTTCCAGATGGTTTGATTATGCCGACGAGCCTTACGGGCCGATAAAAGAATAGCTGTACCAACCGACAAAATTAACACAGCCATAGCAACACCAAACAGCGTTAAATCCACACCCAAACCAACTGCCGTGGCGTTATAAACATCATTGCCGGCAACAGAAGCAGCCGCGTAGTCAGGAATGAGAGCGTAAGCTATCCCCGCGCCTATCAGCGCATAAATTCCGGCCATAACCCCTGCCATGCCGGCCAGCGAGATAAACTTAGTCGACCGCTCCATGATATTTTTAATGGAACTGATGTCGTCGTAAATGTCTTTATTCTCCATTATAAAGTACTTTGTATTTCAAAGTTTGGAATAAATCGAGATATCTGCAAGAGATTTGATAAAAAAAGTTTTAAAGCGAGGACTATTGCGAATAATTCGAATGCCTAAGTTTGAAACCTGCGCTTGCGTTAATAGCGAAATATACTAATCGTCTATTCCTTTACCTTCCAAAATTTTCGGAATGTATTTTTCAATACGGGCCTCACGCGTTTTGCTTTGTTTAGCTTGCGCAAAATGCAGTAAATAAGCACGCTGCCTGCCCGGAGTAAGCGCTTCGAAAGCCGACTTCAATGCCGGGAAATGATCAAGCCGATATTTAAACTCGTCAGGCATCGCAAAGTCGGTTGTCTTTTTCATTTCAATCTTCAGGCCTTTTCGCTCAACATCAATTGCTTCAACAATATAAGCTTTGATGACAGCTTGCCGATCGATAAGCTCATGCATTCCGGTAAAACGCATTTGGCGGCCTACCTGCACGTTTTCTGTCTGTTGTATCAGGATACCTTCAGTATCAGTCAGCAAAGCGCCTTTAAAAAACAATAGCGCGCAATACGCTTTAAAAGTATGTATCAGCACAATATTTTTGCCTTCAAGCATGTAGCATGGGCAGCCCCATTTTACCTCTTCTTCCAAACCTGCATCCAAACAAATAAGGCGCAGTTTTTCAACTTCGGTTTGCCAGCGTTCTTCCTTTTCGAAAAAGAAATCAGCTTTTGGATTAATTTTTCCTTCTGCCATAACTTAAATTTGTTTGTTCTACAACTTCGCTATATCAATCTTTCGGTTAGCCGGGCGACAATACCAGGATAGTACAATAAAAATTGTTTGCGCCGCCGGGCCCATAATCGCCTTCCCGCTGTCGCCCATTATTAAATGCGACACCAGGGCGCCTGTCATCGTAAAAAACAAACCCGCATAGGCCCACTCTTTGAGCAGTTTAAACCCCGGCACCAGTATAGCAATAACGCCCAAAATTTTCCAGGTTCCTAATATCGACATTAAATAAAGCGGATAGCCCAGGTGTGTTAATATGCTTACCATTTCTTTGGCACGCATTAGCTGTGCGATGCCACTGCCCAACATGCCTACCGATAACAAAGCGGTAGCAACCCAGTAGATAATCAATTTTCCTTTGTTCATGATGCTTTATTTTAGCTTACCAACAATTTCTTCCAAACGATTATGCGCCATATTGATGCCTGGCCTGAATGGCATTTTCAACAACTGGTCGCGTTGCATGCCCGACTCGTAGATAACATGCATATTCAGTTTGCTGGTACCATCTGTCAAAGCTTCAAACTCATAAACTTCCAGCTGCACGCCGTAAGGCGCTCCGGCCATCTCAAACGTGCGGATGATCTTTTGGTTATCCACCAGGTCATGAATAGTACCGCTCATGCGCAAGGTTATCTGCGCCTGCGGGTTATGTGTTTCAAACTCATAACTGCCGTGTTTTTTACTTTCCAGCTTCAGCACTTTGGTGCCCATCCATTGCTCTAAAAACTCGGCTTCTACATAAGCTTTAAAAAGCAAGTCCACAGGCAAATCAAACTCTCGGGAGATGGTTAGATCCTGCCGGCCGTCTTCGGCACGTACTTTGGTTTTTAGTTCCATAAATTATTTCTGGTTTTTGGCTTGATATTGTTTCATGACGCTTTCCAGCTTGTTAAAGCGGTCATCCCACATTCGGCGAAAAGGCTCGATAAAATCGGCCACCTCTTTCATTCCTTTGGCATTAATATGATAATAAATTTCACGGCCCTGCTGCTCCTGCTGCAGTAGCTGGCACTCGGTTAGTATTTGCAAATGTTTGGAAACCGTTGGCCGGGCGGTATCAAAATTTGCCGCGATGGCCCCTGCAGTCAATGCCTGCGTAGTTACCAGCGTCAATATGGCCCGGCGGGTGGGGTCGGCAAGGGCTTGAAATACGTCTCGTCTTAAATTCATCGCGTAGCTATTTGACTACAAATATATATGTAGCTATTTAACTACACAAATTTTTGTTAAAAAAGCGTGTACAGGCTGCACACGCTTTTTTTAATTACCTTATACGGCCAGAAATATACCTGCCGAATAAAATATATTACTTATTCAGGCTGCCCATTCGGTAGGAGTTTTGCCAAACTTTTTCTTGAACGCGTGCGAGAAATGCGACAAACTTTCAAAACCCAGATCCAAATAAATTGCCGATGGCTTTTGGTGTTTTTCGATAAGGTGCCGCGCCTCTGCTAATCTTCTTTCCTGCAACCACTGCCTCGGGGCCGCACCAAACGTTTTACGAAAGTCGCGTTTAAACGCGGCCAGGCTGCGGCCTGTAAGCTGGGCAAATTTTTCGACCGGGATATTGAAATGAAAATTACTGGTCATAAACCGTTCCAGATCAATTTTATGTGGTTCTGAAAAATCGAATAAAAAACGGCTCAGCTCGGGCATGGTATGCAGCAATAGCTTTACGCCTTCTTTAACTTTCAGAATACCCATTTCAGCAGTAATGGCTTGGGCCGGGTTATGTACATAAGGTATTACCGATTGGAAATACCCATGCAAAAAATCATTCGCAGGTATCAAAACGTTACGTGGCCCGGCATATTTCTCCTGCGGCTCAATCTTTTGTTCTAATGCAATACTTCTGAGCAGGTCTTCTTTCAGACAAATGATGATGGTTTGGTAATCTTCGCCTCCGAGAGGAGTCTTGGTAAGCTGCGCCAGCTGGTTTTTCCCAATGAGTATCATTCCACCCTTTTGCATGGATATTTTTTGCGTTGCCGACTCAAAATCAAACTGCCCCGAAACCTGAAGCACAAGGGTGTCGTGCTCTAAAAAACACACCTTATCCTTGCGCACGCTGGCGTGATATGAATTAAATAAAACTCCCGGAATTATTTCGTGTGGATTAATCACCAGGTAAAGATATAAGATTCTTTGCTGCCGCAATAGTATTAAAGTCAAACATAACCGCTACGTCATGATGAGCGAGGACGAGCGTGACGATCTCTGGTCGCCCGCTCAGAGATCGCCATGCTACGCTCGCGATGACGTGGTGGTGAGAGGGTTCGGGTTATCCCGTGTTGTTTACCGCTGCAAATAAGTACCACCTAAAATAGCGCCCGGGGCAAATTCGGTATTCAACGTATTTAGCTCATCGGGTGTAAACTGAATATCCATTGCCGCCATATTTTCAGGCAGGCGCGACCGGCGGCTCATGCTTACCAGCGACATAATATGATTGCCCTGTGCGTTTACCCAAGCTATGGCCAGTTGAGTTGGGGTGTAGCCCTTATCGGCAGCCATTTGTTTTAATACTTCCACCTTTTCCAGATTTTTGATCAGGTTATCGCCCTGAAAACGCGAGAAATGATTAAGATAGCTGCCGGTAGGTAATGGGGCTTTCATATCGCCGGTTAATAAACCTTCGGCAGTGTTGGCAAAGGCAACTACGCTTATTCCTAACTCTTCGGCAGTCGGCAGCAGGTCGGCTTCGACCTGGCGGTCGGCCAGCGAATAGCCAATTTCTAAAGCACTTACCGGGTAAACCTCGTTTGCTTTGCGCAGCTGGTCGGCCGTGATCTCGGAGACACCTACATGGCGCACCTTGCCTTCTTTAATTAAATCGGCCACGGTGCCAATAATATCTTCAATAGGCACACTGTTGTCCATGCGACATGGTTGATACAGATCGATAGTCTCTATCCCCAAACGCACAAGTGAGTAATTGATAAAATTTTTAATGGCGACGGGGCGAAGATCCAACCCCAGCCATTGGCCATTATGAAATATCGCCCCAAATTTTACGCTGATAAATGCATCGTCGCGGCGGCCCTTAATGGCTTTACCTACCAGTAGCTCATTATGGCCCGCACCATAAAAATCGCCGGTATTTAAAAAGTTGATGCCCTTGTCGAGCGCCTCCTGTATAGTGGCAATACTTTCTTGCTCGTCGTTACCGCCCTGGCCCCAAACCGGCGACATGCGCATACAGCCCAGTCCCAATTTTGAAACCATTGGTCCGCCTTTACCCAGCGGTATTTTTTTTATCGTTGTCATAATAATTGTTTTTATGTTTAACGATACAAAGATGCAGGTGTTTGCAGCAATGATGCTTTCGCGTATGGCTCAATTTACTTGCTTAGGTGGCTCAGGAAATAAACCAGCGATTGGCCGAGGCTTTCAGCTCATTAATATTCGTATTACCCACATTAGCCCAGGCAATGATGCCATCAGGGCGAATCAGGAGCACGCTTAAACCTAGTTGATCTTTAGCAGGACCTGAAACATACTTTAACTGATCTCCATATTCAGCCGCCAATTTCCCGAGCGATTCATCGCCATTAAAATCAAGCAGAACACCGCGTCCGTCGTGCATTAACTCGCCAATGGTGGTACCATCTTCAAACTCAAAATTAGACACACTATAGCCTGATAACGGATGACAGTTACCCAGATCATAATGTGTGTAAATACCCCACACCCGGCTTGCAAAATAAGTAGCGCCATCGCGGGTATTCGCCAAGTCGCGCATAATGGCGTTGAGTGCGCGGGCAGATGCGTTGGGCTTCATCACCTCCACTTGAGCGCGCGACCAGTCGAGCACCTGCATACCCAACGGGTAGCGTTCGGCAAAATAGGTATCCAGTAATCCTTCAGGAGCTTTATGGTGGATGGTGGCGGCAAGCTTCCAGCCCAGGTTCATGGCATCGCCCAAACCCAGGTTCAGGCCCTGTCCGCCCAACGGCGAATGGATGTGGGCAGCATCGCCGGCTAAAAACACGCGGCCGTTGCGGTAGGTTGTAGCCTGACGCGCGCGGTCGGTCCAGGTAGTGGCGGCGCGTAGGGCTGTAATGGTAACATCGGTGTCTGATATTCGTCGCAGAACCGACTGCACATGCTCAAGTGTGATGTCTTGGCCGGAGTTATGAAATGCGCCACTATCAAAATCCTGTATCGTAACATAACCCGGCTGCGATTGCAGGTACATGCCCCGCCCGGTGACATTGCGGCCAGGTTTCAGTTTTTCAGGGTCGGCAATATCAACCATGGTGGTATAGCCGGTAAACTCAGGCTCTGTACCGGCAAATTCAAAGCCGCCCAGCTTGCGAACAACGCTGCGGCTACCGTCGCAACCAACCAGCCATTTGCTGCAAAACGTTTGGTCGGCCGACTGAACAGTAACAAAATCTCCAATTTGCTCGAAACCGGTAATGGGCAAGCCAAAGCCAATCTCCACACCCAACGCTTTTGCCCTGCACGTAAAAATGTTTTCCAATTCGCGCATTTCAGACATTAAACTTGGTTCAGTGGAGCTTGGCAGACGGTGCTTCCATTGCGATTGGTCAATATTACCCGCGAGTAGCGGGATGCCCGCAAAGTGCCCTACCTGGCGCTGAGCGCCTTCACCAGCATGTTGATGCGGGTTCTTAAAAGTTTTATGCAGTTCCAGATCGTCGTACATCCCCCGGCGGTGAAGCGACTCGATAGAAAGCGATGATAATCCGCGGATACCGAAGGGGCGTGCTTTTAATGGCGAGTTTACATCATCGGCTTTCTCCAGTATTAATACAGAGCATTTGGCTAAGGCCAGTTCGCAAGCTAAAAACAGCCCGACGGGGCCTGCCCCGGCTATAATTACATCATATAATTTGTGGTTTTGTGCAGTGGTCATTATTGAATGATTTGATGCACAAAAATGAGCAGCCGCAGTAAGTTAGGATTGTATAAATGCGACAAAATCGTCGTCCAGGGGTTTGCCTTTTCTGGCTTTGCGGGCAAAAGCTGCAGGCGTAGTACCGCTATAGCGTTTAAACTCTCGGCTCAGGTGCGATTGATCGGTATAACCCAGCTCATGTGCCAGGCCTGCCAAGTTAGTATTTGGCTGATGCCATAATTGGTTACGCACCTGCTCAAAGCGTATCAATACCGACACATCTTTAATGGTATGCCCTGAAGATTGCTTGAAGTTTCTTTCAAGCGTGCGTACGGTTGCATGAGCAGCCTCAGCGATCTCGCTCACTGGCAATGTGCCATTGGCTTTGCGCATTGCAGCCCCGGCTTTAAAAAGCATACTATCGGCAGCAATATGTGAGCGTACGTTTAAAAAATACTGTTTCAGCTGCGCGATAACTTCAGGGATGTTTCCTGACCGGATCAAGTCATTCAATACAGGTTGTAGTTGGGCAATAGGATGCTCAAAGGTGTGTACCCCACCACTTTCTGATGGTAGACCTAACAGATCAAATACCGTCCATGGAAAACAGCGTACCCCGATGATCTCGAGCTCACCGCCGGTATAAAAAACTGCCGGGTGGTTAAGCAAACCCATCATAAATGGTGATGGCAGCGATTGGAACTCGCCGTTTTGCGTCCTTCGGTAAAGTTTACCGAAGTAAAAAATAATCTCGGCATAGCCATCAGGCTGAACCTCGAAGCATTCTTCGCCCTCCAGCAGTTCAGGCCTATCGTACCAAAAACATCTTATGGTATCGCGCAGCTGTTCCGGCGACTCAAATTCGCGATGCATAAAAAGGATTGATCTTACATCGGCTCCCAAAGCTCAATAGCATTACCCTCAGGGTCAAGAATATGCACAAACTTGCCGTAATCGTAAGTGGCTATGTCATCAACTATGGTTACACCCTCTTGTTTCAGTTGTTCAACCAGCGCTTCCAGGTCGGCTACCCGGTAATTGATCATGAATTCTTTTTTTGAGGGATCAAAGTATTTGGTATTTGCCGGGAAAGTGTTCCAGGCTGTATAACCCTCCTGCGTCGGATCATCTTTTTCGAGCCATGCAAAACCGCCGCCATAAGCGCCCGACTCAATGCCGAGATTTTTGGCATACCAATCTTTCATTTTTGCTGTGTCGTCGCACTTAAAGAAAATGCCGCCGATACCGGTTACTTTTTTCATAGTCAAATGGTTTTTACTGTAATCAAGGTTACGAATTTATAGGCAAAAATAAAAGATCATCTATCCGGTAAATTTCAGAAAAACCAAACCTGACCGTTATAAATCTTTCCCCTCAAATTTTTCTTCAATACTTTGCCAATACGGTAAATCAACCACCTTCATAAATTCATCCATGTTAACAGATGCGCTACTTATAGGCTTACCCACTTTTAAGTGCTCCAACGCCCGTTGTATATGATGAACCACCTGAAAAATAACCGTTGTTGGATACAAAATCATAGAATAGCCCATCTCTTTCAGATCTTTGGGCGATATCCAGGGCGTTTTGCCTCCATTCTCCAAAATACTTGTAGCCAGGGGCACGCCCTTAAGCGCTTTGCCAATTTTTTCAACCTGCTCAATGGTTTTAGGACCTTCCAGGTATATGCCGTCAGCCCCCGCATCCAGATAAGCCTTAGCGCGGTCAATAGCATTTTCCAAGCCTTCCGGGTCAATGGCATCGGTACGGGCTAGTATAAACAGTTCGTTTTGACCGCGGGCCGCAATAGCAGCTTTGATCTTTTGCACCATAACCTCGGGCTCGATAACTTTTTTGTCATCCATATGGCCGCACTTTTTGGGCGGTTGCTGATCTTCCATAAATATGGCCGAAGCGCCCAATTTGAGATATTCCTGAATAGTTCGGGTTACATTTTTTACATCTCCATAGCCATCATCAATATCCACCAAAACCGGTAGCGGCGAAGCCTGAATGATCCAGTCGGCCGATATCTTTTTCTCACCAAACTTTTCCAGGTCGACATCCGGAATAGCATGTGTTGCACCCGATAGTGCATAGCCGCCAATCTGGTAGGCGTCAAATCCGGCCAGCTCAATCAGCCGCGCGGTTAAGGCGTCATGTGCTACCGGTAGTTGTACCGGTTTATCGGCATCAGCTAACATAGCTTTCCAGCTTTTGCGTTGGGTGATTGTATGTTTCATGGTTAACCTATTTAATAAACACCTTTGTTATAATTAAATTTTGCCGCCAGATGTTTTAACAAACCGAAAAACCGCGATTTGACGCAAAACGCTGCGATAAATACCTAAACGTACGATAAAGAAGCGTTTAAGCCTGTTATTACAAAACCACAAGTTGTGTTATCTGTTTATAAAGTCATGGAGCGAAAAATTGAGTTGTGTAGCAAGCTTATGGCCGACAAAGGCATGACGATAGCGTTTGCAGAAAGCGCAACCGCAGGCTGGCTATGCTCTGAATTTGCCTTGACCGAACAGTCGGGGAAGGTTTTGAAAGGCGGCATTACCTGTTACGATGCTTCGTTGAAAGAAAGCTTGCTTGGGGTACCGCACGAGACGATTGAACGTTTTACGCCCGAATCGCAGGAGGTAACTGATGAGCTGGCCCGGCGGCTGCCTCAACTAATACCAGCCGATATTCACGTAGCGGTAACCGGTTTAACCACTCCCGGCGGCAGCGAAACACCCGATAAGCCGGTGGGCACTATGTTTATTTCGGCAATGGTCAATAGCACACTGCACAGGGAACGCAAAGTTTTTTCGGGCGATTGCGAGCGTATCATAGCCAAAACTATAAGAGCTGCAGCCGATTTGATCATCACAGCTCTTGAACCATTTCCAAACAAAGAGCCTGTTTAAATAATGTTAAATATGAAGCGTCCTGAAGATATCATAGCAACCCAGCAAACCGGCAGAGCAACCGATTTTATGGAGAGTCGCGATTACTCAACTATTAAAGAAGCTCACGAAAACTTCAAAAAAGCCGCTCGCAGGCTGTTACTGGTTAACGAGTGGCATCAATATGCCGGCGTTGGCTCGGCAGTTTTTTCACTGACCAACAATGAGGGCATTGAGGCCGATGGCTTTGCACAGGAGGGCGCTTTATTTAGCATCAACCTGCCCGCACCGGGCTCAGATGCCGGGGATGGTTTGGAGTGGGTAATGATTGAGCGCATGGAGGCTTTTGAAGATGAACACGCAATTGAAGAATATGTAGCCATGCTGGTAAGACCTATTCCAGACCCGCGAAAAGCAGATGCCGAAATAGCTCATTTTTATAAAGATGTTTCTACCAATACCTTAATAGTTAAACGTAAGGGCAAAACCGTTTCCGCTGCGGTGCACGGACGCAATGAAACGCCAAATAATTCAAATGTCGGCTTACACGATAAGGTCAGGAATACCGTTGTCGCACTAAGCGCTAGAATTGGCCTGGCGGGCCCGCAATGGAAAAAATTAGTAAAAGGTTTTTTAGAATAAGGAGGACAAATGTATAGTGTATCGTCCTGGACCAAAGCCGCCGCCGCAACTTTTGGCGACCCGGTACTTCCTGAATTATTTAAAGCTCAGGTACAGCAATTTAATTTTATCGGCCGATTAGCCGCCGACTCGCTGTGGATTGAGGTTACCTGGGCCAAACACGGCGCCATTGCCTTTAGAGCAGCCTATGCCCCAGGAGGCGGCCTGCAAATGGACGGTTGCCATGATGAGGATGGCAAATTCATCATAAGGCTACGCTCGGTTATCGGCGAGTTTGAAGTTACGGTAGCGGTTATTGAGGGCTCTTTACCCATACTCCATTACACCACCACCCTGGCCCCTTCTGCAGATATGACTGTTCCATTTTGGCCACGTGACATTTTAATCCCCGGAAAAAAAGCCGATCCTGAAAACACGGAAGGCGAGGTTTTCGTGAAGCAGCTCGGGACGCGTTCAGGTCACTTATACTTCAAGATCAATAAGCCCGAACCGCTGGCCGTTTTTTACCTGCAAAACTTAACAGCCCTGGGCGATTATTGCCAGCTAACACAAACCTCGGCAGGCGATACCGTGGGTGGCGAATGGCCCGAGCTGGGCTTCTCGCTGCCCCCCGCTATTAATAACCCTTTGCCGGCAGGTAAAGCCACCATAATAAACGACGCTTATGTAGCTATAAGTACCGATATTGCCAAAACGGAGGCCGGGCTAACGCAGCAACTATTTAATATGCTGGCAGAGCTTTATCTGCAATTGCCTAAACCTGGCACCTCCTACCGCAACTGGCCCGAAATATTGGACAAGGGCTTAAATGACTTGCTGAACAGCCCGGGATGCTGGTCGCAAGTGGGCAAAGACCATTACTTTAATGCTTATTTCTGCGATTTTAAAACACCGCCTGAAATTATGGTTCAGCTGGCCGTTTTATTGCCCTTAATAGATTATAAAGAGTGGAATGGCCAGGAACTGGATGTAATTAACACTATTAAAGCTGGCTTACCCGCCTTTTACAATGAAAAATTAAAAACAGTTATGCGCTGGCACCCGAAGGTTGCCGACCAATTGGAAGAAGAAGAAGAGCAAAAGAAACCCATGATCATGGATTCATGGTATTTGCATCACCCCCTATTAAACTTATCGCGATTAGCATTAAAAGGCGACGAGGAGGCAAAGCAACTATTTCTGGATTCGCTTGATTTCTCTATTAAGGTAGCGCATCAGTTCAATTATAACTGGCCGGTTTTTTACAAAATGGATACGCTTGAGATTGTTAAAGCAGAAACAGCTGAAGGTGCCGGCGGCGAACACGATGTTCCCGGATTATATGCTCATGTAATGTTGCAGGCCTATGAACTTACAGGCGAGAAACGCTATCTGGCAGAAGCAGAAAAATCGGCGAAAAAATTAAGCGGCCTGGGCTTTAACCTGATGTATCAGGCTAATAATACGGCATTTTCTGCAGGAGCCCTGCTAAGGCTTTTTAAAGTCACCGGTAACAACGAATATCTCGACCTTAGCTATCTATGCCTGGCTAATATCTTTAAAAATGTACGCTTATGGGATATTAACTATGGTTATATGAAAGCAGTACCCGGATTTTTTGCGCTGTACCCGCTTAATGATGCGCCTTATACCGCCGTTTATGAGGAACAGGAGGTGTTCTGCGCCCTTCATGATTATCTGCGACATGCCGAAGGGCTGGATATTTTGCCATCGGTGAGATTGCTGGTTGCTGAATATATTAAATACCTGGTTGAGCGCGCTGCTTACTACTACCCGCCAATGCTGCAAAAGGAGATGCTGCAGGAAAAGCCAAAAATAGGCGAAGTTGCACCTGACCTGTACATAGCGCTGGAAGACTTGCAGGATGGCTGGCAGAAATCAGGCCAGGTTGGTCAGGAAGTTTATGGTGCGGGTAACGCTTTTGGCATATTGCCCCGACATTACATGCAAGTAGCCGGCGAAGAATTTATGATATTTTGCGACTACCCGGTAAATGGTTTTACAGCCACCAAGAAAAAGCCTGTTACCTTTCAGTTAGCCGGCGATGGCAGAACGGAGGGCCGGGTAATCATAGTTAAAACCGGGCGTAAAAAACTACCTCAGTTTAAAGTTAATACCGGCCGTTCAACCGATCTGTTAAAAGGCAAGCCGATTACCGGCGGCCACGTTGAATATGTACTTGCTGGCAATCAGAAAATTAAAATTGACTGGTAATAGTTAATCCCAGATACCGTTCTGCGCGGTAAATATCACCGGTTCGCCGCCAGTTACCATGATGGTATGCTCATGCTGAGCCACAAAGCCGCCCCTATTACCGGTTAGGGTCCAGCCGTCGGCTTCGGTATCTGCAATGGTTGATCTGGTTGAGATAAAAGTCTCAATAGCTACAACCGAGTTCTTTTTAAAACGCTGGGTATTATAGCGGTCGCAATAGTTGGCAATTTCGTGCGGTTCTTCGTGCAGGCTTCGGCCAACCCCATGGCCAGTAAGGTTTTTAATTACGGTATAACCCGCTTTTTTGGCTTCGCTCTCTATTAACCGGCCAATCTCTGAAATGCGCACTCCGCCTTTAATATTACCAATGGCTTTTTTAAGGATTTCTTTAGATGCCTCAACCAATTTACCATGGCCGTGAATATCTTCGCCCAAAACAAACGAGCCGCCGTTGTCTGCCCAAAACCCGTTTAATTCGGCCGAAACATCAATATTTACCAGATCGCCTTCTTTTAAAATTTTATCAGCCGCTGGAATGCCATGTGCAGCTTCTTCGTTAACGCTGATGCAGGTATATCCCGGAAAATTATAGGTTAGTTTGGGTGCAGATTTTGCGCCCAGTTCAGTTAACAATTGGCCACCATATTCGTCAAGCTCTTTGGTTGAGATACCGGGCCTGGCATACTCACGCATTTTTTTTAGCGTGATAGCCACCGCATTACTGGCCAACAGCATACCTATTCTTTCGTTTTCTGTGGATATTGACATGGCTGTATTTTTTAACGATGCAAAATTAATGATTAATGTGTTGCATAAGGTTAGGTCAATGTCAGATTATACTCTTACAAACACTCACAAACTTGGCAAATGCCATTTTCGTAAATAAGAAATAATCCTGAACGAACTCACTACTGAGGCTGCTATAACCTGGGCGGCCTCGGGACCCAATGCGCCCGTAGTCAGGAAATAAACCGTGCCACCGGCAATACAAGTAGTAGCGTACAATTCCTTTACATGAAATAACGCGGGTATGTGGTTGAGCAAAATATCACGAACTACGCCACCAAAACAACCGGTTATAGTTCCTAAGGCTACGCATACCCCCGGGCTCAACCCGTAGGCTATACCTTTTTGAATGCCAATAACGGTAAACAGCCCTAAACCTAATGCGTCAAATACCATCAATGTGCGCTGAAAATTGCCGATGCGTTTACGCAGTAGTAATGTTATAACAACCGTTATCAGAATTATCGACAAAGTATGCGTATCCTTTAACCAGGCTACGGGTGTGGCGCCAATCAACATATCGCGCACGGTACCCCCGCCAACTGACGTAACAAAAGCAATCACCAATACACCAAACATATCGAGCTTCTTTGCAAGTGCAGCAAACACGCCCGACATAGCAAAAGCTATTATCCCGAGTGTTTCAATAACCGATGTAAACGTTGCAATAGAGGTCATCACAATTGATGAAGCGAATTTAGTCAAGAAATGTTAAAAAGCACCGGCTGCACTACCAGTATTTAAGCCGCAGCGTCTTTATTATACCGGTTACGATAATCTAAAGGCGACATGCCTGTAATTCGACGAAAAACCTCGCGGAAAGCTTTCATATCGGCATAACCAACGTCATACATCACTTCATTAACGTTTTTCCTGGTGGTTTCAAAAGCCTTTTTCGCGGCCTCTATCCTTACCCGCTGCGCATATTCGACAGGAGTATTGCCTGTTGCCTTAATAAACCTGCGGTCAAAATTGCGCCTGCCAATGGCGAAGCTGGCAGCGAGACGTTCGACTGATAATTTGTCTGTAAGTGCATTTTCCAGATACTCCTGTGCTTTTTTTACCAGCTCGTCGTTATGGCTACGCTGCCCCTTAAATATAATAAACTCCGACTGGCTGTCCCTGTCCAGCTCGATCTGGAATACTTTAGAGCAAAAAATGGCGGTCTCGCGGTCATAGTACTTTTCAATAAGATATAATACCAGGTTCAGGAATGAATAGCCACCTCCGTTGGTATAAATTCCCTGTTCGTCGGTAATCAGTTTATCCGTTTGTACATTAACTTTTGGGTATAGCTGCTTTAACTGTTCGGCTGTGGACCAATGTGTCGAGCAAATTTTACCGTCAAGCAAACCCGCGGCTGCCAGCAGGTAGGCCCCGGTACAAATACTGGCTAACTCGGCGCCGTTGCGGTATTGCCGGCCTATCCATTCAATGATTTCACCATTAAGATTGGTAGTATGCAGATAATTATGGCTCAGCGACGGGACAATTACCAGGTCGGTATTCTGGATGTTATCAATATGTGTATGCGGACGCGCCGTGAAAAGCCCTCCGTGAAAGCTCACTTCGTCAGATACACCGGCCAGTTCAATTTTAAAAATTTCCGCTTTACCGGCAGCATTACGGCAAGCGTTTGCCCGGCTAAATATCTTATACGTGCCCACTATGCTGCTCAAATTGTTTTCGCCCTCGGGCACCAGGATGGTGAGGTGTTTCATGACATGGCTTTTGGTAAAGATAAAACTTTATACGTGTCCAAATCAACCCGCAAGAATGTCTAAATTACCCACCACTACCGTTTTTATTTGGCCAATATCTTTGTAGCTGTGAAACCAATCAGCATGAAAAAAACAATATGGATGCTATTTGCCTTTCTGAGTTTCAATGCTTATCAAAGTAATGCTCAGCAAGTCAATACAATCGCGATAAAAGAAAAAGCAATGCCAGCTACAACACAACCCATTCAGCTTACAATTAAAGAAAGAGAATATGCCATCAACTTTCTAAAAGAGACCGAAACCGGTGTATTTAACGCCGTGAAGGGTTTGAGCAATGATCAGTTAAATTTCAAACCGGCACCCGATAGATGGAGCATACTTGAATGTGTTAAACACATCGCGGCGGCCGAAAACGAGCTTTGGGCAATGGCGCAGCCAACATTAAAACAGCCTACAAACCCCGAAAAAAGAGCTGATATTAAAATAACCGACAAGGCCCTGGTTGAAGCCGTTGAGGATCGGTCGCATAAAACAAAAACATTTTCAGCCATTGAACCGGCCAACTCTCCATACAAAACTTTGGACGAGGCCCTTGCCGGATTTAAGGAGAACCGGGAGAAGCTAATCGCCTTTGTTAAAAACACCAAAGAAGATCTGCGTAACCATGTAGTTGTACTACCGGTAGGTACCTACGACACTTATCAATACATCTTGCTTATTGCAGGTCACAGTAATCGGCATACACAGCAAATTGCAGAGGTGAAGGCCGACCCGCATTTTCCTAAAAAATAGTTTAAACACGCGTCAAACCTAACCGGTCATTATCCAGGAAATGCACCACCAATCGCTCCCACTCGCGCTCTAATGACACATTAGGTCTGGATTGTCTTGCCCGGCTATACCAGTAATCAGCATTCCAGATATCGCCCTCTTTGCGGTGCAGATAAGCATGCACCCAGGCCGATGACTGATCTGTCAAATGATCAACTTGGTTATGCGCTTTATGCCAATCGCCTTTGCCGTCAAACCAGAGGCTTTTTAATTGGTCAGATAGTCCGCTAACCGGTTCATCCAAATTTAGTGTCTGTTTAAATTCTGCTAAAGTTTTCATCGGTATTATCAAAGTCTGCAGTGTAGGTGCATTTTGCAAATTTAGCTAAACTACAAAACCCAAACGATACGCCCGGGCATCTGGCTAACAGCGCCCACTGCTCGGGTAAAATATTCGTCAAATACAAAGTCCCCCGGGGATTTCCGGAAGCGGCTTTGAGTTATATTTAGCCTTACCTATTCTAAATCGCCCCTAAATCAATCGTAAGAAATAACATTTCACATTATGGTTTGATTTTTTAAAGTTGTTAGTTAACTTTATATGTCACATTTAACCAACCTTATCATGAAAAAACCCATATGGCGCTCCTGGCTGTGTTTTCAATTATTCGTTTTCTTATATTTTATCGATGCAATTCGAAGTTGTTTTAATCTGGAAAGCTCAGCCTGCTCTGTTATTTAAGAGTCTTAGCGTTATCGCTTTCAGACATGACGTGTCAGTCATCGTCTCTGTCGATACATCAGGTAATAGTATCTGAATAAATTGCTATCAAGAGCAGAAGAACAACCGCTTAAATCCCGAGCAATAAAAATAGCTCAAGCACAAAAATCGATCGGTACAATAGCAGTGCCTGCTTAACCGATATTTGTTATTGCTAAACCTTATCGAATGAATAATCCTCTGAATAAGACCGCCCTGGTTTTTGTAATCCTATTTTTACAGCATGTTGTGTGCTTTGCACAATTAGGTCAATTTGTCAACGGAAGTTCGACCTATTCACCACCCTCAGCAAATGCAACGGCATTATTGCAGTATGCAAACGTTCCGGTTGATGAACATACAGGTATTGCATCTGTCGCGCTCCCTATTGATCAATTAGCGGGAAGACAAATTAGTGTGCCCATTACTTTAAGCTACCACGGCTCAGGTATCAAAGTACAAGATATTGCCAGTAATGTTGGGTTAGGATTTGTACTAAACGCCGGGGGAGTAATTACGCGGATTATGCGCGGTCTTCCTGACGAAGCTTCGCAAGGCTACCAATATAATGGTAAAAGGATCTATTCGAGCAGCATTGACTCGGCCTATTTAAACGCCGTTATTAACAATAAGGTAGATGGCGAGCCTGATATATTTTATTTTAATTTTATGGGACATGCCGGCAAACTCGTAGTCGACACATTGGGCCACGCTCAATATTTGCCAGATCAGGGTATCAGAGTAGTTAAGCACCCCATACATAATAGCGCAGACTCCACGCAGAATGCCTGGATATTAAAGGACTTTACCGGAACGACCTATGTTTTCGGAGCTGATACCTCATCAAGAGAGCTGACAATCACCAACATTAAAGGGCAACCCTTTAGTAAAGCCATTACTTATATATCCACCTGGTATCTTACCAGGGTCATATCGCCGGATGGTAAAGAAACCGTTAACTTCAAGTATACGTCCGGGCCAAATCAGGTCGATACTTTGTATCGGAATATTGTTACCTATAAAATTCATCACGACTGTATAGACAGGCGAACCGGCATTTTTTCAAGCCACGTACGGCATACAGACAATGTCTCGGCTGAAGATATTGAAAGTACCGATGTAAGTACAATTGTTGAAGTCTTGAGCGCCAAGTTTCTAAGTTCTATCGAGAATGACATGGGCTCCGTTACATTCTCATATATCCCCAGGGAGGATTTGCTGGGCGGGCAGGCCCTCAATCAGATAAAAATTTATAATATATATGATAGCGCTACCCCGCTTAAAACGTATACTTTTAATGAAAGCTATTTCTTAAGCCCAAGCCCGGCTAATCCGGCTGACCCTGATTCAAAAAGGCTTAGACTGGATTGTATAAACCTGCAGGGAAGAAGCGAAGAGGTGAAGCAAATCTATTTCTTTAGCTATAACCAACAGGCCATACTTCCCTCCAGAAGATCAAATGAGTTTGATCATTGGGGTTATTATACTACGTTAAATCAAAGAGGTAGCTTCCCTCCGGTTAACCTTACCACCGTAAATGGCAATTATGATGATGGTTTTGATGAGAGAAGGTCTGATTCGGTAAGAATGCAAGCCGATATGCTAACGCGCATCAGAAATTTAAATGGAGGCTATACCAATTTCGTTTACGAAATAAATAAATATCAGTACGATGGCAAAACAAGCGTCGGCGGCGGGCTTCGCATACGTTATGTTATAGAAAACGATAGCCTGGGGCAGGTAGTACCGATCACTAAACAATATTTGTATCTGCTGGACGATGGTACACCCAGTGGTATGATATACAATACCAAGCCCTACTACATACAAGGCATAACTAATTATCAGGCTGGCACCGTTGTAAAGCCTATACCGAGTTTGCTAAGTTATGAGCTCAATAATTTAAAAAAACCGATATCAATCATATCAAATGCAGTAAGTGTGGCTTTAACCATTGCCGGGATTACAAACCCTGTTGGTTTAGCTATTGATATAGGTATAAGTTTGCTGGCCCCGGCCGTGGGCGATGCTATTGCCTTCCTTTTTCATCGCACCGTAAAGTATCACTATGATAGCCCGCCCTTTGCTTATTCGTCGGCTCCATTAAACAACATGTTTGATATCAACGGCGCGAGTGTCACCTATAGTCAGGTTGAGGTAGTCAATGGCGATGGCGGCAAGACGGTAAATTATTATACCAGCCAGCAAGAGTATCCCGATAGCACAAGTAGTGTTATTTTAAACTGTCTGGCTCAGCCTGTTAAAGCTACTTACGGTAATTCAGGTTCATATCCACCAGCTACATCCTTTGATTTTGAAAGAGGCCTGTTAAAAAGAAGCCTGTTGTTTGACAGCAATAACAATTTAGTAAGTTCAACTGCTAATACTTACCAGATAAGTAACAGGGTAAGTTCAGTGACCGGACAAAGGCCATCTGTAAACGGTTACGCAACTTTGGCAGACGGATCGTTGCAGGTTATTACCTATAACGTCGGGATCTATAATGAAAACGCAGAAAATATTCAGCTCACCCAAACAAATACACAACTGTTTGACCAGACCAACAACGGTAATGCTATAACCAATTCAACTAATTATAGCTGGGAGCCTAACTATCCAACATTAATGCGGTCGCAAAGTACCTTACGGAGCGACGGTAATCTGTTGACCAATTATATAACTTATCCAATGGATTATGCCGCAGGGACTACATTTTTAGATGACATGACACATCATTATATGTTAGCCGCGCCCGTTGAACAGGTTAACACTTTGGAGAGAAAAACAGGTAGGGCTGATTTGTTAGGAACCTATGTTACCGGCGGTGTAGTAAACAGATTCAAAACGGGTGGTTTAGGTTTGCCGGATACTACTTTTACGGTAAATGCAGCAAATCCTATTCCCCTGAATAAATTTAAGTTCTCTAATCAGTTAAAAGGCATTATCAACGGCACCAATCAGCCCTACCATATTGACAGTAGTTATACCGCAAAAGCCTTTTACCAGGTTTATAATAATAAAAGCGACTTGATCCAATCGCAAAACTATGGCGAGCCTTCTTCAAGCATTATTTGGGGCTATAATCAGGACGTGCCGATTGCTAAAGTTACCAATGCTACAATTGACAAAGTTGCTTACACCAGTTTTGAAACTAACGACCAGCAATACTGGTCATTCACATCGTCCGGACGAGACTCGTCCGGCCTTGCTAAAACCGGGAAGGTGCGCTATCAGCTCAGTGCAGGTGATTTGTCTACACATAGCATTATACCGGCCGGAACCTACGTTATTTCTTTATGGACGCAGGGGACGAAGCCAACGATTTCAGGCACATCGACAGATGTAGCAATTGTGAACGGCGAAAGCGACGGTAATGGCTGGAATTTTTATATGGACAGGATCACCCTGGCTAGCAGCGCTACCGTAAGCTTGTCGGGCAGCGGGTTGATTGACGAGGTAAGACTATACCCACAGGGTGCACACATGAGTACTACCACGGTAACGCCACAAGTTGGCGTGTCTTCCACAAACTCGCCCGACGACAAGGTTAATACCTACGAATATGACCATCTGCTACGTATTATTACCGAACGCGACGACCAATTTAATATTCTAAAAAAATACACCTATTCAAATGTAGCGGCGCTGGCCTGCGGGCAGCCCCAGGATGTTTGGGTGGGCATTGACCCCGTATGTTATTCAGACCAAACCGGCATTGTTCCGGACACTACAAATTACTCGGCAATTGCGGCAAACAGCTACGGTAATCTTATCTGCAACTTAAACAGAAAATCAGTGGAAGCCGGATATATGGCGAAAGTAAACTTTACCGTTACTTTTTCTGACAATACCGACTATACCACTTCTACCATGATTAAACCTGGCGATTTGTCATCGTCATTAGGATTGCCGCTGATAGGCAAAACGTCGCAGTCGGTTAAAAGTGTCGCTATTGATACGGTAATTAATTTATCTGATGATTACGCGGCGGCTTATCAAAAATTCACCAATCGCAAACGGGTACGCGATAATTATACCGAAGCCAATACAACAACCGGCGGAATAGGCCCTTATATACCGCCGGTAGTAAGCACCACTGGCTGCCCAACGCTTTTTACCAATAAAGCCCAAACCGGCTTTGCTAAAAATGATTGCACAACCGGTAGCGGGTCAATTGTTGATTATACAGTAGCGGCAGGTTTGTACACGGCATCGTCTCAGGCCAAAGCTGACTCGATGGCCCGGGCTGCCGGCCAGGCTTATGCCAACCTGAATGGCAACTGCAGCTATGTGGATACCTCTTTTGTGGGCATTGACCCAACATGTATAACCGGCACCGCTGATCCCGGCTCGCCCAATGTGTCCGACTATAGTGCAAGCATTAACTACATACCTCAGTTTTATGCGCTCACCGCAACGCTCGTGCGCACAGGCAGCGCGGCAACACACGATGCTACAGTAACATATACGTTGAGCTTTACAGACGGCACAACAGCCACCTATACCACGCCTTTTTATAAAGGTCAAAGCTCAATGGTTATATCGCCCCCTTTGGGCGGATATGGGCCCAACAATGTGCGGAATATCAGCATAAGCAGTGTCGTCTATAGCGCATTAAACAGGCTGGCATTTGCAAACCGTAAGCGGCTGCTTAATGGCGTCGCTGACGGCTATACCGAAGCCAACACGGCAGGCAACTATTACCTGGCGCCATTGCCAGATCCCAGCGCCTGCAACACCTGGTATTACAACACCGCGCAAACCGGTTTTATCAAAAATGATTGCCCTAACGGCCCGGGCTCTGCGGTTAGTTATACCGTGCCGGCACATACCGACAGCTCGACCGTTTCGCAGGATTATGCCAACTCGCTTGCCCGGATACGCGGGCAGGCTTATGCCAATGCGAATGGAACCTGTTATGTTAATGAGCCAATGGTAACTACCGTAGCGGGGAATGGAAGCTCGGGTTATGTAGATGGCAACGCTGGGCAAGCGGAGTTTTACGATTTATTTTATATTACAGTGGATCAAAATGGCAATCTATATGTACCAGACGGATTGGAATTTTCTAATTATATCCGAAAAGTAACTCCTGATGGTATAGTTTCTACTTTTGCTGGCAGTCCGGAGTCTGGCGATGTTGATGGACAAGGAAAAGCTGCCCGGTTTGATGATGTTGTAGGTTTGAAAGCCGATATAGCGGGCAATATCTTCGTATCAGATTTTGGTAATTCCAAAATAAAGAAGATAACCCCGACAGGCAATGTGACCACTTTGGCTGGTAGTAGTGCTGGCTATGCAGACGGCCAAGGATCAGCCGCTAAATTTAATGGCGTCTATGGTATTGGGCTGGACAATTCAGGGAATATATACGCAGCCGATAACGGCAACTATAGGGTACGGAAGATCACACCCGGTGGCTTAGTTTCAACAATTGCTGGCAGTGGTATCCGAGGACAAATCAATGGTCCGGTGGATTCCGCAGAGTTTTTAAATGTAAATGCTGTCGCTATCAATTCAGCAGGTACCATTTATGTGGCAGACAATTATTGTATTCGTAAAATTGACGCCGGTACTGTTTCAACATTAGCTGGTGGTTTAGTCGACGGGTATCAAGATGGCGTTGGCTCAGGAGCTAAATTTTCATTTATTACAGACATGGTTTTGAGTGCTGACGGTAATCTGTATGTTGCAGAAGAAGACTTTCCTGTTGGAGAGAGTTCTATAAGAAAGGTCACACCAAATGGGGTCGTGACTACTGTTGCCAGATTTATTTGGGGTTATAAGGATGGTGTTTTGTCACACGCCTTGTTCGGTCAAGCCATGGGTATTGCCATCGATGCCGCCAGTACCCTATATATTGCGGATTATGGAAACTACGTCATCCGCAAAATAACCTTCCCTAAACAATAACAGCCATGAAAAAACTGAAAAGACTTTCAATTTGCATGGCGCTGTTACTGGGTAATAGTTATGCAGGTTTAGCGCAAACCAGGGGCACCAATTATTTGCGCACGCGTATACCGCAAATACCGGTTAAAGACACCTCAAAGCTCGATACCATACCCATACAGCGGCAAGCGGTAAATATTCAATATAGCGACGGGTTGGGCCGTGCCATGCAGAATATCCAGGTACAGGGTTCGCCCGGTTTAAAGGATATAATTGTACCCATTACCTACGACAATATGGGCCGACCGGTAAAAAGCTATTTACCTTATGCCGACCAAAGTACCAACAGCTCAAATCAGGGTACTTTCAGGAGCGGAGCGACAACTTCGGCAATTAATTTTTATAGTCCGGCGGCACCCGGTGCGCCTAAAATACCTACCGATACCCAGCCTTTTGCACAAAGTGTTTATGAAACCTCGCCACTGGGCCGGGTTATTGAACAGGGGGAGGTGGGCGCCGTTTCTCAACCCGGTACGGGACACAGCGTGAGGGCGAGTTACCAGGTTAATACCGATAACGATGGTATTTATAGTTATACGATAGATAGTGCCGGTGTTTTTCAAGACACCTTTAACACCGGTACCCTAACCAAAACTATTGTTACTGACGAGAACGGACACAGGCTGGCCGTGTGGAAAGACCGCCAGGGCCGCACGGTAACCCGCACGCAACTGGATGCGCCAACCGCTTACTACAGTACCGATTATTATTATAATGATCTGGGTCAGTTGGGTTACATATTTACCCCGATATCCAAGCGCGAGGATAATTTTACCAGCGCGGTGTACCGGTTCAATTACGACTCACTGGGCCGGGTAATCCAAAAAAAGGACCCTGAAAAAGGCTGGGTGTATACCGTCTACAACCGCAGCGACCAACCCGTACTGTCGCAAGACTCAAATATGCGCGTCAAAAACCAATGGGTATATATGAAATATGATGCCGAGGGCCGCATGGTGCAAACGGGCATTTATACCAATGACACCATTACCACCCGCAAGGCCCTGCAGGCTTATTGCGACAATAGCTTCCCTACGCTTTGGGAAACCTGGCAACCGGGCACCGGCTATACCAATAATGCATTCCCTACTTCATCGACCACGCCGTACACACAGTTTTACTACGACGATTATTCGTTTCCTGAAGCGGTTAGTAAGCCTTTTCAAACAAATACCTATGGCACCAGCCCCACACTGCGAACGATGGGGATGCTTACCGGCAGCACGGTTTATGTGCTGGGCAGCAGTAACCAATGGCTAACCACGGTAAACTATTACGACAAGCAGAACCGCCTCATTCAGCAAATTGGCGACAACCACCTGGGCCATGTGGACGTGGTAAATAACCAATACAACTTTGTGGGCCAGCTAACAGGCAGCCAGCGTATCATCACGCCATTGCAGGATACTGTAGTAGACGTGAAGGACCGTTACGTGTACGATCACCTCAATCGCCTGATGGATACCTACGAAAGTTTCCGCGGCGCGGCCGAGGTGGATATATCGCATAATGTGTATAATGAGATCAGTCAGAAAGTTACCGAGGGCTTGCATGCCCGGGGCATTGTTCCGGTAGGTGCACTACCTGCAACGGCAGCGGTGATCACCGAGAACAGCACCGTAACCGGCACCAAACAGGATATAGCTACCGATAGCGTATTACTGAAACCCGGATTTAGTTATACGGCCAGTGGCACCGACACCTACTTGGCGGCTATCGGTAATATATTTGCGCAGTCGCAGGAGTTCAGGTATAACATCAAAGGCTGGGTCACCAATATCAACAACGGCACGCTCACCAACGACGGCATCACCCAAACCGACCCTAATGCGCTGTTCGGCGAGTCGATCACCTATTATGAAACCTCGCCGCTATCGGGCGCTACGCCTCAGTATAACGGCAATATCTCGGGCATGACCTGGCGCAACAAGATTGAGGCCTCGGGTAAACCGGGTGTCACTACCGGCGGACAGGGTTATACCATTGATTACGACAATGTAAACCGGCTCACCGAAGCTGACTACTATACCCAAAGCGGCAGCAGCTTTAGCCCAAGCGGCATCAATGCGTTTAAGGAACAAGTAACCGGCTACGACGAGATGGGCAACATCAACCGCCTCGACCGCAGCGATAAAGGCGGCTTTGCGCTCAATAGCCTGTTTTATACGTACGGCACCTACGGTAATCAGCTAACCAGCATTTATGATAATGTGCTGCACCCGGTAATGGGGACATTCAGCTATGATGGCAATGGCAATATGCTCACCGATACCTATAACGGTATTACCCTGCATTATAACTACCTGGATTTGGTGGATACCGTTTACAAAGGCAGCAGCAAACTGGTGTTTACCTATGATGCCGCGGGCAATAAGCTTTATAAACAACTGATAGTAGGCGGCACAGTAACCAGCCAAAGGCATTACATTGAAGATGCTGAGGTAACGGCCACCACCTCCCTTGCTACAGACGGCAAGATAGAAAGTGTAGCGATGGACGAGGGCCGGGTAGTAAACACAGGCGCACAAGGCTATAAATACGAATATAACCTGCAGGATCATCTTTTCAATAACCGGGTAAACTTCAGGGTGGAGCATAACGGCACGGTTAACCTGAGCCAGGTGCAGAACTATTATCCGTTTGGTGAGACCATGGGCGATACGACCATAAACTATGCCATCTCGCCGGTTGATTTATACCAGTATAGTGGCAAGGAGCTGCAGTCTGAGCTCGACCTGAACACCTATGACTTTGGGGCCAGGCAGTATTATCCAAAGTTTGCAAGGTGGATGTCGATGGACCCGTTGGCGGTGAGTTTTGAAGATGAAACGCCTTATGGGTATGTGGAGAATAACCCGATGAATTTAATTGACCCTGACGGGATGCAGCCGAACGGGGGTTCGCTAAATCCATCAAAATGGAGCGGCCCTACCGGAAGCTTTAGCAGCGGTAAAGCTGGTTCAAGTGGTGGCGGTGCGTTCGGTTTTGGAGCAGCCGCAGCAAATGGTGTTTATCAGGGTATTAACGCGTTTCACACTTTTTCTGGCGGAGCTACAGTTTCTGATCAAAAACTAAATGCCGGTTTTGCAAAAGCACAGGGAAATTTTATCAGACAAGCAACCGTTTCTCAATGGCAGCCCAATGTTTATGATAGATGGAAAAGTGTACCTGTTGTAGGTAGCATTACTTATGGTATATTTGATGATGCCTGGGTGGCTACAAGATCGATATTCTGGCCGGGCAGTGAGATAAGGCACCTAAATGGTGTGTCTGCTACGCCAAGAGAAATGCAAATGTCTTTTGCGATGACAGCTGCAGGTTTTATACCGATAGGCAAAAGTGGTTATGCGCTTAAGGAAGCTGCTGAAAGTTTTGCAGAATATGGGGCTGTTGAAACAAGTGAGAAGGTTGCTTCACAAGAAGCGGCAGTACATGGTAATTCTTTGAAAAGTTTGCGACCAACATGGGGATACAAATTATATTCCGCAGATGGTGCTTTTTTAAAGAATGGCATTACTTCTAAAATACTTCCGGAAGGCAGATACACGAAAGCATTCTTGATAGATAAAAAAATGATTCCGATTAAGCAATTTCCAAATCGGCTTCAAGCATGGTTATGGGAGTTTGAACAAAATAAAATTTTACGAGGAACACTAAATAAAAATATGCACTAAGATGGAAGTTAATGATAGCATTTTCCGTTGTTTTATGAAAATTGGGTTTGATCCAAATTTAATTGAAGAAGACTTTGCTGATTTAGATAAAACGTTTAGTCCTTACATATGGGGCGCAAATAAAGTTGACGCGAAACTAAAAAAGCTTAAATATGTGGATTATGGTGACGATTTGAGGTTGATATTGCTTCAATTTTACGTAAAACCAACGTTAATTGAATTAAATAGCATAAAAGACATAGAGTCGTACCGTAAAAATGAAAAGTCAATCGGTATTCCAATTATAGTAGACAATGAAAATTTTTTCAGTAAATCAGAAGAGGTTCGTTGCATCTTTTTAAAGCAATCCATTTTGCAGAAGTTAGATTTACTTGAAAATGTCGTAAAGAAAAAAAAACTCGATACAAATATCGAGCAACTCAAAATAGATTTGCAAAATATCTTGAATTAGAATAAGATATCGAGGAAAAGATGACCCATACTATATCTCAAGCACCACGCTTGTGATTTGCAGCCAGCCGCGTTAGTGATTGCAACGGATACCGGCCTATGCGCGTAAGGCCTGAAGGCGTATGAGTGGAAAGCACGGCCCGCTGGTCGGCGGGAACGCCCGTATAACATCAAAGGTTGGGTGACCAATATCAACAACGGCACACTCACCAACGACGGCATCACGCAAACCGACCCTAATGCCTTGTTTGGCGAATCGATCACCTATTATGAGACCTCGCCGCTGTCGGGCGCTACGCCTCAGTACAACGGCAATATCTCGGGCATGACCTGGCGCAACAAGATTGAGGCCTCGGGTAAACCGGGTGTTACTACCGGCGGGCAGGGTTATACTATCGACTACGACAATGTAAACCGGCTCACCGAAGCTGACTACTATACCCAAAGCGGCAGCAGCTTTAGCCCAAACGCCAGCAACGCGTTTAAGGAACAAGTGACCGGCTACGACGAGATGGGCAACATCAACCGCCTCGACCGCAGCGATAAAAACGGCTTTGCGCTCAATAGCCTGTTTTATACGTACGGCACCTATGGTAATCAGCTAACCAGCATTTATGATAATGTGCTGCACCCGGTAATGGGGACATTCAGCTATGACGGTAATGGCAATATGACGGCCGATACCTATAACGGTATTACCCTGCATTATAACTACCTGGATTTGGTGGATACCGTTTATAAAGGCAGCAGCAAACTGGTGTTTACCTATGATGCCGCGGGTAATAAGCTCTACAAACAACTGATAGTAGGCGGCACAGTAACCAGCCAAAGGCATTACATTGAAGATGCTGAGGTAACGGCCACCACCTCCCTTGCTACAGACGGCAAGATAGAAAGTGTAGCCATGGCAGAAGGTAGAATCGTAAATACAGGTGTCGGTGGTTATAAATACGAATATAACCTTCAGGATCACCTTTTCAATAACCGGGTAAACTTCAGGGTGGAGCATAACGGCACGGTTAACCTTAGCCAGGTGCAAAATTATTATCCGTTTGGTGAGACCATGGGCGATACGACCATAAACTATGCCATCTCGCCGGTTGATTTATACCAGTATAGTGGCAAGGAGCTGCAGTCTGAGCTCGACCTGAACACCTATGACTTTGGGGCCAGGCAGTATTATCCAAAGTTTGCAAGGTGGATGTCGATGGACCCGTTGGCGGTGAGTTTTGAAGATGAAACGCCTTATGGGTATGTGGAGAATAACCCGATGAATTTAATTGACCCTGACGGGATGCAGCCGAACGGGGGTTCGCTAAATCCATCAAAATGGAGCGGCCCTACCGGAAGCTTTAGCAGCGGTAGCACAGGCGCTGCTTATCCAACAGGTTGGGGTTTGGGCCTTTTATCAGGTTTCTTCCAAGGAAAAAAAGCTGCAAAGGCCTTCGACATCAGAAACACGGTGGTAGCCGTACAGGACTGGACCTCTATGCCCAAACCGCATATTGGCATACCGGCTCCGCAAAATTCCACAGTCACACAATGGCAGCCGGGGATAACCGATCGTTTCAGAAGCTCCAACCTGATTAATAGAACAATTTATGACGCGGCTGATGATGCCTATGTCACTACTAGATCGATCTTTTGGCCATTTGGCGAGGTAAGGCACATAAACGGGAACTTTGCAGCCCCAAGAGAAATACAACGCGCCTTTGTCGGTACAGCCACGAATATCGTAACTTTAGGTGATGCAACTGAACTTAAAGCTGTGGCGGAGAATGTTGCTGATCATGGTGTGGTGGAAACGCGAGGCTGGAAAGTTGGTGATCCTATTACCAACCTAACATCGCGGGGAAAGATTCCAGGTTGGAGTACTGTGAGACAACGTTTTTGGAAAAATGAGGCATTATTAAATACGGGTAGTTATTCTGAAGGAAATGTTGCGAGAATGCAAAAGGGCTTAGCACCTCAAAGATTTAATCCAGAGACAGGAATTCTGGAAAGTATGGAATTGCATCATTCTCCTATACCGCAAAGAAAAGGAGGATTATTTGAATTTATCAAGTTGTGGCCTGATGAACACCGAGCGATAGATATATTTAGACATTAAAATAATGAGCAATGGGATTTGAAGAATTATTTATGGCATCTAAAGGACAGCCAATTACTTATAACGGTAAGGAAATTAAAATGATAGATAAAATCAATTTGATTTTTGGTCAAGTAAAAATTAAAATATTTTTTTTAGCTACGGATAGCATATGGAAACAAGGTTTGATTTTAAAGACGAAAGGCCACTTCGAAGTAAATAATAAAACAGCCGAGAACAAAGTAGTGTTTTGGGAGGATACGGCGCCTGCTGAGTTTGAATTGAGCGTAAATTCAAAAGATAAAACGCTAATTATCTATAATGTATGGGAAACAGAAGATGGTATGCTTCATTACTGGCACAATGGTGGTGCCTTGCATGTAGAAGTTGAAGACGACATAAGAACCTATTATTGCAATGATGGTTATCCGGACGATGATTTTGACGATCTGATTTTTAAAATTGAAATAAAAAGTTAGTGAAACGTCTCAACTTAAGTAGCCTTTCTACCGCAAGCAGGCTCGCTTTGTTATTTCAGCTCGTCTGCGTTTAATAAGTTAACAAAGCCGGTACAATACTGGCTTTGTTAACTTATACCAATCGGCAAAAGGCATAAAAGTCATTTTTCTTATTTCATCTGTTTCACTCTCACGTGACACAAAACAACAGGCCAGCCGCGTTAGTGATTGCGACGGATACCGGCCAATGCGCCTAAGGCCTGCAGGCGTATGAGTGAAAAGCACGACCGCCGGTCGGCGGGAACGCCCGTATAACATCAAAGGCTGGGTCACCAATATCAACAATGGCACGCTCACCAACGACGGTATCACGCAAACCGACCCCAATGCGCTGTTTGGCGAATCGATCACGTATTATGAGACCTCGCCGCTGTCGGGCGCTACGCCGCAGTATAACGGCAATATCTCGGGCATGACCTGGCGCAACAAGATCGAGGCTTCGGGTAAACCGGGTGTTACTACCGACGGGCAGGGTTACGCTACTAACCAATGAAGGATTTCCGCTGGGAATACCCTTCGGAAATCCTGTTTGCATATGCTCATTCATGAAAAGGAACCGGCTGCGATTCTGGCATTTTAACTCCGTGTCATATTGCGACTTACAACAGGTCCATATCACGCGCCACGTAATAACTTGGCACCAGCGGCCGGAAACCGGTGCGGCTGCGTAGCTTGGAGCTATCCACCACCCCTTCGAAGGCATCGTTCAAGGGGCCGGGCTCCGTGTCAAAAGTTTCCGCCGCCTTTCCCACAGAATCGGCCAATTCATACAAACTGATGGGCGCATCGTCGGCGATATTGAAGATCTCGCCGTTCAACCCCTCCTGTTGCAGCAGGATCAGTAAGCCCTGCGCGACATCCAGGTGGTGGACCATATGCATCCTGTACCCTGGGTGTCGTTTCCACTGCTTGAGAACTGGCATGATCTCTTCGATGTGCGGGTCGCGGTCGCCGTAAACAAAGCCTAAACGTAAGATTCTTACGTCAGGGTGCAGTTGCAGCAATTCCTGTTCAGCGGCGATCTTACTGGCCGCATAGGCACCCGGGTCGTTGATATCGACATGATCGGTTTCTTTGGCGGGATGACCATAGCCGGCATGGTAAACGTTGCCGGTACTGGCAAAAACAAAGCGTTTTACACCGGCGTCCAGCGCAGCCTGGGCCAAAGCGACTGTACCAGAATGATTGGTTTTGATAATACCCTCGTTATCCGTAAAAGTGCGGAATAACGCTGCCAGGTGAATCACGGCATCCATGCCAGCTACTGCCGCGGGCAGTGTAGAAGGTTCATATAAATCGCCGACGACCACCCGGGTACCGGCTAGTGCTTTGGCTGCATCGCGTATTAAAATGGTGACATCATAGCCCTTGGCTAAAAGACGCGGCACCAGGCGGCTGCCGACTTTTCCTGTTGCGCCTGTTACTAGTATTTTCATAGCACAAAATTGCCCGAAACGGCTCGTGCGTACAATCGATAATCAAACCAAAAACTATGAATTTCAAACCTTACGGAATGCATTGGGCGTGACACCGGTGAGCCGCTTGAAATAATTATTGAAATAGGCCGGGTATTCAAAACCCAGTGCATAAGCTATATCTGCCACACTCCAGTCGGTGTGCTGCAAAAGCGCTTTGGCTTCGGCGGCGATGCGCGCGGCTATGTGGGCCGAGGTTGGCTTGCCCGTGACTGATTTGACCGCACGGTTCAGGTAATTGACGTGCAGGGATAGCCTGTCTGCAAATTGCTGTGGGTTCCGCAGCCGCAGCGGCTCATTCGGCCGCTCGATCGGGAACTGTCTTTCCAGCAAGTCCAGAAACAAATGCGTCACCCTGCCCGCGCCGTTTTGAAAAGCCGTGGCCTGTTTAGGCGGCTGGATACGCAAGGCTTCGTGCAGGATAAGGGAAATGCAATTGCGGATGAGGTCGCTTTTATAAGGATAGTCTTCCTGGTAAACCGCCAGCATTTTGCGGAAGATGCTATCCATGAAAGCGGCCTGTGCAGCGTCGAGTGGGATGACGGGTTTGTCGCCGGCACGGAACAGTGGCGAATCCTGCAGTTCGCGGCTGTTCATAAAAGCTTCGGTAAACAGGCAGGCGTATCCGCTTGTACGGTTTACGCGGCTAACCACCGAATGCGGCACTTTGGGGTTGACGAAGAACAACACAGTGCCCTTGAGCTCCAGCAATTCCCCGCCATATTGGACGGTCAGATCGCCGTTAACCAGGCCCATTTTATAAAAGTCGCGCCTGCCGCGGCGCAGCGGGAGTTCCTGCGAGGCCTGCATGGCATGTACTCGGAAGCCTTTCAGCCGCAGGTCGTCCATATTTACACCCGGGATTTCATCTGTCATGCCACAAAGTTAACAAAATCAAACCTGGCAATGTGATGAACAATAGTAAAAGAATATTAAAATCTAAAATTAGATATAGCTAACCTAAAGGAAATGCCGAACTAAAGAATAGTTGGCCTTTGACTAAAATCTAACCTCTTCGACTTATAAATAACCCATAAAAAGCTGTCAGGAATTTGTCGAACTATACCCGGTTCTGTTATAAGCATCCAGTTATCAAACGCGTATTGATATAAAAAAATGAAGGCACACTCGAAAGTGTGCCTCTTTAAGTAGCCCCGACGGGAATCGAACCCATATCTAAAGTTTAGGAAACTTCTATTCTATCCGTTGAACTACGGGGCCTGATCTTAATTTAAACTTGGCAAATATATACAAAAAACCGACGTGCTTTTTAGTCGACGCCGGTTCATGTTTATTCTTTAAATTTAATTACCGTACCGTAGAGCCGTTAGGCATCCAATGTAACGGGGCAGCAAATGTCAGCTTTCCCTCGGCATTTTCAGCCATGAGTATCATACCTTGCGACAGTATACCCTTAATTTCTCTGGGCTCCAGATTTACCAAAATGCTTACCTGCTGTCCGATGATACCTTCGGGCTCGAAATGTTCAGCAATGCCAGATACTACCGTGCGCTGGTCAATACCGGTATCAATAGTCAATTTTAAAAGCTTTTTAGTTTTCGCAACCTTCTCGGCAGCCAGGATAGTCCCTATTCGAATATCCATAGCAGAGAACTGGTCGTAGTTGATATTTTCCTTCGCCGGGGTTACCGGTTGCTCCGCACTTTTGGCCGGGCCCTCAATAGCAGTTTTTTTGTCTATCAATTTTTGAACTTGCCGCTCAATCAGTTCATCTTCAATTTTTTCAAATAACAACGCAGCCGGGTTTAGCTGATGGCCGTTAGCAAACACAATCTCCTCGTCAAATGCTACGGTCTCCTTAGGCCAGTTCAACATCCCAAAGATCTTTTTGGCGGTGCCCGGCAGAAAAGGCTGCAGGCAGGCAGCCAAATGGCCTATCAGCACCACACAGTTGTGCAAGGCATCCTTAGCCTCGTCAGGGTTAGTTTTAATGGTTTTCCAGGGTTCTTTTTCGGTCAGGTAGCGGTTACCCAGGCGGGCAATCTCCATCATGTTTTGTTGAGCCTGTCTGAATTTGTAGGCCTCAAAACTCGCCTCCATCTCATCGTAATACCCGCCAACCGCTTCACTTAGTGCTTTATCGGTAAAGTTTATGGTGTCGGTTGTTGCCTCAATTTTACCTTCGTAAAACTTGTGCATCAATATCATCACACGGTTAACAAAATTACCTAATATGGCCACTAACTCGTTATTTACACGGTCTCGGTAGTCTTTCCAGGTAAACTCGCTGTCGCTGGTTTCAGGCGCTATCGCGGTAAGGTAATAGCGCAGCTCGTCAACTTTACCCGGAAGGTCCTCCAGGTACTCATGCATTTCGATGCTCCAGCCGCGGCTGGTACTCATCTTATCGCCTTCCAGATTCATGAACTCGTTGGCCGGAACGTTTTCGGGCAGTACATAATCGCCATGCACTTTAAGCATCACCGGGAACACAATACAGTGGAAAACAATATTGTCCTTACCTATAAAATGTACCAGCTTGGTATCCTGATCTTTCCAGTATGGCTCCCAATCTTTACCATGGTCAATGGCCCATTGTTTGGTGGCAGATATATAACCAATTGGCGCGTCAAACCAAACGTACAAAACTTTTCCATCTGCTCCTTCAACAGGTACCTTAATTCCCCAGTCAAGGTCGCGGGTTACAGCGCGAGGGTGCAGGCCGCCATCAATCCAGCTTTTGCACTGTCCGTAAACAGTAGTCCGCCAGTCTTTGGCATGACCTTTTAATATCCATTCTTTCAACCAGCCTTCGTACTTATCCAAAGGTAAATACCAGTGTTTGGTTGGTTTTAGTACGGGCTTGTTGCCACTTAGCGTCGATCGTGGATTAATAAGCTCTGCGGGACTTAATGAGGTGCCACATTTCTCGCACTGGTCGCCATAAGCGTTTTCATTACCACAGTTTGGGCAGGTGCCTACAATATACCGGTCGGCCAGGAAAGCTTTGGCGTGTTCGTCATAGTACTGCTCCTCTTCCTTCTCAACAAAAATGTGCTTGTTGTTAAGGTTAGTAAAAAAGTCCTGAGCGGTTTGGTGGTGTATAGGTGCACTGGTGCGATGATAAATATCAAATGATATACCCATCTGCGCAAATGAGTTTTTGTTTAACTCATGATATTTGTCGATAATAGCCTGTGGCGTGGTATGCTCTTTCATGGCCTGATTGGCAATGGCGGTACCGTGCTCGTCGCTACCGCAAACAAAAACCACGTCGCGGTTTTTAAGGCGCTGATATCGCACATATAAATCGGCGGGGATGTATGCGCCGGCCAGATGCCCCAGGTGCTTGGGGCCGTTGGCATAGGGCAATGCAGCGGTTACAGTATATCGTTTATAATTTTTTGGTTCCAATTATTACAGTATTTTTATAGTTTGGCAAAGATAAATTATTTTGTTGAGGATGTTTGGTAACAACTACCCAGATAGTTCAAAACAAAAGATTTAAGCGACACCAGCCTCAAATTTTGACATGAGTATAACGCCACCCTATCTTAAAAAAGGCGATAAAATTGCCATTACCTGCCCCGCAAAGAAACTGCCAAAGCCCATGACAGATGCTATTACTTTGCTTGAATCGTGGGGCCTGGTGGTGGTATTGGGCGATACAGTTAATGCCAGTTATCATCAGTTTGCGGGCGATGACGATATGCGGGCAGCCGATATGCAACGTTTTATCGAGGACGACAGCATTAAGGCCATTATTGCGGCCCGGGGCGGCTACGGCACCATCCGGATGATTGACGGGGTGAATTTTGAGCCATTAAAACGTGCTCCAAAATGGTTAGTCGGCTTTAGCGACATTACTTTGATACATGCTCATTTATGGGCTAACTACGGCCTCCAAACCATCCATGGGCAAATGCCTATAAACATTCCAGACGCTTCGACAAAGTCGCTGCAAACGCTTAAAAGCATCTTGTTTGGGCATGAGGTGTCTTACCGTTATAAACCCCACGACAAATTTATAGCCGGCGAAGCTGAAGGTGTACTTGTTGGCGGTAATTTAAGTTTATTGGTCGCCGCTACGGGCTCAGTGTCCGATTTTAAATATGACGGCAAAATATTATTCATAGAAGATGTAGGCGAGTACCTGTACGCGATTGACCGCATGATCAGAACGCTTGACCGGGCGGGGAAATTGAAAAACCTGGCCGGGCTCATTGTAGGTGGATTTACAGAGATTAAAGACAATGACATTCCTTTTGGCCAAACGGTTGCCGAGATTGTGATAGATGTAGTTAAAGGCTATGGTTATCCGGTTTGTTTTGATTTCCCGGCGGGGCATGTTCCTGATAATCGTGCGCTAATATTGGGGCGAGATATCCATATGGTCGTAAATACAGAAACAGTTGAGATTAGTTACACCCGGTAACCTATATCGAAATTTCTGTCATAAACTAAAAAGGGGTGCCTGATAAACAGGCCCCCTTTTTACTAATCAATTGTATCTTACTTATTATTTGTGAAGATTCGAGTTATACAAGTACTCAGCAGATGGCGTAACGAAAGTAATTCCAGGATCATTGTAAGGAATTGTCACACCAATTTGATCCAGTGTTAACTTATGGTTAGGCCCTTTGGTAACGCTCAACTTATTACGCTTTAACGATAAGTATGATTTACCTTCACCCCATAGCTCCATACGGGTTTGCAGATAAACTTCATTAGCTAAAGCACTTCCGCTCAGTCCGTCTATGTAAGCATAACCAGCAGATGTAAGGTATCTGTTAGCTAATAACGCTTTTAAAGCTGTTCTTGCACCCGGATCATCGCCTAAACGCACGTGAGCCTCAGCATTCAACAATTCCATCTCATCGGCACGCATGTAAATATAGTCTGTTGTAATGTTACGCTGACCACCAATTGTACGTCCCGGGTCAAAGAATTTGTTGATTGGAATTAAACCACGGCTATTGCTAACAAATTGATATTGTCTGATATCCGGAGTAACACCACCAACACCACTATGTTGTGTATCTTTCATAGCGGCTAACAAATTCTGGTCAATAACTTTAGCATCGCCTACCCAAGCATAACTGTAGGTAAATACGTCAACTTGACCCCACCAAGATACCAAGTCAAGGCCGCTTGACAAAGTAATGTCAGCACCCCATATCCAGCTTGGTGTAGCCAAGTTATTGAAACCAGAACCGGCATTAGTTGCAGAATTAGCCCCTGTAAAGTTAGAAACAACCTGCTGAGCTGTCGTTAAGGGATATTTCGCCAATACGTCAGAAGTTAAAGTTTCTACTTGTTGTAAATCAGCATTGGTTCCTCTTGCCGCTAAAGCGTAAGCTAATAAACCTTTAGCAACGTTAACATCAATGTGGCCTTTATCTGGGCGGGTGTAATCACCCAATAATGTAATTGCGTCATTTAAATCTCCGATAATTTGGGTATAAACCTGGGCAGACGTACTAGCTGGCTTGCTATCATCTGTAGCGCTGGTTAATATAGGCAACACTTTTTCAGTACCATCACCATAACCGTTGTATTGATACAGGTTCGCTAAGTAAAAGTATGCATAGGCACGCATTGCTTTAGCCTGACCCATATAGTGTTTAAGGTCAGAATTGCTCAGCGTTGCATTGTTACCGCCTAAAATGTCTATAACGGTGTTGGCAGCATAAATTACTCTGTAGTAATAACGCCAAGGTTCGTAATCGCCATTAGCAACGGCATTCTTGGTATCTGTACGTTTTTCAATACCACCATACCAGCCGTAGGTTAATGCGCTAAGCGCCATGTCACCCGACAACATATCTGAATAAATATCATAACCTTTTTGACCAAAGTCATCATGGTTAGTGGTACCACCAGTGCCGTCTTCGTACATAGTAGTATAAAGACCTGAAATACGGGCGTCAAGCAACGATGGGTCTTTCTTAACCTCGGCCGATTCCTGTACCGTTGTTACAACCTGGTTCGGCTGCTCGTCCAGGAACGATTTTTTACAGCTAGTTGCAAATGCCATCACAGCAAGTGCGCTGATATATAATTTAAAATTTTTCATCACTTATATCTCTGTTTAGAAATTAAAACTTCACGTTTAAGCCTGCTGATAAAGTTGACAACGGAGCATAGTTATATTGGCTGGTTACACCATTATCTGCAATGTTAGGGTTATAACCTTTACGCGCACTTGCTAGCCATAGGTTGTCTCCAGAAACAAATATACCTAAGTTGCTCACGCCCCATTTGCTGGTCATACCTTTACCGAAGGTGTAGCTTAGGCGAACGTTATTTAACTGCAGATAATTTGCTTTAATTAACCAACGGGTTGATGTGCTTGTTGAGTTAACATCATAGTTGTTTGACAATCTTGGCACGTCAGTTTTGTCGCCAGGATTTTGCCATCTTTTCAAGATATCAGTTGACCAGTTGTTGTTACCAGTCGTACCGTTCGCCATTAAGCTTTGGTAAGCAGAATCATATCCGTAACCACCTAAGCTATAAATAAACTGAACTGATACATCAAATCCTTTATAACCAGCAGTCAGGTTGATACCGCCACGAACACTTGGAATAGCTGATTGACCAGTATATTGTAAAGCAGCATTGGTAAATGTTTCTGTAGTAGTTTCTTTAATCTTGCTAGCATTTTCAGGGTGCGCTGCTAAGTACGCTGTTAAATTAGTCACATACTCACCTGCACCGGTTTCAATAGCTCCCGATTTTGCCTGGCCATCGCCATTAAGATCCACATAGTATGCATCCCAGGTTTGTTTACCGTCGGCCGGATTAACACCTGTGGCTTTTCTGATGTAGTAGTCATAGATTGAATGACCAACAGACCAGCCATAGTTACCTTGAGGACTAATAGTTTGTTGTTTACCTGTTGAAGGATCAATAGGCATTTTGGTGATTTTGTTTTTCAGGATCTCGCCATTAACATTCAAATCTACGTGATAGTCTTTGGTTCTAAGGATATGACCGGTTAAGTCAAATTCAAGACCAGAGTTTCTTAAACCACCTGCGTTTTTGGTTAAAGTAGCATAGCCATCAGATATAGGGGTTCTAACATTGAATATCTGGTTTCTTGCATTTTTTATGTAGTACTCAACAGTACCGCTTAAGTAGTTACCAACTTCAAATTCAACACCTGCATTGAATGATTTTGAAGACTCCCAGGTTAAGTTAGGATTACCAGGAGTAGGTGCAGACAATGAAATGTTATCATTACTATTAGCGATAGTCGAAGTGGTGTAACCGGCATAGTTACCAACACCGCCAATATCACCAATAATACCGTAGCTGGCTTTTAATTTTAAGGAACGGAAGATGGTTTGATCTTTCATGAAATCTTCAGAAGAGATTAACCAGCCCGCACCAACTGAACCGAAAGTACCCCATTTTTGATTTACAAATTTAGAGCTACCGTCTCTTCTGATAGTACCTAGCAAGAAATATTTTTCTTTATAGTTATAATCGATCTGGCCGAAATAGCTTTCAAGAGCATTTGCCTCAGTGTATGATGAAGCCGGAGTACTAACAACTGCATTATTCAATGACTCGGAATCATTTAACACCAAATTATATTTATAATCCTGTTGGTTGTTATGAGCCCAGCGGGTTGCTTCGTGAGCAGCAAAAGCTTCGAAGTTATGATCACCAAATGATTTTCTGTAGCGAACCAGGTCAGTCAGGTCCCAGTTAGTAACGATATCTCTGTCTAAGAAAATTGAACCGTGCTGTGAAGCAGCAGAACCATAATATTTATTGGTTCTTTGAGTATTCAACTGATCATAGTATTGAAAACCAAAATTGTTTTCAAAAGTTAAACCAGGAATAATAGTAGCGTTTAAAGCAGCGCTGCCACTAAATTCATTTTTATCGTTTCTGTTAGTATTGTATTTAGTATCGGCTATAGAGTTGGTTAAGCCGGCAAAACCACGGTTGTTTTCGCCATAATCATATTGATAGCCGCCGAAAATCGGGTCAGTAACTTTGTTGCCGTTAGCATCCCTTAGGAACAAGCCATAAATAGGAGGCATGTTATCAACAAACCAGAAGATACTACCGGAGTCGCTGGTTTGACCACCAACATTTTGCTTAGAATGTGCAAAATTTGAAGTCATTTTTGCTTCTAACCAAGGCTTGATTTGGCTATTCAGGTTTAAACGACCTGTCAAACGTTGAAAGTCGGACGCAATTGAATAACCTTTGCTATCCTCATAACCTAATGACATAAAATAGCCGCCTTTATCGGTACCACCGCCTAAGCTTACGTTAGCTTCGGTACGAGCGGCCGATTGAAAGGCGTAGTCAGCCCATTTTTCCGGAGTATATTTACGCACTGCACTAGATTTTACCATACGGGTTGCCGGATCAACAAGTACGTTACCTGCTAAGTTCCAGATGTTGTAAGAAGCATCGAAACCACCTGCGTCAACGTCAAATAAGTTTGCGTTTGCAGTAGCAACAGGATCAGCCGCGCCTTGAGCACGAGCCTGGTTATATAAACCTTCCCAAGCTAAACCAACATATTGCTCTGGCGAAGTGATTACATTGTAACGCGGGATGAGGTTTTTGTTGGTACCAAAGTTTACGTTAGCTTCAACATAAGGTTTTTTGTTTTTGCCGCTTTTAGTGGTGATCAGGATTACACCAGCAGAACCACGAGAACCGTAAATTGCAGTTGCAGTCGCATCTTTTAATACAGTGGTTGACTCTACATCGTCTGGGTTGATCGAGTTAAGGTCGCCATTAAACGGAACACCGTCTAATACATACAGAGGATCGCGGTTACCGTTGATTGAACCGAAACCACGTACACGTACAGTGGCTACAGTACCAGGCTGTCCGCTGGTATTAACCACACGCACACCCGCTACTTCACCCGCTAATGCCTGTGTAACGTTATCTACGCGCTTTTTCTCCAGCTCTTCACCACTTACAGATTGCGCAGAACCTACGTAAGCCTGTTTGGTAGTTTGGCCGTAACCAATAACAAGCACTTCATTCAATTGCTTGTTATCCTGGGCCAATGAAACGTTAATAACGCTCCTGTCACCCACAGCAACCTCCTGCGACAGGTAGGATACGAAAGAAAATACAAGCGTTGAACCTGCCGGTGCATTGATTGAGTACTTACCGTTTACGTCGGTAGGAACTCCAACATTGGTTCCTTTGATTTTTACTGTAACTCCCGGGATGGGTTGGCCGTCTTCCTGGCCACTAACCGTACCAGTAATAGTACGGTTTTGTGCAAATACCTGTGTTACGCATAACACCAAGAAACACAAACTTACTAGTAGAAGTTTTTTCATGTTTGTTAATAATAAGATCAGTTAATAGTTAATTAATTATAAAAGTAGTGTACAGGTATCAAAAACGCAAATAAATTCAACAAAAAACCAAAGTTTTTTAAAAATATTTTTTGCCGCATTCATAATTTTTAATTTTTTTAGTACTATGTATTGCATAATACATTCTTTTACATATATCTTTGTATCATGATAGCAGAAAACACTCAAACACAAATGCGTAAAGGTATACTCGAGTACTGTATACTCTCCATCATCTCGCGCGATGAAACCTACGCCTCTGATATAATTGCCGAGCTTAAAAAGGCGCAACTGCTTGTTGTTGAGGGCACTTTATATCCGCTTTTAACCCGCTTAAAAAACAACGGGTTGCTAACTTATAATTGGGTTGAATCAACATCCGGCCCCCCGCGTAAGTATTATGCACTGTCAGAAGAGGGCCGTAAAGTGCTTGAGCAGCTCGACAAAACATGGCAGGAATTAGCCTTCGCAGTACAAACCGCAACCGGAAAAAAGAAATAATACAATCCCCTAAAAAAATCACATCATGAACAAAACAATCATCATCAATATAAACGGCACCGTCTTCCATATCGAAGAAGATGCCTACGAGATACTTAAAAATTACATGACGGATGTAAAACGTCATTTCATAAACTCGGCGGATAGCCATGAAATTACCACAGACATTGAGAACCGCATTGCCGAAATGTTTGCAGAAACACTGGCCAACAGTGAGCGACAGGTTATTGTTGAGCAGGACGTAAAAACAATAATCGAACAGATGGGTAGTGTGCAGGATTTTGAAAATGCTGAAAATGGCGAAGAAGGCGCTCCACACTATGCCTATAATAATAGTGGCTCGCGTACCTTATTCCGCGACCCAGACGACCATCTGCTTGGCGGCGTATGCGCCGGCCTGGGAAATTACTTTGGCGTAAAAACTATTTGGATACGTTTAGCCTTTGCTATTGCCGTAGCATTTTTTGGCACCGGTATATTTCTATACATTATATTATGGATAGTTATACCTAAAGCAGTTACCCGTGCCGACCGTATGGCAATGAAGGGCGAAAAGCTGAACTTGCAGGGGTTTAAAAATAACCTGGAAGAAGAGCTAAAAGCAGTAGGCAATCAATTTAGTAGTATGCATGCAGGGGCCAGGCCGTTGGTTTATAAGTTTAGAGATTTTGTGAGCGAGTTTATTTACCACCTGAGTGTATTTTTTAAAGGTGCCGGTAAAGTGCTTATTAAAATAATAGGTGTAGCTATATTGTTAGCCTGTATTGCCGGCGCTATCGGGCTTGTTGCCGCGCTGGCAACGCTCACTATCTGGATAGACCCGGGTTCACATATTTTTCCGTTTAGCGTTATGACGTTTGAATATGCAAACCGCTTATACATCGCTGGCTTTTTTGTGGCATTCATCCCTCTGCTGTTTATTTTCCTGTTAACATTAAAGGCTATATTCAACACATCTGGCATTGACAAAAACGTTGGCTCGGTTATATTTATAGGCTGGTTATTTGCCGTAGGGGTAACCATTTTTTATGGAACCAAACTTGCGGCCAACTTTCGCGACGAAGCCAGTTTTAACCAGACTGTTAATTTAGCAAAGCCCTCAAAAAACATCTACTACTTAAAGTTGAATGATGTGAGATACTTTACGCACGATGATAGCCTGCGCCTGGATATAAAATCAAAGTTTAAGGATATGGTAATAACCAATGCTAATACCTATGAAGATTTTAGGGCAAATAACATGTCGCTGCGTATTGAGAAAAGCGATGTTGCCCAACCGGTTCTGGTTGAAACCTACAAAGCCAAAGGCCGCAATTACGAGGACGCATTGATTAACGCGCGCAGCACCAAATATGTGTTTTCTCAGCAGGACACCTTATTAACGTTCGACCGTTATTTGCAGCGATTGGACAATGCACCATGGCGCGATCAGGAAATTGAACTTACGCTAAAAGTGCCCGCCGATGCTTTGGTAGTTGTAGACAATAGCATGAATGACTTTTTGCGGGATGTTGACATTTACCAATGTCGCGACATTAACAAAAAGCCAGATGCACCCAATGCGTCATTTATCATGACGCCTAACGGTTTAACCTGCAAGGTCGATACCCTGGTAACCGCCCAAAAAGCAGATACCGCAAAAACCATCATCCAGAAAAAATAGTGAAGGCGTTTGCTGTTTTTATAAAGAGTATAAGTCTGCCGCTATTTGGCGGGCTTATACTTGCTTTCTATCTAAACCTTTCTTTTGCTCACAAAAGCCGGCAATCTGTTTTAAGAGACACTTCCTCAATAACGTCCGCACTTATTAGCTATACCTATATTATACAAGCTTTTATTCCTGCTCTGAAAAATTTAAAATAATCTGTAACCTATTTAGCGTTTCGTGCATCTTAATAGAAATAATTTGCCACAGCCCTGAAACTATTGCTATGACAAACAACCGGTGCACCCGGTAAAACAACGTTAATTTTTGATTAAAGAAAGCTAAAAAAGACCAAAATCTTTTACAGGGCACTTTATTGCCTAAACTAAAACTACCATGAAAACTACAATCTGCACTATATATTACGCCCTGCTGCTGGTAGTAGCAGGTTTTACAAGCGCATTTGCACAGGTAACGCCAACCGGGACAAAAATTGTTGGCAAACTAATTAATGAACAGACCGCACCTGTGGACTATGCGACTGTCAGCCTTTTAAAAGCCGGCGACTCAACCGTAGTAAAAGGCACGCTGACCGATGAAACAGGCCTTTACACTTTTGAAAATGTAAAACCTGGTATATATATTATTAAGGCGACCAACATCGGTTACACTAAAGCCATTACAGGCCCATTTACTGTTGAACAAAGTAAACAGTTTTTTGCCATGGGCGATATTAAAATGGGCACGGCCAGTAAAACACTGGGCACAGTTACCGTTACGTCGACCAAACCGCTGATTGAACGTAAAATTGACCGCACTGTAATGAATGTGGAGAACAGTATTTTATCGGCTGGTAATAATGCTATGGAAATACTAGAGCGCGCTCCGGGCGTTACCATTGACAAGGATGACAATATTAGCCTTAAAGGCAAGCAAGGCGTAACGGTAATGATTAATGATAAACTAACCTATCTGTCGGCGCAACAACTGGCTACCCTGCTGCGCTCAACCGACGGCAATACAGTATCATCTATTGAGATCATTACTAATCCATCAGCCAAATATGACGCAGCGGGCAACTCAGGCATTATAAACATCAAACTGAAAAAAAACAAACAGAGCGGCACCAACGGCAACCTTACAGCTGCCGTAGCACGGGCCAACAGCATCCGCAACAGTCAGAATTTAAACATTAATCATAAAGAGGGCAATCTGAATGTATTTGGTTCGTTGAGCCGCGGCGATATCCCCAGTCACCGCGTTATTGATATCGACCGCAAGACTGTGGTTAATAATACTGATAACTATTTTATTCAGTCAACCCAAATGCCGCAAAACTATCATTACAACAATTTCAGATTAGGTGTCGATTTAGACGTGAGTAAGAAAAACACCGTCGGCTTTGTAGTAAGCGGTAACAGTAATAAAGAGAATGATTTAAATTACAGCCATACCAACATCACCGCCAACAGAACAACTATCGATTCATCACTGAATACCAATTCAACCATCGACCAGAAGTTTACCAATATCGCCGTTAACCTGAACGACCGCTGGCAGATAGATACATTGGGGCAAAGCCTGAGCATTGACCTTGACTATTCAAAATTTAACAATAACAGCAATGCCAATTATGTAACCAATTATTTTTTGGCAAATGGCAACCCGCAACGCGCACCGCAGTTAACACGTAACCAATCGCCATCCGTTATTGATATCCACTCGGCCAAGGTTGATTATGCAAAACCTTTATCTAAAACCGTAAAGCTTGAAACCGGCGCTAAGTTTTCGGATGTTAAAACCGACAATGACCTGCGTGCCCAAAAATATGACGGATCGGCCTTTGTAAACGACACCTCTTTATCTAATCATTTTATTTATACTGAAAAAATAAGCGCAGGCTATTTAAACCTGAACAAGCAATATCAAACCGGCTCAGTACAGGTAGGTTTACGCGCCGAGTATACGCAATCAAACGGTAACCTTATTGGCAGTACTCCTGTCGACAGAAGTTACCTGAACTTTTTCCCGAGCCTGTTCCTGAATCAAACGCTCGATAGCAAGAATGAAATGACGTTTTCATACAGCCGCCGTATTGACCGCCCGAATTACAGCCAGCTAAATCCGTTTGTTTATTACCTTGACCCATACACTTTTGAACAGGGCAATGCCTTTTTGAAGCCGCAATACACTAACAATTTTGAATTAGGATATGTATACGATAAAACCATAGACGTAAGCCTGGGCTACAGCCACACTACTGATGTTAATATGGAGATTATTTTAACCCAGGGCAATAAAAGCTTCCAGACCAACCTGAATTTGGCTGTTCAAAATAATTATAATCTGAACATTTTTGCCCCGTACACTATAACCAAGTGGTGGACAGGTAACGCTAACTTTAACGGCTTTAGGGGCGAGATTAAAGCCGACAACGTAAACGGCGGCAGCATTGATAACAAAAGCACCGGCTTTGTATTTAAAACGACACAGAACCTGGTATTTGGCACTATTAAAGGCGAGATACAGTATTACTACAACTCGCCCATGACGATGGGAATATACGACATACACCGCCAGCAAAGCATAAGCGCTGCATTAAGCAAAAGCTTTGACGAAAAAAAGTTTAATGTAAAATTCGGCGTGGACGATATATTTAACATGCGTCGCAACGACATCGACAGCCATCAGCTGGGCAATGATTTCGCCATTCGCCAAAAAAATGACAGCCGCGTGTTCAGACTAACGGCTACCTATAATTTCGGCAACGCTAAAATCAGGCAGCGCGAGCACCGTACAGGGGCAGAAGAAGAAAGTAACAGGGTTGGGCATTAAGCCCTCCCAACCCTTCCGTCGGCTGACGGAGAGGGCTTTAAATAAAAACCAAGACGTTTGAAAGTCTCCCCCTTGGGGGAGATTTAGCAGGGGCGGCTACTGCACCATAAACACCGCATTGCCAAACAATAATTTACCACCTTCCCAAAAGCTGCGGAACAGCGGATCGTCAGCTATATAAATTACCGAACCCCGGCCCATAGGCTGTACGCCAAGCAGCAAGCCATCCTTTAACCGGGCCAGGCTCTTTTCACCAACGAAGCCCGCTACATAGCTGTCTTTTTTTAACGTACCTACATTCCAGTTACCGTCGTCCATCAATTTATACATGTCGTCGCTAAGTTTTAGTGTAAAGTAGTAGTTAGGATATCCAAATGCCAACGGATGGGTGTTATCCAGGTCGATTTTATAAATGGCGCCCGGCACGTAACTTTCTATAGCCAGGCGATTACGGTCGGCGTATTGTTTTTGCGATGGTTTGATCTTGGTCGAGTCGACCTCCTTTTTCTTGATTACAAAGCCTTTTTTGCCTTCCAACTGCGACACGGCATCGCCCAGGGCGATAAGCTTACCACCGTCATTAATCCAGGTTTGCAATTTGTCTGAAGGATAATCATCATAATTGCCATCCGGGAATATAATCACATCAAAATCGCCCAGTTTAACTCCGCCCAGGTCTTTATAATTAACCAGCGTAATCGGGTAATTGATCTGTTGCTCAAAAAACTGCCAGATCTCACCCATATTAGCCGATGAGGTGCTTTCGCCACTAACCAACATCACTTTAGGCGCTTTTAAATAATGTACCGAGCCCGAACCCAAATCAACGCCCTTGTCCACAAAGCCGGTAGCCAGCGGCGTAAGCTGCCGGTCGCAGTTGGATGCGATATTAACCACATCCGCATCAAAATTACCGGCCTCATTCCCGGCGCGGGTAATGATCAGTGAACCCGCACCAAATTTCTTCCCGGCGGCCTCAAATGGCGTTTCGGCATAACGCACCTTAATGCCTTTTTTTAAGAGTGCCGACAAGAACTTCACATCATTAGCCGATTGCCAGCCAGCCACATAGGCATACGGATGCCCTGACCCTGCAGGCTGGGCAGGCGGCGGGGAAAGCTTTACATCAACGGCCGGGTTATGCTGATCAGGTTTAAGCTGCTCTTTTACGCCGTAAGCTTTCAATCCGTAAACATACGGCAACGCCCAGGCGGTAATGTCATAAGTGTTTGAGTCGGCAATGAACGTTTTAGGCTCCATCAGCACATGCATTAATACCGACTTGGGTTGATATGCGCTGATCACCAGATCGTTCGGCTCTACATTAAAAGCCTCGGTTTTTTTTGTGATATAATTATAACCTGTCGCGCGGGTGCTGATGCCGTAGCGAGCCTGTATACCATTTCGGCTAAACAGATCAGTGAGCGCGGTTAACTTATCCTGGTTATCATTTTTAATGACATAAGTTTTATACTCGCCGGTTGGGTTGGTTCGGCTTTTATCATAATAGCTTTTAAATTCTGCTACGGCTTTCGCGGCGTTTGCCGACGCAATTTCGATGGTGCTTAAACCCGTAGCATGATGATGGGCTATGCGGTCTTTTAATGTAAGCACATTGCCGGTGTGCGTAGTAACCGCCAAACCTGCGCCAATACCGCCCTGTTCATAGGTCATACCGATAGATCCATTGTAAATCGGGTAAGTATCGCCGTACGAAGGGTACAGCAGATCAAACTCTTCCTTGGTAAAATACAACCATCCGTTCTTATCAAAATACTTAGCATTGTTTTTGCCGATGGTAGTTTGAAACTCCTTTTGCCAAATGGTCACATCTTTATGAAAAGGCTCGGCGGCCGGGGCAAAATAGTAAGGTGCATTATATCCCTGCTCATGAAAATCGACATGTACCTGCGGCAGCCAAATATTGAAATAGCCCACGCGCGCCTGCGTTTCTTTTTGGGTTTGCCAGGCCCAGTCGCGGTTCAGGTCAAAATAATAGTGGTTTACCCGGCCGCCCGGCCAGTTCTCTGAGTGCTCGCGCGATCCGGGATCAGCATTAGGCTCAGCACCTCTTACAGAGTTATAAAAGTTCACGTAGCGTTCGCGGCCGTCTGGATTGAGGCAAGGATCAATAGCCACAACGGTATTTTTAAGCCAGCCTTTGGTTTCGGCATTATCCGGATTTACCAGGTCATATAGGGTCTGCATGGCGGCCTCGCTCGAGGCAGGTTCATTACCATGTACGTTATAGCTTAGCCACACGATAACCGGGGCGTTGACCGTACTTCCTTCGGCTACGGGTTGCGTATTTGTTGCGAACGACCGGCTTGGCGACATGCCTGCCAGTGCCAGGTTGTTTTTGCGGATGTCTTCCAACCGCCCTATGTTTTCGTCAGATGCGATGAACATCACCATAAGCGGCCGGCCCTCGTTGGTTGAGCCGTAAGTCACCAGCTTGACGTTCTTCGATTCGGCAGCGACATATTTAAAGTATTCGGCAATACGGTAATGATACGTAAACTGCGTACCCAGCTCATACCCTAAAAACTCAGACGGCGACTGGAGCTTCTGCGCCATGGCAGAAATAGCCACTATACAACATGAAAATGAGATCAGTAATTTTTTAATCATACAAAAGTGAAGATAAGCATTTTGCTAATGTCTTATAATATCACTCAACTGTTTCACCAAAAACATGAAACACTTTGAAACACCTTTTTTGTATAAATAGCTATTAGTCAGCAACTTGTTAAAACAGAGTGAAACACTTTGAAACAGTACAAAAGCTTAAGATAAAACGCACAATCTATTGTTGCTTAGCCAACTATATCATTTTGGCAGTTTTCGCTTTTTAACAGTGAAACACCTTTTGTGAAACAGCAAATTCATATTTTGTACCTCTTTCCCTGCCGCGTCATCATAAGCAAGGAACGAGCGTGACGATCTCCGGCCCCTATTCAGAGATCGCCACGCTACGCTAGCGATAACGCGCCGGTATTTTTTGAACATTGCACATCCGCACACCAAATAATATCTTCACATTTGCATATCTGCACATTAAAAACATGACTCCAACCCAGGCCCTGCAAAAATATTTTGGATACAGCGAGTTCAGGCATGAGCAGGAAGCCATTATCAATACCGTTTTAAGCGGAGGTGATGTTATGGCGTTGATGCCGACGGGTGGCGGTAAATCATTATGTTACCAGTTACCGGCTGTTTTACTGGAGGGATTAACCATTGTCATTTCACCGCTGATAGCGCTGATGAAGGACCAGGTAGATGCTTTGAACCTGGCCGGAATACCGGCAGCCTTCTTAAATTCGTCACAAAGCACGGGCGAGCAGAATGAGATCATCGCGAAGCTCAATAAAAACCATATCAAACTATTGTATCTGGCCCCCGAACGGTTGTTTGGCAGCGGCAGCAAACTGGTTGATTTTTTACGATCGCTACCCGTGCCGGTTTCACAAATAGCTATTGATGAGGCGCACTGTATCTCGCACTGGGGCCATGATTTCCGTCCGGAATATCTGATGCTGGCGGGATTGAAAGATCATTTCCCCAACATCCCCGTCATTGCCTTAACGGCAACAGCCGACAAACAGACCCGCCAGGACATTCTTGATAAACTGGACCTGAAAAGTCCAGCTATTTTTGTATCTTCCTTCAATCGTGCCAACATAACGTACCGGGTAAACCCCAAGCGCAACAGTTTTGACCAGTTACTGGATTTTTTGAATGAGCGAAAAGATGAGTCGGGCATAATCTATTGCCTGTCCCGAAAATCAACTGAATCATTAGCCGATAGCCTGCGTGCCCGCGGTTACGCGGCCGACGCCTACCACGCCGGCCTGGACAACGGGACCAAAGCCAAAAACCAGGAAGCTTTTTTGCGAGATGAGGTGAAGATCATGGTAGCCACCGTTGCTTTCGGCATGGGTATCAACAAATCCAACGTACGCTATGTGGTGCACATGGATCTGCCCAAAAACATTGAGGGTTATTACCAGGAAACCGGGCGCGCAGGGCGTGACGGACTGGCATCTTCTGCACTGCTGTTTTATTCGCCGGGCGATGTAATTAAACTTAAAGGTTTTGTAGCAGTTGAAGGTGATGCTGAGCAAACACAGATTATGCTGCAAAAGTTGGATGATATGGCCAGATATGCCGCATTACCCACTTGCCGCCGCAAATACTTGCTTAACTATTTTGACGAGCCGGCGCCAGATCATTGTGGAAATTGCGATATCTGCCTGAGCGAGATCACCAAATTTGACGGGACGCTAATAGCTCAAAAAGCACTGTCAGCAGTATCGCGTTTAAAAGAGCGTTTTGGCGCGGGCTATGTGATCGATTTCTTGCGCGGATCAAAAAATGAAAAGATCCGTCCGGAACATAAAGAATTAAAAACCTACGGCGTGGGCGCCAACGTAAGCAAAGCCGACTGGCAGCGCTATCTGCGCGAATTGGCGGCGCTTGGCTACCTGCAATTTTCGGACGGCGAATACCCGGTATTGCAACTCACCGCCAAAAGCGAAGCCGTACTAAAAGGGCAGGAAAAAGTAGAGCTTATTGCAACTCAAACTATTGAAACGCTTGCGACCGAAGAACTGCCATTTGAAAACGAGCTATTGGAAAGGCTAAAAACCGTCCGTCGCGACATTGCAGTGCTGGAGAATGTACCTGCATACCTGATCCTTTCGGACGTTGCTTTAATTGAAATGGCCACCTATCTGCCGCAAAACTTAAATGAACTGCGATTAATTTCAGGCTTCGGCGACGTGAAACTGGCCCGTTACGGCCGCGAGTTCCTGTTGCCTATAACTACCTACACCGCAGAGCATGGTTTAAGCTCAAAGATCAACCTGAAAGGCCATAAGCGTGAGCGCAAACCAAAGACAGAGAAACCTGCCACATCACGCAGTGCTGATACAAAACGTGATAGCTTACTGTTGTTCAGACAAAATAAAAGCATTGCAGATATTGCCGCCGAGCGCGGTCTAAGCGTCACCACTATCGAAAGTCATTTGGCTCATTTTGTAGCGCTGGGCGAACTGGATGTGCTGGCGATGGTGCCCGAAGTAAAAATACCGGCAATAAAAGATGCTGTTGAAAGCTATGGAGCAGAGCGGCTGGCTCCGCTTAAAGAAGTGCTGGGGGCCGATTACAGTTATGGCGAAATTAAAGCGGTACTAGCCTGGATGAACAGAAATGAATAATTTTGGTTAATAGAAAGACAAAAGGGCTGTCATGCTGAGCTTGTCGAAGCATTTGGGTTAGCCAACGCTCGCCCTTCGACAAGCTCAGGGTGACAGCCCGGGTATAAAACTGTCATCTTGAACGTAGTGAAAGATCTTATACGCCACGCTTATCGCCGCGATAAGATTCTTCGCTTTTGCTCAGAATGACAAAAAAGAAAACATTTGCTAATTCACTCAATCACTCATTAATAAATGACTACCGAACAATTATACGCCATCTACCAGCAACACCCGGTAATCACTACCGATACACGCAAGATTACGCCCGGCTGCATCTTTTTCGCGCTAAAGGGCGAAAAGTTTGACGCCAACACCTTCGCACAGCAGGCGCTGGAGGCCGGTGCCGCTTATGCCGTGATTGATAACCCGCAATACCACAGCAGCGACAAATGTTTGTTGGTTGATGATGTACTGACCGCCCTGCAGGACCTGGCCCGGCATCACCGGCGCCAACTGACTATACCGGTTGTGGGCCTGACCGGAACCAACGGTAAAACTACTACCAAAGAATTGATTAACGCCGTGCTGTCGCAGCATTTTAATACCGTGGCTACCCAAGGGAATCTGAATAATCATATTGGTGTACCGCTTACCATTTTGGGTATTACCAGCGAGCATGAAATGGCGGTGATTGAGATGGGCGCCAACCATATCAAGGAGATAGAGCTGTTATGCAGTATCTCGCAGCCTACGCACGGCTTAATCACCAATGTAGGCAAGGCTCACCTGGAGGGTTTTGGCAGTGTTGAGGGCGTTAAGATAGCCAAAGGTGAGCTGTATGACTTTTTGGCAAGCCATAACGGCGTGGCCTTCATCAACAGCGATAATCCTATCCTGATGTCGATGCAGGGGGCGCGTAAGTTCACCACTCCGCCTGTATTTTATGGAAACCAGCTGGATGACCTGGTAAGCGGTAAAATTACCGAGAATGCACCGCTGGTGTCGCTCAGCTGGACCAACAATACCACAGGCGAAGACTACACGGTTAAAACGCAGCTTACCGGGGCCTATAACCTGGATAATATTTTAGCGGCCATCAGCCTAGGTTTGTATTTCAAAATGCCGGCTAGCGAGATCAACGCCGGTGTAGAGGCTTATCAACCAAAAAACAACCGCTCGCAGGTAGTGCAAACGGCTACCAATACATTGATCTGCGATTATTATAACGCCAACCCAAGCAGCATGGCCGTAGCCATTGAAAACATTGGTAAAATAACGGCAAACCGAAAAGCTTTGATTTTGGGCGATATGTTTGAAATGGGCGCCGAAGCTGCTGCCGAACATAAAGGCATTATTGAAAAAGCGCTGTCCACCCCTGTTGATGAGCGCATTTTCATCGGCCATGAATTTTCGGCACAAAAAGCCATCGCCGAAGGCAAAACAGCAAGTTTTTTTGAGACCGCCGAAGATGCCATTGCCGCGCTGAAAGCATCGCCAATTAAAAACTCAACCATACTGATCAAAGGGTCCAGAGGCATGGCCTTAGAGCGATTGGTTGAATTATTTTAACGCCGGTTAGATCTTACTTCAACACCTCTGCCACCGGGTGCCCTATAGAACCGTTAGGCACCTGTATATGCAGGAGCGCAGACAGCGTTGGCGTAATATCCGTCATGTGTGTTTCGCGGGTCGTTGAGCCGTGTTTTACGCCCCAGCCCATAAACACCATCGGTATGTGTGCATCATACGGGTTCCATGTACCGTGAGTAGTACCTGTTGGGCCGCCGTCGCCTGAACCGTGCCCGGTATAGTAAGCCGGTTTCAGGATGATTTGTATAGCGCCGCTATTGGCCATATTGTAGCCATTGGTAATGCGTTGTTTCAACTCGTCAGGAATACTGGCTGCAGACACTTTTTGCATATCGACTACGTACGCTATTTCAGGTTGTTTTTGGAGATAGTTTATACAATCTGTCTTCACTTCGTCTGTACTGATATTGGCTTTGCGGATAACAGTATTATTAAGATTGACCTGGTAGTTATCCAGGTTGATGATCAGTTTTTCGGTTTTGTATTTTTCAGACAAAACTTTGTTTAAACTGCGCAGACAGGCAGCATCGTCCCAGTTGCCTGCCGGTATATTATGATCTTTCAGAAAAGTTGAATTGTGTGCGGCACCGTGATCGGCCGTCAGGAAAACCGTGTAATTACCCCTACCTACTTTACTATCGAGGAAGGTTAAAAACTTAGACAGGTCCTGGTCCAGGCGCAGGTAAGTATCTTCCGTCTCGATAGCATTAACGCCATATTGATGGCCCACATAATCGGTAGATGAAAGGCTAACCGCTAAAAAATCAGTAATACCACGCTGACCCAGCATTTCGGCATTAACAGCCGCAGTTGCCAGGTCTAATGTAAAAGTATCGCCATAAGGAGTACTGCGGATCATGCCTAAATTGCCATTATATAAAGCCGATGTTTTAACCGGCATGGTTGGTGCATCGGCGCCTTTAAATTTCCCTTCGTAGCGATTGTTATCTGCGGTACTTTGTACATAAGTGTTTAGTGGATATAGCGTATTCCAGTCTTTCTTTAAATAGGACTCAGCCAATCTGCGCGCGTTAAAATCTTTTACCCATTGCGGCAGCTCGTTCATGTAATAGGTGCTGGTTATCCAGTTGCCGCTTTTGTCGTCAAACCAGTAGGCCGCATTGGCGGTGTGCCCGGCAGGTAAAATACCGCCACGGTCTTTTAATGCAATACCGATAACTTTTGAGCGGAAATTGGTAGCCAGGCGCAGCTCGTCCGTAATCGTGGTAACCAGCAAGTTACGCGGGGACATTTTTCCGGCGGCCGAAGTACTGCCTACCGTTTGCACGGTTGAATCTTCAGTACAATAAATTTGTTTACCGGTAGCCTGGATCACAAAATCATTACCCGCAATACCATGAATTGACGGTACCGAACCGGTATAAATACAGGTATGGCCTGCGGCGGTTACTGTTGGTATATAGTCGATACTGGCATTCTCGCAGCTAAAACCCTCGTTCAATAATCTTTTAAATCCGCCTGTACTGTAACGATCATAATAACGGTATAGATAATCCCAACGCATTTGGTCGACCACTATGCCCACTACCAGCTTCGGTCGGGCCAAACTATTTAGTTCGACTTTCTTTTTGGTTTGGGCGTTTGCTGACAGCACTGCCGCTGTAAGGAGGAAGAAAAGGGGTTTAAATTTCATCGTTTTATATATTTGGGTTGATGACGAACAAAAGGTCAAATATCTGCTATCAAATATAAATTTCGGTGAAGTTTGTGTTAAATTAAGCTACTTGATTAATTTGTCATTCTGAGCGGAGCGAAGAATCTTATACGCCATGCTTATAATCGCTTAAATAAGATTCTTCGCTCCGCTCAGAATGACAATCGGGAAGAATAGCGATGGGGTTCATACTCATCGCTATGGATTACTATGCCGGAAAAGTCAACAAAGCGTGTTGACTAGCAGTATGCAAATCTCTCCAGGCCCGATTGATCTCGGTATCCGCTCCGGCTGCCACCAATCCGCAAAGCGGATAAAGCCTGTCGACGATCTCGCGGGCCGAAATAGCCAGTTTGCGGCTGGTAATACTTACTTCAGCCAGGTTAGCATCGCTTACGTTATAATTTTTTTCGATGTCATTCCATGAAATATCTACCGCTTCAAAAAACGGGCGGCGTAAATCCTCCATTTCTTTATTTGCCAGGGCAAGGGTATCAATCAGTGTGATTTTTTGCGGTGGTGTTAACCTCGGATGATTCACGCGCTCATTAAAAATATCGGCACACAGGTCCATAAAGTGCATGGCGATGCCTGAAAGGTTGACCGCCAATGTTGCCTCAGCCAATTGCAAAAACGGGTAACAATACAAAGGTGCATCAATAACCGCTGTCGCCGGATCGATCCGGAAAGCTCGATCTTTGGCTACCAGCAGGTTTTTAATTTCAAAGGCATCGCTGCCGGTTGCTATCATGCCTACATATTTCCAGGCCGGTACCGGTGTGATGTCTTTTTTGTCGAAGATAAATGGCCGCACCAACTGCGCGCCGTCTTCATCCAGAACAGGTTTACCGTTTTGCATAATAGCGCAGTTAGCCGTGATATGAGTAGCGTGATGGATGCCGCTGGCATATTTCCAGAATCCGCTAATGCGATAACCGTTATCAATAATTTCAGCAGTGCCGTGCACCGCACCACTGCCTGCCAGGCAAACGTAGGGGTTGCCGAATATTTGTTGGGATAGTTCGACATTGATAAAACCGCCAAACCAGCCGGCTCCGCTGCATAGCGTGACGGTCCAGCCCATGCTGCCGTCGGTCCAGCTGATAGCCTCTTGCAGGCGTACCAGGTTTGACAGGGTTATCTGCTTGCCGGTATAGGTATCAGGTATCAATAATTTGAACCAACCTTCGCGGTAAACAATGTCTAATTGCTCCGGGTGCAATAAGCCTAGCTGCTCAGCTTCGGCGGCATGTTTTCTGATGATATTGACGTCATCGGCAGTAATAAATGCCGAGGGATGTTTTAATTGATTTTCCATAGATCAGGGGTCTAAAGCCGGGGTGGCCCGGTTTTCTTTTTTCCATATCGTGCGCCAGTGGATAAATCCGAAAATGGCCACAATAAATAAAACCAGCGTTAACGCGGCAAACATAATGAGGTGCTTATAACACAGCAGCGGTATGGCAAACAGGTTAGATATATTCAGCAATATCCAGTTCTCCATTTTGCGACGCGCCAGCAGCCACATGCCCGCCCATGCGGTCGACGATACCCAGGCATCCCAGGCGGGTACGTTGGAAGTAGTAAATTTTTTGAGTGCGATGTAAAATATTACCCAGCCTACCACAACGATCAACAAGGTAATCACCCATTCGCGGCGGGTTGCCCAGCTTATTTTTACCGGAGGCGCATTTTTGCGTTTTATCCAATGTACCCAGCCATAAACGCTCATCACAATGTAGTAAATGTTTAATGCCGATTCGGCATACAGCCCTGCCATCAGCAACACGTAGATGCCGATAATAGTGCCGGCAATGCCGGTAGGATAAAGCCAGATATTGTTAATCTTGGCAAATAGCACCTCGGCAATGCCCAGTATTACCGCTGTCCATTCCCAAAGCGTGGTTTCGCCAGCCTGTTGCATAAAAAGTTGCAGCCATTGATGTAAAACCGTCATAACTATTGGTGATTTAAAAGAATATGTCATTTCGACCAAGAGGAGAAAAAATCTATACACATGCTAAGCAAGGCCTGTATTTCCGTGTATAGATTTCTCCTCGTTCCTCGTCGAAATGACAAAGCGTAGTTAATTTATTTCAATTAAAACTTCACATTCAACGATGCCAAAAAGTTAATTGGCGCCTGTGCAAACCAGTAGTTGTAAGTAGCAACTTTGCCGCCATCAACATATGGATACGTTGCGCCGTCCGACTGGTATTTAGCGCTGAACACGTTGTTAACCAACAGCCCGATGCCAATATTTTTAACGCCTTTGATGCTGAAATTATAGTTCAGTCGTACATCGTTCACAAAATAATGCGGCAAAGTGCGATCGGTTGATGAGGTGTTATCCAGATACTGCTGACTTACATACTTGCTGATAAATGCAATTTCAGCATGGTTGCAGGGCTGATAGCTGATAGTGCTTGAGCCCACAAAGTTTGGCGAATAGGCAATGTCTGTCTTGCTATAATTAAAATTTACCGGCTTGTTGTTTTCGTCAAACAATACCTGGTTAAAGTTTTTCACTTTGTTAGTGCTTAGGGTAGCAGTAGCCGCCCAAGTTAAAGGCTGTGCTATGCGGACTTTGCCATCCAGCTCAATGCCTGCGCGATAGCTGTCTTTAATGTTGGTACGGATAGCCTCACCTACGTCGTCCAAAGCTCCGGTTAACACCAGTTGATTTTTATACAGCATGTAAAAGCCATTAATGCCTGCTGAAAAATTTGACTGCCGGGTGCGGTAGCCTACTTCCAGATCTTTAAGGTTCTCGGCCCTAGGGCGGCTGCTTGGCGACGAGTTCACAAAATCGCTGCGGTTAGGTTCATGATTGCCTACCGCGATAGATGCATAGACGTTGCTATTATCGGTTAGCTGGTAGGTAACACCCGCTTTCGGATTATAAAAATTTAAACCAACCTGCTGCTGTACATTATTCAAATTCTGGTCGAAACCCAGGAATGAGTATCCAATATGACGAATCTGCATATCGCCATACAACAAAACATCGCCTAAATGATACTCGGCCCGCGCAAAAACGTTGAAGTCGGTTTTCTTGGCGGTATTGCGCGAATATTCATAATCAGGCTGAATGCTGGTACTTTGCTGCGTCCATTCAATGTTATTATAGTGGCGCCCCTTGTATTCGTTATAAGCACCGCCCAGGGTCAAATCAAGCTTGTTTGACGGTTTGTAGTTAAAGTTATAGGTGGCGCCATAAAAATCGTTATCTAACCAAAGTCGGCGTACCAGATCGGTCGAGGTAATGGTTGTGCCGCCCACGGTAACCGGCGTTACGCCATAATCGCTCAACTGGTCATCATTTCTGTACTCTTCATAATAACCATAGCCGCGTGTGTAGTGCAGCGCCCCGCTAAAAGAAAACAGTGGTGTGATTTGCTGATTATACAGCAACTGGTAATATTTCTGGTTGTAATTATCAGTCTGGTTTGGATAGTATTTACCTGTAGCGTTAATATAACCTAATTCATTATACCGGCGGTCGCCTTTTAGCACGCTGTCCTGAGGCACACCATCCCAGGCCTGGTGCGTTTGTTCATATCCGCCAAAAACATTTAAGCGTAGCACGCTGGTTTTGCCATAATAAGCCCCACTTAAAAAGTAAGAGTTTAGCTTTGAGGCAGAACGCTCAATATAACCATCTGAATACATATTTGATAACCGGCCATCAAACGTAAAATGCCCGCCCAGTAAACCAGTACCTAAATTAAAGGTGTGCTTAACTGTACCATATGAACCGGCCGAACCATTGTATTCGGCATAAGCGCTATCGCGGCGTGTGGTGGTTTGAATGTTGATGCTAGCACCAAACGCACCCGCGCCGTTGGTGGAGGTACCCACACCACGTTGTATTTGTATGTTGTCGACCGATGAAGCCAGATCGGGCAGATCGACAAAATACACACCCTGATCTTCGGCGTCATTCATCGGAATACCGTTCAGCGTAACGTTAATGCGGGTTGGATCAGATCCGCGAACGCGGATGCTGGTATAACCTACACCGGCCCCGGCATTTGACGTAACTACCGTCGACGGCGTTTGCTCCAGCAGATATTCAAAACCGCGGCCGGTGTTGTTTTTATCGAAATCCTTTTTGGTTAAATTAGTGAACGCCGTAGGTGAATTGGCTGATGCACGGGTTGCGCTCACTGTTACCTCTTCAGTAACATTCGCACTGCGGTTCAAGCTAAAGTCTGATGTGTTATTAGCATCAACCGCAATAGTTTTAACCTCACTTTTGTAGCCTAAATAGCTTACAGCGATAGTATAATTGCCGCTTTTTAAATTTTTAAAAGTGTATTTGCCACCAGCATTGCTTATGGTGCTAATGGCTAAATTTTGAATGGTGACGGTTGCGCCGGGCAATGATTCGCCGGTTTGCTGGTCTGTAATTCTTCCCGAAACAGAGAATTGGGCCGCTGCCACGAACGGCAACAGCAGGGCAATTAATGCCGTAAATAAATTTTTCAATTGATGTGTTTAATAAAACGTTAAACCATCTGTACACCAGGGTACAATGCACAGTACACTTAACTTATTACCTCTCCCTACGCCGGCATTACCCGGATCAGGTGCATGTTTGAGTTCTGAGTCGGAAGCCTAAAGTTCTGAGTCGACTGGACTCTGGACTATAGACTTTAAACTTGTACTCAAACAATGGGTTTGATCTCAGCCTGTCTTTCAGTTTGGTAAAATATGCTGCAGCGATATTTTGCTTTCCCAAAACAAGGCACCCCTTGAGAATTATGAGGGCAAATATAGGTTTTGTTTTATAAATGCAACCTTATTTGTAAATTTGATACAGGAGGTGTTATGACTGTAATAGAGTTAAAAGAAAAAATACGGGCTCAGATCGATAGTATTGACGACGAGAAAACGTTGGCCAGCATTTCAAGGAATATTGAGTTAGAGATGGAACATGAAAATGGTGTTTATCCGTTGAACGCAGAGCAAATTGCAGCCATTGAGGATGGCTTACAGCAAATAGCTAATGGCCAATGGATATCTCACGAAGACGTTACCAAAGAAATAGAGGAGTGGCTAAAAAAATAAAGTGGTCAACCCGCGCCCGACGGGAGCAATTCGCCATCTTAGAATATTGGGCAAACCGAAATAAATCTAAAACCTACAGTTTAAAACTAAGCCGAGAGTTTCTTGATTACATTAATCTCTTGCCAAATGAACCACTTCTCGGCAAGGCGGCTTCACGCGATAATGTTAGATTTATCATTGTGCGTGAATATTTGATCTTTTATCTGATAATGGATGATTATATAGAAATCATTACTATTTGGGACAGCCGCAGAGATCCTAACAAACTCAAACTATAGTTAGACGCCATTTACTGCTCTTACACATTAGCGCAAAAGCTATAGTTTCTCCTGCCACAAACCTTTTACCTTTAGCCTTTCTCCTTTCAGCTCAAAACATTACTTTTGCGAACTTTACCAAAAACTGTACTATGTTAAGAACACACACTTGCGGCGAACTTAATATCAATAATTTAGGCCAAACCGTAACTTTATGCGGATGGGTACAAAAATCGCGCGATTTGGGCGGCACAACTTTTATTGATGTGCGCGACCGCTACGGATTAACCCAACTGGTGCTTAACGTCGATACCGATGCTGCTTTGCGCGATACTGCCCGTACACTGGGCCGCGAATTTGTGATTAAGGTGAGCGGAACGGTTATTGAGCGTACTAATAAAAATTTAAAGATCCCTACCGGCGAGATTGAGATTGCCGTTGCTGATATTGAAGTTTTAAATGCGGCTAAAATTCCGCCGTTTTTAATTGAGGATGAAACTGACGGCGGAGAAGAGTTGCGTGCTAAATACCGTTATCTTGACTTACGTCGTAATCCGATAAGAAACAACCTGGTACTGCGCCACAAAATGGCCCAGGAAATTCGTAAATATTTAGACGGGCTTAATTTTATAGAGGTTGAGACCCCGGTACTGATTAAGTCAACCCCAGAGGGCGCCCGCGATTTCGTAGTGCCAAGCCGCATGAACCCGGGCGAGTTTTATGCCCTGCCGCAATCGCCGCAAACCTTTAAGCAACTGCTGATGGTGAGCGGTTTCGACCGTTATTTCCAGATCGTGAAATGTTTCCGCGACGAAGATTTACGAGCCGACCGCCAGCCTGAGTTTACCCAGATAGACTGCGAGATGTCCTTCATTACCCAGGAAGATATCCTGAATATCTTTGAAGGCCTGACCCGTCATCTGTTTAAAACCGTAAAAGGTATTGAGTTTGACGATTTCCCGCGTATGCAATATGCAGATGCGATGCGCTTGTATGGTTCAGACAAACCTGACGTACGTTTCGGGATGGAGTTTGTTGAACTGAATGACGTGGTAAAAGGCAAAGGATTCGGCGTATTTGACAATGCCGAACTGGTTGTCGGTATAAACGCCAAAGGCTGCGCCGAATACACCCGCAAGCAACTGGACGAGCTGATTGAGTGGCTAAAGCGCCCGCAAATTGGCGCTACGGGTATGATATATTGCCGTTATACCGCCGACGGTACATTGAAATCGTCAGTTGATAAATTCTTTAGTGAGGATGATCTGACTAACTGGGCGGCAGCTTTCGGGGCCGAAAAAGGCGACTTGATGCTGGTATTAGCCGGCACCGCCGACAAAGTACGTAAACAATTGAATGAGCTGCGCCTGGAAATGGGAACACGTTTAGGCTTACGCGATAAAAACATTTATGCGCCACTTTGGGTAGTGGACTTCCCATTGTTGGAGTGGGACGAAGACACCGAGCGTTATCATGCTATGCACCACCCGTTCACTTCGCCAAAGCCTGAAGATATTGAAAAACTGGATACTGTACCGGGCGAGGTTCGTGCAAACGCCTATGACCTGGTTATTAACGGCACTGAAATTGGCGGTGGCTCTATCCGTATTCATGATCGCGATTTGCAAGCATTGATGTTCAAGCACCTGGGCTTTAGTAAAGAAGAGGCGCAAAAACAATTTGGGTTCCTGATGGATGCGTTTGAGTATGGAGCTCCGCCACATGGTGGTATTGCCTTTGGTTTTGACCGTTTATGCTCTATTTTCGCCGGACTGGACTCAATTCGCGACGTGATTGCCTTCCCAAAAAACAACTCGGGCCGAGATGTCATGATCGATTCGCCATCAACTATAGCAGATGCGCAGTTAGACGAGTTGAAAATTAAAACAACGGTTTAACTACCGGCGGAGATAATAGTTCAAGTTGTTTAACGTTATCGCTACGCTATACGGCGCTTAATTGGTAGCTTTGCAGTGAAATGCTAAAAAATGTTAAAATTTAAGGCATCCTGTTTTATTTAAGTATTGTTGCATACAAAAAGCATGAAAAGATATTTATTCCTGATACTTCTGTTAATTGCCGGTTTGTCGGCTTGTACCAAAATCGACACCAATACGCTGGAGCAAAATCAGTCGGTTATTGATGATCAGAAAATACAGGCGTACATAAAGGCCAATAACTTAACTTTTACCAAGGACGACAAAACCGGAGTTTACTATAACATTGTTAACCCGGGTACTGACCCTAAGCCTACTGCGCTGTCAACTGTAAAACTAACATATAGTTACAAGTATCTTAACGGGTTATCAATTAGCACCGTTACAGGCGCGCAGGCAAAATTAAACACTTTTATAACCGGCATGCAGGTTGGCATTCTTAAAATTGGCACCGGCGGCCGTGTGTCGTTAATTATACCGTCTAACCAGGCTTACGGCTATGGCGCTTCAAACGGTATCCCCGGTAATTCGGTATTGGTTTACACAATTGACCTTGACGGTATCGGAACTAATTAAGCTAAGCAACTGTTGCGTTTTATGAAAATTGGGAAAATGAAAAAATACTTATTATTATTTGTTGCTTGCACAGCTGTTGTTTTTTCTTCATGCAGAAAAATCATTGTTTCGCCATTCAATACTGCAAAACAAGCTATAATTGATGACCAGGCCATACAAAATTATTTTCTGTTAAATCAGATCACCAATGTTACTAAAGATCCGTCAGGTTTATACTATCATATCGACACTTTAGGTACCGGCGCCCACCCAACCTCTTCGTCAAGTGTGGTAATTAATTATACCACCGATCTTTTAGACGATTCGCAGGTTGAATCACAACCAAGTTATTACTTCCAGTTATCAAATATTGATATTGAGGCATGGCGAATAGGGATACCATTTATAGCCAAAGGTGGTACTATTACGTTGTATGTACCGTCTGGTTTAGCTTTTGGAAACACAGGTAGCCCTGACGGAAAAATAGCTTCTAACACCTGTGTAATTTATCATATTACGCTTCAGGGCTTTTCTAATTAAGCACCCATTAACTTATTTATTTACCCCTTTGTTCTTATTTGAGACCAAAGGTACCTACCCACAGGTACGTTTAACAGTGTGAATGGTCACGTTATTATTAGTCTCCTAGTTCACCTTCTTAAACTCGTAAGGATCCTGCTCGACAAAATCGTCTACTTTTACGCGGACACCGCTTATCCGGCCGCCTTGCGTGCTAAACGGGAATACCGTTTTGCCGTAGATAGGATCAGAAAACGTAGCAAAAAAACGATTACCACCTACCGGTTGCATTTTCACAAACATTTTAGGGTGATGCTCAAAGCGCCCTTCTAAAACGTTGCCTTCGCCCTCGGTGATGGTCATATCGCCATATAATTCATTATGGTACCTGCCTAAATAGGCATTGATAGGCTGCGCCGGTTGTAAATTCATCAGCACCGAATCGCGTAGCTTTTTAATGATTTTTTGCTGAGCAGACATATCAGCCTTAAAAGCTGCAAGGTATTTATCGCTATAATCCTGATAAGGAAGTTTAAAGTAAGCATCCATAATTTCCCAACGCAACGCCTCAAAAAATGAGTTTGCATCAGTATTAGTTAAAATCACGATGCCCAGGTGATCTTGAGGAACCAGCGTTACCGATGATACATAGCCCGTAACCCCGCCGTCGTGCATCACAATACGATGACCGGCATAATCCTGCAAAAACCAGCCTAAACTATACAGTTCATAATTAGTTTCTCCGTTAATGTGTCGTATGCTTCCTACGTAATCCTGCGGCTGGCGTGTTGCCAGTATCGCTCCTTCTGGAATAACCTGCCTTGCACCAACTTTTCCGTTATTAAGTTGAGCCATTACCCATTTGCTCATGTCATTGACAGACGAGCATATGCTCATGGCCGGGGCCATATTATCCAGTTGTCCGTAAGGCACCGCACTCAAGCGTTCGTCAACCAACGTATGCGGAACAGTACGGTTAAGCGCTTTAGGCATATCAGCTGTTAAAGCCAAAGTATTGTTCATGCCCAGGGGTGCAAATATGTTATCTCTTAAATAGGCTTCCCAGGTCTTACCGTCGGCTTTAGGAATAATCTCACCGGCAGTTAAAAAAGCTGAATTGGTGTAGCCCCATTTGGTGCGAAACGGATAGGTGGCTTTCATCTGTGCCAATCGGCCGATAACCTGCTCGCGGGTAAGATTGCTGTTATAAAAGGTAAAGTCGCCCTGAAAGGTCTTAAAACCCAGTCTATGACAAAGCAAATCCCGAATGATTACCTGATTGCCGGCATCTTTGTTTTCAAGTTTGAACCAGGACAGATATTTACTCACATTGTCATCCAGCGAAAGTTTTTTTTGCTCTTGCAACATGGCCATGGCGGTGGCGGTAAATGCTTTGGTATTACTGCCAATCATGAAAAGCGTATTCTCGTCTACTTTTTCGGGAATGCCCAGCTCTTTTACGCCGTAACCTTTCATCAGCACAATTTTATTGTCTTTAATAATGCATACTGCCGCGCCGGGAATGCGCCAATTGGTCAGCGCGCGGTTAACGTATACATCTATGCTGTCTTTTATAAATGATGTTCTGTCTACGCCCTGGGCATTGGCAAGGTTTACAAACAAAACAAAGCAAAACAGGTACAGAAAGCGCTTTTTCATCCGCAATTAATTTAGATTACAGGTTTGGGGCTAAGATACTACATAAACGTTAATCAAACCCGGAGATTATGTTGTGAAAACAAAAAAGCCATCCAATTTAATGGCATGGCTTCAGGTTCAATCTTAAGAATTAGGGGACTTTAAAAATTAATATCTTCAGCATCCGGAGGTAAATCTTCGGCTACCTTTACCCGCGGGAAACTTTCGGCTTCAAAATCAGTTTTACGGCCCAGCATGGTGAAGTTTTCCGCCACCACTTCGGTAGTATATTTCTTTACGCCCTCTTTGTCTTCAAATGAGCGGGTGCGCAATTTGCCTTCAATATAAACCAGTTTTCCTTTTTGAAGAAACTTAGCAGCTACATCTGCAAGGCTACGCCACAATACTATGTTATGCCACTCAGTTTGTTCTACCTTTTTACCATCCTTGCTAAAAGTTTCTGAAGTAGCCAGTGGAAAACTGGCAACAGATACCCCACCTTCTAACTGACGAATTTCAGGGTCTTTACCTAAATGACCCACAAGTATAACTTTATTAATTCCAGACATTGTTTAAATTGTACGGCTAAAGTACATGTTTATTTCTAATTTAAAAAATTATCTAAAAATATAAAAATTACTTTAGAAAGAGGCAGCGATTTTAGATTTTCTACTTTTATGAAAACCCAATTTGGGCTTATTCTCACAGGTTGTTTAATTAAAGTAATAAAACGGATAAAAAGTTTTTGATGGGTTAAAATGTGTTTTTTAACATCAGATGCCTGAGCTATTTCCAGATACTCGCCAAAGTACTTAACTGTCTCAGGATAAGAAACTAATTCATCGACAGACATCAATTCGCTGGTCTCTATCATTGGCAGATCATACATATTTGCCCAGATATCCCGGTCGTCGCGTTTGTTCATCAGAATGTTTTCGCCATCGGTATACAGGAAATAGTTGAAATAACGCTCTTTTATCTTAACGGTTTTTAACTTAACGGGCAGTACAGCAGTTGCATTATGCTTAAAAGCATAGCAATTAAGCCTTACCGGGCAGATTCCGCAGGCCGGATTCCGGGGTTTGCAAAGCATCGCTCCAAACTCCATTATGGCCTGATTATGGATTGCCGAATTTTTCTTATTAAGAAAATCGTCTGCTGCTTCCTGAAACAGTTTTTTACCTTGCGTGCTGTTAATCGGCTCGAAAATGCCAAGGTACCTGGCAATGACGCGATACACATTGCCGTCAACTACAGCTTTTGGCTCATTAGACGAAAACGAGGCGATAGCCGAGGCTGTGTACTCGCCAATTCCTTTTAGTTTAATAAGCTCGCTGTATTTAGTCGGGAATTTACCAGCGTATAACTGCTGCACCATCTGGGCGGTTTTCAACATATTTCTTCCCCGCGAATAATAGCCCAGCCCCTGCCATAGTTTCAGTATCTCCGTTTCATTTGCGGCAGCAAAATCAGTAACGGTAGGGTATTTCTCAACGAAACGGTAAAAATAAGGCAGGCCCTGCTCAACGCGGGTTTGCTGTAAAATAATTTCAGACAGCCATATTATGTAGGCATCGGTGGTGTGTCGCCAGGGCAGGTCGCGCTTGTTTTGGTTGTACCAATTTACAAGTTCATCAGAAAAAGTCATTACTTGCAAAATTAGGCTATTAAGTGCTTAATTGAATGGCTATTGTAAGGTTAGTGTAGTTCTTTTTATGCTATCGAAAAAAAAACCGGGTATTATTTCAATCTTTCGATATAAAGCAATACTTTTGCAACCCCAAATAAGTTAAGTAATTACAAATAAATTAAGGAAAATCAGATATGACTAAAGCAGAAATTATAACTGAGATCGCATCGAAAACTGGTATTGAGAAAGTTGATGTACAGGAGACAGTTGAGGCGTTTTTTAAAGTTATTAAAAACTCAATGGTTGGCGGCGAGAATGTTTATGTAAGAGGTTTTGGAAGTTTTGTCGTAAAAAAGAGAGCTAAAAAAACTGCCCGTAACATCTCTAAAAATACTGCTATAATTATACCTGAGCACTTTGTACCAAGCTTTAAACCTGCTAAAACTTTTGTTGAGAAAGTAAAAACAGGCAACAAAGCTGCTAAAGTAAAATAAGGGAAATCCATTATGAATAAAAAACAAATAGTCGTAGCTGTGGCCGTATTGGCTGTAATGGGCTATTTGTATTCATTACCGGTAAAAGGCATTAAGCCGAGCCAAACACATGACACCGCTCCGGCTGCCGCAAAAATGGCAGCCAGGCCGGCGTCAAATGTAAACGTAACTGTAGAAACCGTATCTGCACCCGCAAAAGCAGCTATTGGTTCGCAACTGACCGTTAAAATAGAAGGTTTAGAGAATCAGTTAAAAAAAGCATCAAGCGATGCTGAAAAGCTATCGCTTAATAAACAACTAGCTGCTGCCTGGGACGATGTAGATCAACCCGCGCCGGCAGCTTTTTATTATACGGCTGTTGCTAAAAGCAATAATAGCTTTGATGCATGGTTAACTGCCGGCAACCGGTATAACGATGCATTTAAAATTTCGCAGGATACAGCCTTAACACCGGCTTATATTTCAGGAGCGGTAGAGGCTTTTACAAACGCACTGAAACTTAAGCCACAAAGCTTAGATGCCAAAACCGGCTTAGGCGTTGCCGATGTAAATGGCGGAGCCAGCCCGATGCAAGGTATAGCCCTGTTGCGTGAGGTTGTAGCGCAAGACCCTGAGAACGTTAACGCCAACCTCAACCTAGGTTTGTTTTCTATGAAATCGGGCCAGTTTGACAAAGCGATTGAGCGCTTCAAAACGGTAATTGCAAAGAAGCCGGATTTTGAGTCATACTTTTATTTGGCCGAAACCTATAAACAGCTAGGCCGTAAACCAGAAGCTATTGCAGCTTACGAAAAATGCAAACAAATGATGCCCAACCCGGTTTTCGGCCAACGCATCGACCAGTATATCAAGGAATTAAAAAACAATTAACATTTAAAAAATTATTATTATGCCAAGCGGTAAAAAACGTAAAAGACACAAAATGGCTACTCATAAACGCAAAAAGCGTTTAAGAAAAAACAGACACAAAAAGAAATAAGCGCTGCTTTTTAGCATCTTACTTCTTTTCGCCAATTATAGGGCGATACAGTATTTGTTTTTACCCCCTATAGTATGAAAATTCGGTCCCGGTTATAGCAGCCGGGCCACCGTTAAAGAAATGGAGTAGCAGTTGATAAAAGAATTAATTATCGATTCATCCCCTAACGGGGCTACTATTGCATTATTACAGGATAAACAACTCGTTGAGCTACACAAAGAACAGGTAAGCAATAATTACACTGTTGGTGATATTTACCTGGGCCGTATTAAAAAGATAATGCCCGGGCTTAATGCCGCTTTTGTTGATGTAGGTTACGAGAAGGATGCATTTTTGCATTATCTTGATCTTGGTCCGCAGGTGCAAAGCCTGCTAAAACTAACCAAGCAAGTGCGTGGTGGAAGTTACCAATCGACGCTTTTAGATAACTTTAAGCTGGAAGAAGATATCAGCAAGGGAGGAAAGATCTCTGAGATATTAAGCAAAAACCAGCTTATTCCTGTTCAAATAGCTAAGGAGCCTATATCAACCAAAGGCCCTCGCTTAAGTTCAGACCTATCTATAGCCGGACGATACGTTGTTCTGGTGCCGTTTTCTGAGGTTATCTCGATATCTAAAAAGATAAAAAGTAACACAGAACGTACCCGCCTGCGCAAAATCGTCGAGAGCATTAAGCCTAAAAACTTTGGTGTTATTATCCGTACGGTGTCAGAGGGCAAAGGTGTTGCAGAGATGCAAAAAGACCTTTTAGACCTGATATCAAAATGGGAATCATTTATTACCCGCCTGCCTCACGTTGAGCCGGGTAAAAAGGTTTTAGGTGAGATTGGACGTACCTCAACCATTCTTCGTGACATTTTAAACCCCGACTTTCAGCATATTTATCTGAATGATAATACGCTGTATGAAGAGGTTAAACAGTATGTAAAAGACATTTCTCCTGATCTGGAAAGTATTGTGCGTATGCACAAACATAAGGAGCCTTTGTTTGAACATTTTGGTGTTGATAAACAGATAAAAGGAGCCTTTGGTAAAACGGTTAACCTGGCTGGTGGCGCTTATTTAGTTATTGAGCACACCGAGGCGCTGCACGTTATTGACGTAAACAGCGGCAACCGCACAGCCAACAAAGAAAACCAGGAAGAAAACGCCTTTCAGGTAAACAAAGAGGCGGCACGCGAAATTGCCCGTCAGCTGCGCTTACGCGATATGGGTGGCATTGTAGTGATTGATTTCATTGACATGCACAAACCAACCAACCGCAAGGAGCTATTTGATTACCTGCGTGCCGAAATGTCGCTTGACCGTGCTAAACACACCATCTTGCCTCCAAGCAAATTTGGGCTGGTACAAATAACCCGCCAGCGTGTAAGGCCCGAAATGAACATAGTTACTACTGAGGTTTGCCCAGCCTGCCATGGCACCGGCACTATCAGGCCAAGTATTTTGTTGCTTGACGATATTGAAAACAACTTTAACTATGTGATCACCGAGCAAAACGAAAAAGGCATTACGCTTTGCGTGCACCCGTATATTGAAGCCTATATTAAGCAGGGTTTTATTACCCGCCAAATAAAATGGTTCTTTAAATACGGGCAATGGATCAAAGTAAAAAGCAACCCGGCTTACCAGATCACCGAGTTTCGCTTTTTTTCATCAAAAGACGAAGAAATTAAACTGTAATAGTAGAATTACAATGAACGCAAAAGAGCGGCTACGGGATGTAGCCGCTCTTTTGCGTTTATAAGGTGACGGTAAATTAGCATCTGTATTGAGCCGTACAACAAATCAAATTGAGCTGCACAACAAAACGATGGCATTAAGCCGTTCTTACCTTTGTCTTCAACAAACGTAAAAAACAAATGGAAAAAATTTGGTTCATCACAGGCGCCTCCCGTGGATTAGGACGCAGCCTCACCGAGGCCGCGCTGGCAGCTGGTAACAAAGTAGTGGCTACCGTCCGTAATATCGATACATTAAATGATTTGGTTAAAAAATACCCCGACCGGGTTCATCCTATAACATTAGACGTAACCGATTACGACAAAATCAATGAAGCAGTAGTTTATGCCATTGATACCTTTGGCCGTATTGATGTATTGGTAAACAATGCCGGCTTTGGTATAATCGGCGCTGCCGAAGCTTTTACCGACGACCAGGTACGCAGCCAACTGGAAACTAACTTATATGCCCCGATACAAATAACCCGAGTCGTATTGCCACATATGCGTAAACAGCGTTCGGGACGCATCCTGCAGATCAGCTCGGTAGGCGGGCGCGTCGGAAATGCCGGACTGAGCATATACCAGGCAGCCAAGTTTGGCTTGGGCGGATTTAGCGAAGCCCTGGCTAAAGAGGTAGCTCCCCTGGGTATCTATGTAACCAGTGTGGAGCCCGGCGGCTTCCGCACTGACTGGGCCGGCGCATCCATGACCTATGCGACTGACGTTGAAGGCTATGAAGAAACTGTGGGTAAACGCACAGCTTATTTCAAAGGGGGCGGTTTTGTGCCGGTCGGCGATCCTGAAAAAGCGGCCAAAGTCATGATCGATCTGGCAAATAATCCTGAACCGCCGGTGCATTTAGTACTGGGTAGCGAAGCCATAGCTTTGCTAAAACACGCAGACGAAGTGCGTAATTACGAAATGGAAAAATGGCTGCCGGTGAGTTTATCTACAGATCATCAAGACTCGGCACAGCATGCAAACAGCGATTTTGTGAAGAGTTTTCTAAAGAAGTAACAGCAAATCAAGGCTGTCATGCCGAGCTTGTCGAAGCACGCGGGCAAAGGCCACCGCACGCCCTTCGACAGGCTCAGGGTGACAGTCCTTTTAGTCTTATAATTAACTACCTTAGCACTATGCCTACACAAACACTTTCAGCAGATCAACGCATTCTTTACTCCTGCTATGCGCATACCAGCCGCGAGGGTGAACAGTTTATTGCCCAGCATGTGTTTGGCTTTGTGTTTTCGGGTAGCCAAATCATGTATGTGGGCGATAAAAGCTATCCATACCAGGCTGGCGATTTCAGGTTTTTCCGCAAGAACCAACTTTGTAAGTTTGTTAAGCAACCGCCTGCTGACGGCGGCGAGTTTATGTCGCTTTCCATCCGGCTGGACAAAAACACTTTACAGCGCATGAGCCAGGAGTTGAACCTGCATGCTGACGAGCCTTTTAACGGCGATGCTATTTTAACCCTCGAGCCTAATGAGCTGTTAACCGGTTTTATTGAATCACTGAAACCCTATTTGAAAGCAGGTCAGGAAATCGACCCGCTGCTAACCGAGCTGAAAGTAAAAGAAGCAGTGATGATTCTTTTGCAAACAAATCCGCAACTTAAAAATGTTCTGTTTGATTTCGCCGAGCCAGGTAAGATTGATCTCGAGGCTTTCATGAATAAGAATTATAAGTACAATGTGGATATTAGCAGGTTTGCTTATTTAACCGGCCGCAGCCTGGCTACCTTCAAGCGCGATTTTGAAAAAATCTATCATACCTCTCCTAACCGCTGGCTACAGCAAAAACGACTAGATGACGCGCATTACCTGATCAAAGAAAAAGGCTGGAGATCTTCAGATGTGTACATGGAGGTAGGCTTTAAAGATCTGTCGCATTTCTCGTTCGCATTTAAGAAAGCGTTTGGGATTGCACCGTCGAGGATGTAGTTGTCGGTGATAGTACTAACAATGGCGAAGTAATTACAACCGTGTGTCATGCTGAGCTTGTCGAAGCACGCGCGTAAAGGCCCTCGCTCGCCCTTCGACGGGCTCAGGGTGACAGGCCCGCGATTAAGTTTACCCTTCCAACAAAAACACAAACAACTCCTTAGGACCATGTGCGCCTAACACGAGCATCTTCTCAATATCGGCGGTACGGCTTGGGCCGGTGATATTTGATATCATGGACGGTACGTTGCCATTATATTTCTTTTTGATCAGCGCGAAACCATCTTTCAGGTCGGGCACTAATTGCGAGGTATAAGCCAGCACGATGTGTACTTCAGGATAAATATTTAATCGCCGGCCCGCGGCCTGCCCGCTTGACACCATAATGGAGCCATTACGGGCCACCAGGGCTTCGCATAGGGTTAAACCCACCTCGGCCTGCGTAAAGTCTTTGTCGGTCTCAAAAAAGGGGTATTCGTAGCGATTCAACACCTCCTGCAATTTAGGCTCCCAGCAGTATATTTTGCGCCAGTTGCGTTTTTCAGCCAGTTCCAGCAATGTCTCAATAAACTGCACCTCATCCTCACAAAAAGCAAATTGCCCCATTACGCCCGTAAATTCCTCTGCAAACATTACGTCCAGGTTCTCAGGCGCTGGCGGATACATAGGCAGGTTCTCCAGGTTAGGGTATGGGTTGTCCCTTTTTTCTAACAGCGCCTGACGTATCTTCTTCAACAGCTTTTCTTTAGGAGTAGTAATATCTCGCATAGTATTGGTTTATTGAGCCAGGGTCAAAAATAGTATAAAATAAAAAAGTCCTTAGCAATAAGTTAAAAAACTTTAAGCTAAGGACTTTGGAAGTATTTTCGAATTTATTATTCGCCTTGATTGGCTTCTTTTTCTTCCGGGTTTCTTTCAAATGTGCCTGAATGATCAACCACACCTTCGTGCTGTAAGCCTTGAGCGGCAGCTTCCTGACCGGCTCCGGGAGCGTCAACACCATTCACAAACTCGTCATAAGTAGTCCGGTGTTCAAAAGGCCGTTTACCCAAAATCTCTTCCAGGTCAGACTGGAACAAAATTTCTTTCTCCAGCAGCTTTTCAGCCAGTTTGATCAATCCCTCGCGTTTATCCAGCAATAACTGCTTGGTACGCGCGTATACAGCATTAATCTGGGCGCGAACTTCTGAATCTATCAGTTCTGATGTTTTTTCAGAGTATGGTTTGTTAAACTGGTATTCGCCTTGCGTGTCATTAAACGACACATTACCAACTTTATCATTCATACCATAAATAGTAACCATGGCGTATGATAGTTTAGTGATACGCTCTAAGTCGTTTTGCGCACCGGTGGAGATCTTGCCGAAAGTAATATCCTCGGCAACACGGCCACCCATAGTCATACACATACCGTCCTCCAGCTGCTCTATGGTGTATAAGAATTGCTCTTTAGGCAGATATTGCGCATAACCCAAAGCTGCTACACCACGCGGAACGATAGATACTTTAACCAACGGATCGGCATGCTCCAGGAACCAGCCTGCAATAGCGTGCCCGGCTTCGTGGTAGGCTACGATACGTTTTTCTTCGGGTGATATAATTTTATTCTTTTTCTCCAAACCACCAATTACGCGGTCTATAGCATCCTGGAAATCCTGCATATCTACCGCTTCTTTGTTACGTCGCGCGGCGATCAGCGCAGCCTCGTTACATACGTTAGCTATCTCGGCACCGGCAAAGCCCGGGGTTTGTGCCGACAATTTTTTAGCATCTACGCCCTCAGCCAGTTTAACAGGTTTTAAGTGTACTTTAAATATTTGTTCGCGGCCAATCAAATCAGGTTTGTCAATTGACACCTGTCTGTCAAAACGACCGGGACGCAATAAAGCTGAGTCTAACACATCCGGACGATTGGTAGCAGCAAGAATGATAATGCCTGAGTCGGTACCAAAACCGTCCATTTCAACCAATAATTGGTTCAGTGTATTCTCGCGCTCATCATTACCGCCTACGATATTGTTTTTACCACGCGCACGACCGATGGCATCAATCTCGTCAATAAAGATGATACATGGCGCTTTATCTTTAGCCTGGCGAAACAAGTCACGCACACGCGACGCACCCACACCCACAAACATCTCCACAAAATCAGAACCTGACAGCGAGAAGAATGGTACCTGCGCCTCGCCTGCTACAGCTTTTGCCAGTAAGGTTTTACCGGTACCCGGCGACCCTACTAATAATGCACCTTTCGGAATTTTACCGCCCAGGTTAGTGTATTTTTTAGGGTTTTTAAGGAAATCAACTATTTCCATAACCTCCTGCTTAGCCTCTTCTAAACCGGCTACATCATTAAAGGTTACAGACACTTGCGCCTCTTTATCAAAAAGTGTAGCTTTTGATTTACCAATGTTAAATATCTGACCGCCCGGACCGCCGCCAGCGCCACCGCCCATACGACGCATAATGAACATCAGCATCACCGCAAATACCACAATCATGATAACACACTGAACCAGTCCGTTTGATAACAGGCTGTCATGCGGTACATATTTAACCGATATCTTTTGCGAATCAGGAACATCTTTCTGCGCATTGGCAATTGATTGCTTCAGGCTCTCAAAAGATGCATCGGTGAAAGTATACTGAGGGTCGGCAGCATTTACGCCAAAGGCATGCTGTTGTTTTACAACATCAGCATATTGGGGTTTTTTTAAACTGTCTTTTTTAATATGAACTTCGGCTACCAGGTAGTCGCCGTTTTTGTAAGCCTCAACATAGTCTACATCGCCGGGTTTCAGCATTTCTGTTTCAAAACGCTTAAAGTCAATTTGCTGCCCCCCGTTACTGCCCGAAAAATAAGCCACCCCAACAAACACAGCTATTGCAACTGCGTACAACCACATAAAGTTAAATTTAGGAGGTTTGGGGGCTATTCGTTTGTTAGATATTTTTCTTATTGGTTTTGGCTTATCCAATTTCTTGTCTTCCATTTGTTGTATAATCTCTCGTGTAATTAAAAATTTTGGCTATAAGCTAGGCGCTTTTATAGCTCTTTATCTCGGCATCTCCCCACAAATCTTCTACGCCGTAAAACTCGCGTTTGTCTGTTCTGAAAACGTGTATCACTACGTCTATGTAATCAAGGAGTATCCACTCGGCATATTCCAGGCCCTCTTTGCGCCATGGCTCCTGTTTAAGGGCTTTGTAAATTTCTTCTTCGATGCTGTTAGCAATAGCTTTGACTTGAGTGGATGAATCGGCGTTGCATATTACAAAATAATCCGTCACCGAACTGTGGATATTACGAAGGTCTAATCTGACGATGTCATTTCCTTTTTTTTCCTGTATGCCATGTATGGCTAATTCAGAAATATAAGCTGATTCACTGGTCGCTTTATTTTTTACCATCAAAAAGAATTAGTTTTGAACGTTTTTGAGTATAGCATTATTATAAATATAACATTGCAAAATAACATATTTTCAGGATTATTTGTTGGACAAAATTTACTGACACTAAAAGAGGTCGACTCAACCAACAATTTCCTTAAAAACCTATTGACAAATTCCAAGCCAGTGCCCGAGGGAACGGTCATTATGGCAGAGTCGCAATACGCGGGGCGCGGCCAGCTGAACAATAAATGGCATGCCGAACCAGGCAAAAACCTTACATTCAGCCTGCTTTTGCAACCTCATTTTTTGGACGTTGCCAACCAGTTTGACCTGAACCGCGCCATCAGTATGGGCGTTTATGATGCACTGCGTCCGCTATTGGGCGAACACCTTAAAATAAAGTGGCCCAACGATATATACTACGGCGACAAGAAGCTCGGGGGCATGCTCATAGAAAATTTACTGCAGGGCAGCCGCATTAAAAATTCTATTGTTGGCATTGGTATCAACATTAATCAGGAAAAATTCCCGGATGAGGCTGTCAACGCAACATCAGTAAAGCAGATATTACAGAAAGAAAACAATGTTACCGATATATTAGCTGACATTTGCAACAACATTGAAGCGTGGTACTTAAAATTGAAAGCCGGCAAAGTAAATGTTGTAAGGGATACTTATTTATCACGACTATACTGGTTCAATGAAAAAAAACGTTTCAAAGCATCGGACCAAGAATTTACCGGCATAATAGCCGGCGTTAAAGACAACGGCCTGCTCATAGTAAAGCATAATGATACAGAATCAACTTACAACCTTAAAGAAATAGAGTTTTTAAACAAACAGTGATGAAAAAAGCATTAGCAATATCTGCCGCATTATTTTTAAGCATCGGTGCTTATGCTCAAATTGTTAACCCCGTAAAATGGGCCTATGCTGCTAAGAAGACCGGACCAACTGAGGTTACCGTTTTCTTGAAAGCTACTATGGACGACGGCTGGCATATCTACTCGCAGCATGTTAAAGATGGCGGACCGATCAAAACATCATTCACCTTTGCTAAATCAAAAGACTATACACCGGTTGGGCCCACTGTTGAACCCAAAGCAGTTACCCACTACGATAAAAACTTTAAAATGGAAGTGGGCTTTTTTGACCGCGAAGTGATCTTCCAACAAAAGATAAAGTTAAAATTGGCTAAAGTTGCCGCGGTAACGGGCACATTAGAGTACATGACCTGTAACGATTTAAAATGCAGACAACCCGAGGACGTAAATTTTAGCATCCCTTTGGGTAAATAAAAATTGATGGTATCGAAACAACTGTTACCTTAAAAAAATAGAAATTTAAACAAACAACCATGAAAAAAGCACTAGCAATATTTGCCGCCTTATTTTTATCAGCCGGCGCTTTCGCTCAAATTGTAACCCCGGTAAAATGGGCTTACGCAGCTAAAAAAACCAGCCCTACTGAAGTAACTGTTTTTTTAAAAGCAACTATTGACGATGGCTGGCACATCTACTCGCAACACGTTAAAGACGGCGGACCCATCAAGACATCGTTTACTTTCGCAAAATCAAAAGACTACACTTTAATTGGCCCGGCTACTGAGCCTAAACCGATAACCCGTTATGAAAAAGCATTCAGCATGGATGTGAGCTTTTTTGAAAAAGAAGTAATCTTTCAGCAAAAAATCAAGCTAAAATCAGCAAAGGTTGCGGCTATAAAGGGATCGTTAGAGTATATGACTTGCAACGATTCAAAATGTCTGCCACCAGACGATGTAAACTTTAACATCCCTATTGCTAAATAATTTTTTTTTGAATGACGATGACAGCAGCTCCGAAAAGTTTTTTAAGGTGGGTATTTTTGATTTGCCTTGTGATTGCTACAGGTATAGCTATAAATACGCAACCTGCTAAAGCACAGGACACCAGCGGCGTAAGCTTTACCAGTATACCAACTGCTGCCGACAGTATTGCTTTGCGCAAAAAAGCCCAGCATACCGAAAAAGCTAAAGTTGCAAAAGCAACAATAAGCAAACCGGCTACAGATAAACCGAAAACGCTTTGGCAGATCTTTATAGCCGGTTTTTTAGGTGGCCTGGCCGCGGTGATCATGCCTTGTATTTACCCGCTGCTGCCGTTAACCGTGAGTTTTTTCACCAAAAAATCAGGATCAAGGGCCAAGGGTATCGGGCAATCTTTACTTTACGGGCTGTCAATCATTATTATATACGTTGGTTTGGGCCTGATTATCTCAGGGCTGTTTGGTTCTGACGCGCTGAATGCCCTGGCAACCAACGGCATTTTCAATATATTCTTCTTCCTGCTGCTGGTTGTTTTTGGTATCTCGTTTCTGGGAGCCTTCGAGATCACCCTGCCAAGCTCACTAGGTAATAAACTCGATGCTAATGCTGACAAAGGTGGCATTGCCGGGATTTTCTTTATGGCTGCTACCCTGGTAGTGGTATCCTTCTCGTGTACAGGCCCCATCATTGGCACCCTGCTGGTTGAAGCCGCCTCAAAAGGCGACCGATTAGGCCCGGCAATAGGTATGGCCGGTTTCTCGGCGGCTTTGGCTTTGCCTTTTACGGCATTTGCCTTGTTTCCGTCGGCATTAAAATCACTGCCCAAATCGGGCGGTTGGTTAAATACCGTAAAGGTTTGTTTAGGTTTCCTGGAGATTGCGTTTGCATTGAAATTTTTATCAAACGTAGACCTGGCTTACCATTGGAACTGGTTTAACCGCGATATTTTCCTGTCGATATGGATTGCATTGGGTATACTGCTGGGGCTATACCTGTTAGGAAAGATCAAGTTTTCGCATGATAGCGATGTAGACTATGTATCTGTCCCGCGCTTTTTTATGGCGACTATCATCTTTGCTTTTACGGTTTATATGATTCCCGGCTTATGGGGCGCGCCTTTGAAGCCGCTGAGCGCCTTTTTACCGCCGATTGCCACGCAGGAATTTGACCTTTCGCAAACACCGGGAGGCAACACCACAGCGAGTACGCCTGCCAAAACATCGTCATTAACAAAAAAATATGCCGCTAACTATACCCGTATAGCAACCCGCGGGCTGGATGCGTGGTATGATTATGACCAGGCGTTGCAAGTATCTAAAGAACTGCATAAACCTATTATGATTGATTTTACGGGGTTTAACTGCGTAAATTGCCGCCAGATGGAGGCCGATGTCTGGACAGACCCGCGTGTATTCAACCACCTTAAAAATGATTTTGTGTTGCTGCAGCTGGTGGTTGATGATAAGGCCGAGCTTGAGCCATCAGAACAATTTACGTCGACCTACAGCGGTAAAAAGATCACGACCCTTGGAGGCAAATGGAGCGACCTGGAAGCATCGCGCTTTAATGCTAACTCGCAGCCTTTCTATGTGTTATTGGACAGCGACGGCAATATGATGACCGATAAAACCGGCGCCACCATACAACCATCGCCGGCTAATTATAATGTAGAGAGTTATCTGAAATTTCTAGAAAGCGGTATTTCGGCTTATCAACAAGCCAAAAAATAACTAAATTTGCGCCGCAATCGTTTTCGTTATACGCTTGCTAAATCAGGTTTTGCATAAACCTGCCTATATTATAAGCTAATGACCCAGATCAAAAAAATTGGACTTTTTACGTCAGGCAGCGACGCGCCCGGCATGAACGCAGCCATTAGGGCCGTAATACGCACGGCTATTTTTAACGGCGTTGAAGTTGCCGGTATACTCCGCGGTTTCGAAGGGATGATCAATGATGACATTCAGCCTCTTACTACCAAATCGGCATCAAATATTATTCAGCGTGGCGGCACCATTTTAAAAGCCAGCCGCAGCGAAGAGTTCAAGACAGTCGAGGGTCGTAATAAGGCCTATGCAACGCTACAAAAGCACGGCATCGATGCTTTGATAGCATTAGGTGGAAATGGCACCATTAAAGGGGTTAAAGAGTTTACTGAAGAACATCCGGATATTAAGGCTATTGCTGTACCCTGTACTATTGATAATGACCTGCGCGGATCTGACTTTACCGTTGGTTACGACACTGCTATCAATACTGTTATTGAGGCTGTTGACAAGATCCGGGAAACTGCAGAATCGCACGATCGTTTATTTATTGTCGAGGTAATGGGTGCCGACTCGGGCATGATAGCCCTGCGTACCGGGATTGGTGTTGGCGCAGAATCTGTAATGGTACCTGAAACCAAATCAAACCTTGAAGCGCTGTATGACCGTTTAGATCGCGGCGTTAAGCTTAGAGATAAAACATCAAGAATTATTATGGTTGCCGAAGGCCACGAGCCAGGCAGCGCATTCCAGATAGGCGATGCTTTAAAAGAACGTTACCCCAGCTATGATATTCGCGTATCAATACTGGGCCATATTCAACGCGGTGGTAAACCAACTTGCATGGACCGTGTGCTGGCCAGCTTACTGGGCGTAGCTGCAGTTGAGGCCCTGATTAAGGGCCGCACCGGAGAAATGGTGGGCCTGATTCATAATGATATTACTTTCACACAGTTCAGCCAATCAGTAAAACACCATTTGGACGTAAATGCTGAATTTACCAGGATTGTGGAGATGTTGTCGTTGTAAGATGAGTTTTGAGCCTCGAGCCGTAAGTCTTGAGTCTTTAAAACGAGAAAAGCCTGCGAGTTTCGCAGGCTTTTCTCGTTTTAACCCGATTGTCATTCTGAGCATAGCGAAGAATCTTATATAAGCTGTAAGCAAAGCGCATAAGATGTTTCGCTATGCTCAACATGACAAAACAGTAAATTTACTACAGCAACTTCTCCGCCACTTCCTTCCAGTTATTCACACGCTCATAATCAGTCAGCAGCAAATTATGCGGCGAGCTGAACAGCAATTTGCGCCCGTTAAAACGGGTAAAGTTTTTAATGCGGTCGTCGATCATGATATCGGTATTAACAATCTTATATCCGCAGAAAACAATATTTGTCCACTCGATAAAAGGGAAATAATCGGCCAGCCAGGCTTGTTTATCTTCTAATGACAGCGGAAATTCGGTAGCTGCAGATACAATGAATACTTCGTATTTTTTATTCAGCTCAGCAATTACCTCCTGGCTGTCTGGTATCACTTTCAGATCGCGGAAAAAACCTTTGCGGTTAATATACTCACGCAGGGTGTGGGTCATTTCGGGTGGCAGCAGTTCGCCAAATTCTTTACCATGCATTTGATCCAGCGTATAGTTGAAGCCGTGTTCCTGCTGGTAAATGGTTATAAATTTATCAATGGGGTCGGCAATAACCTCGTCCATGTCAATAGCTATGCTTAACTTATTATTCATGGCGCAAATTTAGGTTTAATAAAAAAGAAAACGCCCCTTAAATATTAAGAGGCGTTAATTTTTTACCGGGTTTTTACGGCAATCGGTGCGGGCTGCGTGGCGTCGGCCGGTAAAGGAGCAGGCGTTGGCTTGTAGATGGCGCAGGTTGCAAAATCAACGATTAAACCCGGCCAGAAAAGCAAAATGTCGGCCACCATGGCTCCGGCGCGTATGCGGCGTTGTTGTTGTCCGGCAGTGGGTTTTGTACGTTGGTAGGCATTTACGCGGCCACCAAAAACGGTAGCGCAGCTTGACAGAACAGACGCAGCAAGCACAAGGCATACTGCCGATTTAAATTTTTTGATCATTTTAGAATAATTGTGATAATGTTTTACATCGACTAAAATAGATAACATGGCTTAAATCAGGATGATATTTTTTTAATTAATTATTTTTCATACTTTTGCATCCCCGCTGAAAACAACTCCGGGGGAATGTTGAACACATAAAAATTAAAAAATGGCAACTAAAATCAGATTGCAAAGACATGGTAAAAAGGGCCGTCCTTTTTATTACATCGTAGTAGCAGACTCTCGTGCACCACGTGATGGTCGTTTTATCGAGCGTTTAGGTTCTTACAACCCAAACACTAACCCTGCTACAATTGACATTAACTTTGACAAAGCAGTTACCTGGGTTGACAATGGCGCCCAACCAACTGACACTTGTCGTGCTATCCTTTCTTACAAAGGCGTACTTTACAAAAAACACTTACAAGGTGGGGTTAAAAAAGGCGCTTTAACTCAAGAACAAGCTGACGCTAAATTTGCTGCATGGTTAGAGCAGAAAGATGGCAAAATTACCGGCAAAAAAGCCGACTTATCATCTGCTAAACAAGCAACGCGCAAAGCTGCTTTAGAGGCTGAGGCTAAGAAAAATCAGGACAAAGCTGCTGCTATTGCTGCTAAAAACACACCTCCTGCAGAGGAAGTTGTTGAAGAAGAAGCTGCTCCGGTGGTTGCTGAAGGCGAAGAAGCACCTGCTGCTGAAGCTACTGAAACCCCAGCCGATAGCGCTGAATAATTCAGGTTTTAGAATCAAGATTCAAGAACCAGGAATCAAGACAATTTACATGGCGAAGCACCTGCGGGTTCTTCGCCATTGTTGTTTATAAGAACCCCAATACCTATATTACCGGGTTGTCATTTCGAGCGAAGCGAGAAATCTATACACACGTTATGCCGTTCTGTGTATAGATTTCTCACTACGTTCGAAATGACAACGAGGTGTGTAGATTAAAACACTTTCCAAATGAAAATCCAGGACTGTTTCCGTATAGGCAGCATATTAAAAACAAAGGGACTGAAAGGCGAAATGCAATTGTATGTTGATTTCGACGGGCTGGAAGATATTGCTTTCAACGCTATTTTTGTGGAAATAGCCGGCAAGCTGGCTCCGTTTTTTGTAAAATCTATCAAATACAACGATCATAACAACCAGGCTTATTTGTATCTGGAGGATGTCGATACGGTAGAAAAAGCATCGGCATTAGCCAGAAAAGACGTTTACCTGCCCAACAAGCTCAAACCCGCAAAAAGCGAAGAGGATTTTACCTTATTTGACCTGGAAGGTTTTACGGCCATTGACGAAGACGAGGGCGAACTGGGCGTGATTACCGAGATCAACGAATATCCGCAGCAAATATTAGCAACGGTTACTTACAAGGGCGTTGAAGTGATGTTTCCGCTCAATGAGGATATCATAACCGGCATTGATCAGGTTAAAGAGATACTGTATGTTGATTTACCGGAGGGGTTGTTAGATATTTATCTGGGATAGATTTTCTAATCACTATTTGTAATGCTGAATTTGTTTCAGCATTACACTTGCTAAGTAACACAATTGCTTTCTCATGGGATGCCGAAACAAGTTCGGCATGATCTATTTAAAAGATTATCTTAGTATTCGATGGAAACCCAAACTGCATTTGCTCCGCTTTTAACACTTAATCGCGGCACCACTAATATCGATTTCTATAAAACCGCTTTCGGCGCCACAGAAAACTTCCGATTGTTGAATGACGATGGCAGCATCCATGTCGCCGAGTTTGAAATTGACGGTCAGAAGTTTCATCTTCACGAAATGATGCCGCAACATCCGCACAAGGTTAGTCCTGATGCCAACAAGGGTACTACTGTAGTTATTGGTCTTTTTACTGCCGATGTATACGCGGTATTCGATCAGGCTGTCGCTGCAGGCGCAAGTGTCATATCTGCCGTAACTGATTATGAATACGGCTATCGTCAGGGCGAACTGCAAGACCCATTCGGCCATCGCTGGGTGATACAATGCGAAATACCCGCGTCGCCAGATTGGCGATATTAGAGTTAGGAATCAAGACGTAAGACACAAGATTAATTCTCATCGATCTTGATTCTTGGCTCTTAACTCTTGCTTCTATCAAAAATAACTAAATTTGCCCCATGCGTTTTGATATCGTTACCGTATTGCCCGGTTTGCTGGAAAGCCCTTTTGCCCACTCCATTTTGCTGCGTGCACAAAAAAAAGGACTGGCTGAGATACACGTTCATAACCTGCGCGATTATTCTACAGGCAAACAAAAAAGTGTGGATGATTATCCTTACGGCGGCGGCAGTGGCATGGTAATGAATATTGAACCCTTCGCCAAATGTATAGCGGCCCTTAAAGCTGAACGCGACTATGATGAGGTAATCTTTATGACACCTGATGGCGAAACTTTAAATCAGCCGATGGCTAATCAATTGTCCATCAAGAAAAATATCATTATTCTTTGTGGACACTATAAAGGCATCGATCAGCGCATTCGCGATATTTTTGTGACTAAAGAAATTTCTGTAGGCGACTACGTGCTGTCGGGCGGTGAACTGCCTGCGGCTATTGTGGTTGATGCGGTGGTAAGATTAATCCCAGGCGTATTATCGGACGAAACTTCTGCCCTGTCTGATTCTTTCCAGGACGGGCTGCTGGACGCCCCGGTTTACACCCGCCCGGCCGACTGGAACGGACATAAAGTTCCGGACGTTTTATTGAGCGGGCACGCCGGCGAGATTGAAAAATGGCGCTTTGAGCAGGCGGTTGCACGCACAAAACAACGCAGGCCCGACCTGTTGGACGATTAGCTATGTGTTGCTCAAGTTAATTAGGTTATTAGTTAGCTCGAGTATTCACCCAATGAGCCAAATGAACCCAAAACAGGCAAAACTTGTTAATAAAAAACTAAATGTTGAAATTTTTAAATTCGGTTTTTATAATTCAAAAATTATCCCTATAATTGCAATCCGATTTTTACGGGTTAAAAATCGCATTTAGAGCTTAAAATCATGGATTTAGTAAAATTTGTAGAAGAGCAAACAGTAAAGGTTAACCAGTTTCCTGCGTTCAAAGCTGGCGATACTGTAAGCGTACATTATAAAATCAGAGAAGGTAACAAAGAACGTATTCAGGTTTACCAGGGTGTATGTATTCAACGCAACAGCACAGGCGTTTCTGAAACATTTACAGTACGTAAAGTTTCAAACGGTATTGGTGTTGAGCGTATTTTCCCTGCTAACTCACCAAACATTGAGAAAGTTGAAGTTAACAGCGTTGGTAAAGTACGTCGCTCTAAACTTTACTACCTGCGTGCCCTTACCGGTAAAGCAGCCCGTATCAAATCAAAAAGAGTGTAATTATCACCAACATATAAAAAAAGCCTTCCTGCACAACAGGAAGGCTTTTTTTATGCTTTAGTTTTCTGTTCAAGCACATCTAGCCGGCACTATTTATATTCTCACGATGCTCGCAATGGCGCTTTTTTAATGGGCGGCTCGCCAAGCATCTTACCGCGGCGTATAAGATTCTTCGCTATGCAGAATGGCAAACTTTAAAAAAGGAAAGGCCGATGTATTTCTACATCGGCCTTTCCCATCAATATCTATTTTCGATTACGCCGGCAGCTCGGCCAGTACGGTACGTCCCCCTTTAACCACCTCACCTATCTCTACATTAATTTTTGAACCTAAAGGCAGGAATACATCTACCCGCGAACCAAACTTGATGAAACCAAACTGGTCGCCCTGCGTCACTTTATCGCCTTCTTTTACATACCACACAATACGGCGGGCCAACGCACCGGCTATCTGCCTGAATAACACCGGGGTGCCGTTAGCATTTTCGGTAACTATAGTCGTACGCTCATTTTCGGTTGATGACTTTGGGTGCCAGGCTACCAAATATTTGCCCGGGTGATATTTAAAATATTTAACAACGCCACTTATGGGATTACGGTTTACGTGTACGTTAACCGGCGACATAAATACCGAGATCTGAATACGTTTGTCTTTTAAAAATTCCGTCTCGGTTGTTTCTTCAATTACTACTACTTTTCCATCAGCAGGGCACAAAACGGTATTTTCGTCAATTTCAATGTCAAAATGCGGGTTACGGAAAAACTGAACAATGATTACAAACAGTATAAATGATAAAATATAGACTATCCATTTTAACACTGTATAATCTGGCCAGTAAAACTGTATTGCCGCGTTTAAAACAAAGATAAATAAGATGCACAACGCCAGGGATGTGTATCCCTCTTTATGGAAAGTCATTTTTTTCATTCGTATAATTATTCGTTTATTATTTGTTTTTTAGCGGCACTCATCAATGCTTCGCAGTTTTCTTTTAATGTAATGAAGCTATATATGTGCTATTGTTGTTTACATAGCAGAGATGGCTTCATTTAACAAAATTAAGCATTTGTAATGAAGTATAAATAGGCATATACAACCGGTGCAGCAAGAAGCAGGCCATCAAACCGGTCAAGCAACCCGCCGTGACCAGGCAGAATACCGCCCGAGTCTTTAACATCAATGCTGCGTTTAAACATTGATTCTATCAAATCGCCAACTGTTCCAAAGCAGCTTATAAGTACACCAATCCAGATCCATTGCGTAACTGAAAGTTCGGTAAAATAGATGCTGATAATGTAGGCCGCCAAAGCGGTTATGATAATACCACCAATTAGCCCCTCCCACGTTTTTTTAGGCGAATGTCTTTCAAACAATTTAGTGCGGCCAAGTTTACTGCCCACCAGGTAGGCGCCGGTATCATTGGCCCAAAGCATTAAAAGGAATGCCATTGGGTAATGCAGGTTAGCCGCCGGCCCGTTAAGATAAGCCAGTGCGTAGAAGAACGTAAAAGGGATAATGGTAAAAATAATACCCATGTAGGTGTAAGCAATATTGGTAAAGGGCGCATTGTTTTTTTTAAACAGCTCCTGTATTGAAATAAAGCTCAGTGTTATCGGCAACAAAAAGATGAGTTTATGGTAATCGCCATCAACTGATATCAATGCAAATACAACATAAATAAATGCACCGTTAAGTACGCCGGTCATCACGTCCGGGTTAATGCCTGCTTTTTTAACCAGCCGGTAAAACTCCAACAACGCCAGGCCGCTCAGTAATAAATAAAACACACCGAATACATAGCCATTAATAAGCACTGAAGCCAGCATCACGATGATAAAGAAAAAGCCGGTTATGGCGCGAGTTTTCATATATTATAATTGGGTCAGGATCATGACTTCAATTGCGTTGCCAAAATCCTGTTGGTGTATATAAACTTCGACATCGCCAAAATCACGATGCGAAGAAGCTTGTTTGTTTAATAAAACGGCATCAATTTCATTCTCACAAAGCACCTGCTTTACCAGTTCAGAGCGGTAAAAATCAGACGAGGAGAAAAATTTGATCCAGTTTTTTTCCATTATTTAAAGGGCGACTTCATTTTGCCCGTTGCGATATTGCGGCACAGATACAGCAAAAGTAGCATAATTATCAGGCTAAACAGATAGGCCAGTTTATTAAAAATATGTGTATCGTCGGGGTTAACGTCGATCATCTGGTTTTGAAAAAGGTAGCTTACCACAACGGCGGTACCATTATTGATAAAGTGCCCCCAAACTGCCGGCCATATACTACCGCTCCACACAACAAAATAGCCAAACAGCACGCCCAGCAACAATCGTGGTAAAAAGCCAAAAAACTCCAGGTGAAAGGCGCTGAACAAGGCGGCCGCTATCCATACGGCTGCGTGCGGGTTCTTTGTCCATTTAAGCAGGATAGTTTGTATAACCCCTCTAAACATAAACTCTTCAACAATGGCCGTAAGCAAACCTACAACCGTAAGCTTTGCCAGCATACTGCCTACCGATTTCATTTGCAGCAGTATCTCGGTCAGCTTTTGGGCGTTATCCTCGGTATCGCGCATCCACTTTTGCAGACCGGCCAAAAAACCGGGTAATCGTAGTTTTTGGTTAATGTTGCTCAACGCTTCCATCATAGGGCTTGATACCAGCATTAAACAAAATATCACCACCAATAAAAACCATGGAAATTTGAACGAGGTGCGCAAATATTCGGCGGTATTTTTAGCTATAAACTTTGCGAAAATAAATGAGGCCAGGAAAATAGGAATAGTTGTGCTAACGATCTGCAAAATCCATAAACCACTAGCCGCGTTCGGATCGTCGAGATTTAGCTGAGCTATCTTCATAAGCGCATCCACACCATAAACCGCCACAACTATCGCAGCGCCAAGCAAATATCCCCCCCCAATAATGGCAAAGGTAATACCGATAAAAATAATGAGCTGCGTTAATGGATGTTGTTGTTTGATAGCACTTTCTGTCATTTGGCGTAATTTTCGTATTTTTGTAGCGCTTAAAGATAAGCCATGTCGGTACAAATAGGAAATATTGATTTAGGGGAGTTCCCGCTGTTGTTGGCGCCGATGGAGGATGTGAGTGATCCACCCTTTCGGTATGTATGCAAACAACACGGTGCGGATATGATGTATACCGAGTTTATCTCGTCGGAGGGATTGATACGTGATGCAGCGAAAAGCTTGAAAAAGCTGGACATTTTTGAATATGAACGCCCTATAGGCATCCAGATCTTTGGGAGTGACATTGAGCACATGCGCGAAGCCTCTGAAATATCAACCAAAGCCAACCCGGACTTGATTGACATTAACTATGGCTGCCCGGTAAAAAACGTGGCTTGCCGTGGTGCCGGTGCCAGCTTATTGCAGGATATCGACAAAATGGTGGCTATGACCAAAGCGGTTGTTGAGGCTACGCATTTGCCGGTAACGGTTAAAACCCGCCTGGGCTGGGACGATAATACCAAAAACGTTGAAGAGGTGGCTATGCGCCTGCAAGACGTAGGCATTAAAGCACTGACCATACACGGCCGTACACGTGCGCAGATGTATAAAGGCCAGGCCGACTGGACCTTAATCAGGAACATCAAAAAGAATCCGTTGATTAAAATCCCCATTTTCGGTAATGGCGATATCGATTCGCCTGAAAAAGCGGCAGCCTGGCGACTGGAATATGGCGTGGATGGCATGATGATTGGCAGGGCAGCCATTGGCTACCCATGGATATTCCGCGAAATCAAACATTACTTTGAAACCGGCGAGCATTTAGCTAAGCCAACTTTTGCCGAACGTATTGATGCCTGCCGTACACACCTCATCAAATCAATAGAGTGGAAAGGGCCAAAAACAGGCGTTTTTGAGATGCGGAGGCACTACACCAACTATTTTAAAGGCACGCCCGACTTTAAGGAATACCGCACCAGGCTGGTGACTGCAGGTACTTTTGAGGAGTTACAGGAAATTTTGCACGAGCTGGAACACAACCCAAGGTTTTACGATTCCGTATCTACTGTAGCAATTTAACATTTAGTTTTTTTGCTTTTTACGTAAGATGCTCTATATTGCCTAAAAATAGGCCGGCAATATGGCTTAGTTTTTGATTAGCTGATTCTATCAATTTATTTAACGCGAATACTTGTCATGGTTACATATATAACAGATGGAGTAAAGGTATCGGTTGACACCATTTATCAGCCCGAATATTCAAACCCGGCGAACGACCATTTTATGTTTGCCTATAGGGTTACAATTGAGAATATGAGCGACTACGCAGTACGACTGATGAGCCGCCACTGGTATATATTTGATTCAAACGGTGCTAAGCGCGAAGTAGAGGGCGAAGGCGTAGTTGGCCTGCAACCCGTTATTGAACCGGGCAGCTCGCATGAATATGTGTCAGGCTGCAACCTTAAAACCGATATGGGCAGCATGAAAGGCGAATACCACATGATGCGCCTGCTGGATAACGCTATGTTTGAGGTACATATCCCTGAGTTTTACTTAATTGCTCCGTACAGGATGAATTAATTTTTGACGATATAATAAGATAATAAAGAAGCCCGGTTAGTTTTAGCCGGGCTTCTTTGTTTTACGTTTTTATTAGACTTGTCATCCTGAACGTAGTGAAGGATCTTATACGCTTTGCATATCGCTCGTATAAGATGTTTCGCGATGCTCAACATGACAAGGTGTAAAAGAGGGTGTCACCCTGAGCTTGTCGAAGGGCGAGCGTTAGTCTGCCCACCATGCTTAGACGGCCCACTATGACATCCTTAATTTCAGCGATTATTACGGGCGATGACCGCCGCCATGGCCGCCACCTCCACCGAAGTGACCACCACCGCCGCCGCCAGGGTTACCGCCAGGATGAGGCATGCCGCCGCCAAAACCACCACCGCCCATATGCTGAGGCTGCGGCATGCGTTGCGGTTGCATCATGTGCTGTTGCTGCGGCACCTGCCTTGGTTGTTCCATATGTTGCTGTGGCATACTGCGCGGTTCCATTCGCTGTGGTTGAAACTGATGGCGCTGTTGCGGCATATTATGTTGCTCCATACGTTGTGGCTGCTGGCGCTGAGGCGCCATATGCTGCGCACGATTCATATCCATGTGTGAGGGGTTGCTGCGGTTAATTTGCGGCGTACCCCGGTTAAAGCTGCCAGGCTTATGATTTTCGGCAGGATTATGATTTTGCGCTGGATTACGGTTAAATCCAGGATTATTATGGTTCTGCGCCGGGTTGCCATGGTTTACACCCTGGCGACTCATAGGTGAACTTATAGCATGATTACCTGGCCGGCTCATGACAGGCATTGACGGGCGGCCGTGATTGGCTGAGAAGCGTTGTGCCGGGTTATGACCCGCATTTTGCTGATGCGCGATCTGGGTATGTGTTGGTTGAAAGTGGCGTTCATTCATAGCGCGGCGGTCTTCAGGACGAGGCTGCGCCATCACACCACCACGACCATTAAAGCTGGCCCGGCTGGCTGTCGGCCTAACTGTAACGCGGTTAACATAAACATTGCGCACCACTGTGCGGTTTACTCTGAAAACAGCTGTATTGTATCTGAATACCCGGCCACTCCACATACCGCCATAAAAACCATATCCCGGGTAGCCATAGCCATAATTGATACCGCCGTAAAACCCTACATGCGGGCCCCAATAACCGCGGTGGAAAACATAAACGCCATCATCAAAACCCCAATAGCACGGGGTCCAGACTACACCTGGCTCAGGTGGGGCTACCCATACACCCGGTACCCAGTAATACCCATCAACAGGGTCATAAGCCCAATAACCGGGCTGCCATAACCAGCCATCCACCGGACATTCAGGCTGCTCATAAACAGGCAACGCTGGCGGAGCTATGTTTACATGTATGCCCACACTTACCTGGGCCTCTGCCGCAGGCGAAACCAACAGGGTAACACCCAGCAGTAAAAATATTTTGAATATGCTTTTCATAACTTTCTGTTTTATAATAATGACAGACAGTTATTTGAGCAAAATGTTTAATCGGCTGCCTTAGTTTCTGCGATTGCTCAGCATGGAAGCATAATAAAGTAGCGTTGCTAATGAACCTAAAGCGGCAACCACATATGTCATCGCGGCCCACCATAAAGCATCTTTAGCCTGTTCATGCTCCTGGTTGGTTTGCATCACGTTGTAATTATTATTTAACCAGGCCAAAGCGCGTCTACTCGCATCAAACTCAACGGGCAAAGTAACAAAAGCAAACATAGTTACAATAGCCAAACCGGCAACGCCTATGGCCAAAACAATACCACTATGCGCAAAAAACAACAGCATTACACCAATAAACAAAGTAAATTGTATCAGCGTTGATGCAGCGTTAGTAATAGGCACCATAGTAGTACGCAAACTCAACCAGCTATAACCGGCTGCGTGCTGCACAGCATGCCCGCACTCGTGCGCGGCTACAGCAGCGGCAGCTACGCTACGGCTGTAATACACGTCCGGACTTAAATTTACTGTGCGGGTTTCGGGATTGTAATGATCGGTTAACTGGCCTTCGACAGAAATTACCTGTACATTATAAATTCCATTATCACGCAGCATTCGCTCGGCCACTTCCTGGCCAGACATGCCTGAAGTTAACGGCATCTGCGCATATTGGTTAAACTTGCTTTTAAAGCGCCATTGCACAATTAAGCTAATAACGGCAACTACCGCCATTAACAACCATGCCGAGCCCATTCCGTGTCCTATAATCAGAGCTAAATGATTCATTTGAGAAAATTTATTTAAAACAATATTTCAAAAAGTATTCCAAGTGTTTGGACGTCTATAAAAGCCCTTTGTTTCAGATGTTACCTGACATTTATGCAGGCCGTGTGATAAAAAACCGTCAACTTCGCACCCTAAATACTAATTAAATTAGCAAACAACTTTGCGGGGCGCAATTAAATCTGCACATTTGTATATCTGCATAGGTGCAGAACAAATAGCATGGCCAAAAGTAAGATTGCGTATTTCTGTCAAAGTTGCGGGTTTGAATCACCCAAATGGCTGGGTAAGTGCCCATCATGCCAGCAATGGAACACCTTTGTCGAAGAGATTATAGAAAAAGATCAAAAGTCTGTCCCTACGTGGAAAGTGAGCAATACCACCAGCACTCAACGTGCCAATAAACCGGTAGAGGTAGCCAACATTACTTTTACCGAAGAAGACCGCTTGCTTACTCCCGACAAAGAATTTAACCGTGTGCTGGGTGGCGGCATTGTTGCGGGATCGTTAGTGCTAATTGGGGGCGAGCCGGGTATTGGTAAATCAACCCTCATGCTGCAACTGGCTTTGACGATGCCGAACATACGTGTGCTTTATGTATCGGGCGAGGAAAGCGATAAGCAGATCAAAATGCGGGCTGAGCGGATCACCGAAGTAAAAAGTCAAAATTCAAAAGTAAAAAACCCGGGCAGCGGAGAGAGTAGGGGTTGTTTTATTCTTACCGAAACATCTACCCAAAATATCTTTAAACAGATAGAGGAACTGGAACCTGACCTGGTGATCATTGATTCGATACAGACTTTGCATTCATCGCATATTGAGTCGACGCCGGGAAGTGTATCTCAGGTGCGCGAATGTACCGCCGAGTTGCTGCGTTTTGCCAAGGAGACAGCAACACCGGTATTCCTGATTGGCCATATCACTAAAGACGGGTCCATTGCGGGCCCTAAAATATTGGAGCACATGGTTGACACTGTTTTACAGTTTGAGGGCGACAGACACCATGTTTACCGCATTCTGCGGACGGTGAAGAATCGCTTTGGCTCGGCATCAGAGTTAGGGATTTATGAAATGATGGGCGAAGGCCTGCGCGAAGTATCCAACCCTTCAGAAATATTGTTATCACAACGCGATGAGGCATTGAGCGGTATTGCTATATCAGCTACGCTTGAAGGCATGCGCCCTATGCTGATTGAGACGCAGGCTTTGGTAAGCACATCTGTTTATGGCACACCGCAACGTAATGCTAATGGCTTTGACGCCAAACGCATGAGTATGCTGCTTGCTGTATTGGAGAAACGCTGCGGCTTTAAACTTGGCGCACAAGACGTTTTTTTGAACATTACCGGCGGCCTTAAGGTTGAAGACCCGGCTATTGACCTGGGACTTGCAGCTGCCATTATATCATCGTACCAGAATATACCTATACCATTTAAAACCTGTTTTGCAGGCGAGATCGGTTTATCTGGCGAGATACGAGCCGTAAATCGAGTAGAGCAGCGCATTGCCGAGGCGCAGAAACTGGGATTTGAACAGATTTATATCTCCAAATACAATATGCCATCGGCGGCACAAGATAAAAAGCGCATGGACCTTTCGCGTTACACCATCGACATTAAGATGGTAGCTAATATTGAAGATTTTTTTGGATTGCTGTTTGGGTAACACACCCCTCTAAATCTCCCCCAAGGGGAGACTTTCAAACACCATAGCTAAATAAGCTTTTTGAAGCCCTCCCCTTGGGGGAGGGTTGGGTGAGGTCTTACTGCACGGCTACCGTAATCTTACGGATCACGTTATTGTTATAATCGGCAACGTAAAGATTACCCTGTGAATCAATAGCGATTGATTGTGGATTGCTGAAACGTGCAGCAGCCCCGACGCCATCCTGCAATCCGCTGGTGCCTGCTGCACCTGCGATCACATATAATACCTTTTTATTGGTAATTTCAAGTATACGGCCATTACTGTCGACGATAAACATATTTCCCTGTGCGTCAAAAGCTATACTGGTTGGGCTGCCAATAATTTTTGGATAGTTGAGGCCACCCGCAAAGGTAGTTGCCTCTCCTTTTGAGTTTACCAGGCGAATAGCATTGTTTTTATTGTCGGCTACATAGATGCTGCCTGCGGCATCCATTGCAAGTGCAACGGGATAATTATAATAAGACGTATTGGCATCGCCATCTACGTAGCCCGGTAGCGTATGTTGCGAATAACCAGCGGGTGCCTGGTAGCCCGAAAAATGGCTTACTACACCGTCTGGTGTAATTTTACGGATGACGTTATTACTACGGTCGGCTACGTAAACGTTACCCGATGCGTCGGCAACAGTTGCTGTAGGGTTAAAAAATTCTGCTTTAGTTGCGACATCATTAATATAGCCCGGGATGGTGTTTCCTGCTAAAGTGCTTACCACACCGCCGGTTGAGATTTTGCGGATAACGTTATTGCCTAAGTCGGCTACATATGCGTTTCCTGTCGCATCAAAAGCAATGCCACGGGGGCCATAAAACCTTGCCTGGTTCAGCGCACCATCTGCATAACCCACGGGTGATACGTTTAAAGTAGCTGTGGCAGCACTTGTAGTAATGGTTCTGATAGCATTATTATAAGTATCGCTTACATACAATAAGCTGTTTTGAGGATTATAAGAAATATTTTGAGGACCGTCAAACAAAGCGGCCGCACCAATACCTTCAGCATAACCATTGGCGCCGCTTATGCTGCCGGCAAAAGTAGTTACCGTACCGGTAGGCACAGCATCAGTAGCTGGCATGGTTACCGTAAGCACATCGCTATAGCCAGTGCCGGCATCGTTGGTAGCATACGCTCTGAAATAATAGGTTTGTCCCGGAACCAGGGCTGTAAAGTTGATATCCCATCTGGCGCCTACTGTATCGGTTTTTTTAATGTCAGAAATAGTAGGCGTTTTGTTAGTTGCGCTAAAGCAAATACCATTTTCAGTAATAATGTTGGCCACCGTATTTCGTCCATAAACAGTAACGGTGGTTGATTTTAGTCCGGTTACAACCTGGCTTATTTCAACCGTAGGTATAGCTAAACTTGCGCCTTTACCCTTACAGCCAACAATAGCTGTTATAGAGGCCAAGCATAAGGTTATTACTAAAAAAGAGCTTTGTAGCGATTTTTTCATGTGCTTAATATTCTGTTTCACGTGTATTTGCCCCAACGCCTGCTCATTGCGACGTCGATATCAAACATTTATGCAGCCGCAAAGATAGTTGTTTATTACAGCTTTAAAATTAATCTGCAATTAAAGCCATCTACAGGCTGATAAATAATTTTTAAATATAATTTCATTCGGGCTTATTTAGCCTCTGTTAAAGGTAAACAGCCCCTTATTTAACAATTATTAACATAATGCCGGGTTAAAAACGGCTAACCCAGGCTATTAGTATAGCTTTTAAAAACCAAGCCTGAACAATCTTGTTGCATAGGGATAAGCTTACTCCTATGAAAAATTGCTTTTTGATATTATTAATCAGTCTCTCTGCAAATGCCTTTGCTCAGCATATCCCCTTGCCGCACGGCACTGTTTTCGGCAGCAAACCCTCAACTACCGAAGTTATCGGGGCTACTCACTTAGAGGCTTTCATGGCGAAAAAAACGCGCATCAGTACCACCATTCGCGGCAAGGTACTTAACGTAATCAAAACCAAAGGCGGTTGGTTCAATATCGATGCAGGTAATGGAAGTATCATTGCTGCCCATTTTAAAAACATCGGAATTAATACCCCTAAAGCCCTTAAAGGCAAAACCATTATAGCTGAAGGTGTGGCCGCAAAGCAGTTTTTGGCCGACGACATGCAGCATTTTGCAGGCGATGCAGTTTCAGGGAAAAAGCAGCACCGGGTAAAAGTAGATCCGAAAAGGAAGTTGACTTTTGAGGTTACGGGGCTGATGGTAGATAAATAAGCATGGGGTTAAAATAGAAAGACCCAAGCGATAATGCTTTGGTCTTTCTATTTTTTAGCTTTAAAGCCTATTTGCTCAAGTACATTGATTTCTCTTTGTACAAGTGTCTGAAATATGGGTCTTCCAGATCTGGGATAAAACGAATCGCCTCGCCGGTTGATTTCATTTCAGGGCCTAATTCCTTATTTACGTCCGGGAACTTATCAAAAGAGAACACAGGTTCTTTGATAGCATAACCCTTTGGTTTGCGCACAATATTGAAGTCTTTCAGTTTGTTAACACCCAGCATTACTTTAGCCGCTATGTTGATGTAAGGCACATCATATGCTTTGGCGATGAAAGGCACCGTACGCGAAGCACGCGGATTTGCTTCGATCACATACACCTCTTCGTTTTTAATTGCGAACTGAATATTCAGCAACCCCTTAACGTTCAGCGCTCTGGCAATTTTAGCCGTGTACTCTTCCATCTTTTTGATCACACCTTCAGACAGGTCAAATGGTGGCAGCACTGAGTACGAGTCGCCCGAGTGAATACCTGCAGGCTCAATATGTTCCATCAAACCAATGATGTGTACATCCTCGCCATCGCAGATCGAGTCAGACTCGGCCTCAGAGGCACGGTCCAAAAAGTGATCAATCAATACGCGGTTGCCCGGCAGATTTTTTAACAAACTAACTACCGCTTTTTCCAGATCTTCGTCGTTAATAACAATGCTCATGCCCTGCCCGCCCAGTACGTAACTAGGACGTACCAATACCGGATAACCTACCTGATTAGCTACTACCAGTGCCTCTTCTGCACTCTCAGCTACACCATATTTTGGATAAGGGATACCCAGATCTTTCAACAGGTCAGAGAAGCGCCCGCGATCTTCGGCAATGTCCATGTCATTGAATGAGGTACCGATGATACGGATGCCATGCTCATGCATTTTCTCAGCCATCTTCAATGCGGTCTGGCCACCCAATTGTACGATAACCCCATAAGGTTTTTCCAGCTCGATGATCTCGCGTACGTGCTCCCAGAATACCGGCTCAAAGTACAGCTTATCGGCCATGTTAAAGTCGGTTGATACCGTTTCAGGGTTACAGTTAACCATAATGGCTTCGAAACCGGCCTCTTTAGCCGCTAATAAGCCGTGCACGCAACTATAGTCAAACTCAATACCCTGGCCAATACGATTAGGGCCCGAGCCTAATACAATGATCTTTTTCCTATCAGATACTATTGACTCATTTTCACCCTCGTAGGTTGAGTAGTAGTACGGCGTTTTTGCCGGGAACTCAGCCGCGCAGGTATCTACCATTTTGTAAACGCGGTGTATGCCTAACTCTTTACGGCGCTGGTAAACATCTTCTTCAGTAGTATTGTTATGCAGAATGTAAGCAATCTGCGCGTCTGAGAAACCTTTTTGTTTCAAGGTATACAAAAAGTCTTCAGGGATATTACCTACAGAGTATCTGCGCAATTCTGTTTCCAGGTTCACAATGTCCTGGATCTGGTTCAGGAACCAGCGATCAATTTTAGTTGCTTTGCGGATTGACTCCATCGGTACGCCTAAACTCATGGCGTCATAGATGTGGAATAACCTGTCCCAGCTTGGGTGTTCCAGGCTGTGCATGATCTCTTCCAGATTGCGGTTTTGCTTACCATCAGCGCCTAAGCCGGCACGGCCGATCTCCAGGCTCTGACAAGCCTTTTGCAACGCTTCGATAAAGCTGCGGCCAATACCCATAACCTCACCTACCGATTTCATTTGCAGGCCTAACTCGCGGTTGGCGCCTTTGAATTTATCAAAATTCCAGCGAGGTATTTTAACAATCACATAGTCCAGCGTTGGCTCAAAGTAAGCCGATGTGGTTTTGGTGATCTGATTTTCAATTTCGTCGAGGTTGTAACCGATAGCCAGTTTAGCCGCAATTTTTGCAATTGGGTAACCTGTAGCTTTTGATGCTAATGCTGATGAACGCGATACACGCGGATTGATCTCAATGGCGATAATGTCCTCGTTTGCCGGGTTAACCGAGAACTGCACATTACAGCCGCCGGCAAAGTTACCAATGGCGCGCATCATCTTAATAGCTTGATTACGCATTTCCTGGTAGCAGCGGTCGCTCAGGGTCATGGCGGGGGCTACCGTGATCGAGTCGCCGGTGTGGATACCCATCGGGTCAAAGTTTTCAATCGAGCAGATGATGATCACGTTGTCATTACCATCGCGCAGCAACTCCAGCTCATATTCTTTCCAGCCCAACACCGCCTGCTCCACCAAAACCTCGTGGGTTGGCGATGCCTGCAAGCCACGGCTAAGGGCTGCATCAAAGTCTTCTTTTTTATGCACGAAACCGGCGCCTTTACCGCCCAGCGTGTAGCTTGGGCGAATAACCAGCGGGAAACCAATTTCTTGTGCGGCCTCTTTACCTTCAAGAAATGAGTTGGCTATTTTTGATTTGGCAACACCTACGCCTATATCAACCATAAGCTGTCGAAACGCTTCGCGGTTCTCTGTTTTCTCTATGGCAGCTATATCGACACCTATTATCTTAACGCCATACTTTTTCCAAAGCCCGCGCTCGTCTGCCTCTATACAAAGGTTTAACGCTGTCTGGCCACCCATGGTAGGCAGTACTGCGTCTATTTTTTGTTCGATTAAAATCTGTTCAATGCTCTCGCAGGTAAGCGGCAACAGGTAAACATGATCAGCAATGACATTGTCTGTCATAATGGTTGCCGGGTTACTGTTGATGATTGATACCGTGATGCCTTCGTCTTTTAATGACAAAGATGCTTGTGAACCGGCATAATCAAACTCGCAGGCCTGACCAATAATAATAGGACCAGAACCGATAATCAGGATGTGTTTAATGGAGGTGTCTTTTGGCATAGTGTTTTTAAGTCTTGAGTCCTGAGCTCTGGAGTCTTAAGCCTTGAGATCCGAGTCTCGAGTCTTTTTGACTCTGGACTTTCGACTCTGGACTATCAACCTTGAGCTACTAAATACTATGCGCTGTTAGCGGGTGTTCCGACCCCAGCGTCGGGGTGCAAAGATAGAATTAATGTGGCTATTTTTTGTGCTTTTTTTTAAAAAGTAAATTTGGCTTTAAGAACGCGCTTTTTAAAGCATATTTAAATTAAAATGCCCGGCCGCTACATCGCGAATATGCTTGTTAGTCAAGCGCATCTGCAATGTAACTGTCGGGCAATTTTAGGGTATACTTATTTAAATTAAAAATAGTTTTGGATAAAGGCATGCGCCTGCAAATCGGTTGTTGAGGTAGCGCTGATCCAAATAGTATAAATTTTACCGGCTACCGGTGCAATATCGATAGTTACCGGGTTTACCACACCTGTGGCCGTTGCCGTAAATTTAGCCCCCGGATCAACGTCGTAATATGGAGATGCTGTAGCAAAAACTAACGACTGAAACAGGTTTGCGCCTCCAACAACACTCATGGTAAATGAGGTTTGCGAATAGTTGTCAAGGTTTACAAAGCGCACCCGCGCTTTACCCGCAGGCGGAGCATCCATATAGTCTCTGATACCACCTGATACCAACACGTGGTTAAAGTCCTGAAAAAAGAAAACGGTGGAATACTCGCCAATGGTTGTACCGTAGCTATATGAAATGTTAGCATATGTAGTCCCGGTATTGGCTATGCCTATATTGCTTACACCAGCGGTATAATCAATATACGGCGACACGGCGCCCTCTGACAATTTACCGCCATAAACAAGTGCACCATCAACATAAACATCCTGTGTGTAGGAGTTACTAATGGCATTTACAAAACGCACATGGGTGGTACCGGTTGCCTCGTTTTTCTTTTTAACACAAGCGCTTAGTAAAACGGTGCCGCCCAAACATAAAATAAGTAATTTTTTCATCATACGGTTTTTCTTTAATAGCTGATTGACAATTTGGCTTTTGAGGCAAAACGCGAAATTATAGATTAAATTATTTCGATCAGTTAATTTAACACTTTATAGGGCTACAAACCGAAAGGATCAAAATCCATTATCTCTTCCACGTTTATTACAAAATTCAGCGGGAAACTTACATCAGTTGTGATAGGTATGCCATATCGAACAGCTGGTTTCCACTTACCGGCAGTTTCTTTAACCACACGCAAAACCTCGTTATCCATAGATTTATCTATACCATGTAAAACGTGCAAATTTTCTAACTGACCCTCTTTAGTGACCGTAAACGCAACTAATACCATCCCCCTGTTGTTATTATTAACGTCTTCGTCTTTATACCTAACGCGCCTTCGTAATATATCCCTGAACCTATCCATCCCATAGGCGTAAGTGGCATTGATATTCCGTTTTTGATAGGTATGTTTATTCCCGTCTTTATCGGTCGACGTGCCGGTGATCAAATTGCCTTTTTCGTACGTTTCTATAAAGGTAATCCCGCCGCCATCATCATTCCCTTTCCAATCTCCGCTTCTGTAACCGTCTACCATCTTCCCTTCTTCGAAGGTACCTTTGTAAGTATCGCTGTAATAGCCATTGCCGTCGGTTACCAAAGCGTTACCATTTTGATCAAAATAGCTGATCAGTTTTACCCGGTTGTCCTTACTGCCAACCGGCGGATAATTAAGCATGGCTGATAGTTTTCCATTCTCATAAAAATCGTAGGCAAGACCCTCGGGCTGACCGCTTTTATAAGTAAGCAGCTCTTTCTTTTTACCACTATGATAGTACAACATGCCCGGCCCCTCCAGCCTTAAAGGCACTATTGACGAGGCCGTTCCTATAAACATGCGATTACTATCGGGATAAACATTGATAACATTATAAAACTTTGACCCGGCATCAGGCTCCTGAATAACCTGCATGTAATCGGCACCTTCTTTACTTACAAGGTAAGTACCGTCAAATTTACGGTAGTACAGTTTTTGATGTTTCTGCGCAACTGCGCAAAACATTACTAAACAAAAGCAAAGAGTAAATAGGCATTTCATGAAAGATCAGGTTATGTGTGTGTGGGTTTTTATTTTTACAATTCGTGTTTCGGCAAATTGCAAAATTATAGATTAAATTATCGGGTCAAAAATAATTTAATAACCCAGTAATACCGGTTGATAACGCGACTCCTGATCTATGCCGTTATAAATTAAATTAGTTGCTGATAGCGCCGTAGTTTTTTACTTCGCCCTGTGAATATAGATATTACCACGCGTGTTTTTAAGCAATATTTCTGGCCCGCCGCCGGCAACTTTTCCGTAGATCCAGCCATCATTCGTAAGCTGGTATTTACCATTTTTTTCGCTTGGGGCTGGCTTTGAATGCGATGGGTCGTCGGCCATATCGAAGTCGCTGAACGCTTGTCCAACTTCCGTTTTGATCTTTAAATTGGCCCTTAAACCAGCCGGGAAAGTTATATCGACATCGCCAACAAATGTACTAAAGGCCATAGCTGCTTTGGGGTCGATGGCCTTGAAGGTCACTAACAGCTTACCCCGGTCTGTATTAGCCACAACCGAACCCGAAACGTTCAATACATTGATAGCGCCTACATTGCTTTGAATTTCAAACGCCGAGCTGATATCGTCTACATTAATATCGCCCCTGGTAGTTTTTAGCCTGATGCTGGCTGCATTTGCCGGCACTTTGATAGTAAGATTCACCAATTTGCCAGAGCGGTCGCTAACATTTACCTCGTTATTATTTTCTTGTGCTGTAAGCGACGTGGCCTCCGGTTTGCTTAGTCGCTTCATCCCGGCCGGAGCGGCCTCCTGGCTTTTTTCAGGCGGCTGTACATCTGCATCTATCAAAATTTCCTTACCTGAGTAAGCGCTTATCCTGATGGTGCCAAGCACCAGTTCGACGTTAAGCTTATAGGGCTTAGCCGGGTTACTCAACTTTACACGCATGGGTGCCTGCGCCATTACGCGGGCAGTACCCCATATTATCAACAGGACGAGGCCTGTAAACTTCAATACTTTCATTTTAATGGTTTTTAAATGAGTTTGCCTATCGTTGTTTTAATCTTTTGGCGCACTACTTCATCCAGATCCTTTTGTTTTAATAGCTCCTTAAACGGGTGTACGGCCCGTTTTTCCTGTAGTTTCAGCATCACATCGGCAATAGTTGTTTGCACCAGGGGCGAGTCTTGCGTGGTTATGCTTTGTATCAAGCCCGACCGCACTTCGGGATAATTACCCATTTGCGATAAGGCTTCCAGCGTACTTAATCTGACATTGACGTTGGGGTCGTTATTTAAGGTTTCCAGCAGCGCTTCTATTACCATTTTATCAGGCTGTTTGATATCGCTGGTATAACTCACGGCTTTTATTCTTTCTGAAGCCAGAGGGTTATCCAACATCGCCAGCATCATGGTTTGTTTTAATTCGTGCAACTGGGTTTGCATGGCTTGTAATTGCTGCTGCTGGCGACTATTGCTTTGCAACAACAAGGTCGCGCCAATGCCCAATACCACTGCTAGTATAGCATAAGCCAGGGGCATACGGTATTGCAATTGCCAAAGCTGTTTAACGCGTTCTTTCCAGCTTGTTAATTTACCGGGTTCAGAGGCGGCCTGCTTAAAATCATTGAGCATGGCATGAAACTTCAGCTCCATTTTTTCAGATGGCTCCGGCATTGCTATTTCTCCCAATTTATTCCAGATCAATTGTACTGCCGCCAACTCTTCGCGACAAGCAGCACAACTATTCAAATGCTGCTGCAAGGCGGCTTGTTCAGCCTCGCCGAGCATACCATGTTTTTGATCTAAAAACATCTCCCTGTAGTGCTCACATTTCATCGTATTCCTGTTTTATGTTCTATTTTCAGATAGATCTGTTTGAGTTCTTGCATCGCCCTGTATATCCTCACCTTGACTGCTCCGGGCGTTATGCCGATGATGTCGCCTATCTCGGCATATTTCAGTTCCTGGAAACGGCTCAATATTAATATCTCCCTATCCTGTTCATTTAACTTCAGCATGGCTTTAGCTAAACCCCGCCGCGCTTCTTTTTTCTCTAAATGCTCATCTAACAACAGTCCGTCGCCTATGCGTTCTTCGTGGTCGTCAAGCTGATCATACTGTGCGGCAGCGCCTCGTTTTTTAAAATGGTCTTTCAATTCGTTACGGGCAATATGGTACATCCAACCGCTAAAATGGCTGTTAACGGTAAAGCCTTGCCGGTATTTCAGCATCCGGTAAAATACGTTTTGCGCCAGGTCTTCACTTACGTCGCGCCGGCCCGTCATATGAAACAGGAAGCCGTATAACGAACGGGAATGCCGCTCAAAGAGCACGCTCATCCTGTCCAGATCACCGGCTTTTACCAGTAGCATTAAACTATTGTCGTCTATTTTATTCAAGCCGGTTTAGTGTTTTTTGCCCTTACATGATTGTAGACCGCGCCATACAAAAATGGTTACTGAAAATATTCATTTTTTTTGACACCAAAATATCACGGCCGTTGCATTGTCAAAATCCCACTAATAAAGTCGATTTATTGATGCTGATTGAATTTGTGTAACCTTTTTTTTATAGCGTGGTCTACAATCACAAAACCCATAAAGACCTAAATGAAAGCACTTATTTACAAATCGGCCGTTTTAGCATTTATTTTATTTTTAAGTATTATTTATCAAAGCCATGCACAAACTATATCCGGCAAGATTACGGAAGCCGGAGGCAAAGGAATTGAAAACGTCAGTATAACTGTTTTAAAAGCAACCGATTCTGCCGTTGTAAAATATGGCATGAGCGATAAAGACGGGTACTTCAATATTGCCTATTTAAATAACGGCCACTTCAACATTAAGTTATCATGCGTTGGCTACCAAACACAATGGTTAAAAAACATCAAGTTTAACGGGGAGGCTGTTAAACTGGCCGATATTATACTTAATAAACAAGCAAATACATTACAAGAAGTTTCTATTACCAATAAGGCCCCTATTTTGGAGCGAAAGGTTGACCGCCTGATATTTAACATTAACAATACCATATCTGCAAGTGGCTCTTCGCTTTTTGATGCTTTGCAAATGGCGCCTCTTTTAACGGTAACTGAAGATGGTGGTATTTCAATGCCTGGTAAAGGCGGTATGGCTGTCATGATCAATGACAAAATTGTTTACCTGAGCGGAACCCAACTTACCAGCTACCTGAAAACTTTGCGGGCCCAAAATGTAGAGAAAATAGAGATCATTACTACCCCGCCTGCAAAATACGAGGCCCAGGGAAATGGCGGGCTGATAAATATCATTTTAAAGAAAAACGAGGCTTTAGGCTGGCGCGGTTCTGTAAGTTCAACTTATTACCAAAACGCCAATACATCTTATGCCAATAGCCTGAGTCTTTTTTACCGGTCGAAAAAAGTGAGCAGCTCTTTTAATTTCAGCCAGTCGCATTTTTATAGTACTAACAATGAGGTAAACAATATAACAGGGCAACTCCATAAAATCCTGAGTGATGAGCAGCGTTTGGGTAACTCGCCTGCCTGGCAAGGCGGCTTAAGTATAGACTATGAATTAGATAAGCACAACAACATCGGGTTTATTTATAATATTTCTGACAATCAGTCGAATACTCGCTTTAGTAATAACTATCGCTTTGTTACCGGCAACACCGTCGACTCTGTTTTGAGTACCAACGGCCTGTTAGCAAGACCAGTATTTAACCAGACGCTAAATTTATATCATGATTTAAAACTGGATTCGACCGGTAAGAAACTAAGCAGTTCAGTGAACTTATTCAGCAACAAACCCGATATGACCAATGATTTTGTTTCTCAGTCTGACAAAACCTATGCAGCCGTTCAGAACAACAGTTATTCTAAATACAATATCTGGTCCATTCAATCAGACTTAACATTGCCATACAAATGGGCCAAAATAGAAACAGGCGCCAAGTTTGCAACCTATAACAACAAGGCAAGTGTGGCTTACTATAATGGCGTGCATAACAACTTTTTACTGGACAGCACCCGCAGTAACGATTTCAATTATACCGAAGGCAATTTAGCAGCTTATTATAGCATGGAGTCTGAGTTATCCAAAAAATGGTCGGCAAAGACAGGGCTGCGTTATGAATATACCATGATGAATGGCTACTCGCCCACCTTAAACCGGCGCGACAAACGTAATTACGGCGGGTTGTTCCCAACTGCTTACCTGGTTTATAAAGCCGACGGCGATAACACTTTTTCTGTAAACTATTCCAGAAGGGTAAACCGACCTAGTCTTAACTCCTTAAACCCCTTTGTTTACTACACCAATATCTATACTTCAATAGCCGGCAACCCTTCGCTCCTGCCTTCATTTAGTAACAATTTCGAACTGAATTACCTGTATAAGGGACTGTTTTCGTTCACCGTATTTACGCAGCATACCAGCAACCAAATTTCATCTGTTACTAAAGTCGACAGTGCGTTTATACGCAGTATAAGGGGTAACTTTATGACGCAGGATAATATGGGAGCCTATGCCTCTTTTAACAAAGTATTGTTTAAGTGGTGGGAAACCAGCAACTCGGCTTCGTTTTTCTATTCATCTGCAAAATCAACCATAGCCGATATTCATAATCAAAGCGGGCTGTCTGCATCGTTTAACGTTAATAATAGTTTTAACATTAACAAGCTACTAAGCTTTTTTGTATATTACGGTCAAAACCTGCCTTCAACCAGTGGAAATACTTACACCTATGCCCAACGCAATTTCAGAACCGGGGCGCGATTAAAGCTGCTTAACAATAATTTGATCATCAGCCCCACTTATTTTCGTGGTTCGGTTCCCAAATATGATATGCGCTATAGCACATTTATACAGATGGACAAGATGGATTATAATTATAATCTATTTTATGCCAGCCTTACCTATTTATTTGGCAGAACCAAAGTTTCAGGCAATAACAAAAACGTATCGTTTGATGAAAAAAGAAGGGCTCAGAATTAATCTGATCTGATAATTAAGCCCATGACTGATCACACGGTTAGTCAGTTATGGGCTTACAGAATATCTGCTACTTTAAAAGCTTATTATCCGGGTCAGGAAATACCAATATCGGCTGATAGTTACGCGCCTCATCCTGCTCCATATAACCGTACGACATAATGATTACAATGTCGCCAACCTGCGCTAACCTGGCGGTTGCGCCGTTTAAACAAATGGTACCGCTGCCACGCTCACCCTTTATAACATAGGTTTCAAAACGGGCGCCATTGTTATTGTTTACTATCTGCACTTTCTCGTTGGCAATAATATTTGCCGCATCCATCAAATCCTCATCAATAGTTATACTACCCACATAGTTTAACTCGGCCTGTGTAACACGGGCTCTGTGAATCTTTGATTTTAATATCTCAATAATCATGGGGCAAAGTTAGTGTTTTAGTTATTAAAGAATAAAGATTGAAGATTAGTTGACTTTGCTATGGATATTTAAAGTTCGGAGATTAAAAGCTGGTTATTAAGATTGGGGTTGACATGATATCATATGTAGCCCATCCAAACATTGCATGTTCGCCCGGAACTCTTTTTCAACCAATCTGTAATCTTCAATAACTAATCTTTATTTAATCACCACATTATCTATCAATCGTGTCTTGCCAACGGTTGCAGCTACCAGGGCAACAACATTGCCGGTGTTTTTGCTGGCCGGCAGCAAGGTTTCGCCGTCGGCTATTTCAAAATAAGCCAAAACGGTGTCCGGCTCGGCTGCTATGTCTTGCTCAGCCTGGCTTTTTAGTTCTGCTATTTTTTCTGGGTCAAAGTTTTGCTTTACCTTGTTTAATGTTTTTGAAAGGATAAGCGCGTGTTTACGGTCGCCGGGTGTTAAATGAATATTTCTTGAACTCATAGCCAGGCCATCCGTTTCGCGGACAATAGGGCACATAACCAGTTTAACCGGCATATTCAACAGCTCAACCATTTTACTGATTACTAAAAACTGCTGGTAATCTTTCTGGCCAAACAAGGCTATGTCAGGCTTAACAATATTAAATAGTTTATACACCACCTGCGTAACACCCTGATAGTGTCCGGGCCTGAATGTGCCTTCCAGCACCCCCTCTATGGGTCCCAGGTTTAAATGCCATTTCTCATTGCCGGCATACATTTCGTTCACCTCGGGGTTAAATAAAATATCGCAACCGGCTGCATCCAGTTTTTGCATGTCGGCCTGTATTGGCCGCGGGTATATTTCGAGATCTTTCGGGTCGTTAAACTGGGTAGGGTTAACAAATATGCTGCACACTACCACGTCGCCCAGTTGCTTTGCCTGCTCAATAAGCGACAGGTGCCCCTGGTGCAGCGCCCCCATAGTAGGCACAAACGTTATTACAGCGCCTGCGGCTTTTAAATTGCCCAGGTGCTGCTGCAGGTCGGCCTTTTGAGTGAAATTTTTCAAAATGATATTGCAAAAAGTGGGCGAAGTTGCACAATTGATACAAAAATACCAAAACTACTTGTATAATTGATTGATACTTCATATATAATGCTTATATTTGCAAACTCAAATTTTTTGAGATATTACAAATTTAATTCTGATTAGGAGATGGGTAAATCTAAGCTTTTGTTTATAACTCATGAAATGTCACCTTTCCTTGAACTCTCTAAAATTTCTGAAATAACGCGCCAGCTACCGCAGGCGATGCAGGACAAGGGTTACGAAATTCGTATCCTTATGCCCCGTTTCGGCAATATCAATGAGCGCAGGAACAGACTTCATGAAGTGATCAGGCTATCGGGCATGAATATTATTATTAATGATAACGATAACCCGCTGATCATAAAAGTTGCATCTATCCCGGCTGCACGTATGCAGGTTTACTTTTTGGATAACGAAGAGTATTTCCAACGCAAACATGTTTTTGAGGATAAGGATGGCAAGTTTTACGCCGACAATGATGAGCGTATGATCTTCTTTTGCAAAGGTGCATTAGAAACGGTAAAAAAATTAGGCTGGGCGCCAGACGTCATCCACTGCCATGGCTGGATGAGCGCATTGGTACCAGCTTACCTGAAAACCACTTATAAAGACGACCCGACCTTTAAACACTCAAAAATAGTTTACTCTATTTATGAAAAAGGGTTTAACGGTGCGCTGAATGCTGATTTTGCCCAAAAGGCAGTGATGAGCAACATGACGGAAGAACACACCAAAGCCTATAAAGAGGGTAACGACGCTGCATTGTATGCAGGCGCTATTCAATATAGCGACGCCATTGTACTGGCCAGCGAGACCATTGATGCAGATGTGTTAAATAATGTTAAAAACAGCCAAAAACCGGTGCTTGAATTTAATTCTACTGCAGATTTCGAAAATTATTACAATTTTTACGACGAAATTGCCAACGAAGAATTGGCTAACGTTGTATAAGCATTGAGAGATCGAAATATGAAATTTATAAGACTAGACTTATTAACCCTGTTGATAAGTCTTTTTATTTTGAACGGATGTAAAAACCAGGATACTATTGGTTTGGGCGTTATATCGTCAAATCAAATTCAGGGTAACCTGATAGATACATCAACCATTATGGTGCATACCGACTCTACCGGTCAAGGCACTTTGGTTACCAACGGACTGTCGCAAACTCCACTGGGTTTTTTTAAGGACCCCTTGTTTGGTACTACCGAATCAAACCTGGTAATGGATCTTAACCTGCCGGGTACGCTATCGTCTGATGGTACCGCGACTTACACTGTGCCTTATGGTACTATGGTGCTTGATTCGGCCGTTTTGGTTATGCGCTATTCGCCAAATGCCTTTTTTGGCGACTCGCTGGCGTCAAGATACAAAGCCAATGTTTACCAGCTGGGCGAACGGATCTACCCGGGCCATGCCTATTACAGCAGCCAAAACTGGGCTGTTGATAAATCGACATTACTGGGTACCAAATCATTCTTTTCAAGAATTGCTGACAGTATTAAAATAGTTAACCCGGTTGCGGGGGGCCCTGACACAGCAATTAAGGTACCGCCTCAGTTACGTATCCCTATCAGTACAGCTTTTGTAAACAAGATCCTTTTTAATGCGCCTGCGGTTCAGCTAAACTCAAACCTGGTGTTTAAAAACAATGTGAAAGGCTTGTATGTAACACTTGCGCAGGACCAATCGGGCCCCGGTGGTACTTTTATGATGTCACTAGATTCGGCTGCCGCCATACAGGTTTACTACCGCAATACCAATGGTACTGTTATTGATACCGGAATTATCAGCATACCAAGCTTTTTACACGCCGCCGAAATCAGACATACTCCGTCGGCAACCATAAAAGCTGCGCTTGCCAGCACGGAGAACCAAAAGGTAATTTATCTTCAGGGTTTAGGTGGCTTAAAAAGCCGGATCAATTTCCCTTACCTGAAAAACATTCTTAAAACCGTAGGCAACGATGTAATAATTAACCGTGCTGAACTGGTGGTGACTGCACAGCCGGGTTCGACGATTCCGTTTGCACCACTTCCAAAGCTGGGTTTATACCGATGGGATATAGCACATCAGCCGATATTAATACAGGATCAGGCACAGGGCGACCCGCGCTATTTTGATTCGGCAAAAACAGATGGTTTTTATTATAATCAGCAGCAGGACTATCACTTCCTGATCACCGGTTATATTTCTGACCTGATACGTGGTGTAACTACCGATTACGGCGCCTTTATATCCCCGGTTATCCCGACGACCTCGGTATCCGTTGCCCCAACTGCGCAGGTTGCCGGGCGTACCGTTGCAGTAGGCTACGATACCTCGTCGCCTTATCGCATTAAACTTAACCTGTTTTATACTAAGGTTGTCAGGTAAATACAACCGTTTCTTCTCTATATTATTCAAAACAAGAGCAATTAGTTTAAATAACACTAATTGCTCTTGTTATTAACATACAGCTACTTATTTTTGTTAAAACATTAATCATCATCAACATCAATCATTCTTATGTGTGGAATTGTAGGCTACATAGGCTATAGAGACGCTTATCCGATTATTATAAAAGGCCTTCACCGCCTTGAATACCGGGGTTATGACAGCGCCGGTATAGCGCTTTATGACAAAGACCTGAAGGTTTATAAAAAAGCCGGCAAGGTTAGCGACCTTGAAAACTTTGTAAAAGATGTTAACCTGAAAGGCTCTATAGGTATGGGGCACACCCGTTGGGCCACTCACGGCGCTCCCAGTGACAGAAACTCACACCCGCATTCTTCAGGCGACCGTAAGTTGACTATCATTCATAACGGTATTATTGAAAATTATGCCAACATCAAAGAAACGCTTTTGGCTAAGGGCCACGTTTTTAAAAGTGATACCGACACAGAGGTTTTAATTCACCTTGTCGAAGATATCCAAAAAGAAACCGGCCTTGACTTGTATGAAGCCGTGCGCATTACGCTGAATAAAGTTATTGGCGCCTACGCTATCGTTATTATGAGTGCTGATGAGCCTGACGAACTGATAGCAGCCCGCAAAGGCAGCCCGATGGTTATCGGTGTTGGCAAAGGCGAATATTTCATTGCATCTGACGCCACTCCGATTGTGGAGTATACCAAAAATGTTATCTACTTAAATGATAATGAAATTGCCCAGGTAAAACGCGACGAGCTGCTAATCAAAAATATTGACAATACTATCCAGACACCATATATCCACGAGCTGGACATGAAATTAGAAGCCCTTGAAAAAGGCGGCTATGATCATTTCATGCTCAAAGAAATTTATGAGCAGGCTCGTTCAATCCGCGATTGCCTGCGGGGTCGTATCTATCCGTCGCTGGGTAAGATACAGTTGGGTGGTTTAGAGGAGTACTCGAGCAAACTGAAAAACGTCGACCGTATTATCATTGTTGCCTGCGGTACCTCATGGCACGCCGGTTTGGTGGGCGAATACCTGATCGAAGAGTATGGCCGTGTGCCGGTTGAGGTGGAGTATGCATCTGAGTTCAGATACCGCAACCCAATCATCACCGAAAAAGATATCGTTATCGCCATTTCACAATCGGGCGAGACTGCTGATACCATGGCTGCCTTAGAGCTGGCCAAAGAACGTGGTGCAACCATTTTTGGTATTTGCAACGTGGTTGGCGCTTCCATCCCTCGTATTACCGACGCAGGTGTTTATACACACGCCGGCCCGGAGATTGGCGTAGCATCAACCAAAGCATTTACTGCCCAGGTTACCGTATTAACGCTGATTGCCTTCTACATTGCACAACAACGCGGCACCTTATCGCAAAGCAGATTAATTGAGTATCTGACTGAGCTGAACGAGATCCCAAACCTGGTTGACCGAACCCTGCAGTGCAACGAGCACGTTGAAAGCATTGCTGCCCGTTTTAAAGATTCGAACAACTGTTTGTTCCTGGGCAGAGGCAGCTCATTCCCGGTGGCCTTAGAGGGCGCTTTAAAGCTTAAAGAGATATCATACATACACGCCGAAGGCTACCCTGCTGCCGAAATGAAACACGGCCCTATCGCCTTAATTGACGCGGACTTGCCGGTGGTATTCATCGCAACCAAAAATGCATCGTACGAGAAAGTAGTGAGCAATATACAAGAAGTAAAAGCCCGCGGCGGCCACGTTATTGCTATTGTTACCGAAGGCGATACCCAGGTGCGCGACATGGCCGAGTATGTAATTGAGATACCACAGACAGATGACGCCTTTGTGCCCTTACTGGCCACTATCCCGCTACAGTTTTTGGCTTACCACATTGCGGTAATGCGGGGCTGTAATGTTGATCAGCCACGAAACCTGGCTAAATCGGTAACGGTTGAATAAATTTTTTTCGTGGTCGATAGATCATGATTTTATAGTAAAGCCGCTTAGTTTATAAGCGGCTTTACTGTTTCATACCACTCCCTCCGCGTCATTGCGAGCGTAGCGTGGCAATCTCCGGGTTCGGCTATTCCCGCCTATCTGAAGATCGTCACACTCGTACCTCGCTCACGATGACGAAGAGGGATTAATTACGCGCCAACCCACACATAAACAAATCCAATAAAATTTCTACCTTGGTATAGTATATATCTATATCACTATATGACCATAGTACAATTAGAATACCTGGTAGCTGTTGATACCTACCGCAGCTTTGTCGTCGCTGCCGAAAAATGTTTTGTAACCCAGCCAACGCTGAGTATGCAAATACAGAAGCTGGAAGAAAACCTCGGTGTAAAACTGTTTGACCGCTCGCGCCAGCCGGTTACGCCAACAGAGATTGGCATAGATATTATAAACCAGGCACGCATTTTACTGGCTGAAAGCGAAAAGATCAAAGAGATCATCTCCGACCGTCAGAAAGAACTTTCGGGCGAGCTTAAGGTGGGTATTATCCCAACCGTTTCGCCCTACATATTACCCAAAATATTGAGCGGATTCATTGGGAAATATCCGCAGGTAAAACTTATTGTTTGGGAGCAAACTACCGAGCAAATTATTCAGCAATTAAAACTGGGTATGATAGACTGCGGCATACTATCAACCCCGTTACACGAAAGCTCACTAACCGAAATACCGGTTTTTTATGAAAACTTTGTAGCCTATGCCTCGAAGCATAGCAAGCTTTACAAAAAGAAAAGCATAAGCCCCGATGATATTGATATGGAAGAGATATGGGTTCTGAACGAGGGCCATTGCATGCGCGAGCAGGTGCTCAACATTTGCCAGCGACGTAAATCAACGCAGGGCTTTCAGCATTTTGAGTATAACACCGGTAGTGTAGAGACCCTGAAACGTATGGTCGACCAAAACAATGGCGCCACAATATTGCCAGAACTGGCTCTTACCGATCTGAGCGACAAACAGCTTGACAGGGTTCGCTATTTCAAATCGCCGGAGCCGGCAAGGGAGATTAGTGTGGTGATTCCGCGTAACCACCTCAAACGCCGCATGATTGAAGCACTGAAGAATGAGATCCTGGATTTTGTGCCCAAGCGGATGAAAACTAAAAAGAAAAAGGACGTGATGGAGTTTTGAGGGACGTTATACGTGGTACGTTGGACGTTTTACCTGTCAGCGGAGACTCACCCCGACATAGCTTCGCTCGTCGGCCCTCTCTTAGGCAAGCGGTAAAGAGGGCTGTTTTACGAAACCCTCTTTCCGCTGTAGGCGAAGAGAGGGTGGTCCAGCGAAGCGTAGACCGAGTGAGTTCCCCGCGTTAGGGATTGCAGCGGATACCGGCCTTGCGCCTAAGGCCAAAAGGCGTATGAGCGGAAAGCCCGGTCCGCCATCCGGCGGAAACGCCCAAAACACTTCATTATCCAAAATTCAACATTCAACCCCAAAAACGTAAAACGTCCAACGTACTACATAAAACTTATCTAACCCCCCTCCTAAAACCCTATTGATTTTACCCAATAAACCCCTATCTTGTAGCAACAATTCTTTCCTTAACCAATTAAACTATGGCTGCAACAGTACAGGCTGACGATATTCAGCAAACACGCACCCGACTGCAATCGCTCGATGCCCTGCGTGGCTTCGATATGGTTTGGATCATGGGTCTTGAACCGATAGTTAAAAAAATAGCCCGTGTTACGCACTGGCCGGCATTTGAATGGGCCGCCATACAGCTTGACCATCCGGCCTGGAACGGCTTCCATTTTTACGACCTTATTTTCCCCATGTTCTTGTTCATGGCCGGGGTGTCGGTGCCGTTTTCGGTGGGCCGGGCTTTGGAGAATGGCACCTCGCGCAGCAAACTGCTTTGGCGGGTGGTTAAACGGGGGATTATATTGGTGATATTCGGCATTATTTATAATAACGGGCTTAACATACAGCCCATCGCCCAAGTACGCTTTGGCTCGGTACTGGGCCGCATTGGTATGGCCTATATGTTTGCTGCTATTATTTACCTGTATGCAGCCGAGCGCTGGCAGATATTCTGGTTCTGGTTTTTTATTATTGCTTACTGGCTCATCTTGAAGTTTTTGTCGGCGCCCGGCTTTCATGCGGGCGACCTGACCATGCAGGGCAACTTTGCTTCGTATGTAGACCGCTGCCTACTGCCCGGCAAATTGTACCTGGGTATTCATGACCCTGAGGGTATTTTCTCGACCATACCGGCCATCAGTACCGGTATATTGGGCATACTTACGGGCATCACCCTCAAAAAAACAGGACTGAGCCAAATGAAAAAGGTAACACGTATGGTTGTTGTCGGGGTGGTGTTTTTGGTGCTGGCCTGGATATGGAATTTGGATTTCCCGGTTAACAAAAACCTGTGGACAAGCTCATTTGTGCTTAATGTGGGCGGTATTAGCTTACTGCTGATGGCGCTATTCTACTATATCATCGATGTTAAGGGGCACAACAAATGGGCCTTCTTTTTCAAGGTGATCGGTATGAACTCGATACTCATCTACATGTCAACCCACTTTATCGACTGGAACCATACCAACACTGCTTTTTTTAACTGGCTGTTCCAGCTTATTGGCAACCCGTGGAATGCCGTAGCTGCCGCCGTGACCTATCTGCTGATAAAGTGGCTGTTTTTGTATGTGCTTTATAGGCACAAAATATTTTTGAGGGTTTGACGCGCGTTGCGCCGCCATTGGTCATTTGCTTCGCGTCATTGAGTCTTTTTTTGGCCTGTCACCCTGAGCTTGTCGAAGGGCGAGCGCAGGCCTTTGCCGCCAATGCTTCGACGGGCTCAGCATGACAAACGCGCTAGTCCCAATGACCTGATGACACAATGACTTAATGACCTTTAAGTCGCCTTTCATCAGGCACCACCTGCTCAACCGTAAGGCTCCGGCCCTCGTCGGCATTTACCTCGGCGGCGCCGTGGTTGTTAAATACGTCGACGGCTTCCTGGGCCTCGCGGGTTGAGGCCGCGTGGACGGTGATGACCGTACCCTGGCGTGCCAGCGAGGCGTAATGACTGGCGGCGTCGACATCATCATACAGATGCGTGAAGAACTCGCCCACCCGGTCGGTTTCGGCCTCGCCTTCGCTATCGGTATGGACGTCTACGTTTTCGCGCTCAAAGAAGTTGGCCAGCAGATAGTCGGCCGCCTGCTCGGCCAGTGCAGGGTCTGCAAATATTCCGATTACTGTTATCATGCAGGATAAAGGCTTGAGGGGCGCATTTTGTTTGAGGTCGACACAGCTTCTTAACGCTGAGGTGTTTCACTTAAAATATGAAACACTTTGAAACACCATTTTGCGTCATTTAATTGATTTACAGCCATTTAATAAAACAGCGTGAAACACTTTGAAACAGTAGTAATAGTTTAGATGGATTGGGTAACTGGCTTGTGGCTAACGCCTTAAAGCATTTTATGGATTTTTAAAAATTTGGGGTGAAACAGTTGGGGTGAAACACGCCTAAGATTCTTATGCATGGGTTTGGGGGCTAGTATGAGGCTTTATTTCACCACCACGTCATTGCGAGGAACGAAGCAATCTCTATACAGGGCATTCCGTTAAGGGAAGTTCATTACCAAAAGCTGGACGCTTGTAGGGGCAAGAGGACCAACACAGGATAAAATCAAACCATAAACGACAACACTCGCATTTGACTAACTTTACAAAATCTTACTAGATAACATCCTATCTTGGAGTAATTTCATCTACCTTTATTAGGTTATCCTAAAGAAAAACTGCCAATTTTTAAAAATAAGGGCTTAGATAAGTTAGATATGACACAAAAGGAGTTTATCAATCACGTTTTAATAAATGAAATCGGAGACGTTGTCGAACATCATAAATGGTTGTCGTTTATATTGATTTGTTCTGGCATCGAATTTTTGGGAGGCTGTATTGATCAGGAAATTAACAATCTACATGCCTCTAATCGAAGTAGAAAAAGATTTGAAAGTGCTATTAGGAAGTTATTTCCCCCGCAATATGAGCCTTTTTTAGATAAATCATTCGATTTATATAGCCAATTAAGATGTGGAATGAACCATGTAACTATCCCTGGGTTCAAAATTGCCTTAAGTGAAGCAAGTAGCGGCCATAAAAATTTAAGCGAATGGAAAGATCGAATAATTTTTATAGCAGAAGATCTATTTATAGATTTTAAACATGCTTGTCTGAAAGTTATTGACATGATCGATCGGGGACAAATTAAAGAAACATTTGAAATTAGGTTTTAATATATACCTCTTTGAATCTTTCGACCTCTATCGCATTTCACCCCAACACTATCATTATTATATTTAGAGAACGCTTAGTTCCTCGCAATAGCGTTAAGATGAATATATTTCATTTTTAATATGGACATTATAATAAAAATAGCTGATGCTTTAGCACTGATTCTTCAATTTGTTGGAACACTATTTATGTATCTAAATAGTCCAGTCAATAAACCTGAAGGTGTTGTATATCTAAAAAATTTTGGAGAGACAAGTTTCGCAGTTCCAAAAAGGCGAAACAAAATGCTCCGGGTCGGCTTTTTAACTCTAGCAATAGGGTGCGGTGTAGCGCTAATATCTTTGATATTAAAGGACTTTGCTCATGGTATGAAGAGCTGTAATTAGGGGCGAAGAAATCAACGTTTACTTATATCCGATTGCAAGTCATAAAACATTTTATAGCTTCGCCTATGTTCTACCTCATCACCGACCAACCCACAACCTGTCCCATCTGCGGAACCCGAACTGATATCACTGCCGATTTCTACCACACCAACCTACGCCTGTTTGTAAGCGAATGCTTAAATATCAATTGCAAACATGTATTTTTAGAGGTAGAATAACCTGTCACCATGAAAGAAGGCCAAAGTTTATGGACCCGCGAGGAAGCAACTTTAGCAATTAACTTGTATTGCAAAATTCCTTTCGGTAAGATGCACGCCAGTAATCCGCAGGTCATTGAATTGGCTCAACTCATTGGCCGAACGCCGGCTTCCATAGCCCGCAAGTTGGGAAACTTTGCCAGCTTAGACCCCAAGCTTCGCGAACGCGGAATCAAGGGCTTGGAAAATGTCAGCAAGCTCGACAGGCAGATATGGCACGAATACATGCAAAACTGGGATGAGGAGTTTATCGAGGCCGAAAAACTGCTTGCCCAAAAGAAAAAGACCACTATTGAAAAGCTAAACAATATAGACCTTGATAACCTTAAAGATGTTGAAGGGCAAGAAAGGCAGCGGTTAGTTAAAGTCCGCCTAAATCAATCGTTATTTAGAAAAATTGTACTCACCAATTTTAATAATCAATGCTGCATTACCGGTATTGATATTCCCGAATTGATTGTAGCAAGCCATATTTTACCGTGGAGTGCGGATGCGGGGAACCGCCTTAATCCTAAAAATGGACTAGCTTTAAATACATTGCATGACAAGGCTTTTGATTGCGGATTAATAACCGTGACAGAGGATTTAACCATTAAAATTTCGCCGCGCCTTTTTAAGGGTAAAGATATTGAAAGCATCCGGCAAAACTTTATCGCTTATGACGGAAAGCCTCTGATTGAACCTAAGAAATTTTCGCCAGATGTGGAATTTTTGAAAGTCCATAACCAGCGTTTTAAAGTCTAAAGTTCACTTATATCCGATTGACCGGCATTTCATCCTAAGTTATCTTAGCGAATGCCAAACCTCAAATTTTCTTATCTCTATCGCGATAGCAGCAACTATAAAAACTATGGCTATGTAATTATAGCTGCGCCTGCAAACAAAACACTTGAGGAGATCGAGGGTATAATCAAAGCTAAACTAATTGATGAGCAATGGTTTTACACAAACGAATGGCAGGTACCTGATTTGTTCTTCGATTGCTTTAACCCTAATACTGATCCCAAATGGCATGAATTTGAAAGTATTGAATTTACGGACCAAGAAATAAATTGTTGGATACCTATCGTGTAGCGATTGCTACGCTCCGCTCGCAATAACGTGTTGGTAAAGTGGCTACCGACGTTTCCCTCTCCCAAAATACTTCCGCTCCAACGCCTCTAAATGCGCCATAGCCGCGTCCGAAAACACAAATGGTTTACTGCGGTCTCTTTTAGCGGCCTGGTTGTAAATGATAAAGAAATAAAACGGATCGTCGAGGTGTTGGAGTAGTTTGGCTTTGAGGCCATTTTTTTCAATATAGTAGCTCATGTAGGTGCCGGGTACGTGGCCGTTGCTGTATTCGCTGGGTTTAAAATAATCCCACACCTTGTATTTGCCGGTGGTGTCCCGCAGCAGCGTGTCCATGTGGGGCAGCACGCGTTTGGCATCGTTAAAAAACTCGGTAAAATACCGTTGCGATGGCAGCAGGGCGCGGGCCGTGTCGCTCATATACTTTTTGTCGACCATGTCGGCGCTGCCCTCGTTAAGCACGCGGTAGGTGGCGCTGATTACGTTGATATCCTGCTTTTCGGGGTTTATATCGGGTTGCGGCCTCAGCACATGGTGCATTTCGTGGCCGCCAAGCGCGCCAAAGCGGTTCATATCATTCAGGTATGCGCATAACAGCGTGAATACAACCCGGCCTTGCTCGGCATGGGCATCGTTGTGCAGCGGTATAATGGAAAAAGCTTCCTGCGGTATCTTTTTTTGCGCGTTTTTGGGCAGCGCGGTGTAGGCGTATTTATAGCAAACGGCAAAATAAGCATCGGGCTTAGCCTCAATGCGTTTAAGGTAAGCCCGCATACCCGGTTCATATTTTTTATATTGGTAAATGATGTAAACCAGCCAGTTATTGAGCGAGTCTTTAACCCGGGCCTGTACTTTGGCCTCGTTACCCGGCTTGTAAACAAACTGCATGGTTTTTCGGTAAGCTTCAAAATAGGCGTCGCCCAGGCCCTGGTCGGCCATGTAAACCTGTATGGCCTTATCCTGTACAAAATTATGCCAGTCGGCTTTACTGATGGTATCGCCTTTGCGTAGTTTATCAGTAAACTCAAAATAGCGGGCGCAGGTGGAGTCGGTAAAATGTTGCGCAAAAACAGGAACAGAAAGCGTGAGCAGCAGTACGATAAGCAAGGATTTCATATGGTGCAAAATAGCCAAAATTTAAGTTTTTATCGGGCATTGTACCTTAAACAATCCGGATATTTGTACTTTTATATCTTACATACAAAACCTTTTCATGTTCAAAAGCACTTCATTTTTATTTCTTGCCTGCCTGGCATTAATGTCCTGTTCAAAAAAAGACTCCACTCCTAAATCTTCTGATGACAATTCACATCAAATTATTGACGGCGTTACCATTAATGGCGCAGCTTACAGCACTGTAGTAATAGGCAACAAACGCTGGACTAGTGAAAACTACAATGGCCCGGGCGGTGTTTTTCCAAACAATGCAACATCTACCGATTTTCGTTATGGTAAACTATATACCCTGGCTGAGGCGCGGGCTGTGCCGCTACCAACCGGTTGGCGCCTACCGGCAGACACGGACGCGATGAAGCTGGTTGCCTTTGGCGGCGGTACCGGAGATCCGCCCATTGCTACCAGATCAATCGCGCTTAAATTCAGATCAGCTACCGGATGGTATTATGGTGTGAATACAAACGAATTGGGCTTCAACGCGTTTCCGGCAGGCTATTATACCCCTAACCGGTTTTACTCAAGCACCGGCTTTTTAGATTATGGCCGCGGAGCTCATTTTTGGTGCAATAATACCATTCCAAACACGCCCGAAACTACCCGGACGAACAAAATGATAGATCTGGCAATTGAGGATATGGTTCAGACACCGTATGTAACTTACGAATATTACATTGATGTAGACACCTCATTAACAACCCTTATGAAGGGGCTTAAATATTCTATCAGGTTTGTGAAGGATAATTGAGGTTTGCCTAGTTTAATGTTGCCGCGATGCCTCACCGCACTATTGAACTAATGAATCAACCGAGCCAAATTATCATTACCATGACAAACCAACCCGCTTGATTTAGTAATTTTGCTCAACGTAACGTTATGACTTTTACTAAAGAACAAGTACTGCAGGCACTGAGCAATGTTGAGGAGCCCGATCTGAAAAAGGACCTGGTGACTTTGAACATGATTCAGGATATTGCAATTGAGGGCAACAAGCTCAGCTTTTCGGTTATCCTGACAACGCCGGCCTGCCCCCTGAAGGCTTTGATTGAAAATGCCTGCCGCAATGCTATCGGCCATTTTATCAGCAAGGATATTGAGGTGTCTATCAACATGACCTCGCGCGTTACCACGCAGAAAAATACCGGCGTGCCGGGGGTAAAAAACATTATAGCGGTAGCCTCAGGCAAAGGCGGTGTGGGCAAAAGCACGGTGTCGGTTAACCTGGCTTTGGGGCTGGCCAAAAGCGGCGCTAAGGTGGGTTTGATTGATGCCGATATTTACGGACCAAGCATCCCGATTATGTTCGGGCTGGAAGGCGCCCGCCCGGCAGCCAGCCAGGTTGACGGCAAAACACGTATCGAACCTATTGAGAAATATGGTATCAAGCTGCTGTCGATAGGTTTCTTTACCGACCCGAATCAGCCCGTGCCATGGCGCGGACCAATGGTGTCGACCGCCGTTAAGCAGCTATTTAATGATGCCGACTGGGGCGAGCTTGACTATCTGGTAGTCGACCTGCCACCGGGTACCGGCGATATCCATATCACCATTACTCAAACGTTCCCGGTTACGGGTGCGGTTATTGTAACCACCCCGCAGGCCGTAGCGCTGGCTGATGCTAAAAAAGGTATCGGTATGTTTTTGATGGAAAGCATTAATGTGCCATTGCTGGGCATTGTGGAGAACATGGCCTACTTTACCCCGGCCGAGCTGCCTGAAAACAAGTATTATATTTTTGGCCAGGGCGGTGGCAAAAAACTGGCCGAACAGCTGGAGGTACCTTTCCTGGGCGAAATTCCGCTGATTAAAGGTATAAGCGATAGCGGGGATGCGGGTAAACCTATTGTATTGAGCGACGAGCACGAGCTGATGGTTAATGCTTTTACCGAAATGGCTAACCGGGTGGCGCAGCAGGTGTCTATCAACAATGCGCAGGTATTATCTGGAAATGTTATAAATAATTAATAACTTTACTTATAAATCTATAAAAATGAGTTTATTAGAAAGGGTTGAAGCAGCGTTAGATAGCATACGCCCCTACCTGGAAACAGACGGCGGCAATGTATCGGTAGAGGAGATTACACCCGATAATGTGGTTAAGTTAAAGTTACTGGGCTCGTGCGGCTCATGCCCCATGAGTATCATGACCCTTAAAGCAGGCATTGAAGGCGCTATACAAAAAGCCGTGCCAGAGATTACTGCCGTTGAGGCCGTTAACTTAACCGATATGGACGACCCAAACGCTGTTTTGCCTGAAAACATGCGTTAATTTGTTAAGTATTGTTAAATACGCCCTTTGCGTAACGGCAATACTACCGGGTTTAAAAACTAAAAACTATTTTTATCCGTTCAAGGTAATTATAGAATAAAACGGCACCATGAAATACCTTTTTAGCTTACTATTGCTATTATGCACCGCATCGGTTTTTGCGCAGCAAACCGAGCGGCCGCTGGTGCAGTACAGTGGTATTACCCGCAATGCCGACAGTACTAAAAAGGTGGTTATTGTTCCGTACGTAAGTATAAAAAATGTGAGCACCGGCCAACAGCTCTTTGTGAGCGATTACCAGGGATATTTTTCATTTGTTGCGCACGAGCGCGACACCCTGCAGTTTACCAGCGTTGGTTATTTCCCGGTGACTGTGGTGGTACCGGCCAATATAAACAACCGCAGTATGGTAACTACCGTATCGCTTAAACCGCAAATTGTTAACCTGCCTGCTGTAAGGGTATTCCCCTGGGCCACTACTGACGAGTTTAGGAAAGATTTCCTGGCGATGAAAATTGCTGACGACGATTATGAGATCATCCGTAAAAACTTAAATCCGAAAGCTATTAAAGAGGCGGGCGCCTACTACCCGCATACGGTTTATGAAAGCGTGAATGCGCAGGAAATGCATAACAATATTGTGAACTCACATTCTATCACCAACCCTTTGCTAAACCCTTTTGCCTGGGGTAGCCTGATCAGGGATATAGCAGCCGGCGATAAATCTAATGCTTCTAATTAAGTCCTGAGCAGAGCGTCTTGAGTAAAAAGTCTTAAGCTCGGAGCCATAGTTTTATTCTTAAAAATAAAAAAGACTCAGAACTCCCGATTCAAGACTTCAGACTCAACTAGCGTCCTTTTTTAACGGCCGGGAATTTCATTTTATAATCCACGTTTACAATGCCTCTTGAAATGTCGTTAAGGCGTTTTTCCAGCAGGCGCTTGCGCAGGGGGCTCAGCTTATCGGTAAACAATTTACCTTCAATATGGTCGTATTCGTGCTGTATAATACGGGCAGCCATACCAGAAAAGGTTTCTTCGTGGTGATGCCAGTTTTCGTCGTAGTAGGATATCCTGATGGTTGCTTTACGGCTTACATCTTCACGGATATCGGGGATACTCAGGCAGCCTTCGTTAAAGGTCCATTCCTCGCCGCTTTCTTCCTCAATGCAGGCATTGATAAACACTTTCTTGAAATCTTTTAGCTCCGGCTCGTCGTCATCAAACGGGGTGGCGTCAATCACAAATAAGCGCATAGATAAACCTACCTGCGGCGCAGCCAGGCCAACACCGCGCGCAGCATACATGGTTTCAAACATGTCCTCGCACAGCTGTTTAATGTGCGGATATTCTGCAGGTTCAATGGCTGTTGCTTTGCGTCTTAAAACCGGATCGCCGTAGGCTACTATAGGTAATTTCATGGTGCAAAAATACGCTTTTATTTTGGGGGGATAAAACTCTTGGTTTTTTAGTCGATAATATCGATTATAAATGACAAAGTATAAAGATTCAAGGTTCAACCAATCACTATGCTCTGATTAACTAATCTCTGACACCCGGCTCAAACAGCAGGGTCATCATCTTGCTTTCGTTAAATATTTCGTTGCTTATCTCCAGCAATTGCGATGCTGTAACGTTGTTGATCTTCTCAAACAGTTGCGGCAAGGTATCTACCTGGTTAAAATCGACTAAACTTTTAGCCATTGATATAATGAGGCTCATGCGGTTTTCTTCGGCAAGGGCTATCTGGCCTATAAACTTTTGCTTGTTTTGGTGCAATTGCAGGGTGCCCAACTTTTGCTCGCGCAGCTTTTTCAGTTCTTTGTGTATCAGTCGCGCGGCTTTGTCGGCCTTCTCCGTATCGGTACCAAAATAGATGGAAAATATGCCGGTGTCGGTAAATGCGGTGTAGTTTGATTCGATGGTGTAGGCAATGCCATGCTTCTCGCGGATCTCCAGGTTTAACCTGTTGCTCATACCCATGCCACCCAGCAAGTTGTTAAGCAGCAGCAGCCCGGTTTTGTTTTTGTGCGATGAAGCGTATGCCGTATTACCAATAACACAATGCGTTTGCGAGATGGGCTTGTGTACGATGTGCTTACCAACCGTAGCAACGCCGGGCGTTACGCGGTGTTTTGAGGTATAGTTAGCCGCAATAGCACCAAAATATTTCTCGCCCAGTTTGCTTACCTTGTTAAAATCATACTCGCCTGTAACAGCGAAGATGATCTCGTTGGTATTATAATTTGCGGCGATGAATTGCTGCATGTCATCGCGACTCATTTTTTCCACCGTTTCGTTGGTACCAAGGATATTTTTCCCTATCGGATGATCTTTGAACAGCAGCTCCTCAAAATCGTCCATAATAGCTTCTTCGGGCTGGTCGAGGTATGAGGCTATCTCATCCTGGATAACGCCGCGCTCTTTTTCCAATTCATCCTCAGGGAATGTCGAGTGGAAAACAATATCCTCAAACAAATCAATAGTACGCTCCAGGTACGGGTTCAGGAAAGATGCATGAATGCAGGTATATTCTTTCGTGGTGTAAGCATTCAGATCGGCGCCCACCAGCTCCAGGCGATTCAGGATCTGCGTGGTGCTGCGGCGCTCGGTTTCTTTAAACAGCAAATGCTCAATAAAATGCGCCAAACCCTCCTTACCCGGCAGCTCATCGCGTGAGCCGGCATTGATCAGTATACAGGCGTGCGACACCGATGAGGGCGCATATTTATACATTATCCGAATGCCGTTAGCGAGGGTATGAAGCTGATATTCCATTGTTTGAGGGGATAAAGATAGGGAAAATCGTTTTGTCAGGCTTGTCCGCGTTTTAGCGAGATTGCGGACGGGCACGATTATTACTTTGCGATGTTATTCAATCACATTATCTTAGCCTCACCATGAACATAAAAATTGCCGATTTAACATTTGAGCCGCTTATTGCTGCCGACGCCATTCAAGCCCGTATTAAAGAAATTGCTGCCGACTTAAACAAAGACTACGCCGACAAAGCTCCCGTGTTTGTAGGGGTGCTCAACGGCTGCTTTATGTTCATGGCCGACTTGCTCAAAGAGATCACCGTACCTTGCGAGGTGGCTTTTACCAAGCTATCCTCCTACCACGGCGGCGTAAGCAGCACCCGCCGCATCCGCGATGACTTTGACTTAATGACCGACATTACCAACCGCCATGTCATCCTGGTTGAGGACATTGTAGACACCGGCAATACGCTCGACTACTTAGTTGCCAAACTAAATCACCGTAAACCGGCTTCTATCACCGTTTGTGCGCTGCTGTTAAAACCTGATGCGGTTGAATATGCCGTCGAAGAGTTAAAACATGTAGCCTTCCAGATACCTAACGAGTTTGTTGTGGGCTACGGTTTGGATTATATGGAGATGGGGAGGAATTTGAATGGGATTTATAAAAGGGTGGTGTAGTACCCACACTTCTCTCCGCTTGTCATCCTGAGCATCGCGAAGGATCTTATCAAACTGACAGGCTGGCGTTACATATCGCGCGCATAAGATCCTTCGCTATGCTCAGGATGACAAATCATAAATGAAACAGCACAATTATTATACATATATCCTAACCAATACCAGTAAGAAAATATTGTATGTTGGTGTCACAAATAACATTGAGCGACGTTTAACTGAACACTATTTTGGAAACAACCAAAAATCAACCTTTACTACTAAATATAAATGTTATTATTTAGTTTGGTTTGAACGCCATCAATATATAGAGCATGCCATCGAAAGAGAAAAGGAGATAAAAGGATGGCTTCGCGAAAAGAAAATTAAACTTATAGAATCAGATAATCCTACCTGGCGATTTTTGAATGGTGATATTACGGAATGGCCGCCAAAACTAACCGCCTTGTCATCCTGAGCATCGCGAAGGATTCTATCAAACTGACAGACTTACGTTACTTATCGCGCGCATAAGATCCTTCGCTACGCTCAGGATGACAAGGCGGTCAGAAAATGAAGGGATAAAGTTGTTTGAGTAAGCTATGCCACTGGCTCCTCCACCATCTCACTCAACAACGCTACCGCGTCATCAATGCTCTGCACATCCTCAATACCAAGGCGCAAGGTGTTTTTCACTTCTTTTAAACTGGTTCGGCGAGGGTTGGCTTGCATGTAGTTGAGCACATTGCGGAACTGCTGCGTCTCAAAATATGGCGATTTTTGGTTAGCGATAAAGTAGCCCCGCAGTACGCCTTTTTTCAGCGAGATCTTTTCGAAACCGATAGCTTTACCCAGCCATTGCAAGCGCATGGTGTTCAGCATATCTTCAACGGGCTTTGGTATCGGGCCAAAACGGTCTATCAGCTGTTGCTGGAAAGCTTGCAGCTCGGCTTCGTTTTCGAGCTTGGACAGCTCGGAGTACAGGTTATAACGTTCAGACAAACTGGTTACATACTCATTCGGGATGAGTATTTCCAGGTCGGTATCAACCTGAGTGAAGGTGATGTATGAGCGAGGTTTGTCCTCAGGGAAAAGGCCCTTAAATTCTTCGTCTTTCAGCTCGTGGATGGCTTCGTCCAGAATCTTATGATACATTTCAAAGCCTATCTCGGCTATAAAACCACTTTGCTCGGCGCCCAGCAGGTTACCGCTGCCGCGGATGTCTAAATCGCGCATAGCGACGTTGAAACCGCTGCCCAGGTCGCTAAATTCTTCGATAGCGCTTAAGCGTTTACGTGCCTCGTTAGTAAGCGTTGAAAGCGGCGGACTCAGCAGATAACAAAATGCCTTTTTATTACTACGCCCAACACGACCACGCATCTGGTGCAAATCGCTCAGGCCAAACATGTGGGCATGGTTAATGATGATGGTATTGGCATTCGGAATGTCCAGACCAGCCTCGATAATGGTTGTCGCCACCAATACATCATACTCATGGTTCACAAACTTCAGCATCACGTCTTCCAAAGCATCGCCTTCCAGCTGACCATGGGCTATACCCACCCGGGCACCCGGCACCAGTTTATGAATCATGCCGCCCAGTTGCGGCAAATCCTGCACCCGGTTATGGATAAAGAAAACCTGCCCGCCGCGCTCTATCTCGTAGCTAACTGCTTCTTTGATCAGTTTATCGTTAAACACATGCAGCTCGGTAACTACCGGCTGTCGGTTTGGCGGCGGCGTTGATATGATGGACAAATCGCGTGCGCCCATTAATGAGAAATGCAGCGTACGTGGGATAGGCGTAGCCGTAAGCGTAAGCGTATCCACATTGGCGCGCATTTGCTTCAGCTTCTCTTTGGTGCTTACGCCAAATTTCTGCTCCTCGTCAATAATCATCAGGCCCAGGTCCTTAAACTTAACGTCCTTGCTTACCAGGCGGTGCGTACCAATGATAATATCTACCTTACCCTCCTTTAGTTTCTCTAAAGTATCCTTGATTTGTTTGGTCGATTTGAAACGGTTAACGTAATCTATATTGCAGGGGAAGCCCTTAAGTCGGTCGCTGAATGTTTTGAAGTGCTGCGCGGCCAGGATGGTGGTCGGCACCAGGATGGCCACTTGTTTACTGTCGGCTACGGCTTTGAAAGCCGCACGAACGGCCACTTCGGTTTTACCAAAACCCACGTCGCCGCAAATGAGGCGGTCCATAGGGTGCGGCGATTCCATGTCGCGTTTAAAGTCGGCAGTAGCTTTTTCCTGGTCGGGAGTATCTTCATAAATGAATGAAGCCTCTAACTCGGTCTGTAAATAACTATCCGGAGAAAAAGCATTACCCTCCTGCGCCTTACGCAAAGCATAAAGCTTAATCAGATCGCGGGCTATGTCTTTAACTTTTTTTTTTGTGGTTTTTTTGAGCTTGTCCCAGGCATCGGTACCCAGCTTGTTCATTTTGGGTACGGTACCCTCTTTGCCGCTGTATTTGGAGATGCGGTTAAGCGAGTTGATGTTGACATACAACAAATCGTTATCCGCATAAATCAGGCGGATCATCTCCTGCTGTTTGCCTGCAACCTCTACTTTTTCCAAACCGGCATATTTGCCTATGCCGTGGTCTATATGGGTTACAAAATCGCCGGGCTTAAGCTCACGCAATTCTTTTAGCGTGATAGCCTGCGAGCGCTGGTAACCTTTTTTCAGTTTGTATTTATAGTAACGATCAAATATCTGGTGATCGGTATAACAAGCCAATTGCTGCTCACGGTCAATAAAACCTTCGCGGATGGAGATATTGATCGGCGTAAATTTCACCGATTTATCCAGGTCGTCCAGAATAGCATAAAGCCGCTCAACCTGACGGGCCGAATCTGTGAGAATAAAATTCTCGATCTTATCGGCTTCGTTATTTTTAAAGTTGTGGATAAGCAGCGTAAAGTCTTTATTGAACGAAGGCTGCGGGCGCATATCAAAGCTGATGGCGTGGCCGGCCGTATAAAAAAACTGTTTACCAAATTCAACAACGGCAAAATCATGCAGCTGGTCGGCAATCAGTTTTTCGTCAGTAAAACCAAATTTGGGATCAATCCACTCCGGGTTTTTGTTTTTATCCTCGGCAGATAGCGCGTTCCACAATTGCGTAGCTTTTTTGAAACCGGTTTGAATGACATCGAAAGTAAACTGTACGTCTTTGATCCATACCTGGGTATCAGCGTCGATATATTCGAGTAACGAGATATTGTTTTCAGTCAGGAATTTAGATTGTACATTGGGTACAATGGTGATGCTCTTAACCTGCTCGACCGATAGCTGGCTCTCGATCTCAAACGTTCGGATGGATTCGATAATGTCGCCAAAAAACTCAACGCGGTAAGGCAAATCATGCGAAAATGAGAAAATATCGACAATGCCGCCGCGGATAGAAAACTGTCCTGGCTCATACACAAAATCGACGCGCTCAAAATCATAATCCACCAGAAACTCGTTGATAAAATCAATGCTTAGTTTATTACCTACTGATATTTCTAGCGTGTTTTTTTCCAGCGATGCTCGGTCGATCACCTTTTCGGCCAGAGCCTCGGGGTACGTTACGATAAGCTGCCCAAACTCAGTAGAGTGGTTCAGTTCGTTCAAAACCTCTGCACGGGCCAAAACATTGCTGCTGTCGGGCTGGGTAAACTCAAAAGGTTTACGGTATGACGATGGGAAAAGCAGCACCTCTTTACCGGTCAGGTTTTCCAGGTCGGCCTGGAAATAGCCGGCCTCTTCACGCTCAGGGAGCACAAAAACCATGTGCTTATGCTGCAAAAAGTACAAAGCTATCGCCACGGTTGCATCGCCAGATCCAACCAAACCACGAAGCTGTACTCTCGGATTTTTAGACGCATTGAGTGCGGTAGCAAGCGCCTTTATCCTGTCATCAGCTTTATATCTGTCTAATATATCACGGATGTTCAAAACGGTGCAAAGATAGCTAAAAAGGCGGTTTTATTTAAACGCCATCTTATTTACAATAGTTAATAAGGTTTTGTTTGGCTTCGGCATAACCCAATTGCAAAGCTTTATTCAAATCGGCACAGCCGCCTTTTTTATCGCCAGTGAGATATTTGGCCAGTCCGCGGTTATTGTAGGCTTTGCCAAATTTCTCGTCGGCCACAAGGGCGTTGGTATAATAAAGGATAGCTTTATTATAGTGCTTCAGATCAATATTGAGGTTGCCCATATTTAAATTAGCCATTGCACTGTTGGGGTTAAACGACAGGGCTTTTTCGTAATCGGCATAAGCACCGGCATAGTCGTGCAGCTGGCTCTGGCAGTAACCCCGGTTGTTATAAGCCTTCCAAAGGTTAGGGCCGCCTTTGGGGCCTTGCAGTTTAATGGCCTCCGAAAAATCTGCTAATGCCCCCTTGTAAAGGTGCAAGTGCGTTTCCAACAGGCCGCGGGTATTATGCGCGTCGGCGCTGTTTGGGTTTATGGCGAATGCCTTTTCTATATTGATACCGGCCGATTTAAGGTCGCCTTTTTCAATATTATCATTCGCCCTGATAAGGTAGGTATACTCGTCTGCCTGGCTTGATGCTGTTTCATGCGCTTTATTATCGGTGCTATCGCTCTGCGCCATTAAGCATAGTGGCAGGGACAACCAAAACAGTACTAAAAGTCTTTTCATATTGATGCCTAATTTATATAAATGAGCGTTTTATTTCGATGCGATTTATATTAAAAAAATCGCGAGAGCAAAACAAAATCAAGCTCTCACTACTTTTTATGATAGTTTAAACAACCTGACAACGGTATTTAAATTAAACGCACAACTTGTAACCTAATACTTAATAAGATGAAAAATGCATTAATATGGGGTTTTGTAATTGGCTTGCTAAGCGCAGCCTGGCTATTTATTACCCACGCCCTGGGTTATGATACTTATAACGATAAAACCGCCCCCTTTGAGTACTTATCTATTTTAATACCCGTTATTGGTTTATTACTGGGTATAAAAAGTTACCGCGATAACGAATGTAAAGGCCAGATGGGCTTTTTAGAAGCGTTGATACAAAGTTTCAAAATATTATTGTTTGGCGGCATATTAGCCGTATTTGTGGCGATTGCGTATATCAATTATATACAACCCAATGGCGGCAACTTTATGGCTTTCTCGGGCCGCATGTTTGGCGCTTTATTAGTTGGTTTATTATCTGCCTTAGGTGTATCTTTGGTATGGGCCAACAAGTCGAACAAAATTGATTAACTTCTTAAAGAAAAACTTCGAACTTATTTTCTGGGTCGCTGCCCTCATAGCGCTGGCAGTAGCCGATCCTTCCCTGGAGTCGCATTACACGTTATGTCCGTTAAAGCTAATGGGCATAACGTGGTGCCCGGGCTGCGGCATTGGTCATGCTATATCGTGGCTGTTACATGGCAACATTGCTAACTCCTGGCATGCGCATTGGTTTGGGGTGCCGGCGCTGGTGATTATTGGGTATAGGATAATAACACTATCGGCCCCCTCTAAATCTCCCCCGGAAGGGGAGACTTTCTTATAACATCACAGGTAAATACGAGTCACTAATAAGTCTCCCCTTCCGGGGGAGATTTAGAGGGGGGCATTCACCGCCATATTTCCACAGCTTACCGAGTTGTTGAGGTTTCCGGCCTGTTTTGTGTAGGCTGGTTTTGTATTGTATATTAGTTTTGGATCATAAACAATAAGCAATCACTAAAAACTAAACGTCATGGACTTCCAAAACACAAACCCTTATATGACCCTTTCAGGTATCACTGCCGAAGAGTTAAGCATGTTACAACAAGGCAACGCCGGTTTAAACGATGAGCAAAAGAAACATTTCTTTATGATGTACGCCAGCAAACGCCGTACACCGCAAGAAGTGTTGATTTACACCCTGCTTGGTTTTGGCTGCGTGGCCGGTGTACAACGCTTTATGCTGGGCCAGATAGGCATGGGGCTGTTATATTTCTTTACCGGCGGACTGTGCCTGATCGGTACCATTGTCGACCTGGTTGGCTACAAACGCCTTACTTTAGAATACAATCAGAAAATGGCGTTCGAGTGCTTTAACATTGTAAAGTTTAGCTACTAAGCCTTACGTAGGGGCTAAGTCGCCCCGATCTATCATATATTACGAGAGTGGAGACGCAAAAGACATTTGCGTCTTTGCGCGTTTAGGGGTTTTGGTTACTTTTATAGCACATCGGCATCATCAAACTATCAGTGTAACACACTTAAAAAAATCGGTGTAATCATTTATCATGAAACTATCGCAACTTACCGCTTACCTCGAAACCATTGCCCCCCTTGCTTATCAGGAAGATTATGATAACGCGGGCCTTATCGTGGGCCACCCTGATCAGGAAATTCACCAGGTATTGATCTCGCTGGATTGTATTGAGGCGGTGGTGGACGAAGCAATTGCGACTAATTGCCAGGTTATTATATCGCATCATCCTATAGTTTTTAAGGGCTTGAAGCGCTTTAACGGCAAAACTTACGTAGAGCGTGTTGTCGAAAAAGCAATTAAACATAATATTGCGCTGTTCGCCATTCATACCAACCTGGATAGCGTGTTGCCGGGCGTAAATGCCCGTATCTGCGAAATTTTGGGTTTAGAAAACCCGCGCATCTTATCTCCTAAACACGGCATCCTTAAAAAACTGGTTACTTATGTGCCTATAAGCCATGTTGACCAGGTGCGTAATGCGCTTTTCCATGCAGGGGCGGGCAACATAGGTAATTACAGCGAATGCAGTTTTAATACCGATGGTACCGGCACCTTTAAAGGCAACGAAGACAGCGACCCCTACGTTGGTGAACCCGGCGTGCGTCACACCGAGCGTGAAACCCGCATTGAAACCGTTTATACGGCAAACCTGGAAAGTAAAATATTAATGGCGCTCATGCTGGCGCACCCGTACGAGGAAGTTGCTTACGATCTGTACGCACTTACCAACCAGCACCAGCAAGTAGGCTCTGGCATGGTGGGTGAGCTTGAACAGCCTATGGATGCCGAAGAGTTTTTATATCACCTTAAAGAAAAAATGCATGCACAGGTGATACGTCATACCGCGCTTACCGGTAAGCCTATCAAAAAGGTAGCTGTATGCGGTGGCTCGGGCGGGTTCCTGCTTAAGCATGCTATTGGCGCCGGGGCTGATATTTTTATTACTGCCGACTATAAATACCACGAGTTTTTTGATGCCGATGGCAAGATCATCATTGCTGACATCGGACACTTTGAAAGTGAGCAGTTTACCCAGCAATTGCTTCATGATATGATTCGTAAGCGTTTCGCTGATTTGCCTTTGCGATTGACGAGTGTGAATACAAATCCGGTGAAGTATTTTATGTGACCCCCTCCCAACCCTTCCGCCAGCTGGCGGAGAGGGCTTTAAAACGCTCCTTGCTGGTCTCTCCCCTTTGGAGAGATTAAGAGGGGTCTGTAAAACAGCAAATTACATTTGCATTATAAAATATTTTAATTTTTTTGTATCTTTGCCATCCGTTTATTAAAAAAACAAACAGTATAAATCCCTCACATAATGGAACAAACCGTAGAACAAAAGCTTAAAGCGTTATACGACCTACAAACCATCCACACTAAAATTGACAGAATCAGACAAGTAAGAGGCGAGCTACCTATGGAGGTTGCCGACTTAGAAGACGATGTTGCCGGTTTAGAAACTCGTATACAAAAAATTAAAAGCGAGCTTGATGATCTGGAGGATGACATTGTTACCCGTAAAAACCTGATCAAAGACGCTCAGGCCAACATAAAAAAATACGAAGCGCAACTAAACGAAGTAAAAAACAACCGCGAATACGATGCTATCTCAAAAGAGATTGAGATTCAAGGTTTGGATATACAGGTAAGCGAGAAAAAAATTCGTGAATTTGGTTTCGAGATCGCATCAAAAACCCAGGTTTATGAAAAAGCAGTTGCAGATCTTGATGGTCGCAAAAGCGATTTGGATGCTAAAAAAGAAGAGCTGGATACCATCACTGCCGAGACCGAAAAAGATGAGAATGAGTTGGTTGCTCTGGCTGATGCTGCTGTTAAAAATATTGACGAGCGTTTATTGGTTGCCTACACCCGCCTGCGTAAAAACGCTAAAAACGGTTTAGCTGTAGTAACTATCCAACGCGATTCTTGTTCAGGTTGTTTTAACCAGATCCCGCCTCAGCGTCAGTCTGATATCCGTCAGCGCAAAAAAATTATTGTTTGCGAGCATTGCGGCCGTATCCTGATCGATGAGCAAATGGCTTTAGAAGCAGAGACTGCACACGCTTAATTTATTAGGCATACGATATAAAAAAAGCGCTCTGAAAGCGCTTTTTTTATGCCTGCTTCTTTAAACTTCTTTAAATCTCTGCTATATTTAGCCATGCTTAAAGCCAGGTTAATTTATTTATTTATCCTTATTGTTACGGCCATTGCCGGATTGATCTCCCGCGAACAATCGCCCTCTGTTGTCCCGTTGTTTGTTGGCGATATCCTTTGGGGCCTGGCGGTTTTTTTGCTGATTAAGCTCCTTTTCATTCAAAAGCCACTACCATTTACTGTTATTGCCAGTATTATTTATACCTGGGCTACAGAGTTTAGTCAGCTTTACCATGCACCTTGGATTGACAACCTGCGCCAAACCTTTTTTGGCAAAGTAATGCTGGGCGAAACCTTTAACTGGGGCGATATTGCCAGCTACACTATTGGTGTAGGTTTGGGTGTATTGGTTGAGCTTTCGCTGCGTAAACTGGTTACAACCATGTATCCGGAGGTGGCTTAATTATCAGCCCCACCTAAATCCTCCCCGGTAGGGAGGACTTATATATGCTAATATCAAAATCCCCTACCGCGGGAGATGTAGCGGAAACTTTCAAAACAAACTCGTCTGCTTACCATTTCTTGGCGTAAACAAACTATAGTCATGCGGCGGCATATCTCTGTCGGCCAAAAAACGGTTGCAGGCCATGCGGTATAATTGATGAATAGATTGTGCTATCTGCCCTTCGCCGCTCATACGGCGGCCGAACTGGCTGTCATTTAAATTGCCGCCATGTACCTGCCTGATCATGTTTAGTACCTTTTCTGCCCGGTCGGGAAAGGCTTTGTACACCCAGTCGGTAAATATCTCGCCTATGCTGCCGTTTAGCCGCACAATGGTAAATCCCGCAGACAGGGCACCACGATCTGCTGCAGCTTTGATAATATCCGGGATTTCATTGCTGTTTAATCCGGGGATGATCGGCGCAGCCATTACCCGCACCGGTACACCATTTTCAGACATCCGCTGGATCACGCCTAACCTGCCGCTTGCTGTTACTGTGCGTGGTTCAAGCTTTTGCCGCAGCGACTCATTTAGCGAGGTAATGGACACGTTTACATGAACCAGGTTCAACTTAGCCAACTCGCTGATGATATCCATGTCACGTAATATTACATTGTTTTTGGTGATGATGCTCACCGGGTTACGGTATTTCAAAAATACTTCCAGAAGGCTGCGGGTTATTTTGAGCTTACGCTCAATGGGCTGATAACAATCGGTGTTGCCCGATAACAGAATGGCAACCGGCTGATAGTTCTTTTTATTGAAATACTTCTCGAGCAGTTCGGCTGCGTTTTCTTTAACGATGATCTTGCGCTCGAAATCCAGTCCGGCGCTAAAGCCATAGTATTCGTGCGAGTTGCGCGCGTAACAGTAAATACAACCATGCTCGCAACCCTGGTAAGGGTTAATGGAATACATATGGCTCAGATCGGGGCTGTTTGACTCGCTGACAATCTTTTTTGGTGTTTCAATAAACAGTTGCGTCGTAGTATTTTCAAGCAGCGGCTCGTCAAGCCCTTCAATGTGATCTAATACATATTTACGCTGCAGGAATTTGTTGTCGGTATTTACCTGCGCTCCTCTTCCCTTAAAAAACCCCGGATTTTCCTGATGACTCATACGCAAATTTGCTAATATTTTTAGCAAAAGTCAAGGGGTGTAGGCATTCATTTTGCACAACGGTTGAGGACCCACCCGGTCTACTTCGCCAGCTGACGGATGGACCACCCTGTCTACTGCGCAAAGAGGGTTATGACAGGCAAAGCTCCCTCCCTTGGGAGGGGTGCGGCGGGCCATGAGCGCAATGGCGGGGAGGGGTTTCGCCGTTAAGCATGGCGTAGAAACCCCTCCCTACCCTCCCCAGGGGAGGGAATCGCACAAGCCCATTGCTTCTTGAAACCAACCCGCTTTCCGCCAAAGGCGAAGAGAGGGTCGACGAGCGTAGCGATGTCGGGGGTGAGTCCTCGCCGCGCCATTTTTAAAACTCATCATCCATCCCACACAAAACCACCTTGCCGCTGTTAATTAAGCATGCGCAAATTTTTGCAACGCCTGCTTACTAAACCAGTAATTGCGCTCGCCAATAAATGGTCGTCAAGGCCAAATAAACAGCGGGTTGATAAAGCGCTTTCAGCTCTCTATAAAAACATTACTCAAAACCCGGGCAAGCGCGGGCGGATTATTGAATTTGACGCGGCGAAAGATCGCTTTATCATCCTTTCAGACCAGCACAAAGGCGCTCGTGATGGTTCGGACATTTTCGCCAAAGCGGCCAATAATTATCTGGCAGCGCTGGATTATTACAACAAACGAAATTTCTTCTACATTAATCTGGGCGATAGCGAGGAGCTTTGGGAAAACCTGTTTCTCACCGTAAAAAAGCACAACAAACGCACCTTCGAAGCTGAAAGACGCTTTCTGGATCGTGAAGCTTTCATTAAAATTTTTGGCAACCACGACCTGTATTGGGACAATGACCCCTTGGCCATGGTAAGCCTGGCGCAGATTTATGGTCAACAGCTTAAGGTTTATGAGGGAGCAATATTGCAAACAACCATTGGTGACCAAAAACTGGCTATTTACATGACCCATGGCCACCAGGGAGATTTGCAGAGCGACGGCAACTGGTTCAGCAAATGGTTTGTGAGCGATATCTGGGCGCCGTTTCAGGCTTACCTGTGCATTAACCCTAATACGCCTGCAAATAACGACACCTTAAAGACTGACCATAACCGCATTATGTATGAATGGAGCGCCGGGCGCAAAAACACTTTGCTGATAACCGGGCACACGCACCAGCCGGTGTTTCGATCATTAACAGAGCTTGAAATCCTTTACGAAAAGCTGGAGAACGCAAAAGGCAAAGAAGCCGGGGCCATACAGGCACGCATTGACAGGCTGCATCTAAAAACCTCGCAGCCAGATTTTAAGGGTTATCTGGATACCTATTTTAACAGTGGGTGTTGTTGTTTTGACGATGGCGATATAACCGGCATAGAAATTTCTGATGAGTGTATCCGCCTTATTAAATGGGAATATCACCAAAAAAAGAGCATAAGGCTGGTTCTCGAAGAAGCCCGGCTTAAAGATTTGAAGTTAGGCTGATCTTTTTAGCCGGACGATTATGTAATTTCGACCCCATAAAAAATATTTTATGTCATCGCACCATATCGTCAGAGAAAAACAGGAACCAGCTTTGTTGCTGTTAAGCTTAAATGGCTTTGACGATGAGCAATTGGGCCAGTTATTAGAATGGAGCCCAACCGTTTTTACTACTCCGCTCGTGGCCGAGCAGCTCAATGCTTTCGGTATCAAGATAGACTGGATTGTGGGCGATGATGCAGCAGCCGATATACAGTCAGATATCAGATATCTTAAAAGCAATGGCAAGCCAGCAAGCGTTGCTGCATTTGACTATTTGGTTGACAAGAATTATCCGGCAGTTAACATAGTAACTGCCGAGTTTGTGCTTGATGATTATCTGCCATATATGCAAAATATTACGCTGGTGGTTTTTTGCCGTCAAAAAAAAATATATGGCATTGAATCGGGTTTCAGCAAGTGGAAGCCGGCCGGCGATATCATTGAGATCATATCGAACCCTGAAAACCTGGAAACAAAAGGCCTGGTAAAAACCGACCAAAATATTTTTAAGACTGCGGCCGATGGCTTTTTTAGCCTTACTTTTGACAATAAACTTTTATTTATAGCTGAAAGCCTGTAAAAGCACCCGCTTAAAGTAATATTAATTATACTTGAAGCTACTGCTAAACGTTATAATAAACTGATTAAACCGTTTGTACATTTAGCAGTCTAACAAGATAAACAAACCAACACAGGTACAATACCACTTGAGACATGAAAAAGATATATAAAAACCTAATCGGAATTAGTTTGATCTCGCTGTTAGGCGCAGGTCTTAGCATTCCAGCTTATGCACAACGCGGTGGCGAACACAGCACGGGCGGCAGTTCATCCGGCGGCAACAGTGGTGGCGGCTCTACTCCTCCTCCAGCGCCTTCGCGTCCGGCTCCACAACCGTCACAACCGCAAGTGCAACGCAGTAATCCGCAACCGCAGCAACAGGTTCAGCGCAGTACGCCGCCGCCCCAAATGCAGCGCGGCGCGCAAACTAACGCGTATGGCGGCCAGCGCCCAAATTCGGCTCCAACAGCAAGCCAGCCGCGTGGTGCGCAACACCAGACGATGCCAGAGTTTAGCCAACCGGGGCAAGGTCCGCGGCGTTATCCTACTTTAGGTTCATCGCGTCCTTATGCGCCTCGTGGTTACGGTAACACTTACAGAAATGGTTATCGCAGTTATCCCGGTTTACGTTTTGGCCGAAACTATGTTTCGCCGGCTCCGCGTGGTTTTTACTATCGCAACCAGGGTTATTACCGAACTTATTATACACCACGTTTAGGTTTTAGCATCAGTATTTTGCCACGCAACTATTATCCGTTTTATTTTGGCCCATACCAGTACTATTACAGCGATGGCTTGTACTACCGCCAAATGGACGACAACAACTACACCGTAGTTGAGCCACCTATTGGTGCAACGATTGAAAAATTACCGACAAATGCGCAATCAATAGTTATAAACGGCATGCAGTACTATGAGCTGAACGGCGTTTATTATCAGCCGGTAACCCGCGACGACGGTACCCTGGTTTACCAGATTGCCGGTAAAGATGGCGAACTGAATGTTGATGACGGAGGCAGCGCGGGTTCGCAAGACGATCTTCCGCAGGTGGGCGACCTGGTGGACAGCCTGCCTCAGGGTTGCCGTATCATTCGTTTGAACGGCCAGAAATATTATGAGTCGCAGGAAGGTTATTACTTCCAGGATGCCGTAGACACCAATGGCGATAAAGTATTTAAAATTGTGGGTACGCCTGAAGATCAACCCGGAAATTAAAAAGCAGACTATATATAAAATTAGGGCGAGGGTTTATTAAACTTTCGCCCTTTTTGTTGGCTAACATTTCTGCAGCTATAGCAGGCAGCCTCAAAGTACCCGACTTGTGGCACTATTGTTTCTGATAAATCGTTTTATCTTTACACCACAAGCTCATGAAAATGGATTTAAGAAACATTTTTGCCCGAAATATCAAACTTTTAGCCCTGACCATATTCTTTAATCTGTTGCTTTGCGCCGCATCGTTTGCGCAGGCGCTAAAGGTGGCCGCGGCTGCCAATTTGCAATCGGTGATTACCGTACTGCAAAAAGATTTTAAGCAGCGTACCGGTATTGATATCGAGCCCATTGTTGGTTCATCAGGCAAACTGGTGGCGCAAATTAAAAACGGTGCACCATATGATATTTTTTTATCGGCAGATATGCGCTTCCCTGAGTCTTTATATAAAGATGGCTTTGCAACAAAAGCCCCGGTTGTTTATGCCTATGGCAGCCTGATTATCTGCAGTACCAAAAACATAGGCTTTGAAAACTGGGAACGTACCTTGCTTACTCCCCGTATCCAAAAAATCGCGATAGCAAATCCGGCTGTAGCTCCATATGGCGCTGCAGCCAGCGAGGTTTTGCAGAAAAAAGGCATTCTGGACAACGTGCATAGCAAAATGGTTTGGGGCGAAAGCATATCGCAGGTAAACACATACGTTAGCACGGGGGTGGTAGATGTGGGTTTTACCAGCCAGGCGCTGGTGAAAGATCCGGCTAATAAAACCCTTTTATACTGGAAAATCATTGACCCGAAAGAATATGCGCCGATAAAACAAGGTGTGGTAATATTGAAACGGGCAGCAGCAAACGCCCAAGCCGAAAAGTTTTATAATTACCTTTTGGGCCCTGATGCTAAAAAGATATTTAAGCAATATGGCTATCGCTTTTAAACCAACCCATTATTGATGGACCTGTCCCCAATTTGGCTTACGCTTAAACTGGCAACAATAACCACATCGTTGTTGTTTCTTGTCGGGCTACCTTTGGCGTGGTGGCTGTCAACAGGGCGGGCGTTTTTCAAAACTATTATTGAGGGATTGATCACCATGCCGCTGGTTTTGCCGCCATCAGTCCTTGGTTTTTATTTGCTGCTGGCTTTTAGTCCGCAGCATGGGCTGGGCAAATGGCTGCATGATGCGTTTGATATCCAGTTTGTATTTTCATTTAAGGGGTTGGTGCTGGCGTCATTTATTTATAGTATGCCTTTTATGGTTGGCCCCATTAAATCAGCCCTGCAGCAACTACCGGCTTCGTTGGGTCAAGCTTCATACACGCTAGGAAAATCGCGCTGGGAAACTTTTAAAAGCGTCCTGGTGCCCAATATCAAACCATCGTTAATTACCGCAGCTGTTTTAACTTTTGCCCATACCCTTGGCGAATTTGGTGTGGTGCTGATGATTGGTGGCAATATCCCCAATGTTACCCGCGTTGCGTCTATAGCCGTTTATGATTCGGTTGAACAGATGGATTATGCATCCGCTAATAACTACTCGCTGATATTGTTTGCCATCACATTTGGAATGGTGATGAGCGTATTTGTATTTAATAAATATCAGGCTAAATCTCCCCTGGAATGATCAGCGTAGCGATAGAGAAAAAGCTCAAAGTTTACAAGGGGCAGCATGTGCTCAAAATTGCGGATGGGTTTGATACCGGCAGCATCACCAAAATACACGGGCCATCGGGTGCCGGCAAAACCACATTCCTGAAAATCATTGCAGGCTTAATAACGCCCGAACAGGGTAAAATTACTGTTGATGGATTGGTTTGGTTGGACACATCGGCGGAAATCAACCTTACTCCACAAAAACGTATGCCGGGCTTTGTGTTTCAGGATTATGCACTGTTTCCGAACATGACAGTTGCTGAACATCTGGCTTACGCTACAAAAGATCGGGCCTGGATAAACCGGTTATTAAAGCTGGGAAAACTGGATACGTTAACAGATCATAAACCGATCCATTTATCAGGCGGACAGCAGCAACGCCTGGCTATTTTGCGCGCATTGGCTATTAAACCGAAGTTGATATTGATGGATGAACCCTTTTCGGCACTTGATCTGCATATGAAAACAGAATTGATAGGCCAATTGAAACCCTTGTTTAAAGAACTAGGCGCGACTGTACTTATTGTAAGCCACAACCCGCAAGAGCTGGATGGTTTGACGGATGGTGAATTGTACATCGAATAAAAGCGCCCCGGGGTAGCCGGGGCGCTTGTTTGTTTAGATGGCCTCTGCAATACTTTTTACAGAAGCACGATTTCGGTAATCTTTGTCGAAATGTACAAAAACCAGTTTGCCGCTTTTGTCTATCACATAGGTAGCCGGCACAGGTAGCATATGGTCGGTGTTGCCATTGTTCTGATCCAGATCAATACCGTACTTTTTGTAGGCCGTCACCGTATTGGCATCTAACACATAGTTCACATCATACGCTTTCATGATCTTATAATCCTTATCCTGAATTATAGAGAAAGACGCGTGTGTTTTAGCTACGGTTTTGTTGATGTTCTCACCCGTTTCAGGCGTAACGCCAATTACATAAGCCCCTTTACCGGTAAGCGTTTGTAAAGAGTCTTGCAATTGTTGTAAATGCTTGTTACAGTAAGGGCACCATTGTCCGCGATAAAAAAGCAGCACCACGGCTTTGTACTTTTTCAACAAAGCTTTTAAATTCAGCTCTTTGCCATTATTGTCCACAGCTGTGAACGATGGTGCTTGTTCGCCTTTTTTTAATCCGGCCTGCGCAAATAATGTTGCCGAGCTAAATATAAAAAAGGTTAATATTAATAGTTTTTTCATTCGGTTTGGGGTTTCCAAAAATCATAATAACGGACGAACGACGTGATTACATTTTTGACATCTTTTTCATTTTGCCGGTGTCTTTGGCCATTTTTTTCGGCGCCATTTTTTTGCTCATTTTCTTATCCATCTTTTTGTCCATTTTTGACATTTTGCCGGTATCAACCATTGACGGTTTAACGGTAGCAGCTTGCAGATTAAAAGAAAGTGTTGCTAATATCGCCGCGGCGATCAGGGTTCTTGAAATTGTTTTCATCTTGATTGGTTTTAATATGTTTTTGTGGGATTTGTCGTATACCAAAACCAAACCTTACAGATACAATCAATTTTTATTTAATTCTTCTTCAATGCGGTGCTGAAGATCCTGTTTAAAGTCATCATCAAGCTTAACGGGCTCATGGCCACTATGGATCATTTGCTTTACCATTTTATTGATAATACCGCTTTGATGTTCAAAAGTGCGGCAAACCGAACAGCCGGCCAAATGGATACGCAGCTCTACCTTTTCGCGAAAACTTAAGCTACTTATCAGTTTTTTTTCTATCAGCAATGTGGCTTTGCGGCAGTTATATTGAATTTTCTTTATCGGTCCCATCTTATATCCAGTTTTTTTGAAGGCAAGCCCTCAGGTTCAATTTAGCCCTATGAATAATCACCCAGAAATTAGCGGACGTTACCTTTAATCGCTCGCATATATTCTCTGACGACTCATCTTCCATATGCTTCATAGTAAAAACAGCAAGCCAAAGTGCCGGTAGCTTCTGCATACATTGGTGAAGCACCTGGTTAAACTCCTTGTTATGCAGCGGATCGTGATCTTCAACGCCCCAGGCTTTAGGCCAATGTTCCTCCCGCCAGTGCCCGTCTTCGTGAAAAAAATCCTCGTAATCCTTATCCTCTGTTTTTTCAGGCTTCCTTAGCCCCGACGAACGTTTGCGATAAATATCGATGATCTTATTTTTCAGAATAGCTGTCAACCAGGTGCGCTCTGTGCTACGGCCTTCAAAACGCTCAGCTTTTTCAAGCGCGGCTAAAAAAACCTCCTGCACCAGGTCGCGCGCTTCGTCGGCATCATTAATGCGGCCCAACGCGTAGGCATAGAGATAGTCGGCATGGTTATTAACCCACGCATGGGGGTTAAGGGTATGAGGAACTAATACTTGATTTGACATTGTTGTAAACACCTGTTAGTCGTAAACAAACACAAAACCTTACAAACGAAATTAAAATTATTAAATTTATTGTAAGGGAACGTCTATTGCCCCGACCAATTGCGTACATACCTCATATACAATTAAGTTATGAAACACGTTCGAGTAATTATTTTATCAGCAATATGCCTCTCCGGTTTAATTTTTAATGCCTTTGCCGGCAAACCATACCCGGCAGGCAAAGGCTTTGTCGTGGTGGAACTCTTTACCTCTGAAGGCTGCTCGAGCTGCCCGCCCGCTGACGAGCTGGTGGCCAAAGTTCAAAAGCAATATCAAAATGAGCCGGTTTATATTTTGGCCTACCATGTCGACTATTGGAACCGGCTTGGTTGGAAAGATGTTTTTAGTGATGCCGCGTATTCGCAACGGCAAGAGGCTTATGCAAAAACACTGCATATTCCATCAGTTTACACGCCGCAAATTGTAGTTAATGGGCAGAAAGAGTTTGTTGGCTCGCAGGAAGGAAACTTGCGCAATTCGATTATTAATGGATTGGGGAAATCATCATCGGCACAAATAAATTTAACCGCCTTAAAAAACACAGGTTCTAAAATTGCGGTCACTTATACCGTCAGCGCAGCGCCTAAATATAGCGAAGTGGTTTTGGCATTGGTGCAAAAATCAGCGCAAACAAAAGTTAAAAGCGGCGAAAATGGCGGCCATACGCTATCGCATGTGCAAATTGTACGGCAACTGCAGCGCCAGGCTCTTGGCTCAAATGCCACAGGTGCGGGCACATTGACTTTGCCGTCGATTTCCGGCAATCAGAATTTCGAGGTGATTGTGCTGCTCCAGGATTTATCAAACGGCCAAATTACAGCTGCTACTAAACAAGCTATACCGGCCGCCTTATGAAACAGATCAAAGAAAAACACTCGCTGGCTATGCGCTGGTGCCATTGGGTAAATTTTCCGATGCTCAGCATCATGATATGGAGCGGCATGCTTATCTACTGGGCCAACGACGAATACAGCATCACCTTATTCGGGCACACATTTTTTAAATTTTTCCCTGACTGGTTTTACCGCTATTTTAATATAACGCATCGCCTGTCAGAAGGTATGGCCTTTCACTTTCTGTTTATGTGGTTCTTTATTCTTAATGGCGTGTTTTATATTTTGTATACGCTGATATCGGGCGAGTGGCGTGAATTGGTGCCAAACCGGCGGTCGTTTAAAGAAGCCTGGCTGGTTTTGCTGCACGATCTGCATATCCGCAAAATGGCGCCGCCTCAAAAAAAGTATAACGCAGCGCAACGTATCGCCTACACTATGATCATTGTAATGGGTATCGGCTCGGTTATCAGCGGCCTTGCCATTTATAAACCCGTGCAGTGTTATTATTTAACCTGGCTGTGTGGTGGTTACCATTCGGCACGCATTATTCATTTTGTATTGACGTTGGGTTATGTATTTTTCTTTGTCATTCACATAGTTCAGGTTTTCCTGGCCGGGTGGAAAAACTTTAGTTCGGCAATAACAGGCTTTGAGGTTTTAGAGACCGGGCCAAAAATTAAAAAGGCAGATGAAGCAGAAAAAAATTAAACAGCCGCTTACTGTTCAGCAAAAAATCAATCGCCGCACGTTTATATCTTTCGGCGTATTTGGCGCAGCCGCCGTTACCGGTGTTTTGGGTTGGCGCTGGCTTTATCATTCGCCCGAAGAGGTTACGGCTATTACCGGCGGTCAGCGCGTGCCCTTGCGCCGGGCCTTAAACAAAACCGAGTTGGCCGTGCGCCGGCTGCTGTATAACGAAAATCACCTGGTTAAAACCTACTCAAAAGACCGGGCCGCAAAAAACGTAAGGGTAAACAGCGACATCGGTATTGAGGCCGATAAACAATTTGACATAGCCAACTGGAAGCTTGAAGTAAAAAAACAAAACGGCGAAACACTTAGCATTGGTTTAGACGAACTCAAAACACTGCCTAAAACCGAAATTGTTTATGATTTTAAATGTGTTGAGGGTTGGGACCAGATATCGCACTGGGGTGGTATAAAATTTATTGATTTTTTGAATCACTATAAGCTGCAAGACCAAACGCAGCTGCAATATGTCGGCATGGAAACTCCCGATAAAACCTATTATGTGGGGATAGATATGCCCAGCGCTATACACCCCCAAACCATTATGGCCTATGAGGTAAATGAAAAGCCACTGCCTTTAGAAAACGGCGCTCCGCTGCGGCTTATCATTCCAACTAAATATGGTATTAAAAACCTAAAACGTATCGGCACCATAACTTTCAGCAACAACCGTCCGCACGACTATTGGGCCGAGCAGGGGTATGATTATTATTCCGGATTATAAGCTTCCTGGTCTTTTATAATCATCGCGATCTCGGTCTGGATCATAATGCACACCCGGGGTTAACCAATACAGGAGTACTACCCGCGAAAATTTAAAGTTAAAAGGCGATAGTAAAACCGACACCCCCAACAAGGCTATTACATATGCCCAGGGATTATGGCTGCCGGTTAGTATATAAATACCTACAGCCATAGTTACCATCTCGGCAACGTTAAAGGCGTAGCTCACAAACATGGCTACATAAAAGTACCCCGGCTCAATCTCAAACGTGAAGCCACAGTGCGGGCAGGCCTTATTCATTTTTTGCGAAAAAAGATTATATCCGCTGTTGGCGAACATGTCGCCTCTGCGGCATTTTGGACATTTGGCATGGAGGGCTGCTGATAGTTGTGAGGTTGGCATGGCTATTGGTTTTATGGTGGAACTATTCATGACTATTGGTTATTTTTCTGAATTCTTCGGGCGTAGTACCTGCTTGTTTTTTAAAAAACTTGGTAAAGTAAGAGTTGTCGGTAAAGTTGAGCTGATTAGCTATTTCTAAAACCGTCAAATCATTATTAATGAGCAGGCGTTTTGCTTCGAGAGCAATCCGGTTACGGATAACTTCGCCGGCAGACATCCCCAATACATCATTACATAAAGCGTTTAAATGATTGGGGGTAATATACAACAGCTCGGCATATTCTTTAGGTAAACGTAAGGCGGTATAATTCTTTTCAATGAGCTTTTGAAAGCTGCGCAGTAACGTGTAGTTATAATGCGGTATGGCCTTATTTACGGTAGCTATTCCTGTACGGGCAACGGTTATGAACAACTGCAGCAGCAGGGCGCGCACCATGTCGTCGGCCAGCGGCTTCGGTTCTTCCGTTTCGCAGATCAGTTGTTCAAACAGATTTATTACCTGGGCTTGCGCACTCTCTGGGATATCGATAACCGAGTCGTCTACAATGCCTGTGAAAAACGGAAATTCTTCCAGATAATTAGCCTTTAGTAAAAATGACTGGAAGAAAGGCACTGAAAAATTAATTATGTAGCCATCTACCTCCCCTTCAAACGCCCATTTATGTACCTGGCCAGGGATCATGAAATAAATCTGGAAGGGTTTTACAGAAACTTGCTGGAAGTCTATAGTTTGTGAACCGTCGCCTTTGGTAAAAAAAACCAGGTGATAAAACGAATGTTTATGCGCCAGGTGCAAATTACGGTGGCTTTTTAAATAGGACGCAAAGCGGCTGATGAGCAAATCATCCTGACGTTGAGTCAGGCTGCAAATATCATATATAGGGATGGCCGCTTTCATTACTACAAAGATAAGAAGTATCCCGCGCCTTAAATGGTATTGTTTATGGCACTTATGGTACTATTTACCGATTGTGGCCTTTTGTAGTGAATACTTTTCGCCATACGCATAAATGGTTTTTCAACAACAATTTCAAACAACCATGCAAATGCTATAGTAACTATTAGCGCTACCACAAATAACAGGTGTTTGGTTACAGTAGTATGGCAAAAACGCAAGCCAAGGTTGATAACCCTTACACCGATTACCGAATGAGTGAGGTATAACGAATAAGATATCCTCGAAAAAAACCGAATGATCATGTTGTCGTTTTTCCAGAAATGGATCACCATCATGGTAAAAACGCAACACCAAAAAATGGGTATGCTTTTTATAAAAATTAGTACAAAGCAAACAGCTATCACACCAAGATATGTCGGCGTATTAATTTTTTGATCGTATAAATAAAAGTTTGCGGCCATTCCCAAACAAAACAACGGCAAAGAATACAGCACCAGCATGGTGTTTTGCGTAGGTATAAAGGAAATGCCCAAAAGAAAGGCTATACCTATAACCAGGTTCAAGGCCGATTTTTTGATGAACCAAAAGATTACCCCTATCAAAATATAAAACTGAAACTCGATGCCCAGCGTCCAGAAAACAGGGCTGTAGTATTCACCCAGTTTAAAGTTATTCAGATATCCCAAATGATACAGAAAGTTCAAAAACGAAAAATGGAAAGGCACGTGGTTAAATGGCGCCGATATAAAAAGCAGGAATAAAATAAGCAGAATACAGATAATATAAGGCGGATCGATCCTAACGATTCTCTTTACAATAAATGTTTTAAAGTCTTTAAGCTGATAATCTTCAGGCATCGAGTAGCATATAATAAAACCCGATATGATAAAGAACATTTGCACGCCATACCACCCATATAGAAAAAGTTGTTTAAAAACACTCGAATCAGAAAAGATTGGTTGAGCGAAAGTTAGATGAAAAACACAGACACCAAGCGAGGCTAAGGCCCTTAAAAAAACGACCTGGGGTAATATTTTTTGTTTGTCCATTTGGGGTTCGGCATGAACATACATAAAACTGTTCAAAATACAGGCATGCAGACACCAGATAAATCGCACAAACCATTTATAACCGTTGCGGTTATACCTTTATGAACCTGTACTACAAAATATGGGCAGATGCCATTAACCAGGCAAAGAAAAACAAGGCCGAAAATAACGGCTGGAAATTGATGCCATTAATTTCTATCTCCATATTAATGGGCGTTAATCTGCTGACATTATTTTTACTGCTGCACGCCCTTAATAACCATTTACTTTTACTATTTCCTGTGCATATTTTTTATACAACCGGCTACAATACGGGCATATCTGTGATTATTACTTATGTCCTGCCTTTTATAATATTGAATTATCTGCTGATTTTTTCAAATAACCAATACCAAACTATAGCACAAAAACAAAGAAACAGCAATGTCTTCAGAAATTATGCTTTAATATCTATTGGCTTAATCATAGTTCCCTTATTGTTTAAAGTGGTGTTTTTTAGCTAACGCGATGTGTTTAGCTCAAGTGAGAAAACCGACGTACTTGGCTTAGATATAATCCTCTCCTGTTGGCAGAGAAACACGATACTTAAAGCATCGGTTCAAATCTTAACGCTTTCATGCCACCTTTCCAGATACTTTCGCCAAGGACTTTCAGCTTTTCTTTATCCTCATCAAAAACTTTTGCGAAAATATTGCAAGCGTCTAATCCGCGGCCTTCGCCATAGTAAATACCCATGCAGTTTACTGTTTTTGTACGCCGGGCATTTTGAGGACCATATACTACCTCGCCAGGCTCGGTAAAAACCGAAGCATTTTCCTGAATCACATCCAGTGGCGCAGCATCGTCAATCCAGATTTCCTGTCCGGAAACCCGCGCATGCATAAATTTGCGGGAAAAAGGCAACAACGCTTCAAAAGCCTTGCATGTGGCTGTTGCGTCGTCAACATAAAATTCAAAGCGGATAATTTGCTCTTCCGGAGTTCTCAAAATAAAACCGTTCATAACTGCAAAGTAGCTTTTAAATAGTTAAAACACTTCATCCTAACTTTGCTTTATAATAATCATTCTTTTCTACTTGACAATTTTTCTTTAACTTATAACTAACACCTCATAAGCACCTACAAGCCGCCATTTAACATCTAACTAATTAGATATTAAGCCTTTGCTACTACTTTTTTTTTAAAAACATTGCATTCTTCATTTTTAGTTCCTAATATTATATCAACTAAACTTAATCATAAATTAAAAATAACCTAAAAGCAATTTATCGCAACAATAAACCATTCCTTGATTTTTTTTTAATATCGAAATTGGATAGTCGCCAGTTCTTCTTGTTTTTTCTACCGCTTAATACATTGTACCTGTATTCTGCTATATGTATATTTTTATTAACCTACGTACTATTTATTTAGTCAATAATTTATAACCTAACCCATTAACCACTTATGATGTAAAATAAAATTTAATTATGAGAAAGGACAAAGTGTCCTTCCGTAAATGGGATTAGATTTTTCTCAAAAACTAAAAATCAAAAACCTTAAACCTTACATTTAAAAACAACAAATTATGAAACCTAACTTTAAAAAGCTTAATTCTTTAGTGCTTTTAACAATACTAACTAGTACAGCTGTTCTGGCTATCCTAGTAAATGCATGTAAGAAAACTTCTTCTTCGTCTTACAATGACAATATTCAACTTAAAAGTACACTTTTGACCAGTTTGCCCGGTTACATTACCCTAAATAACGTACCAGAGGGCTTTAAACAACTGGGCCAACTCCACAATGCTGGATTGGATTCTGTTTTTAACACGCTGGCAACTGAACTTAGGGCTCACACAAGTTCCGTTAGAATAAGTCCCGCAGGCCTTATGTCTTCTAATAAGTTCGATTATGATGCTGTATTAAAAAATGCTCTTGAAAAATTTTTCGCTACTAATCCTACAACTGCAAAGTCTTACCGTATAATGGGGCCCTCTTTTGTTAAATATGCGCAGAACAGAGTACATGTTAATGAAAAAGGACCAAAAAAATCAATATTGAGTTTAGATGAGAGCGGTAAAGGTTCAAATGCATTACAAACCTTACTAAACCAAATTACAGTTGCTTTATCTACAAAATTTAAACAAAATTCAATGTTACAACTGAAAGTGGAATTAGAAAAAATAAATAATAATGCTTCAAAGATGTTGAGTAATGGAGAGGCCAACGAAGTATATGCCGCAACAAGTGTGGGATTTGCTTCCTATCAATATTGGTTTAAAAACTACAGAAAATGGTATTTTGCAATGCAATACCCTACCGTTTTGGCTAAGTATAGTAATTTTCAGCTAAATTATCTATATTTTAAGAAGAATATTGGTACTGCAAGAACAAACAGTTTACGTACTTTAGATGCTGACACCATTTATTATGTTCCGGAATTAAGCGAAGTTGATATCTATCCTGACTATGCCGACGAAGCGGAAGATGACGGCATTGATATTCAAGGGATTGTGGATGGAATTTCTGATTGGTGGTCAAAACATGGCGAAGACACTGTAAAAGCCGATATACAGGGTGCTATAACAGGGGGAGAAGCCGGTGCTGTAGCAGGTTGGAATGCCGCTGGGGGAACAGTTGGGATTGTAGCAGACCCGGAAGGTGCAGTCGTAACCGTTGGTAGCGCAACTCTTTTATGGGGTGCGGGCACCGGAGTTGGTGATTCCATGACTACAGCAGGATGGGATACAATTTGGGACAGCATAGGACATTAATATGATTTTTTGTTTAATAATTTTGTTTTTCTTTCAATTGTCTATTGTACTGAGAGTTTACATTTCAAGAACTCAAAAAGGAATTATAGGAATACTTCCTGAGTTATGTTTATTGGCTGGTATATTAATAGCAAGTAAATATTGGAATGTGTCTTTTTTGCAAGAAATATACACAGGCATTGCGTTGATTGTAATGTATATAGTAACTATAGAATTGATTTTAAGAGTCAAGAAGTAAACAAAACTATCGTTGGGGGTGGCTTACGTCACCCCTAACTGATTTTCGCAAATGAAAAAAAACACCTTATTTATATTAGTGCTGTTTTTGTTATTGAGCAGTTATGCCAAATCACAAATAATACCGCCTTATGATAAGATAGGGAAGGAGATGTTATTTGTCGATACGCTAAATGCAAGAAATCAAACAGATATTAAGATCGAAGAGCTAAAAAGGCAGCTAGCTTCTGCAACTACTACAAAAACAACCACAGCTTATTACAATTTAGCAATTTGTTATGCTGCTAAAAACGATGCTCAAAATGTATGTTATTATTTAAATAGATGCTTAAAAAGCGGACGAGGTTTGATGCTTTTTATTATGACCGATACAGACTTTGAGCCATTTAGAAGCGATGATTGCTGGAAAAAAATAACGCAATCCGTCGACTCAATTTATCTGTCAATGTATCCAAAAGTAACAGACAAACAATTGGCGGTAAAGTTATTTCATATCTATCTTAATGACCAACAAGGCCGGGGGATGGGATTAAAGAAAAAAGATAAAAAATTCTTTCATGATGAAGAGGATTTGGTCGAGGTAGAAAAAATAATCAGTCAATATGGCTGGCCTACTTATACAATGGTTGGCCCGGCATCGGCAAACGGCGCATTTTTAGTACTACAGCACGCCAGTTTACAAGTTCAAGAAAAATATCTGAACATGTTAGCAGAGGCGGTGGCTAAAAATGAAGCCAGCAAAGAATGGTTTGCATTGATGACAGATAGAATAAGCGTTGATAAATATGGGTATCAAATTTACGGCACACAGGTTTACAAAGAAAAAGATAAAACAACCGGAAAATATGGCGCATATAAATATGCACCTATAAAAGACGAAGCAAAAGTTGATTCTTTACGTGCAACCTTAGGCTTAATCCCTTTAAAACAATACTTGAACTATTTCGATATCAATTATCCGGAAAACAGTAAATAGCAATATTTTTCAATAATATAGCTACGATTTCAAAAATGCGGAGTTGATTGTTAGCATGGATGTTACAAGCAATAACAGTTGCTGATTGCTAATTACTGTATAGGTAGAGTAAAACATGCTTGTGGTCAATTCCAAAAAGTTTAAAAAACCAACCCATCACATAAAAAGCACGATAAATATTTGTTGAATTGATATTTATCCTGGCTCAATTAATTACCAACCGATGTTTACACGTAAAGCAATATTGTTAGCAGCGTTTTTTATTTACACTATTAGTGCTGTTTTTAACAATGGATTTTATTATTACGACGAACACTATCAGTTGATTGAATTTGCAGAATTAAAATCCGGAGAAAATAAGCCGTCAGATCTGGCCTGGGAGTATAAGGCTAAAATAAGGCCCGCGATACAGCCTTTAATAGCTTATCTCTTTTTGTCCGTAGCAAAAGCTTTCAATGTAACTGACCCTTATGTGTCTATGATGGGTTTAAGGTTTCTTACAGCCATATTGGCTGTTTTAATAATTAGTTACTTTATAAAGCAAACAGATTTTTTAATAAAACCCGACTTTAAAATTTGGTATAATTTATTGTCTTATTTTTTATGGTTTTTGCCTTTTATCAATGCTCGATTTTCTTCAGAGTCATACGCCGGTTTAACTTTTATACTTGGCCTGGCTATTTTACTGTCAAACTTAAAGTATAAGTTTATTTTAACGGGGGCGTTGTTGGGGTTGAGCTTTCTTTTCAGATTTCAGACGGCTTTTATGTCTCTGGGATTGATATTATGGATTATTTTTATTTATCAAAGCAGATTATCGAATATTTGCAAATTATTGCTTGGGGGAATAGCAGTACTAACTTTAGGATTTGTAATCGACTATTGGTATTATGGGCAGCTTACTGCAACTTTTGTTAATTATTATATAGCCAATGTGGTTAATGACGTTGCTTCGGGTTATGGCAGGTCTCCATGGTACTTTTATTTAACAGAAAGCACCGGTGCAGCAACAATACCCTTAGGATTATTGATCTGGGTATGCTTATGTATTCAGTTGATTGTTAATAATCGCAACTTCATAAGTTGGGTGTTACTTCCCTTTTTAATAGTTCATTTAATAGTTCCACACAAAGAATTAAGATTTTTATTTCCTATAGTTAACTTCATTCCGCTAACTATGGTTCTGAGCCTTCAAACGCTAGGTGGTTTTAGCCTTTTCAAAACTACGTTTAAGTGGAGTGCTCTTGTTTCGGTTATGTTGATTTTTGAAAATTGCGTTGCATTGTTAATGATTATGTTATCGCCGGCCGATGATGAGGGCAGAGCTAACATCACACAAAAAATTCATAATGACTATAGTAATAGAAAAGTTGTATTGCTTACCACTAAGGGGGCTAACCCATACCAGCCTATACCCATCAAGCAACATTTTTATTTTGATAAAAATGTAGATGATCAACCACTCAACTTATTCACCCCCATTCAATTTGATAATAATGTTAAAACCTTAGTGGTTATCCAGGCAGACCAGATTAGTTATTACACTTTTTTGTTTGAACCTTATAAACTAAATAAACTTGAGACTGGTATTCCTGACTGGATATGCTATATTAAAACTTTTACCGGATACGAGAACCACTCGTTGCTTTTATTTGAAGTAATGCCCAAAAACTAGAAACTTAAAAACCTTATCCTAACAATCGCATGTATTCAATCACGCAATTTTTGACATCCAAGAAAAACAGGGCCTTTACCACAATTATTTTTCATGTTGCAATAGTTTTGACGGTTTATGGTTTTTTACATGTTTTTTATCAATCCAAATATGTAGCGCCTACTCCTAACAATTTAATTCGTTGTGACGCCTATTGGTATTACACCATAAAAGAATTTGGGTATTTATATACGCAAGATAGCGCGAGTAACTTGGCGTTTTTCCCTCTGTTTCCGCTAGTTTGGCGACTAACTGGCTTAGATATTTTGTTAATAAGCGTTTTTAACTTGATTATATTTTGCTTTTCACTTGCCTTTCTTCTAAAAGAGCAAAAGCTGCATCATAATATAATATTATTACTACTTTCATTTCCTTCTTTTATATTTTTTGCGGTTCCGTATTCGGAGTCATTGTTTTTTCTTTTTTGTACCTTAATTGTAACCGGGTATAAAAAAGACTCTATATGGCTATTGTGCATTGGCTTGTTTGGAGCAGCATTAACCAGGTCAGTTTGTGTAATTTTCGTTCCGGCTATAATTTTGTGTGAGTTGCTTAATTACGGCTCCAAAAAAACACTTCGATTGCGGTTTTTACAAACGGTTTATAAACTCTGGGCCAGTCTAGGAGGCCTTTTTTTAGCAGGAGTTTATATGGCCCGTAATGATGGTAAATGGTTTTATTTCATTGAACTTCAAAAATATTGGAGAAGACACTGGATTATACCGCAATTTCCATTGACAACTATTGCGGCAAATAGAGTGCTCGGATTAGATGGCATTGCATTTACTTGTGGTGTTCTGGCGATATTTTTTATCGTTCGGTGGGTTTTGGCCCATATAACAAAGAAAAAACCACTGCTATTATCTGCAGTTAATCAGTCTGTGTTATTTTCAGCTTTATACATAGCTGGTGTTACTATACTCGATACTTCGTTTAGTTTTAACTTAGGCAAATCTACATCCATATGGAGTATAAATAGACATGTGATGTGTACTCCCTTCACACTAATATTTGTAATTTATTTATATCAAGGGTTTTCTCCCAAATTAAAAGAAGGTGTCATATTAATTTTGTTAACGCTTTTTGGCTTTTTTTTTACGGGGGTCTACCAGCATTTTAATTTAAATGTGCTTTGTTTCTATTCGCTCTTTTTTCTTGTGTTTTATCTTTTAAAATATTATCCGTTTTTAAATAATTATTTTGTACTCTATTATAGTTTGGCTGTTTTTATGCAAGCATCGTTTTATTCAGATTTTCTAAATAGTGCGTGGATTGGCTGATTCAACTGTTGCATCATTTGTGCGAACAATACGAGGTCATTACGCTGTATTAGACCTAATAATCACTGTATCTTAAAGACCCCTATAAACAAAAAAGCCCTTAGAACTTATCTAAGAGCTTTCTATCTTGTGGGAGCAACAGGATTCGAACCTGTGACCCTCTGCTTGTAAGGCAGATGCTCTGAACCAGCTGAGCTATGCTCCCTTTGTTTTGGGACTGCAAATATAGACCTCTGATTTTATTTCGCAAAATAAAATTGAAATAATATTTTTTTGCCTGATTATCAGACTAATTTTAATGCTCCGTCCCTGACATTGGGTTAAATGATATCGTAAATTCCGTCCCTTCGTTAACTTTACTTTTAACATCTATGCTCCCGCCCTGACTTGAAATGTGATTGTAAATAAGGTATAAACCAATCCCCTTGCCGTCTTTATTGTTGTGAAACTTTTGGTGCAAACCAAATAATTTGTCTTTTACTTTTTCCAGGTCAAAGCCAATACCTTTGTCGGCAAACTTAAGTTGCTTAACGCCGCCTACCAGCTGCGTACTAATAGAAATTTGCGGCGCTTCGCCAGGTTTGGCATATTTAATGGCATTAGTTATCAGGTTTAAAAAAACACTTTCCAAATGGTTTTCATTAAACCTGATATGATTAAATGCTGCAAAATCAATCTCAATATTAGTCCTTGATCCGCTGATTAATGATTGCAACGATTGCAATACATTCTTCAAAACAAGCTGTATGTCCAATTCATGCAGAGTGATGGTTGGTGTTGTCTTTTCAACCAAGGCATCAACATATCTGTCCAATGTCGTTTTCAGGTTATTGGTTGCGGCGCGCAGATGGCCAATAAACTGCTCCATTTCGTTTTCTTTATTTTTGCTGTTATCCAGCAGATCAAAAACAGCCAGTAAGTTAGCCACCGGCGCCCGCAGATCATGAGACGTAGTATAGTTTAGTTTTTTTAGGTCACTGTTAATCTCCGTAAGATTCTTGATCAGCCGGTTTCGGTCTGCCTCCTGTTTCTTTTTGTGGGTGATGTTTTTGGCGATGGCATAAACAACTTGCTCGCTGTCCACCGGCATTGAAGTCCAGGAAAGCCATACTACCTCTCCAGCTTTAGTTAGATACCGGTTTTCAAAGTTTAACAGCGGTATACCGCTTTCTGTCAGGTTTTCTCTATTAACAGCGGTATTTAACTTATCGTCCGGGTGAATAAAATCAGCTATTGGTCTTGAAAACAGTTCTTCGGCGCTATATCCCAGCAAACCGGATACAGCAGGATTGATCTTTCTGAAATAACCGTCATAGCCGGCTATACACAGCAAATCGGCCGAGAGATCAAAAAATAATCCCAGGTCGAAATGCTCATTAGGGGTATCTTTCAGCACCGTCATCTATAACTTGGATATTAACAGGTAAGCAATCGCAAAGCTATTATACATAAATTTGTACGGTTTATTGATTTTATTGTTTCAATATACCGTTATCCGGCGGCCGTGTTGGTGATGCTTTCACCTAAAATAATTGGCCGAAAAACCTTTTAAGCCTATGCCAAAACGATGGCTTTCGTTCGCCATATATTTTCATAATATCAGGAACTTTATCCAGTGTAATTACCAGATCGCTGCTGTAAACTTTTCGCAGGTATTTAACAGGTACCTTTTTAAGATAATCAGTATGCCATTCCATAAACCATGACCATTTTACATCATCAGCAAATGATTTTTCCGGATCGGGCGGTATTCCGCATTCATGCATAGGTATCGGCATCACATCGCCTACAATAGCCTTCACGCCATTATACATAGCCGCTCGCGGAACGTTTTCTTCGGTTTGATAAGTATCTGCACCGGCGATATCCACATATTGCCTGCCGGGGTACCATGCGCTATTGGGCCTATCTGCATAACAAAGCACCCATATCAGGTTATCCAGATGCTTTTCGTGCACATAATAGTTATACATGGTTATCCAAAGCTTTTTAAATTGTTGCGAGCCGTCCTTTCCCCACCAAAACCAATCGCCGTTAAGTTCATGAAATGGGCGCCACAGCACAGGGATATGCTTGCGCTTCAACTTTTCAAGGAGTTTGGCCTTTTCGTCCAGCTCTTTCCAAAACGCTGTGTTCTCCGGCGTTCCATATTCAAAAACCTTATCAATATCTACCACTTTTTTTGCGTTCTCATAGCCATTTCCTTTAGCTGGTGCACCCCAATGCCACATAATGGTTGGGATACCCCCTTTGCGCCACCACCGCTTGGCAAACTTAACTTCGTTTTGATTTTTACTGCTGTCGATAAAGTCCATGCCGCGAATGGCCGGTTGTTTGCCAACCGAGTCATGTAAATATTTCAACTCGTCAAACCCCCAATTTGATGTCATTTGCCCGGCCAGCATTTTATGCCCGTACATGGCCTTCAGGTAGCAATACAGGGCTTTGGCCTCGCGTGAGGCGTTGGGGTTAGACAATTCCATTTGCTGCGCAGATGTATTTAACCCGCAGAAAAACATAAAACACAGGCAAATTTTCAGGGCCTTACACATGGTCCGCTCAAAGGTATGATCTGTTTATTAACTTACCGCGCCACATCTAAGCTCACCGGGCCAATAAGCCCGGACGGAAATAACGGCGTATCTTTACTAAATTTATGAATATTGGTCAGCGTAAACCGTTTCTCCTGTGGCAGTGGCTCGTCGCCAATTAAACGGTTGGGCCATAGGTTAACTACTTTCACTTCCAGTTTGTTATAGCCTGCATGTATGGCTTTACTGATATCTATCCGTGCTGGTTTGGTCCACACCACCCCTAGCTCCACGCCGTTTAGTTTTACTACAGCTTCTTCATGCACCTCTCCCAGGTTCAGGTATAGTTTTTTGCCGGCATCGGCTTTAGTTATATTAAATGTTCTATTGTAAATAGCTGTTCCAGAGTAATGTTTGATGTTATAGTCGTCAAATTTTGTCCAGTCCTTTAGTGAATCAATTACCATATTTGCCGGCCCTCCCCATTTGGGGTCAAAGTGTAAGCCCCAGCTGCCTGATATATTTTCCAAGATATTATATCCCGGGTAATTCGCTATTGATGAGCCAATTACATTTACAGGTATGGCTTTTCTGAAAACTACGAATACAGATCCGCGCGGGTCAAACTCCAGCGGCACGGTGGTGCGGCCATGGCTTTGGGTAAATGCTTTGGCCGGGCGTATTTCGCCTGTTACCGGGTCCCACAGTTCGGGCTGTTTTCCGCTTACGCGGAAAGTTGCATTAAGCTTTTCCGGAGTGTCCCAACGGCTGGCTACAAAGTATATATCGTCGTTGCCAACGCGGCGATGTATCCAGTCAATCTCCCCGGCGCCGCTCAAACCGATGTATTCAAAGTCAGGCCGTAAATTGATGCTTGTAAGCACTTCTGATGCACTTTTGTTGCTGATAACATGACGCTTACCCGAACCTGACCATAACTCAGCAATCACTTTTCTTGACTTTTCTTTTTCAGCTGCGTTTAAAACAAGTCCGGTCAGGCCTTCAGGCCGCGGGCCGACAACTACCGCTCCGCCATTTACCAGCGCGGCAATTTTTTGCAGGGCCTGGTATGCAATCTTTGGCTGGTTGGGCAGCACCAGCATTTTGTAACTCATACCATCGGGCAAAACCAGGCGCCCGTTTTTTACGCTAACGCGATGCAACAGCACGTCGAGGTTACAATTGTCGTGATCGTAGCCTGGGGCCGGCAAAGCCGGGGTTGATTTCATTTGCTCGCCGTGGCCAATACCGTCGCCGGTATAGTACAGCGCATCGGCTACAAAAAGGCCCTGCTGCAGCATGTACGAGCATCGCCCCACATAGGCGTTAAAAGCGGGGGTTTCGTCCCACCAGGTTACATTACGGCTGTAGTGTGTCCCGGCGAAGTACACATAGTTGGGTTTGGCATTTAAAACCAGCGACTGACTGAAGTTATGAAACACAACCTGATTTAAACCATCGCAAAAAGCCTGGTCGGCGACATTTTTAAGGTCGAAAAAGCTTTCCTCCCAATGCGGGCCAACCGATGTAAAAGCTTCGCAAGCGGTTACCCGCTTACCATAAACATGGTTTGCCGTAGCAGTATTACGCAACAAAAACCTGCGCTCGGGCGAGGGGCGGTGTACCGACGGAATCCAGAACTCGCCCATGGCCATATTTACGGCGTTTGAGTTTTTGAGGTTGTCCAGTTGTGCGGTATTGGGTCCGGCGGCTTCGGCATAGCAAACCAAGCCGTTTTTGTTGGCCAGTTCGCGCAGGTGGTCATAGTGATTGGTGGCAATCAGGTCGGCAATGGTGCGGTAATAATCGCGGCGCATGCCATCTGTTTGCGTAGTATCGTTTAAAGTAACTCCGGCTATAGCAGGCAGCCAGGATATCAGGTCATAGCCTCGAAGCGCCTTAAATTTTTGCGCGAAAAGTTTGGTCCAGGTAGTTTCGCCGCCCTCCCAGCTATCATCCTCAACGCCGTACAAACCCTTTCGCTCATCGGGCGACATCTCTTTAAGCATTTTGCCTACTGTAGTATTCCAGGTAGTATCCAGCGCTTCAGCGCTCATGCTATCGGTAAAATATCCCCAAACGTCATGGCGCCCGGTTGGGCGGTAAGCAAAGCGCATAATTTTCCATCTACCTGGCGGAGCGAGCCATTGCAGCTTACCATCGTCATGCAGTTTATCAGAGATATTGATTACCTGTGATACTCTGGCGCCAGGCTCATCGGGAACAGCCAGTACGGCTATTTCGTGCCGATTAAATTCGCTTTTAACTACCGCTGGCATTGTGGCGAGTTTCTTTTTGTAATCTGCCGCTTGAGCTGCTAAAGAATTATGCGTTGCCAATACGTTTTTAGAGGCCTCAGGTAGTTGCTCATTGATCAGCTGCCCGCCAATAACATCCTTCTCAGACCAGATCAGCTCCTGTTGCCCGTATTCCGGATCAATGGGCCCCGAGGTGCCCGCAAGCCCAACGCTTAGTACAAACTTTATCCCGATACGGTTAGCTTCTTTAGCGGCATACCTGAACAACTCACGCACCCTGCTGCTCCAGGGTTTAATGATGGGTTGGGGTAAGGGTAATTGTGCAGCGCCTTTTAAATCCGCAGCGGGTTTAATTACATATTTTTTTCCCTCTAAAACCATATTGGCCGTCATAGAGGCTGGCTCATAACCGGTACCACTTTCATAAAGAATGGCCCCTTCTATTCCTTTTTTGTGCATCTCTTCCAGGTCGGCGGTTATCGCTTTTTCGTCGGCATCAACCCTTAGCCACATCCAGAACACCCAGGGCCTTGCGCCCTGCGGCGGGTTTTTAAAATGAGCATCCATAACCGGGTCGGGCTGGTTTGATGTGGCGTTAATGTTTTTTGGCACCTGCGACAAGGCATGGCCGGCACAAAAAAAGGCAGCAGCGGCAATTAATAATTGCTTTTTATTCATGTTTACTCCAGATGCTTGGTTTATATAAGGCTTACTCAAACTTAAGGTAAAATATTTAAATCATTCGGCGGCCAATGTAACATTGCGATTATAACGGGAAGCGGGTGACGATTTACCAAGATACCGGGGAGATTGCACGCCTGGCTCACCATAACACGCCGGAAACGATAAATTCCGATCCAATTGCACATTTGCATATCCGCACAATTACACATCCTCCCCCCTCATCCGCATAATTTTAAATATGTTTGCAGGGCCAATTATGTCTGTTAATTGTCGGATTTATGTAACAAATTTAAGCTTTTGTAAAAAATCGGCTAGATAACAGATTTATTCTCAACAAAAACCAGCTTTCATTGCTATCTTAACAACGAAATTATGCGTAGACGTATTTTTCTAACAGGCTTATTAACAGCCACCGTACTTTTATCTGCTTCGGCTCAATCAACAGTAAAGCCGGACGACAACCGTTTTACCAAAGTGGTACTGGCACAGGACGTGCAGGAACCCATGCAATTCCAGGTGCTTAAAGACGGTAAGGTTATCTACGCCGAGCGCAAAGGCAAACTGAAGTTGTACGATCCGGTTACGCAAAAAACCTCGGTGATTCATGAGTTTGCGGTAAGCACTAAATATGTGAGCCAAACCGGCGAGGTTAGCGAGGCTGAAGACGGCTTGCAGGGCGTTATTCTGGATCCGGATTTTGAAAAAAACCACTGGATTTACATTTATATGTCGCCGGCCGGCAATGACCCCAAGAACTCATTAGACCGATATACCTGGGATGGCAAAGGCCCGCTTAATATATCAACCCGTAAACACCTGCTTGATGTGGTGGTGCAGCGCTATGAATGCTGCCATGTTGGCGGAGGTATGACCTTCGATAAAAAAGGAAATTTGTACTTAACTACCGGCGACAATACGTTCTCGCGCGCGTCTGACGGTTTCTCGCCGCTGGATGAGCGCCCGGGCATGTCGGCAGAGGACTCGCAGAAAGGTGCATCAAATACCAATGACTTACGTGGTAAGATATTGAGAATACACCCCGAGCCAAACGGCGGCTACAGTATACCGAAAGGGAACCTTTTCCCGCCGGGAACACCCAAAACACGACCTGAAATTTATACAATGGGTAACCGTAACCCATGGCGCCCAACTATTGACAGCAAAACCGGTTGGTTATATTGGGGCGAGGTAGGCCCGGACGGCAGCGAGGATGATTTTAAAAATCGCGGGCCGCAATCATACGACGAGTTTAACCAGGCTAAAAAACCGGGCTTTTATGGCTGGCCGTATTTTGTGGCCGATAATCTGGCCTACAATCATTATAACTTCGAAACCAAGAAATCGGGCGAGTGGTTTAATGCGGCTCACCCCAAAAACACATCGCCAAACAATACAGGTTTGGTTGATTTGCCACCGGCTACTCCGGCATTTATTTATTATTCAAAACAACAAAGCACTAAATTCCCGTTGCTGGAAAGCGGCGGCGACAGCGCCGTGGGCGGACCAATTTTTCATGCTGATGACTTTATTGGCGCCCCGCGCCCGTTCCCTTCGTACTATGAGGGCAAATGGTTTATTACCGATTGGGTGCGTGGCTGGATCAATGTAGTATCCATTGATAAGGACGGTAACTATGCGGGCATGGAGCGTTTTCTGCCTAACTTTAAACTGCGCGGACCAATTGATATGAAATTTGGCCCAAGCGGCGACTTATATGTATTGGAATATGGCAATGGTTACTTTAAAGATAATCCTGAAGCTGAGCTGATCCGCATTGAATATAACGGCGGAAACCGCAAGCCAGAGGTTCAGGCATCGGTTGATAAAACCGCAGGCGCTGCGCCGATGACGGTTAAGCTGTCATCGAAAGGAACCAAGGATGCCGACGGTGATAAACTGGCTTATAGCTGGAAGATCTCCCGCAACGGCGCGCCTTTCAAAACCATCGCGCAAGCAAATCCGACGGTAAAACTGAATATGCCCGGCGTTTACAAAGCATTATTGACGGTTACCGATGTACATGGCGCTAAAAACAGCAAAACCGTACAAATTAATGCGGGTAACGAAACCCCGGTGGTTAAATTCAATATTACCGGTGGCAACTCAAGCTTTTTCTTTCCGGGCAAAACCATTCAATACAGTGTGAGTGTAAATGATAAAGAGGACGGTAGCTTGGCTAATAAACGCATCCCTGCATCGCGGGTATCGGTTAGCGCGAACTATTTGTCTGAAGGCTATAACATGACAGCCATTGCCTCAAAACAAGGCGCGGTTGATGCCAATGCCGAATATGCTGCGGGCATGGCTTTGATAGCTAAGAACGATTGCAAGGCCTGCCACTCGGTTACTGAAAAAGTTTTAGGCCCTGCATTTACGCAGGTGGCCATTAAATACAAAGGCGATCCGGGAGCTCCTGATCGTTTAGCAAAGAAAATTATATCTGGCGGCTCAGGCAACTGGGGCGACGCGATGATGCCTGCACACCCTGCGCTTGCAGACGGCGACGCCAAAGCCATTGTGAAATATGTGTTGAGTTTGGCTTACCCTAAGCCTACTGCTAAATCATTACCGGTTAGCGGCAGCTATACCACCAGCATCCCTGCAACGACGAAAAACGCTGATGGTAGCTTTATACTGCGTGCCGCTTATACCGACCGCGGCGCCAGGGGCCTGCCTGCACAAACCGGTGAAAATACGGTAATACTGCATGCCCCGGTGATGCCGGTAAAGGCGGTAACCGAGTTTCATGACATTACATTTAACGGCGACAGTACGGTCGCCTCTGCAAAAGCTGATGGCGCCTGGATGCGTTTCAGCCATATTGATTTGACCGGCATTAAGCAGATAGTGCTTGGCACCCGCGGTAACAGCGAGGTTGCCGGCACCGTTGAAATACATGCCGGCTCGCCGCAAGGCAAATTGCTGGCTAAGTACGCAGGTACTTACGGGCCAGATAAAGTTAAGGCAGTGCTGCCGCCCGGTGTAGGTATAACCGATTTGTACTTTGTATTTAGCGGTGCACCTATTCAGTTTAGCAGCATTCAATTTTTGGATAGTAATTAACCGTCTACACATATACACACACTCAACACTATAACACAATGACAAAGCGTAGGGATTTTTTGAAAAACATGGGGGTAATGGCTGCGGGAGCAGTATTGCTGCCGTCATTTAAAGCGGCTGCCAAATTTGCGCCAAAAAAAGTAATCAGCGACACGGGCATACAACTGTACACTTTCCGCGATGAGATGATGAAAGACCCGCAGGGGACTTTGAAAACCATTGCCGACCTGGGTATAAAACAAGTTGAATCGGCCTCAAGCGGTAAAGGTTTATATTACGGTTTAACGCCTAAAGAAATGAAACAAACCTGTAAAGACCTGGGCATGACGTTACGCAGTGCGCACACTGGCATTGACGCTAACTGGCAAAAAACCATTGAGCAGGCTGCAGAGGCCGGTCAGGAGTATTTGGTTTGCTCATCATTACCCTTTGCCGGCGATACCATGGAGAACTACCAAAAAGTTGCTGAGCGTTTCAATAAAGCCGGCGAAGAGTGCCAGGCTGCCGGTTTAAAATTCGGTTACCATAACCACGATTTTGAATTTAAAAAAGATCAGGGAAATGTATTGTACGATATTCTGCTGGTAAATACTGACCCTGAATTGGTTACTATGGAAATGGACCTGGGCTGGGTTGTTGCTGCGGGCTATGACCCATTGAAATACTTTGCCGATTATGAGGGCCGCTTCAAACTATGGCATTTAAAGGATATGAAAGGTAGAAACAGCGTTGAGTTTGGCAATGGTAAACTGGATATTGCCGGTATATTTAAACAAGCTAAAAAGGCGGGCCTTGAATATTATTTTATTGAACAGGAAGAGTATCCGGCCGGATCGCCAACTGCAAGTATGAAAATTAATATGGATTACCTGTCTAAGGTTAACGTATAATTACATAGCTACACTTTGCCCGGGGCGAGGGTCCTCGGGCAATATTTCCATATCCGGATAGTCGATATAGTCGGCATACCACTGAATAGCTCCTACTACATCCAACGCATCTTCGGCCGATATATCTATCGTTTCAAAGGCGTACAACTTGCCGTTGGCATAACCGTATAACTGAATTTCATTAGTATCGGGCACAAAGCTGTCTGCATCCAAACAATACACCCGTATTTTCAGCTCAGTATCGCGTGAGTGAATAACGTCTCGGCAAGGGTTGTTCGGATCGGTGGCTAACAGATATACGTTGTACTCCATATTATCTTGTTAACAATGGTGTTAGCTTATGGTTTGAAGTTTTTACTGGGTTAGGCAAAATAATTAAATGCCCGGTATTACGGCTTTGGCATTATCTTTTAACTACGGTAACAGTCCGATACTTCGCGGGTTGCCTCAATTAACCTTTCAGAAAAAATCTGAGAAATTTTCGCTCTGAATGGGGAAGGTTTTCTCCAAAGTTAATTCCCCGATAGCAAGCATTATACTCGATCCAGCTTAGTGTAACACCAATGTTACAATTGGCAAGGTGTTTGTCTATATATTAACAGCCCTCCCAAGGGTTGTTTTTCATAGGTAGATGTAGGGTCGAAAAACTGCGAGAGTATTTCGGCCCTTTTTTAAAAACCTGAAAAACTACGGTTTTGAAATTTGCCCCTAATTAGTAACTATATATAATGAGCAGGCCCCGTTTATTAAAACGGGGCTTTGCTATTATTTGTCGCTTAGCTTTTCGGCTTCACTTATTTTCAGGAAACAACACTTTTCTCAAGCTATTACTTTTAAACCATTAAGCAACATTCTGAGAAAACAAATCCCGCATTGGGGAATTTTTTCTTCGTGGTTAATTACACGCTTCCTTATAGGGCAATAGTTTTAGCTATAAGCAAACACCAGGGCGGCATTGGCAGGCATTTTGTCTATGTATAATCAGTCCACTCAAAGGACTGTTTTTCATAGGTAGATGTAGGGTCGAAAACTGCGAGAGTATTTCGGCCCTTTTTTAAAACCTAAAAAATCTTTAAATTTATTGTCCCTAATTAATACATATATAAATGAACAAGGCGTCCCGGTTATCTCAGGACGCCTTTGTTCATTCATAGGTATTGGGTATCAGTTATCCGAGCCGTTGAGCTGGAAATAGGTTGTCGATTTTCTTTTTTCTTCAGGTATCTTCATGAAGGCTTTATAGTTTTCATTGATATAAGCCGCCATGTTGAACTTATCGCTGAAGAAGGTTTTACTATCTGGCGTGTATTTAATCACAAAGTTTTTGAGCTCCTGTCCGCTAAGCGGGATATAGTTTTTTACAGTCTCTTCATTAAACACGGCCTTTATTTGCTGATATTGCTCGCTTTCTTGTTCCAACCTCGCCAGCTTCTCGCGTTTTTTCTCATTACTGTGCGAATCAAATAGCTTAACTTTTAAGCCGCCATTGGGTTGATATACCACCGTCCTGCTGCCCAGTGGCCCCGTCTCAGGTGTGGCGCTAAGTTTACCTAGCCTGAGCTCGCTGTTTTTTACGCTTACTTCTTTCAATTCGTTTTGACGCAGCACCAGCGAAACCACCAGGTATTTCATATCGGCTACATAAACGGTGTCAGGTATGTAGCTCATACCGGTAAAATAAAGCACATCGCCTTTTTTTGCCCGGATCACGAAGTTTCCCTTAGTGTCAGAATAAACCGTTTGGTGCTGTGTACTGTTTTCAATTTTAATACCCGGCAGCAGTACCTCATTTTTAAGCTCCTGCACGCGGCCCTTTAACAAGTCTTGTGCGCCGGCCTGCCCAAAAAGCAGCACGCCGAAAAACATTGTTGCTATATATTTTAATTTATTCATGTTACGCTTTTGCCAAATTAGTACTAAATACCTTCCGGGCTGTTTAGTTTAACATATTTTAACGTCCACTTAATTAAGCCTGTGCCGCCTGGACTATGGTAGCATCTACAACAGGTTTTTGACGCCTGGCCTTTAGCTTCTTTTCACGGCGCAGGTAGCGCCAGTGCAATGCAGCAACCAGCAGGGCGGCAAAACCTTCGCACATTAATGTGTCGGGCGTACCTATCCATTTAGATATAGCGCCAATTAACAACCCGCCCAAAGGCTGCATACCAAAAAATGCCATAGCGTAAAAGCTGATTACCCGGCCGCGCATATTAGGGTCTACCGTAGTTTGAATCAGCGTATTACTCACCGTAATTTGCGACATCATGCCAAAGCCCGCGATAGTTACAAACAGTAGCGCGAGGTAATAATTATGCTCGTGCGAAAAAAGCAATAATCCGCCGCCAAAAATTATGGTGTTAATGAACAGTATCTTTTTCAAATTGGCTCCCGTTTTTTGCGAAGCCAGGAATATCGCTCCTGAAAAAGCGCCTAATCCAATAAAACTGTCTATCACGCCAAATGTCTGTGCGGTGCCGTGAAATACGTCGCGGGCATAGTATGGTATGAGGGTAGAGTAAGGCAGCACCGTTAAACTGATCAGCGCCAGCATTATTAAAATAAAAGATATTGAAGGTGTCTTTTTTAAATAAGAAAAACCCTCCTTCAACTCGCCAAATACATTCTTTGTGTGCGGTTTGGCCTCATATTTAGGTAACCGCATCATCAGTAATGAAGCAATTACCGCCACAAAACTTAGTGCGTTACCTACAAAACAGGCGCCATCGCCCAAGGCTTCGAGAATTATGCCTGCTATAGCCGGCCCGATCAACCGCGACAGGTTTACCATAGACGAATTAAGGGCCAATGCATTTGGAAGGTCGCTTTTATCGGCCACCATCTCGTAAACAAGCGACTGCCTTGCCGGCACGTCAAAAGCGTTGATGATACCCAGTAATACACTCAAGCCCAATATTTCCCAAACCTGGTAATGATTAGCCAGGATAAGACAAGCCAGTAATACCGCTTGCAACATTGACGCTACCTGTGTAGCCAGCAATACGCGAAAACGATTATACCGATCTGACACCACCCCGCCCACAAGCGAAAATAAAAATGACGGAAACTGGCTTGCAAAAAGTGTAAGCCCCAGCATAAAGGTTGAGTGTGTAAGCGTATAAATAACCCAGCTTACAGCGGTTTTTTGCATCCAGGTGCCAATCAATGATATAGATTGTCCGGTAAAATAAAGCCGGTAGTTACGGCTTCTGAATGCTTTGAAGGTAGTAATATCCATTTCTTTCTCCTCTAAATCGCGCTCAAAACCAGCTCCTATTCAAACTCAACAATTTTGGTAAGGATGCTGATTGATTTTTTTAATAATTCTTGTTCGTGTGCATTGCAAGTAGCTGTTATGGCTTGGGTTAGCCATTGGTCGCGTTCGTTGCGCATTTGTAATAATGTCTTTTCGCCCTCGGCAGATAGGCTGATGTGCACTTTTCGTTTATCTTGTTCAGATGCGGTACGGGTAATAAATCCCAAGTCGAGCAAGTGCTTCAAAATGTCCGACATCGACTGATTGGTGATCTTCTCTGATGCAGCCAGCTCGCTGGGAAGCATAGACTTGTTTTGATAAAGTAAACCCATGGTCGACCGCTCGGTAAGCGACAACAGCTCGGCTGTGCTTGATTCCTTTCTTAGTTTTTTGATCAAGCGCCCCACCGTTGTGCGCAATTCTGATACAAATTCCAAATTTTCCATATACTCAGATAAACTAATAAGTTTACCTTACAAATATAGGGCTGGAATTTTAGTAAAATATCATCTTTGGGTAAATAATTTCTGGGGTAATTCCAATAGTGGCATAGCCGGGTTTGGCGAAGGTAGTTTATTCCAAGCCACCATGCACAAATCCATATAAAACGCAAAACACTATGTTACAATTACTTGTGTGCCAATAATTAGCCATTTTTGATGATAAGTATTTAAGGCGGATTATCTTTTTAGTTATATTAGACTCAGGATAATACCCGTTAAAGATAATTTACCGGGGCTTTTGTAGTTTAAACACTTAATAGCGGTATTTTTACAACACCTATGTCATCTGCAGAAAGTTATAACGTGCTGATCGGTAAGATCAACACCCTTATCAAAAAGTACTACCTCAACCAATTGCTGCGGGGGCTTATCTTTTTGGGTGCGGGATTGTTTTCTGCGTATGTAATTATTGCACTAAGTGAATATTTCGGCAATTTCAATTCATTTTTCAGGGGTGGCTTGTTTTACGGGTTTATCTTACTTAACCTCGGACTGTTCATCTGGCTTATTGTCCCTCCGGTTTTGTCGTTACTGCAATTAGGTAAAACGCTGACGCACGATGAAGCCGCTGCCATTATTGGCAAACATTTCGCTGATATTAACGATAAGCTGCTCAACACGCTTCAACTCAAAAAACTGGCGGCCGAGGATGAGCGTCATCGCGCATTAATTGAGGCGAGTATAGATCAGCGCATCGCGAACCTGCGCCCGGTTAGGTTTCCATCGGCCATTAACATTAAGGACAATAAAAAATATTTAAAATGGATATTGGTCCCGGCGGCGGTTATTGTGGTGATTGGCCTGGCAGCACCCTCTGTTTTGACCGAGAGTACCAAACGCATTGTGCGCCATAATGAATATTTTGCTCCGGTTGCGCCGTTTCAGTTTGTGTTGCTCAATAATAACTTATCGGCTGTTCAGGGCCAGGATTTAAAACTAGACCTCAAACTTACCGGCAATCAATTACCTAACGAAGTTTACATTCAACTGGCCGGTACTGAATTTAAGCTGGATAAAGACAATGTTACCCGCTTTCATTATCAGTTTACCAATCTGCAACAAAATACTACCTTCAAACTGGTGGGTAATGGCTTCGTTTCGCAACCTTATGAAATTAAGGTTAACCTGCGCCCTTCTTTGCTTCATTTTGATGTCGAGTTGAAATATCCGGCTTATCTGCATAAACATAACGAAACACTGGCCAATGCCGGTGACCTGACCATACCTGCAGGGACAACCGTAAAATGGCTGTTTCACACCCAAAACACCAGCGCATTGTCGTTCAGCATGAATGATCAGGTGCATAAATTATTACCGGCTGGCGACGAGGTATTTGAGCATGCCGAGCAAGTTTTGAAACCATCAGTTTATACGCTGATACCGCAAAACAAATTTGTTTCGCAAAGCGATTCGGCATCATACCATATTAATGTCATTGCCGACCAACCGCCAACCATCAATGTAGATGAAAAGCCCGATTCGGTGAGTCGCCTGGCTTTTTACTTTAACGGAAAAATTCAGGATGATCATGGGTTTTCGTCCCTCACTTTTCATTATCGCGTTGGTGCGCCGGGCGCAGGTGGCAAAGAAATCGTTAAACCGCTCAAAGCCGATCTGACTCAGCCGCTGTCTGATTTCTTTTACTTCTGGAACCTGAAAGAGATGGGTATTAAACCCGGCAACCAGGTGACATACTTTTTTGAGGTGGCCGATAATGATGAGATTAATGGTCCGCAAAGAGCCCGTACGCCTGAGCGCACATTGCATATGCCTGATGAAAACCAGTTGCGCGATGAGTTGAATGCCGGCACTACCGGCGTTAAACAAAAAATGCAATCGGCCATAAAAATGGCCGATCAGATAGAGCGCGATTCCAAAAAAATGGAGCAAACGCTGTTGAATAAGTCTTCGTTGTCTTTTGATGAAAAGAAACAGGTGGAAGACCTGATGCAAAAACGCAAGGACCTGGACGACCTGGTAAAACAGATACAGGAAGACAATAAGAAAAATCTATACAACCGTCGCGAAAACGAGCAGCAGAACAAAGAGTTGCTGGAAGAGCAAAAGCAGATTGAGAATTTGCTCAACAACGTGCTCGACCCAAAAACCAAAGAACTGCTGCAACGCTTGCAGCAATTAATGAACGACCAGCAAAAAGAAGGGACGCGCGACGAGGTTTCTAAAATGCAGATGGACAACAGGTCGCTCAAAAAAGAGCTTGACCGCATGCTGCAATTATATAAAAAGCTTGAGTTTGATCAGAAATTGAATCAAAACATCAATCAGCTTAAAAAATTGGCCGAAAAGCAACAAAACCTTTCTGACGAGAGCAAGCAGGCAGATCAACAAAAACCAAACGACCAAGATCAGCAGGAAAGTAAAGACCAGGCCGATCGATTAAAGCAACAGCAGGAAAACCTGAACAAGGAGTTTGAGGATATTAAAAAGAATTTGAAGGACCTGGAAAACTCGGAGGGTAAGCAAGATTATCAAAACCCGCAGCAACAGGAAAACAATATCCAGAACCAAATGCAGGAAAGCGCCGACCAGTTATCAAAAAATAACAAATCAAAAGCTTCGCAATCGCAGCAAAACGCGGCTAAGCAAATGCAGCAAATGGCGCAAAAAATGGAGCAGGACCAGCAAGAAGAGGATAATAAACAAACCGAGGTTGACGCTAAACAACTGCGTGAGCTTTTAAAAAGTTTGGTGAATAGCTCATTCGGGCAGGAAAAAGTAATGCAGCAGCTGCGTAGCATGAGCCCGCAAGACCCGCAATATGTAAGTGCCGCTCAAACGCAAAAAAATATAAAGGATAATTTAAAAACCGCCGAGGATAGCTTATTTTCGCTGAGTAAGCGTATTCCGCAAATCCAGTCGACCGTAAACCGTGAAATAAGCACCATAAACACACAAATTGATCAGGCCCTGGATAATTTGGGCGAGCGCCGTACGGCCGAAGCCAATCGTAACCAGCAGTATGCCATGACCTCAATGAATAACCTGGCTTTAATGCTGGCCGATGCACTTTCGCAGCTGCAGGACAAGATGAACCAGCAAAAAAACGGTAAGGGCGGTAAAAGCAAGCAAATGTCTGTTTCACAATTGCGGCAAATGGAAGAAAAGCTGAGCCAGAATATGCAGAAAATGCGCGAGCAGATGCAAAAGCAGGGAGGGGCGCCTATGGGCCAAAGCGCCCGCAATCAAATGAGCGAGCAATTAGCAAAAATGGCTCGCGAGCAGCAACAGATTCGCGAATCTTTGCAGCAATTAAATAATGAAGAAAGCAAAAACGGCGGGGCCGGTGTTAAAGATGCGGATAAAATATCCCGCCAAATGGAACAAACTGAAAAAGATATCGTAAACAGGAAAATAACTGACGATGCTATTAAACGCCAACAGGAAATCCATACGCGATTACTGGAGGCCGAGAAAGCAGAGCAGGAACGAGAACAGGATAAGCAAAGGGAGAGCAACGCAGGGAAAGATATGCCGCCTGGTTTCATCAAAGCACTGCAAGACTACCAGCAGGCTAAAGGAAAACAGACTGAACAAATTAAAACCGTGCCCCCTACACTTAATTTGTACTATAAGCAAAAAATAAAATCGTATTTTGATCAACTTAATGCCAAATAAATATGGAAGCACCCATTCAAGCAACCGACTTATATACTTTACAGCTGCCCTCTAAGCGCGAGAGTATTACGTTATTGGAAAATTTGATAGAGGAAATTGCTGACAAATACCAGGTTGCTGACGATATTTTCGCAAATATGATGACTTGCCTTAATGAGGTGGTAACCAATGCCATTGTTCATGGTAATAAACTCGACCCTGAAAAAAAAGTTATCGTCAATGTTGAAGTAGACCCAAAACGCGCTAGCTGGACAATTACTGATGAAGGTGAGGGTTTTGACTATAACAACCTGCCAGACCCAACTGCCGAAGAGAACCTGGAAAACTTAACCGGCCGTGGTGTATTCATTGTAAAACACCTGGCAGACCAATGCGTATTTAACAGCAAGGGTAACGAGGTTGAACTGCTATTTAAATTTTAATGCCGGCTATCCAGTTTTTTGAAGAAGATATAACCTACAAGTTAAAGGATAAAACCAAGGTAAAGGCTTGGGTAAAAAACACCATCATAGCCGAAGGTTTTAAACTGGGCGAACTTAACTATATCTTTTGTTCGGACGATTATCTGCTCCAGATCAATCAGCAATATCTGGATCATGACACTTATACCGATATAGTAACCTTTGATAACTCTGAACAGAATGGCGTTATTGTGAGTGATATTTTCATCTCTATCCCCAGGATAAAAGAAAATGCAAGCAAGTTTAATGTTTCTGAAACAGACGAGCTACACCGCGTAATTATTCACGGCGCGCTGCATTTATTGGGTTATAAAGACAAAACGGCCGGCGACAAGAAAAAAATGACAGAAAAAGAAGATTACTATTTGGCTAAGCGTCAATTTATTGGGTAGTTTTACTTTTGATAAACTCACAGTTAAACTAAATTAAAACAACATGAAAATATTAGCTATTTGCTTGGCGCTTTTGTTTGTAACCAAAACCGCCTCTGTTTATGATTTTAAACTAAAAACCATTGACGGCAAAAACTTTAGCCTGGCCAAATACAAGGGCAAAAAAATCCTGGTGGTAAACACGGCTTCAAAATGTGGCTTTACACCACAATACGCAGCCTTAGAGCAACTGGCCGAGACTTACAAAGACAAATTGGTAGTTGTAGGTTTCCCGGCTAACAACTTTGGCGGCCAGGAGCCGGGCACTGATTCTGAAATTAAAACTTTTTGCTCAGACCTATATAAGGTTACTTTCCCAATGAGCACTAAAGTAAGTGTTAAGGGCGACGATATAGCCCCGCTGTTTAAATACTTGACCGAAGCTGAAAACCCTGATTTTACGGGCGAAATTAAATGGAACTTTGAGAAGTTTTTGTTAGACGAAAACGGTAAATTGATTCACCGCTTCCGCTCGGCAGTAACACCAATGGATCCAAAAATTACCAGCAACTTATAAAGCCGTTTAAAAAAAGAAAAAGCCATTCGTTAATAGCGAATGGCTTTTTCTTTGTTGTTGGTATATCAACCATTAGTTTTTCCTGGCCTTTTCCTGCGCCTTCTTAATAGAATCCTGACGTGCTTTTTCGGCTTTTTGTTTCTTTTTAAAGAAGCCTTTTAACAGGAAGTTATGTTGAGCGGCTTTTAAATCCTCGTTTAAAGTAGTGGTTGTTTTATGAACGTTTTTAATAGTAGCCTTAGCCTGGCTTACCGTACTTTCCATCTCACGGGCCATTTTGTCGTTGTTCAGTAATCGGCCCAAGCTACCCTGGCCATGATTTACTTTAGCCATGATCTGGCTCAGGTTGTCAATTAATGACCCTGCATTATCCGCTATCTTGGTAAATTTTGACACAATCTTATCCATATCAACCGGGTTAACGGCTTTAATCTGGTCGCCGTCATTAACGGTGGCGGCGGTATTGGCACCGCCAGGCATTAGTACTACCAGTTTATCGCCCATTAGTCCGTCGCTCCCTATACTCATACGGGCATCTCTTTTTATGAATTTTTTAACGTCATCGTTAATAGTTAATGTTACTTTTACAGTAGTGTCGTTCACAATGTCGATATCATTAACTACCCCAACATTAATACCGGCAAACCGAACATTATTACCCACCTGCAATCCGTTAACATTATTAAACTGGCCGCTTACCTTAAATGTAGCGCTAAACAGATTTTTCTTGTTGCCGATAAAGAATACGGCAGCTATGATAACCAGCAAACCTATAAAGGTAAACAGGCCGATCTTAGTTTTCTGGGATGAGGTAGTTTTCATGAGATATCTTTAAAAAATGATTTAACTAATTCGTTTTTTGATTTTTGAAGGCCATCAAACGTGCCTTCTTCTATATATTCGCCATCGTTCATGATCACTACCCGATCTGAAGTGATACGGGCGCATTCCATATCATGGGTGATAATGATAGATGTTGTTTTATACTTTTTCTGCATAGAGAGGATCAGTTCACTGATCTCGCGCGAGGTGATCGGGTCTAAACCGGTGGTCGGTTCATCATAAAGCATAATTTCCGGATGAACTATGAGCGTACGGGCCAGGCCTGCGCGTTTGCGCATCCCGCCAGAAAGATCAGACGGCATTTTATCGGCCGCATCAGCCAATCCAACGCCCTCCAGCACCTCTTTTACCCGTTTATCGATCTCGGCCTGGTCTTTTAGCTTTAACACACGGGTGAGCGGGAATTCAAGGTTTTCGCGCACGGTCATTGAATCGTACAGGGCGCCGCTCTGAAACAAAAAGCCGATTTTGATGCGCAGTTCTTTCAGTTCTTTTTCATTAAGGTCGCAGACCTCCTCGCCAAATACTTTCAAAGTGCCGCCATCAGGCATTAACATACCAACGATGCATTGAATAGTGACGGACTTACCCTGACCTGACTTACCCAGCACCACGACGTTTTCGCCGCGACGAACGGTAAGATTGATATCTTTCAGCACATCTTTTGAGCCAAAGGATTTCTTGAGATGTTTAATCTCTATCACCACTTCATTGGTATCTGACGATTTTTCGGAAGATTGCCTATTGGCTGATGGTTTTTCAGGATGATGCCCTTTATCCGGCTTTACAGCTGACGTGGTCGTGCTGTTTTTGGTCTGTTGTTTCTGGTCTTTCTCTTCCATGACGATTAATTATAAAACAACAAACTGGTAAGCTGGACAGCAATAGCGTCTATTACGAAAATCCATAGTGAGGCGGTAACTACGGCCGAATTGGCTGCCAGGCCCACGCTTTCTGTTCCACGTGAAGAATGGAAACCTTTATAACAACCCACAAAGCCAATAGCCAGACCAAAAAATATGGTTTTTACAAAGGCAGGTACAAAGTCGGTGTAATCCAATGAAGCGATTATTTTGGTAGCATAGAGTGACAGGCTCATGTGGTCGCTCAGATTAAGCGCCAGAAAACCGCCTATCAGTCCAATTACATCGCCTAAAACAGAGAGCAGCGGTACCATTAAAGTACAAGCCAGTATGCGCGTCACTACCAGGTATTGCAGTGGGTTGGCGCCCGACACATCCATGGCGTCCAGCTGTTCGGTTACTTTCATACTGCCCAGCTCGGCACCTATACTTGAGGCTATTTTACCCGCGCAGATAATAGCGATGATCACGGGGCCTATTTCACGGACGAAAGAAACCGCAAGCGTTTTAGGCAGCATTGCAGCAGCCCCAAAAGCAACAAGGGTGGGCCTTAATTGCAAAATTAAAACCACACCCATGATGAAGGAGGTAATACCTACCAGCATAAATGACCGGTAGCCAATTTCGTAGCATTGGCGTACAAATTCAGACCACTCAAAGCCGCCAACAAAAATATTTTTGAAGAAGCGGGTAAAAAATGTAACCTGTTCGCCTATGCCTTCCAGCCATTTTTTCCAGGCTGGTATGGTGATTTCTTCTGCCATGGGTTGTTTAATTTGATGTACTAACAACCAGGAGCTACCTAATTGTTTTAACATTCAATTATTTCGATCCCCGGCAGGAAAATTATTATTGCATCGGCACGTCAATGATCAGTACTCGGCTATTTGCTTGGGTATCAATAGTAATTGAACTGGTATCATAAACACCAAGCGCGTCTTTTTTGTTTAGTATCTGGTCAGCTATTTTTACAGAGCCCTCTAAAACAAAAACATAGGCTCCGTTGCCGGCCAGTTTTAAGTTGTACGTAGTGCTGTTTCCGGCTTTAAAATCGCCCAGCGAGAATGTTGCATCCTGATTGATCCACAAAGCATCTACATTTTTGTCGCCGGTTACCAACGTAGTAAATTCATTGATTTTAAATTTGTCTTTAAAATCGCGCTGATCATAACGCGGTTGTATATTTCTGATCTTAGGAAAAACCCATATCTGCAAAGTATTGGCTGCTTCTGTTTTAGAATGATTATATTCTGAGTGCTGCACCCCGGTACCGGCGCTCATTACCTGAACTTCGCCAGAACGGATTATACCAACATTGCCCATACTATCTTTATGCTCTAAAGCGCCACTGATTGGAATGGTAATGATTTCCATATTATCGTGCGGATGGGTTCCAAAACCTGTACCGCCATCAATAACATCATCATTCAATACCCTTAAGGCACCAAAGTGAATTTTATTAGGATCATAGTAGCCTGCAAAACTGAATGAAAAATTAGCTTTCAACCATCCGTGGTTTGCTGTGCCCCGCTCGTTGGCAGGATAAAAAATTGATTTCATGTTTGATACTCCCGTTTAAATTACATGTTTAAACATACAATATTTATTCCATAATTTATTATTATGTATTTTTGCCAAAACTTAAGGGTTTTTAATGACAAAGACGGCGATAATTGTTGGAGCAAGCGGACTAATTGGCAGTAAATTGTTAAATATACTGCTGGCCCAGTCAGATTACGATAAGGTTTTAAGCATTGGCCGGAAAAAAATAAAGGTGACTAACACTAAGTTACAACAAATCGTCGTTGAATTTGACAATATAGCTGAGTATGAAAATGAGTTGAAAGGCGATGTGATATTTTGCTGCCTGGGTACTACCAAACGCGATACACCTGATCTGAATGATTACCGTAAGATTGATCATGATTACCCGGTACGATTGGCTGAAATAGCGGTGCGCAATAGCGTCAGCCAGTTTCACTATATATCCGCTATGGGTGCAAGGGCCGGCTCATCAAATTTTTATACAAAAATTAAAGGCGATACAGAAGAAGATTTGAAAAAGGTTGGTGTTGAGGCCTTGTTTATTTATCAGCCCTCGGTACTTATAGGTCACAGAAAAAAGCCACGGATATTGGAAAGCATAGCCGTTTTCATGATGAAAATATTCGGTGTGCTTTTAGTGGGAAGATTAAAGAAATACAAAGCGATAGAAGCACTAGATGTTGCTAAAGCTATATATAAACAATCGTTAAAAAATAAAAAGGGTGTATTTACATATACATCTGATCAAATAAAGAAAAGAGCGTGAGCACTTATATTTCTGTCGAAAATCTGGGTCATTCATTTCATGACCATTGGCTGTTTAAAAACCTTACCCTGGGTATAAACAAAGGCCGCCGTGTTGCCTTAGTTGGTGTAAACGGCGCAGGTAAGTCAACCTTGTTAAAATTATTGTCAGGCAAATTTTTGCCTACCGAAGGAAAGGTGGTACAAACCAAAGATCTGCGTGTAGGCTACCTGGAGCAGGATCCCAACTTTAAGGATGCTGTTACTATCAGCGATTACATCTTTCATAAAGATAATGCCCAGCAGCAAGCCATTCGTAAGTATGAAGAATTGCTGGAAAATGATCCGGACAATACCATGGCGCTTGATGCCGTGATGAACGAGTTAAGCGAGGTTGATGCCTGGGAATATGAATATAAAATCAAAACCATTTTGGGCCGACTAGATATTCACCACCTCAATCAACCAATTACTACACTATCTGGCGGGCAAAAAAAACGTCTGGCTTTGGCTAAACTACTTATAGACGACCCCGAGATGTACATTTTGGACGAGCCCACCAACCATTTAGATATTGATACTATTGAATGGCTGGAAAAGTTACTGACTGAAGGTTCAAAAACTATCCTGATGGTGACACATGATCGTTATTTTCTGGACAATGTTTGTAACGAGATCCTGGAGATTGATAAAGGAAAGATCATCCCCTACGTAGGCAACTATGCTTACTACCTGGAAAGAAAAGCAGAACAGGAAGCATCGGACGCGGCTACCTTTCAGAAAAATTCAAACCTTTTAAAGAAAGAGTTGGAGTGGATGCGCCGCCAGCCTCAGGCCCGTGGTACCAAATCAAAAGCTCGTATTGATGCCTATTATGATCTGGAAGCAAAAACCAAGAATGGCGGTCCTAAGCAGCAAGTTGAGCTAAGCGTTAAAACGGCACGCCAGGGTAATAAGATCATGGAGCTGCATGATATCAGCAAAGCTTTTAACGGTCGCACTTTTACTGACCATTTTAGTTATGTATTTAAAAAGGGCGACAGGGTTGGCTTAGCCGGCAAGAACGGAAGTGGTAAGTCTACCTTACTAAATATGATCACAGGCAATCTGCAGCCAGATAGCGGAAAGATAGAGACCGGTGAAACTACAGTAATCGGCTATTTTCATCAGTCAGGCATCACTTTTAAGGAAGATGAGCGTGTAATTGATGTGGTGAAGAATGTTGCTGAATTTATTACCATGGCCGATGGCAAGACTATCTCGGCCTCTGCGTTGCTGACGTTGTTTTTGTTTCCACCTAATAAACAATATGGCTTTGTATCTAAACTAAGCGGTGGCGAAAAGAAACGTTTGCAGTTGATGAGCATCCTGATCAAGAATCCAAACTTTTTGATCCTGGATGAGCCCACTAATGATTTGGATATCGATACACTGAATGTATTGGAAGAGTTTTTGACCACTTACCCAGGTGTACTAATGATTGTATCGCACGACCGTTATTTGCTGGATAAACTAACCGATCAATTATTCATTGTTGAAGAAAAAGGTCACGTGCGCATATTTAATGGTAACTATTCGTCATACCGTGTAGAGCTGGAGGAACAAAAGCAACAGGAGAAAAATGCTAAAAATAACCCTGCCCCTGTACCAGCGGCGCACTCTTCGACTTCTGCTAAAAATAAATTGAGCTATAAGGAGCAAAAGGAGTTTGATGGTTTGGAGAAAGAAATAGCCGACCTTGAAATACAGATTAAGGCACTGAATGACGAATTAAATGCGGGGTTGGATAACGATGAAATTATTGATACTGCCGATAAAATAGCCAAACTGAGCAAACAGCTTGATGACAAAAGTATGCGTTGGATGGAATTGGCTGAACTTAAAGAAGCCTAAGAAAGGGAATGAAAATATCAGACATTATAGCATCAATAGGCGTAATTATTCTATTAATAGCTTTCTTGCTAAATTTATATAAGAAATTATCGGCTAATAGCAGGCCCTATTGCTTCATGAATTTTCTGGGAGCCGGGCTATGCTGTTATTCATCGTACCTGATCAGCTTCTACCCTTTTGTGGTACTTGAGGCTATTTGGGCATCGTTCGCAATATTGTCTTTCTTTAAAGTTCCACGTGGAACATAAGCTCACGAAGTTTAAATATTCGTAAGCTATATAAATAAATACAACGTTCCACGTGGAACGCTCAAAATATACAATTGTGAAAGTATAGTGTTCCACGTGGAACATGGAGGTTAAGATGTTTAAAAAATATGATATCATAGTAGTAGGCGCAGGCCATGCAGGTTGCGAGGCGGCAGCGGCGGCAGCTAATTTAGGCTCGTCTGTTTTGCTGATCACTATGAATATGGGCACTATTGCTCAAATGAGCTGCAACCCGGCAATGGGAGGTGTAGCTAAGGGCCAGATAGTACGGGAAATTGACGCTATAGGAGGATATTCTGGCATCATTACTGACAAATCTTCCATACAATTTAGGATGTTAAATCAGTCCAAAGGCCCTGCAATGTGGTCTCCACGGGCTCAAAGCGACCGTATGCGCTTTGCTGAAGAGTGGCGCTTAGCGCTAGAAAGAACCCCAAACGTTGATTTCTGGCAGGATACGGTAAGTTCGCTACTGATTGAAGGAAATGCTATAAAAGGTGTGCGTACTTCATTAGGGATGGAGATAGCCGCTGATGCGGTGGTATTAACTAATGGTACGTTTATGAATGGTATTATTCATATAGGCGAAAAAAAGTTTGGTGGCGGCCGTATGGCAGAAAAAGCTAGTAGTGGAATTACAGAGCAGTTAGTAACGCTTGGCTTTGAAGCCGGACGTATGAAAACCGGTACACCACCCCGTATTGACGGCCGCAGCTTAAACTACAGTTTGATGGAAGAACAATGGGGAGACGAGATTCGTGGGCGCTTTTCATATACCGAAGTTGAACAAATACAAGAACAACGCTGCTGTTGGATTACTTATACCAACACTAAAGTTCATGAAACTTTAAAGGAAGGATTCGAGAAATCGCCAATGTTTACAGGCAGGATTAAAGGCCTGGGCCCACGTTATTGCCCTTCAATTGAAGATAAAATTAACCGTTTTGCAGAGCGCGACCGTCATCAGATTTTTGTCGAACCGGAAGGATTAAATACTGTTGAGATTTATGTAAATGGTTTTTCAACCTCTTTACCTGAAGATGTGCAGTATAAAGCATTGACCCAAATACCAGGTTTTGAAAATGCAAAGATGTTCCGCCCGGGTTATGCTATAGAGTACGATTACTTCCCACCTACTCAATTGAGCTTAACTTTAGAAACTAAACTGATCAGCAATTTATACTTTGCCGGGCAGATAAATGGTACTACCGGATACGAAGAAGCAGCGTCACAAGGATTCATTGCAGGTATCAACGCACATCAAAAACTGAAAGATAAACATGAGCTGATTATGAAAAGATCAGAATCATATATCGGCGTTTTGATTGATGACCTGGTAACCAAAGGCACCGAAGAACCCTATCGTATGTTCACTTCAAGAGCTGAGCACCGTTTGTTATTGCGTCAGGACAATGCTGATATACGCCTGTCTCCTATTGGCCATGAACTGGGATTGATTAGCGATGAGCGTATGGATAAGGTAAATGATAAGATCAAAAATTCGGATGAGATTGTAGCTTATACCCGTAATCATTCCATCGATATAGCTGATGCAAATCCTTTATTAGAAGAATTAGGTACCAGCCCTGTGACACAGGCAGCCAGGGCTTTTAATTTGATCAGCAGGCCTCAGGTAAATATTCATGATTTGACCAGAGTAAGCGATGACTTTAAAACCTATCTTTCAAAATTTGATACAGAAACAATTGAGCAGGCTGAAATAAAAATCAAATACGAGAGTTATTTTGAAAAGGAAATGGACATCGTTGAGCGCATGAAAAAAATGGAAGATAAGGAGATCAATCCTGATTTTAATTATCACCAGATGCAATCACTATCAAAAGAAGCCCGGGAAAAGTTGATGAAGATCAAACCGCGTACATTGGGACAAGCGTCAAGAATTTCAGGGGTATCGCCATCTGATATTTCAGTTTTGATGGTCCATATTACTAAATAGTATATAAATAACTGTAAATCAATTAATTATAAAAATTTATATTTAAGACACTTTTTTAATTTTCAAATGATAATCTTCGTAAAAAATAAAAAGTGTCTTAAATCGCTTAAAAATGACGTCAAATAAAAAAAGGCTGTTTTCAACCCAAATTTTTCTGTTTGCTTTACTCACTTTATTAGTATATGGCTGTGCTGTACAACAAAGACCTCAAGGTGGGCCCAAAGACGTCGATCCGCCAAAATTATTAAAGGCCACACCGGCTAATTTGACGCACAATTTTAATGCAAAAGAAATTCGCCTTGATTTTGACGAGTATTTTAAATTGAACAACCAGTACCAGGAAGTCACCATGTTCCCGGTACCTGAAAAAATTCCGGAATATAAAATCCGCTCCAAAAGCCTGATCATTGACCTAAAAGACACGCTGCAAAAAAACACTACTTATGTGATAAATTTTGGTAAGGCAATCGGTGACGTGAATGAAAATAACATTCTTAAAAATTTTACCTATGTGTTTTCAACCGGCAATCATATAGACTCTCTAAGTATGGCTGGGAATGTAACGAACAATGAAACACAAAAACCGGAAAAAGATGCAACGGTAATGATTTTCACTTTAAAGCAAGACTCGCTGTTGTTTGGAAAAAAGAAACCAAGTATTTATACCAGTACCGATTCATCGGGTAATTTTAAGATATCCAACCTAAAGGAAGGCGTTTATAAAATTTATGCGCTGAAAGAAAAAGCGCCGGATAAAGTCTATAACAGCGACGATGAGCTGATAGCTTTCTCTACACATGTCATCAACTTTACCCATGATACTTCCACCATCGCATTAAAGTTGTTTAAACAAACACCAACTAAAATGCGCTTTGTCGAAAAGCAGTTTCAAAATGACGGTTCGATGCGCTTTATTTTTAACCGGCCGCTAATTAAACCAACGGTAAAGATTGTTTATCCTGACAATCTGGATGGCCAAAAGATTGTAGACTTCAGTAAAACAAAAGATACGGTGAGCATTTACTCGCCCAATATGAACTTTGATTCAGTGCGGTTTGCTTTTTTTGAAAACGGCAAACCCGCAGATACTACTTACCTGCGCAAAGGTTTAAAGGAAACATTTACGCGTACTATTTCGGCTAGGTACAATCTGAATAACCTTAGTGAACTAAGGCCAGGCGCCGATCTTAAGCTTTATACCAATATACCTATAGATTCTTTTGAACCGGGTTCTGTATCATTGAAAGAAGATTCTAACCTGGTAAAATTTACCATGACCAAGGACACAGGCGTAGCCGGCAAATCCCTGAATATTAAATATCCATTTAAACAAAAAGCAGCCTATCAAATTATATTAGAAGCCAATGCCTTAACCGACATATATGGCGACAAAAACAAAAGACAGCTAAAGAAATTTACTATCGCCAAACCTGAATCATTCACTAATCTGGCACTTACCATCAACGTACCTGAGCCAACAAAAAGCTACGTGGTGGAACTTTTAAATGAGCAGGGTAACCCTATCAGAAGCGATGTTATCACCAAGAAAACTGTTTTGAACTATCGCAATATTTATGTCGGAAAATTCTCATTACGAGTTATTTACGATGATAATAAAAATGGAAAATGGGATTCAGGAAGCATCAAAGAAAATCGTCAGCCAGAAAACATCTGGGTATATGATAAAACATTTATATTAAGACCCAATTGGGATACCGAAGAGACCATAGATGTTCCACGTGAAATAGTTACGCCTTAAACCAGCCCGAATACAAGAGGTAATTGTCGGGTAGTCTGTCTAACATACTTCGCTGCTCTTCTGTTAGCGGTTTAATTTTCCTGGCTGGACTGCCTGCATAAAGATAGCCTGACTCGCAAATAGTGCGTTCTAAAACCACTGAACCTGCACCTATAATAACATATTCTTCGACAACCGCATTGTCCATTACTATGGCGCCCATACCTACCAGGCTATGATCTTTTAACGTACAACCATGTACCAAAGCATTATGGCCTATAGATACATAATTACCAATATCAGTAGCCGCGCCATTATAAGTACAGTGAATTACAACACCATCCTGAATATTGGAGTTATTACCGATTCTTATATAATTGACATCGCCTCTAATAACGGCGTTAAACCAAACTGAACATTTATCGCCCATAACAACATCCCCCACTATAGTGGCATTTTCAGCTATAAAACAATCTTCGCCCCAGCTTGGGCTTTTATCTTTAACAGGCAGAATAACAGGCATATTGCTTTTACATATTTTTTACTAATTTAGATATACTACTTAACCTAACCTAAATGAAAAACATATTATTAATTTTTATATTGGCAATAGGCTGCAGCTCAAACTGCTGTGCGCAACAGTTCGAAACCATAAAACGGCCTACTTTTGAAAAACAAAAACCGTTGGTACTGATAAAGTTACCTGACCCTGGTCATAAGGAAATACCTTTTGAACAGGCTACACGGGTATTGGCAGATTCAGATATAGCCGAAATAAATGTAATTAAAGGTGAACAAGCTTTAAAATATTATGGTGAAAAGGGCAGCAAAGGTGTCATTATCCTTGCAATAATGAAAACCACGAATACATTTAACACCCATGCTCTATTAGATAAATTTCATGTAGCGAAAAAGAACCAGCGACTACCTGTTAAACTGGATAATATCACACTCGATAATCCATATGATTTATATTTCTCTGCTAGTAAAATAAAGTCAATATGGGTAATGAATGATAAACATGGTAAGCCGCAATTCATCAGTATAAATACTAAAACACCGCCAGTTAAACGACAAGCAGATAAAGTGTTTGATCAATTTCAGTTAACAGATTATAGGTTTGACAGAATGATGAAGTAACTAGGTTCTTAGCTAATGAAAAAATACTTTACAACTATAATTTTTTGCCTGTGCCTTATTCTAAAAAGCACGGCTCAGGTTAATTTAAATTCAGCCTGGAAAGAGGAACACCTTGATGTTAGCCCTATTTATATACTAAGTGTAAAAGGTCATCCAGATATTTATTTGGACGGAGTATTTACAGCGTATCTATCAACAATATCTCAAAGATCCATACAAAGCATGGAGGTATGGAAAGACAGTAAAAGCTCAGAAACATTTGGTAATAGAGGAAAAAATGGTGTAATTCATATAACTTTATACGATCGTAGCGTATTGCTTTTAACTAAGGACCTTTTAAAGAAATATCATGTAAAACAACGTAATCGCCACTTACCAATTTATGTCAATAAGATAGAGATACCAAACCCAAATAAGATTTATTTTGATTTGGCAGGCATCAAATCTGTAACCGTTGAAAATTATGAAGATACGAAACAACCTATCATAAACATAATTACCGACAGTACGAATTAAACTTTAAGCGAAAATAGCTCAGTTGGTAGAGCATCAGTTTCCCAAACTGAAGGTCGCGGGTTCAAATCCCGTTTTTCGCTCGACCCCACCCAACCTCCCCAAAGGAGAGGGCTTTTACTATAGGGTTGTTCGAGTATAACTTAAAGTCTCTCCGCCAACCGGCGGAAGATTTAGAGGGGTGTTAAAACACCGTATCCTCTAAAATAGCCTGATGCTCAGGATAATCTGTAGTATAATGCAAGCCTCTGCTTTCCTTACGCATCATGGCGGATTTTACAACGATGTAAGAAACTTGTATCAAATTACGCAGTTCGCAGAGCTTCACCGATAATTTGGTTTGTTTATAGAACGATTCAGTTTCTTCATATAATAAACCTAGCCGGCGCATAGCCCGTTCCAACCTGAAATCTGACCGGACAATGCCCACATAATCGCTCATTATCTTTTGCATTTCGCGTACATTGTGGGTAACCAGGATATCTTCGTTGGACAACTTTACACCATGCTCATCCCAATCCGGAATATTATCAGGAACTACAATACCGTCAAACCGGCTAATAGCATTTTTGTAAATACGGTGTGCAAAAACCAGGGCCTCTAATAATGAATTTGAAGCCAGACGGTTAGCGCCATGTAAACCGGTTGATGAACACTCGCCACATGCATATAACTGTCTGATTGATGAACGACCATCATGATCAACCATTACGCCACCACACATATAATGACAAGCGGGCGCAACCGGTATCATGTCTTTAGTAAGGTCAATACCTATATCCAGGCATTTAGCATAAATATTAGGGAAGTGTTTCAATATATCTTTTTTACTGCGATGACGAATATCCAGATAAACATAATCCTCTCCGGATTTTTTTATTTCTGCATCAATGGCACGGGCAACAATATCTCTGGGCGCCAATGATCCGCGTTCATCATATTCATACATAAACTCCTCGCCATTGGTACGCTTCAACACGCCACCAAAACCACGGACCGCTTCTGAAATTAAGAATGAAGGATAATCACCCGGATTATATAAAGCGGTCGGGTGAAACTGAATAAATTCCATATTCCTTACTTTTCCTTTAGCCCGATAAACCATCGCCACGCCGTCCCCGGTGGCAATGGTAGGATTAGTAGTAACCGAATAAATATGGCCGGCACCGCCAGATGCCATCACGGTAACTTTTGACAATATCTTTTCAACGTTGCCTGTATGGGTATTTAAAGCGTAGATACCATAACAAGTAATATCCGTAGACGACTTATCAACAAAAACGCCAAGATGATGCTGCGTTATCAAATCTACCGCAAAATAATGGGTCAGTATTTCAATGTTTGGGTTCTGGTGAATTTGCTCTAACAAAGCCCTTTCAATTTCAAAACCGGTAATATCTTTATAATGCAATACTCTAAATTCAGAGTGACCACCTTCTTTAGCCAGGTCATACAAGCCTTCGTTAGTCTTGTCGAAACTGGTTCCGTAGTCTATAATTTCATTAATGCGATCGGGTCCTTCTTTTACCACAATTTCCACAACTTCCTTATCACACAATCCATCGCCTGCTATTAAAGTGTCGTTGATATGTTTTTCAAACGAATCTTCTTTTTTATCCACAACCACGGCCACACCGCCCTGAGCATACTTAGTGTTAGATTCGTCTTCATTTGACTTTGTAACTATCAGTACCTTACCATGATTTGCAGCTTTAAGTGCAAAACTTAATCCAGCTATGCCGGAACCCACTACCAGAAAATCCACAGATTTGGACATGTTTTTCGTATTAGATGTGTAAAATTAATTTGTCTGTTAATAATAGCGTTCAAAGATGTTAATTTTGTGTAAGCAAAAAGCTAACAAGTATTTTTTTAGTGGATAACCTTACTTCTGAGTGATAATAGTAACAATTTTTGAGCGACTTTTGCGGCAGTTTAACATCGAAACTAACATTACAAATACTCAGAAAATATTAACAAATAACTTTTTAAAATAAAACTTGATTAACACAGCCTCCTAATAATCAGCATAATTATAAAATACGGATATAGGAAAAGCTGTTAATAAGTAACTAATAAAACATTTAAGCTACAAAAACGTCTACCAACTTTTACACATAACTAACACCCTAATAACAATAGTTTCTTTATTTAAATTAAAATAGTTGTTATTAATTGAATTGTTGAAATGGATATCTTCGAAGAAATAAATTTGAAAGGTTATGTCGATGAATATATCGACCCGACACTTGACCTTTTTGATGAAATTGAAAAACTCAAAAAAGAAAAAAATGCGGTTATATTGGCTCACTATTACCAGGAAGGCGACATACAAGATGTTGCAGACTATATTGGCGACAGTTTGGGATTATCACAACAAGCCGCAAAAACCGATGCCGATGTTATTGTTTTCGCCGGTGTGCACTTCATGGCCGAAACAGCCAAGATATTATCACCCACAAAAAAGGTACTCCTGCCAGACGTAAAAGCAGGTTGCTCATTGGCCGACAGCTGCCCGCCCCACTTGTTTAAAAAGTTTAAAGAGCAATACCCTGATCACCTGGTTATAACCTATGTAAATTGTACTGCCGAGTTAAAAGCTTTAAGTGATATTGTTTGTACATCCAGCAATGCTGTACAGATAGTGGAAAGTTTACCGGCAGATCAAAAAATCATTTTCGGCCCGGATAAAAACCTGGGTGCTTATGTAGCTAAGAAAACCGGGAGAGATTTGGTGTTATGGAATGGCGCCTGTATGGTGCACGAGATTTTTTCAAGAGAAAAAATAACCAAATTAAAAGAGCGTCACCCTGATGCCAGGATTTTAGCTCATCCTGAATGTGAAGATGTAATATTGGAGCTGGCCGATTACATTGGTTCAACAACCGGTATCCTTAAATATGCTACCAAAAGCGATGCTACAGAATTTATTGTAGCTACAGAGCCGGGTATTATTCACCAGATGGAGAAAGATAACCCGGGTAAAGTGTTTATACCCGCTCCGCCGAATAATAATTGCGCATGTAATGATTGTCCTCACATGAAACGCAACACGCTGGAGAAGCTTTATTTATGCCTTAAAAATGAAATGCCTGAAGTAACCGTTCCGGCAGATATTATTGAAAAAGCAGTAAAGCCTATTGAAAGAATGCTGGATATATCTGCCAAGCTGGGGCTTTAAGGTTCCCACACTTTAAAAACAGCGCATTAATAATATTAAATTGTAGAGACGCGATACTTTTGCGTCTCTTTTTTATGCAAATAGAACAGATGCTGCGTTTAGCAAACGGGCCATTTTTTATAAAAAAATTTCCGGCCTTCGGCCGTATTTATGGTTCAGGTTGCGCTGAATTTTAGTTTACCTTGACCTAGACTATCAGCCTTATGAGCCACTTTGATTGGAGCTGTTGAGATCTGGCCAACATAGATACTAGTTTTTTAGCATTAACGCCGGATATAAAAAAAAGGCCCGTGATAGTCTTTATCAACGGGCCTTTTCAAAATTTTGGGGGGCTTCGACCCTATTGTAAAATGATATTAATTGCCGGCGTCTATTTTAGCTTTTAAAGAAGCCTGAACACCTGAGGGTAAAGCAGTGAAGAAATGATAGCCTGTAGCCGTTTCAATACTGTTTACCGATGTAATATATGTTTTCCAGTCGGTGTTAATGCTATTGATATTGGGCGTGTTTATAGCAATAACACGAGTCGACGCACTAATACGCGACACGTCACCGTCGCCAACAGGCAGTATAACGGCTATTTTCCATACATTGCTTGGTACATTAACTCCGCTGGTCAATTTGTTAACAGTGCCGTTAGCGCTTATTGAACCAACACCGCCTGTACCGTAGCTGCCCATAATGATGTAAACCTCATTGCCTGCAAATACCTGGTCGCGCAGATAATTTTCTAAGCCGGCCCAGGTTTGTTGATTATTCTGTGGCGCCTGAGGGATCATATTGGTCATCAGAAAGGTAGATGAGTTGGCATCAACTGAACTGGTACGGTCGGCCGACGGACAGTTATGACCACGGTCAAAGCCAGAGCCGCTGTAGCTGTTGCTTTGTACAGCAAACCAGGTGGGGTCTAGACCGTTAAAGGCAGCAAAGTTATCTAAACGCGAAGTTGCATTGGTACAATTGCTTTTGTCAAGATGCCAGCTAACCCAGTTTGGTTCGTCGCGTACACTGTTATATGATTCAACGTAGTAGCCCTGGTTTAACAGGTAATTGGTATTGGCCGCTAAAGTAGCCAAAGCATCTGAAGGGTTACCTAACAGCAAGTTACTATTATCGCCGCTTGCCGGTGGAGCATCGGCACCTACGGTAACGCCGCGGGCAGCCGTACTTTTTGTCCCGGCGGTGTCAACCGGGTTTGTGTCCGGAACGCCAAGGCTAATACCCGGGTCGCCTGTACCAATGAAAGTGATGTCATCAAAATTGACGCGTGAGGAGGTATTTGTCGTTGTGTTTTTGATCTCGAATCTGACTTTACCGGTTACGGTAATTTTGAAAGTATCGGTTTTGAACGTGGTAGCGTTAGTTTCCTGAATGTCTGAGCCTACCTGGGTGTAAGTTTTGCCGGCATCCGTAGACATTAATAATTGCCAGGTTGAATTTGCATCAGTTCCATATTTAGCGTGGCTGATCACCAGGCTTTTTAAGCCGTTAATGTCAAAATTCATGTGGATATCGCCAACTTTTGATCTCACAGACCAGTTTCCATTTTTAACATCAGCAGACAGAGTTCCGATCAGTGCATTGTTAAGGTTCCATGAACCGGTATATAAAATAACGTCGGCGGCACTGTAACCTGTTTTGCTGCCTGCTTCAAAGTTTTCGGTAATGGTATAAGGTGTTGGCTGTGTGGTACCTGTAGTGCCGGTTGTTCCTGTAGTACCGGTTGTACCGGTAGGTGGTGCGCTGGTGTCGCTTTTCTTACAACCCGCAACAGTTATAACTGTCGCAAAAGCTGCGTACATAAGTAGTTTTCTTAATTTCATCAGTTAAAATTTTTGGTAAATATCGTTAACCTGTGTTAATTATGCATTAACAATTTAAACCACCATTAAAAATAATTAAAATGTTACACGGCAGCTTAAGTAACTTGTAGTTAAAACGCCTTGGTAACTAGTGCCAAACAAAGATACATAGGCCAATCTGTAAGGCAAATAATAGAGGTTGATTGTTTTATAGCGATTTACCCAAAAATGAACCGGGCTTTTGTATTTTTGTGGGAAAAATGATTTAACAGATTTATTTTGTGATTACACTGATTTAGGATGATCCGGGTAGTCGTAACAAAATCGGTGCAATCAAATCTAAAAATCGATGTAATCATCTAACTATGTTTGACAATAAAGAAAAAACCAATATAGAAGCCCTGGGCGAGTTTGGCCTGATTAACCATTTAACCAAAAACATTCAGCTGGTACAAAAAAGTACGCTCAAAGGTGTAGGTGATGATGCCGCCGTTCTTGATCCACAGGGTAAAAAAGTGCTGGTATCAACCGATATGTTGTTGGAAGGCATTCATTTTGACCTGGCTTATACCCCATTGAAACACCTGGGTTATAAAGCGGTGCAAGTTAATTTGAGTGATATTTATGCCATGAATGCCATTGCTACACAGGTTACGGTGTCTATCGGTTTATCGAGCCGCTTTCCTATCGAGGCTATTGAAGAAATTTATGAAGGCATTTACATAGCCTGCGAAAAATATGGAGTTGATGTGGTTGGCGGCGATACTACGGCGTCCAAACAGGGACTGGTAATAAGTGTAACCTCTATGGGGTATGCCAACCCGGAAGATATTACCTATCGCGATGGCGCACAGGAAGGCGACCTGATTTGTGTATCAGGCGATTTGGGTGGTGCTTATGTAGGCTTGCAATTACTGGAGCGCGAAAAACTGGTTTATCTGGAAAATCCAAACATTCAGCCCGATTTAGAAGGTAAGGATTACATTGTAGAGCGCCAGTTAAAACCAGAGGCGCGACGCGATATTGTGGAGCTGCTGAAAGATATTGATGTAAAACCAACTTCAATGATTGATGTTTCTGATGGCCTGGCCTCAGAAATTTTGCACATCTGTAAACAAAGTAATAAAGGCTGCAGCTTGTACGAGGAAAAAATACCCATTGACCCGATGACCTATGAAACTGCCCGCGAATTTGGCCTTGACCCTACGGTTTGCGCATTAAGTGGCGGCGAAGATTATGAATTATTATTCACCGTTAAGCAAGCCGATTACGAAAAAATAAAATTTAAAATGGATATTAGTATCATAGGCCACATTACTGAACCGGCATCGGGTTATAACCTTATTTCAAAATCGGGAAATGTGCATCCAATCACAGCGCAAGGCTGGAACGCTTTCCCAACAAATAATAGCGATCAAACCAACTCTTAAATATAACCGCGAAATAAATGAAAAAATCAATTTTTGCTGCCGCGATATTATTGTCAGTAATAGCCGCAAACGCCCAGAACAAAATACCTTTTAAATTCAGGTTATTGCCGAAGCACACTTACACGGTTGAAGGATTTACCAATATCGACTCGCGTATAAATACCCTTGGCCAGGGTAACGCCATGCCCAAAGGAGGCCAGGCACAAAAATTTGAAAACAAGGGCAATGTAACCATGTCTTATACCATTGCTACCGGCGCACCGGATGCTAAGGGGACATTCCCGTTCATTATTACCGTAAATAGCTTTTTGTCGAAAAATACAATTAACGGTAAAGAGCAGCCCGGCCCGCAAAACAACCCCGTAAAAGGAGCCCGAAGCCAGGGTACTATTACCGCCGACGGTAAAATGCACACCGAAACGATAACTTTTGTTACCGCAGACGAAAAAACTACCAAAGCCATTGTGAATATGCTTAATAAATTTGGCGACCAGATTCAATTTCCGGCGCGCGCTATGCGGGTGGGCGAAAGCTTCACGCAGGATAAACCATTTAACATGGCCAACGGCGGTAAAAATGTCGACATTAAAACTACGGTTACCTACACCTTGAAAGGCATTCAAGGCAACCTGGCTTTCTTTAACACCAAAGAAGTGATTGTAACTAATATAAACGCACAAAAAGGCGGCAGAAAAGCCGATGTTAAAACCAGCGGTACCGGTAAAGGAACAATGGTTTATGATATAGCAAACGGTTTTGCCGTTTCAAAGACAGATAACCTTACTACTCAAATGAACATGACTATGGGCACCATGAATATGGATATTAATGCCGTAGCTGCGGTATCCTACAAAGCTAAAATCAACGCAAATTAAAACTCAATAATCAAACCTTATCACAATGAAAAAGATTACAATTTTACTGGCTGTTATTTTAATCAGCGGCATAGCCAGTGCCCAAAAAACGGTACCCTTCAAAATCAGGTTTTTGCCGAAACATACCTATAAGATGACCAATAACATCGACATGGATATGAAAATGAAGCTGCCTGACAGCCTGGCAAAAGTTGCAAATATGCCACCTGATGGTATGAGTTTTAAAATGAAAATGTTTCAGGGGTTAAATACAAAAACAGGTGTTAAAGAAGCTGACGGCAGTTTTCCGTACGAGATGCAATATGATTCGGTTTATGCTAAAGCGAGCATGAATAACATGGAACAGCCGATGCCCTCAAGCATCAAAACAGGCGTGCTGATCAAAGGCAAATGCTCGGCCGATGGTAAAATGCATATTGATACTATGGCAAGTACCGACCCGCAAACGCAAAAAGCAGCAAAGGAGATGATCAATAAATTGATGGATCAGATCAAATTTCCGGATAAAGCAATGGCTGTAGGCGATTCGTTTACTCAAGACGTGCCATTCAATATGCCGCTCATGGGCCAAAATTCAGAAATGAATATGAAATGCACTTATAAGTTAACGGCCGTTAAAGGCAACCAGGCCTTTTTTGATATGGCGATGAAAATGAACATGGATATTGCCGATTTAAAAGCGGCAGGTAGCGGCATGAGTTTAAAAGGCGACGGACAAGGCTTAGGTAAAATGGTTTATCTGATTGATAAAAACTATGCGGTTAGCCAGACCGGCGATTTTGATATGCATATGGATATGTTAATGAGTACCATGAATATGCATATGGACATGAAAATGAAATACGACACCGCGGTAGCCATAAGCGCAAATTAAATTTGTTACCAGATAAAAAAAGCTTGATCGATATTATCGATCAAGCTTTTTTTATTGAGATATTTATTCCGTCACTTGCGGCAATTCGTCGGCATCTGCAACGTCCAGGTATTTTTGGTCGAGTTGTTTGCTGGTTTTGGCGCCCAGGTTTTTAATACGCTCGGCTGTTTTGGTAAGGTTGCCATTGCCGTCTGATAGTTTGTTCAACGCATTGTCATAGGCGGCCTGGCTTTGTTTAATGTTTTTGCCGATGCTCTCCATATCGTTTACAAACCCAACAAATTTGTCATACATCGAGCCGCTAAGCCGCGCTATTTCCATTACGTTGCGGTTTTGGCGCTCCTGTTTCCAGATACTGGCCACGGTGCGCAGGGTTGCCAGTAAGGTAGACGGACTAACAATTACAACCTGCCTCTCCCAGGCATAACTAAAAATTTCGGCATCTATCTGCACCGCAAAACTAAACGAAGCTTCGATGGGGATAAATAGCATTACAAAATCAGGCGAATTAAGCCCGTCTAAGCCATGATAGTTTTTTGAGCTAAGATTATTAACATGGCTGCGGATTGACTCGACATGGGCTTTAGAAAACAGCTTCCGATCATCTTCTGTCTCACAGTTAACCAACTGCTCATAGGCTGTTAATGATACCTTTGAATCGACAATTAAATGTTTGCCATCAGGCAGGTCAATAATTACATCCGGCTGAAAACGCGAGCCGTCTCCACCGGTAACACTTGCCTGCAGGCGATACTCCTGATCCTTAATTAAGCCGGAGCGTTCTAACACCCGCTCCAGGATCACCTCGCCCCAATTGCCTTGTTTTTTATTGTCGCCTTTTAAGGCCTTGGTAAGGTTTTGCGCATCGTCGCTGATTTGGCGGTTCTGCTCCATCAATTGGCTGATCACCCCTTTCATGGTGTTACGGTCTGCAGCCTCCATGTTATATACTTTGTCAACCTTATCCTCAAATGCTTTCAGATTTTCTTTCAGCGGGCTCAGGATGGTATCCAGGTTATTGCGGTTAACGTCAATAAACTCTTTTGATTTTTCTTTCAGCAGTTTCTCTGCTACGTTTTCAAACTCTTTCTGAAATTTTTGCTGGATATCTTGTATGGTTTGTTCCTGCTCACTCAAACGTTCACGCTGAGCCTTGAAAGCCTCTTCGGCTTTGGCCATCCTGTTTTTTTCAGCAACTAATTGCTGATTTAAATCGGCAACCGCAGCATCATAGCGTTCGCGCTCGTCCTGTAACAGGCGGTCGGCTTTGTCGCGCTCTAAACCAAAGTTCAATGCGCGTTCTTCAGCCTTAGCCAACGCTATGTTAAGGGATGTATTCTCATTTTTTAAACGTGCAAACTCTTCCGCGGATACTCCGTCGGCAGCAGCTGGCTTTTTCAAAAACAACAATACAGAAATTAACAGAATAACCAGACTGGCAACTAAGACGGCTACAATCATTTTGATAAAAATATTAGCAAAAACGAAGGTAGGGAAAAATTTAGTATGCTAAAAAAATTTAACAGGAAGATTCACGTCCACGTAATCGTGAGCGTAACGTGACGAAATTTTGATTAGGAGTTTCTTAATGCTTTTTCTTAGCTGGCTTGGTGTGTGTGGTGTCCACAAGCGGGTCATCTACATCGTGCCCATCTGTGCTGGTATCCGTCCCGGCGGTTGATTGCGCGAAAGGAGCTGCCGAGCCATTGATGGTATCAGATGCTCCGGACGATCCATGGTTGGAACCGGTATCCGGCTTGTCGTCGCCCGTTTTCTTTTGGGCGCTGTTACAGGCGATGCATAATGTTAACGCAGAGATGATAAGAGTGACGCCTAACTTTTTCATGTCAACAAATTTGTCGAAGTAACAATCAGGGTGCGCGCAGGTTTTAACTATTGCGCTTTTTCTACGCGTAGGCCTACGTCGCTTACTTCTTTGAGCGGATTGTCGCGCATATTTTGCTCTATCTGAAAAGTATAAGTGCCCTTGCCCGGGAATTTATACTTTTGCCTGAATGGTATCTGGAAACTATATAAATTGCCAGAGCCCTCGCCCAGCCATTCGCCATCTGGGTTAGCCAGTTTAAATTCAAGTCGGGTTGTCTGGATTTTATGATCGGGGCCGGTTTGATGTACCAGTACGAAGATGTTCGAATAACGATAATCGGCTGTAACGCGCAGGTTCAGGTACAAGTTATAGGCCCGCTGCTCGTCGTCAATTTTAACAACCCCCGTAATCTTATTATTATAAGCCCAGTTATTATTGGTTAATTCGGTATTTTGGTCAATAACCGCCGCTGGGTCAGAACAACCCGACCATAACATCGTCGTACCTGTTAATAAAACCGCGAATAAATATTTCAGCGTGCTTTTCATGACTTATTGATTCGCCGGTTCGCCGCCACCTTGTTTTCCTTCGCCACCGTTACCTCGTTTGCGGTTTCTGTTTCTATTGCGATTACGGTTGCCGTTGCCTTGTGCCCCCTCTCCTCGTGGTTGGCCTTGTGGGCCGCCATTTGGCTGTTGCGGGCTACCCTCGCCTTTATGGCGCTGTTGCTGCTGCTGTGGTTTTTGTTGCTGCCCGCCGCTTTGTTTTACAGGAGCAGCACCGCTTTCCGGGCGCGGCGGTTTGGGCCCGGCATTTTGTGGTCGTGCGCCCTGTTGCTGTGGCTGTCCGCCGCTCTGTTTGTTTTTATTGCGATTCTTGTTTTTCTTACGATTTCGCTCATCTAAACGGGTTAAGCTATCCTGACCAACTACATTTTCATAATCAAGCGCTTTTGCCGGAATTTCGTCCTCTTCGTCGTCAGTAAAAATCACCAGGTCTTCAGGGAAGACACCTTCTTTATTCAGCTTCTGGATCTCGCGCACCCTTTCCAGCGGTACAGGTATCCATGACTCCTCGCCAGGGTAACTAAACCACATTTGCTTTTTAAATATGTCTGTCTTTTGCAAACGGGCGTCGCCTTTTTTGGTTTTTAGCACGTTTACATTATCGGGAATGTGCTTCAGCGCATCCATATAAGTATCCAGCTCATAATTTAAACAACATTTCAATTTACCGCACTGGCCGGCAAGTTTCAACGTGTTTAATGATAGGTTTTGATAACGTGCCGCCGATGTCGATACGGTTTTAAAATCAGTTAACCAGGTTGAGCAGCAAAGCTCCCTGCCGCACGAACCAATGCCGCCCAAACGGCTGGCCTCCTGGCGCATGCCTATCTGGCGCATCTCAATACGGATGCGGAAACTCTCTGCCATTTTTTTGATCAGCTCACGAAAATCTACCCTGCCCTCGGCTGTATAGTAAAATGTCGCCTTGGTTTTGTCGGCCTGATAATCAACATCGCTTAATTTCATGGACAGGTTTAGGCTTAACGCCAGCTTGCGCGCGCTGTGCATGGTTTCCCATTCCATGTCTTTGGCGGCTTTCCATTTGTCCACATCTGCCGGCGTGGCGCGGCGATAGATTTTTTTCAGCACGTCTTCTTCCTTAACCCGGCGGCGGGTTAGCTGCATGCGCACCAATTCGCCGGTTAATGATACGTGACCAATGTCATAACCACCGGTAGCGGTTTCCACCACCACCAGATCGCCATTTTCTATGTATAAGTTATCGTTATTTAGAAAAAACTCTTTACGGGAGCCTTTAAATTTTATTTCAACGATGTTAAAAGGTTTATAATTTACAGGCATATCCATTTGCGACAGCCAATCGTAAACGTCTAATTTACTGCAACCGTTGGTAAGGCATGAGCCATTACTTTTGCAGCCTGCCGGTGCGCATCCGCCACCGGTTGAACAACTTCCACATCCCATAATTTAGTTTGATATATATTGATTCCCTTGCGGGCTTGATTTAAGTTTTAAAAAACCCATAATTTGTAAAGATACATCTAAAAATAAAATTTTTGGATTTGCATTTCGCTCTACATGATAGTGGGCCTTTTCCAGTTCGGCTATTATAGCCTGGTTCATTTCAATATTCATGATGCTGCTCAATTTTTGTGCAGTATCCAGTTCGCCGGCAGGTAAATGCACCAACTCGCCGGCTCCGGCTATCAGCAGGCAGCACTCGCGCACAAAGCTGATACCATAGCGCAAAAAATTCTTTTGGTTCTCGCGGCCCATTTTTGATAATTGGTCAACAAAGCTTACCATTTCAATGCCTTTGTTCCCAAAGCAGAGGCGCAGCCATTGCACAAACAGGCTGTGATAACTTTTGTCGTCCTGCTGCATCATCAGCACAGCATCGGTAAAATTACCATTACTCAGATAGGCCAGCTCGGCTGCCGCTTTTTCAGTTTGGTTGTAATTGATGATAAGCTCGTTATAAATATCATCATAAGTCAGCGCAGGCACTTTAACCAGTTGTGTGCGCGACAAAATAGTATTCAGTATCTGGTCCTGATTTTGAGCCACGAGCAAAAACAATGTGTTGGGCTGTGGCTCTTCGATGATCTTTAAAAGCGAGTTTCCTTCTTTATCCAGGTATTCAGGCAGCCACAAAATCAGAATTTTATATTCAGATTCAAATGGTTTAAAGCTCAGTTTTTTAATAATCTGGTGACACTCTGCAATGTTAATGTTAGCTTGCTTATTCTCGGCATCCAGGTAACTGCGCCAGATATCCAGGCTAAGATATGGTGTTGCCAACAAGGCTTCGCGCCAATGGTCAATGAATGTTATTGCCGTATCGTCTTTATGCTTTGCGAAAAAAGGATAGGAAAAATGCAGATCGGGGTGCGCCAGTTTCTGGTATTTACGGCATGATGAACACTCGCCGCAAGAATCTTCAGGCTGCTGATCTAAACAAGAAAGGTACTGTGCATAGGCAATCGCCAATGCTAAACTTCCTGATCCCTCGGGGCCTAAAAATAATTGCGCGTGGCTAACCCGGTTTTCTTTCACCGTGTTAATTAACCGCTGTTTTACGGCGGCTTGCCCAACTATCTGTTTAAACTGCATTGGTGCAAATTAGCAATTTGATTTGAGATATGGCACAAATGGCCCGCCGACGTATATTTTTTACAATATTATGCCCTCTTGAACCCTCGCTGTAAAGGAGACCTATATAAAAAGTCAGAAGCCTTACCTACCAGGGGAGATTTAGCGGCGCTGGTGATCCCAAAAAACAAAACCCCGGTTAAAAAAACAGGGGTTTTGCAAAACTATATAGGTGTGAAAATATTATTGGCCTTGCGATGCTTGCTGCTTCATTTGGTCGTTAGCTACAATTACAATCTCTACACGGCGGTTTTGCGCCCTGCCTGATGCGGTGGCGTTGCTGGCTATCGGCTCTGTCGAGCCTTTACCCATTGTGGTTAAACGCGAGCCGCTTACGTTGTCGGCCGTTAAGTAGGATTTTACAGCTTGTGCCCTGCGTATAGACAAATCCATGTTATGATCGGCAGTGCCCGTGGTATCTGTATGGCCTATGATAGTAATGTTTGTTTGCGGGTTGTTTTGCAAAGAGGCGGCCAATTTATCCAGGTTTGATCTGGCTGCGGCCTTAAGATCTGTTTTGTCGACATCAAACAAAATGCCCGAGTCAAATTTTACTAAGATCCCTTCTCCTTGCCTGACTACTGTGGCGCCGGGTACGGTTTGCTTAATTTCGGCTGCTTGTTTATCCATTTTATGACCGATTAAAGCTCCTGCAGTACCACCCACAGCGCCACCAATAATTGCACCTAAGGCGGTGTTACCGGCACTATGGCCAATTAAAGCGCCAATTGTACCGCCGGCGCCTGCCCCGATGGCGGCGCCTTTTTGTGTTTTATTTAGTGAATTGCAACCCGTGCCTAAAATACTTAGGGCTAAACCGACTGCAATCACGCCGCTCTTAATTCCTGTTGTTTTCATAAACGTTATCGTGTGTATTTTGATGATAATATGACAAAGCAGATGCCAAGATAACAACCAAATGTGGCAATCGCCGAAAAGTAAAAAAACAACAACCGGTAAGACAATTTTTTAATATGAAGGAAAAGGGCGCATTAAACAGCAGGCAAATGGCCGCCTAATTTTTAGTACACCACTTTGTTTTTACGTATACTGAAGCGCAATATCTGCCAGGCCAGCTCGGCACTTGCCAGTGCGGTTAAAGCAAACAAGGCCGGTTTTATGGTTTCTGCCGATGATGAGAAAGCGCCGCCTAATGCCGCAAAATAAACAACTGCCGGCAAGGTCAAAGCCAGGCACAAACCGGTGGTATTGAGTGGTATTTTAAACGGACGTTGCATCTGAGGCTGCGTGCGCCGAAGTTTGATGAGCGAAATATATTCTAAGGATAAACCGGCGCCGTAAACGGTAACGTCGATGATAAGCAGATCTGCAAATGTCCACAATATCATCAGGCTCACTATTACTGAGCAAATGATGATAGATACATAAGGTGTTTGAAAACGAGTGTGTAATTTATTGAGACGGGCGGGCAAAAGGCTATCCTCAGACATCACCTGCGGCACGCGCGATACAGAAAGCAGCACCGCTGCATAAATGCCTAATGTGCTGGCCATACCGCCAAGCGCAATTAACGCCCCCAGCCAATGGCCGCCAATTAATTCGCCAAGGGCCGGAAATCCTTTCTCTGTCAAAACAGCCGGGCTGATTCCGGAAAGTTGAGCTAACCATATCACCAGGAAATAAATCACAATGACCATTGCAAAGGCAATTAAGGTAGACGTCAGGTACGATTTTACCGGATTCTCCACCTCCTCCGCATACGTCGTTGTATTGTCCCAGCCCAGACAGTTCCACATTACCGTGTATAGGGCCATTCCCAACGAAGGAAATGCCACCTGTTTTAACGAGGGCGACGGAATAAACAACCCGCCGCTATGATGAAAAAAGAATAAACCAAATAGAATCAGGAACGGCGTAAGCACGGCCGCCCCCAAAAACAGCGATACCCGCCCTACGGGCACAATGCCCAAAATGTTTAAGCCTGCAGATGCCCATATAATTACAAGGCATACCGGTATTTTATACGCTTGCAGACCGGGGAAGAAAAATGAAGCGTATTCTACAAACAAAACCGGGTAAATGGCTAAATCGACAAAAGTATAGAGCCAGGTCCACCATCCTTCATAAAACCCCCAGCGAACGCCTAGGGCATATTTAACCCATTTGTAATAACCGCCGGTTACGGGCATCATGCTGTTGAGCTCAAGTACAGTAAAAATAGCGGGTAGATCCCATAATATCGGAGTTATTAGCAATACCAATAAGGCGCCATGCTGGCCGGCATAGTCCAGCAATGGCTCCAGCCCGTACGGACCACCTGAGACGGTAAAAAATATAACCGCTATTAATTGTATCGGGCGAATTTTTTTTAGGTATCTGGATGTTGACATGCTGGTGTAAAAATATTGTTTTGTAGCGAATTGCTTCAACACCAACTTGCGATAGTTTTACAACTAATTCTACAATCGCTTAAACCATTAGTTAAATTCCGGGGCAAACAAACTTTCAGCTTTTCATCGTAAAAAACTTTTTACAAAGCTGGTTATCCAAACATATTGGTAATGTCTGTTAAAAAGCAAAACGGAACAAATGCCTTATTATCAATGCCTTGTAAGCGGTTGTGTATTAAGCAGCTGTTAAGTTAACCAAAACGCTAGCCGCATGTCAACATAATTTTTATTCATTAAACGAAACATTGGGTGCGGTTTTTTTAACTGTTGTAACACATTAAAGCCGCTTTGCGTAAAAAGGCTTACCTGTTAATTAAACACGGTTGATTTAGACGCGAAATGTTCACCCAAAAAGTAAATGTATTGCTTTGCTTTGTCCTGTTAGGGATAATAGGTTTGTCCTTTAGCGGGATGAGAGCATCGCGCATATTTATGTATGCGGTTTCGGCCGATACCGTAAAGGTTTGCGGCAGCAGCACCACGTTAACTTCTTCAACCGTTTCCGGATACAGCAACCTGATCTGGAATGACGGCAGCACCAATACTTCTTTAAACGTTACCAGCTCTGGCGATTACTGGTGGCAGGTTACGGGTACCAACGCAGTGGCTAATGGCGACTTTACGAATACCTCGTCTGGTACCCGCGGATTTACCAGTTCTTATACGTATAAAACCAGCGGATGTAATAACTGTTGCTGTGGGATTTTGAGTCTTGAAGGCACTTATTCTATCAACAGTAACCCCAATAACCTGCACACCAATTTTGTATCAATGGGCGACCATACCACCGGCACAGGCAATATGCTGATTGTAAACGGGGCTTCAACAGCAAACGTTACCGTTTGGACAGAGAACATCACCGTGCAAGCTAATACAGATTACGTGTTTTCAGTATGGGTGGCGTCGGTTAATCCGCAAGCCCCTGCACAATTGCAGTTTTCCATAAACGGCGTCCCGCTCGGGTCAACCATACAGGCCTCGACAACCACTGGTGTATGGCAATATTTTACTACCACCTGGAACTCTGGCAGCAATAGCGGTTCACTGCCCATTGCCCTTGTAAACCAAAATATAGCTGCCAGTGGTAATGACTTTGCGGTTGATGACATTGTTTTTGCGCCTGTATATCGCAAAAATATTCACGTGGTGCTTAACCCACTGCCGGTACTCAGCTTAACCGGGCCCAATAGTGCCTGCGGCACCTATGATATCACCAAGGCTATTGTAGGTTATGATCCCACTACTTACACCTATGTAGTTAAAAACAGCAGTGGTACCGTAATCACCAACACAGGCGCCATTAGTCAAAGCGGAACCTATACCATAACAGAACAGAATAAGCTAACCGGCTGCACATCTGCAGCGGTACAAACAACGGTAAACATCATACCAAACCCGGTAAAACCGGGCATATCGCCATCGTAAATAACCATAAACAATATATACATGAATAATTATTACAAAATGAAACAACGTATCCTAACCATCACTTCAATGCTGGCTTTTCTGTTACTGATGATCAGCACAACAGCATCTGCCCAGGTTGCTTCAGGTCCGAGCGACGCTACTACACCTCCGCCAACCAATGCTACTGACGTAGCGAAAGTATTGTGCGCAGGTTCAACAATCTCAATGTCGGCCCCGCAAGACAATGGTGTTGACTTTGCCAAATACCACTGGTATAAAATTGATGCCAACGGTAACAAGCAGGAAGTTACCACTATTACCGGCCGCACCTACACTGAGGTGTCAACCAGTGCGGGCTATTATGAATACCAGGTAGTTACCGAGAATGCTAATGGTTGTACTTCGCCAATCTCTGACGTATTTAAAATATACGTATTGCCGCCGTTAAGCGTAACCGTAACCTCGCCAACCAGCTCTGTTTGTGCTGAAGCAGGCAGCCAGGCCGTATTAACTGCCAACGTAACTCCGGCAACCGGTTATGTGTTAAACTATCAGTGGACTAAAGACGGCGTGAACATTTCAGGCGCAACATCAAGTACCTATACAGCAACCGGTTTAACTACCGTAGGTACTACAACTTATGGTGTAACGGTTACTTATGCACTGAATTCGTCTTGCGCAGCTAATGCTACAAAAGACATTACCATTACGCCGCTGCCAACCAAGCCTTCCATTACTGCTAACTAATTATTAACAGAGGCGGGGCTGGGCGATATCAATGAAGCTGTTGTGCAGAATAATAGTACTGTGCGCATTGTTGATCAACACAAGTAAAGGATATTCAAAAACCTGGTCAAACCAGGGTGGCGATGTTACTTATACGATCAGCGAGGGGGCATCTATTGTTCTGCACGCAAGCTCCATTAACGCGGCAGCCTATCAATGGTATAAAGAAGGTGTGAGGATAGACGGCGCTGTTAATAAAGATTACACGGCTACGGTTGCCGGTATGTATTCGGTTGTTGCTTTTAATTCGGGCGGATGTCCCTCATCGGTTTCAGATCCGGTAAAGGTAATAGTTAACCCGGTTACTACACCGCCGGTAAACCCAGATACGGTAGTTGACCTTGCGGTAACCATTGCATCGTCAAATATGCATGCCGCGCCGGGCGACAGTTATACTTACGTGCTTGAGGCGAACAACAAAAGCCCGATAACCGGTACAGACATTACCGTACGCTACGTACTGCCTGAAAACCTGGTTTATTTACCGCAGCCCGGCACCGGCGATGTTGTAAAATATGATATGGCAACCCGTACAATAACCTGGAGCATCAGCCAAATCAAGCAGAACGACCCAACCAGGCTGGTGCTAACCGTAAAAGTATTAACGCCGGGCATGGTGCAAAGTGTAGTGAACATTAAGGGGAAACAAATTGACCCGGTACTAGCCAATAATGTCGACCAAACCGTGCAACAGGTGTACCCGCTGGTGATATCAAATGTATTTACACCTAACGGCGATGGGGTTAATGATACGTTCGTGGTGCCGGGTTTGGAAACATACTCTGATAACGAGCTGACCATTATTAACCGTTGGGGTAACGTGGTGTATCAAAAAACAAATTATAAGAATGACTGGGACGGTTCGGGCCTGGTAGAAGGGACTTACTTCTACGTGCTGCGTGCCAAAAATAAAGCCGGCGTATGGGATACTTACAAAGGCTATTTAACCCTTTTAAGAACAAGGATATGATGAAGCGATTACTCTTGCTTTTTGTTTCAGTAGCTAGTTTCTTTACTGCACAAGCTCAACAAGATGCGCAGTTTAGCCAGTATATTTTTAACCAATTATATATTAACCCGGCCTATGCCGGTTATAAAAGCGATTTTTTTGTGAACAGCTTTTTTCGCTCGCAATGGACAGGCTTGCCGGGTGCGCCAACTACGGCCTCGGTATCTATTGACGGTGCTGTAGCTAATGATGCCGTTGGGCTGGGGCTGATGTTGCAGCGCGACCAGGTTGGCGCGCAAAACAGCATAGCCGCTTACACTAACTACTCATACCGCATCCAGATTGGCGATGATGAGGATTCGCGGTTGGCTTTTGGTATAGGTGTGGGCATTATCCAGTCGGGCATTGATGGTAATAAATTAAACGCGGTGCAAACCGGCGACAGCTATATCCCTACCGGTTATCACAGTTTCTTATCGCCCGATGCGCGCGTGGGTTTTTTGTATACTAACGATGATTGGTTTATTGGTGCTTCCGTTGATAATTTGCTGCCTCAGTATACACACCCGGCATCAACTGCGTCTTCTCTGGGCGTGCCCATACCAAAACCGCATGAGTATTTTACCATGGGCGGCATATTTGAACTGAACGATGCCACCAAATTTAAACCGTCCATCCTTATTAAGGATACGCCAACGGCGCCAACCAGCATGGACATCAACACCTTTTTGTTAATGAGTGAAAGGATTTGGCTGGGTGCAACTTACAGGACAGCAATACCACTATACAACAAACCTAATTTGCAAAAGGGATTGCCAACCTCAAGCGCGGCGGTGGCTACCATAGAGTTTTTTGCTTCAGATAATTTAAGAATAGGATACGCTTTTGACTACTCATTAAACAAGCTGAGCACGCTGGGATATGGCTCGCATGAAATATCGGTTGCGTTTACCATTAAGAATGGTAACAGCGTGCGATCGCGATTTAATGACCAGTTGAAAAAATGTTATTTCTAATGTAAACAGATACGAATTGTTGATTAAGATAATTAAGCGATTAGCACCATGAAAACTACAATAAAATATGTGTGTTTATTTTTGGGCATGAGCCTTGTTTATACGGCATGTAAAAAAAGTGGAACCGCGCCTTCCAGGAGCCCGTTTAACCCGGCCGATTTTAGCCGGCAACTGGCCGTGAATTTATATCGCTCGTTATCGGGTCAGTATGGAGGCGCAGATATCAATGAGGGTATCAAAGCACCATCTGCAGTAATACCCGGTAAAAAGGGACCGCACATCAATAGTATAAACCCTTATTGCGGGCTTACTATTGATACCACTTATTCGGCTTCTGAAACAGTGGCTGATAGTTTAAAACAATATTATACCCGCTACAGGTTTACTTATGGTTGTGACAATAATATCCTTAACAGCTACACCCTGCAGGATACGGTGATCAATACCATTACCAAAGACCAATACAAGGGCGTTTACAAACTTATCCAGCTTTACCAGGTAAAAGCGGCCGACGCGACCTATAAAACATCTTCGGTTGAAGGTTCAATTTCGTTTTCAGCACATACTGGCGTCAATACCAAAACCGGCTTGCAATACAATTACATGGATAGCTATTATACACTGCAAGGTGTAATGGTGGATATTAGTACCGGTACGGCAGATGTAATAGCCGGTTCGGCCGCAATCAGTGGGACCTTTCAATATAAAGACAGTATCTATGACGTAAATGATGGTATCACCGGATCGATACAGTTTTTAGGCGGACATATGTCAAAAGTTACTTTGCACGTGTCGGATGGCAGCAGTGGGTATGTTTTTATAGTTAATATGCTCACTGGTTCAGTAACTCAGGGTTAAATTATTGATTAATAGAGCTAAAAGGTTTAAGTTGGTTTTTGAATTCCCCATTTTTTGTGGATATTTATCCCCAATATTCAACATTGCTTATACTGTTAAAACCATTGTGTTTACTTTCAGGTATAGCAGCGCGGTGGCATTGATTTTGAACAGTTTTGAATAGCGGGACGATTATTCCATAAACTAACAATATGAAACTAACTTTTAAAGTAACCTTAACCATTTTTGCGGCTGTTGTTATATTTGCTGGCTGTAAGAAAAATGGCGTAGCGCCGGCAACCCCAGCCGATGGCGAAATAGACGTTGCAACAGCAGCGAAGCAAATTGGAATTTCATTTGCTAAGTCTTTCAGCGGCGCTTACGGAGGTGCAAAATTAGGCGATGGTATAAAAGCCCCAAGCAGTAGTAAATCAAGCCGTTTGAGGGTTAACGGTACAGAGCCATATTGTGGCTATGTAATAGATACTACCGATAACTTTACCTATCAGGTTTTCGACACCACTAAAAATGTGGATAGCAAGTACAAATTCATTTATACCTGCAGCGCCGGTACACTCGATGGTTATGTTTTGACAGACTCGGTAACTTATACAGATAAAGGCACGTTGTTTTTAAACAAATACCTGATTGCTCAAAACTACATAGTGAACAAAGCGGCAGACGACTACAGCTTAGTTAGCATGCACGGCACAATGGGTAATAACTTTGTGGAAAAAGTGCTAAATCAGAGCGGTGCCGTAACCGACACCAAAAACAATCATACCGAATATACTTTTACCGATGTTAAAGTAAATACCACCGGGGCTGGTATTATTTCAGGCACAGTTGCTTTTAGCGCCAGCCTTTCAGAAAAAGTTACCGGTGTAAAAACTTTCCGTGGTTCATTTAGCGGCACAATGACTTTCCTGGGGAATAATAAAGCCACGCTGTTTATTACTTACAAAGGCAAAACGCAGAAATACGCTTTTGATCTGATCACATATGACCAGACTCCGATATTTAACTAAGGATATTTATTAACTGAATTCTTATTATAAAAAGAGCCGCTCTGTGAAAACAGGCGGCTCTTTTGGTTTCATCCGGATTCTTGGCGATAGTAAAGCAATGTTGCCAGGCTTCTGAATTTAAACATGGGCTGTAAAAATTGGTGAAAACCAATATAATCGCAAAAGCGGAGTAAACAACGGACTAAGCCTTTCAGATATTTTATTATTTTTAGGGCAGATTCGCACTTAACGCCAATCTGTAGTTAAAATCACCTTATCACGCTCATTCATGAAAAAAACGCTCATTGCACTAGCAATGTTTTTATTGCCCGTTTTGTCTTTCGCACAGGACGACGCCGTTGTTTACCCGGACTTCGCTCAAAAAATTAAAGACATTCAATCATTTCGTCTAAACGATAACATCAACATTGTCGCCATTAATGCAGATTACGAAACATTTGATGTTATGGCTATTGACGAAAACCTGAATACCGTTTGGCACACCTCCATTAACGGATACGCCATGGCTATAGCAAAGTTTAAAGGCAAAATAATAGCCATAGCCGCCACAGATTACTCGGCTATGAAAGGCGGCCAAAGCAATACCTACAATGCTACCCTGCTCGACCCTAAAACCGGCGATAAGGTGGTAGAGAAAACGATATTTCAGGGTTCGCCTGATTACGTAATCTTCCCGCAGATATTAATTGATAAGGATGAGTTTTATGGCTTGGGCACTCGTCAAAGCAGCTTTGCGCGCGGTATGCATGTAGCTGCGCCGGGCTTATTCGCGCTGTTCTCGGCATCCAGATATCAAAAAGAGTATCGTCAGACACAGGACATGAACTTTATACAGTTTGATGAAAAGTTAAACGAAGTAAATCGCCTTAAACCTTTTTTTGACCCTAACGGCATATGCCTTGACTGGGCCATAAACAGCAAAGGCGATGTGTTTATAGGGTGGCTTATTGATAACTATATCAATATTTACCGCTACGAGAACGGGAAGGGCCAACCCAAAATTGCCAAACTGGATATTTCAATTCCTGATGGATTTTTTGACCGCTCGCCAAATCTGAGTTTTGCTGTATCCGAGTCAAACCGTAACCTCATTAACTGTGCCTTTTTCTTTTTAGATGACGATAACAAAAGCACGCTTTGGGTTGGCAATGTAGATGTGGCTACCGGTAAGAAAAATAATATAACCGAGACATTTAACTCAGACCACCGTAAGAATCTGGAAAAAGCGTTTGCTAAACCGAATAAAAAAATAAATAGCCCTGACCTGGGTTCATTGAAAACGCTGGATGTAAGGGGCTTTCAGGAGGTTAACGGCACATTAATGCTGGCCGTTGCCTCAACTACCACGCAGGCGTCAATGGTTAGCTCTTACACCAGTTACCTGGTTGAGAATACAATCGTAATTAACGCTTACGATGCGTCTTTAGGCTTAAAGTTTCAGCAGCTTTTCCCTTCAAAGGGAATAAGTATTGCCAAACGATTACCATTTAGTTTTTATGTACAAAACAATAAGTTGATAGTTACTGCGGCAGATATTAGCGGCATGAACAACATCAATGCACTGTATGGCGTACTTGATCTGGGTTCTGGCCAATGGGATAAAATGTACCGTTTATCAAAAAAGAAAATCGACGGAAAAGCTTATCCAAATGGCCCGGCAGCACTTTGGTTTAACAACAGTTTTTACCTGCCTTATATGAACCCTAAAGGGTTAACCGGAAGCAAGTTTGATGTGTTAATGCAGCAGAATACGTATTAATAAGTGTTTGTTAAAAGCTCAGACAAATTTGTCTGAGCTTTTTCGTTAGCTCTTATTTGATTGCGACTTAAAGCGAAATGCAAATATTTGTGGGTAATATCTCAGCACTGTAAAAAACATACAGCCTTTAGCCGGCCCAGCCCTCGCGGTCCAGGCTGCGAAACTGTATAGCTTCGGCCAAGTGCTCAATTTCAATATTTTCGCTGCCTCCCAGGTCGGCTATGGTTCGGGCCACTTTCAGGATACGGTCGTAAGCGCGGGCTGATAATCCCAGTTTTTCCATAGCGCGTTTCAATAAAGCTTGCCCCGCCTCACTGATCTTACAAACATCGCGCACCATTTTAGAGGACATTTGGGCGTTGGCATGTAAGTCGGTTTTATCACCAAAACGCTGTTGCTGCCGCTCGCGGGCGTTGATAACGCGGGCACGAATCGATTCGCTTTGCTCTGCCGGCCGGTCGTCTGCCAACTCATTAAAATTAACGGGCGTAACTTCTACATGAAGGTCTATCCTGTCCAACAGCGGACCGGAGATTTTGCTCATATATTTTTGTACCGTGCCTGGCGGGCAAACGCATTCTTTTTCGGGGTGATTGTAGTAGCCGCAAGGGCATGGGTTCATCGATGCCACCAGCATAAAACTGCTCGGATAATCTACGGTAAATTTTGCCCTTGATATGCTGACACGGCGCTCTTCGAGCGGCTGACGCATTACTTCTAAAGCGCTGCGCTTAAACTCTGGCAATTCATCCAGAAACAACACCCCATTATGTGCCAACGATATCTCACCCGGCTGAGGGTTGCCCCCGCCGCCCACAAGTGCCACGTCAGATATGGTATGGTGCGGCGATCGGAAAGGCCTGACGGTAATCAAAGCATCGGCAGTAGACAGCTTGCCCGCGACAGAGTGGATCTTGGTGGTCTCCAAAGCTTCGTACAAACTTAAGGGCGGTAGTATCGAAGGAAGACGCCGGGCAAGCATGGTTTTGCCAGCTCCCGGCGGGCCGATCAATATCACATTATGGCCGCCGGCTGCCGCTATTTCTAAAGCACGTTTAATATTTTCCTGGCCCTTTACCTCGCTAAAATCGCTGTCGTAATTGCTCAGGCTGTTGTAAAACTCTTCGCGGGTGTTAACCATTTGGGGCTGCAATGCCACATCGCCATTAAAAAAACCGGCCACCTCTTTGATGCTTTCAACGCCATAAACTTCCAGATCATTAACAATGGCGGCCTCCCGCGCGTTTTGTTTAGGCAGGATGAATCCTTTAAAACCATCCTTACGCGCTTGTATGGCAATTGGCAGGGCGCCTTTAATGGGTTGCAAGCCGCCGTCCAGCGACAATTCGCCCATAATGAGGTATTTATCCAGCTCTTCGGCTTCTATTTGCCCAGAGGCAGCTAAAACAGCCGTGGCTATAGTGAGGTCATAAGACGAGCCTTCTTTTTTAATATCAGCGGGAGCCATGTTGACAACCACTTGCTGACGCGGCATCCTGAAACCGCAATTTTTCAGGGCAGATTCAATGCGGAAATAGCTTTCTTTTACTGCAATATCAGGCAGGCCGACAATAAAATATTTAGTGCCCGCTGCTATATTAACTCCTACTGTTATGGTGATGGCCTCGATGCCGTAAACGGCGCTCCCAAAGGTTTTAACAAGCACTGATGATAAAGTTTGATAAGCGCGAAAGTTATGGAAATTTTTTGAGTGCTGAAATGAGAAACATTTATCTGCCGCAAGCGTTATTAATTATTACAATGCTTTCCGCATCATAATATCTGTCTGCTCATCGTCTCCCAGCATAAAAGAGTGCTTATCAAATTCAACAAAGCCATTTTTTCGGTAAAAGCTGATGGCGCGCCGGTTATGTTCCCAAACGCCAAGCCATATATAGTCTGCGCTTTTTTCTGCTGCAATTTGTACTGCACTTTCATATAAAAACTGCCCGGCTTTTTTACCGTGATATTCCTTACTAATGTATATGCGCTCAATTTCCAGGCTGTTGGCTTCTTTTAGCTCTGTTTGCGCCTTGCCCGTATTTATTTTAAGGTAGCCGATGATTTGCTGGTTCAGAATAGCAAAGTAAAATTCAGACCCGGTGGTATTTAGTTCGTCCGCTAATTTTTGTTTGGATAAGTTGTTGGCCAGGTAGTTTGCCATATTCTGGGCGCTGTTAACGGAGGCAAAGGTTTCAGTAAACGTGCTGACACTGATATCGCGCAGTTGTTCGACTTCTCCTATTTTAACTTTTTGTATTTGCAGATCATTCATGACGGTCAACCTGCATTAACCGTATAGCTCGCCAGTAAATTTACATTGGGGTCAACCACTACCACCGGCGTTTTCTTTCCTGCGGCAATGTGTACAGTGGCTGATTTGCCGGTCATATCAATAGTGTGTAAATCTCCGTCTATTTCTACCTCAAGCGGGAACGTATATAACGGAACTTGCTTCTGATCAACAGAGATATCAACAATGCGCGTTTTGGGGTCGTAAGTCCATTTTACGGCTAAGTCAGGGTGCCCTGCGGTATTAAGCCATTGGTGAAAGAATGGTTTGAGATTTTGCCCGCTGATTCCCTCCATTACCTGGCGAAAATCTTCAGTATTGGCGTTTGCCCCCTGGTATTTAAGGTAATAGGTATTCAGCCCTTTCCAAAATGCGCCATCACCAATTTTGCGGCGCAGCATGTGCAGTACCCAGCTGCCTTTTTCGTAACTGTTGGCATTAAGCAGTGGCATGTAATCGGCTTTTACCGTAGTATCCACAACGGGTGTAAACCGTCGTTTTTCAAAGCTGATGATCTTGGCTCGGTCGGCCGTTAAACGTTTTTTAAGCGTGTCAATGCCATATTTGCTTTCCAGGTAATAGTTGGTTAAATAGGTGGCAAATCCCTCGCTTAGCCAAAGGTGATGAAAATCTTTTTCGCTTACGGCATCGCCAAACCATTGGTGGGCAATCTCATGGGCCATCAGCTCCTCAATGCCCTTTGAATATGGCGAGTCTTCAAAATAAAAAATACAGCTGGCGTTTTCCATACCGCCAAAAATGGTTTTAGATTGCACGTTGGCTAATTTCTTATAGGCATACGGGCCAATTTTATCCATATAAAAAGGCAAGATCTCGCCGGCTACAGCATAGCTTTTAAAGCCTACGTTAGCGCTTTCAGGAAAAACATAGGTATAAACCGGTATGTCGCTTACGTCCCTGGGGTGGTCTACTGCAAAATCGGCGACCCCGATTACCATTACTTTAGTGGGTAGTTGGGCCGTCTCAGACCAATGGGTTTTTATGAGTTGACCCGGCAATACGCTCTCGCCTGTTTTCAGGCCGTTGGCAATAACCTGGTAATGATCGGGAGCGGTTACCATAAAATCTACCGAGGCCTTGTCGGCGGGTTCATCTACACAGGGCAGCCAATTATGTGCGCGGTTGGGCCAGTTGTCGCCAAAAAAAGTACGTTTACCAAATTTATTGGTCGATATAATGAGCCCGTCGGCAGGGATGCCCTGGTAATAAATGTTGTAGGTTTTGCGGGAATTTGTTTTTGCGGAAGTATAAATGTTAACAGCATCGCTATCCTGCTTAAAGCGCACTGCTTTGCCGTTTTCAACTACCCGGCTTACGGTCATGCCGGTGCCGTTTGGTTTTTTCTTTACCAGGTTAATCTTAAACTTGCCCGGCGATTTTAAAAACTTAACTGTGACATCAGCTTTGCCTTTGATATTGTTGTTGGCGTCGTTAAGTACGATGTTGAAGCCGTAGTGCAGAACATCAATTGGTGCATCAGGAGCCTGAGCCCTGGCAGACAGTGTAAACAGTGCGCATCCGGCAAAAAAGTATAACCTCAGTTTCTTCATGGCAATTAACTATCTTCATGTAATAATAAGCTAATTTGTTTAGAAACGGAAACGATATCCTACTACGCAGTAAACAAAAAAGCGACCCGAAAGTCGCTTTGCTATATTATCTCGGCATCCGTTTCATCATGGCAGCCATGGCTGCCGGGTTGCTCATTTGCTTCATTACTTTGCGCATATCCTCAAATTGCTTAATGAGGCGGTTTACCTCCTGGATATCGCGCCCCGAACCTTTTGATATACGGTTGCGGCGACTTGGGTTAATCAGGTCCGGATTTTCTTTTTCGGCCTTGGTCATAGAGTTAATAATGGCCTCGATGCCTTTAAAGGCGTCATCCGGAACGTCGACATCCTTCATCATCTTACCCACACCCGGTATCATACCCATCAGATCTTTCATGTTACCCATTTTTTTGATCTGCTGTATCTGGTTATAAAAGTCGTTAAAGTCAAATTTATTTTTGCGGATCTTTTTTTGCAGCTCGGCAGCTTCTTTCTCGTCAAACTGCATTTGCGCACGCTCCACCAACGACACCACGTCGCCCATGCCCAGGATACGTGAGGCCATACGGTCCGGGTGGAAAACGTCAATAGCTTCCATTTTCTCGCCGGTACCGATAAATTTGATCGGTTTGTTAACTACTGATTTGATGGAAAGCGCTGCACCACCCCGGGTGTCACCATCCAATTTAGTCAACACAACACCGGTAAAATCCAGGCGATCATTGAATACCTTGGCGGTGTTTACCGCGTCCTGGCCGGTCATTGAATCAACCACAAACAATATCTCATGCGGATTAATAGCTGCTTTAACCTGCTCAATCTCCACCATCATGGCTTCGTCAATAGCTAAGCGTCCTGCGGTGTCAATAATCACGACGTTATTGCCATTTTGTTTGGCCTGCGCAATGCCTTCTTTAGCAATAGCAACCGGGTCTTTCGAGTCGCGGTTAGTATAAACTGGCACACCTATCTGCCCGCCTAAAACCTCCAGTTGGTCTATAGCAGCAGGACGGTAAATATCATCGGCAACCAATAATGGTTTTTTGTTTTTCTGCGTTTTAAGAAAGTTTGCCAGCTTGCCGGTAAATGTAGTTTTACCCGCACCGTTTAAGCCTGCAATTAAAATAATGGTTGGCGATGCCGAAACGTTAAGCTCAGAAGTAGTGCCACCCATCAGCGCAGCCAGCTCGTCGTTCATGAGCTTGGTAAGCAACTGGCCTGGTGAAACGGCTGTGAGTACATTTGCACCAATAGCTTTTTGCTTTACATCATCAGTAAATGTTTTGGCAGTTTTATAGTTAACGTCGGCGTCAAGAAGGGCTTTTCTAATCTCCTTCATGGTTTCGGCCACGTTTATTTCTGTAATGGTACCCTGACCCTTCAGAACTTTAAACGCCCTGTCGAGTTTATCCGAAAGATTTTCAAACATGAGATATCTTTTGTAATTAATTATTTGAGGTTACAAAGGTATGATTTTGTACCAATTATGCCTTAAGCGCTTTAAAGAGAAAATTAAGCGGTTTTACTAATACGGAAAGCGGTAAATCAGCCCCAGTGCTAAGCCCTCCGAGGCCTGCGGATCGGGCCGGGAGCTTCGGTCATAAATAAACGTGGTATTAAACGATACGTTAACCATGCGGGTTACCTGCGCGTACAAGGTCGCATCAACACGATGCGATATGAATTTAACATTTTTTTGATAAGGCACAAACAGCGCATAGCGCTCAGAAAGACGCAACGAGTGTCGCTTGTCCAAAAATGCATCGGTTGTTTGAACCATTTGAAACGCCAGGTCGTTATAGAATTTTTTGCCCTGCGGCACACCATAATTATTGCCGCCATTGTGGATATAAAGGGTATCGTTAACCATAAACGTCTGGCGCGCTGTACCCGTACCTATACGTAAGTCAAACCAGGGCTTTGGCTTATATTCAAAACCGACAGATTCTGTCAGGTAACCAGGAGCCATAAACTGCGAGTTCAGCGTCAAAGAGCCGTCGCTGTTATAGTTATAACCATTGTCAAATTGCGACTGAAAGGTTACCGAGCCGAAAAAGAACCAGCTTTTTGACATTTGGGTAGCTATCTTGTTGTCAAAGAATAGCCAGTCGTCAGATTTTCTTGCTGCCTGGCCTTTATTTTTGGCTTTGGCATAGCGCATTTGTAAATCGGTAACATAGTCAAGTGTTCCTTTGCGATATTCAGATTTATATTCAAAGTTACCGCCTACTGCTATTGCGTTTGCGCCGCCGGCAGCGTAGTTATTACTAAATGATGATTGATTAAAGTTGATACCCAGCGTAATCCATTTTCGCCAGTAGCTTATATGGTAATCAAGCATGGTTACAGGTATAAGTTCCGGCTTAATTTGAATAACCCGGTTACGTACAGGCAACGCGTTTTTAGGCGGGTCGATATGATACCTGTTTAGCAGGGCAGTGTCAATTTTAACATCGTTTTTTTTAACAGTGTCAGTATTTTGCGCTGATGCTGAGATCGACAAAAGCGACAATAAAGCCAATAGCAGGTATCCAGGTATGTTTTTTAACATAGACAGACAAAGAAACACATTTTTCCCTTTAAATCAGATAGCAATTAAGCCATAAGGTTTAATGGCAGCAAATTTATTTTTTTAATGAGTCCAGCGGTATTAATGTATGAGCCGCCGGGTTGCGCATATAGCGCCTGTAATTTGTCCGGATGGAATTAATCAATTCATAATCGCTGGCGCTTTCCAAAAAGTAATAACCCGGGCGATATTTTTTCATAAAATCCTTTAGCCGCTCGCCTGTCAGCCCGGTAACCCGTCCAACAAACGCACTATTAAAACGCGAATCAATAACATCTTGTTTGTAATCATTTTCAATTGTTTCGCGCAGGTGTGCTGCATTGCGCCCCTCGCGGCTAAATGCGTTCCAGATAGCGTCAATACCTAAACCAACGCCTATGCCGGGCGCCATATTCAGAAAGTCTTTATCAGCCAGGTGGCCGTAAGCTTTGCTGTAATCTCTTTTCTTTGCATCCAGCATTGACTGCGGGTCCAGTTTTTTTTCAACGATGTTTACCGGTTTCAGATGTATGGAGGTGCTTTTTAAATAAACCGCAATTGGCGTATAGTTGCGTACAATGACAGTGTCGGGATGATGATCGGGCGCAGTAAAAATAATTTTATCGCCAATTTTAGCATCTACCTCAAAAGCGCCGTTAACATTATCAAACACAAAAAAACCTTTACTGGAATTGGTAATATTTACCCGCGACAGGCGGTCTTTACTATCGGTATCAAATATAATCCCCGAAAGCTTATCCTGGGCAGGCACGCGTGTGCAGATCAAACACAATAAAACAATTAACGCGAATTTCATTAACAGATAAAACTACACTAATGCTTGCGTTGCGGCGAAGTTTTTAACAATATTTAACGACGGTTACTTTGCAATCACCAGTGTTTGGCCTATTTTAATAGTATTATCGGCCATATTGTTTAAAGCCTTAAGCTCATCAACCGTTAAACCAAAACGCCTGGAGATGTTGTATAGTGTGTCGCCGGTTTTAATTGTATACAATTTGGCAGGTGGGGTGTTTTGTATTAACGAATCTTTTACAGCTTTACCGATGTTTTGGTTAATCTGCGCAAGCACCCGGTCCTCGCGTTTAATTTTCTGGGTTTCGCTTTCCGGGCGATCATACTGGTCAAGGTGATATTTTTCAATGATGCCGATGATCAGGTCGGGATATTTGGGGTTGGTGGCATAGCCGGCTTGTTTCAGGCCATAGGCCCAGCCTTTGTAGTCGTTCTTATCCAGCTCAAATAGCGCAGCATAACGCTTTCGCTTTAAAAAATTAGAATGGTCGCGGTATGAATCTTCGGGGTTGTCATATACCCGAAAACAATCGTTCACCAAGTCGTCATCTTTATAATAACTACGGCCATGCCAGTCGCTGGTGCATTTTATGCCAAAGTGGTTGTTGGCTATCTTGGCCAGGTCGCCGTTACCGTTGCCCGACTCAAACAGACCCTGCGCCAGCGTAATACTTGCAGGTATGCCATTCAAATTCATTTCTTGTATGGCAATGGTTTTAAATCTGTCTATGTAAGAGCTTGCCGTATAAGGCACGTAAGCTGCAATGATGTCTTTACGCTCTTTTTTGATGGCGTCGTTATTTCTGCTGGCTTCCGTGTTTGAAATGAGATTAACACCCGGCGCCTTGCTAATAGCCCGGCGGTGTGCCGAGCACGATGACAATAATAATACGGTAACAAAAAAGCAGCTTATGATTTGCCATAAGGCAATAGCACGAGGGTTTGCATTGATCATGCTGCCAAAATAAGCTTTATTTCTTTAAATCGGCTGCGTCGGCTGGAGCTGCAGTAACCTGGGCGGTTTGCGCTTGTTCGGCCGGTGTTTTATCAAGGTCGTTTAACTGATATTTGCGAATGATGCCCAAAACTTGCGATGCCCATTTTTTGCTGCTGGCATAGCCGCTTCTCTGGATGCCTTTAACCCATTTCACATAATCATATTGCGAAAGCTGGTCAGATATACGGCCCAGCTGCTGGCGCTCGGTAATGATGCGGGCAAAGTCCTCGAACGAGTCAAGGATAGAATCGTACTTTTTGTAGGCCGATCTTACTTTCTTCTGATTTTTATAGTATACGGCGCCACCGCCGCCCTTAACGCCAAACTGGTTATTTAAATGCTGGGCTATGCTGCTGTTGCCATTGCCTGACTCATGCATAGCTACGCCTAAAATAATGCTGGCGGGGATACCCGTTTCATGCATAATTTGTATGGCATTATCTTTGAACTGTTCGATGTACGATTGTGAAGAGTTTTTTTGTGCAAACGCGCTAACTGACGAAATAAGCAGCGTTAAAATCAGTAAGGTTTTCTTCATAATTTATTTTTTCCTGATGAGCAATATGCCGTCGCGCACCGGTAGTATGAGTTTTTCAACTCTGGTGTCAACAGCTATGCTGTCATTTAGTTTGCGAAAACTCTCGGTATCGGCATCTTTTTCGGTCCCGTATACCTTCCCTTTCCACAAAACATTGTCAATTATTATAATCCCTCCGGATCTGACTTGATTTAAAATCTTTTCAAAGTAAAGTAAATTATTCTTTTTATCCGCATCAATGAACACTAAATCAAACACTTCTGTCTGTAAATCGGCCATTACCTGCTCTGCAGGCCCAAAATGCGGGACGATTTTTTTTTCAACACTTGTTAGCGAGAAGTGCTTTTTAAGCATTTCTTCCATCTCGGTGTTTACTTCGATGGTATGGATCAAACCGTCTTCAGTAAGCCCTTCGGCCAGGCAAATGGTGGCATAACCGGTAAAGGTGCCAATTTCCAGAATGCGCCGGGGCTGTATCATTTTGCTCAGCATACTCAACAATCGCCCCTGGTAATGCCCCGATAGCATGTTAGGTTTTAGCACCTTCAGGTAGGTCTCGCGATTAATAAACTGCAGGGCTTCTGGCTCGGGTTCGCAATGGTTATTCAGGTACGCTTGTAAGTCGTCTGGCAAAATTTCCATGGCGCAAAGGTAGGCATTTTAAAATAAATGGAGTTTTCGCCCGGTCTGGCAGCTATAAATTGCCTACTTTCGAGGCAGCTAAGCCGCATAAATTTATGAAAAATCTATTAACCAAAATAGCCCTTCTCGGCTTAATTATAGCGCCATTTGCCGCGTGGTCGCAAACCGTACAAGTTACCGGCGAGGTGAACACCCCACTCAGCCTTGATGGCACAACCCTGCATCAATTTAAACAGGTAACCGTGACCCGTAAAGACAAGGATGGCAAAACAGATCATACTTATACCGGAGTGATCCTGTCAGACATTCTGAAAAAAGCCGGGGTACCTATGGAGGATGCTTTAAAAGGCCGCAACCTTACCAAATGCGTTTTGGTTAATGCTGCGGACAATTACGAAGTAGCCTTTGCCCTGGCCGAGCTTGATAAAAACTATACCGACCGCATGATCATTTTAGCTGATACTGTGGATGGCCACCCCCTGCCGCAAGGCGAAGGCCCTTTCAGAATTATTGTGCAGGCTGAGAAAAAGCCGGCGAGATGCGTGAGGCAAGTAGTGGGTTTGAAAGTGATGAGTCTGAAACCTTGATTCGTGGGATTTAGGGATTACTTTGATTTTTTGTAAAGGGGGTAGTTGTCTAAACCTTGATTTTGAGGATTTAAGGATTGCCTTGATTTTTTTGTAAAGGGATAATTGTCTAAACCTTGATTTTGAGGATTTAAGGATTGCCTTGAAAGAATTATGCCTTATCGATTAATCAGTAAATCCCGTTGTCGATTAATAAGGAAATTCCATAGTTTAGTTGTCACATGAAGCATAAAGAACTGACAGAAAAAATTATTGGTTGCGCAATGAAAGTACATGCATCAATGGGTAATGGATTTCAAGAAGTAATTTATCAGCGATGCCTGGCAATTGAGATGGAAAAACAAGGGCTAAAATTTGCACGTGAGTTAGAAATGTCCATTTACTATGATAACATAGATGTCGGCACCCGTCGTGTTGATTTTTTTGTTGAAAACCTAATAATGGTCGAATTAAAAGCCCTAATAAACTTAGAAGATGTTCATTTAGCACAAGCCATGAATTATCTGGAAGCGTACAAAATGGATATAGGTTTATTGATAAACTTCGGCTCCAGAAGCCTTCAATTTAAACGCGTTCATAATAATAAAATCTGACCTTGATTTTGAGGATTTAAGGATCGCCTTGATTATGAAATTTAAATAATTAGAGAAAGCGATCACCCGTTAACCCAAAATCAAAGTCAGACTATTCATCTAAACAACCTAACCCAAATCAAGGCCATCCCTAAATCCCACGAATCAAGGTTTAGAAAATTATTGGATTTCCTGATAAATCGATAACACGTAAAATCTTTCAAGGCAATCCTTAAATCCTCAAAATCAAGGTTTAGACATCCACCCCTGTAACAATATCACTGCCGATATATTATCCACCAACGCCTTACTCTGCCTTGCCTTTTTACCCATACCGCTTTGGGCAATAGTTGCCGATGCCATTTTTGAAGTAAATCGTTCATCCAGCATTTCAATGGGGACGTCTGGGAACGTTTTTTTAAGCAAATTCACAAAACCCTTAACGTGTATGGCTGATTGTGAGGGCGTGTTGTCCATCTGTTTCGGTTCGCCCACAACAAAGCGCTCTATCTGCTCGGTTTGCATATAGCGCTTCAGGAAATCAATAATCTGGTTAGGATGTACCGTATCCAAACCGGTTGCAATAATCTGTAAAGGATCTGTCACTGCTACGCCAATGCGTTTGGTGCCGTAGTCGAAAGCCATTACGCGCATAGCAGCACCGGGGTTTGTGAAATGATGTTCATAACTGTAAAGATAAGGGTAAATTAAACACAGCCCATAAAAAAAGCCGCCTCATAAACAGGAGGCGGCTTGCATTATTACAATTATAAACCAGGGTTATTTAATTTCAATTTGCCGGCGTACGGCTTTTGCTTCTTCGCGTTTCGCTATATCTACAATCAATATACCATCGGTGTAGGCAGCCTCAATTTGTTCGGCGTTTGCACTCTCAGGCAGCGTAAATGAGCGCACCCAGGAGCTATAGCTATATTCGCGTTTGCTGTAATTTTTTTGCGTGTTATTTTGCTCGTTTTGGCTTTCAACACTAATATTTAAAACATTGCGGTCGAGGTTTATTTTAAAATCCTCTTTTTTCAGTCCGGGTGCCGCAAGCTCAATATGGAAATGGTCTTCGCTTTCGCTGATGTTAGCAGCAGGCACACGACTGGTCATGCGATCGCTAAAGAAAGTATCGTTAAAAATAGAATCAAAAACGTCATTAAAGCCTGGCAATAATGAACGGTTATTAAGTTTGTCTGGATTGAATTTAACCAATGTCATAGGTCTTCCTCCTTAATTGCTTAATGAATATTACAAATGCTATTAATTAAATAAAAGAACGCGCGTTCAACAGCAAATAATCAAGTGGTGTGCCAATGCCGAAAAACTGAAAAAATTTCAGCATGCGCTGTCAAAATTTCGCCGGCAGCATATCAGCCAAACTGTGAAAATGTCATTTTATCGGTTGACTTATCCTGAATCAGCTTTAAAAAGGTGTTTCATCACAAGGTGTTTCACTCACTTTTTCAAAATTCGGCAAAAAACACTTAATTAACATCATAACAGCCAGTTACAGCGTTTTCCTCAACCTTTACTACTGTTTCAAAGTGTTTCACCCGATTTTGTTATTCGGTTGATTATTAGCAGATTATGACAAAAAGGTGTTTCAAAGTGTTTCATATTTTTCTGAAACACTTTGATGCTAGTCTTTAATAACCTCTACCTCGGCAACCGGGCTAAACAAATAAACCCGACGGGTGGCCAGCTCGGTACATTTATAGCGCTTACGCAGTTTTTCCTCAAGCCGGAAGATGCGACCGTCTTTGAGTTTAAAAAGGGCATGCATGGGCAGTTTTTCAACGGTGTGAACGTCTTCTTTTGGTGCGTCGTATTTGCGCAGCGAGCGGTACAACGTCAAATCAGAGCAGCTTGAAGCAGCCGGATTGTTCAAATAGCTTATAATGGCATGCTTTACATCAGGAGGGAACACCTCTTTCTCAAAGAAGGGCTGCATCATCTTTTTGAAGTTGTTCTTCCATTCGGCCCCATGGGGTTTTACCTTATGTTTATGCTCATTCCAGGTGTGCAGGTGCGCAAACTCATGCACGGTAGTTACCAGGAAAGCATAAGGGTTTAAATCAAAATTAACAGAGATGCGGTGGCCCTTGCCCTGATATGGGGCCCTATAGTCGCCAAATTTAGTGCCGCGATTACGCGAGATCTTGAACTCACACTTAAAGTAATCTATCCAACGGCCAATAAGCGGCGCGGCCTCAGGCGGAAGATACTTTTCTAATACTTTTACTTTATCCAATTCTTACCTCTATTCAAAGATAGTTCTTTAAGCGTAAAGCAGAAACACTAAAGCTTTTACTTCAATAAATGATAAGTAATAAAACTAACTGTATAAGCTAACACGGTCATGTAAGCAAACTGAATAGCCGGCCAGCGCCAGTTTTTAGTTTCGCGATACACCACGGCCACAGTGCTGGCGCACTGCATGGCAAAGGCGTAGAACATCATCAGCGAAAAAGCTACAGCCAAGGTAAATACTGGTTGGCCTGTTTGCGTGTTTTTTGCCTGGTGCATTTTTTCCTGAACAGATTGGATGTTGTCTGCATCGCCGTTTACGCTGTAAATGGTGGCCATTGTGCCCACAAAAACCTCGCGGGCCGCAAATGAGGTGATCAAAGCTATACCGATCTTCCAGTCGAAACCCAAGGGGCGGATAACCGGCTCAATGGTATGACCCAATACGCCGGCATAAGAGCTTTCAAGTTTTTCTGTTGCTATATCGCGGTCAATCTGGTCCTGCGCTATGCCTTTAGTAATTTGCGGATTTTTGTATTTAGCATCAATGCGGGCAAACCTATCGCCCGGTGCGTAAGACGCCAGCACCCACAGTACGATAGAAACTGCAATAATCACTTTGCCTGCCTGCAGCACAAATGATTTTGAACGCTCATACATCGAAAAGGCAACATTCTTCCAGCGCGGCATTCGGTAAACCGGCAGCTCCATAATGAAGTAGCCGCGCTCCCTCGCCTTCAATATAAACTTAAATACCCAGGCCACCAGTACTGCCGAAACCAGGCTGAATATATACATCCCGGTTAAAGCCAGACCCTGCAGGTTAAATACCCACCAGACATTTTTATTAGGTACTACAAGGGCAATCAATAACGTATAAACGGGCAGGCGTGCCGAGCACGTTACCAAAGGTGTCACCATGATGGTGATCATGCGGTCCTTCCAATTTTCGATGGTACGCGTGCTCATGATGGATGGCACGGCACAGGCAAAGCCGCCAATTAACGGCACTACTGATTTACCGTTTAGCCCCACCTTGCGCATCAGCTTATCCATCATAAACGTAACGCGGGACATATAGCCGGTATCTTCTAAAATCGAGATAAAAGCAAACAGAATGGCTATCTGCGGAATAAACACCATCACACCGCTTAAACCGGCAATCACCCCATCAACCAGCAGACTAGTTGCCGGGCCGGCGGGTAAAATCTGGTGCAGTTGGTTTTGTATCCAGACGAAGGAATCCTCGATAAGACTCATTGGATACGAGGCCCAGGAGAATATCGCCTGGAACATAAAGATAAGGATGGCAAAGAAAATGATAAAGCCAAAAACCTTGTGGGTTAATATCTTATCAATCTTGTTGCTCAGGGTTTCATCCTGGGCCGTTGCCGGGATTTTTACTGTGTCGTACAGCAGCTCGTTGATATAACTATAACGGGCAATGGTCTCACTGCCTTGCGCCTTTTGTGAATGGAAATTGTGTTCTTTTTCAAGTGCTTCAATACGGTCTGACTGCGCTGGCGACAAAAATTTAAGGGTTTCGTGCTGATGGGCCAGCTGCAGCGCATAGTAAGGATTATTAATTTGCAGCTCCTTACTGATGCTTTCAATTAATTGCGGGGCAATGGATCTGACCTCAATGCTATCAGCCTGCATAGCCACTTTGTTGGCATTAGCAATAACCTGTTTTAAATCGTCAATACCTATTTGTTTTCGTGCTGCAATAGGCACCACAGGTACGCCCAAATTTTTGGCCAGCAGGTCGACATTAATTTCAATGCCGGTTTTTTTGGCCAGATCCATCATGTTCAGAGCCGCTATTACGGGTATCTTCAGATCGGCAACTTGAGTATAGAGCAGTAAATTTCTTTTAAGGCTTGATGCGTCAAGAATGACAACAACCAGGTCTGGGTTCAAACCATTGGCTTTATCGGCCAATACAGAGAAAACTATGGATTCGTCCTGGCTTTTTGGATATAAGCTGTAGGTGCCGGGTAAGTCGACAATTTCGGCCGTACGGCCATCAGGAAGTTTGGCGTAGCCTACCTTTTTATCAACCGTAACCCCGGGAAAATTCCCTATCTTTTGGTTTAACCCGGTTAAAACGTTAAAGAGCGTTGATTTACCGGTGTTTGGATTCCCAACAAGTGCAACTCTTATATCGGCTTTCAATTATTTATACAAAATGATCGTAGAGGCTTCGCGTTTACGCAGGCTTAACTGGTATCCCGATACGTTGATAGCTATCGGGTCGCCAAGCGGAGCGATACGGTCAACCCTGATCTCTTCGCCAGGCAAACAGCCCATTTCCATCAACTTTACTGACATTTCTAAATCAGTAAATTCTTTTACTATACCTTTTTGACCTACTTGAAGTTGTGAAAGCTTCATCTTTAAATTTATTAACACCTCAAAGGTAATTGCTATTTATAATAAATCCAAATAAGCTGATTTTATTTTCTTTAATATGATTTAAATGCGGTTTTTTAGCGTGTGCTTATTGTAATTATTACACAGGTATGAAAAAAAATTGCATGTATATACATCCTTTTGCCAAAAAATAACGTTCTTTGTGTATTATCTGTAAGCTCACGCTTACAATGTGATAAGGTTTAGGTTGAAAGCCCCCAAGCAGCGAGTGTGCGGGGGCTTTTGTTTTGCCTTGTTTTTTTAACCATAATACCCAGTGAATCAGCTTAAAAAACAACTATATCAGCAATGCCTTAACTATGTGCAACAACGAATGGATGCTGCACAGCAAGGCATAGAGGCCGCGCAGCAGGCATCGCAGGATGATACAAAAAGCAGCGCCGGCGATAAATATGAAACCGGGCGTGAAATGGCGCAACAGGAAACGGACCGGAATATGGCCCAGCTCAATGAGGCCAATAAATTAAAAGTGGCCCTGAGCCATATTAACCCGGCCTTAAAAAATGATAGTGTTGAAACAGGTAGTGTGGTTATTACTAATGCGGCTAAGTTTTATGTGTCTATAAGCGCAGGGGCTATATCCGCCGAAGGCGAAACATATATGGCTATTTCATCGGCGTCGCCAATAGGCGTTAAAATGAAGGGATTAAAAGCGGGGGGTGAATTTAATTTGAACGGGAAAGTTTATAAAATTGAAAGTATTTTATAAGTTCACCAATCTAATCAATTAAAACCTGAAATGAATATGCCTGAAGCTCTGCCCATACTTGATGCTGTTGAATTGCGCGTACTTGGATCGCTTATAGAAAAAAGCCGCGCTACGCCCGACTATTACCCCATGACCGTGAATGCTATAACACTGGCTTGCAACCAAAAAACCTCGCGTAAACCAGTAGTTAATTATGATGACGAAACGGTGATAGAGGCCCTTAACACATTAAAGCGGCGCGGGTTGGTATCAACTGCTACCGGCGGTTCAAGCCGCGCTATCAAATACAAACACAACTTTGCTATTGTTTACCCACTTATTCCGGCTGAACTGGCCATAATGTGTTTGTTAATGCTACGCGGAGCTCAAACGCCCGGTGAAATCAACACAAATGCAGGCAGATTATATGAGTTTGAGTCTATTGAAGAGGTGCAGGAAATGCTGGAGAAGCTTGCCACAGAAGAAACGCCATTTGTGCTGCAATTACCGAAGAGACCGGGACAAAAAGAAGCCCGTTATGCACATCTTTTAGCAGGCGAGCCCGAAATAAGCGCGGACGACGATGATGACCAATCAACACCCCGCCCGGGCAGCGGCTTAGAAACACGCCTGGCGAGAGTGGAGCAAGAACTTGCCGAACTAAGAGAAGCTTTTGACAAGTTGATGAAGGAGCTGAACGGATAAACAAAACACCCTGCCACCTTGTTTATATTCGCAAAAGTTGTGGGGTTATAGTGTAGGTTAAATACGTATAATCTAAGGCCTGAACAATGCATTTTCCTGATAATTTATTTGCGATTACCCTTATTCTAAGCGGATTTGTCACGATAGGTATGTCATTGGCAATTTTAAGGCGAATAAGTAAAGCGGTAAGGTGTTTTGGATACGTAATGCTTAGCATTGGTATATGGGCCGTTACGTACGGTTTCGAACTGTCGTCAGATACCATTAGCCAAATGTTATTCTGGACCGATTTTGAATATCTGGGCGTAGCCGGAGCTCCTACTTTATGGATTATCTTTGTAATCAATTTCACCGGGCGCGAGCAATGGCTCACGCCGCGCATTTATTTCTTGTTATTAATTGAGCCGGTAGTCACGCTTTTATTGGTTTGGACCAACAACTGGCACCACTTACATTATGCTACAGCCCGGGCAGACATTTCCGGACCCTTCCCGCTGCTGGCTTTTACTCCGGGCATCTGGTACAAAATACATACGGTTTATTTTTATTCCATGCTGGGCTGGGGCATGTATATGATCATTGATCGTTTTCGTAAGGCAGATGAGTTTATCAAAAAGCAAAACCGGATTATTTTATTCGGAGCTTTTATTCCCTGGTTGGTCAATGTCACGTATTTGCTTAATCTGAGGCCGTTTGGGCATCTTGACCTGACACCGTTTGCCTTTATTGCCTCTTCTTTAATTATAGCGGTAGGGCTTTTAGGATTTAAATTATTTGACGTTGTGCCTATAGCGCGGGGCAAAATTGTAGATGCTTTACAAGAAGGCGTTTTAGTACTCGATGCGCAAAGCCGCGTGGTAGACCTTAATCCGCAAATGCGTAAGATATTACCCTATAATGGCAATGTTATCGGTGCAACAACAGCGCTTCTTTTTCCGGAGTTAATTGAATTAAACAACACGGTTCACAACCAGGAAAACAGCCGCATTGAGATTACATTGAATGATGGGCGCATTTTTTCCGTCACGCTAACTTCGCTTTTTGAGCGTCAAACCATTTATAGTGGTAAAATAATGGTGTTTCGTGATATTACCGAACGCAAGCAAAATGAAAAAAAGCTGGAGGAGCTTAATAAGCTCAAAGACCGCTTGTTTTCGATTATCTCGCACGATTTACGATCGCCATTGCTTAGCCTGATGGATATTTTAAGCATGGCCAGCGGTGGTATGGTGACTGACGAAGAGTTTAAAAGCTATTTACCTACGCTCACTAAAAACATAGGTTATACATCAGGCCTGGTAGAAAATTTGTTGCAATGGTCTAAAAGCCAGTTAGAGGGTACTGTTATTAATGCCGTACACTTTGATATTAAAGATAATGTAACTTATCTCATTAACAACTTTAGCCAAACAGCTAACGATAAAGGCGTCAGTCTAAACAGCAATATCCACGTACCGGTAATGGTTTATGCCGATATGGATATGGTGCAGGGCGTTTTGCGTAACCTGATATCAAATGCCATTAAATTTTGCCGCGCCGGCGATAAAATAACCGTCGATGCCTGCATTAAGAAAAATATGGCGACCGTCTGGATCTCGGATACCGGGGTAGGTATAGCCGCGGAAAATCTTGAAAAACTTTTTGGCAACTATAATTTTACTACCCGGGGCACAACCAATGAGCAAGGCACCGGTTTGGGGTTATTGCTTTGCAAAGATTTTATAGAAAAAAACGGCGGCACCATTTGGGTTGAAAGCAACCAGGGCCAGGGAAGTAGTTTTTATTTCACTTTGCCGCTTGATCCGGAATCATAATATCTGTCATTCGGCAATCTTCCTGGTATTTAACACGCTAACCAACAAGTTTAGTTGTAAATAAAGCTACCGTCGCCGCGGCGCTGCATAGCCCGGCCATTACGCTGCGGCGTTCCGCTCCATTTTTGCAGGTTCAATCGCAATCCAACCATAAAGTAGCGGCTCAGAGTGTTTGATATGGTATTGGTTTCGCCCTGCGCGTTTACAATTTTTTGCTGGTAGTTGTTTTGGTGCAGCAAATCGTATACGTTGAAAGTAAATACCAGATTGCGTTTTTCCAGGAACTCCTTTTCAAAGCCGGCATTTATTACCAACGGAGTTGTATTGCCGCTGTTAATGCCGGTGATATACCTTTTGGTGGCATCATAATTAATTTGCCAGGTTTTAAAGAAATACATACGGCCCTGTAACCCTAATGAGGTTGTAGTAACTTGTGGGTTATTTAGGTTTGCATTAGCTGATGTTTGCGGCAAAGAAGTAAAGTATCGTGCTATGTCATATCCAACAAATGGATTAATCTCAAAATCATCAGAAGGGGTTATGCGGGGGCCAAAACGTTCATCAAATCTCCAGGTTGTCTGATGATAAAGGACGCTCTCAAGCATCACCGGAGCGTAAGAATAAGAGATGTTTCCGTTTAATGCCAGGTTCACTGCCCGGTTTTCTGACTGCTTGGAGATTGAATACCGGCCGACAACAGACTTTGTTCCGTCAACATTTAAATATTGCGTCTCATTTACCTTGCGTACACCAACCAGCGGGTTGCTGTTATTTTCAACAATGGCGTTATCAACCGCACTTGCAACTACACCAAACGACAGATTGAACTTTGAGTTAGCAAAGTAATTGTTGTATTGCGCATTCAATGAATTTGTGAACGACGGCTTCAGATCAGGATTACCTACAATAATATGGCCCGGGTTAGATATATCTGTAAACGGTTGTATTTCGGTAAAGCTTGGCTCTTGATTGCTGCCGCTATAAGTTAAGGTAAACCTTTCTGTCCGCGACCATGAATAAGCAAAACGAAACGCAGGAATGACCCTGAAGTTGCTGATAGAAGACGAGGCATTTGTACCCAGCGCTGCATTTAGCTTTGTGCCCTCCAGATAAAAAGGCACAGCCGACGCGCCGACCGAAACATTAAGTTTTTTATCAACAAACCGGTAGTCGACCGTTGCACGGGCATCCGTTACCGTATAATCATAAACACTGCTTAGGTTTGGCGCGGGTATTAAATTATTATCTTTATCATAAACAGAAACCATAGAATTAGCTGTGTTTTCACGACGGCTCCAGTTAGTACTAAACTCCAGTAATGACTTGGTGCTTAGTGGTTCAACATAAGTCATGATAGCCTGGAGACTCTTTGTTTCATTAACCCTGTTAGTAACGTTGTGTGCAATTGAGTCTTTTAGCGGCAACGGGATATTAAGCGTTGTGTCGGCGTAATATTTGTAAGAGGTGTTTTGTTGGCCGTCTGCTTTTGATTGGGAGTAATTATAAGCCAACTGTAACGAAAAGTTACGCTTAGGTTTTTTAAACAAATGCAGGTAAAACGCGGTGATGCCATAATTAGTGCTTGAGTTAAGCGAAGAATTGGTGCCATTATCAACCCGGTGTTCAAAAACGCTGGTGTCTCCAGGTTTTGTAGGTAAATAATAATTGGATGCATCCTGAAATGATGAGTTCGTGGACGTTGAACTGCTGTAACTATAATTTGGAGTGATCTGTAAATAATTGGCGCTATCTAAATTAATATCCATCTCAAAACGCAGGTTATGCGATTTGCTGTCGTTTTCAGAGGTGCTGTTTCTTTTGAACGGGCCGTTTGTAACATAGCTGCGGCCATAGCTTTCATTAAAAGCATTGTTGTCTCTGAAGTTATAGGCATAACTGCCCACTACCTGAATTTTTTTGCTCCACTGGTCGCGATAGTTAAATGATGGTGAGCCAGAGCGTGTGGTACCACCGCTTGGAGCATTTCCACCGCCACCACCACGGCCAACGGCGCTGCCGCCACTGCCGTCATTATTTGCGCCGCCCTGCACGCCGGTTGATTGCACACCTAATACAGTATTACGCAGGTTGCCAATAAGGCCCAACTGTTCGTTAGCATTAAGGCGCTGAACAAATAGCTGACCATTATACCGCCCGGCGCTTCCATATTGCCCTATTGCACGGCCCGTTGTACCTACTGAGCGGTCGGCCTTGGTTGTTACGTTCAATATCTTTTGCGGGTCTCCGTCTTTAATACCGGTACGAGCGGCCTGGTCGCCGTAGTCGTCAACAATCTGTACTTTTTCGATAATATCTGCAGGTAAATTTTGGATAGCCTGTGCTACATCGCCGCCGGCGTATTCTTTACCGTTTAACTTAGCTTTGGTTACTTGCTGACCCTGATGCGTTAAGGTGCCGTCTGTGCCAACTTCCATGCCTTCCATTTTCTTTAACAGCTCATCAAGTGTCGCATTTGCGCGTACCTTATAATCGCTGGCGCGGTACTCCACGGTATCTTCTTTATAAGTTACGCTAGGGGTTCCGTTAATATTTACGGTGTTTAAAACGTTGTTTGAGGTTTTTAGCGTAATTGGGTCAAGTACCAGGTTTTTTTTTGCATCACTGAAAGCATATTTAGAAACAAAGTTTTTGTAGCCTATGCTGGTAACTGTAATATTAAACACGTTTTGTTTAACATTATGCATTACAAATATGCCATCGTTATTGGTTATAACGTTGATGGTATCTGACTTTGACTTAAGGGTTACCGTAGCGCCTATAACGGTTTGGCCGGTTTCATCTTTAATGATACCGCTCACCTCGCGTCTGGCCAGCGGCGGCGCCACAGTAGTGTTGGGTTGATTACCGCGGTTGCCACGAACGCGGTTTCCTCCCTGGTCTTCTCCGCCCTCCCCAAAATTACCCCTTTGCGCCCATACCTGAGCTGCCGATAAAATGATGAATGATACAAGCAATAATCTCTTCATGTTTTTACTATGATTAAGGTGGGGTGTTTATTTTTTTGCCAGAGAATATTTGCCCCAAAAATCGCTCGGTGTCATTAAATCAAACATGTTCAATGTGTTTGGTCCGCCATTACCGCCCGGGCCTGACGGGCCGCCACCCCATTCAGGCTGAAAGCCGTTCAGTACAATATGGTAAGCCATTTCTTTAGTGCTTTCTGGCGTAAGATTAAAGTACTTTAGGGGTATAGACATCTCAAGTGTCAGTCCGCCGTCGGTATCAAAATTCAAGGCGGTTTTAATACCGTCTGTATTATAAATTGATATCAGTGTGTCGGTAATCGGCTTTATATTCAGTACCCTGATCTGTTTGGCAGCAATGATGGTCCGCTGGTGCAGTTGGTTCATCAATTCCGTATCTACGCCGGCATTCCGGTTCTCAAAACGCTCACTGATATTGCCACCCAGGCGCTCCGGATGTTCAATAACCGGAAAAGTTACACTTGGCGCATCTTTATCTTTTTTCTTACCTTCAGTATTTACTATTAAATCAACTCCGCCGGCTATAATCTTTGCCTTGGTCGTAAAATCGGTCGACTTAACCACCAGGTACATGTTTTTTTCATCATTCGATAAAATGTAGAGCAGGCGCGTGTTGCGGTTATAAGCTTTAAAATTATTGTTCCACTCATTAAGCTTACCGTCAATCTTAACTGGCGAAGGCGCAAATACACTTTCCTTCTGTACCGATTCGAGTTTTTTGGGGTCAAATGCCTGTGCAAAAATACAAGTGCGGGCCAGCATGAATAAAACAGTTAAAAGGGAAAGCTTTTTCATTCCAAAAAACAAATAAAATGCAGCCAGATTTTGATAAGGCATGAACAAGGTTAGTAATTGATCATCAATGATAAAAATAAAGTATACCACCGCAATGATTGTAGCGACAAATTTACGGATTAGTGCGACCAGCTAACTTTGAAATTGGGCTGTTTACAAAGTTACCGGGTTAGTGCAATGTAAAGGTTAACTGTAAAGTTATTATCTGCATCAGTAATGCGAAGCTCGTGCTTGTCCGGGTATAAAATTGCCAGCCGCCGCCGGACATTGGCAATGCCTATACCCGAATTGTTGTCCTTAGAAACGTCCTGCGGACTAATACTATTGCCAACTCTGAAATTTAGTTCACTTTTGGCTTCATCCACCGAAACAAAAATATTAATAACCGGATTGTCGATCATGCCGATACCATGCTTAAACGCGTTTTCAACAAACGGGATTAATAACATGGGCTCAATCGTAAGCAGATCCAGCGCGCCATGGGTTTCCAGGTTTACTTTGACGTTATTGCCGTATCGCAGCATTTGCAGGTTGATATAACTTTTCAGGTACTCAACTTCTTTGCTCAGCAATACGCGATTGTCGTCGCTCTCGTAGAGCATATAGCGCATTAGTTGCGACAGACTGATAAGCGAGGGTTCCAGTTGATCAGACTTTTTGCGGGCCAGCGACACTAAATTATTCAGTACATTGAACATAAAATGCGGACTAATCTGCGAGCGTAAAAATGTTAGTTCAGATTGCAGGCCGATATTTTCGCGCTCTTTGTCCATTTGTTGCCTGGCACGGTTGTCTAATATGACGCGGTAACAAAAACTACAAAGTATTGCTACTAGTGATGATAATATGGGCGTCAGGCTAAACGGATTGCGGAAATTACGGCGTGGGTGCCACGGACGGAATGGGGGACCGAACTCGCGGTTATTTAGGGTGTCACCCATTGGCATACGACGCGCAAATCGGCCAGGGTGCGGGCCGTCAATATGCAGCATATGCCAGCAAAACCAATAACCCACCAGCAAAAACAATAGCACCGTTACATAAAGGGCTATATTTTTATCCCAAATTGGGTAAACAATGTATGTGTGAATGTAAAACAGGCAAAGCAACAGGGTGTAGCTAATCATCACATTCGTAATAATACGGGCGTGTTCTGCACTCGGTGGGTTGTTGCTGCTGTCAATTCCTAAGATGAAGGGTAGCACCAGCAGCAACAGCCATACTACAAAAGGCATTGCTATCAAAAACAACCGGCTACTGATCAGTTTTTTCATGACACAAATAAAATCAGAAAACACCAAAATGTAACATCTATGAGACAAAACACCATATTGTTGCGACGAATAGCGAATTGTTTGTGACAATTAATAGCTATTATTGTATAAACCAATGTATGAACTGCATCATAATTGACGACGAACCGCTGGCGCTTGAGTTGCTGGAAGATAATATCCGGATGGTTGAGGGGCTGGATCTGGTAGGCAGTTATCAATCGGCTATACCGGCTATGGAGGCCCTGCAGCAGCAAACCATTGACCTGGTATTTTGCGACATCCAGATGCCAGGTGTTAACGGCCTGCAGTTTGTAAAAAGTCTGGCCAATAAACCGCTCATTATTTTTGTAACAGCGTACGACCAATTTGCATTGGATGGGTTTGAATTGGACGTAATTGATTATTTGCTCAAACCCGTGGCCGTTGAGCGTTTCCTGAAAGCGTGTAATAAGGCTAAAGCCATTTATGAGCAAAGCAAACGCGTTGCAAGCCCTGACGCAGACAAGCGTCGTAAATACATTTTCCTGTATGCTGACTATAACCTGATTAAAGTTAACCACGAGGATATTATGTACATTGAGGGCTTGAAAGATTACGTAAAGATTTATCTGAGCAACGCGCTCAGGCCTATTATATCGCGTGTAACTATCAAATCATTAGAGAGCCAGTTGCCGGTTGACGATTTTTTCAGAATTCACAAATCGTACATCGTAAACCTGGATCATGTGCATTCTATTCGAAAAGGCCGTGTAAAAGTGGCTGATGTTGAAGTGCCGTTTAGTGATAGTTACAAGGATGTGATTGACAGAATGACGGGACGATTAGATTAATCTCATACCGTTGTGCTTGCGATTGCCACGCTCGCGGTGACAAAATTTGGCAAACAAAAAAACGATGCAACCTTTCAGCTGCACCGTTTAATCAAACCTAAACCTATTTTACATGAAAACGGGATCACATCCCTAGAAGATTACATCTGGATAATCAATTCATCTAAAGGTCTGCGTACTTTTGCCGCCTTGCTAAAATGATCGTCCTCTGCGCGGAAACCAATTGGCGCAATTACAGCGGTAGTTAATCCCTTTTCTTTCAACCCTAAAATTTCATCGTACTTAGCAGCATCAAAGCCTTCCATACCAGTGGCATCAATACCCAAATCAGCAGCGGCGCTTATCAAAACACCTAAGGCAATGTAAGCTTGTTTTTTATTCCAGTTGATTTTGTCTTCTTCAGTACGGCTGTTTACGCTGTTTTTTATATTGTTTTCAAAAAGTTCGAGGGTTGAGCGGTCTACGCCACGAACCTGGGCAATACGGTCAATATAATTTTTTACATACTCGCCGTCCAGGCCGGTCTCGGCTGCAAATACCAATACATGCGAAGATGTAGTTAATTGCTGTTGGCCATAAGAGGCCTCACGCAGCCGCGCTTTAATTTCAGGATCGCTAACTACGATTATGCGATAAGCCTGTAACCCGGCTGATGAAGGCGATAATTGTACGGCGTGTAGTAAGCTGTTTAACTGTTCCTGACTAACCTTTTTGGTTTCGTCGAATTTTTTGGTGGCGTAGCGCCAGTTTAATTTATCTAGTAATGACATGACTTGAACATCTAATTTCAAGACAAAATTAGATGTTTAAACATTTATATATGTCATCACAGGGTAATTACAATTTCCCCTGTTCTTTTAGCGCTTTACGCTTGGCTTTGATATCGTCTTTTATAGCGCGTTTCTCCTGGCGTATCTCTTTACCGGTCTTGCCTGTTGGGTCAATAGCATTAATGCGCTGCTCCTGCTCGTCCTTAAGCATCTGGTCGGTTTTTTGAGCCGTAGTATCTTTTTTACCAAATAAACGCTGAAAGAAATTCGGTTTTTTCTCGACAACGGGTTCGTCAATAACCGGGATTGCAGAGTCGATTTCATCATCAACCGGGGAGTTTAAAATACGACTGGCTGCTGCCGAATCAACCGGAGCAACGCGGCGGCGCAGGCTTTCTTTTAACCTAACGGTATAGAATCCGTATGAGCTGCTGTCAGCCTGCACAAATCCTTTACCCATCATCATTCGGCCAAGTGAGTTAAAATAGTTTTCCAGTCCCGGGCGCAAGCTGCCATCAGGCAGGAAAGCATATAACCCGGTTTTGGGGTGCGGCACAATGCTGGCCAAATAAATACTTTCCCCCAGATTAAGCTCAGCGGGCGTTTTGCCAAAATAATAACGAGCCGCCTCCGCAATACCATAAATACCCGGGCCCCATTCTATAATGTTAAAATAAACCTCCAACATGCGATCTTTGGTCATGATATTGTTGTTCTCAATCAGCCAAACAATTAATATTTCCTCGATTTTACGGCTCAGGGTCTTTTTACGTGTAAGGAACGAGTTTTTGACCAATTGCATAGAAATGGTACTACCGCCACGCTTAAACTGGTGCTTTTTGATATCGGTTATGATAGACTGGCGAATGGCCTTTTCCACGAAACCGTGATTTTTATAAAAGGTAGGGTCTTCGGCCGTCATCACCGCGTTGCGTAGATAGGGCGATATGTCTTCAAGCGGAGTATAGTCGGGGTTTGAAGGCCCGATCATATGCGAAGGCATGGGTTTGTCTTTTTCGTACGGGGTATAAAGAAAAGGGCGGTTAAGTTTGCTCAGATCGGTTTTGCCGTAGGCAATAATCTTAAAATCAGCGCTTTTGTCCATTCTTGAATCAACCTGCAAGCTGTCGGGCTGGCTTTTATTCAGGAAAAAGTTAGCCGAATAATTAAGCTTCCCGGCCACTTTAATGCCCGACAATGACTCAAACATCCCGTTAGGAAATGAATCAAACAGATCTTGTGCATTTTGCCAACCTGTAGATACTTTAAGTTCATAGATCTTGGTGGGGTTAAGCGTGTATTTAATGAACGGATGTGCACTCAGCTTTTTAAGGTGAATAACCGAAGAGCTATCCAGCGATATATAATTTGGCCCCACATAAAAGTTGGCTTCTACCGACCCATCGGGTATCACAATATCATTAGCAGCAAGCCCCGGCTGGTTAATTAATAGGTTGTGTGCGCTGCAGTAGGTTTCAATCCGGGTTTCGCCGCTGCTATGCTTAACATTGTTAAGCTTAATAGTAATATTATCGAAATTGACCTTTGCATTAAAACGTTTGCTGATAAACGGAACCTCGACCTTACCATTATCTGCATACAACTTAATATCGATTTGTTTTTCGCTTGGGTGCATGGTGCCTGAGAGATGCCAGGTTGCCACGGTATCATTTAGTTTTATGGTAGATGTCAGCCGGCCGCCATCTATACGGGCGGTTTGGGTTAATAGCTTTAATTGAGTGCTATCGTTCTTAAATGATATCAGAAAATTATTGACCAGCAGGTTATCTGGTATTTTATATAAAACCTGCCTGATCAGGTTATTCGACAGTTCGCTCAGATCGACTTTAGTATGGGTTTGTGTGGTGTCTGCCTTCTTTTTAAACAAAAAATCAAAGTTTTTGACACCCTTAATATCAGTCAGGTTCAGGTGCCCGTTCAGCAGGTCGACATTAGCCAGTTTGACGTTGCCGAACAACAAGGGAAACAGTTTAATACTTACGTCAAAATGTTTAATGTTTAATAAACTATCCCTGTTTTCAGGAACGATAACGATATCAGTACAAGTAACCGTGGTTAAGCCGGTAAAATGCGCCGAGCCAATTTGCAGGTCAAGGTTATACTTCTTTTTAGCCAGCGCTTTAGCCTTGACAATTTCATGTTGTAAAATGGCTTCGCGCTTTGAAAACGCAATGTATCCGCTAATAAGCAACACAACTATTAAAGAAACAGCAACTATTACCGCTATGCGGATATATTTAGGATTAAGGCGGCGCATCAACAAATTTTTATCCAAAACTAAACTAATTTGTAAGGTTACAAACGTCAGGAGTGCTAAAATGTTTATTTAACGCAGATGCGCCGCCTTTTATTTTGATGATAAGGGCTGTCCAATATCGCCTTACATTTTCATCATACCATCCATCTTTAACATCGACGCGCTAATGCGCAGATAAACCTGTAAGCTCAAAGGCGCCGAGCCATCACGTCGTCGCCGTTCATCATGTGTATGCTTTTTGGGTTTCGTGGTATCAGATTTGGCTTGCTGCGCCTATACAGACATCGCGGCAGCCAGAAATATAGCGGTAGTGGTAACTAATAAAGGGTTCATTTGTGATAAAAATAAATCGTAAAAATAAACGCGCCGGGCAGCTTAACTGCAGGTGCGAAATTTAAAAGACGATAAGTTTATCAAATATGGAGGCTACAGTTTTTGATATACTGTGCCTCTTTGCCCGATGACGGCGAAGGAGGAGGTGGCGTTGCATTCAGCTTGTCAAGCAAGGCCTGCTGTGCCGACAAAACATAGTCGCCAAAAGGAATTTTAGAGATCTCAAAGCCAAACAGCTTCTTCATCAGCGAAGGCGACTCGGTTTGATGAGAGTCTTTGATCTTTACATCGACTTGTTTCTCCTTACAACATTTTTTTGATGCCATAGGCACCGAGCAGGTTTTTGTTGGTCCGTTAACCGTAACCCCCGCGAAAACCTTACCGCAAAAATGTAAATGAAGCGCAAAAGCCAGGGCTGTAATTAAATACACCTTGACGGTAAACATTGCTGAGAAGCGTTTCATCATGTTACAAAGCTAATTGTTAGGATTTTAAAATACAAGAGCCGTGTTAATTGAAAAGAAAAACCATACGCTGTCCAGACGCGGGCTATTAACCCTTTTGAGGATGATCTAATTGACCGGTTAAATTTCACTAAAAATGAAATGCTTATTGTACTTTGAAGTATATTAGTCATATCGGTTATTAGTATTCTATGAGAATCTTTTTAATAATTATTATAGCAGGATTATTTGCTACCAACAAAGTAGAAGGGCAGATTTCATATTCGCCGGTTGAAAGCAAATTGCTTATATCGAAATCGGGGGATTTGACTGAACTCGTTTGCTCAAGCGCAACGATATTAGTCAAATTTGAGCTGAAGCATGCGTTGGCTATCCAGTCGCAAAATATTTTATCTGTTGATGATCAAACCATTCAAGTTACCCCATTAAAAGTTAGCGGGTATAGAAATGCTACAGACTTACAAAATATAAATAGTCAAAAAAATGTCCTGCAGGCTTACGCCGAATATGAGTTAGATTATTTTAAAAATGACTTGCATACTGAATTAATAAACCCCAACAATCAGTGGGTTATAACTAAATCAAAGGGATGGTTTATTTGGTATTTCAAGGTTGGCAGCGTGCCGGTCAACGTAGCCAAACAAGTTAAAATCCAATTATTCGCCTCAACAATTGTTGGAGATAATATTTTGACTATTAACGCGCCTATATTTACTGAAAGCGACTTTACTAAGGCCGGGTTAATTGTAAATGAGATGATGGAAACATTGACCATTCTTAAACAATAAACCACGACGGGATCAGGCGGTCGAGGTTAAAAGGCATTTAATGCAAGAAGCCGGTTGTAAACTCTTCTAACAAAAAAAAGCCGCCCTACTTTCGTAGAGCGGCTTTGTAGCCCGTAGGGGAATCGAACCCCTGTTTGAAGAATGAAAATCTCCTGTCCTAACCCCTAGACGAACGGGCCATTTGTTAAATGGTTTCCCTTATTTTGGGACTGCAAAGATATACGAATAGAATTAAAACTAAAAAAAAGTTTAAAAAAAAATTCTGCCGTTTTTTTGAAGACTGATCCGCTGCGCAAAAAGCAAACAAAAACCTGTGTATGTTATTATAATCCTATTAAATAACCACATATCTTTATAATAACATCCAAGCCTCTGCATGAAGCCAAAACAGTATGATGCCATAGTTATAGGCGCCGGCCAGGCCGGACTTCCCTTAGCCAAAAAGCTGGCTAATGCCGGCAAAAAAACCATCTTGATAGAGCGGCGTTGGGTTGGCGGCACCTGCGTAAATGATGGTTGTACGCCAACCAAAACCTGGGTAGCCTCGGCAAAGGCGGCTTACATGGCGGCAAGCAGCGCTGCCTTAGGTGTCAAGATCAAAAGCTATAAAGTGGATCTGGGCCTAATTAAAAAGCGCAAGGACGATATTGTGATCAACGCCCGCAAGGGCAGTACCAAGGCGGCCGAAGAAACGCCTAATCTGGAGCTGATATTTGGCGAAGCCGAATTTACTGATGTTAAAACTATTACTGTACGATTAAATGACGGCGGCACCAGGCTGCTAAAAGCCGAGTGGATTTTCCTGAACGTGGGCGCCCGTACATTTATTCCGGACATTGAGGGCTTGCAGGATATAGATTACCTTACTTCAACTTCTATTTTAGAGCTGGATAAAGTGCCGGACAATCTATTGGTGCTGGGCGGCAATTATATTGGTTTGGAATTTGGGCAGATGTTTCGCCGGTTTGGCAGCAAAGTAACTGTTTTGGAACGATCGGCAAGATTGGTACCGCGTGAGGATGAGGATATCTGTGCCGAGATGCGAAAGCTCCTCGAACTGGAGAATATCAATGTACAAACTGGCTCACAAGCGGTAAAATTTAAGCAAAACAAAAAAGGCAAGATTATAGCCACTATCAAAAATGCCGGACACGAAAAGAAAGAAAAGTTCAGTCATGTGCTGGTTGCTGCCGGCAGGGTGCCAAACAGCGACACGCTGAATTTAGCCAAAGCCGGGGTTAAAACGGATGAGAAAGGCTATATCAAAGTAAATAGCAAGCTTGAAACTAATGTTAAGGGAATTTATGCTTTGGGCGATGTAAAAGGCGGCCCTGCCTTTACGCATATTTCTTATAATGACTATACCATCGTCTATAGAAATCTCATAGAAAAACATAATTATAATACTAACGACAGGCCACTACCCTATTGCATGTTCACTGATCCGCAATTGGGGCGCATCGGTATCAGCGAGCATGAGGCTAAAGAACAGGGCTTAGACTATATAGTTGCCAAATTGCCAATGGCCCATGTGGCCCGGGCTGTAGAGACTGGTGATACCCGGGGCTTCATGAAAGCCGTTGTCGACCGTAAAACTAAAAAAATACTGGGTGCGGCTATTCTGGGCCAGGAGGGCGGCGAGATCATGTCGGTACTGCAAATGGCAATGGAGGGCGGCATCACCTACGACAGAATCAGGTATTGTGTGTTTGCGCACCCGCTGTATTCCGAGTCGCTCAATAATTTATTTATGCGTGTTGAAGACTAATGATCAAGGTTGAGCATTTAGGCAAATCGTTCGGTAAAACTAAGGCGGTCGACAATATTTCATTTGAAGTTGCCGAAGGCGAAAACCTCATTTTGCTGGGAACCAGCGGATGCGGCAAAACCACGACGCTTAAAATGATTAACCGGCTTATTGAGCCTGATAAGGGCAAGGTGTTCATCAACGGCAAAAACATCCTGGACCAGCAGCCTGAAATGCTGCGACGGGGCATTGGCTATGTCCTGCAAAATAACGGGCTGTTTCCGCATTATACCGTCGCCGAAAACATTGCTATAGTAGCCAGGCTTTTAAACTGGGACGAAAAGCAGATCAAACATCGCGTTAGCGAATTATTAGAAAAATTGCACCTGGATAAGAAACACCTGAGCGCTTACCCCAACGAGCTAAGCGGCGGCCAGCAGCAACGCGTGGGCCTTGCCAGGGCCTTGGTTACCAATCCACCGGTTTTGTTAATGGACGAACCCTTTGGCGCGCTAGATACCGTAACGCGCTCCAAAATTCAACAGGAATTTAAAGACCTTGACGAATTGAAGCGCAAAACCATCATCATGGTAACGCACGATGTGCAGGAAGCTTTTGAACTGGGCGATAGCATCTGTTTGATGGACAAAGGCAAAATTGTTCAAAACGGTTCGCCGGCCGAACTGCTGTTTAAACCGGCTAATAGTTTCGTTAAGGATTTTTTGAAAGAGCAAAGGTTGCAGTTGGAGTTTAAGGCGATTAAACCTCCTCTGCCTTCATCGGCCGACGGAGGAACTTTTGAATTACGGGGTAAAGTATTGCCGAACGATTCAAGTTTGTGGTTTTTATTAGAGCAATTGAAATTTACTCGGTCAGAATATATATCTGTACATGATGCACAACATAAAGAGGTGGGCAGACTTAGTTTTGAAGACCTGATGTCGGCATTTTATCAGTATAAAAAACAGCAAAGCACATGAATGAGCAGCAACTAAACCTCTGGCAGTTCATGGCACAGCAAAGCGATAAGCTGTTAACGCAAACGCTGCAGCATATCGGGTTGACGTTTATCTCGCTGATCATCGCCGTGCTGATTGGTTTACCTTTGGGGATTTTCATTGCGCGCAGAAAAGCCTTTTCGGGGCCGGTACTGGGTGTAGCGGGTGTATTACAAACCATACCGAGCATTGCGCTTTTGGGGTTTATGATACCGGTTTTGGGCATTGGCCCAAAGCCTGCTATTGTAGCGCTTTTGTTATATGCGCTGCTGCCTATTATCAGAAATACGTTTACGGGCGTTACAGGCGTTGATAGTAGCGTTAAAGAGGCTGCTATAGCCATGGGGATGAACAAATGGCAATTGCTCTTTAAAGTTGAATTGCCGTTGGCTATGCCCGTTATTTTAGCCGGCGTCCGCACAGCAACGGTAATCAATGTAGGTGTGGCTACGCTGGCATCGTACATCGCTGCCGGCGGTTTAGGTGAATTTATATTTGGCGGGATATCGCTCAACAATACTAATATGATTTTGGCGGGAGCTATCCCTGCAGCTTTGCTGGCTGTTTTGTTTGATTTTTTGCTGTCAATGCTACAGCATCTAAATCTTAAAAAGCTAAAGGTTGCCGCCAAAGTGCTGCCGGTTATTGTGGTACTTATGGCTTGCTTTTATTTTATTCCATCAGCCTATGGCAGCAAGCTGACAGCAGGTTTTACGCCCGAGTTTATGGGCAGGCAGGATGGTAACCTGGGCCTGCGCAGCAAATACGGATTAAAAATACATACGATCGTAATCAGCGATGCGGTGATGTATAAAGCAGCCTTTGAGAAAGAACTTGACGTCATTAGCGGCTACTCAACCGACGGCCGCCTGAAAGCCTATGACCTGGTGGTTTTGGACGATGATAAAAAGATCTTCCCGCCATATTACGCGGCGCCCATAGTACGCGAGGATGCCTTAAAAAAATTCCCGCAACTGGAGCCGACACTCAATTTACTGGCCGGCAAAATAAATGATAGTGTCATGACCGACTTAAACTATCGCACCGACTATCTTCACCAAAGCCCTGAACGGGTGGCAAAAGATTTCCTGGTGGCACACAATCTACTTAAACCGTCGCGCGAAGGGCATGCAGGCACAGTACGCATCGGCTCCAAAATATTTGGCGAGCAGTATATTCTGGCCAGTATGTATAGTATGCTGATAAAAGGTTACACAGACTACGATGTGGCTACCAAAACCGGCCTGGGGGGCACTAAAATTTGTTTCGATGCCATGACCAATAACCAGATCGATCTGTATCCAGAATACACCGGCACGGGCCTGCTGGCTATTTTGCAACCAGCGCAACGGCAAATTGATGAAGTAACCGGCGACAAGCAAAAGACCTATAATTATGTAAAGGCCGAGTTTGAGAAACGATACCAGATTAAATGGCTACAACCTATTGGGTTTAACAATGCTTATGCTTTGATGATGCGCAGAAAACAAGCTGCTCAATTGGGTGTTAAAACTATATCCGATTTAAAACAATACCTGGAAACCAAATAAACCAATGGAGTTATTAGACCGTTATTTTAAAGTCAGAAAGCATACCGAGGCTATTTGCAGCCATTTGCAAACCGAGGACTATGTGGTGCAGCCTGTGGTTGATGTCAGTCCGCCGAAATGGCACATTGGCCATACCACCTGGTTTTTTGAGACGTTTATTCTGAAGCCGTACTTTATGGGTTACCAGGATTTCGACCCAAACTATAACTACGTCTTTAATAGCTATTACGAAGCTGTGGGCAACCGTGTAATCCGTACAGACCGAGGTAATTTGAGCCGGCCAACGGTAATCGACATTTATCGCTACCGCGAATATGTGGACGATGCCATGACCGAGTTTTTATGTAAAGAGCCATCGGCACAAATTCGCGAACTTATTGTGTTGGGTTTAAACCATGAGGAGCAACATCAGGAGCTGCTATATACTGATATCAAGTACATCCTGGGGCATAACCCGCTTTTCCCGGCCTATGATAGAAATTATATATCGCCCAAGGTAAACCATAGTGACGCTGATTTTATTAAAATGGATGAAGGCGTTTACGAAATAGGGTTTGAAGGCGATGGGTTTTGTTTTGACAACGAGCTTAATCGACATAAAGTATATCTGAATGCTTATGAAATTAGCCCCAATTTGGTAACCAATGCGGCGTATCTGGAATTTATACAGGCCGGTGGTTATCATGATTTTCGCCACTGGCATGCCGAGGGTTGGGATTGGGTGAAAAATAACAAGGTGGAGTCGCCAATGTATTGGCACTTAATTGACGATGAATGGCATGTATATACCTACCACGGGTTAGAGCCATTGAAAATACATGAGCCGGTTTGCCATATCAGCTATTACGAAGCCTATGCTTATGCCAGCTGGAAGGGTCTGCGCCTGCCAACCGAATTTGAGTGGGAAGCTGCTGCACCAAAATTTGAATGGGGCAAGGCCTGGGAGTGGACCGAAAGTTCATACCTGCCCTATCCCGGGTTTACCAAAGCCGCCGGCGCCATTGGCGAGTATAATGGCAAATTTATGGTTAACCAAAAAGTGTTGCGCGGGGCGTCAGAAGTAACGCCGCCCGGGCATAGCAGATTAACTTATCGTAATTTTTTCCAAACCGGCCTGCGCTGGCAATTTACTGGCATAAGGCTTGCTAAGTAATTTATCCAAACCATTTACTTATAATGAACCAACCTGCTGTCCAAACCAAACCAGTGGCGGCATCTAAAAGTAAAACAGATACGTTTTATACAGATGTTATCAAGGGCCTGCGCTCCACGCCAAAGCGCTTACAGTCAAAATATTTTTATGATGCTGTAGGCGACAAGATTTTTCAGGAACTGATGGATTGTCCTGAATATTATCCAACCAATTGTGAGCTGGACATATTTGCCAATAAAACACCTGAATTGGCCAAAGCGGTAATTGGCGATGGTGACCCTTTTGATTTGATAGAGTTGGGCGCAGGCGACGCAACAAAATCATCATATCTGCTAAGGCATTTACAGCAGGAAAAGATGGACTTTACTTACCTGCCAATAGATATATCTACCAATACCATTAACTACTTAACGGTAAAACTTCCTTTGGCTATTCCGGGGCTAAGAATGACGGGCCTTAACGGCGAGTATTTTGATATGCTGAAAAAAGCGGCATCATTATCTAAACGCCGCAAGGTGGTATTGTTTATGGGCGGCAATATTGGTAACATGCCGGTGGCCGAGGCAACTGCTTTTTGTGCCGAATTGCGTAAACATTTATCGCCGGGGGATATGGCACTGATTGGTTTCGACCTGAAAAAAAATCCAGAAACCATTCTCAGGGCCTATAACGATTCAAAAGGAATCACCAAACGATTTAACCTTAATTTGCTGGAGCGTATTAACCGCGAGCTTGAAGGCAATTTTAACATTGAGCAGTTTGATCATTATGCTATGTACGACCCGGAGACCGGTGCCTGCAAAAGCTACCTGATCAGTTTAAAAGACCAGTTGGTAAATATTGGCAAAGAGACCGTGCGCTTTATTAAAGACGAGTATATCTACATGGAGATATCTCAGAAATTCACGGTAATGCAAACCGACCAGATGGCTGCTAACACCGGCTTTAAACCAACCGACAGGTTGTTTGACAGCAAAAAATGGTTTGTGGATACAATTTGGGTGGCTGAATAAATTATATTAAAACAGGATAAAAAGGGAGTGCCTCAGGGTGACACCTTATATTTTCTTTGAATACTTCTTATCGCGCGGCGTAAACTACCGGAGCTTGATTGGTTTTTGCCGGAGCTTTTATTTTGCCAAAATGCGGGCAGCCACAGTCTTTTTTAAAGATACCGCATGATGTTGCGCTCAACAGTAGCCCAAGGCCAACCAGAATAAATTTAGTTTTGATCATATTTTTCACAGCCCCAATTCATAACTAAGATACAAACTTTATCGGCAAACACCGGTTGGTTTTTAAACGTATCTGCAACGTAAAATGTTATTAAACCAATAAGGCTCACCAAACGGTGAGCCTTTATATTTTTAGCGGATTGGTTATGATTAAGCGCCAACCAAAGCCTTATAGTCATCGGCAGATAATAAGCCGTCAACATCAGATGGGTTAGCTACGGTAACTTTTACCATCCAGCCTTCGCCAAACGGGTCAGAGTTTACCAGTTCAGGCTGGCTGTCCAGAGCCTTGTTAACCTCTGTAACGGTACCGGTAACCGGCATAAACAGGTCAGACACGGTTTTAACCGCCTCAACGGTACCAAATACTTGTTCTTTACCTACTTCTTTACCAACGGTGTTAATGTCTACATAAACAATATCACCTAATTCGCCCTGGGCAAATTCAGTAATACCTATGGTAGCAACGTTACCATCTAATTTAACCCATTCGTGGTCTTTTGTGTATTTCAGTTCAGCAGGAAAGTTCATATATCGTTAATTTTAATTAGTCAAAAATAATAAAAGTTTGCGCATCATGGCATATATCAGCTAACAATTAGTATTTTTAGTAAAACTTGCTTCCAACATCGGAACAGGATTTGTTACCAATTATTAAACGCCCGGTTATGAATAAGAAATTGCTGCTCTTGATTGCACTCTTTGCAAGCTGCCTGCTACAGGCATGCCATAGCAATACCGATAATCAGGACAACGATGATACCGCAGCGACAACCTCACAAGACACGTCAAAAAACTCAGACATACGCATAGGTGGCGACGATGTTAAATTTATAACCGATATGGCCGAGGCTTGCCTCATTGAAATTAAAATTGGCAATATGGCCAAACAAAAAGGGTCAGACAAAAGGGTTAAAAATTTTGGAGCGATGATGGTAAAGGATCTTACCAAAGGCCGGCAACGACTGGACTCGCTGGCTAAACTAAAAAAAATAACGCTTCCTGATTCCATCAGCTGGAACAATCAGGGCCCTGTTAATCAGCTTGCGCAAAAAACCGGTAAAGATTTTGACCGCGCCTACCTGGAAAAAATGAGCGCTGATTATCGTAACGCAATCGCTCAGTTTGAGCATACTGCCAATTATGCTTACGACCCGCAGATCAAAGCCTTCGCCAACCGTCATTTAATGACCGTTAAACGTCACCTGGATTTGATTGATGCAATAAATTCGACATTAAAATAATCATGCCGATATATTTCAGCCTATTTTTTGCATAAGCCTTGTTAAACACCTAATTTGGCACAGCAATACATTAACATGGCATCACCTATAGTTACCGGCTTATTGGCTTACGGCATGTCGGGCCGTGTGTTTCATGCCCCATTTCTGAGCACCAACCCTCAGTTTAAAATGAAAGCAGTGGTTGAGCGTAATCAGAAAAAAATGGCTGAGCATTATCCGGATATAGTGAGCTATAATTCTGTTGATGAGATTTTAGCTGACAGCGAAATTGAGCTCATCATTGTCAATACGCCCAATTTTACCCATTTTGATTTTGCCAAACAAGCGCTTAATGCCGGTAAACACGTGCTGATTGAAAAACCGGCCGCGGGTAATGTTGCCGAGATACAGGAGCTATTTGATGTAGCGCGTTCAGTAGGAAAAAAAGTATTTTGCTACCAGAACCGCCGTTGGGACAGTGACTTTATGTCGCTCAAAGCGGTAATTGATAGTGGGCGCCTGGGTAAACTGACCGAGGTTACTTTGCGGTATGATCGCTACAAACCACAACTTAACCCAAAGCCGTTTAAAGAAACCAAAGACACCCCAATAAATGGTATCGTATATGAACTTGGTCCGCATTTAATTGATCAGGCCATTTATCTGTTTGGTAAGCCGCTTAGTTTTGAAAAGCTGACTACCATTCAGCGCGAACTTTCTGAAGTGCCTGACTATGTGAATTACCGCCTCACATACCCTGCCGGTTTAGTGGTATACCTAACTTCGGGCTTACTGATACCCGACCAGTTGCCGGCCTTTGTGGCGCATGGCAGTATTGGCAGCTATAGCAAATACCGCTGCGATGTACAGGAGGAGCAACTAAACCGGGGCATGCTTCCAACCGATGAAGCTTACGGTGTTGAACCGGCCGGCATGGAAGGGAAATTGGTAACCGTTGGCGTTGACGGCGAGAAAAGCATAGAGTTTATGCCGTCGTTAAGAGGAGAATATTTTAAATTATTTTACGCGGTGTATCATGCAATACGTGAAAACGCGTTATATCCGATAACAGAAGAACAAATGGCCTGGCAGATGGAAATGCTGGAAGCCTGATAGCAATACGAGATATGAAGAAATTGATCTTATTTTTTAGCTTTATAATAGTTGTTTTAAGCTGCAATGCACAAAATGAAAAACCGGGCGCTGCTATACCGGGCTACAAAATTTTAAAAACGGATAGCACCTGGGCCACGCCTGCAAATTTAAAGCACAAGCGCACCGTGCTGATCTATTTTTCGCCCGATTGCCCGCATTGCCAGCACCTGACAATGGAAATGCGCGAAAAAATGAAACAGTTTGGCGACGCACAGATCCTGATGATTACCTGGTCAAACAATTACGACATTCGCGCTATTAAGAGCTTTGTTAAAGAATTTAATCTTAAAAAATATCCTAATATTATTGTAGGTACTGAGGGTTACAGTTACCTGATCCAAAAATACTACGGGATACAGACAACTCCTTACATTGCTGTTTTTAACGCAGATGGCAAACTGTCAAAAGCTTTCCGTAAAGCACCCGAAAAAATAGATACGCTTATTGCCGCTGTTAAGGCAGCTAAAAGTTAACAGCTAAACTATTGTTGCTGCTGTTGCTGCATTTGTATCATTTCCAGGTGGCGCTGGTAACTGTTTTTGGCGACATGATCAACGGCCGGTTTGATAACCGCATAGGGTACCTCGGTAACCACATCCTCTTTAACGATAACTTTATCATCGTCCATTACCACTGAAACTTCCAGCCGGTGACCGGAGGAGCCTTTGTATACTCCTTTAACCGGCGAGCAATCCATAAAATTGCGACCCACCGCCAGGCGGATATGATTCTCATTGGCGATGATGTTGTTGGTTGGATCAATACCGAGCCAGCCATAATCAGGAATATAAGCTTCGGCCCACGCATGGGTGGCACCTTCGCCACGCATGCCGTTTTTGTCAGTACAGATATAGCCGCTTACATAACGTGCCGGGATTCTTATTAAACGCAGCATTTCTGTAAGAATATGGGCAAAGTCCTGGCAAACGCCGGCTTTTAATTTCCATATTTCGGTGAGTGTTGTCTCAACAGATGTTACCCCTTTGATGTAATTGAAATTTTTGTAAACATATTCACAAAAGCGTAATGCAACCTGGTAAGGCGTGTCGGCAGTGCCCTTTAAATCTTCAACCAGTTGTTTTAGCTCATCTGCCCCCTCAAAATATTCCTGGCGTAAAAAGTCAATGTACGGCACCATGTATTGCAGCGGCTTCAAATCTTCCCATTGCTGTGCCGGGAAAATGTCATTGATGGGGAAAGGCCTATGTTTTGTACTTACCAAAATTTTTGACTTGATAACCAATTCAGTATGCGGTAAAGCATAGGTAAAGCTGCCTACCTCGTTACCGTAGTAGTCGATATGTCTATCTATTATCGGGTTACCGGTAACGGTGATTTCCTGCTTTAATACATCCTGATACTCGTCCTTGATAGGGAACAAGATAATCTGATTGGCGCTGTCGCGCGCAGGTGCATCGTAGACGTAACGCGTTATATGTTGTATCTCAAATTCAGGCATTTTAGTGAATATTTTAGCCCTCCCTACAGGGGAGGGTTTGGGTGGGGCTAACTATTTGCAAAATAATGTTCATTCAGCGCATTGGCAATACCATAAAGCTCGCTGCGTATCTGTGTTAAAAACTCAGGTAAGCCCTCCTGGCGTATGGTTTTTACAGAGCTGTATTTAATACGGCTTTGCAGGCGGCCAATCTTAAAAGTCATATCCCTGAAATCTTCCAGGTTGGTTTCATTCTTTAATCGCTCAAAATAACGCTGAATATTGTTTACCGAATAAATTACTGATCGCGGGAAATCATTATTTAATACCACCTGCTCCAATACATTTTCTGCCTCAAAGCCTTCACGATAGGTTTTCAGGTAAAGTTCATATCCGCCCAGCGAAAGGAGCAGGTGTTTCCAGTAAGTAGTATCCGTTAATAAATCCGGGTTCTCATTGATTGAGCCAAATTTGGTATCCAAAATATCTACCGACTGTATCGCGCGCTCCAGGTATTTGCCAATGTTCATAAAACTTCGGCCCTCGCCGCGTTCCATCGTAATCTCCACAGTACCGTAATAAAGCATAACCTGTTTAATAAGCACATCGAGTACACTTATAGGGTCCTCGCGTTGCAATGCGCGTTCTAATTTGGGATCTTTTACGGTATGGTAATATTCATTAAGGCATTGCCACAGGTCTTTGGTAATATGCTCCTGTACGCTTCGGGCATTCTCGCGCGCCAGCGTGATGATATTTAAAACAGAGTTGGTGTTGTTTTTGCCCATCACCATATATTTTAATACCGCGCGGCTATCATTGCCCAGGGTTTCGCCCTCCTCGTCGTTACCTGCAAAGATCCTGACCACGGGCTCCCAGGTAAACTCATGTATAGCATCCTGCGACGAAGCGTAATTAATCTTCAGCATCCGCAACATACCGTCGCTACGTTCAATGTAACGGCTTAACCAATATAAACTTGCTGCTACTCTACTTAACATTAGCTATTTGAATCATGAACACCCAATGCTGAATATCGAATTTCGAAATTTAGATAGCAACCATCTACTTCATTATTCATCATTCAATATTCGGTGTTCGATATTATTTAATCATTCATCAGCACATACGCGCATTTGCATATCTGCACATCTATCTACGCCAAAACCCACGTATCCTTACTGCCCCCGCCTTGCGAACTGTTCACTACCAGCGAACCTTCCTTGAGCGCAACCCTGGTTAATCCCCCCGGGACGATCTCGATACCATCGGGCCCGTAAAGGGCATATGGGCGCAGGTCAATACGCCTGGGCTGTAATTCGCCCTGCATATAACATGGCGCTGCCGACAAACTGATAGTTGGCTGGGCAATGAAGCTGCGCGGTTCTTTAATTATCTCTTTTTTATAATCGTCAATCTCCTCTTCTGACGCGGCGTGTCCCATCAACATGCCGTAGCCACCGCTGCCGTTGGTGCGTTTCACAACCATTTTATTCAGATTTTTGAAAACGTGCTCGCGCTCGTCGTCATTTCCTAATTGGTAGGTGGGCACGTTTTTTAGTATGGGCTCTTCGTTCAGATAGTATTTAATCATTTCGGGCACATAGGTATATATGGCTTTGTCATCGGCCACGCCATTGCCTATGGCATTTACTATTGCGACGTTGCCTTTGCGATAAGCCCCCATAATACCGGCAACACCCAGCATACTTGACGGGTTAAATACCAGCGGGTCAAGATACTCATCGTCAACCCTGCGGTAAATTACATCTACCTGCTGAAGGCCCACGGTAGTTTTCATGTAAACTTTATGATTGTTTACCACCAGATCGCGCCCCTCAACCAATTCAACACCCATCAAGCGGGCCAGTGTAGTGTGTTCAAAATAAGCGGAGTTATAAATGCCCGGGCTTAACAATACTATGGTTGGGTTGGCAATCTGCCTGGGCGACAGGGCCATCAGGTTTTTGTGAAGAATAGATGGGTATTCCGTAACACTGCGTACCCCGCATTGCGGCAGCAGATCAGGAAATAAGCGTTTGGTAATTTCCCGGTTCTCCAGCATATAGCTTACTCCTGAAGGTGTTCGCAGGTTATCTTCCAGCACATAAAAAGTACCGTCATGATCGCGTATTAAATCGATGCCTGAAATGTGTATATAAATATCATAAGGTACCTGTAGCTGATACATTTCCCGCAAAAAGTGCGGGCAAGAGTAAATAATATCTATCGGCACCACACCATCTTTAATAATAAACTGGTTGTGATAGATATCCTTTAAAAACAGATTAAGCGCTGTAAGCCTTTGTTTGATACCCTTTTCTACAAAGGCCCACTCGGCAGCGGTAATAATACGCGGAATAATATCAAACGGAAAGATTTTTTCAATCCCCTCGCCACTATTATAAACGGTAAACGTAATGCCCTGGCTCATAAAAAGCCGCTTAGCCAGGTCCTCCTTTTTGTTCAGATCTTCGGCACTCTCTCTTGAAATATATTCAATTACTTTGCGATAATGATCGCGAACATTAGAATCGGGTCCGTACATCTCGTCCCAAACCCCGTTTATAGGGTTGTATTTATCAAAATATGCCGACTCTTGCATTGAATTTTCAGGTTAAAATTAAATCTTATCGCTTGTTTTGATAAGATTGATGTAATATATGAACACTTTTAAATTATTTGCAAGTTTTTTTGAATAATTTGTAATTTTCTTTGCGTGTTTATAAAAATTTAGTAATAATTAAATGTTAATGGTGGTTTTTGATGTCTTTTAATCATCAATTGCAAGAATAACAAATCGAATCTGATAATGTTATATTTCATTCACTACAAGTTTGGCCATCATCGCATAAAAAAATAACCCGCCATAGGTCGGGTTATTTGTAAGGAAAATTCAAGTCTTTGCTCAATATCAAGGGCAAGTGTTCACAGGAATAACGATTTCTAAACCAACAGTCCCTTGACCAGGTATGCTAACTGTAGCATCTATTGTCGCATCGGTTATTGATAAAAATGGATTTGCAAACGCTACTGCTGTTAATCCGGTTATGGTAGCCGGATTATTACCCATTGAACCGCTGAGGTTGCAGTCGTAGGTTGTCCACGTTACAGACGATCCGGAAGGGAGTGCAGGACTTATTGACAAAGTGTCCTTGAGAGACGGATGATTCGCGCAAAGATAACCTCTGCTGTCTATTATTTGATAATCGACAATTTTTTTAGCTTTTACGTTTTTGGTAGTAGTTTTTTTTGAGGCGATAGGTTTGTTCTTAGTAAAACCTGAACCAATAATTAAAAACAAAGCCAATAATGGCAAAAGCCCCAGTAAAATTTTTGGATTTTTCATGATGTAAAAAGATTTAGTTAATGATTTAAACAATATAAGAATATTAACCAGTATTTCAAAATCTTAATCAATTAAGATTATCAACGTTTGTTGGTTTCGGTTTGGTTATATTTTTAAACAAGCCGGTAATCCCCGTGCCAAATTTAATTAGCGCCTTTTCAAACTATCTTTGCGGCTCACCTGTTTTACCTGCATAAACCATGAAAAACTGCGATGTATTAATAATTGGTGCTGGCGCCGCCGGGCTGATGGCTGCTTATAAACTTTCGGCAGCGGGCCGGCGTGTAATGGTACTTGAGGCCCGCGAGCGGCTGGGGGGCCGTATCAACACATTCCAAAATCAGCTTTTCTTTAAGGAAGCCGAGCAAGGCGCCGAGTTTATTCATGGCGATTTGCCGGTAACGCTTGGCCTGCTTCAAACAGCGGGTATTCAAACCGAACCGGCATCGGGCGAGATGTGGCGGTTCGCTAATGGCAGGTTTACCGAGGAGGCTACGCCCGACTGGGGCCTGCTGATGGATCGCCTGAATCTGTTACAGGAAGACTGCAGCATTGAAGCGTTTTTGCAGCGTGAATTTGGGGGCTATGAGCATGAAGCCCTGCGTAATGCGGTAAAGCGGTTTGTAGCTGGCTATGATTCGGCCGACACGGGCAACGCCAGTGCTTTTGCCCTGCGCAGGGAGTGGCAAAATGAAGACGATGATGCCCAGCACCGCGTTAAAGGCGGTTATTCAACTATGATAAATTTTTTAACGGACGAATGCAGGGCCAGGGCTGGAGAGATATTTTTGAACTCGGCCGTTACTGATATCTATCATGAATCAGGAAAAGTTAAGGTAACTACAGCCGCTGGCGAAATTTATTACGCGCATAATCTGATTATAGCCATGCCATTAGGGGTGTTAAAGGCCACATCGGGCGAAGGCGCCATAACATTTCATCCATCGTTGCCTAAATACCAGGAGGCATTTAAGCAGATTGGCTTTGGCGCAATTATTAAACTGCTGCTGGAATTTAATAAGCCATTTTGGGAGGGCGACGATGTGGCTGCACTTGTTGGAAAAGATCCGCGCGAAATGAGCTTCCTGCTCTCGGATGAGGCAATACCGACCTGGTGGACACAGAACCCGCGGCGCACTCTGGTGCTAACCGGCTGGTTGGGCGGCCCTCCGGCTATTGCGAAGCAACATGCAAGCGATGAAGAAATGCTGGAACTGGCGTTGCAATCGCTGGCCAATATTTTCAGGAAGGGTGTAGAAGAGCTGCGCGAAAAACTGGTAGCCTTTAACTGCGCTAACTGGACAGCCGACCCATACACGCAAGGCTCATATGCTTATGACATGGTTCCATCGGCCAGCGCCCGCAAAATTTTAAGCGAACCTGTAGATAATACCATCTATTTTGCAGGCGAATATTTATATGATGGACCCGCAATGGGCACAGTAGAAGCGGCCCTAACCAGCGGACAAGAAGCTGCTCAGAAAATTATCGGAAATTAGTTTGTTCTCTGCCGCATGAAGTGCATTACATCTTCTTCAGAGCCTACAAACGGTCCCGGCGACATAGTTTTTAGTCCTGCCATCGCGGCAGCAAATTCGCCCGACTCTTTTACGGTTGCACCGTGTTTAATACGCTTAAACAGATAGCCTGCCATATAAGTATCGCCACAGCCGGTAGCGTCAACTACTAATTCAGGGTGATAGGCTGGTATACGATGATAACTCTCGGCTGTATAGATCATAGAACCAAGGCTGCCATTGGTGATTACCGCTTCCTTAACACCTAAATCTAATAGAAATTTAGCGCCGTCTTCCACCGTATCGCGGCCCGACAGGGCGGCTAATTCGGCAACGTCGGCTTTTACTATGTCTATGTATTGAAGCGCATTTTTCTTTTCCGGCCAGTCGGTTAGGTAAACCTTCTGGTTTACCACCTTTCGCAGGTAACCCTGCACATCCAGGGCCATCCGGCCCTTGGCTGATAGTGTTTTGATAAAGTCTGTACTGAAATCACCGGCCAGCAACGGACCCAGATGGTAAACGCCTGCCTCCACATCCTGCAACTGATCCATGGTGAAAGCATCTGCTATAGCCAAAACATTTTGAGTGCGCTCGTCCTGGTTTTCGCCATAAATGTTCTCGAACACTACGGTGTGTTTGCTGGGCTGAACACGTACTTCGATATTCTTGTCGCGCAGATAGCTTACATATTCCATCTCTGCATCGGCCAGGGCTGTCACCAAAACATATTTTACATCAAGCTTATTTACAGCGCACGAGAAATAGAGCGCCGTGCCACCGGGCATATGCATGGTACCGCGGGTGTTAACAATTTTATCAGAAGTAATATGGCCTACGCAACAAATATCAAACATGGGGTGCAAGATACTGAATTTGTATTATCGTATGCATTCAATTTGTAACATATATACTGTGATTTAGGCGGGACTCCAATAATTTCCAGACATGATGATCATATCCAGTAGCTTGATGCTGTTATCATAATAATCATAGTCTTTTATTTTGAAGCCGGTTAGGTATACCCACACTTTATTTAACCAGGCCTGATTTTTAACATTCACCATAGCCGACACACCAAAGGGCGCAATAAAGCTCAGCGCTTCAAAATACCGGTGTTCAATATCGTTCCCTTGCAGTGTATAACCGGCAGACAGGTTGTAAGTATCATTGTTTGTAGTTTGCCGTACCCAGCTGTTTATTTTACTGACGATATTTCTTGCTCGAACATCGCCATTCAAGATATAATCTGTACCGATGCGCCATGGATCGCGGCAAGCGTTATAGTTGTATTGGCCATCGTACCGGCTCTCCAGGAAATTGGCTTGGGCCGGCTTAGGCGTTTTATTGGTATGGACGATAAAGTCAGGCAGCAAGCCGGCGTCAGGGCTATAGGCGTTTTGCATAAAGCTAAAAAGCCGGTATTCGGCATCAATAACTTTCTTCCATCGTATGTCTCCTGTAGCTTGCTGAAAAGCTTTGAAATGCGCCGGCATAAAATCAGAGGTGCGTGTAGCAAACCAATCCCCACTGTCGTCATCAAGCCCTTCGCCCAATAAAATCGTCCAGGTTTTGGGGTTCACTTCGAAGCGCATAATCTCGTTAATAGTGGCCCGGGCTTCTTTCAGATAATTGATCGAGCCGTTATTCCCCCATTGTTTGGCGGCCAGCAGCAAAGAGTACGCAATATCCATGTCGCCGTCGCTGGCTGTGGTTCTGTCCAGGTCTTGCCCGTTATTTTTTTGGGCCCAGGCCATCAGGTATTTACTGCGGTTACCCGGATGCGCGCGTACGTATCGCCATAAGTTATCATAAGTTACTTTAGCCTGCGGATCATGCCCGGCCATTAATACCATTATTACCATACCGTAACCCTGCCCTTCAGAAACACATTGCTTGCCGCCCTTGCCCTCAAACCAAACAAAGCTTTGCAGCTTACCGGGCACATTTTTGATATAGCGCAATTTCCACTTGTCGTAAAACCTGGTAACTGTTCGGTCAAGCGCTTGTTGGCTAATATGATTGGGCCTAATAACGCCGGCAAAGTATCGTACGTGCTGAGGATATGGTTTAAGCGGTGGCTGTGCGTTTATACGCGCTGTCAGCAATATCATCACCATTAAAAGACAAACCTTTAAGCTCACGTTTCAAAGTTACGATTTTCAGACGGGTCGGGGTATTATTTCCCATTTATAAGGGCGTAGGTCAACAACCAGGGCGCTGTGTTTTAGCCGGTTGAACTTAGTTGACGGCTGGCCGTGTATTTGTGTAACTCATATCACAAGTGGAAAAATTATGAAAAAGCGAATTAGCTTCGATCCGGCCTGGGTGATATTATCATTGGTAGTAATAACACTTATAACGATGAATTTTATGGATGATGAGCACACGCGCAATATATTAGCAGCTACGGTTTTAACGGTTTGCCTTCTGTCTATTGCCATATCTATAATGCGCAGCTTTGGCGGTGAGGTGCAAAATGAAGAATTGTAACGCGCGTGTTACAATTCTTCCTCAAATATCCACAACGCACCACGTTTAACCGGGTTGCTTTGGTAAATTTTAACCATAAAAAGTTCTGGCACCGCTGTTGTAATAGTTAAATCAGATTAACTGACTGAGAAGGTGGAAACAAAGTACTCAACTATAACAACAATTTTGGCAATATGCCTGATTGTGTTAACAACGATGGTGATATTAACAATTAATAACGACGATAAAGCCAGTAGAACTGTGTATGAAGGTATATTGATGCTGGTGTGCTTATTCGCTTTTACAGCATCGGTAATTGCACGCGAAGCTACGGCCAAAGAGTCTTGAAGATATACAACCCCTAATTGTAACTATTGAAATGCCCCGAAGGCTCAGAAGTAATCACTTCCGGGCCTTTTTTATGGGTTAATTTTTGAGCATTAGTTAAAAATCGCCATCTTTAATTTGTAAACCATCTTGCATGAAAAGTGTATTTAACCCTGCCGATGTTGTAGAGTTGATCTACCGCATTAACAAACTAACGCCAGAGAGCCAGGCGCTTTGGGGTAAAATGAGTGTAGCGCAAATGCTGGCCCATGTTAATGTAAGCTATGAGATGGTTTTTACAGATAAACACCCCCGGCCAAATGCCTTTACACGCCTGCTGTTAAAGTTATTGGTAAAAAACAAAGTGGTTGGCCCACAACCCTACAAGCACAACGAGCGTACCGCGCCAGCTTTTATGATAGGCGATGCCAGAAATTTTGAGCTGGAGAAAACGCGACTGCTTAGCCATCTTAACCAAACCTTGCAGTTGGGTCAAGAATATTTTCATAAAAAGCCATCACATTCGTTTGGCAAGTTGACTGCCGGTGAATGGAACGTGCTATTTTATAAGCATCTTGATCATCACCTTACCCAGTTTGGTGTTTAGTGGTTTAATACCTTAAATAGCCCAGGCGCATGTAACGGCTGTAAATATAAGCCCTGCAAAAAGTCGCACAATAAAACAAAGTGATTTAAAATGTTTTATATTCATAATCGTCTACCATAAAAAATACAGATCAATCACAATTTGCCATGGGAATAAAAGTTATCATAACAGGTGCTACCGGGATGGTTGGCGAAGGTGTAATGCTACATTGCCTGCAAAGCCCGGATGTTGAAAAAGTACTTATAGTTAACCGCAAGCATTACGAGGGCACGCATCCCAAACTATCAGAACTTATTGTGCCTGATTTTATGAACCTTAGCGCGGTAGCCGACCATCTGGTGGGCTATGATGCCTGCTTTTTTTGCGCCGGTGTTACATCTGTAGGTAAGAAAGAAGACGAGTATACACGCCTTACGTACGATGTCACGCTCAGTTTTGCCGAAACTATCGCGAAGCTAAACCCCAATATAATATTTACATACGTTTCGGGCAGCCATACCGACAGTACTGAAAAAGGCTCAACTATGTGGGCAAGGGTAAAAGGACGTACCGAAAATGCGTTGTTCAGACTGCCGTATAAAAAAGCTTACGCCTTTCGCCCCGGCATTATGAAACCTGTGGACGGCCAAATTAGCCTGAACGGGACTTATCGCTGGTTTATGTGGTTATATCCGGTGGTGAATTTCCTGGCGCCTAAATCAACCTTAACCCTGCACCAGGTGGGCCAGGCTATGATTAACTGCGTCACAAAGGGCTACAACAAACCAATACTGGAAATAGCTGACATACGCGAAGCGTCAAGGGAATAATAACCCCTCTGATTTCTTATTTTTTGGCGAAGTTGGCAGCCTCTTTATTTAAAGCAGCTGCTGATAAAGTTTGCGTACCATTATTGATCACAATACGGTATTTAAACGTAACTGACTCGCCCTTTTTCAACGTCAGCATCTTTTCAGATTTACCATTGGTAAAAATCTTTTCGCCCAGAGGGTTAGCGGCAAACAGGCCGTAGCCACGCGCATGCCAAAAGGTTGGGTAGTTAGGGTTTTTAGGATGATCAATGATAGCGATGCTTACCGAATCGGCGCCAATTTTACCATAAACTTTACACCAAACACCCCGTGTACTCCAGGCATCGTCGCCGGTTTTACCGGCACTGGTTAAGTAGTTGCCGTTGGCCAGTTTGTCGGTGCCCCCCTTTACTACGGTTACAATGCCTTTGTTATCAGTAAATTTTTGATCTTCTTTGGCTGGCATTTGCAGCTCATGTACCAGGCGCAGGCCCAGCATACCATCCTTGGCGTCGGTAAATTTGGCATCCTGATCGGCGGTTAGCGTGGTAATACGGTCGATAATGCGCTGACCGGCCGTGCCGCTAAACTCAAACCGGGTGTTTTCTTTCAGGATGATTTGCTTAGCCTGATTGGTCCAGTTGGCTTTATAGGCCAGCACACCGGTGGCGCCGCTTTTGGTTTCAGTAACTTCCTCAGTTCTGATCCAGCCGTACTGTGCTTTTTTGGATGCGGGGATAGCATAGCTGTTGTTCCAGAAATCCAATCCGTTAAGGTTTTCATAATTAAACCAAAGGCCAATATGGTGTGGGTGATCGGTTGGGTCGCCCTCACGTTTATCTAACGGAAAACTGCGCGTCACTACTGTTCCCGCCGCATCGCGAATAGGGTAAAGAACAGGTTTTTCCAATGTGTCGGGATACAAAAAACTGGTAAAGGGTTTGCCGCCGATCATAATGTCAACTTTTTTATGGTTGGCCGATGGGGTAACCGTTACGGTTTGTGCTTTTTGCGCAATGGCCGCTGTTGTGCCTGTTATCAGTATGCCGAGGGTTAGTAGTTTGCTGTTCATGGTTAAGTCTGCCTTATTTATTCTTGTCATTTCGAGCGCAGGGAGAAATCTATACACTGCTTAGAATTGCACGTGCATAGATTTCTCCCGTTGGTCGAAATGACATTAGCTTATTATTAAAGAATTCTACGCCTTTATCTCGCCCCACTTAAATACTTTGCCGTTTGCCATAACCTCTTGTGTAGCTTCGTCAAAAGTGGCTTTATAACCGGTGTGTATTGCCGCGTTAGCCATAATGTTGGCTATGGCGTGACTGTAACCCGCCTCAACCGGGGCGTTTGGTGTTTTGCGGCTGCGCACGCACTCCATCCAGTTGCGTACGTGGTTTGAGGTAAGTATGTCGCCGCCGGTATTGGCCGATGTTACTACCTTTTCGGTATTGGCCAGGCTTAATTTAGGCAACAGGTTTGCTTTCATACCCATGGCCGCTGCTTCTTTTTCGTGCAGACCGCCTTTAGGCGATATTTCGTTAGTGATCAGATTCAGCTCGCCGCCGTTTGAGTAGTAAATCTCTGACGGGTCATCAGCCCCGTTGTGCATGCGCGAACCGAACGTTACCTGGAAGCCCGATTTAGGGTCATTCTCTGGTCCGTAATCAAACACAGCCATTAGCGTATCCCAGTTGCGGCGACCGTCTTTCCACATATAAATGCCGCCGTTTGCAGTTACACTGCGCGGATGTTTGAGGCCGCTAAACCAGTGTACGGTGTCAATCTGGTGGCTCATCCATTGGCCAACCAGGCCCGATGAGTATGGCCAGAATAAACGGAACTCCAGGTATTTTCTCGGGTCGAACGCCTCATAAGGGCGATTCATGATAAATCGTTTCCAATCGGTATCCTGCTCTTTAAGTAAACCTAAAAGTTCAGGACGTCTCCAACGACCAGGTTGGTTTACGTTCCAGGTTAGTTCAACCATCGTAATCGGGCCAAACTTACCTGACTTAATAAACTCGTCAGCTGCATGATAGTTGGCACCACTACGGCGCTGCGACCCTATCTGAACGATTTTACCGGTATCCTTCACGGCTTTCAGCGCCAGACGGGCATCCTCCATCGTTTCGGCAAATGGTTTCTCAACGTAAGCATCGCAACCGGCATGGACAGCTTCAGCGCAGTGACGCGCGTGCTGGAAATCGGCTGTGCTGACAAATACTGCGTCGACAGTTTTGCTGCCGTAAAGCTCCTCGTTATTGCGGTAAGCCTTTACGTCGTTCTGCATTTTCTGTTTCCAGGCTGCGGCGCCCTCTTCGCGGCGGCGGTTCCAGATGTCAGAAACGGCTACAACCTCAAAATTCAGCTCTTTATAATGATTCATAAAGCAGGGCATGTGCGAGCTTTTATGCCTGTCAGAAAAACCGACAACGCCCACACGCACCCTGTCGTTGGCGCCCATAACGCGTTTATAATTCTTGGCGCTAAGGCCGCTGGTAAACATCAATCCGGCACCGGCCAACGATGCCTGCTTAATGAAGGTACGACGAGATTCTTCCATAAGGATTTTATTAAAAGGTAATTGGTCAATAGCCGGCTTGGTTTAACCGGCTTTACTCAAATATCAGTTAAAATAAATGAAACAGCTATAGGTATGTTTTAAAAAGTGTGCACACGATTGCGGAAGATGAATCGCTCCGCAGGGCTCACCCGACTTTGCTGCGCTGCGAGTAAAGGGGGTTTTCAGATACGCGGTTTTTTAAATCCCTCCCTCGGGAGGGGTGCGGTAGCCTGAGTGTAAAGGCGGGGAGGGGTTTCGTCGCTTAGCTAATCGTAGAAACCCCTCCCTGCCCCTCCCAAGGGAGGGAATCGCTCGTGGCCTTGACTTTAATTTTAAACCCTCTTTACGCATAGCGAAGAATCTTATCAAAGCGGCCTGGCAAAGCGCATAAGATCCTTCGCTATGCTCAGGATGACAAAATTTGCAGAAGTTGTCTACTGATTAAACACCTCCTCAATCCAACTCTTATGTATAGCCTCCAATCGCTGCACAATGTCAGCGTGCTGGTCGGCTATGTTATGGCGCTCTGAGGGGTCGTCTTTCAGGTTCACCAGGAAATAGCCTTGCGCGTTCAACTCTTCTTTTTGTGCTTCGAACGGATTGTGCATCAGTTTCCAATCGCCATCCAACACAGACCATTGCGGGTTGTTTTTGCCGCCGCCGCTTTGCCAGTTAAACACCGGGTGTTCTGTTTTAGCTTCGGTCGATTTAATGATCGGCACTAAACTCACACCGTCTAATTTTCTTGAAGGTAGTTTGATGCCGCAATACTCGGCCAGTGTAGGGTACCAGTCGATATTGGTGGCCACCTGGTTACGTACACCATTGGCGTCGATATGTTTTGGCCAGCTGATGAACGCCGGTACGCGAACGCCGCCCTCAAATAAGCTAAATTTTGAACCACGGTATTGCCCGGCCGAGCCGCCGCCACCAAAGGTGCGATCCTCGCGCGAAAAGCCCTGGTCCGACTGGAAAACGATAATCGTATTATCGCGCAGGCCCAGCTCATCTACTTTCTTTAACAAAGCGCCGATGTTTTCGTCCATGGTAGAAATACTGGCGGCATATTTATCGCGGGGAGATGGCAGATTTTTATAATAGTCAAGCCACTTCTTTTTGCCTTGCAGCGGGTAGTGCGGATTATTAATGGCCCAATACATAAAAAACGGACCGTTTTTATTTTCGGCCATAAACTTAGCGGCCTCGTCAACCATCATGTCGGCAAAGAATTTGCCCGGCTCGTATATCTCGGTGCCGTTGCGCCAAAGGTCATGGCGATTAGGTCCGTCCCAGTAAAAAAAGTGGGAGTAGTTGTCAATACATCCGCCCATAAAACCAAACGAGTAGTCAAAACCCTGTGCGTTTGGCTCGGTATCTTTGGTATAGCCTACGTGCCATTTGCCTATGTGCGCCGTTTTGTAACCCGCATCTTTAAACAACTCGCCCATAGTATATTGCGAACCGGGCATACTCAAATCGCCGCCTTCTTTTGACGAGGCCATTACCGGCAAGCCGGCTCGTTGCGGGTATCTGCCGGTTAATAATGAGGCACGCGAAGGCGAGCATATAGGCGCAGCTGCATAAAAGTTCATGAAGCGTACACCGCCGCGGGCCAAAGCATCCATGTTGGGTGTCTGCAGATCTTTTGAGCCATAAATGTTCAAGTCGGCATAACCCTGATCATCAGTATAAATAACAATAACATTTGGGCGTTTGGGGGCCTGCTTTTTGGTATAAGCAGTTAAACCAAAACCAGCTGCAGCCAGCAAAATGGCAGTTATAAATATTTTTTTCATGAAATGGTTTATAATAGCACAGCTAACATAATGATTTATAGGCTATAGATTAACTATTTGCCGGTTTTTGCCTAAAGATGTTACTTAATTGTGCGTATAGCTCGGGGTGTTTGGTTTTAAACTGATCTGGCTTCTCAAAAAAGTATTCGGACGCTACCGCCAGAAACTCAGCCTCATTAGTTAACGCATAGGGGTTAATATCTGAATGGCCTTTTTCAATGCGATGCATTTCCTGGTGCATCAGTTTAAGCCAGGGTAAGGCATATTCATGTGCTATCAGGTTTTCGGGCACACCGTCGGTTGCGCCGTCCGACTTGTCAACCAGGTGCACAAACTCGTGTATAGCGGTATTTTCTTTGCCTGACATAGGCGAAAACCCTTTTTCCAAAGACGGCCGCGACAGTATCATCTGTCCGTTCATATAGCCCGAGCCTACCATGCCTTGAATGCTGCGCTCATTCCCTTCAAACCGGTATTTATGATCGAACGTATCCGGATAAAGAATCACGCTGGTAAGGTTACCGTACTCCCATTCGCCCAAACCAAAAATGGGGATAATGGCGGCCGAGGCGATCATGATTCTATCCAGATCAGAAATTTCTGTCCCGACGCCTTCCAGGCGTACATAGTTCAAGAAGCCGGCTACCTGCGATTCGAAACGTTTTTTATCACGTGGTGTTAAGCGGTGGTAGTAGTCGATATGGCTGTCCAGCAGTTTTTTGAGCGATGGTTGCAGAGATTGCAAATGAGTAAGCGACAGATCGGGCTTGCTTTTTTTACGAAAGATGATCACGGCTAAAATGATCAGTATAGGAACGACGATGACAAAATACATGTTTAAATAAACAGATTTTTATGCAGATAAGTTTACATCGCCGTAAATTTGGATAATGGACTCATCAAGGGTATTTAAATATCACCGTGAAATGCTGGCCCGCTTCGGGCCGGATAGCAATATCTCGCTTGGCTGGCGTGACAAACGCAGCCAGCTGGTACGTTTTGATGCCTTGATGAATATTGCCGACCTGAATGGCCGCTCTGTTTTAGAAGCAGGGTGCGGCACCGGCGATCTGTTTAATTTCCTGATGACCCGCTATCCCGACCTGACGAGCTATGTAGGTGTCGACTTTATCCCCGAAATGATAGACGAGGCGCGCGACAGGATCATATCGCCCAAAGCCAATTTCTGGGCAGTTAGTTTCATGTCGACCGTTTTGCCGCAGGCAGATTATGTTTTGGCCAGCGGCTCGCTTAATTATGCTACCTCCGAGCCCGATTATATCTATAGGGCCATCAGTCATTTATTTCAGCTGTCGCGATGCGGATTGGGTTTTAATTTATTGCGATTTATATCACGCGGCGACATGCTGTCTGCTTATGACCCGGATGATATTGTTGCCTTTTGCCAAACGCTGAGCGACCATGTGGTTTTGAAGGATGATTATGACCGGGAGGATTTTACAGTGTTTGTGTATAGGGATTGACCTTGTTATTGGACAGTTAACAGGGTGTCATGCTGAGCCCGTCGAAGCATGAGGGCAAAGGCCTGAACGCATGGTAAGCCCGATACACGCCCTTCGAGAGCCTCAGGGTGACATCCGGCGTTTTTTTCATAGAACGCGCGCCAAGACGCAAAATATTGCGTCTCTACATTGTCAATTTATTTGAGGTAACATTGGCTTAACCTGCCGGGTATATATTTGGTTCTAAACACCCGTAAAACATGTTACCGAACCTTAAAAATCTAAAAAAGGGCATTGCGCTAATGGCCCTGTTTCAGCTAGGCGTCCTGTCTGCCCACGCACAAGTTGACACCGTTTATTCCAACAATCAAAAAATAGCCTGCACGGTAAAAGAAATTACGCCCGATGCGGTTAAATACATCTTCCCCGGCGAAGAGGTAGTAAACAGTGTTTATAAAAACACGGTTCAAAAAATCGTTTTTAAAAATGGCCGCGTGCAAACTTTTGCAGAATCGACTTCTTACAAGCCGGTAACCAAGGTAATGGACTTTGAAAACGTCACCATGACATCGTTGGAAGGCGAGGTTAAAGGTTTATATAAGCTAAGCGATGTAAGCTCGAAAGCTAAAGGCACTACTGTTTATTCAAGCCAGGAGCGCGTTAAAGACAGGGCTTATCGTAAACTAAAAATACAGGCGGCTATGTTTGGCGCTAATATCATTTTGCTGACAAATCAGCGTACCGAGGGAAATAAGTATGGCGGATACTATCAAAGCGGTTCGCCCACAGAGACTAATCTTACCGGCATAGCCTATTCTAACCAGGTGCCGGATAACGAAGCCTTCAAAAAACTAATCGGCGACAAAAAAGACTTTATTACGTACACCCGTTTTGAGCTTGACGCCAGCGACGCCGATGTACAGGTAGAGGCTTCAGATAAAGCATTCACCATCAGTAATATCAGCAACGAGAATGGTGTAACCATGATAGAAGGAAATTTGAAAGGAGAAAAGAATGTATTCAAATTTCAACTGGCCAGCATGAACGATAGTTCGTTCAGCATCGCCTATAAATACAAAGGCTCGGCGTATAATTATTTGATCAGACTGTAGCGCTCCCTTGGTCTCAGACAAAACAAAGGCCCGGGGGTTCCGGGCCTTTGTTTTTTTAATCATTTATGATATGTTTTTTCCATAATGCTGTTCCAACCAGGTGTTTCACCCCCTTTCGGCCTAAATAGCTAAAAATAGCATAAAGCGTTGTTTAACATCAGTTTAACAGTGGGTAGTTAAACCATTGCTGCTGTTCCAAAGTGTTTCACTGCAATTTGCTAATAAATTGACTATCAGGTCAATAACACAAATTGGTGTTTCAAAGTGTTTCACTTTTTAGTGAAACACCTGCACTAGCTGCGCTCTGCTAACAAATTGGTAGTTAGCTTTTCAAATTCGGCTATAAATTCTTTGTAGTGCTCGCCGGTACCCGGGCCGCTAAAGCCGGTGTGTATTTTGCGAACGTCTCCTTTTTTGTCGATGATGATGGTAGTAGGGAAACCAACCACTTTAGCCAGCATAGGCAGGCTTTTGGCCGGGTCGCCGTTTGACGGGGTATAGCCTGTAATTAATAATGGATAAGGGATATTGAAGCGCGATTTCAATTGCTTAACCGTACGTTGTGAATTTGCAAAGTCTTTGGTGCGCTCGTAAGCCAATCCCACTACTTCAACGCCTTTTGGATGGAAGCGTTTGTAATAGTCAACCAGGTAATTGGTTTCATCCATACAATTAGGGCACCATGAGCCTAATATCTGCACAATAACCACCTTGTTTTTAAAGCGGGCGTCAGTAAGCGATACCTTTTTACCGCTCAGGTCATTGAAAGTAAAGGCCAGTTTTTTATAGCCGGGTTTCAATTCGGTAAGCGAATAGGCATCAGGCAATTTAGCATTGGCATCTTTGACGCCGCTCCAGGTTTCAACACTGGTTAAGCCGGCGTAGAACTTGCCATCAACTATCTTGTCGCCAACAATTTTGCCGGTGAACAGGTAGTCGTGCCCGCCATCAAAGGCCGATAAAGACAGATCATTTCCTGAGACCACGCCTTCCAGGAAACGGTAGTCGCCGGTGGTTGACAGGAAAGTGCCGGTTACTTTGGCGCCCACCTGTTTAAATTCACCTACGGTTAAGTCGGTCTTCCCTTCGTCCACAAATGGTACCGACCAACGGCCCGTAATATTAGCCGCAGGTTTTTGAGGTATTTTAAAGCGCCATGTGGTGTTAGGGGTCGCTTCAAAATCCATCGCTACCAGTTTTACGCCTATATTTTTGATCCAGTGCCCGGTTAGGTTACCCCCCTTATGCTTTAACCTGAATTCTGAATCAAATAGCGGCATATGTATAAATACCGAATCGCCCTTGTATTTTACGTCGGTTACTTTAAAGCGTTCAGAACCGTTAATAATAGCTATTTGCGTTTTGGCGCCGGTGTTAGTCACTTCAAAATTAAATGGTATTTCAATACCGGTTGCGGTTTTGGTTGCGCCGCGCCATACGCCGGGTTTTAATGGGGTCTGTGCATTTGCGGTATGGTAGGTCATAGCCAGCGTCGCCAATGCCAGAAAATATCTGATATTCATCTCTAAAAATTTGATGTTGATCAAAATTAAGCAAATCTGCCCGACTTATTTCAGCACCGAGCGCGATATGACAATGCGTTGAATTTCTGAGGTACCCTCGTAGATCTGGGTTATCTTGGCATCGCGCATCAGTCGTTCTACATGATATTCTTTTACATAGCCATAACCACCATGAATTTGTACGGCTTCCGTAGTAACTTTCATGGCGGTTTCAGAGGCAAAAAGCTTAGCCATTGAGCTGGCATGCGCATATGGCTGATCGTTGTCTTTTAACCAGGCGGCTTTTAAACAAAGTAATCGCGCGGCTTCGATATTTGTGGCCATATCAGCAAGCTTAAATTGAATAGCCTGCAAATCGGCTATAGGTTTGCCAAAAGCTTTACGCTCCTTAGCATAATTTAGCGCCAATTCGTACGCGCCTGAGGCAATACCTAATGCCTGAGCAGCAATACCAATACGTCCGCCCTCCAAAACACGCATAGCGAACTTAAAGCCAAAACCCTCGTCGCCAATACGATTTTCCTTCGGCACTTTTACGTCATTAAAGTGCAGTGAGTGCGTATCTGAGCCACGTATACCCATTTTATTTTCTTTAGCGCCGACGGTAAAACCCGGCATACCTTTCTCTACAATCAGTGCATTAATGCCATTATGCCTTTTGTTAGTATCTGTTTGCGCAATGACCAAAAAGGTAGTGGCTGAGTTACCGCTGGTGATCCAATTTTTAGTGCCATTTAATAAATAGTGATCGCCCATATCAATGGCGGTGGTCGACAGCGCTGTGGCGTCAGAGCCGGCTTCGGGCTCAGAAAGGCAGAATGCTCCAATAACGTCGCCCTTAGCCAAAGGGATGAGGTATTGCTGCTTTTGCGCTTCGCTGCCATATTTTTCCAGCCCGTAGCATACCAGTGAGTTGTTGACAGACATGACTACCGATGCCGAAGCGTCGATTTTAGAAAGCTCTTCCATAACCAGTACGTATGATATGGCATCAAGACCGCTTCCGCCATATTTTGGCGATACCATCATTCCCATAAAACCCAATTCGCCCATCATTTTAATTTGCTCCGCCGGAAACTTTTGATGCTCATCGCGGCCTATCACACCTGGTTTAAGTTCATTTTGAGCAAAGTCACGAGCAGCCTGGCGTATCATTAAGTGTTCTTCAGATAATTGGAAAAGCATATTTACAGGTTAAATAGTAAAGATAGTTTATTATGCACGCATAGCAAATGCCGGGCAAAAAAAAAGAGAGCTCTTTTGAAGCTCCCTTTCCCCTAATTAATTTAAACTATTGATTAAACCCAAAACAAAGAACAAAAAACCTCAGCTTGGGTGTCTGAGAATTCACTATCAAATGGCCGTACGAGCGATTATTTTTTCATAGGTAAACGCAGGGCCGGTTTGTATAGAACAAATGTATTGCCATCTAAGCGGACTGGCAACTACTTATTCGTCAGTTTTTGAAAATAAAAATTTTCTAATTTTATTTTATCTTAGCAGGAAAGAAACAAAAAGCATAATTTTATACGTAACCTTACAATTACCAAATTGCTATGCTGTTAACTGATTTTGAATATCTTGATAATTCTGATAATGCCTTTAAACGCAAAATTTCGCTTCAAATAAAGCGATTACGCAGGCAAAACCAGGTTACCCAAGAGAAATTTTATTCTGATACAAATATTAATATCGCACGCCTTGAATCCGGTAAAATAGATATCCGGATAGAAACTTTGCGCAAAGTTTGCTATTACTTTGACGTCTCTTTGTCGGGGTTTTTCAGGGGCATTTATTAAAAACGAAATAGTTGTGTGTCAAAAAAGCCACATAATTCTGTTTTTTTAGACAACGTCTGTTTGTTTTTGCGGACAATCCAGCTCGAGACCATTGCCTATACATATAGCTAATTCTAAGCGGAGCTAAAATATAATAGAGTGATTATTTGCTACTTAAAACTTTTTTGAAAAAATATCTTGTTAAGAATAAAACGAAGCGTATATTTGCATTCCCAAACGGGAGGAGTGGTAGTTCAGCTGGTTAGAATACATGCCTGTCACGCATGGGGTCGCGGGTTCGAGTCCCGTCCATTCCGCAGAAAACAATGTCAAAATTGCCTAAAAGCCTGTAAATCATCGATTTACAGGCTTTTTTGTTTACCGAAAAAACCAAGTTATGCATGTTTTAGCATAAAAAAGGTGAGCAATTCGGTGAGCATATTAAAGCTGAAAAAATGCTCACCAACAGCACGATAAGTAACTGATTTATAAGATGTTCAGCGAGTGAGCATCTTGATTGCAAATGATGGAATAATCAATTTTGTTTCACTATTTAATTCATTTGTAATGAGAACTAACATCAATCTGCTTTTTTATTTAAAGAAGCGCTCTACCTACAAAAATGACCCCGTAGCCATTTATCTGCGGTTTACTGTTGACGGCCAAAGAGCAGAAGCTTCAACAGGTAAAACTTGCGAACCTTCTCGCTGGAATGTACAAGTTGGCCGTGCTATCGGCACCAAAGAAGATATTCGCACCCTAAACGCTTATCTCGACACCCTACAAGTTATGTTGGTGTCTGGCTTTGAAGCACCAAATCCAACTTTGTATCTAAATAATCGTAACATTATTGCCGCTATGGGCGACGCGGCATCAAAAAATTGCTTTGGCTATTGCTTCAAGCATGGTTTACACCTGCTAGGATCTTGGCCTATTACCGCCAATTATTTAAAATTATAAAGATCTGAAATAAAAAAAAGGCATTAAGCCATCTATTATATTGCTTCAGATGTCATAATAAGCTTGGGCAGTAAGGCTACACAGCCATACTAAACAGTTGCGTTGTTGGCTGGGCGGCCCAGAGGCGTGCATCCAGGCACAGGCAAATATTGCGCAAAAAGCGCGCGCCTAAATCGGTAACCAACAGGCCGGTGTCGAGCACGCTCACTAAGCCGTCGTCTTCCAGCGCCCTAAGCCGTTCCAATGCCGCTTGTATTACCGGGGCCTCTCCCGACGCTTCCCAGCGGGCCTCTCCCTTGCACATGATATCAAGGATGTGACGACGCAATAAAAGGTCTTCTACAGATAAAATGTGTCCTTTTAGTAATGGAAACTCAGCAGCCGAGGTTTTAGCCAGGTATTCTTCTACCGTTTTTACGTTTTGAGCAAATCCGTACCAGGAGTCGCTGATGGAAGATACACCAAGTCCAATAAGCAGTTGCGTGTGCTGGTGTGTATATCCCATAAAATTTCGGTGCAAAGTACCCTGTTCTGCCGCTTTAAGCAATTCATCGCCGGGCAATGCAAAGTGATCCATGCCTATTTCCTGATAGCCATAGCTGGTTAATAAGCTCCGGCCGGTATCATGCAACTTGCTTTTTAATTCAGGTGCCGGTAGGTCGGCTTCAGTAAAATGTCGTTGTCCGGGCTTAACCCAGGGCACGTGCGCATAACTATAAAAGGCAATGCGCTCGGGTTTCAAATCGCTAACCATGTTCATTGTATTAACCAGGCCTTCCAGATTTTGCAAAGGCAACCCGTAGATTAAATCATAGTTAATAGACGTATATCCAATACGCCGCGCTTCTTCAGTAACTGCAAGTACCTGTTCAAAGGTTTGATGTCGGTTGATGATGAATTGCACCTTCGGGTCGAAATCCTGAATGCCTAGGCTCAGCCGGCGGAAACCATGGTTGTACAAAGTTTGTAAATGGGCCGATGTTGTATTTGCTGGATGAGCCTCAAAGCTAAACTCTGCTTCAGGGTGTTTTTTGCAACCTTCCAGCAGGCCGGCAATAAGTTGGCCCAGGTTTTCAGGGCTGAAAAAAGTAGGTGTCCCGCCACCCAGATGAATCTCCCGGATAACCGGCTGATCATCAATAACCGCTTTATACATTGCCCACTCTTTTAATACGGCATCGACATAAGGTTTTTCAACACCATGATTTTTAGTAATGCGCGTGTTGCAACCGCAATAGGTACACAGGTTTTCGCAAAATGGCAGATGAATATACAGGCTGATGCCAGACACTTGATTACTTTCATCAAAAGCTTGTTTAACAGTTTTTTTCCAACTTTCCCCGGTGAAGCTCTGGGCTTCCCAATAAGGCATGGTAGGATAACTGGTGTAGCGCGGGGCCGGTATATTATATTTGCCGACAAGATGCTGGTATTGATCCATCATGTATTTTTAATTTTTTGCGGCCCTGCAGCTTTTGGCGCAAACGCAAGCATCGCCTAAGCATTTGTTTTGCTGATATAAATCAAGATTTTGAATGAGTTGGTCGGCAATTTCCTGGGGTGATCCGGTAGAAACATTAGATAGTTTAATGCCATATTTTGCCGCAACAGTTTTATCTATATGATTTGTTTCTATTGATCCGGTGATGATAAAACGAACATTCAAAGCGGCCAGCTGGTCTATGATTGCAGCTGATACATCATCATGATTCCATATAATTACGGCATCTTTCCCAGCCGCATAGGCCACCGTCTCCATCCCCAGCGGGTTTGAAATCAGCGTGATGTCGTGTTTTTTTTGATTGGCTTTTGCCAGGTATTCTTTTTCCGTAGGGGTGATACTATACGCTATTACTTTCATCCGCTTCTAATGTTTTTAAGCAAAGGTAGGGAGCCTCCTAGACAGGAGGGATGCGTTTAGTCAGGAAGAAAAATGACCTTTATCAGTTTTTCATCTTTGCCAATCTGTTGGCATCTAAAATGGTAATTGTGCTGCCTTTTTTATCTATCAAGCCTTCTTCTTTAAAATCAGATAAAGTACGGCTTACGGTCTCGGTAGCCATGCCGGCCATAGCAGCCAGATCCTCACGGGTTATTTTAAAACTTTCATTGACAAGAGTTGGCTGCTTAAGCAGTCGCAACATTGCTTCGGCCATGCGTTTCCTTACCGAGTGATATGCAAGTTGTATTAACTGCTCTTCTTTTACTCTGATATTGTTAGCCAGTAACTTGATAAATTCACGGGCAACATCGGGGTAACGAAAAAGTAAGCGCTCCAATTGGTCTTTGGGGATAAGACAAACTACACTATCTTCCAGCGCTGTGGCGGTGTCGCTATACGGCTCGTTAGAAAGCAGGGCATTTACTCCAAGGTATTCATCGCTCCCAAAAATACCTGTCATAAGTTCCCGTCCATCCTCTGCAAGGCGTATGGTTTTTACTTTTCCACTAATAACAAGATAAATTCCGGTGCCATGATCGCCATCATAATAAATAACCTGATTCTTTTTAAACTGACGGCTTTTACGTTCCTGGATAATTTTTTTCAGTTCGGTTAAGCCCTCGTTCCTGCCAATCAGCGTATTCAGCCGGTCGAGCGAGTTACTATAAAATTCTTTCTGGAAAGCCTTTTTCTTTAAGCGCATCTCAATAGCGTTCAGCAAATCCATATCGTCAAATGGCTTGGTTAGATAGTCGTCTGCACCCTTTTCCATTCCTTTCCTAAGGTCTACTTTTTCAGCTTTAGCGGTCAGGAAGATAAAAGGAATAGCAGCGGTTTCGGCGCTTTTGTTTAGCATGTAAAGCACGCCGTAGCCGTCTAATTCGGGCATCATAATATCGCAAAGAATTACGTCAGGCAAATGTTGCTGCGCAAGCTCTACCCCTGTTTTTCCATTATTTGCCGCGGTTACCTCATAATCGGCTAGTTGGAGAATCTCAACTACATTTTCGCGGATATCGTCGTTATCCTCGATGATCAATACTTTCTTTTTCATACAGTTTGAAATGTGATGGTGAATGATGTGCCCTGGTTGACATCACTTTTAAAATCAATCCGGCCATTCATCAAATGGGCGTAACGGGCAACGATATTCAAGCCCAGGCCTGTTCCGGGTATATTGCCAGTATTATGCGCCCGAAAAAAGGCTTCAAATAAATGCTTCTGGTCGGTTTCAGGAATGCCGATGCCATTATCCCGGATATTAATTACGCACTGTCCGGGAGCTATCTCGGTATTAAATTCTATAAAGGTGTTTTCGCCTGAGTATTTGATAGCGTTGCCAATCAGATTGGTGACACAATGCCTTAGCAAATTTTGGTCAAGATTAACGATATTGGCTGTGCCGGTATGCTGATAAATGATATGCTGATTTTGTTTAGCCACCAGTTGCAGCTCATCTGTAATCTCTTCAGCAAACGTAACCAGGTTGAAGGGACTGCACACCGCGTCTATTTTACCGGCCTCCAATTTCTCAAGCGACAGGAAGTCATTTAAGATGCCGGTGAGGATACCAACAGACCCTTTTATCTTACTCACATGCTTCCGGATGTTGTCATTGTCATACGGCTGCGCATATTTTTCGATCAGTGCCGCAGACAATTGAATAGCACTAAGAGGTGTGCGGAATTCGTGCGAGGCCATGGATACAAACCGGCTTTTCAATGATCCCAGTTCTTTTTCTTTAACCAGCGAAGAACTTACCTCTTCTTTGGCCTGCTCAAGAGCCATTACAGATTCTTTTAAAGACGCGGTGCGGCTTTCTACCAGGTCTTCCAAATGGGCGGCATAATCTCTTAACTGTTCCTCGGCTTCTTTTTCGCGTGACAGGTCATGGATAAACCCGGTGAAAATCTTACGCTCGGCAAACTGTACCTCGCTCACCGCCAGGCGAAAAGGGAACATTGTTCCGTCTTTTCGAAGCCCCGTTACCTCGCGGCCAATGCCAATGATGTGCGCTTCGCGTGTTTGCTGGTAACGCCCGATATAATGGTCATGATTTTCTTTATAAGGCGTTGGCATGAGCATCGAAATGTTATTTCCAATAACTTCTTCAGGAGCATACAGGAAAAGTTTACAAGCCGAAGGATTTATAGTTTCTACAATACCGCGCCCATCTATTGTGATAATGCCATCAATAGCGTTGTCAATAATTGCTTTAAGTAGCGCCGCATTTTCCATATGGGTGATTTTAATCACAAATATGGTTATTATAACGAAGACAAAATGTAATAAAATTCAGGATAAAAAGTGATCCGGGTCACTTTTTATTTTCGAGTGTTAGGTAGTGAAGATTACTAATTGGAATTTCAGCGCTCTGACAATTTTTTAGGACGTTCATGATAAATGGCTTGCTCCAACTGATTATCCAATTGATAAATATCGGGATAGGTCATTAATTGTGCATCCTGGAACCAACAGGTAATGTAGGTGACTTTTATAGGAATGGGTACACGTAATTTAACCGATACGGCACTGCCGGTTAAACGACCCTGACGCAGCGCCATTGTTTTATTTTGCTGATGATCTGCTTGTAAAAGCAACATAGCCAGCCTTTCAGCTTTTTCAACGCCTATGTCTCCCGTGGTTAAGGCTCGTTGCTTTTGATTAAACCAGTTAGTTTCTTTTATCTCTGTCAGTGCCACCTTATACCGGCTTGAAAACGCGAATCTGAGCATTGAGCTTTCGGTATTTTGCGGAACCAGCGTGACCGTTTGAAGCTGATCTGGCCATATCATTTTGGCCTGCATATCAATAGCACCTACCCTGCTGTGCAATAATGGAGTGGGCGTACTGGGCTTGCCGGTAACCACTTTAAATTGATATGTCTTATCAGGCAGAAATAAAGACAGCCTGAACGAGGGTATGTTAACCTGCATGTACTTACCTGCGCCTATTGCTGCCCAGCGCAGCCTTTCCATATTAATGGCAACTTTTCTAACATTCGCCTCTGGTATCTCGTAGCAATCATCAAGATATTGGCCTTTCCACTTGTGCATCCAATGTTGCATCTCTGTATAAGCTTCTCCTTTGGGCTGAACGGCTAATAATGTTGCCTCAATATTCGGTTGTCTTACCGCCTGCGTTAAAACGGCTTCCATTCGCATGTCGCCGTAGCCGGCATCTATCTTGGTGGCAGGTAGTTCAGGATTGAGCTTCCCGTAATGTAAATGTACCATCAGTGTCAGCATCGCGTCGGTCAGCATGATTTCAAAGCGCGACTGTTGCTCTAAGCTTACCTTACCTTGTTGTTGCAAAATATCATGTAAAACGCCATAGTTTAATTCATCAGGATGGTAATCGGCATGTGAAAGTCCATACTGTAATACACAGTCAAGCATTACCATTGCTTGCCAGGCGTGCCCCGCCTCGCCTTTTTCACTAATTAGCCAAACCGGCTTAAAATTACGGCTGGTGTAAAATCTTTTGACGGATTTGGGGAAATACAAAGGCAAGGTTTTTCTTGATTGTAACTCCATCCGTATCTGGCTGGCAAGCGCGGTATCTGGTTGGGCAGCCACAATTGTACTATAATGTGTCGACAATAAAAGCAATATAATATATGCCTTAAGTCGCCAGATCGTTTTTAGCCAATGATAAATGGTATTCATCTTTAGTTTTTTTAACAAAAAACCGTTATTTAAGGTGTTGATCCAATGATGGTCATCAATGCTGAAAATGCCTCAAGTCATTTTTTACCGAGGAGCGTCCTATTAAACTTGCAGCATGAAAAAGACAAGTATCAAACATTTAACATTCTCACATCATGCCTGCCTGCGCGGGTTGGAGTTTTATGAAATAGAAATAACTTTTCTACAGGAAAGGCTGGATGAAATTGCCGGCGACAATACCGGGCATGAGGTTTCTGAGCGTATCGAGCATTTTCAGAATCAATTGATCATTCATCGTAATCAGATCGATCAGTTGAAACACCGCATCAGGGTGAACCTCGATCAGGTAACTGCTGAATTGAAGCAATCTGAAAATTATATTCAACAGGCGACAGTCGAAGCAGCCGAACAGATTGGTGTTGATTATGAGCAGGAGGAGCAATTGTTTAAGACACTCCGACAAGATTTTAATCGTTTCGCTGCGGAATGGATGTAGTCATGAAAGACACCGGCACATCCAAACCACCGCGAAACCCTGGATCGCGCCTGTTTTGAACGGTTTGCAAAGCATGATCCTCATCACTCACATAGATGCCGGGCGTCATAGAGCGATGTATTCTGCTCCGCTAATTTTATGACGTAAAGCACCACATATGGCATTAAGTAAGGATATCACTTCTTTCCTGGAGCAAACCGGCTTGATCGGGCGGTTCACGGGGCGGTTCTTCTCCGCCGGACTAAAACCGCGTTATGAGTTCCGTGAATTTTTAGCACAGTGCTACATTATCGGCTACCAGTCTTTAACACTTGTCGGGCTGACAGGATTTATCATGGGTTTGGTACTGACAATGCAGTTACGACCCAGCCTTGTCGAATACGGGGTACAATCTCAACTTCCGGTTATGGTAGGTATTGCCATCGTCCGCGAAATCGGCCCGGTAATTACTGCGTTAATTTTTGCAGGCAAGGTTGCCAGCAGCATTGGCGCCGAACTGGGTTCTATGCGCGTGACCGAGCAGATCGATGCAATGGAAGTGAGCGGAACTAATCCGTTTAAATATCTGGTAGCTACACGAGTATTGGCATGCACCTTAATGCTGCCGGTGCTTACAATACTTGCAGACGCAATATCGCTCATTGGGGCTTATATAGGGGTCAACATTCGCTCGGTAACCAGTTTCCAATTGTTTTTTGACCAGGTGTTTGCCAGTTTAAGTTTTGGAGACGTGTTGCCCGCTGTGATCAAAACTTTCTTTTTTGGTTTTGCAGTTGGTGTTATAGGTAGCTATAAAGGTTACTTTTCCAGTAAGGGTACCCGTGGTGTAGGTAATTCGGCTAATTCAGCGGTAGTATTAGCCTCAGTAGTTGTTTTTATTATCGACCTGCTGGCTGTTCAGTTAACAGACGTCCTTGGATTAAATTGAAGATATGGAAGCCAGAGAACCCGTTATTATTGTTGAACACCTTTATAAAGGTTTCGGTAAAAATAAGGTACTGAAGGATTTCAGCCTCACCGTTCACGCCAATGAAAATGTTGTGGTGCTCGGCAAGTCAGGCTCGGGCAAGTCTGTGCTTATTAAATGTATCATCGGCTTGCTAAAGCCTGATCGCGGCCGGATAAAGGTTTTTGGAAAGGATATCCCCGACCTAAGTGAAGAAGAACTTGACGAGGTAAGGGTGCGAATAGGGTTTCTCTTTCAGGGGAACGCGCTTTATGATTCTATGACGGTTAGAGAGAATCTGGAATTTCCGCTCAGGCGTCACCGCTTGAATCAAACCCAGGCAGAGGTAGACCGGCTGGTGATGGACGCCTTGGAAAACGTAGGCCTGCCACATACCGTGGATATGATGCCGTCAGAGCTTTCGGGCGGTATGCTAAAACGGGTAGCGCTGGCTCGTACTATGATCCTGCAGCCCGACATCATTCTGTATGATGAGCCAACTACCGGTCTAGACCCGGTTACGGCCCGGGAGATAGACCACCTGATTGTGCAGTTGCAAAAAAAATTTCATACCGCATCAATCATTATTACACATGATATGCACTGCGTAAAAAATACGGCAGACCATGTGGCGCTGCTATTGGATGGCCGGGTATATACAGAAGGTAGCTACAGCGACCTTAAAAACGCTGACGATCCGCAAGTGAGACAATTTTTTGAATAGATACATGAGCAAGCAAAGCATTAATAATTTAAAATTAGGCGCATTTATTCTGACTGGTTTATTTGCGCTCATCCTTTCCTTTTATTTTATTGGTAAGAATCAGCATATTTTTGGCACTAAATTTAAACTGCGTGCACGCTTTACAAACCTCAATGGCCTTCTTGAAGGGAATAACGTGCTATATGCAGGAATCCAGGCGGGAACTGTTAGTTCCATGTCACTCATCAATGATACAACAATTGAAGTAACGCTGCTGATAGATAAAGCGATAAGGCCACATATCCATCAGCGTGCTGTAGCCTCTATAGGTACTGAAGGACTAATGGGCAATAAAATTGTGAATATTACGCCGGCAACAGGTAATTTTCCGTTGGTAAACGACGGAGATCTGCTTTCTGCCAGGCAGGTAGTCAATACAGATGAGATGCTACAAACATTATCCCGGACCAATCAAAACATTGCAGGTATTTCAGAAGCGCTGAAAATCTCAGTATTACATATTAACCAAAGTAAACTGATGGCGTTGCTTGATGATCCGTCTATCGGCAACAGTTTAAAGTCGGCGCTTAAAAATATAGACCGTACGGCTTACCAGGCAAGCCACTTTGCAGGAAACCTTAACAAAGTGGTGCTTGACGTAAGAGGCGGTAAGGGTTTAGCCGGGGCGCTATTAAGCGATACGGGCATGACCACTAACTTGCGTACAGCTATGATAAATATTCGGCAGGCAACGGCTAAAACCCAAAAGATGGCAGTTGACCTGGACGGACTTGTGAGCCAAATTAATAATGACCTGGCTGGAGGGAAAGGCACTTTGCATTTATTACTGAGAGATTCAACTACGGCGGGTCACATCAGGCAGAGTCTGAAAAACATCGAGCAGGGAACGGACGGCTTTAATCAGAATATGGAGGCATTAAAACATAACTTCCTTTTCAGAGGGTATTTTAAAGATCAGGCCAAAAAGAAGACTGCGAGCTCAGCAGTAAAACCTTGATAGACTATAAATTTCTGAGGTTTAATGATCACAAGCAACAAATACCCCTCCCGCTGCCTTGGGTAACTTTTATTTTCACGTACGAGTTACTTTAAAACTGCGCAATCTATACCCAAGATAAACCCGAAATAAGCCGGCAACAAGAAACCCGGCTCCAGTATGTAAAATGATATCTTCAGTTCCCCAGATCATATCAGCGAGCAAAATAATGCCCGTAAGCAGGATAAGTGCCCCGCAGACTAACAACCACTTCCAGCCCTCCTGATTTTGCCTGCGCAGGTGCCAGGCACTGGTAATAGCTAATATCCCCCGCAGGATGAGCCAGAGAGCCAGAGCCACCGGGACTACGATAAGCGAGATGAGCGGGTAAAACCAAAGATAGATGCCTATAAAAAGATCTATGAAAGCGCCAAGTAGAGCCCTCCTGGTAAAACCGGAAGCAAGTTTGGTGAATATCACAAATGTCAATTCCATGAATCCCGTTGCAAGAATTGCAATGGCAAACATGAGCGAGATTGAGAGATAAGCAATCATCTGCCCGGTAAATATCCAGATGCCCAGCGCTATCAAAACTAAGCCACTTAGCGGAAACAACCACCAATGCCTGATATCTGGCGTTACATTATTTTTTAAACCGAAGGCTGACATGTTTTTTGATGAGCTAAAACGCGGTTAATATTATTGATTCCGTTAAGAAGCGCATCGGGATTAAAGGCAATGCTGTCAATGCCTGTTTCAACAAGAAGACGCGCAAAAGTTTCCGAATCGCTGGCGGCCTGACCACACAGTCCGATATGTTTATGCAGATGGTTTGCTTTTTCAATCATCATCCGGATGAGCTGCAGGCTGGCCGGGTCCTGCTCATCAAACTCATTGGCAATAAGTGCGCAATCGCGATCGATACCGAGGGTTAATTGAGTCAGGTCATTGGAACCGATTGAAAAGCCGTCAAATAGTTTGGCAAACTCCTCAGCCAGCAATACATTGCTCGGAATTTCGGCCATCACCAATATCTCCAGCCCATCAATACCTTGTTTTAAGCCGTTTTTGGCCATAAGCTCAAGGACACGTTTACCTTCGGCAATAGTGCGGCAAAATGGTATCATGAGCTTGACATTGGTCAGTCCCATATTTTCCCGTACCCTTTTCATAGCTTCACATTCCAGCCGGAAACCGTCGCGGTAGCGTTCATGATCATATCTGGAGGCTCCCCGGAAACCGATCATCGGATTCTCTTCTTTGGGTTCAAAATATTTGCCGCCCAGCAAGCCGGCATATTCATTAGTTTTGAAATCGCTCATGCGAACAATTACTTCTTTAGGGTAAAATGCAGCGGCTATTGTACCTACGCCCTGTGCAAGCTGGTCTATAAAATAATCTTCTTTTTTCGGATAATTATTAGTCAGATTTTGTATCCTGATCCGGTCAGTTTCATCAGTTACCTGGTCAAAATGCGCTAATGCCATTGGGTGCACCCGCACTTTGCGGGTGATGATAAACTCCAGGCGCATTAAACCGACGCCGTGATTGGGAAAGAAAGATAATTCAAACGCCTGTTCAGGATCGGCAACTATTAATTGAGCTTTTGGTTTTTGCGGTAACCGAATTGAAGCCACATTAGTAACAATTTCTGTCCAGTTAAGCTTTCCCCGATAAACGTTGCCGGTTTTTCCTTCGGCGCAGCTAAGGGTTATCACCTCACCATCTCTGATATTAAAAGTTGCGTTCTCTGTGCCTACAACAGCTACAGCACCCAGTTCGCGCGCTATAATAGCTGCGTGGCTGGTCCGTCCGCCTTTGTTGGTAACAATACCGGCTACTTTTTTCAATACAGGGTCCCAATCCGGGCTGGTAGTATCAGTAACCAGGATATCTCCGGGCCGCAGTTTGCTGATCTCGGCCGCCGAACTTAATAATCTCGCTGTGCCGCTGGTTATTTGATGTCCCACGGCGGCCCCGCTGGTAATCAACTCACCGCGCTCGGCAATCCGGCATGTTTTAACCAGTAATTTTTTGTCTTGACTATGAACGGTTTCAGGCCGTGCCTGTATCAGATAAAGCCGGCCGCTGTGCCCGTCTTTTGCCCATTCGAAATCCATGGGCTTTTGATAATGTGTTTCTATTAATAAAGCCCACGCCCCAAGCTTCAAAATATCCGAATCGTCCAGCACAAATTTTTCGCGAAGCTCCCAGGGCGTATCCATATTTATGGTGTCGTGCGACTCATCCTCGTCCTGAGGATAAACGAGCATTTTACTTTTGCTTCCCAGTGTTTTTTGAATAATTGCCTCTTTTTGCAAACGCAGGGTAGGCTTGAAAATCAAATATTCATCCGGCACTACCGTACCCTGAACCATGTTTTCCCCTAGTCCCCACACGCCCGAAATTTGGATGACGTCTCTGAAGCCGCTTTCTGGTTCAAGTGTAAAGCCCACACCAGAGCAACCCTGGTCGGCCCGCACCATTTCCTGTACCCCAACCGATAAGTAGACTTTATCATGGGCAAATCCTTTATCTTCACGGTACTTGATGGCCCGGTCTGTATATAATGAAGCAAAACATTGTTTTACGGCTTCAACTACAGGTTGATGCCCTTTAATGTTTAAATAGGATTCGTGCTGACCTGCAAAGCTGGCGTCGGGCAGGTCTTCCGCGGTGGCGCTGCTGCGCACAGCAACGGCCTGCTCCTGAAAGTTAAACGCATAATCATATGCGTCAGCTATGGCCAGTTGCAGGTCGGTTGGCATCGGGGCATCCATAATTAATGTACGTGCTTTTTGACCAACCTCAGCTAAATTGGCAAATTCTTTTCGGTCCAGCTCCTGCATAAGCTTTTTCAGAGGCAACTGCAAATGGTTGCTGCTCAGAAAATACCGGTAAGCGGCAGCGGTTACTGCAAACCCATCAGGCACAAAAATACCTTTAGGTACTAAATGGGTGAACATTTCGCCGATTGACGCATTCTTGCCGCCAACCTCCGCTATATGCCCGAGGCTGATATCCCTGAATTTTTTGATATATTGTTCCATGTCGGTTTGTCTAATGTTAAATTGATTACAGATCAGTAAGCGGTTCATCCACCATTGGCAACCATGACCGCGCCGATGATAAACACTGATGGTCTGTCGTCAGATACAGCGCCAGCTCCTTGTTTTTCAATAAAAACATGTTTTTTTAATACCGAAGGTCGTTAACTGACAGACCAATGCACATGACGGGCGTCATGAATTTACCTGATCGTCGGCAACACCAATATGCTGTATTGGAAAAGCCGGGTGACCGACCTTGTTTGGGCTTATTAAAGTTTAATTTGCGGGCGCATAACTTGTGTTTTATAAGTTTATATTTGAAGGGATAAAGATATATTCAGCTTTATATATGTGAGTATGGGTATGAAACGCTCAAAAAAGCTTTTACAAAAAGTAACTGCAGGCCTGAAGACCTTGGGTCCGGGATTGGTAACTGGTTCCAGTGATGACGACCCTTCCGGTATTGCTACGTACTCACAGGTTGGCGCTCAATTTGGTTTTGCTGCGCTCTGGACCGCCCTGGTAACTTTCCCTCTTATGGCGGCCATTCAGGAGATGTGCGCGCGTATTGGCCTGGTTACGACAAAAGGCCTTACCTCAAACCTAAGGAACCACTATCCAAAATGGACGCTTTGGGTGATGATCATTTTTTCTTTTCCGGCGATAATTCTGAACATCGGTGCGGACATTGCCGGAATGGGTGCAGCGGCAAATCTGATTGTACCAAAGGTGCCGTCATTTGCCTTCAGCATCATCTTTACAGGGCTTATACTTGCGGCTATTATTATTTTTCCATATCAAAAAGTGGCGGGTATATTGAAATGGTTTTGCATTACACTTTTGGTTTATATAGCGGTGCCGTTTTTTACTGCTGTCGACTGGAAAGCGGTATTGAAATCTACTTTTATTCCTCAAATTACCTGGAGTAAAGATTATATTAATGCGCTTGTTGCGATATTGGGAACAACGATATCGCCATATCTTTTCTTTTGGCAGGCCACTATGGAGGCGGAAGACATACGACAGCAAGGAGGTACGCTGGTTGTTGATAAACGAATGATTACCAAAATGCGCGGGGATGTGGATAGCGGAATGCTATTTTCAAACATAGTGATGTTCTTTATCATCCTTACCTGCGGCAGTGTGCTTCACCCGCATGGGGTGAAAAGTATCCAGACAGTGGAGCAGGCAGCGGCAGCATTGCGGCCTATTGCAGGCGACATGGCCTATTGGTTGTTTTCTATCGGTATCATCGGTACAGGTTTTTTGGCCATTCCGGTTCTTAGCGGCTCTTTGTCATATATGTTTGCAGAAACATTTGGTTGGAAACAGGGGCTTGATAAAAAGTTTTTCCAGGCAAAACCCTTCTATGGCGTTATTATTCTCTCTTTGGTTATTGGGGTATTGTTAAATCTGGTTGGCGTAAATCCTGTACAAGGGTTGCTTTATGCGGCCATCTTATACGGACTAACAGCTCCCGTCATTATTTTGGTTGTTTTACATATCAGCAATAACCGGGTTGTAATGGGCAATGAAGTTAACGGGCGATGGTCTAACATTTTGGGCTGGTTAACCTTTGTAGTTATGGCATCTGCCGCAATAGCTATGCTTTACCTGGAATTTTACTCGTAAACAAGGAATGAATAAGGATCAGCCAGATCTCAATTTATCCGTCGTGCTTCAGATATGCGGTGCTGACGTTTGAGGCATTAATAAAGGAAAAGACAAGTTAAAGGTTGTTCCTTTGTTTTCCTTGCTTTTTACAGTGATTTGGCCATGCAACTGGTGCACATAATTTTGAACAATGTGCAAACCCAATCCGGTTCCGGATACTTCTGCTGCATTAGAGGCTCTGAAAAAAGGCTCGAAAAGTTTTCGTTGTTCGTTTGCGGGTATACCCATCCCCCTGTCGCTAACCGACAGGGTATAACCTTCAGCACTGACATCGGTTTTGAGTATTATCTTACCGGGCTCTGCCGAATATTTTATGGCGTTGGATAACAGGTTAATAGCGCAATGTTTTAGTAGGTTGCGGTCAGAAAATATGATTTGCTCTTTCCCGCCAGGCTGGTAAATCAATTCAAGGCCCCCGGCGATAGGCTGCATCTGGGTACAAACCTCCTCTGCTAAAATGCCCAGGTCGAATGATCTTAATTCCGGCTGGAAAATTCCTGCGTCAATACGCTCAAGGGATAGGAAATCGTCAAGCGTATCAGTCATGTCATTAACGGCCATGCGTATTTTTTTCAGATGCCCCATTATCTTGTCCTCATCAAGTCGCTGGTAATAACGTTCTACCAGAGAAGCGGAAAGCTGAATTTGGCTTAATGGTGAGCGGAACTCATGAGAGGCCATAGAAACGAGCCGGCTTTTCAGCCTGCCCATGTGTTGCTCTTTGGCTAATGAATTTGCATTGCTCTTTTCCGCGCTCAGGTCATGTACGTGCCCCGTATAGTAAACCTTACCATTATCCACTACTTTAACCAGGGATAGCAATAGTGGGAACAAATTACCATCTTTTTTTCGCCCGGATAACTCGCGCTCAACAAGGTTTGCCAGGAGCTGATGGGTGTTTTCTGTATCAAGCAATTGGCCAATGCTAATACCGCCCCTGTTTTGGAGATCCAGGCCAAACAGCGTCCAGAAAGCGGGGTTGGCCAGCTGGATAATTCCCTCGCTATCGGCCACCATAAGGCCTTCGGACGCACCGTCAAATAAAGTTTCAAGCATTGTTGTTCTGTTCATTGTGAAAAGATTAAGGTATGGTGAACAATGTCAACGATGTTCAAAAAGAAAGCTAAACGGTTTGATGTCCTTTTTGGGCCGCAAACCGAATGGTTTGATGCTTTTCTCTATAATTAACTGTACTGCCTCTTCAATACTGTCTGTTACCAGAAACAGTCGCGTATCTGCCGGGCCAATAGTGGCTTCCTTTTGCATAAACTCAATATGCGCCATTAATTCCTGATGATATGATTTGCCTAAAATAATGATCGGAAAATCCTGGATCTTACGGGTCTGTATTAATGTTAGTGCCTCGAAGTATTCGTCAAGAGTGCCAAAGCCTCCGGGCATCACAACAAAAGCGTAAGAATATTTGACAAGCAGAATTTTCCGTACAAAAAAATGTTCCAGCTTGATCCATTTGTCCAGGTAGGGGTTTGGAGACTGTTCTACCGGCAACTGAATGTTGCAGCCTACAGACCGGCCGCCTACGTCTTTGGCGCCGCGGTTGGCCGCTTCCATTAACCCGGGGCCACCACCGGTTAGGATTGTGAACCCCAGCCGGGCGAAAGCGGTTGCCGCTTCTCTTGTCAATGCATAATACGGGTGGTCTTCTTTAAACCGGGCAGAGCCAAAGACGGTGATACAGGGCCCAATAAAATGCAGTGCCCTGAAACCGACAATCATTTCCCGCAGGGTCTTAAAAGCAAACTTTAGCTCTTTCCAGCGCGACTGCGGTCCGCTCAGAAAGACAATTTCAGATTCATTCATGTTCAAATATCGATGGTACTTTTTCATGCTTTACTGACCAATAACAACAGAAAAATTGATCTTGATCATTCTATGATAGGGCTGCCAGCGCCATTTTTACAAAAGCAGCTTGCAAGCCTTATTATTTGTAGTTATGTTAAAAAAGTTATTGCTATTACTGAGTTTGATCTCGCTCATTGCCTGTAAAAAACAGCGCATTACCTATCCCAGACGCATAGCAATTGTGCAAACAGTTTATGCTTCAGGCAAAGTCATGGCTGATAGTGAATATACCGTTGGTGCCCTGGTTTCGGGTACGATCGTCCGTAAGGCGGTGCGCGAAGGTGACCAGGTACATAAAGGACAAGTTATCTATATATTGCGCCATACCGCACCATCCGCAAAAATGGAAGCGGCCAGCACCACCTTGCTTAATGCCAGAGAGAACGTCTCGGTAAACTCACGTGTTTTGAGTGACCTTAAAATAGCGGTACAAAATGCTGATCTGAAATTTAGCAATGACTCGCTGCTATATAAGCGTTATGAAAACCTATGGGCGCAAAACATCGGCACTAAAATGAACCTGGATAATGCGCGTACGCAGTATGAGCTTTCCTACAATCAGAAAAGGTCGGCCCGCGAAAAATACCGGTCTACCATGAACGACCTGCAGGTGACCATGAAAAATGCACAAAGCCTGGCGGCAGGCTCCAGGACTGAGCTCGAAAACTACTTTATTCGTGCCGAAAGCAGTGGCACCGTATACCAGTTATTAAAAGAGCAGGGAGAAGCGGTTAAAATGAATGAACCTGTAGCGCTTTTGGGCAGGTCGGGGAGGCGGATCATCCGCTTGTCGGTGGACCAGGAGGACATTAGTCAAATTAAAACTGATCAGCTGGTTTTGTTAAAGACAGACGCCAGCGGCGAGCGTATTTACCAGGCAAAGGTAAGCCGGATCTATCCGGTGATGAACGAAGCTGACCAAACCTTCCAGGTTGACGCTCTGTTTACCGGCGGGGCTGACCCGGTTTACATTCACAGCTCTGTTGAAGCCAACATTGTCATAGCGAAAAAAAATAACTGTCTGACAATACCAGTGACAATGCTTCTGCCCGGCGACAGTATCTATGTGCGTGAAAATGGCCGGGTTATTACCAAGCCGGTAAAAACCGGCCTGCGCACTGTCGACGAAGTAGAAATTACCCATGGTGTCACCCCACATACAGCAATCGTTGCTCCCTTAAATCAATAGCTAAGATGTCTGTTAATCTTCTCATCGCAAAAAGACACCTGATGGCCGGCAAAAAACAAACGCTTGTTGCTATGCTGGGTGTTACGTTTGGCATAGCCATGTTTATATTGATGATTAGTTTTATGATTGGTGTAAATCAATTTATGGAAAGTACCATGCTGTCGTTTACTCCGGATGTACACCTGTATAATGACATCAGCACCGACTTTCGTTTTTCGGTAGCAAGCGATTACTTTAAAGGCCAGCCGGTAATGATCAGCGTCGCGCATCCCAAACCACGTCAAATTAAACTCAATTTAAAAAACGCGGCCGGCATAATGGCCGGGCTTCGAAAAGATCCGGAGGTTATGGGGATTTCGCCTATGGTAAGCACCCTGGTGTTTTATAATTATGGCCCGGTGCAAATTAACGGTAATATTAATGGGGTAAATATCAAGGACGAGGCGCAGATGTTTGCACTCAAAGATAAAATGGTGAGCGGCAAGCCAGAAAATCTCCTGTCTGCAGATAAAGGCATTTTAATGGGCAGTGGCCTGGCAGGAAAGTTAAATGTGCGCCTGGGCGATCTGGTAAGCCTGGCTACCCCCAATGGTACTTTACTGCGTTTCAGGGTAGTTGGTTTGTTTCGCATCGGCATTAGCGCCATTGATAACGTGCGCAGTTATGTGACACTGGCCAGCGGGCAGCAACTGTTGGGTAGGGATAAAAGTTATATCACCGATATCAGCATAAAGCTGCATGACCATGGCCGTGCTACCCCGGAAGCAGCTGCCTTAGCCAGGAAATATGGATATAAAGCGGATGATTGGGAGGCGGCCAATGCTTCGGTAAAGACGTCAAACCTGGTCAGAGATACGCTAACCTATGTAGTTAGCGTGACGCTGTTGATTGTTGCGGGCTTCGGCATATATAACATCATGAGTATGACCATCAATAATAAGATGAAAGATATAGCTATTTTAAAGGCGCAGGGGTTTGCCGGTCGCGACATCTTGCAGATTTTTTTAAGTCAATCGGTATTTATTGGACTGTTGGGAGCGCTCAGCGGGATGCTGCTTGGCTTTCTGCTGGCTTATGCCTTATCTAAAGTTCCGTTTCCGCCTAATGATTATGTTGCACTTAAATATTTCCCTGTAGCCTTTGAGCCGGCGCATTATTTTTTTGGCTTGTTATTCGGCTTTATCACCCCACTCGCAGCTGGACTAATACCGTCGCTCAAGGCTGCAAAAATTGACCCGGTAATAATATTAAGAGGATGAACGAAGCATTAGTCGCCGAAAAAGTAAACAAATATTTTCATGAACCCGAGGAGTTCCGGGTACTGCAGGATATCTCTTTCAGCATCAATCGGGGCGAATTTGTGCCAATTATCGGTAAGTCTGGCTGTGGTAAATCAACCCTGCTTTACCTGCTCAGCACCCTGGATACCGACTATACCGGTTTAATTACGATTAATGGCGAACGGGTTACCGGACTATCTCAGAACGAACTGGCAGTTTTCAGGAACAAGCACATCGGCTTTGTTTTTCAATTCCATTTTTTACTGCCTGAATTCACTGCCCTGGAAAACGTGATGCTTCCGGCTATGAAATTGGGCCGATGGAGTAAAACCGAGATCGAAGATAGGGCATTACAGCAATTGCGGCAACTGGAAATGGAACCCTTCGCTCATAAAATTTCAGGGAAGCTTTCCGGCGGGCAGCAACAGCGGATTGCTATTGCACGGGCGTTGATTAATGACCCCATGATTGTCATGGCCGATGAGCCCACAGGGAATCTGGACAGTGGTAATACCAAATTGGTATTCGATATCTTTAGCCGCCTGGCTCACGAAAAAAATATCGCTGTTGTGGCTGTGACACATGATCTTGATTTTGCCAAGCATGCCGACCGGGTTATCGAGATGAAAGATGGTCATATTATTTCTCCAAATATCTGATATCGGCAATGTTGCTGACAGATGCCATTCTGGCTATTAAACCATATTATTAACCATAATAACAGGCCAGATGCCCATCGGGCAGACTATTGATTGATTAATTTTTTATAATTTTAAACATGCTGCGACACACCGGTGAACGAAGAAGCTTTGCGCATAACTTGCGACTTGCAATCCTGTTATGCCTTAATGCGGGCTTTATCAACGCCGCGGGGTTTATGGGTTTCGCCGTGTTGACAACAAATGTAACCGGGCATGCCGCTTTGCTTGCGGTAAACCTTAGTACCGGGCAGTGGCGCTCTGTACGTATGGTGGCTTTGTGGCTGTTGCTATTTCTTGCCGGGGCCTTTGCATCTAGCCTGTATATCGGCAAGGTTGGCCGCGACCGGTCATTCGCCTATACAGCGCCGGTTGTTATAATTATTATACTGATATTATTGGTTGCAATCTTCGGTCCGCAATATCGCCACACTCTGCCAGAGACAGAATATTTTGCCGGTAGCTTGCTTTTTGCTATGGGCATGCAAAATGCGTTGGTGTCCATGATATCGGGCTCTGTGGTGCGTACCACTCATTTAACCGGCATGTTTACAGATCTTGGTATCGACCTTTCGGGAGCATTACTGTCTGGTAATAAGCTGAGCGCGGTGCATAAGCGCCGTATTTTGCTTAGACTGACAATTATTATATTCTTTTTGCTGGGCGGCTTAATTGGCGGTTTAACTTTTTTAAATATCCGGTTCAAGGCATTTTATGTCCCCCCGGCCTTATTGCTGGTTGTTTTATTTTATGATTATTTCCGCATTCGGGTTAAGCAGGTCATCCGGCACAAAATACGTTCATAACGCATAATAGCTGTAACGTAGCGAAAAGCGGCATCGCTGATAACTACGGCAAACAGGCGACCAGAGATCATCTATAGATATCTTTCTCAAAAGCGCTCGCAAATCACCTGTGCTGATGCGCGCGGTCATGTTTTCACCTGTAATGAAGTGATAATTTCGTCCAGGGATAACAACAAAAGACGCGTTTATATTGGAGCCGACTCATGTCTCGGCAATACGCTAACAGCGTCAGCTATACATTTCAGTTTAACAAAATGATGAAAAAGATAAATAAGAGCTGGCATAAGGCGCACCCTATGCCCGCAAACCCAAGCCTGGAACAGCGGATAGCCTGGCACCTGGAACATCAGCAAAATTGCGGTTGCCGGCCAATACCTCAAAGGCTGCAAGTTGAGCTAACCAAAATAAATAACGAAAGGCATTAAATGAATAAAACGGAATTATTCGGCTATACACCAGCAGAAACTTACCGTACTGCGGTTGCTTATTTTTCTATGGAATATGCAATCGATCAATCACTTAAGATATATGCGGGTGGTTTGGGTTTCCTGGCAGGCTCGCACCTGCGTAGCGCCCATCATTTGCAGCAGAATGTCATAGCGATTGGGTTGCTCTGGAAATATGGCTACTACGACCAGGTTCGTGACACAAGCAACCACATGGTACCGATGTTTATGGAGAAAAATTATTCTTTTTTGAAAGATATCGGTGTCACTTTTACAGTTACGGTCCACCAGGCTCCTGTTTATGTCAGGGCCTACTTGCTGCCACCGTCGACTTTTAACTGCGCGCCGCTTTTTTTACTAACTACGGATATCCCCGAAAATGATGGCTTATCCCGGTCTATCACCTATCGGTTGTACGACTCGAACGAAGCGACCCGCATTGCGCAAAGCATTGTTTTAGGAATTGGTGGCGCTACGCTACTGGACATCCTGGGGCTAACGCCGGACGTATATCACATGAATGAAGGTCATGCAGTAGCCTTGAATTTTTATTTATATGACAAATTCAAGAATCTTGAAGATGTAAAAAAGCGGGTGGTCTTTACAACACATACACCCGAAATGGCAGGAAATGAAGCGCACAGTTTTGCATTGCTGGATACGATGTCTTTTTTTTATCATTTAAACGGGGCGCAAGTAAGGGATTTGCTCCAGTTAAGTGGCGACCAATTTAATTATACAGTTGCCGCACTCAAATTTGCCCGCAAAGCCAATGGCGTTTCACAACTTCACGCACAGGTGGCCCGGCAGATGTGGAGTAATAACGCGGGGATTTGCCCTATTATCGCCATTACCAATGCACAAAATGAAGCCTATTGGGCCGATAGCCAGATAGGCGAAGCCTTACGGGCGAAAAACACCGGGGAATTCACAACCCGTAAAAAAATATTAAAACGCAATTTGTTAGGCATAGTGGCAGATCAATGCGGCAAATTGTTTCGCGAGGATGTATTAACTATCGTTTGGGCTCGACGTTTCGCCGGCTACAAACGCGCTGAATTGCTAATGGAAGATTGGGCCGGATTTGTTCAATTGGTTTCACAGACAAAATTTCCGGTACAGTTAATCTGGGCGGGGAAACCCTATCCCGGCGATGAAATTGGTAAGGCCCAGTTTAACCGGTTGATTGATCGTACCCGTGATTTTGCGAACTGCGCAGTTTTAACCGGCTATGAATTGCAACTCTCGGCCACTTTAAAACGTGGCGCGGATGTGTGGCTGAATACACCAAGATTATATCATGAAGCATCGGGTACCAGCGGGATGACCGCAGCTATGAATGGAACTGTCAACGTGACTATTCCCGATGGCTGGGTTCCGGAATTTGCCCGCGATCAGATCAATTGTTTTTGTATCCCAACCGCGCCTCAACACCTCACTGAAGCTGAGAAGGATCAATGGGAAAATAAAGCTTTGCTGGAAATCCTCAATCAACACGTATTGCCAATGTATTATGAAAAACCCGAAGCATGGGCCAAAATAGTGGCCACGGCTTTTGAAGACATTTGTCCGGCTTTCGACAGCGATCGTCTGGCCAGTCAGTATTACCAGGATCTTTACGGATGAGCAGGCTCATGAAGCTTGATGACTGAGATCATGTTTTTGGCGGCCCCGGTTTGCCAACTTTACCTAAAATGGCGATCAAGGTTATGAAAAAAATCATTCTCATTAATGACGGCTCCACCGCCGTAGACGCGGCGGCAAAAATGGCATTTCAGATAGCGGGGGATATGCAAGCTGAAATCTTGATTGTGCAAACTTACAACGAACGTAAAACATCTGCTGTAAAGATGCTGGCCGGCTTACGCACTGCAGCCGTCAGAGATACGCAAACTGAAACCAATAGATTAGTACGCATGCTGCAGTACGTTAACGAAGGGCGCCACGGCTATCAACCATCGATCTCTGCAACTTCGCTGAAACTTACAGATGCAGCTGGCATGGCTGAGCTGGCGCTGCGCACCAATTGCTGGTTAATCATCCGGGGCTGCGGCCAAATGCCTGCTGGCCAGGCGTCGCTTGATTTTCAAAGTCTTCTTGACCGGCTGCGTTGCCCGCTGTTGTTGGTGCCTGAGGGCTGGGCGACTCATCCTATTCGCCGCATCACTTATATGGCCGATGTTAGATATTGCCAGGTAAATATTATGCGTTATCTGGCCAATTGGGCTATAGCTTCTAAAGCGGGTCTTTCTCTTGCTCATTTCAGCAAAAATGGCTTGCCGCCAATTGCTGAAAGTTATGGGCTGGGTTTATTTGCAGATATAGTGCGTCAGTTACCCGCCTGTTCACTAACGTTTAATAATATCAGGGACCCCGATATTCACAAGGCGACTGATGTGCTGATTAATGGTTTGCACAGCGACCTTTTTGTATTGGTTAACAGGCGATATCATTTTAAAGAGATTATCGGCGACCGTTTGACCGACAAATTACCCGAAGATTTGGGTATCCCATTGTTATTTTTTCCTCTCTGAGCCGATGTTGACAACAAAACCAAAAGCGCCAATGCTCTTTTGGGCCCTGGATGTATCTAAGGCATTTAGCCAACTTGGTACTAATGCCGAAGGCCTTACTGATCTTGAAGCCAGGGCGCGGTTGGATAAGTATGGGCCAAACACCCTGAAATCAAACATAAAAAGCCGGGGCTTGCTCTTGTTCCTGGCTCAATTTAAAAGCCCTGTCACTATTCTGCTGATCATAGCATCGCTGTTAGCCGCGGGCTTAAAAGATACCGCCGACGCAGGTATTATTCTTGGAATTGTGCTGTTAAGTGGCTTGCTGGGCTTTTGGCAGGAGAAAGGCGCTGCTCAAGCCGTAAAAGGTTTGCTAAGGATGGTGCAGCTCAATTGCTCAGTAATGCGCGATGGCAAGCCGGTAACGTTGCCGGTGACGGCTGTCGTGCCCGGAGACGTTATTCAATTATCGGCCGGTGATATAATTCCGGCAGATAGCCTGCTTCTGTCTTCGGCAGCGCTTTTTGTTGACGAGGCGGCGTTTACCGGCGAAACTTTTCCTGTCGAAAAGTCCTGTGGCGCAGTAGCTGCAGACACGCCGATAGCCAAAAGGTCAAATGCCTTATTTATGGGTAGCCACGTAGTCAGCGGAACTGCGAGCGCCCTGGTAATCTATACGGGTGTAGCCACCGAATTTGGTAAACTTTCTGAACGGCTGCAAAACGCCATACCTGAAACGGATTTTGAAAGGGGTATCCGCAAGTTTGGCTACCTCCTTATGGAATTAACTTTATTGTTGGTCATTATCATTTTTGCCCTGAACGTTTGGTTGCATAAACCGGTGCTTGACTCTTTTTTATTTTCCCTGGCGCTGGCGGTAGGGCTCACGCCTCAGTTGCTGCCCGCAATAATTAGTGTTAACCTGGCTACAGGCGCACAAAAAATGGCCAAAAAGCAGGTTATTGTTAAAAGACTTTCGGCCATTGAGAATTTCGGCAGCATGAATGTGCTCTGTACAGATAAGACGGGCACAATCACCGCGGGAAAGGTTGTATTAAAAGATGCACTTGACAGTGACGGAAAGCCCAGTGACAACGTTTTACGATACGCCTGGTTAAATGCAGGGTTGCAACAGGGTTTTCATAACCCCATAGACGAGGCCATTTGTAATGCTTACTCCGGTAAAGACGACCGTCCACCGGCAGTGGCAGAAATTCCTTACGATTTTTTTCGCAAGCGATTGAGCATCCAGGTTCATGAATCAGGCGAGAGCCAATTAATTACTAAAGGTGCCTTTACCTCCATTCTGGAGATATGCACTAATCTGCAAAGCGGCGATAAGGTTGTACCGGTTACTGCTGAGTTAAAATCAGGGTTGATGGAGCGTTACCGCGCGTTAAGCCAAAACGGATACCGAACCCTGGGGTTAGCTTATAAGATAATCCCCGACCAGCACAAGATCAACCGTGATGATGAGTCGGGGATGACCTTCTTGGGCTTTATTACATTGTTTGATCCGCTTAAACCAGACAGTGCTGCCACGCTTTTACGATTACAGGCAGCCGGAGTCCGTCTAAAAATCATTACTGGCGATAACGCTTTGATAGCACAGCATCTCGCCGATTCATTGGGCTTAACTGATAACCGGATACTAACCGGTAGCCAAATGCGTCAAATGAGCCAATCGGCCTTATTACATGCCGCCCCGCGTACTGACGTTTTCGCCGAGGTTGAACCCAACCAAAAGGAGCGGATCATTCTGTTATTGAAAAAAGCAGGATACGTAGTTGGTTTTATGGGCGATGGTATCAATGATGCACCGGCACTACACGCGGCCGACGTGGGTGTGTCGGTCAACACTGCAGTTGATGTTGCCAAGGAAGCGGCCGATATAGTTCTGCTTAACGGCGGATTAAAAGTGCTATTAGATGGAGTTGAAGAGGGCCGCAAAACCTTTGCCAATACCATGAAATATGTTTTTATGGCCACCAGCGCCAATTTTGGTAATATGTTTAGTATGGCCGGAGCTTCACTTTTCTTGCCATTTCTGCCTTTATTACCCAAGCAGGTGCTGCTCACCAACCTCCTCACAGATTTTCCTGAAATGGCCATTGCCAGCGATAAAGTAGATGCAACGCAGCTTAGCGCTCCGCAACGCTGGGATATGACATTTATTCGGCGGTTTATGATTACTTTCGGATTGCTCAGCTCTGTGTTTGATTACTTGACCTTTGCGTGTCTCATCCTTATTTTTCATGCCGACGAACGGGTGTTTCAAACTGGCTGGTTTACGGAGTCCGTCATTTCGGCGGTGTTAATTGTATTGGTAGTGCGTACGCAAAAAGCATTTTTTCGCAGCCTGCCTGGTAATGCCTTGCTGGCCGCAAGTAGTGCTGTTGTCGTTATGATTTGCCTTATCCCGGTTTCCCCGCTCGCCATGTGGTTTGGCTTCGCGCCATTGCCGCTGGCCTTGTACGGTTGGACAACCGTGCTGATCGCTGCATATATGTTCACTGCTGAATTGCTTAAACATTGGTTTTATCGCAGGGTATATACCCATATCAATAAAAGATACGTTCCATTTGCCCAATCTCACGGGCAGGTATGATGCTCGTCACTATAAAGGCCGGCCCATTTGTGCAAATTTAAATCAAAACAAATCTGATGAAAACCATTCTCATACCAACTGATTTTTCTGAAACTGCGACACATGCTGCGCGCTATGGTTTATATTTGGCTCACCACCTGAAGGCTGATCTGCAACTTATCCATGCATTCAAGGTGCCTGCAGAGGCTCGGGCCGCCGCGCAATCTGCCTGGCCACTCGATGACTATGAACAGGTTAAGCACGATAGCGAAACAGAGCTGGATAAATTACGCCATCAGCTGGAATTGGTAAATATTGCTACCACGTCGGCGCGCGATTACATAAGCCGTATTTCTTGTACGGCCGAAATGGGCGACGTGACTACAATGACACGCAATCTGGTTGACCATTTTCGTTCTCCATTGGTAGTTATGGGTATGTCGGGAGCCGGACAACTGCATCGCCTGCTATTAGGAAGCAACAGCCGGGAACTGATTGACAAGGCCACATTTCCGGTGATGCTGATTCCTAATCGCCCAAGTACTTATCAGTTACGAAAAATTGCCTTTGCTACCGACCTGAGCAGTAGCGATATTGAACTCATCCATTCACTGGTCAGTTTGGCTCGTCCTTTTAGCGCCGAGATTCTGATTGCTCATGTAACTGATGCTAAGTATGACCCGGCTGCGCATCAACATCTGGTTGACCGGTTTCTGAGCGAAGTAACCTCAAAGGCCAATTACAATAAGATTTATTATCGTCATATAAAAAGTATAGACGTTGACCACGGCCTTGATTGGCTGAGTGAGCATGGTTTGATTGATATGCTGGCGATGGTACACCGTCCGCATCCGGTATTTGAGCAGCTACTTAAAGGCAGTCACACCCAGCGCCTCGCAAAACACATCGATATCCCATTACTGGTGTTCCCGCCAGATGCACACGATGTTTGTTTTTGAATAGAATGCTGTTATGGAAGGTCAAATGAACGCGATGTTGCTGGATCGGCCGGGTCAGCCGCTGGTTTATAGGCAAATACCAATTCCACAACCCGGGCCGTGCCAGTTATTATTGCGGGTAATTGCTTGCGGCGTCTGCCGTACAGACCTACATATCGTTGACGGGGAGTTGGCGGCTCCCAAGTTGCCGCTGGTTCTGGGCCATGAAGTAGTTGCTTCTGTAATCGGCTGCGGCAGCGAAGCAACTGGTTTTAATACTGGCGACGTCGTGGGCGTTCCCTGGTTAGGTTACACCTGCGGAAAGTGTCGTTTTTGTTTGTCTGGCCAGGAGAACTTGTGTGACAATGCATGTTTTACCGGTTATACGCTTGATGGCGGTTATGCAGAATATATGGTTGCTAACGCAAGGTCCTGTTTTTTAATGCCTGCAGGTTATCAGGGTGCCCCGGCTGCACCGCTCCTATGTGCAGGTCTCATTGGCTTTCGCTCATACCGCATGCTTAGTCAAAAAGCGGTTAAAGTGGGGCTTTACGGATTCGGCGCAGCTGCGCATATTCTAACACAGATAGCTAGGGCGCAACATAAACAAATTTTTGCTTTTACGCGTGACGGCGATACAGAAGCGCAATTGTTTGCAATCAGGATGGGAGCCGGCTGGGCCGGTAGTAGCCTCGACACGCCACCAGAACTGCTTGACGCTGCCATTATATTAGCCCCTTCCGGCGAACTTGTGCCTAAGGCCTTGAAAGATATTAATAAAGGAGGGCAAGTGATATGCGGGGGCATTCATATGAGTGATATTCCAGCTTTTCCTTATTCGATTTTGTGGGGTGAGCGCTCTGTTTGCTCCGTAGCAAATCTTACCCGCGAGGACGGGCTGGCATTTTTCAAACAATTGGAGCTATCTCCGGTAAAAACGCAAACAACTATTTTTAAATTGAGTGAGGCCAATGAGGCCCTTCAGCAACTGCGTAAAGGACAGCTTAAAGGAGCTGCGGTATTAGTAATGGATGAAAAATAGCGACAGTTTTGGATCTACTGCCGCTATTTGCTATTTATCGGCAATAGTAGCCGGAATGATCATTACCGACAACTGTTGATCATCCAGCAAAGCCTGGGCTTGATTTTGTTTCAGCAAGCGGTTAAACCAATTATGATGATCGTGCACCAGTATCAGCAAGTCGCTTTTGTTTGCGGCACACAAGTGGTTCAAGCGTTTTACCAGATCTTTTCCACCCACCTCCAGGTAATTAATTGCCTGAAAATTATACTTGGCTACCTGGTATTTAAATGCGGTTTTTAATGAATCGTGCACTGGCTTATCGCCCCATAATGAAACATGGACAATATCCAGGCTAAAACCAAATACGCGCCCCAGGTGAGTAAGATAATGCACTGCTTTTTGATCAGCCTGGTCAAAATCTGTAGCTAAGGTTACCTTCTGTAATTTTCTCATCGGCCGGCTTTGAGGAATAATAAGTACCGGGCGGTTTGTATGCTCTATAACGGCCGAAGTTTCGCTACCTATCAGCAAGTGCTCCCATGTGCTGCCTGTTCGTGCACCCATAACAATTAACTCTATCTGTTCCTGCTGCAAAAGGTTTTTTACTTGTTTGCCCAGGTTGCCGATATCATGGCGTTGATCAATACCAGGATGATGGTCGCCTGCGGGCAGTTGGCGGACGAGTTGTTCAAGATCTTTTTTCAAAAGCTTCAATTTTTCCTTGCTTTCGTCGGCCCACAGTAGTTGCTCGGCCGGCCAGGGTGTGCCTCCATATTCAGACATTACCGGCTCGCTGATATATGTATTAAATAATATAATGTTGGCATGTAATTTACCGGCAAGGGTTACCGCTACCTCGGCGGCCCGGCGGGCGTTTTCGCTAAAATCAGTAAGTACCAGGATCTTTTTCATGATATTTTTACGTATTAATAAAGTAAAGATAGATGCAGCGACCTTTATAAAATATGACCGCTGTCAGCAAATGGCCTGATAGCAAGCAGGAGATCAATTTTTCATTTTTTGGAGACGTACTGTATCCAATATCTTGATTTGGCTGCCCTTTCTTTCAATCAGGCCTTCATCCTTAAAATCCGTTAAGGTTCGGCTTACAGTCTCAGTTGCCATGCCGGACATAGCCGCCAGTTCGTCACGCGATATCTTAAATTCTTCAACCGGAGCAAATTGTATTTGCAAGCGTAACAATACCTGCGACATTCTTTTGCGTACCGACTGGTAAGCAAATTGCAAAAGTTGCTCTTCTTTCGCCCGAATATCATTGGCTAATGTTTTCAGAAATTGCTGGCTGATATCCGGATAGCGGGTAAGCAGATTTATAATCATCTCTTTAGGTAGCAGGCATACCGCCGAATCTTCTAATGCTTCGGCCGTTTCTGCTTGGGTGTCGGCTATCAGCAGGCCGTTGATACCGACATAATCCTCATTTTTGTAGAGGCCGGTCATTAGCTCGCGGCCATCTTCAGTTAGTTTAAATGTTTTAACTACGCCCTCCAATACCAGGTAAATGCCCTGAGGTTCGTCGCCTTCATAATAAAGTACTTGTTTCTTTTTGATCTGCCTGACCTTACGCCCGGCAATTAAAAGCTTTAGCTCGGCGCTTCCACGTAGTTGTCCTGTAGCTAACCGTTCCAGGTTGAACAAAGAACGACTATAATAATTGGCCAGTTTCTCCTGTTTTTGTAAACGGCATTCAATAGCATGTAATAGCTCCATATCATCAAAAGGCTTGGTCAAATAATCATCGGCGCCCATTTCCATCCCTTTACGCAGATCAAGCCTTTCAGCCTTAGCCGTTAAGAATATGAAGGCTATGGCGGCGGTTTCGGGGTTTTTACTTAACAGGTACAGAACGCCATATCCGTCCAGTTCCGGCATCATAATATCACATAAAATAAGGTCGGGCCGCTGACTAACCGCCAGGTCTACACCTATTTTCCCGTTTTCAGCTTTAAGTACCTGATAATTGCTCAATTCAAGAATCTCGGCAGTGCTTTCACGGATATCGCTATTGTCTTCGATGATAAGGATCTTTTTCATGGTTGCTATTAACTGAACGTCAATGATATTTATCACAAATATCTCTTGGGCTTAACCCTGAATCCAGTATCGGCGTCATATGAATTTATGATACTCGTTACTTTTTTAGCATAGCGCGGCTATACTGCCTGATCTCAAACCGGTTAATCGAGTATGGCTTAACATCTATATCAAGACTCGTATTGATGGGCGTTAAATACCAATAGCGGAACCGGTGTTTGAGCGGCAAGCTGTTGTGTGCGGCTGCCATGCAGCAATTCTACAAGAAAGTTATGGCGTTTATGAACCATAGCAAGTAGGTCAATATGTGTGTTACGTGCGAGCCATACCAGCCCCCGCGCAATATGTTCGCTTTTAACCACCTTTACACTCACCTGCTGGTGGCCGTGATTGCGCACCAACTCGGTTAACAGTTCCTTGATAATCGAGTTGCCTGCTGCGTCTTCATTGCTTTTTTGAATATGAGCCAACACAAGTTCTGCATTTAGTGTCTTTGCAAGTGTAACCAGGCGGCTAATAGCATTAAGCTCCAGTTCCGCGTGTTTAAAATCACTCCCAAATGCTATTTTTTTAATGGGGCGAAATACGCTGCCATCGGGTACCAACAGGAGCGGGCAAGTTGCTGCTTCAATCATTTTGCGGCTGTGATTACCTATGAGCAAGGTCCCCAGACGATCATTGCCATGAGTGCCAAGGACTATCAGGTCGGCTTTGTGCCGGGCAGCTTCTGCATTAACGACATCTGTTACTACCCCCGTTCCCTGTACGCAGATAATTTCAGGCGTAAAAGTGTCCGGGGCGCCGGCTGCAGTTAATTTGTGCTTTAATTTGCTGAGCTCAGTTTTACTGTCCCGGTCCATGTCGTCATAAACTTCCTGGGGCCACGCTACCGTCCCGCTCTGCGGAATTTCGGCCGGTACATTAAGGGAATGACAGATATATAGTTTTGCACCTAAACTTTGTGCTAATTTATAGGCATAAACCACCGCATGTTCTGCATTTGCGGTCAAATCCGTTGCAACCAGTATTCTTTTCATCTTTTTTGATTTAAAGTTCACTGATTGCCGTCGCAACCTGACTGCGCTATATCACCTCAGCGGATGATAGTGATCACGGTATAGCATAATCTACTCAATACTCACTTCAATTTAGTATTTAAATCCTCCGCCATTTGAAGATGATGTTGAAGTATGGGCACCCCTTTGGCAGCAAAGGTTTTAATTTCCTGATCTTTTCCATCTTTGGCTTCTTTTTCAAACTCACTGATGTCTTCTTTATGATCGTCTACCATAAAACTAATATAGGCTTTATCAAACGCTAACCCTTGTTTACTGGTAATTTCGTTTATGTGTTTCTGGAAATCTGCGCCTGTTTGAGCGGGGATAGTAATGTTTTTTTTCGAAGCAAGCCTGGCAAGCTCTTCCTTATCCTTAGTGTGGTCGGTTACCATGGTCTGGCCAAAGTTTCTTACTCCGGGAGTAACAGCGTTTTTTGCAGCATATGAACCTAGTTCGGTCTCCATAGTTACACCACTGGTTGCTTTTACAACAAACTTGCTATCCGGTTCAATATTTTTAAGTGATGTGTCACGGTCAGCTTTTTGATTATTTTGGTGATCAGCCATTTTTTCGCTGTCATGAGTTTGATGGCATGCACCTGCTATAACTGATATCAGGCACAAAATGAGTAATTCTTTCCGCAGCATAATCTTGATATTTTTATTGAAAACAGTCAAAAAATATGCCAGCTAAGTATAGCCTACGTTATTGTAATTTTTGCCCGCACACGCAACAGATACCTAAAATCGGCGCCCCAGGATCAATTTAACAATTAGTTTGTCGGTAGCAGAGGTAAATCCGTAACCAATACCGGCATTACATTCCCAATTTGGCCCGAAATTGAAATCACCCGCTGCAAACAATTGATGTTCTTGCTGTTGGTAGGTATAGTAATGAAAGAAGGGACCGGTGCTGCCATAGTATTCTAAGCCCAGCGCAAGTAGTTTGCTTAATTCATAACTGCCTTTAACATTTGGCGAAAAAATAAGCCCGGTATTTGCGTCAGGGCCTGCAAAGCTTTTGTCCAGCGTGGGGTTGATAGCCAGGTATAATTTGTTCCAGGTCTTATCAACGATAGGCCTGATCTCCAGCGAGCAGGTGTTAGCATCAAAGGCCGCCTTTTGATATCCAAACTCTGTGGATAAGCTCACGCCGACAGGCCAGTGCCATTCCTCAGGCGCAGCTACGCGCGGCCGGATATGCGATCCTACATAGGCGGTACGGCCATCATTTCCTATCGAAGTAAAAATATAAAAACCTGTCTCGAACCAGGTTGACCAGCCATGCGTAAGTTCTATAGTTTCATGCACCACATGATTGGAGGGTAACTCCGTGCCCGAGCTGAATTTACTGCCGTTAATCGTGAAATTACTATGCAGTTCAAGCATAGTATGGTCTTTTTCAACGGTTGGGGAACCATACACCTGGATTTCATAATTGTCCTGTGCTTTTACACTAAGGGCACATAAAGCAGTGAACAACAACAGGCAGAATTTCTTGACAGATAAGGGCGGCATCTTCAAATAGCTAAAGGAAAAGATATAATCGAAGCTAACGGGCAATTCTGAAGACAATCTGGAGAAATACCGATGGCACCTGGCCAATCAGAACGTGATGGTGAAACTATGCCAGCCTTCGGCATAGTCATGCCTGATATTAAAGCCATATTGCCTGCAGATATTTTCTACCAAAGCCAGCCCCAGCCCCATCCCGCTTGACTGTTTGCTTTTTTGAAAACGCTCAAACATTTGTTCACTATTCAGTTTTATCGGCTGGCCGGTATTTTTGATTACCAATTTTTCATCGTCCAATTCAATTTTGATCTGGCCGTGCCGTTCATTGTGCCGGATTGAATTGCTGAACAGATTGTTTAACAAAATATCAACCAGGTATTTACTGGCACAGATCTGTTTATCTGTCAGTTGATAGTCGATAACAAGCTCTTTGGATTTGGCCACTTCCTGAAACTGCTGGATCTTTTCGGCAATCACCTCTTTCAGATTTACCGGCTCGTCGTCTCTAATTAATTCATTGTCCAATTTAATCAACAGCAATAAGGCCTGATTGAGGCGTGTCGATTTACTGATCGATTTATAAATGTCATTAATTTGCTCCAACTGGTCTGGCCGTAAAGTTTCGTCTTGTATTAAAGTGTCTAATTTGGTAGTTACAACCGCCAGTGGAGTCATCAACTCATGTGAAGCATTTTCGGTAAAAAGCTTTAAATTTCCGTATTCCGCTTTCACGCGGACAGACATTTCGTGAATAGCAGCATTTAGCTCGCTGAACTCGTCTACTTCACTGCTTTTAAATAAAAGCGGGTTATTGCCCGTTACGTCGAATGACTTGATTTGGCTAAGGGTGACATAAAAGGGTTTCCAAAGGCCATTTAAAACATATTTGTTAGTGATAAACAAAACAAGCAACAATCCGACAATTAAAACGAGGGTGATCAAACTAATCACTTCTACCAATGAGCGTGTGCTCTCCCTGGATATGGTTATAACTACCTTATAGTGTTTATTATCGGCAGCTTTGACTATGTCCTCTACAGCCCGGCCGGCTTCGGTTCGGTTTTCTTTAAAATTGTGATAAACCGTATCAAAATACCTGCGCCTAAAAACCTGCTGTTCTGTTTTTGTAAATATGGCATGGTCCTTATCGAGGTCATATTGCTGAGGTTGTGAAGCAGTTGACCTAACATAATCTTCTGCCTCATTGAGCGCCTGCGACAAGTTTTTGTCCAGCTGAACATTAGCGATATAGTTGATTGCAAAAAAATAAATGACAGCTCCGGAAAACAGAACCGCCAGACTGATAAGCATACTAGCTTTTGTATAATGTGCCGAAAGCTTCATGGCGCAATGAATTTGTAGCCAACCCCGTATATGGATTTTACATAATCCCTGGCACCGGCATCTACAAGTTTTTTGCGGAGATTTTTGATATGGGTATAAATAAAATCAAAATTATCATGCAGGTCCATCTCATCGCCCCATAGATGCTCTGCTATAGCATTTTTTGAAATAATGCGCCCCTTGTTAGCCAAAAAATAAAGCAGCATGTCGTATTCTTTTTTAGTGAGAATAATGGGCTCGTTATTTACATAAACAGATCTGCCTAAAACATCAATAACGATTTCGTTAAACACCAATTTACTATTGGTATTAAGAGCTTTGCGCCGAAACACCGCCATAAGCCTGGCTTTTAACTCGGCCAGGTGAAAGGGTTTGGTCAGATAATCATCAGCACCTAAATTTAATCCGCTTAGCCTGTCATCCAGCGAATTGCGCGCAGAAATGATCAATACCGCTTCCATTTTACCCTGCGCTTTCAAATATTCAAGCACTGCAAAGCCATCGCCGTCAGGCAGGCCTATATCCAGCAATACGCAATCGTAATGATAGTCAGCAAGTTTACGCAAAGCTTCTTGCAGGTTGTCGCAGCTTTCGCAGATATTGCCGTCAGCGTTCAGATAATCTGTAATGTTTTGCCGCAAACTTTGTTCGTCTTCAATAACCAGTAGCTTCAATACTTTTTTTAATAAAAATAAACAGATAAAATGGAGAAAATCTGAAGTGGCAGCATTTGCTTCAGATTTTCTCCTAAATTAACCGCTAATTTCCACTGTATTAAATAGAATTTTTATGACCGTTATAGACCCTACCCGAAAAAACATCGAACATCCTGACCAAATCAAGAAAAACTCCGCAGGTTTGCGTTTCTGGCATTGGGCAAGTGCGCTAACGATAAGCGGCTCGTTGCTTACGGTATTAATCAACGCTACCTTAAATGATCGCAGCGTTGTCGCCCCGGTGGTTCAGGCTGAATTTGCAAAAAGTAATGTAACGGTTACAGCCCGGCAGGCAGGTAGTATAGGGCACGCATTAGAAGACAAAGTATGGGAAATACACACGTATATTGGATATGTACTTGCAGGTTTGTTCCTGTTCCGCCTGGTTCTGGAGGCATTTCAACTTGCCGATCAGAAATTTTTGCGCAGGCTCCGTTCGGCATATCATCAATTTGAGGTCACTAAGAAAAACCGCGAATTAGCCCGTCATGAATTGGTGGTCAAGAGCCTTTACGCAATGTTCTATGTCTTGCTGGGTGTGATGGTAATTACCGGGCTATTTCTGGCTTTTGAGGATTTGCTGGCCCCGTTTAAGGCCATTCGTCACAGTGTTAAAGAAGTACATAGTTTTTGCATGTATCTGGTGCTGGCGTTTATCGCTGTTCACCTTGCTGGTGTGTTTTTAGCCGAACGCAAGGACAGCCCGGGCATAATTTCAGATATGATAAATGGAGGTAGGCCATAGTTTATTTACCATTAATAAGCTTAGCCATCATAAACGCCGCACCGGCTGCCAGCGCACCAATCACAACCACTTTGAGGGCTCCGCTTAATGCCGGCTGGCCCGTCATTTTACTTTTAAAATAACCGAATACAAACAGGCAAATTAACGTAACAATGCATGAATAGCCTAAGGCTACGTGTGCGTGGTCGATAAAGATATATGGAGACAAGGGTATGATGCCGCCAACAATATAGGACAACCCGATAGTGATAGCGCTTTTAGTAGCGCGGTTGGCGTTAGGTTCTTCTAATCCTAATTCATAGCGCATCATAAAATCTACCCATTTCTTTTTATCCTTAGCCATTTCATCTGCAATTTGCTGCTGTAGTGCCTCCGACAAACCAAATTCGGCAAAAACCTCTTTTACCTCTATCTTCTCCTGCTCTGGAACGCGCTCTACTTCGTCATACTCGCGTTTCAATTCAGAGTTATAATGATCTGCCTCAGTTTTGCCGGCCAGGTAACCGCCCAGGCCCATGGCAATGGAACCGGCTACGATTTCAGCGATACCCGCCGTCACTACCAGGGTCGACGAACTGATTGCCCCGCTTAATCCTGCGGCCAGCGCGAAAGGAACGGTCAAACCATCAGACATACCAATTACGATATCTCTGATGGTTTCTGAACTTGTTACATGATTTTCAGCGTGCATAGTTGTTATTTAAATTTCATCGCTAAAGTTACAATGTTAGAATTTAAGCCGGTAGAACGCATATAGTGCCCGGCTCTTATCTCTAACGAGTTAAAATGCTGCCAGCCAAACACACCATTTGGCGGCGACAGCCGGATGTTCCCACCAATGAAATTACTGTTTAACGTCGAAAGATCATAGTCGCTGGTATAATAAATCTCAGTTGGGCTGTGTTGTCCGTAAGGCGCAAAATAACGTGTACCCTGTTGATGGTTAAAACGGTAGTAAGGGCTAATCGAGACAAATGAAGTTAGCTTGACAGGTATCTCCAGTTCGGCGGTATGAGCCCTGATACCCCAGTTATCTGTATAATAACGATAGAATGTCCGGATTATAAAATGGTCGTCAAGGAAATAATTTAGTCTTACAGCTATTGGAAGTTTATAACGACTGCCAGGCAGATTTTCTATACGCTCATTAAAAATACTATTGGTTGGGCCTACGCCTGTGGCGAAATTGCTATTGAAAAACACCCGTTGATATTCGGTAGCCAGTAAGCCTTTCTGATATGAAGGCTCCACTATCAGCGCCATTTGCAGGCGCTGCGTGAGTACTTGCGACAATGAAAATGATGTACTGAATGAATTTCGGGGCCGGTGGTCAACAGGGCGTCTGTCTTCATGTTCAGATCCAGACCCATAGCCCAGGGGGCGGAGCTCCACTGGTAAAATAACTTTCCAGGTATCTAAAAAAGCCTGAGCCTTAAAATCAAACTGGGTATTCTTGTTTTTAGAAAGTAAAGTAAGGTTCAATCCGCCCCCGAAAGATTGGTAGTCAAATTCGTGCGAATATGAAGCTGTCAGTCCAAACGCACGACCGGTTTTGTCATCGGATACTGTCCAGTTGAGCGAGGGATAAACCCTTGTATCATGCATTGAAGCTGACGAAATGGTATTTGGGTCGATCTTATCGGACGAGGCAGAGGTATAATGATCTACGCCCAATTCAAAAGCAAATGTGTGCTTTTTGCCGCCGATACCGTATTTTGACAATTGCAGGTCAAATGTATTGGCGAAATCAGTTAATTTCTCAGAACCGATGCCACCCGTAACTGCCGAATTATTTCCGTTTTGGTGATAATAGGCAGATATAATATTCACCTCGTCTACCTTTAACTTACGGGCTTCGTAGTTGCTGGAATCTCTGGCTGGTTTGGTTTGTGCGTGCGACGCGGCAATTCCTAGATAGAGCGCGGCAATGCAGGTATATATTTTCCTCATAGTTATCTAGTCTATCTTAATTACAACCGCAACCACCGCCGCTTTTACCGCCGTTAGCCCCTGATCCAGCTTCGCGGTACAGTTGAAAGCTCTGTTCAAATTTTTGTGATTTTCGGGCTGCCAAATCCATTTCGGTATCGTTAAGCCGGTTTTTTTGATATGCTTTGACAGATACACAGGAAGTTAAACCGGCAGTTGTGATAAGCGCCAGTATTATGACCAATGCAAGGGGATGTTTTTTCATAGGATCAGTTTTTAACGTTGATATTATTGGAAGTGTAAAGTTGATTATGGTCATCTATAATGATACAGGCGACGTGTTGCAGCTGATTGATCAGATTCAGGCCAACGCGTACACCCATTACAGTCACCGGAGTGGCCATCGCGTCGGCAAATTCTGCATTAGGGCAAATGATGCTGACGCTTTTTATGCCGCTGACAGGTAAACCTGTCTTGGGGTCAATGGTATGAGAATATTTTTTACCGTCGATAATGGCAAACTTGGCATAATTTCCGGAGGTAGCTATTGCCATGTTGCTGATGTCCATGGTAGAGAATGGCGTATTGCATTGATCCGGATCGGCTATCGCAATCGTCCAGGGTTTGCCATCAGGTTGGGTTCCCCAGGTTACCAGGTCGCCGGCTGCATTAACGATACCGCTTGTAATACCTGCGTTTTGCAGCACAATCCTGGCGCGTTCGGCAGCATATCCTTTGCCAATACCCCCAAACCCTATCCGCATTCCTTTTTCACGTAAAAAAACGGTGGTCTCTTCCTCATTCAGCAGCACATTTTTATAATTAATCAGCCTGACCGCTTTTTTTGCTGTTGCTGGGTCAGGCAGAGCTTGCATTTGCTGGTCAAAGTTCCAGAGCCTCTTGTCAATCGAGCCATAAGTAATATCAAAAGCGCCCTGTGTCAGTTCAGATATTTTAAGTGACCTGGCAATCAGTTGATAAACCTCTTCATCCACCTTTACGGGAGCTATACCTGCATTTGCATTAATTTGGTTGGTTTGGCTATCATCGCTGAAGGTAGTCAGCAATTTTTCTATCCGGCTAATTTCTGCTATTGCCGAATCAATACATTGATTAGCCCGGTAGGTATCGTCGCAAACCACACTTATTTCAAACCGGTTGCCCATCAATTTCAGCACACGCTTGTGTACCAGCAGCTGCGTTGCGTTTTCAATGTGCGGCATCGTAAGCCTTTATTTGATTGACAAACTGATCGGGCGTTTCATTAGGATAACCATCCCATGCCTTTAGTACCTTGCCATGTTCGTCAATAAGCAAAGTATAAGGAAATTTCCCGTCAGGGTTATAGCGGTCGGCCAGCGTTTCGTTCAACTTCACCTGCTCCCTGCTTAGCTGATTTTTCTTTTGCCGGGGGAAATCGGCGCGTACCAATAGCAGATGCTGTGATGCATAATCGGTAAAGCTGGCAGTTTCCAGAATTTCTTTACGTAACCGAATACACGGCCCGCACCAGTCAGAGCCGGAAAAATTGACCAAAATGAGTTTATGTGATTTGGCCGCCTCGTCCGAAGCTGCGTTAAAATTCCCTGACCAGGTTACCGCAATTTGCAGATATAGGAGGGTAAACAGCAAAAGTTTCATATCATGTTTTATTACCGATGGATTTTAGCCGTCGTCGTTATTTCCGAACTTACTCTAATAAGAAATGATTGCTACAATGTTATTGTTCAAATCTGTAGTTGTGATGAAAATGAGGGATGCAGCTGCAATTTTATTGTCAAAATCGACTTCAGTATTTCTACAGAATTCGACGGTGCTTTCAGGTGATGGCAATAAGCAGATACCTGTATCAGGCGAGCTCCTCGTGGATTACTGCCCATGAAGCGCAGCATTAGCAACTGACTAATGATATAGCGCCGCTGGTTAGCACCACTTGCTGAACAGTAGTAAAAAATAGCTGACAGGTTACCTGTTGTGTGCAATAAACAAAGGCAGATCTAATGTTTCCATTAGCCTGTTGGCCATGCTGCTGCTGAACATTCGTGAAACTGCTCCGCGACCATAGGCCCCCATGATTACTACAGTCCCCGGCGAAGCTTGCTTCAGATGCGCGATGAGGGCCTCTTCTGGTTCTCCTGTGAGTTCGGTAAACACCGGATCGTCAAAATGGCAACGTATATACTCGCCCACTAGGTTACTTTCTGGCAACAACGCCAATTTTTTTTCTGCGGCATAAACTATTTCAATAGGATACTTAACAGTCCAGGAAAACAGGTAAGTAAACATTTTGAGGGCAAATACTGAAGATGGGTGCCCGTCATAAAGCATAACAATCCTTTCTATTGGCTGGTGCGTCGCTGGTACTACCAGTACCGGGCTTTGTGCGCCCGCCAGCAATTCTTTCACAAAAGGTGTAGGTTTAGGCTGCTCATAATGATTCAGCGTTTCAGCAGCCCCGATGATGGTGAGGTCGGCGTAAACGCTTTCTTTAATCAGGTCGGTAATCGCAAAACTTTTGTCTTGATGCACCAGATAATCAACTGATTTTTTATTGCAGATTTTTTCAAATAATGCGACGGCCTGTTGCCGGGTATCCTGATCTTTTTTAATCAGGCGGTTCAATTTAGCCTGGGATACGCCATGGCTGCCAACCATATCAAAAAGATTAAAACTATGGTAAAGAAGGTCTTCCAGGAATACGCCGGTTAAAATGGATTTGTTCCGGGCAGCAATTTCAATTGCGTAGTTAAGCGTTGCTGCGGAGAATTTCAGGCCGTCAAAGGCTGCTATGATCTTTTTCATTTGGCTATAATTAACTGTTTAGCAAATGTATCAGTGTATAAATAATACATGATGACGCCCGTCAAAAGATTTTGTGATGTGCGACATCGTATCTTCAATTTATTTGAACTGTAACAAATAGCAAGGGATTTTCTAATAACCACCCATTCCTTTAACTTTTAAGAAAATGATTTTTAATTTGCAATACATAGACTCGTTAGCGTTATACTTATGAAAAAGAAAGTTATTCTGATCTTTTTATTGCTGCTTTATTGCAACTGGTCCCGGGCATCAGATCATGTCAGCGCCGATAGCATACTAACTATTTTGCGACAAAAAGATAGTAACCAACATAAGCGCCTGGTACTTTCTGTCCGGTATTACTTTACTGGCCGGCCGGCCGGTAATTTAAATTTTGCAAAACACCAGATCGATAGCTTACTGAGCAGATATCCTACAACTGATGTTGAGGCCGTTAAATTATTGGTAGAGACTATGTATCTCATGGAGCTCAAAAAGTATATCGCCGCCGAAAAAATATTAGTAAAGAGTATCAACCTCGCTTCACAGGCCGACGATCAGTACTTATTATATACCTGTTTTACGCAGCTTGCTTTTATACAAACTTTGCAGGGAAAGACAACAGAAGCGATCAATAGCTTTCGTCTGGCACGGCATGAAGCTATCCAACTTAATGATCCGTATCTGCAAGTGTTAATTGATATTAATATCTCAGATATATATTACCAAAACAAATTACATAGCCAGTCGCTGCATTTCCTGGATGAGGCGCAGCGCCTGCTAACGGACGAAAGGCTGCATGAACCAAATTTCGTGATGATGATCCGCGTCAATAAGGCCGAGAATTATTTTCAAATGCGGCAAGTTGATTCGCTTGCTGAGTATAGCCGCCAATTGTGCGCCATGCGGTTTAAAAGCGACAGGCTATACACCTATCAACAGCGCAGTTTATACACCTTACAACTACTTCGCGGACAGTACAAACAGGCATTGCTTTACCTGGCTGGATTAAAAAAGGATAAACGCTATTACTACGATGTCGCAGATAAAAAAAATCAGGCTGATGCTTTTTACCATGCCGGTCAACTTGATTCTGCCCGTGCAATTGGCAGGCAGTTAATCGCAGATACATTTCAGCGAAATCATCCGGAAGTAACTTTATCAATTTATGAAATGCTGGCACGTATCGCCATGATCAAACAAGAGAAAGATCTGGCAGTACAGCGCTTTGATGCGGCATTGCAAATGGCAAAGCATCAACTCGTCCGATTGGCCGAAGTAGATACTATCGCTACGCGCCTTAAATTGGATGACTTGGAAAGTGGTTATCTTTTACGCGAAGAAGGGTTTAAACGCGAACGCTTATGGCTGATCTTCAGTGTAGTTACAATTGGCTTGATATTGATAGCCGGAGCAATCCTCTACCGCAGCATCCGGCAAAAACGCCATATTGAACGCCTATTGTTTGAGACACAAAAAAATGAGCTGTCTTATTTAAACTCACACCATTTAAGAAGGCATGTCGCTAATATTCTAGGTATTGTTGACACGATAAAACATGCCGAAAATCATTATACCACTTATGTTGAAGCAGAGCCTTATTTACTTTGCGCTGCAACAGATCTTGATCAGAGCATTCGCGAAATAACTGCAAAGCTTGACGACCAGCCGGGAGGGCCGGCATAAAGGCTGCAATTATGGCGATAACTGCAGCCCTATTGTGCAAGCTTAAAATACCAGTTCAGGTTCCTCAATGGTTAATTTGTTATCCAGGCCGAAAACACCCGGAGCGGCCCATACAGCATCTGCGGCTTCATCTTTTTCTGCGAATGAGCGTACTTTGCCCGTCAGGGTAACTCTGTTTCCTGCAACCGATACTTGGATGTTGGCGGCATCTATTGTTGCGTTGCGGTGAAAAGCTGCACTGATCTTTCTTTCCAGGTCGTCTGCGTTTATTTTTGGGCGCACGGTAATCAGGTTACTTACCATGCGTACGCCATTGAGATTTTGTATGGCAGTTGTAGCGCTGGCACGCTGGAATGCCCATTCCACTTCGCCTTCCAATTTAACCATTCCGTCTTCTACCTTTACTTTTATACGGTCGTCAGGGATTGCCGTATGCCATTTTAAGACGTTCAGAACGGCCTCAGCAATCTCAGCATCCGTTTTACGGTACGCAGGCGATACGCCAACTTGAATATCTTCGGCTATCGCTTTTACACCAGCTACTTTTTTGGCTGCATTTTCGGCGGCTAATTTTTTGCCATAAGTATCTACTTGTCCCGAAAGGGTCACCACCCCATTTTTGACACTCACCCCAATTTCTGCCGCATGCAGGAATGGCTGCCATTTAAGCTCGGCCATTACGTCTTTTTGGATTTCAACATCTGTTTTCATATGCTCTTTATTTAATTTGTTAAACAAAGGAAACGCTTATTCGTGCAGGCTGCCATGACTTGGGGCACCTGGTGTGCTGATTCTGGTCAGTCCGGATTGCAAGCTGACGATCAACAAAATGACCGCAATCAGTATTTCCAGGAGGATAAGCCAGAAGCGCAGCTGCATAAAAGTGCTATCCTGCCGCTGTTGTAAGTTTTTTAACTGTAAACGCGCCAATTCGTCGAAATCTGCAATAGCTGATCTGACTACATCGAGCCTTTGTTCCTCTTTTAATGCGGTTTGCTGAGCATTAATTTTTACAGCATGATCGTCGGCAGAACGCCAGTAACGTTGAACGGTATCTATACCTGCAATAACCAATTGTAGTTGTTTTGTTTTGGAAGGATCATTCTTTATCAGCGAGTGCAAATCATTCAGTTGTTTTGCAACACTATCTGTAATTTGATCGCAACCTACCTGAAATACCGCCAGGCCGGTGGTCCTGTAACGGAGATGCAGGAGGTCCAGTTGCCCCATTGATCTGGATAAATCGCGTAGCCGTTCACGGGTTTTAACTTGTGTGCTAATTTGGCGGGTCAATACTTGCCCGGTATTTAGTCCGTTTAGTGTAATCGCAAGAGCGAGCAGAACAAGCGCCAGGCTAAGCAGCGACCCACCGACAGCGGACTTTTTTAAATGTTTGATGGACTTCATGACAGACAGTTTTAATTTGTAATAAAATTAACCCGAAACGGCGGGGCGAGCGTGATCCAGATCAGGGAGATCGCTGATTCGGATCATTCCGGCAGCATTAATTATAACTTACTTTTGATTAACTGATGGATGGATACTAATCCTGTTTCAGCCAAATGCAGCATTGGTTGTATTGCGGAGCCGGCAAAGTCCGGCTCCGATTTTTATTATTAACAATGTCTATTGTCAACCTGCCCCAGCGATTTACAGATTCCAATATTTTTATAAACTAAACACGCTGTTATAGCTTTAAAATGACGGTGGTTAATAATGGGTATGACCAAATCACTCCCTCCCGGCAATGAGTAAGGCTTGAAGCAGGAGCGTATCGAGCTTATAAATATCCTTTCGAAAATTCAACCGCCCGGAACGATCGACAAAAGCGGTGAAGTAAACAATAAACACCGGCGTAGCCTTACGAAGGTTAATGGATCTTTCGATACCCGCATGCATGTAGTTATTGATTTTGTCTGACGACCAGTCAGGCCGATCCTTTAATAAAAAAGCCGCCAGCCGCGCCGGCTCACTGATGCGTATACAACCATGGCTGAAGGCTCGCTGGTTTTCGTTGAACAGTGATTTGGACGGTGTGTCATGTAAATAAATATTATAACTATTGGGAAAAAGAAACTTGATCAATCCCAATGGGTTATCCGGGCCGGGTTTTTGCCTGATTTGAGGCAGGCCGTCATTATAGCCCGTAACTTCCATATGATGCGTTGCCAGATAATCTGGCTGCCGCTTTATGGCTGGCAACACTTCATTACGAAGTATGCCCGGTGGCACGTTCCAGTAAGGGCAAAAAACAATTTGTTTGAGTTCCCCATAAAATACCGTGGTCCTGTTCATTGTTTTACCCACTACGGCATTACAACTCCAAAGTAGGCTATCGCCATGATAAACATGAAGTTTAAATTCAGGAATATTTACTGCGAGGTAATCTGTTTCAAGTTTTACAGGCAGCCATCGGCTGCGCTCCATATTTACAATTAATTGATCGACACGTTGCTTAATAGGGATATTTAGTTCTGTCAAGGTTGCTTTGTTTAGTAATCCGTCGGCCGATAGTCCATGCCGTTCCTGAAAGCGGGCAATTGCTTTTTTCAGGCTGGCATCATAAAGTAAACTTGTGGTATCTCCGTAAAAATCTTCCAGCTGCCAAAGCCGAATCTTAATTTCATGAACAAGGTATGACCTGGCTCCGGGCTGGAGGTTAGCAGATAAACGGATGATGGGCCAATTTTGAGTTGCCAAAAGTTGGTATTTGGCCAGGTATTGGCGTAAAAGTTCGTATTGACGGTAAACCGGGCCGCTGTTGCTAAGATCTGTTGCCGGCCTGCCGGTTAAAGTGTCCAGATATTGTTCATAATTGATCTTTTTGCGCGGCAAATTCCAATCTGCCGCACGGCTGAACGCCTCGTCCTGGCCGGTCCACGCAAGTTTGGCAAATACGAAATATTGCGCCGTCAGCATTAATTCAAGCTCCGTCGTCGTTTCAAGCGTATTGCCGGCAAACATTAATGAATCGAGCTGTCGCTCATACGGTGCGTGTTTGTTTAGTCCTTCCAATTTTAGATTGAGCATGCGATTAACCAAATTGGAAGCTTGTTCAATGAGCCGACCATGCTCAAACCAGGCATAGGCATAATGCCGGTGACGATAAAAGATTTGTATCGCCTGCGTATAAGGCTTGAACGCCGGATAAATTCGTAAAAACCTATTGACCCGGGTGCTGTCAAAAGTAGCCTGGGTTTGACCACTGAAACTGCCCGGTATGGTTTGATCCCACTTTTGATCAAGCGTATCTGCCTTGTTGGTTTTTGCAGGATGTTGCTGACTGCAGGCAGATGATGATAAAAGCACTAGCAGAAAAAAGGTAACTGCCCTCAGGCTATTGTCTGATTTTTGTACCATCTTTTTAATATTTTTTCTCATTGATTGAACGTGCATAATTTAATGCCGAGCGGCAGTTTTTTCTTTATCGGGCGATATTGGTTTTTTCATAGTTAAAAGTGGCCGTTCTGGTCCATATGAAAAATGATCGCTGTTTTTGGAAAGCATCTGTTCATCACCAAAGCAAATGATCAAGGTCATTTCTGCCATAAAACTCCCGGCCTATCTTCGCTATAGCAAAAAGAACAGACGAATGAAAAATTTAGCAGACAAGGTGGCGCTAATCACCGGCGCGAGTTCAGGTATAGGCAGGGCAATCGCTCTATTGTATGCGGCAGAGGGTGCGAAGGTTGTGCTTTCGGACATCAACACAGAAGGCGGTGAATCAGTTTTGGCCGAAATCAAAGCTAAAGGGGCAGAGGCGGTCTTTATCCAGGCGGATACATCTTTACCCGCAGCGCATGAAAACCTTGTAAAGCAGTCATTACAACACTTCGGCGCTTTGCACATAGCGGTGAATAATGCAGGTATTGGCGGCCAGTTAGCCGCGGTGGCCGATTACCCGCTAGAGGGATGGAATAAAGTGATCAATATTAACCTGTCGGGTGTATTTTATGGCATGCATTACCAGATCCCAGCCATTATCAATTCCGGGGGTGGGAGTATTGTAAATATGGCCTCTATATTGGGTAAGGTTGGCACGAAGGGCTCGCCGGCTTATGTAGCCGCCAAACATGGTGTAATTGGATTGACAGAGGCGGCGGCGCTTGAATATGCCGATAAGGGCGTACGCATTAATGCTATTGGTCCTGGTTATATCCGCACACCACTATTAAACGCCCTGGATGAAAATACGCTTAATATATTGAAAGCGCTGCATCCGATGGGCCGGCTGGGAAACCCTGAAGAAGTGGCTGAGCTGTCGTTATGGTTAAACTCAGACAAGGCCTCGTTTGTTACCGGTTCATATTATAATGTAGATGGCGGTTATCTGGCGCAATAATAACGATATGCGGCATACCTGTAAATGACCGGCGTCATGTCATCAGACTTGTATCATCCCGAACTTAGTTAAATGAAAAGTATTATAGTACTAACGGATTTCTCTGCAGCCGCCAGGTGCGCTGCAGAGTTGGCGCTGGTTATCGCAACGCAGTTAGGGGCAGAGGCTTGGTTGGTAAACGTATATCCTATTACGCCGTATTTACCTCGGGTAGGTAACCTGGTTTTGCCGGAAATTACAGCAGCGCAGAAACGGCACGAAAGTATGGGTAAACTTAATGATGAAGTAAGACGATTGGAAAACATCAAATTAGCAGTGTCTTCAGGGCTGCGCCCGGTTGTTCGTCCAATTGCGCTCGAAGGCCAGCTTGCAGACCGTACTGCCGCATTGGCACATCGGAAAAAAAGCTTATTCATCATAATGGGCATATCCGAAAAATCTTATGGCGATGTGCTGTTTAAAGGCGACGTCTGGGATGTGTTGCAACAGGTACGCTGCCCGGTTTTTGCGGTGCCCGCAGATGGGGAGAGGCCAGGCATCCGGCATATTTTATTTGCTACTGATCTTGAAGCCGAAGATGAACCGGCGATTAGCGAACTGGTTGGCATTTCTGCGCGTCTTAAAACTCGCCTTACTGTTGGGCATGTATCACCGCCCGTTCTTATACCAGATTTTGCTGAAGAAAGGCGTTCTTCTGCTTTTAGCGAAAGGCTGAGCAGGTTGTATCCGCAAATTGAATACACAAATACAAGGGCATCAAAGACATTTGATGCCCTTGAAAAGGTAAGTTCAGAAAAGCATGCTGATTTGATCGCACTGCGTTATCGTAAGCATCCGTTCTGGTACCACATGTTTAACCAAAATCCGTTAAAAGATTTTCTGGTGGAAGGCAAAACTCCATTGTTAATCTTTCCTGAAATTACTGCACGTCATGAGTAATTTTACAAAGCGTACTTTAACCGGCATTGGCTTGATTGTAGTTGTGCTGACGGCTGTTTGGCTGGGCGCGTTCTGTTTTGCAGGTTTATTGCTGCTGATTAATCTGCTTGGCTTGCATGAGTTTTACCGAATGCTGGAGACCTCACCTAACCGGCCAGTCAAAATAGCGGTATATATATTATCTGCCTCATTGATATTTTCCAGCCTCATGGTAAGCAGTGGTATGAGTTGGAAATGGTTGCTTGTCAATTTGCCAATTGCTTTTAGCATTTTTATTATTGCGCTTTACCAGGGAAGAGCCAAGCCATTTCAAGGGTTAGCTAACACCTTTTTGGGTATAATATATATTAGTTTACCGCTTTGTTTTTTTCTGGTACCGCCTTTCCTGCTGCAGGCGGGCGGCGTGTATCATTTCCAGATTCCGGCAGGCATTTTTTTGTTGCTATGGTCGGGTGATACCGGCGCCTACCTCAGCGGAAACTTGTTTGGTAAACACCCGTTGTTTCAGCGGATATCTCCCCATAAAACCTGGGAAGGAAGTTTGGGGGGAGCTTTCGCTGCTTTAATTACGGCATACGTCCTGTCCCGATACGTCAACCTGTTATCTGTTTCGCAATGGGAAACTCTTGCTTTGATCGTCATCGTTTTTGGGACCTATGGCGACCTTGTCAAATCCATGCTGAAACGAAGCGTGAGGGTTAAAGACACCGGCACAATACTGCCGGGGCATGGCGGTGTACTGGACCGGTTTGACAGTTTGCTTGGGGCAGCGCCGTTTATTTTAATTTATCTAACTATTATTTGGCGCTGAATGGCCCAGCTTGCTGTACAGCTTTAGCCTAATGTCCGTATCTGAATATTTAAAGAATTTATTCAGTCCTTCTCCAGAATACTTTTTTGTTCGTAATACTCTTCTTTAGTAATCTCGCCCGACGCAAAACGTTTTTTTAAAATATCCAGCGGAGAATCTTTTCGGGTGCGCTGTCCCGGAATATCGTATGGGGTCGCAAATATCCAGATTAATAAACAGATCCAAAGGAACCACCAGATCAGGTGCATGCCCCAGTAATAATAGTTTACAAAAAAATGTGTCATGGTTAAAAAATTTAAAGTGATTGATTAAAATCAGGTGGAAATATCAGCGCGGCCACTTGCTGGTGAGCTATAACTGCTTTTGATTCGCTGTGGCCAAAAAGTTTGGAGATAAAAGAATGATGCTGATGTGTCATTGCAAGTAATTCAACATCGTGTTCCTGGCAATATTGCTGTAAAGCCGGTTGCATGTCTTCGCTGAAAATCCGTACACAACTCAGCCCGCGATGTGCCAGGTACTTGCGAAAGGCAATCTCCGGGCCTATTTCGGTAATTACTTCGTCGGGGCGGGATATATGAATAATGTCCAGCTGAAAATTAAGTGCTTCGGCCAGACTCAGCAAAAAGTCCATCGCTGCAAGGTCGGCCGCCTGGAAATTGGTTGCGAAGACAACTTTTTTAGGTATGTCCCAGTTTGCTCCCGCCGGAATTACAAAAACCGGTTTGCGTGCCTTACTAATCACTGCGGATGTTTCGCTACCGGCCAGTAAATGGCTGATAGCGCTTCCTGATCTGCCGCCCATAATTACCATATCTATAGCTCCACTCATTTCACGAACGTTATCGGCCAGGCTGCCATCGCCACTCAGGCAATCTATACGCGTATGACAGCCGGTTATCTTATCGCAAAGTTGACGCAACTCATTAGCCTCTTTATTCAAGTGTTCTATGCTGTCTTCAAAAAGTATATCCGTTGATTCGGTCATTAAAGGCCCTGCGCTGTTACTTAAGATCATGGGTATGTAGGGCAGTATATGATATAATGTAATATCAGCATTAAGTTTTGCCGAAAGCTGTAGGGCGGCAGCCTCTGCATGCGCCGCATTGGCTGAAAAGTCTGTGAGTACCAACAATTTTTTCATTTCAATTTCTTTTTTAAGGTGCGCCATATTCGCAGTGCATTTACCTGCAGTTTTCGATTTTTTTCAAACTGCCACGCCTGTTCGTCTTTTTCGCACAACGGGTATTCAGTTTTCAGGAGCTTCCCTGGGTTGCTGCTTGTTTTCGAGCTGTTGTTCATAGGCTAAAATTAGCTGATGTTCTTGCCCGGATAAATGATTGGTTGCAGGATTAGTATTGATTTATATCATCCAGCTACGTGACTGCCGTCTTTGATTTACAGTGAGTTGTGACTTTATATTTGATTAAAATTTATTTATAATTATTATTATCATGAAAAATCAAAGTGTAACCAAATTCAATGAAAAAGTGCCTGCAGTATTTGAGGAGCTTTTCAAACCCTGGAGCGAGCTGTTTGACGGCCACTTTTTTAAACGGGAAATGACTGTTCCGGCAGTAAACATTATCGAGAACAAGGACCATTATCAACTGTCACTTTCGGCTCCCGGACTAAAGAAAAGCGACTTCAAGATTGATGTAGACGATAATGTGTTAACAATAAGCAGCGAAAAAGAAGACAGCAAAGAAGAAAAAGGCGACAAGTATACCCGTCATGAATATAATTATGCATCATTTAGCAGAAGTTTTACACTTCCGGAAGAAGCCAATAAAGAAAAGGTTTCTGCTAAATATGAAGATGGCATACTTAAGGTCAATATTCCATTTAACGGGAAGATAAAAAGCTCTTCAACGAAGCAAATCGCTGTAAGTTAACCCAATTAAATGCAACTCATGCCCCCTTTTGCTCGTGAGGGGGCTATTCTTAAAGCTAATAACTCTGATAATAAAATCTTAAATAGTGCAGAATGTCCGGTAATTATTGCGCCACATCATACCCAACCTATCAACAAGGTCTTATTCGCTTTTGACGGCAGTTCGTCTGCGTTGTTTTCCATTAAACAATTTACCTACCTGTTGCCTGAGCTAAGTGATGCTAAAAACCAGCTAAACCTCTGCTCACAGGAAGCTTACTTTATCCGCAAAACATGATAAAACCAGGAGAAACTAACGTCGGATATATGTGCTACATTGTTTGCACCGAGCGAGGTATCAATGACAAATAGCCACACCCTGTTGCTGTTTAGCAGGGCTTAAATAAGGGATATTTAGACTCAAACCGCGGAGTAAAAACCAACATCCCAGGCAAATCATTAACAAGGGCATGCCCTTGTTGATGCGGCGGCGAAAAACCGGGCCGATATAACTTGAACCAATAGCGGCTATAAGCATGAGGGGGAAGGTGCCTGCTCCGAACCAGAACATATATTGTGCGGAAGCAATGGGCGACGACGTATTGACGGCGCCTACCAGTGCCAGATAAACGAAACCGCAGGGCAAAAACCCATTTAGCATGCCTATAAAAAAATGCCCCCACTGGTGGCTAAGCCCATAGCTTATTGTGCGCTGCACAGGCAACACTGCGCCGGCAAGGAAACTATTTTGACTGAGTTTGATTTTGAACAGACGAGCGAATCCGGCAAGGATAATGAGCAGGCCGCTAATGATGCTAACACCTTGCTGTAGTCCGGCAAGCCACAATTGCCTGCCAAGCAAACCGATAAGGTAACCCAGCAAAGTATAGCTAAGCAAACGTCCGACGTTGTAAATGAATTTATCGGCAATCAAAAGCCATCCTCGGTTACGCAAACCGGGGATGGCAAAAGCCAGGGGCCCGCACATGCCGATGCAATGAACACTACCAAAAAGGCCTATATAAAAAGCTATTTGGTTTGCAGACATCATAAATTCAACTCCTGCTGATACAGGTATTGTTTTTTACCGCTTTGCCACTGCAGCAACAAATGCCAGCGGCCCTTTGCCAAACCGCTAACCGGTAGCTTTGCCAAAGTTTGATTGCCGGTTTCAATAGCGAAACTTTTATCCTGGGCAGCGCTTGACGGCCGGATAAATTTTGCTGTCCCGAAGGCCGGCCCCGTAAAGCTGACATTTACTATTTCCCCATCCAACAATATTTGCGGCTGGGCGTGGTCTTTTAAAACTTGTTGCTCTTTGGCAAAATCTGCATTAAAGCTCAATCCTTTTTCGTAATACTGATGGTCATATTCATCTGCCGGTATGCGGAACATATAAAAGCACATACTCAATATAAAAAGCATGAAAATAGCCATGCCCGTAATTAATCCTTTTCCCCAGTTCATATCTTCAATCGTTAACAGGCCCAACAAAAGTGGTACTGATAGTTTGTTTTAATTGCTTCCCGTTGTAAAGCTGCAGGTTAATATCTGTTTTTGCCGCGTGCAGATGTGAGGCTGGTACCTCAATAAAAAACATAGCTTTAGCCATTCCGCCTTTAGCTACCTTGCCTGGCGCCTGTATGTATTTAATTTTAATTGCCGGGTCGTCGGCCCTAATAGCCACCGCTGCATCTACGTTGGTTTTATTTACAATCTCTGCGTTGTAAATATTACTGATATATCCTCCGGGCTGTTCCTGATAAAGCATACCGGCGCCCCGCATAACAGTCATATCCATATCACTCCGGGTAAAAATGAAATAGCAGAGCACGCCAATCATCACTGTTATAACGGCTGCGTAGCCCTTCATACGTAGCGTGAAAGATGGTTTTTCTTTAACCCTGACCATATTTTCAGAATAAAACCCAATCAGGCTTTTGGGTTTATTGATCTTGCCCATTACCTCATCGCACACATCAATACAAGCAGTACAGTTTATACATTCAAGCTGCGTACCTTTTCGAATATCTATCCCGGTAGGGCATACAGACACACACAGCCCACAGTCTACACAGTCTCCTTTGGGAATATCGGGATCAGCATTTTTCTGAAGTTTACCTCTTGGCTCGCCCCGGACATCGTTATATGCAACCACAAGTGTGTGCTCATCAATCAGCACTGTTTGCAGGCGTCCATATGGACAGATCACCGTGCATACAATCTCTCTAACCTGGCTATAAACCAGATAAAACACAATGGTAAATACCCAAATACTGGCAAACCCAATGGCGTGGTGCGTTATCGGCTCGGTTATAATTTTCAGCAGGTTTTCGCTACCAATCAAATAGGCCAGGAAGGTATTGGCGATTAAAAAAGACACCAGGATAAAAGCGACGTGTTTGGCAATCTTCCTGCCGATTTTTGCATTAGTCCAGGGACCTGCGTCGCGTTTCTTTCTTTGATGCGCGTCACCTTCAATCCATTCTTCAATTTTCCGGAAAACCATCTCCATAAAAATGGTTTGCGGGCAAATCCAGCCGCAAAAAATGCGACCAAATGCGATGGTGAATAAAACCACACAAACCAGGAACACCAGCGACGCCAGCATAAACAGGAAAATATCCTGCGGCCAAAAAACCTGACCCAATATCACAAAGTGCCGCTCCATAAAATTGAGCAGTAACAAAGGCTGCCCGCCAATGCGGATAAAAGGACCTGCAAAAAAGAATATCAGATATACATAGCTGATGGCCGAACGCCATTTATAATAAACACCTTTGCGTATGAGCGGGTAAATCCACTTCCGTTCACCTGTTTCCTTCGCTGCTAATAATCCGCTCATCATCGTTTAATTTTAGGCTAGTTTGTTCTGCTTATACTTCTTTTTGTCCTTGTGGAGCTTTCGGGTTGGCCGGGTTACTTCCTTTTAAAGATTTGACATAGTTGGCAACATCTGCAATTTGTTTTGGTGATAGTTGTTTTTCCCAGGTAGGCATTCCCTTTGCCGGCACGCCGTATTCAATAGTTTTAAAAACATTATTGATGGTACCACCGTGTAACCAGTACTCGTCGGTTAAATTAGGGCCCACATTTCCTTGTGCATTTTCACCGTGGCATGGCGCGCAATTTTGTTTAAAAATAGCCTTGCCCGAAGCTAATACAGCAGGGTCATTAACCAGCTTCACCGTATTTTCGTCTACGCGGTTAGCGGCTTTGCTTAGATATTCCTTTTTGGCGATCTCTGCCTGCGCCACCTCGGTCTTATACTCATCGTATTGCAACTGACCAATGCCAAAAACATGGTAGATAAGCAGATAACATACCGCGAAAGTTATTGTAACGTAAAAAAGCCACATAAACCAGGCTGGTGTGGGGTTGTCGAGCTCCTGGATACCATCATAGTCATGTTCAATCAAGATGCTTTTTTCTTCTGACATCGGTTTTAGCGACAGCAGTTTCAATAGCTTTTTATTGTCCTTTGCAGCCGGGGCCAATTTTTCCTTTTTAGCGGGATGTTCTATTTTATAGATATCTTCCGGCGAATATCCCTGTAACCGCAAAACAGTTTGTGAAATAACTTTAAATGCCCGCATTAAAACCAGCAACGCAATTATGAACACTATCAGCATCACCGCGATGGCGCCGTAGGCTATATAGTTCTTCATTTCGTCGCTGATAAGGCTGTCATCTTGCGCACTGGCGCTTTGGAACGCCAGGAACAGCATTGGAATAATAAGTAGCTTCTTCATATTAAGAAAGATTTGAAGGTTGAATTTCGCTGCCATCTTCCAGCGGTAAATCACTCATATATTGAACATGTGCTTTTCTGAGCCGTATCAGCAATACGGTAACCACGATAAAAAATACCAGGAATATGCCCAGTGAAGACAGTAGGTATACCTCATGCCCGGATATGTTTTCAGTAAATTGTTTAAACATGATAATTTAGTTTTTAGCAGTATTATTGGCCTTGATGTCAGTTCCGAGTCTTTGCAGATATGCAATAATGGCAACGATCTCTTTATCTTTTTTAACCTTAATGTGGTCAATGCTTAAGTTGTCTGCGATTCCCTTAGCTTGTTTTTCGAGATCGGCATTTGCTACCTTATCATAACCTTTGGGATATGGCACCCCTAAAGTTTGCATTGCCCTTATTTTAGCGGCTGTTGTACTGGTGTCCAGTTTTTGAGTAAGTAGCCAACCATATTCAGGCATGATACTGCCCGGCGACATTAAGCGTGGATCCATCAGGTGATTATAATGCCAGGCGTTGCCGTATTTTCCACCCTCACGGGCCAGATCGGGGCCGGTACGTTTAGATCCCCACAGGAAAGGGTGATCATAAACAAACTCGCCGGCTTTGCTGTATTCGCCATAACGCTCGGTCTCTGAGCGGAACGGCCTTACCGTTTGCGAATGGCAGTTAGAACAACCCTCGCGGATATAAAGATCGCGTCCCTGTAATTCCAACGGCGTGTAAGGTTTGACGCTGGCAATCGTCGGGATATTTGACGAAATAGTCAGCGTCGGCATCAGTTCAATCACCGAACCAATCAATATTACAACCAGGGCCGCTACCATAAACTGTATAGGTTTGCGTTCAAGCCTGCGGTGCCAGGCTGCCTCTTTGGCAACTGTATGTATTGGCTCAAGCGGCAGCGCTTGTGCGGGTTCATTAGCCACCAGGCTGCCCTGTTTAGCGGTCCGTATCAGGTTGTACGCCATCACAATTACGCCTAACAGATAAATGCCGCCACCAACAGAACGCATTACGTGCATTGGGATGATACGTAAAGTTGTTTCCAAAAAGTTTGGATATTTTAACATACCCTCGCTTGTAAACTCTTTAAGCATCAGGCTTTGGGTAAAGCCGGCCCAATACATCGGCACAGCATAAAAGATAATACCCAGCGTACCAATCCAGAAATGAAACGATGCCAGCTTTTTAGAATAAAGCTCTGTTTTATAAATGCGCGGAATTAGCCAGTATAAAATGGCAAAAGTTAAAAAGCCGTTCCAGCCTAAGGCACCCACATGCACGTGAGCAATGATCCAGTCGCTGAAGTGGGCAATACTATTGATTTGTTTTAACGATAACATGGGGCCCTCAAAAGTGGCCATGCCGTAAGCAGTCAAACCCACCACCATAAATTTCAGGATAACATCATCGCGCACTTTGTCCCAGGCGCCACGCAGCGTCAATAAACCATTAATCATTCCGCCCCAGCTTGGTGCAATAAGCATTACTGAAAAGGCGACACCTAATGATTGCGCCCAGCCCGGCAGCGTGGTGTATAATAAGTGGTGAGGCCCGGCCCAGATATAAATAAATATAAGCGCCCAAAAGTGCAGGATACTTAGTTTGTATGAATAGATTGGGCGGTTTGCCATTTTAGGCAGGAAATAATACATCATGCCCAAATAGGGCGTGGTGAGAAAAAAGGCCACCGCATTATGCCCATACCACCATTGCACCAGCGCATCTTGAACCCCGGCATAAACCATGTAGCTTTTAAATGCAGAAACAGGTAATTCAAATGAATTAACAATGTGCAGTACGGCTATGGTAACAAACGTTGCGATATAGAACCAGATAGCCACATATAAATGGCGCTCGCGGCGTTTGAAAATCGTGCCAAACATGTTCCATCCAAAAACCACCCATATAATAGTTATGGCAATATCAATGGGCCATTCTAATTCGGCATATTCATGAGACGTAGTTAAACCCAACGGTAAGGTAATTACCGCCGAAACAATGATCAATTGCCAGCCCCAGAAGTGGATGTTACTCAGCCAGTCGCTGAACATACGCGCTTTGAGCAGGCGTTGCAGGGAATAATAAACGCCCATAAATATGGCATTACCTACAAATGCAAAAATCACGGCATTTGTATGTAGCGGCCGTATCCTGCCAAATGTGGTAAATTGATTGTGCATGTTAGCACCCGGGTGGTACAACTGGATAGCTGCGATTAAGCCAACCGTCATACCGATAATACCCCAAACTACGGTTGCGATACCGAAGTTGCGGACGATCTTGTTGTCGTAGTAAAATTTTTCAGGCTGCATAAAATATATTTGCTGTTTATGGGTGTAAAACTATTGCGGGGCCGATAATTACAGAATGATTGTAATTGGTTGGAATGGTGACAAGAATCATTTTTTATTTGAAGATTCATTTTCATCATCCAGTAGTATCCTTATGGATGGCGTGTACAGATCGTCATGCTGGCCACTGCGTTGTGCCCAAAAAAAAGCACCCAAAAAAATCAGTGCCAGCAGTACGCTGCAACCAATCAGCAGATAAATAATACTCATAATAAATTCCTCCTTTTTGCCATAAAATGTGTTGCAAGCGTTGTAAATGAAATAATAGTAGCGGTACTTAACGGCATTAAAACTGCCGCAACCAGGGGCGATAGCGTTCCGCTAACCGCATAACTAAGCCCTACCAGATTATAGGTTAGCGAGATAAAAAAGGAGCAATGAATTATTCCCACTGCATCTTTAGAAAAGCGTAAAAACGCGGGTATTTTATGAAAAGAATGCCCGTCCAGAATCGCGTCACTACCCGGCGAGAAATTGTTTACATTATCTGTAACAGCTATGCCCAAATTGCTTTGCATCAATGCACCAGCGTCATTCAAACCATCGCCTAGCATCATTACCTGATGGCCTTGCTGCTGCAGGGTTTTAATATGGTCCAACTTCTGCTGTGGCGACTGCTCAAAAAACATATGCTTATCAGTGAAATAAGCAAGCAGTTCTGTCCGTTCATGGTCCTGATCGCCAGACAAGAGATAAAGCCCGTAAGGGGGGGCCAGTTCAGCAACTTGTTTCATTCCTTGCCGATATTCATGGTAAAAACCAAAATGCCCTACATAATGTCCGTCGATCATCAGGTGTACCCGCGTGGTCAGATGTTTGTCCTGCGTTTGTCTGAAAATCAACTTACTATTTCCAACCAGCACCCGGTGCCCATCTATGATAGCCATGATACCTTCTCCGGGGACCTCCCGGTAATCTGTCACGTTATTTTTTTCCAGGTCGCCCAAATACTGGCAAATCATCCGGCTGAGGGGGTGGATGGAATTTGCACAGGCGGTATAGATTAGCCGGCGTTGGTCACTATTTAAACTCGCTTCAAGATCAACGTTCTTACTGCCTGTAGTGATCGTACCAGTCTTGTCCATCACTATGGTATCGATGTTGGCTAATTGCTCTACCACAGCCGTGTTTTTCAGATAAAACAGGTTCCTGTCGAAAATGCTTAACACCGCAGACATGGTGAAAGGCGTGCTTAATGCCAGCGCACAGGGACAAGCCACAATAAGCACTGCGGTAAAGGCATTGATCCCGCGGCGGTAATCAAACGGCAACCAGGCTATTAACGAAACCAGGGCGATAGTAACCAGTACAATGGTAAAATATTTGCTAACGCGTTCGTTAAAAGTCTTGATCCGGTTATCCTGCTTGCGGGTAAAAGCCTCATTATTCCAAAGTTGAGTAAGGTAACTTTGCGACACCGCTTTTACCACCTCCAGCTCTATGGCTTCGCCGGTTTGCCGGCCTCCGGCATAAACAATCTCTCCAAGGGTCTTATTCACCGGTACTGCTTCCCCAGTTACAAAACTAAAATCAATCAGGGCTTCTCCTTTTAGTAAAATGGCGTCTGCCGGAATGATCTCGTTGTGCCGGATCACCATGCGGTGCCCAGTTTTAATTTCTGATAGGGGCAGGGGCTTTTCCTTTCCGTCGACAACAACTTGCACTGCCACCGGAAAAAATGACCGGTAATCCCGCTCAAAAGAAATATGATGATACGTTTTTTGCTGTACAAATTTGCCAACCAGCAAAAAGAAAACCAGTCCGCATAGTGTATCTGCAAAACCGGCGCCCGTATGGGTAACAACTTCAACTGTAGTCCGCAAAAACAATACGGCAATCCCCAGCGCCAGCGGAAAGTCGATATTCAACACCCGGTTTTTCAAGTTGTGCCAGGCCGAAATAAAATAATCGCGGCCGCTGTAAAACACTACAGGCAGGCTAAACAATACATTCAACCAGCCGAAGAAATGTTTAAAAGACTGCTCAACTTCAGCCAATCCGAAATACTCAGGGAAGCTCAGCAGCATTACATTGCCAAAACAAAAACCGGCAACGGCTATCTTTTGAACCAGATTGCCTTTTACAGCCTTATTTTGCTTTTTGATAATATCCTGCAAACTAATCAAGGGCTCATAGCCAATATCATTCAATAATTCAACCAACTGCTGAAGCGTGAATTTTTCAGCATCATAACGGACGATCAGCTGCTTTTTCAGGAAGTCGACCCGCGAATAGTAAATAGCCGGACTAAACCTGTTTAATTGTTCCAGCAACCATAAGCATGAACTACAATGTATTTGCGGGATATACAGCGTAATGATCTGTATATGGTCGTCGGCATAATCTAACAACTCAGCCATAATAGCCGGGTCACTCAGATAATCGAAACGTTTGTCGGTCCGGGCCCGGGTGGTGCCGGGGTGGTCATTATATTGATAATAGCTGCACAAGCCGGCACCTGAAAGTATCGTATAAACACTCTGGCAGCCTTGACAGCAAAATTGCCGGCCATCATTTTGATAATCGGTGGTATGGCATTCTTCGCCGCAATGGTAACAATGGGTTTTGACCGGCGTTTCGATTTCGGGCATATTTTCTTTTTTTTATTCAAAAGTCTGCTATCGGCTTTAGCTCCAGAATGATGGTTAGACCTGAAAAAAAATGATATCCGTCATTTTTTTGTTGAATGTTTTTTAAATAATACCTCTTGGCATCGAATAAAATTTGGCAGTAATAGTTTGTTTATGACGACGGTCATTTATTGAGTATTAGCTACGCATTAGCTTTGCGGGATTAATGTTAACAGAAATACGGAGATGCTAGATATAAGTGCTGTTGCACCTGTTTTTAAAAATGCTGCCCTTATAGAAAAATATGATGCATTAAAGCCGGGACAAAGCTTTATGCTGGCTAATGATGCAAACTTAACGGCTTATTACCACCTGCTGTCGAATCAGCGCGGCCTTAATTTTGACTGGGAGCCTATGGAACAGGGGCCGGAAAAATGGATGATTAAAATAATTAAACGATCGCCGGAAAGCGACACGGAAACCATCGGCGCGATCGTTGCCCGCGATTACCGCAAATCTCAGGCACTGATAGAATATGATGTAGATTTCAGCTGTGGTGGCAACAGAACCTTATCACAAGCACTTGGCGGACAGGAAGGTGCCATAAAAGAAATTTTACAACAATGGAAAGCCGTTGATCAGCTCCCTGCCGAAGGGCGATTGAATTACCAGGGCTGGAATCTGACTTTGCTGAGCAAGTACATTAGCCAGATCCATCATAATTTCGTAATAACGCAAACGGCATTTATAACTGATATGGCATTCAAAGTTGCAGCGTCAAATAGCAGCCGGCATCCGGAGATCAAAAATGTCGCGGAAATATTTTCGTCCGTGGGAAAACTATTCGAACATCATGTCGAAACACAGGAGAAAGCGTATTTTCCGGCTATCCAGACGCTGGCCGGGGCGAAGCTTGTTGGGGAGGAAAAAGATTTAAATGAAGAAGCCCGCCGGCTTAACGACGCTATTTTGACCGAAGGCAAGGATATCGTGAACAAACTGAGGCAAATTCGCCTGTTAACCAACCACTATACGGCGCCTGTTTACACCTCAAGTGCCTGTAAAATCCTTTATAAGCTTTTAGCCGATTATGAAAAAGATGCATTACTACATTTTCACTTAGAAAACAACATATTGTTTCCTAAAGTGCTCTTGTCAGGAAATATGTAATCGAGTGGCGAGCCAAATAACTCAGTATCAAAAGCATTCTAAGTAAAATAAAATATGAGTCATACATTTCACATACCTGTGTTAGGATTAGGTTATTCTATAGACACACCGTTAAAGGTCGCCCGCTATGGCATCACATCTACGATATCTATCGTTGACGATGAATTAATAGAGCGCATGCGTCAATATCACGCGCAGTTAAATGGGGAGCCTTATACGCCGATTGGCAAAAATGAAACAGATGCCCGGGCAAGACGCATTACAAAATATCTGAATTTTATTCTCAGCCTGGTAGAAAAACAATTTGAAGCGCTTAAAGCAATGCCATTTGAATCAGGAAACGATTTATGCCGGTACTTTGAATTGTTGCCCGAGCGCAGCCGACTTAAACAGGGCTACGACCTGATGTGTGATTTCCCCGAAGGAAGTCAGAAAAAATACTTTCAAAAATGGTTGAAAAGTGAAATGGTTGCGGGCGCAATCGATGTCAATATCATGTCTAAGGTTGACAAAATGAACTTTACGGCTGACGGCGAATTTACCGGCGATCAAAATACGGATGCACTAGCCGCTTTACGTGGCTTTGCCGGCAGCCGGCTTAAGTCTTCTGTGATTTTATCTGCAGGTATGAACCCCCGCTTATACAGTTACCTGGAATCTTTTGAAGATTTCTACCCGTCAACAGACGGCCAGTTCAATAAAAAAATCATATTAAAAGTAAGCGATTTCCGTTCTGCTTTTATACAAGCTAAATTTCTCGCTAAAAAAGGCCTTTGGGTTTCTGAATTTAGGATAGAATCCGGCCTGAACTGTGGCGGCCACGCTTTTGCCACCGAAGGGTTTCTGTTAGGGCCTATCCTGGAAGAGTTTAAACAAAAACGAAATGAAATGGTAGCCGAGCTATTTAGTGTTTACCGCACGGCCGTTGAGGAAAAAGGTTTCAGGTGCGACTATCAGCCTGCCCAAAAATTAAGTGTACAGGGTGGTATTGGCACAGCGTCAGAAAATCAGTTCCTGTTTGATCACTACCAGGTAGACGCAACAGGCTGGGGTAGCCCATTTTTACTGGTACCTGAAGTTACGAATGTTGATAACGAAACACTGCATGATCTTGAATCTGCGTCTGAAGCAGACTATTATGTAAGCGGGGCATCACCTTTGGGCATATTGTTTAATAACTTTAAAAAAAGTACTGCAGAATCTCTACGTTTAAAACGGCTGCTAAATGATCGTCCCGGCAGCCCATGCACCAAGAAGTATCTGTGTACCAATACCGAATTTACCGAAACGCCCATTTGCACCGCCTCGCGCCAATACCAGCGTCTGAAGTTAAAAGAATTAGCCACCGGCGGCCTTGCAGAAGACGAATACGAAAAGGCGCGGCAAACCGTAGTAGAAAAAGTTTGCCTGTGCGAGGGTTTATGTGCTTCGGCCTACATCAAATATGACATTTTAAAGCCGCGCGAAAATAAAGCAGTGGCTATTTGTCCGGGCCCTAACCTGGCCTATTTTTCGCGGAGCTATAGCCTCGACGAAATGGTGCGACACATTTACGGCGCAACAGACTTGCTTGAAAAGATCAAACGCCCGCACATGTTCATCAAAGAATTGAATCTTTATATTGAATATCTGCAGCGCGATCTTCAATCACAATTAAGAGAAATAAACGATAAGAAGAAAAAGCAATTAGCCAAATTCAAATCACAACTAATAGAGGGTATCGCCTATTATCAAACACTCTTCAGCTATTCTGCAGGCCAAACGTCGTTGTCTCTTCAGGATTGGGTCAGCCAATTGGCAAGTTCAGAAGCCCAACTGGCCGAGATCAGTATCTAATATGGCAAAGACAAGCAGCATAGCTTAACTATGCTGCCTGTCTTTTTAAAACCAGGTTTTGGTATAGCAGGAAAATTTATGCGGGATTTTTAGGCGCCATCAGAGACTCTGTATACTGAAACAACTCGCTTTTGGTTAAACGGTAGCTGTTGAACAGACTGATCAACTCCAGGTGCAATGTATTGTATCGGTTAAGAAAATCCATATCCATTGGCTTTTTTAAATCGCCAATAAAAGGCTCAACAAACGACAAAAAATTGGGGATTTTCGCTTTTAAAGATTCGAGCCGTTGGTACTGAGCTTCAATTTTAGCCTTAAATTCATCGCTGCGCATATCTGCGCCCGGAGCAGATGGATAGCGGTCGATAACATTTCGGAAAAACTGTGTTTCTGTTTCTAAAAACGAAATGTCATTTAACCAATGGCTGGCCTGAAGGTATATCTCCTGGAGCTCTGCCTCCAGTTCGCTATCGGGTGATGAATAGTTCATGTTTTTATGATTAAAATGTAATAAGCTGTTAAAAAATCAATTGCCCGTTTTTTACAGTTATATCTGATTCGTGCGAAAACGAACGACCTTCAAACTCCCAGTTCAGAATAACCTGGTAATCCCCGTCCTCGTTAACTTGCAAATGGATATCGAAGTCATTTTCGCTACCACTGTCAAAAGACATCGTCTGGCGCCAGCCTTGCGCAAAACCTGTTTTACGCAAAATAACATTGCCTTTAAAGGGGTGCTTAAAATTATACCGTAACGAAATCATGAGGTGTGACTAATGCCTAAAGTTATCCGGAATGTTAGTTTGAAAAATGATATCAGGCACTAAAAGTGCTGATATAGATAGCCTGTTATATTTCTGACACTTCTTACCCTTGTTCGAAACGTCCGGTTATTTCTTCCAGCTTAATTCGATAAACCACTAACTCTACTAAAGTCCCCACATCGCTGTCCTTTTCTGTTATACCATGTGAAGGATGCCCTTCGGCACTGGTCACCAGTGGCATAATGCGATGAATAATACCCTGCATGGCTTGCTGTTTTTCGTCAAAGTCGGTTATCTCTTCGTACTTACCGTTGGCAATTACACTTTTCCATTGGAATATGCTATTGATTTCATCGACTTCAAAGCATACATGCGGATTCTCACGCATCATGCGTATTTTCTTTCCCTCGGCTGAATGCCCGTAAACGTAACCGTCACGGTAAACGTAATTAATGGGCACCAGGTAAATCTCCCCGTTTGATTGACAGGCAATTCTGCCCACTACCTGCTCTTTCAACAGGCGGTCTATCTCCATTTCGCTCAATTTTCCTAACATAGCTCTGATTTTTAATTCGTTGTAAAAATACAGCCGCCTTAAGCAGTGAAGGATGATGGAAAACTATCTAAAAAGTGATTTTAATCACTTTTGTTAACAATGCTCATATAGCCGGGCGGGTAGTTTGCGGGTATACCGGCCTATGTAGCATCCAAGCATGGCGCAATCGTATTGACGCGTAACTTAGTGGCTTTAAATGAGTTTCGCCCAATTTTTCATGATTTTTATACGCTATTGGATTGATCTGCCTTAAACAACCATCAACCTGGTAATGAGCTACTTAGATATATCAGTTAGCGCCCATTTTTTTATTAAATTTTGTGCCGTGGTATTAACAGCTGCATAATAACCATCGGACCATACAATAAAGAGATATCGGTCTTTTTTAAGAAACCGGCTGCCGCTTTGTCGAGTCTGCTTTGCCTGTTCCTGGTTTAGGATAGCCTGGGATTTATATTCTATAACATAGCATTCCAAGGCATCTTCGGCATGCACCTTTGGAACAAAGACTGCGGCATATATTTTTTGGATTGCTGCAATATTTGCGTGATCATATATCGTGCTGATCAATTTTTTATCAGTAACCAACCCCTGGTTAGCCGATAAAGATGTTGCTTTTTCTTCTTTAGTAAAAGGTCCGGCGGGGAAAAAGCCGGCAGGAACGTCAGCTTGGCTTATGATATACGGAAACGGTTTCGATTTTTGAGCTTTTAAGCCTATAGGCAGGCAAAATATTAAAAAGACTAATATTAATTTATATTGCATAATTATAGATTATTTGTGCTTTCAAAAACGATTACTTTAGCGTCACTGCATTCTTTAAATACTTTTTTATAGTCTTCATTAATCATTACCAAATGCCATTTATTATCCTGGGTTCGTGAAAACTGAAAACCGTAAATGTCCTTACCGGTGGTAAATGACCATGCCCGGAAATCAGGGTCAAAATTGTTGGTATCAGGTTTTAAAACGCCACTTGCTTTAAATTTGTCCGGGAAGTAAGAAACTTTAGCGTTAAAACCGTCATTTACTTTTTCAACAGTTAGTTCAATGTAGTTATTACCGGTTTGGCATTTGCACCGGTAGTTGCCGACAATGCCAGCTAGTGAATCCGGCACACGCTGAGGAGCCTTGATATTGGGAGCAGATTTGGCAGCATTTTCTGCCGGCTTAGTTTTGGTATGACAGGATGATAGTAGTATTACTGACAAGGATAAAATTGCGAATATCGGAACAGACAATAATCGTTTCATAGCGTTTAGTAAATTTTTTAACGGGCGGGAAGCGTTTTTGTTTATGAAATTTTACGCTAATGATTCTCGATCGAACGTTTTCTGAAGGTGAGGTTAAAGTAAGAAACTGCCTAAAAAACTGCCAAGTTCCACTCGTAGCTTTCTCCGCGCGCGCAACAAATGAGCATCTACAGCCTTTTCCGATATTTTGAGTTCGGCAGCAATTTCTTTGTAAGATTTGTCTTCGTTTTTCATTTGATAAACCAACCGGCTCTTTACCGGTAGTTTACCTACAAGCACTTCAAGCCGTTCGCGAATCTCTTCAAAATCCAGATATTGTTGTGTAGAATCGTCCAAAATCTCAGTGGCCATATCCAGGCTAACCGAACGCACGGCCGATTGTTTAGCCAACACTTTCAAGACCCTATACTTTACAGAAACAAAAAGATAGTGGGAAAAGTCTCCCTTTATTCTCAGGCTTTCCCTCCTTTTCCAAAGTGAAACAAAAACATCCTGAACAATATTCTCGGCTTCCATACGGTCGCCGGTTTTTCGATATGCCAAACTTAATACCCGGTCCCAATAACGATTGTAGAGCACGTCAAATGCATTCGTATTACTGTCCTCCAGTAATTTTGAATCATCGAAGGTCTGGCAGCATTATGTATGACCTCAAAATACACCTGCCCCGTAATGGTAACATTTCTTTCCTTGTCGAATGAAACCGGGAACCGGATCGAGGAGGCTGCATCAAGAATGGCGATCGTGCCGTCTGAAAGGGTTAAGCTATATTTCCCGCCACGAGGAGTAGTAACCATGTTGTATAATGTTGCCGCCTTTGCAATATCACCTCTATCTGTTGCGTAGCTCAGGCTGCCGTTCTGATTTTTGTAGACTTGTACATTACCCTGCCTGGCAAGCAATCCAGGGTTGCGGGACATTAATGTTACGCTTTTGCCATTAGCCAGTATCAATGTTGCCTTGGCCCCACCAGGTTTTATCTGGGTTGCTGCGAGTTCATGATCCTGTTGTTTAATGGGAGTTTTGTTGAGGGCAATGTAAGTGCCTAACGTGGTTGCTAGTATAAGCGAAGCAGCAACCGCAACGCGAAGATAAATTCGTTTTGGGCGCGTAGCAATTTTTCGGATGCCTGCTTGCTTATGAATGCGCCTGAGAAGCAGTTTGCTGTATTCGTCTTTACTCATTTCACTTTTTAGGAAATCAGCACCCTCATCACTCAAAAACCATTCGTCAACCTCTTGCTGTTCTTTCGGATTTAACTCCCCGCGCAAATATTGCTTAGCCAAAATTTGTAGTCTTTCGCTGTATGGTCGTTCATTCATTTTACTTTGCTTTTGAAGTAGGTTCCTTTTATCAGGCAAATCCCGCAAAAAATTATTTTTTTTTCGATCTGCCGTACGTAATGAGGCTCGCGTAGCTTCTAACCTCGAAAAGACTACACGATTGGCGAAGAATAAGGACAGCGTGATGGCCAGCACCCCAACTGATGCACCTGCATAATAGACCAAAGACGAATTATTTGACTATTGCGTGCGCCAGGCCAATGCCTTTTTGGTTATGGAGCATATGGGCGCAGCTGGGTGTCAAATTTGTTCAGAACAAATACTGCCGACCTGGTGCTGAAACTCAATAGTCTTCCCGTTTTTATAGCACATCGGTAATATGTGCCAATTCAATACCGTAGCCGACTTGCAATGATCTTCGCATCTGCAGCTGGCAAGCCCGGTTTAAGGCGCGCATCAACGCCCGGGCCCGCAGTTAATGCGGAATTTGATACGTAGTATGATCGCGAAAAGAAAGTCGTCGGTCTGGAGCCGTCATCATTGGCTATTTATAGTTTTAATCGTATTTGCAATATTGACCATCATTGGCTTACTGCTTTTTTTATTTTTCCCCAATAAGGCGATCTGACTATAAAACAGGAAAAGCGTAACCTCATGGCTTAAATAATCGTACAAATTGTTTTACCACTATTAGGAATAATTTTTCTAACTTTATCATCACACTGCTGAACATCGCATTTTATCCTTGTATTATGAATGAGATGAGTGCCTTATCTCTTGAAAATGAAGCCGGCTTCAAGGCTTTATTTCAATATGCAACTGTTGGCATCTTGGTGATTAGCAGCGGGGGAAGGATTGAATTGTCCAACCCATGCGTCGAGAAATTATTTGGTTATGAAAAAGCCGAGCTAACCGGTCGGCTTGTTGAAATACTGATACCTGAAGTATTTCGCGAAAATCATGTTAATTACAGGGAGGGCTATTTTAAGCGGCCTAAAGCGCGCCCCATGGGCTATGGGTTAAATTTATTTGCCCGTAAAAAAGATGGCAGTCAATTTCCGGTAGAGATAAGTCTGGGGCATTATCGATTATTTGACGAAAACTTAGCTGTTGCTTTTATCACCGATATTACTGAGCGACAACGATTCAACGACGAACTTGAATCAAAGGTAAAAGAACGTACGCTTGAGCTTACCCGATCACTTGAACGCGAAAAAGAGCTCAATGATATGAAATCACGTTTTGTCGCTATGGCATCTCATGAATTTCGTACACCTTTAAGCGCCATCTTGTCAAGTTTAACATTGGCCGAATCTTATGACAAGGCAGAGCAGCAAGATAAACGCCAACGGCATATTGGCCGTATACGGGCATCGGTAAAAAATCTCACCATAATACTTGATGAATTTTTGTCGCTGGACAAAGTCGAACAGGGCAAAGTGGAGATAGAAAAAGAAGCGTTTGATCTTTACGACTTTGCCGAAGACATTATAGAAGAGGTTGGCGGCATGCTTAAACCAGGGCAGCAAATCCGGTTTAAATACGATGGCATTCGCTATATCAATGAGGACAAAAAGATCCTGCGGAATATTTTACTTAACCTGCTATCAAACGCTATCAAGTATTCGGCAGATCAACAAACGGTTTATTTAGACATTGATGCTAGAACCAATGCCCGAAAAGTAATTATCAAGGTTAGGGATGAAGGCATAGGCATTCCGCCAGAAGAACAAAATAATTTGTTCAGCAAATTTTACAGGGCAAAAAATGCCACCAATATTCAGGGCACCGGGCTCGGTTTGACGATTGTAAAGCAATATGTAGAGTTATTGAAGGGGCATATCAGTTTTATCAGTGAACCTAACCGCGGGACAACTTTTATGGTTGAATTTTCGCTAAACCAAGTTTATGAGAACGATCTTACTGATAGAAGACAATAACGACATTCGTGAAAACACCTGCGAGTTGCTGGAACTTGAAGGTTATAATGTCATTTTTGCATTAAACGGAAAGACAGGTTTGACTTTGGCCAGTCAACACCTGCCCGACCTTATCCTTTGCGATATTATGATGCCTGAGGCTAATGGCTATGAAGTATTTGCAGGCTTGCAGGCCGCGCCGGCCACCAGGGCCATTCCTTTTATATTTTTAACCGCGAGTGCAGAAAAAAAAGAAGTAGCGGCAGGCTTGGAAATGGGTGCCAGTGGCTACATTCGGAAACCCTTTGAACCCGAAGAGCTTTTTGAAGCTATCAGGCAATCTTTAAAATGAGCTGTTTAATAAAGCTAACGATGAAGTAGTAACATACTACCTGGGTTTAATAAACAGGATAGCCTGATTTCCCTGGGCGATTAGGATAGATTAATAAAGGTATACGTAATTGGCGCGCCATTTCCATTACATAAGTGTTTTCTTCTTTTAATAAGGATTCAAGCTGCTGGTACCTGCCATGGCTCATCGCCAGCATACCGGTTAGCGACTCGGCGGTAAAACGGCTCAATTCAGACGCAATGTTCTTGCTTTCTATATTGCGGTAAGAAAAAGCGGTAAAACGGATTTCTTCGCGCACCTTTTCTAAAAATTTATGCAGCTGATTTTTATGGGTTTCGTGATCGCCGCTACCCGAATCGATATGAACGATGATGATTTCTGCATGCAAGTCAAGGGCCAATGTGGCCACAGAATATACTACGGGAATATCGGCTTCATTTAATGATGTAACTAAAGCAATCGTTTGAGGCAGATGTTTTTGAGCAACCGGAGGTACTAATAATAACGGCACTTTAGAGCCGGCAATCAATTGCCTGCTCCCCCTGCCTGAGAACGCTGATCGTTGCTCACCCGCTCCGCTGGTACCTAAAATAATCATCGCGGCTGATCTTTCTTCAGACAATGCGTTGGCCACTTCAGCGAGCGGGCCAGTGTGCGAAGTAAATTTGATCAGCGGGGTAAATTTACCTTCCACCGGTTGTGTGTCTTTTTTTGTCAACCGCTTTACCAGCCTAGATAGTTGGCCATTAGATGCGGGCTCATCAGCTGCGTCGTTATCAGCGTGAAAAAGTTTGCAATCCAATTTCAGCGCTTTTGCAAGTGTTAAACCATAGATCGTCGCATTTTCGGCAGATTTTGAAAAGTCGGTAGCAATTAATATGGTTTCCATAATAATTAATTGATATGAAATAATATTGCCAATTTAACAAGGTGAGGCAGCAGATAAATTGACGGGGGATAGCAAAAAAACTGATGTTAAGCACTTATTCTGCAAACCAAGGTTGAATTGTGACTTAAGTTTATGAGAGGTAATAATGCTTAATACAATCCAATTTTTCATCCAGTTCATATATCAAGGGAATAGCGGTGGGGATATCCAGGCTGGTTACCGCTTCGTCACTTAAATTTTCAATATATTGTATCAATGCCCGCAGGCTGTTGCCATGGGCGCAAATAATTACCTTTTGATTTTGCCGCAAAGCCGGTACAATTGCCTCGTGCCAGAAAGGCAATACCCTGTCCATCGTCTCACTCAGGTTTTCGGTTAAAGGCAATTCCCGATAGGTAAGGTCATAATACCGTAAGTAATGCCCCGGAAAACGTTCATCGGTCTCGTTAATTGCCGGCGGATGCTCATGCGGATCGCGCCTCCATTTATGCACTTGCTCTTCGCCATACTGCTGTGTTATAGCCTCTTTGTTAAGACCCTGTAATGCGCCATAAAAACGTTCATTAAGCCGCCAGGATTTCTGTACCGGTATCCAAAGCATATCCATTTGGTCTAAAACAACATGCAGCGTTTTGATGGAGCGTTTCAGAACAGATGTAAAACCTATATCGAATTCAAATCCGTGTTTTTTAAACAACCTGCCTGCTTGTTCAGACTGGCGAAACCCATCTTCAGACAAGTCGATATCCGTCCAGCCGGTGAACCGATTTTCTTTGTTCCATAAACTTTCACCGTGACGTAATAAAACCAGCTTTTGCATAGATACAAACCTAAGCAGGTGCCAGCGGTATCACTGTGTCTAATATTTGCCTAAAAGGTGTTTCAGGTCATTTTTCGCGGCTTACAATTGCCCTATCCTTGGGGTTAAATATAAACAGAATGAATTCTCCCTCAGGTCGCCCCAGCCAAAGCTCTTTAAATGAGGGTCAATGGATTCCAGAAAAGAAGCTGTCGCCAAAAATGCTGAAAGGCTTCCGGCTGTTATTTTATCTCGGTTGTGCAACGTCAATTTTACTGGTCATGGTAGTTGGCATAGTATCATACGAGGCATTGAACCGGCAGCAAAAGCTGGAAAAATGGGTAGAACATACTTATAATGTATTGAGGAAAACGGACTCGATAAACATGTATTTCAACCAGACCCTGTTGCCCGGCAATTATATGAGTACGCCTGATCGCGCGACGGCTGCTTGGTTCAAAATTAGCGAGCGTGAAAACCTAAAGCGGCAGATCAGTAATTTGACCGCATTAGTTAAAGACAATAGTTTGCAATTACACGACATTGATTTACTAAGCCGGCAAATTGATAGCCTGGGCTCATACGCTAACAAAGACAGCCGGCAATTACGTTCCGAAATCAGCAAAATCAAAGCATCACTGACACGTATTAAGCAAGATGAAGAGGCTCTTTTATTTGATAGAGAAAATGCATATAAACTGTCTGGCAGGCAAACGCAAATTATTGTGGTGATCGGATCGTTACTGATTCTGCTGATTGTATCCTGGCTGATCTATGTGATACTTACTGAACTAAAAAACCGGATCAGGGCTTACCAGGAAGAACATGAATTGAACCAATTAAAGAGTAGCTTTGTTACCCTGGCATCGCATGAGTTTCGAACTCCACTCAGTTCAGTACTATTGTCGGCTACGCTGATTGAGCGGTATATGCAGCGCGATGAAAAGGAGCAGGTGATGAAACATGTTACAAAAATTAAGCAAGTAGTGCATAGTCTGGAGTGTATCCTCGAGGATTTTCTTTCTCTGGAAAAACTGGAAGAAGGATTGGTAAGGGCCGAATTCACCTATTTTGATTTGGTTGCAGTTTGTGAGGAAATCATTGCAGCTTATAATGTAATGGCTAAAGCCCGGCAGCAACTTATTTATGTTTTGCCGACTAAACCGCAGGTGGTAAAGCTTGATCGCACGCTTATTGAGAAGTCGGTAAGCGGTTTATTATCTAACGCGATTAAATATGCCGGCGATGAAGCCTGCATCTGGCTCAAAACGGAAGTTACTCCAAACCGTGTGGTAATCAGTGTTAAAGATAATGGCGTTGGGATTGCTGACGAAGATCAAAAGAAGTTGTCCACGATTTTTTACCGCGTTAATAATACCGGCCAAATTGCCGGTGCCGGGCTCGGGCTAAACATTGTTAAACGCTATGTGCACTTAATGAACGGTTCCCTTGAGTTTTCAAGTGTGCCTTATGAAGAAACTTGTTTTACGATGACTTTTCCGGTAACTCAATAGCTACATCCTCCTTAAGACGGAAATGGCATAAAGGCAATTGAGAAGCATCAGCTAGATTGGTGACGAATGTCATGTAGATTTATGAAGATTAAGGGCAATTTTATATTGCTACCGGGGCCAAATAACTACGACATGAACGAACAATTTAAGAAAATGAGAAATCAAACCTGTGCTATTTACGGAATAGCTTTTTTAGGCGCTTTAGTTTACTTTATACAACATTCAACTACCTTTTGGGGCGGTGTCCTGGGCTTTTTCAAAGCTGTTTTCTGGCCCGCCCTGGTTCTTTACAAGGTGCTCGAACTGTTAAATTATAAACATGGCGGCCGTTTTGCATAACACTGAGCACGCGCGCCCGTTACCGGTTTGCCGTAAGTGTCACGCTCATTGTGACGCCCGGATACCGCGTGGCCTGTTCGTTAAGACGTTTTTATGGTGGTTGCCGCTCAGGCGTTACGTGTGCTTTCGTTGTAATCGTACCTTTTATCGTATTGGCCGTTCATAGCCAAAAACAAAACCTACAACTTTAAACAAAAGTGGTAAACTCATTAGTCTTTCCATTTTAAATAAAAACTAATGAATATGACTGATAAAATCATTTTATAAATGATTAACTCTGCGGTTGCGGCCTGGCCTGGGGTGTAAAAAAATTAATCAGATTGCCGTCAGGATCGCGGAAAAGTAACGAGCGGTTACCCCAGGGCATGGTGGTAGGCTCTTGCACCAGGTTATTTTTAACAAAATCTTTAATTTGCTGGTATTTGGCATCGACGTCATCTACCATAAACTCAATAATAGCCGACCTGTTTGTACCTGGTTGCGCCATATTTTCATCGCCAAAAAAAGCCAGCGTATTGACGCTGCCTATGGCTAAAGTTGATAGCGGGGTTTTTATCTCGGCAAAGTCGGGTGTGTAAATAACTGCCGGTATACCGATAACGTTTTGATAAAATTCAACCATTGGGTCGATTATCTGGCTAATGATTCTTACTGAAGTAAATTGCATATAGCGTGGGTTTTATTAGGCAAAGTTGAAGTGCGGTAATGACAACCCTATGTCAACAGTAAAAATCAGCGTGAAAATAATTTGTTATGTCAACCCGGTAAAGTATATTTATAATTAACCGAACCCGTCTGTCCAGGCATGCCTATGAGAAGTCGTTTTTTAGTATTCATTTTATCATTCGCCTTAGTTTGGAGCGCTGCTGCACAAAAGCCCGGTCGCCCGCAGGTTGATCCTTCGACTGTGATGCAACTTGGAACCAACTTTTCGTATTATAACCGCGATCATGTCCGCCTGTCCGAAGATTTCACCGCTTACAACGAGCACAATAAAAAAATAAGTAAACTACAGTTTCTGGAAGCATTAACGTCGGCTAAATATCTGCCGCTGCATTTAACCTCGGCTCCAGGCTCCTGGGCATACAAGTTATATCCATTTAAGGGGCACTATGACAAAGAAGTCGCCGATATCACTGCGCAATTTGCAGGCTATGAGCTAGACCATTATAAATGCGAAGGCAGGAAATTCCCGGCATTTAAGTTTACCGATCTTAACGGTAACGTCTATACCAACGCCAATACAAAAGGCAAAATATTGGTACTCAAATCGTGGTTTATACGGTGCCAGGCCTGCAATTTGGAGATGCCAGAGTTAAATACTGTTGTAGATAAATATCGTAATAGAAAAGATATCCTTTTTGTAAGTATCGCTTTCGACTCAAAAGCCAGCCTGATAAAGTTTAACAAACGCAAGGGCTTTAAATATGCTATCGCATCAGTGCCTGAAACTTATATAGAACAGAAACTCAACACCAATATGTATCCCACTCATTGGATCATTAACAGAGATGGCAAGATTGTTAAACGGACCAACGAACCCGACGTAATGATTGAAGCGGTTGGCCGGCTAGCGGGTATTTAATCCTGTACCGCTCTGAAGCCCAAATGCTCCATGCCGCTATCCTCGGTACTTTTCATCCGGCGGGCAACACGATAACCTGAGCAATAACTGTCATTACACAAGAAAGATCCACCACGTATCACACGCTTTTTAGCATAAGGCTCATCCGGATCATAGCTATCGGCAGGGCCTTTCGGATTGGTAACGCCCTGAGGTTTATTGATGGCTTGGTAATAGTCGCTGCGGTAATAATCTGAGCACCATTCCCATACGTTACCGGCCATATCATAAAGCCCATAGCCATTTGGCTTAAACGAACCTACAGGCGCGGCAAAAAAGAATTTATCTTTCAAGGTGTTTTTATTCGGAAAATCGCCTTGCCAGGTGTTGGCTTTTGGCTGCCCGGCATCTACCGGCTCGTTACCCCAGGGATAAATCTCATCGCTCAATCCACCCCGCGCGGCCCACTCCCATTCGGCTTCGGTAGGCAGTCGTTTGTTGGCCCATTTACAATAGGCCACAGCATCATACCATGACACATGTACTACCGGGTAGTTTTCTTTACCTGTGATGTTTGATTTAGGTCCGTGCGGATGTTTCCAGTCCGCACCCTTTTCCCAGCTCCACCACTGGCTGTAATCATTCAGATTAACCGGGTGCGAAGGTTGATTGAAGATCAGCGACGCCGGTACCAGCAAGCTTTCATCAGGTTTTGGCGTACCGGGAGGGACTTGCTTTTTCAATTCTTCCCAATCGGGTTTGCGCTCTGCCGTGGTAATGTAGCCGGTAGCTTTTATAAATTGGGCAAACTCAGCGTTGGTCACTTCGGTAGCGTCCATCCAAAACCCGGTTACAGTAACCTTGTGTTTGGGGTATTCGTCAGGTCCGGCTTGTTTGTTGTCGCCGCCCATACCGAAGGTGCCGCCTTTTATCCAAACCATCCCTTTATGCGAATGATCGCCGATAGTTTTAAGGTTGCCGCTACCCGGACCAGACAGCCCCGGGAAACGCGCCGGTATATTCGACTCGCAACACACGGCGGATTTATTCATTGCTGCCGGTTTTTTTATCTGTGCAGCAGGTGTATTAGCTTTTTGCTTACACGCTGTAATACTGGCTAACAAAGCTGCCCCCACTAGAAATATCGATCTCCCTTTTGGCATCCGTTTCTTTATTAATTTGAACTATTTTTTTTTGCTCTTGGCTTAGGCAACACGTTGTGTGTATGTGCCCAGTTTTGCCATAGGCTATCCATTTGTTTTACCTTGTCAGGATATTGCGCTTTCAGGTCAATGGTTTCTGTGCGGTCATCGGCCAGGTTAAATAAATGCCAGTTATGGTCATTGGTCGACACCATTTTCCAATCGCCCTCGCGCACATAGCGAGCCTGGAAATGTTCATTGAATAACTCGGTATGGCCGACCATTGCATGACCTTTAAAAGCCGGCACTAAACTAACGCCCGGCGTAGGCGGAATATCATGGCCCTTATATGTTTTAGGGTATTTGGCGCCGGCCAACTCTGCAAAAGTGGTCATAAAATCCATTACATGCCCTACTTGTTTGCTAAAGCTGCCTTTAGGCGCGGTGATACCTTTTGGCCAAAAAGCAATCATGGGTGTATGCAGCCCACCTTCGTACGATTCCGCTTTCCACAAACGGTATGGTGTATTGGCCACATTTGCCCAGCGTTCCCCAATAGATGCGTATACGGTTTCCGATCCTGGTATATTATCTTTTTTAGTTGAATAATCAATCTTGCGGCCGTCGCGCGTCTCGCTCGGGCGGTCGAAGCCTGGCCCATACCCCGCGGCGCTTTCGGCGCTCGCGCCATTGTCTGACAGGAAAACAATTAAGGTATTATCCAGCTGACCAGTTTGTTTCAAAGCAGCGATAATTCTGCCTATACCCTGATCCATACAATCAACCATAGCAGCGTGAACAGCCATAGCCTGTGCGTCCCAATCTTTGTCAGGGTTGTTTTCCCATTTCAGGTCGCTGTGCCAGCGCTCTGAAAGTTTGGTTGTTTTTGGGTCGACGAGGCCGAGTTTGATCATTTTTTGATACCGTGCCTCGCGGATGGCATCCCAGCCGCCTTTATAGGTGTCTTTATATTTGGCGATATCTTGCGGCTTAGCCATTAGCGGCCAATGCGGCGCATTTTCGGCCACATATAAAAAGAAGGGCTGCTTTTGCCTGGCATACTCTTTAATATAAGTTACAGCCGTATCGTTAATAGCATCGCTATGATAATAATTTTTTGGTACTGATGTGATAGGCTTGGTGCCACTCACTAAACTAAACGGGTCAAAATAATCAACCACACCCCAAATGGTGCCAAAATATTTCTCGAATCCGCGGCTGGTAGGGTATTGATCGATAGGTGAAAACTCGGGATATTCTTTATGATGATCTAACCAGGCCAGCTGTTCTTTGGGATTGGGCTGTCCGTTAGTGTTCGACACATGCCATTTGCCCGACATGGCGGTATGATAACCCGCTGTTTTCAAAACCTCGGCCAGGGTAACGGCATTGGTAGTGATGTGTCCCAGGTAGCCAGGTTCATCTTCGGCATCGGTCATTTTGCCAATACCGGCCTGGTGGTTATATAAACCTGTAAGTAATGAAGCACGTGTAGGGCAGCAGCGAGAGGTATTATAAAAATTAGTGAAACGGATACCGTTTTGTGCCAGGTAATTTATGTTGGGTGTGTTGATCTCGCCACCAAAACACCCCGGGTCGCTGAAGCCCATATCATCGGCCAATATAACAATGATGTTTGGGCGCGGCGGCGCAGCTTTAGCCGGCTTTGATTTAACCTTCCAGGCCAAAATGCCGGCAAGTGCAGCACCCACGAGGGGTAGCGTTACAAACAGCTTATTATATCTCATGGTATAAGTTTGTCGTGGGTCTAAATTTATTATTTATTCGTCAAACATTTAAAGTTTGTCATCTAAGCACACCTAAAAAAGGGTGTCATGCTGAGGCACTCGAAGCATGAGCGCTAGCAAAAAGGCGTCTGGCTTTCGCTCACCCTTCGAGTGCCTCAGGGTGACACCTCACTCTTTTGCGCTTTTACTATTCCCTAGTCATTATTTCCCTCGCTATTTTTAGGCTGACGTGTTAATGCTTGCATTTCAGTCTCGATTCCTTTATCGTTTTGTTGGTGCATGAATGCTTCCAGCTTGCCTTTTAGGCTAGCCTTGATCGATGCGTATTTCTGATCGGCGGCTAAATTGTTGAGATCATACGGGTCATTTACAATATCGTACAATTCTTCCTCGGGGCGCACCTGGTAAAAATCGGAGCGGGTTGGGTTAGCCTCCTGCCACTCTTTAAAGAAAGGCATCCTTACTACTGTGTTTTTAAATTTCCCGGTATAATTCAGATTATGGATGTACAGGTAATGATTATCTCGCGCCGAGCGAATAGCATAAGCATCGCTACCCTGGATAATACCACGGGTGGTTTCCTCGGCAAAAACATAGTCACGCAGGTGGTTTTCCTGGCCTAATAATACCTTTTTGAAACTCATGCCATCAAAACCCATGTTGCCGTTACCATCCTTTGAGCCGGTGTTTATTTTGGTTGGATCGCCTCCGGCGATGTCTATCATGGTTGGCAAAATGTCGATATACTCAGACATAGCCGGATTGCGGGTGCCCGGCTTGATCTTGCCCGGCCATTTGGCAATAAAACCCGAATGCAACCCCTGATCATACAAGGTCCACTTAGAGAATGGAAACGAGTTACCCTGTTCGGTAGCAAACATAATCACCGTGTTATCTTTTTGTCCGGTACGATCAATAATATTCAGGCAAACGCCAATCAAACTATCCAAATAAGTAATCTCGGCAAAATATTTCGCCATGCGCTTGCGCGTTAATTTGGTGTCCACCATGTTGGGCCCCAGTTTGACTTTCGCCGGATCGTAAGCTGCCTGGTTGCCACGGGTATACGGTTCGTGCGGCTGGTTGCTGGTAAACATCAAATAAAAAGGCTTACCGCTTGAGGCTTTGATTTTCAGCCAATCTTCGGCTTTGCTTAGATCGACATCAATACCCTGGCCGTTATCGTCCTCTCGTCCACCTAAAAAATCAAAGGGATATGATTCATCGGGTGCATAGTGCCGCTTACCAATGATAGCCGTGTTATAGCCTAATTGCTGCAGATATACCGGTAAGGTTTTAATGCCTTTGTAAATCATGGTATGGTTTGGGTATGCCCCGCTGCGCACCGGCCCTAGTCCGGTTAGTATAGACTGCCGTGTAGGCGAACAAACCGGCACCATGTTGAACATATTATCCAGGCACATGCCGTCTGAGGCTAACTTGTCCATATTGGGCGTATGCACCTGCGTGCTACCATAAGGTCCGATATCCGTCATGGTCAAATCGTCGGCCATGATGAATACAATGTTCGGCTTCTTTGATTGGACCTTTTTTGGCTGTTTGTGGGTCCAGCTTAACAACCCTACAGTCGCTGCACCGGCGGCCAGTAATGAAGTATATAGCTTAAATTTGTTCATGCCCTGTTATTTTAAATGCGGGATGGTTTGCCACCAGGCCATTAGTTTAGCCTTTAGGTCGTCAACTTTTTGGGGCTCCTGCGCGGCCAGGTTGTTTGACTCTTTTCTGTCTTTCAGTAAATCATAAAGTTGAATATCCGTGCCATCAGCATTCATTAACAATTTCCATTCGCCCGAGCGAACAGCCAGATTCGGACTTTTATCAATAGGGCGCGGATAGTTAAATGCCGTAGCATTGCGCCCATATTCCCAAAACAGGTCTTTGCCTCTTAATGACGGCTTGCCAAGCAGCACATCGCCGCGGTCAATCCCGTCGCCTTTGTAGCTGGCTGGTAGTTTAATGCCGGCAAATTTGGTAAGCGTTGGCATCAGGTCGATCGAGCAGAGCTCCGAGCTTTCGTCAACGGTCCCCGCAGGGACACGTCCCGGCCAGCTGATAATGAACGGCATGCGGGTGCCGCCTTCATATAAGGAAAGCTTCGAACCGCGCAGGCCCATAGCCCGGCTACCCCTAAAACTTGGCAACGGACCATTGTCGCTGGTAAATATTACAATCGTGTTTTTATCAAGCCCCATAGCTTTCAAGCCATCTAACAGGCGACCAATCTGCACGTCATATTCCTTTAATACTAGTTTGAAAGCGGCTTCTTCCTCGGGATTCATCGGAAACTTGCCGGTATACTCATGTTCCACGCGGGGCACCCAGGGAGTATGCACATCGTCGGGCCACAAGTTTACAAAACAAGGCTGGCCTTTATGGCGCTCCATAAAATCCAGGGTCTTGTCCACAAAATATTTTGTCCGATCCCATCTCTTAATACTGTCTTTGTTCGACCAGATCCAGTCGGTAGCCGTCAATAGCGGATCGGGGTCGGGGCTTTCGTAAGTACTGTTATGTTCATCAAAACCATACTGCTCAAAACCCGGCGCATTTTTAACATCGCGGCCGCCTCCCATATGCCATTTACCAAAGTGACCGGTTGCATAGCCGGCGTTTTTGAAAAAACGGGCAATGGATGGCGCTTTCGGGTCGAGCCAGTCGGCCTGTTCGGCAGCCTTATTATGTTTACGATTATCCAGGAACGTTGAAAAGTTCCAGCGTGCGGGGTTCATACCTGTTAGCATACCAACCCTTGACGGCGAACAGATAGGTGCGGCACTGTAATATTGCGTAAACTTTCGTCCGGCGGCAGCAATACGGTCAATATTTGGCGTAGGTACAAATGTGCCGCCAAAACAGCCTACGTCGCTGTAACCCATATCGTCAGTTAAAATAATAATAATATTAGGATGCTGGGGTGCAGGCGTTTTTACGCGGGTGGGTTTAAACCCTGCCGAAACAATAAAAGCAGCACAGGCCATTATCAGCCCACCGTACAGACTTAGTTTTCTCATAGCGTCAAGAAGGTTTATTAAAGGCTTTGCCTTAGGCGTTTGGCTAAGTTAGCTATTGTTACGCAAACATTGCAGCAATTTAACGGCTTGTATCGCAGGTGTTACATCGTGCACGCGCAATATACTTGCGCCTTTGGTTATGGCAACGGTGTTTAATACGGTAGTTCCATTCAGTGCCTCTTCGGCTGTAGTATCCAATTGGGCATAGATCATCCGCTTGCGCGATACACCAACCAGCAGGGGCAGTTGAAGAGCGTGAAATTCTTCCAGCCGGTTCAATAAAGTATAACCCTGCGGATGCGTTTTAGCAAAACCAAAGCCGGGATCGAGCACAACATCAGTCGCGCCCAGCTTTTTTAACCGCTGATATTTATCGGCAAAATAATCGTACACTTCGCCAAAAACATCGTCATAAACCGCTAATTGGTTCATTGTTTTTGGGTTGCCTTTCATGTGCATCAGTATGTATGGTACTTTTAGCTTCGCGACGGTTTCAAACATGGCTTCATCCAATTGCCCGCCTGAAATATCATTGATGATATGTGCTCCGGCTTGTATAGCCGTCTCGGCGACTTTGCTTCTGAAAGTATCTATAGATAAAACGGCTTCAGGAAATTTTTGAACGATGGCTTCGACTACAGGTAACAATCGGTCTGTTTCTTCCTGTACAGAAATATCATCAGCGTTTGGGCGTGATGAATAGGCGCCTAAATCAAGAAAATCGGCCCCTTCAGCCAGCATTTTTTCGGCTTGTGCAAGGGCTTCGTCCACAGCATTTTTTCGGCTGCCGGCGTAAAACGAGTCGGGCGTGAGGTTGATGATGCCCATAACCTTAGGTACGCTCAGATCAATGAGTTTACCCCGCGCATTTAGCGTTGCCTTTGTATGAAAAAATGTATCTTTAGCCATTCATCTGTGCTGATCTTTTTACTTCAGCATGTGTGCAAAATTTAACAGGTCAAATTTACAACTATTAATCTTTAATTCTTGAATAACACAGCAGCCGAATACGACGCAGTAATTAATGTTTGCAAGGACCTTTTCATGAAAAAAACCCATGATTATGGTACCGCCTGGCGCATTTTGCGCCTGGCGTCAATTACCGATCAGATTTTTATCAAAGCCCAGCGTATCCGTACGCTGGAGGAGAAAAAGATCTCGAAAGTTGGTGAGGATATCACCGGCGAGTACATCGGCATAGTAAATTACTGTGTTATAGCTATGATGCAGCTGGAGTGCGCCGCTGATACGCCTGTCGAACTGTCGCCTGCTCATGTGGAGCAATTGTTTAACGAAAAAGTGAAAGAAACCCAGGAACTGATGTTTGCCAAAAACCATGACTATGGCGAGGCCTGGCGTGATATGCGCATCAGCTCATTAACCGACCTGATATTAATGAAGTTATTGCGTGTAAAGCAGATTGAAGATAACGAAGGCATTACCCTTGCCTCTGAAGGGATTAAAGCTAACTACCAGGATATTTTGAACTATTCGGTATTTGCGTTGATTAAATTAGGTGTGAAATGAAAAACGGGCTGCTTTGGTTTTGCCGGATATTTGTAGGGCTGCTCTTTATCTTTTCGGGGCTTATAAAGATTAACGACCCGCTGGGTTTTTCTTATAAGCTTGAAGAGTATTTCGAGGTTTTTCATATCATGTTTTTGAATGACCTGGCCGTATGTTTTTCCATTCTGCTTTGTGCGATGGAGATTATTCTGGGCTTTGCTTTGGTGATAGGCGTGCGTGCCAAACAGGTTGCGTGGGGCTTATTATTACTCATAGTTTTCTTTGCCTTTCTGACCTTTTACTCGGCAGCATTTAAGGTGGTACAAACCTGCGGTTGCTTTGGCGATGCTATACCACTAACGCCTTGGCAATCATTTGGTAAAGACCTTGTGTTATTATTATTGATCATTGTCATCTTTAAAAATAAAGAACATATCAAGCCGCTGTTTGCACCTAAAACCGGCGAGCGCTTGTTCCTGGCTTCGATAGCAATATCAGTGGGTTTGGGCTTTTTTACCTATAGTTTTGCACCTTTTATCGACTTTTTACCTTACAAGGTCGGTGCGAATATTCCTGACGAAATGAAAACCCCGCCGGGAGCCTTGCCCGATCAGTTTGAGCTAACTTACCACCTCAAAAACAAAAAAACCGGCGAGGCCAGGGATATGACAGACAAAGAGTACCTGAGCAGCAATATCTGGAAGGATAATAACTGGGAGGTGGTTGGCGACCCTGAAAGTAAGCTGGTTAAAAAAGGCTTTACCCCCAAGATAGTTGACCTGCAAATCAGCGACGCTCAGCGTAACGATTACACCAATGAGCTGTTATCTAACCCATTTTATAGCCTTTGGATTGTAGCTTACGATTTGAAAAAAACCGACGGCGCAGCCATTAACCGGCTCAACGCCCTGGCCACTAACCTTACTACAAATTTCAATACCCGTACTATTTTATTGACGTCGGCATCGCCGGCGGAAGCGGCGGCTTTTGTTGCTAAATATCACTTAATCAGTGAGGTGTTTTATGCTGACGGAGTGCCGTTAAAAGAAATGGTGCGTTCAAATCCCGGTATCATGTTAATCAAAAACGGCACCATTGTCAACAAATGGCATTACCATACCGTGCCTGATTATGACCACATGGTGAAAGATTATTTTCAGCAAAAATGATCAGCTACCTCATCCGCAAGTTCCTTTATGGCTCGGCAGTAATGCTGGGGATTGTGGTAGTAGTTTTCTTCCTTTTTAACATCCTGCCGGTTGACCCGGCCCGCATGACCCAAGGCCAGCGCGCCGATGTACAGTCGCTGCAGGCGGTACGCAAAGAATTTGGACTTGATAAGCCCGTACCGGTACAGTTTCTATATTACATCAACGATTTATCGCCACTTGGTATTCACTTAAATACACCTCAGGAGCGCCAAAAGTACCGTTATGTGTCGTTAATGCACATTTCAAATCAGAAAGTACTGGCGTTGAAGTGGCCCTACCTGCGCCGGTCATATCAAACCAGTAAAGGTGTCGCGTCGCTGCTTATGGAGGTGGTACCCAATACTCTTATCCTGGCTACAACGGCTATGCTGTTTGCCATCGTGATCGGGGTGTTTTTGGGGATAGCGAGCGCTATTAATAAAGATACCTGGATAGATCGCTCAGCACTGGCTTTTTCAACGCTGGGTATCTCAGCGCCGTCATTCTTTGCGGGCATCATCATCGCCTGGATATTTGGTTTTGTTTTAAGCAAATACACCGGCCTCAATATGTCGGGTAGTTTGTATAGTTATGACCCGTTTAAAGGCCAGGTTATTATCTGGAAAAATCTGCTGTTGCCTATGGTGACTTTGGGCTTCAGGCCGCTGGCTATTATTGTGCAGCTCACGCGTAATGCCATGCTTGATGTTTTGGGGCAGGACTATATCCGTACAGCCCGGGCCAAGGGCCTGAGCGAACACACCATTATTTATCGCCATGCTTTAAAGAATGCGCTTAATCCGGTAATAACTGCTATTGCCACCTGGTTTGCTTCGCTGCTGGCCGGTTCATTTTTTGTGGAGTATATATTCGGCTATAACGGGCTCGGTAAAACCACCGTCAATGCTTTGGAAATGTCAGACTTCCCGGTAGTGATGGGCGCCATTTTATTTATAGCCTTTATATTTGTAGTGATCAATATTTTGGTTGATGTCGTTTATGTTTGGATTGACCCGCGGGTAAAATTAAAATGAAAGTTTTCTTTATAGGATTTATGGGCTGCGGTAAAACCACCTGGAGCCGCAAGCTGGCCAACCATTTAGGCTATGAGTTTTTGGACCTTGACCATATCCTGGAGGCCAAGGCGGGCATGAGCATTGCCGAATATTTCGAACAGCACGGGCAGGACGCTTTCCGTTTGCTCGAATCGCAGGTTTTAAAAGAAACCGACTACCCCGAGAATGCCATTATATCAACCGGCGGCGGCTTGCCTTGCTTTTTTGACAACCTCGACTGGATGAACGCGCATGGCCAAACCTTATATATCCAACTAACACCCAAAACGCTGGCCGAGCGCCTGGACAAGGGCAAAACTACCCGGCCGCTCATAGCCGGCAAACATGGTGATGAACTGGTGGCTTTTATTGCTGAAAAACTTGCCGAGCGCGAGGGCTTTTATAAACGGGCCACACATATCGTGAATGGCATCGATATGTCTGTAGAAATGCTGGCCGACGTGATTTCATCAGCCAGCTAAAAGAGTTGGAAAATAATATATTATTAGGGCTAATCAGGCAGCGTCTACGCTTAACAGCGCGTTAGTGAGTTCCATCCGGGTCACTGGTTTAATAAGATAAGCCAGCGGCTCGGTCGACATGGCCCTGAGTATCAGGTGCGCGTCGGTAATGGACGACTGGTAGATAACCGGCACATTCAGATGCTCTTTCACGTAGGCCCCTAAATCAACTCCGTTTTTTTGTCCGGCCAGCATAATATCCGTTATCACGGTATCAATGTCCATTTTCATTATTTCAGTAATCGCATCTTCGTATGATGCAGCTATCCCGGCCACCGAATGTCCCATAACTGTGACCATCTTTTTAAGGGCAGCCGCGATGATAGGGGAATCTTCGACGATATAAATTTTTAGTTTCATAGTAAAGCCGGTTGGTTTTACCATAGACGCGCCTGTAATGGCATTGTTAGGGATATCGCCTATGGTTAACTAAAAGTAAAGTTAAATACTTTTAGTTGATGCCTGTACGCTCACAGGGGGACAAATGATGGACAAATAAAAGCAGTAAAAAGGTGGACAATCGCCTTGTTTTCTGTTAAGAATCGTGGACATGCGTTATGTTTGGGTGCTAAATCCTTCACTGCGCATCAGAGAGCATGTCTTCTATGCCGCTCCTGATAATAACTTCTTTAGTCACATCCCCGCTACAATCTCCTCGAGGCTGTCATCCTTACCCAGCTCCATTTTTTTACGCAGGCGCTGTTTTGATTTCTTGATACCCTCAATGGTTATCCCCAGCATATTAGCCATTTCATTATTACTAAGCTCAAGCTTAATCAAAGACAGAATACGCGCATCGCTGGCGGTAAGATTTGGATATCGCTTTTTGATGTTGTCGAAAAACCCGGCATGTACTTTACCGAATAATTTGCGGAAGCTATCCCAATTATCGGCAGTCATGATATGGGCGTTGATCAGGGTATCAAGGCCTTCCCTGTCGGCGACGGAAATGTGTTGTATTTGCAATTGTTCAATTTCGGCTTTAAACTCTTCGATGATTTCGTTTTTCTGTCGCATATTTTCGGTAAAATATTGCAGTTCGAGCCCGGCATTTTTAAGCTCTTCGTCAACTCTGCGCTTTTCAGACGCTATAAGTTCTTTGCTCTTGCGCTCCTTGTTGTAAAAAAGCACTACAATGGCAATCAACAATGTCAAAATCACTACCATGGCGCCTCGTTGCAGCGCTTTGGCGTTAAGTTCGTTTATTTGCTTATCTTTCTTAACGGTATCATATTTAGCTTGAAGTTCGGTAAGCTTATTGGCATTGTCCAGTACTTTTAGCGAGTCTCGCATGGTCCACATACGCCGATAATGCATAAGCGCACTTTTATAATCGCCGGTTGATAAATAGCAATCATACATATGCCCGTGTATCTCCATTACGCGGTACGGCTCTTTTAAATTAAGGGCTGTTTGAAGCGCTTTATTCATGTAGTCAATGCCCTTTACATGGTCACCGTTAAAATAATATGACTGTCCCAGCCAGGCATAGGAGTAAGTGAGCGATCGTTGCTGTTTAAACTTAAGGGCGTTTTCAACGCCTTTGTTGCCGTAGTAAAAAGCTTTTTGATAGTCTTTCTGATCTTTATAATACTGGCAGATATTATCGTAAAACCGGGTACACATTTTGGCTTGCCGGGGGTTGGATTCGGCAATTTGCAGCGCCGCCAAATTCAAATAGATGCTGCTATCCGGACCGGGTTGGTGATTGTATAAATGCCAGGACCGGGTAAACATGGCTTTTAAACCTAACAACGCTATAATATGGGCGGTGTCTTTGTTAACCGTAGCAAGATTAAGGCCCAGATCGGCATTTTTAAATGCCTGCGGATACTGGCCGGTTTCTTTAAATAAATTAGCTATGGTGCCATATACCTGGATATTAACCTCTTTAATATGATATTTCTCCGCATCGGCTAAACATAACATGGCCATTTGCATAGCGCGTTTGTGGTCAGCATTTTGCCAGTAGTAATCTGCGTCCATCATCTCGGCCCAAACAAAACCCTCTTTATTGCCGGTCTGTGCGCTGAGTTTATATAGCTGATTGACGATTTTTTTGAGTGTATCGTTATTGCCATTTTCAGCTTGCCTTGCTTTTACTATCAGCGCCTTTATCTGCAGGCTGTTCTGATTTTTACTTTCAGTTAAAGAGTCGCTATCTCGCCGGCAGGCCGGCAGGCTGATAATTAGCCATGTGGCTAATAGCAAGTATCTGGACAGGTGTTGTTTAAGCATTTAGATAAGAGGCGATTATAAGGCCGGCTTGGCCACAAATATACTAATGGTTAACCTTCTGCCAACAGGTGTCTCAAAATTTAAGTGTCTGGTTGCAGGCGCTGAATAATCCGCTTAAAATGCCTATAATTGAAGCTGCAAATTTGCAACTAAATAAAGTATCATTCCTGTATGATAAAGCATCTTTTGTTACGATTAAAAGGGTCATTAAATATTTGGTTCAACTTTCGTTTGATGAAAAAGAGAAAGCTGGCTATTGGCGCGTCGAAGGTAAATTCGGGCTCCGAGTGGATGTTATCTGAATATGATGCCCTTGATGCCAGTAAAGCATCTGACTGGCAGCGTCTTTTCGGCGAAAAAAATCAGCTCACCAACATCATGGCCGAGCATGTTTGGGAACATATACCCGACGAGGAGACCCGCCTGTCAAACCAAAATTGTTATGATTGGCTGGCCAAGGGTGGCAGATTGCGCATTGCAGTGCCCGACGGTAACAATCCTGACAAAGAATACATAGAATGGGTTCGTGTTGGCGGCACCGGCATAGGGGCCGATGATCATAAAATACTATACACTTATGACGTGATGAAAAGCCGCCTTGAAAAGGCCGGCTTCCGCGTAGAACTGTTGGAATACTGGGATGAAAATGGCCAGTTCCATTACGTTGATTGGACAGACGATGGCGGCCACATCAGACGCTCGCGCCGATATGACACACGCAACCAAAATGGTAAACTGGGTTATACTTCGTTGATTGTTGATGGGGTAAAAGATTAGGTAAGACAATGGTACCGTAGAGATGCGATGCTTCGCGTCTTTTTATACACCTATGTTAAAACTACCCACGTTAGACGCGAAGCCTCGCGTCTCTACAAAACAGTCATTTATTCGTCTTTACCATAAACCTTCTCTTTCAACAAAGCAATGTCCTGAGCCAGTTGCTTGTTTTGCTTGTGCAGTTTTGACGCTACCACGCTAAGATGCAGCAGGTAAATCAGCATGGCAAAAATGCAGGCCGTGAAAACCAGGTTGGGGGCTTCATATACACCAAATAGTTTAGACATCACCTCCAGTCCGCTGCGCCAAAAGGAAAAAATTACCAGAATCAGCGTACAAACGCACCAAACAATGCTGTACTCCTCGCGCAGTTTGCCTTTAACAATAAGCCTGGCGATATATGCCAGGAACAATAAACTGGTAATAATTGTAATGATTTGTATACGTGCCATAATTTAATGAATGCTACGTATCGCCGAAAACAGCATGGCGATAGTCACTTTTATACAATAATACAAAGAAGTAAGATTACGGATAGATGACTGCCCGCCCGCCCGGCCGGCCATAATTACCGGTGTTTCCTGAATAGTTAATCCCGCTTTTGCAAAGTACACCAGCGACTCGGGTTCGGGATAGTCATCAGGGTAATAATCGGCAGCTAACGCGATGGCTTTGTGATCAAACAACCGGTATCCTGAGGTACTATCGTATATGCGCCGACCGGTAAAAAACTTATTTAACCAATAAAAATAGCCGATACCCAAACGCCGGGTAAATGACGATTGAAAACCTTGTTTCTCAATAAATCTCGAGCCAATCACCAGGTTAGCGCCTGTTGCTTCGCGACAGTTAAGCAGTTTAATTAATTCTTTAGGCGGATGTTGCCCGTCGCCATCCATTTGTATGGCCAGCCCAATATTATTGCTGGCGGCATAAAGTAATCCGCTTTGTACAGCGCCTCCAATGCCCAGGTTAACGGGCAGATCAAGCACTTTTGTACCTTGTTGACGGGCAACAGCGACGGTATCATCATTCGAGCAATCATTCACTACCAGTGGCGTGATATCATATCCCGGCAGGTTGAGCGCCTTCAACTCCGTCAGCAAAACAGGCAGTGACGCCTGCTCGTTATAGCAGGGGAGTATGATGAGGAGCTTTTGAGCCATTGAGATTTGTGTAACAGTAAAAGTAGTAAAATATGAGCTGGCCACAACTCTCCCCCTCACGTCATCGCGAACGAGTTACGAGCGTGGCGATCTACTATTCCGCCTATCCGAAGATCGTCACACTACGCTCGATGACGTGGTGGGATAAAAAGGCAGCCAAGAGGCTGCCTTTTTATGATGCTGTCATTTCGAACGAAGTGAGAAATCTATACATTGCTTAGACTTGCGTGTGTATAGATTTCTCCTGTTGGTCGAAATGACAAGCGGAGAATGCAGGTTATTTATCTCCCTCTCTTGCCATTCATCTCAATCTCTCTATCCATTTCCAAAATATCAACCGGCTGTGAGTAATCGCCCAGTAAGTGCTGAACAAAATAATCCGCTTTGCGCCAGAAGAAATATTCGGTCATGTCGCCGTAAGCATGGCGCTGGCCTGGCAATAGCACATACTCAAAACGTTTGTTGGCTTTGATCAGTGCGTTGATCACACGGATGGTGTTGGCCGGATTTACGTTGTTATCAATATCTCCGGTTGACAGCATCAGGTTACCTTTCAGGTTTTTAGCTATGTCAGGGTTTTTGTCGATAGTATATTGGAAAGTGGTATCGCCTTTGGCGGTCACTACTTCTTTTACGCCATTGTGCTTTTCGCTCCACCAGCGGTTGTATACGCTATTGTCATGATTGCCAGATTCAGACACGGCTACTTTAAAAAAATCCGGGTAAACCAGCATAGCGGCGCAGCTCATAAAACCACCCCCCGAATGACCCGTAATACCTACTTTAGTAATATCTATAAACGGGAAGCGGTCCGCCAATTGCTCAACAGCGGCTTTTTTATCGGCCAGGCCGTAGTCGCGCAGGTTGCCGTAGCCGTAGTTATGATACCATTTTGAACGCTCAGGGCTGCCACCGCGGTTTCCCACGCTAACCACGATAAAGCCAAGCTGTGCCAAACGGTCAACATAATTCATGCTTGACGTAAAGGAGAAGTTAACTGCCTCGGTTTGCGGCCCCGGGTATACATACTCAATGATCGGGTATTTTTTATTCGGGTCAAAGTCGTAGGGTTTATACATTACACCGTACAGGTCTGTGCGGCCGTCGTCTGCCTTTACTTTAAACGGCTCAGGGAATTTATAGCCTGCGGCCATCAGGTTGCCCAGATCGGTAGTTTCCAGGTCCATAATCTTACGGCCACTGTTGTCAAACAGCGCAGATTTTGGTGCAGTGTTTACTCTGGAGTAATTATCTACAAAATAGCTGGGCGCATCGTTCATGCTGGCGGTGTGGTTAAAATTGCCGGCATCCAGCAGTTTTAATCCGCTGCCATCCAGGTTTACACGGTAAAGGTGAGTGTAGTACGGATTTTCGCCGGGCTCACGGCCCGATGCGGTGAAATATAGAACGCGTGCTTTCTCATCAATTTTCACAATATCATCACAATGGAAGGAGCCCGATGTGATCTGGTTTTTGACGTTGCCTTTATCATCATACAAATAAAAATGTGCCCAGCCATCGCGCTCACTCCACTCAACCAGCTCCTTGCCGCCGTTAATCAATCCCGGTGTTGCAATCTCCACATAGGTATTTAAGCGTTCTTGCGCCTGCACGTTTACAACGCCGGTATTAATATCGACACTGCAAACGTCAATGCGTTTTAAGTCGCGTGAGGTGCGGTAGAAATAGAACTTGCTATTAGTACCCAACCAAACTGAAGGGCGAAACTCGTCGTCGCGATTCTTAGCCAGCTGCGGCGCCCCCCAAATGCCCAGATCCTCGTCTTTAAACAAGGCAGTATTTAGCTTTTTGTAAGTTTTGGCGGTAAAGTCAAACAATACCATTTCATTCAATGGCGATTCTTTTTCGCCTGGCAAATGGTATTTGTAGGTTTCCAGCGTGGGGCGAGGATCAGCAATGCTGTTGATCACCCATAGGTCTTTCACCTTACGCTCATCCACACGCTCCATGGCAAAATGTCTGGAGTCGGGCGACCAAACAATACCGGCAGGTCTTCTTTTCTTACGGTTTTTAGCTTTGTCGCCATTATCATCGTCGTCGCTGCGGCCTGCGCCAAAACTGTAAAACTCTATTCCTTCTTTAGTTAGTTGATGTTCGACAATGGTGCTGTCGTTTTCGCCTTTGATGGCTTTTTTGTAGTTCTCTTTATCCATCCACCACAAGTTGAAATTTTTAGAGAAAACTACGGCCGAGCTATCGGGCGCTATTGATGCCCAAACTGGTTTTGGTTTTACTTTGACGTAATCTTTCAACTCGGCGAGTTTGCCGTTTTCGAGGTTGTAGATGAAATAGAAAGTCTTCTTTTCAAGCGAGTCGGCTGCTTTTTTGTCTTTGCGATCTTTTTTTATCTGGTCAATGGTGCTAACCAGCTCAAATTGAATAGACTTTTCGTCTTTAGTAAATTTCAGGTTTTGAATGGGCAGGTGTTGAGCATCAAAGGGGTCTTTTACAATAACCGTAATGGCTGCGGCCAATTTGTCGTTATCGAAGATTTTTTTCTTAGAATGCACCGCTGGGTCGACAATGTACCAGTTTTTGTTTTCACTGGTTTCATATACATACCAAAAACGATTGCTCAGCTTTAACCAATGCGCGTCAACCGACTGCGAAAAAACCATTTTCTTGATTTTATCGGCCGAAAATTTAGAAGCTAGTTGGTAATTGCCTTTTGCCTGGGCTGCAACAGGCGTTTGCGCTTTGGCCTGCATTATGCACAATACAGCCAGCGCTGATAAATAAAAGTGTTTCATAAAACTAAATAGCGATGTTGAGATCAGTTGAGCAAAAATTGCAGCCTAATTTATAAAAAAGCAAGTGCTATTTAGTGCTGGTTTTGTATGAGTGTTGTTACAATTGACACCGATCACGTAATCCCCTTTTGATGGGCGATTACTCTCGAGAGGGGAACCATCGAAAAAAATATTTTTTGAAAACTGCAACAAATGCAACTATATTGCGTTTAATAATTAAAGAACCCTAATTGCTCATCAGCCGCAAGGCACAAAACCTAAAATTATGGCAGAACTAGATGCTAAACCTGCTGCCGCCGAAAAAGGCACCAGGACCAAAACCAATAAAAAATCTATCCGTGTAGATTTAACCGCCATGGTTGATCTGGCATTTTTACTGATTACTTTTTTTATTCTTACAACTACCCTGCAAAAGCCTAAAACCATGGACCTGGTAATGCCCGACAAAGAGGGCGATCATACCATGCCCGTGCCAGAAAGCCGTACTATGACGGTGCTAATTGGTGCCAAAGACAAACTGGAATGGTTTATGGGTTCGCCGGCTAAACCGTTAAGCACACCTGTGGTAGATGGGTTTGGTAAAGATGGTATCCGCAAAGCGCTGTTAGCGCAAAGCGAGCGCGTTAAGCAAGCCTCTAATGGAGAGGATATGATTGTACTGATTAAAGCAGGGGCACACTCCAATTATGCTAATATTGTAGGTATAATGGATGAGCTTAACATTGCTAACATACAGAAGCGCGCTTTGGTAGATATTACGCCGGACGAAGTGAATTTGTTAAAGCGAGATCATATAGAGGAGTGATTTGAGCTAAACGTAGGTGAGGCCTCTTATAAAGAGGATTATAAGAGGCCTCACCTACGTTCTGATGATCTCTCACAATAATCTCCGCATTTTAGTAGTTTTGTACCCATTATGATGATGCGTGCGGCTACTCCTTTTAATTTACTGAATCAAGATCTTTTATTATTACCACAAAAGGCGATTTTTTGGAAAGAGGAGAAAGCCTTGATAGCAGCCGACGTTCATTTAGGTAAAGTGGGCCATTTCAGAAAGGCGGGTATTGCCGTTCCGCGCGATATGGAGCAGGATGATCTGGCGGTGCTGTCTGACCTGATCCATGAACACCGCCCTGAAAAAATCATATTTTTAGGTGATCTTTTTCATAGCGATATGAATGCCGATTGGGAATGGTTCAGGCTTTGGCGGTTGCAGTTCCCCAAACTACAGATTATTTTAATACGCGGAAACCATGACATTGTGCACGACGACCATTACCTGCAACTCAATGTCGAGCTACATCATGAACTGGCCATGGGTCCGTTTTTAATGCTGCACCACCCGCAACCTGATGAGAAGTTAGAAAAACTAGATGGCTATGTGTTTTGCGGGCACATACATCCCGGTGTGAACCTGCGCGGCAAGGGGCGGCAAAGCTTGACCCTGCCTTGTTTTGCTTTTGGTAAACGTCAGGCTATTTTGCCATCGTTTGGGCGGTTTACGGGCCGCGTGGCTATACGCAGCCTGGAGACGGATAAGATTTTCGCCGTTTTAAAAGACAAGGTAATGGCTATAGCTTAGCCGCTTTCAAATGCCGGTCGACAACTAAAGGTATCTCTGAAAATTGCAGATCGGGCTCCACAATACGGCCATTCCCATCTAACAAATAATAAACCGGGAAACTGCTAATGGCCCAGTTATCAAAGTTTGGCGAGTCGGTACCTTTCAGGTCAGACACCTGTGGCCAGGTCAATTTGTCGTCGCGCATTGAGCCGAGCCACCAATCGCGTTTTTTGTCGAAGGAAATACTAGTTATTCCAAGTTGGCCATCGGTAAAAGCTTTCCAGGGCTTCTTGATCATTTCCTGATGGTTTAAGCGGCTTTGGTAATTTGCGGCGCGCCAAAACTCAACCAGGATAAGCTTTTTATGCATCGTTTTCAAGTCGAGTTTTTTGCCGTCTGGCATTGTCCCAACGATGGTGGGGGCCAGCGCACCCGGCACCAGGTGTATAAGGGCGTTTAGTTTTACGCCAATGCCTTTACCTTCTTCGCTTTTTTGCTGCTCACGGCTTAACTGCAAAAAAAGCACGTAATAACCTACCGGATCGGCCTCGTAGTTCAGATCCTGAAATATATGTACCGCAATTTGATTGTCCGGGTTTTTAGAAACAAAGTCAGCCAAAGCCATTCTGCCCACATCCAGCAATTTGGTCCGTTCTTTTTCGGTTTTAGTGGCCAGGGCCGTAAGGCTATCATCCCAAATCTTTGATTTTCGCTCTTGCACATATTTAGCATCCAGCTCTCTTATTTTTCGCCCGGCCACTTTAGCCATATGCTCATATGTAGCATGATAAGCCGATAGCTGATTTTGTATGGCTGATGTAGATACTATTTTAGGATACTTTTCCTGACCGGCTGTGGCTACATCGGCACTATTATAAGCAACTGTATACTCGCCGGGTTCAAGATAAAGGTCTGTAATTATATCGGGTTTCCCGGGGCGTGATAAGGTCAGCGTACCGTAATCGTCACCGTTTAGGTTACATTCCAGCTCAAACCGGCCGTCTTTGGCATTGACCGCGGTTAATGTTTGGCCCGAGCCGTCTTTTAAGCTCATGGTAACCTCCTCTAGCCCGTCTGTAGTCCCGGTAATTTTTAGTTGATTATTGGAGCAACTGGCGAAGACCAGCGCAATTAGTAGCAGGTAAAAATATTTCATGGTGATAAGGCAAATTGTATCACCAAATTAAAGATAAATTATGGAATAACGAATGTTGCCTTTTCTCTATTTGGTTGAAATGACAAATAAATTTAATATAGTATGATTAATGCTTATTCAAATATTGGTTTACTGCATCAGGCACATCTGCAAACTCGGCGATGCGGGCCACTATCTTGCCTTGCCCGTCAATAAGGTAATATGCCGGGATGCTTTTAATGCCCCAGGTTGGTCCGTTAGCTGAGTCATCGCCTTTCAGGTCAGATACCTGGGGCCAGTTCATGCGGTCTCTTTTAATAGCATCCAGCCATTTGTCTTTATCGGTATCAAATGAAACGCTTACAACACCCAGCCCCTTGTTAGTTAAGGGCAATAGCTGAGCAATGATTTGCGCATGATTATCTCTGCTTGAGCCATTGCTTGAACGCCAAAAATCAAGCAGAATAAGCTTTCTGTCCAGTGCTTTAAAGTTCAGTGATTTGCCATCCGGGGTATTGCCGGCTATATCAGGAGCTGGGCTGCCGGGCGCCAATTGGCTTAGCGTACTTAACTTGCTTTCCAGTTCTTTACCATCATCTGTGCTTTTGGCGGCCGAACTGAATTCTCTGAAAATTTTATAATAAGTAACCGGATCGTTTTGATAATCAAGCGATTTCATGATGTGGGCCGCAATGCTGTTGTCGGGATATTTATCCATGAAAGCCTTAAACGCCGGAAAACCATCATTTTGATTAAACTTCATTTCTTCGCTTTGCAATTTATTTATAGAGCTTAACTGATCCATCGTTTTGATTTCGGCGTCATTGATCTCTTTGATCTGTTTATTAATTGCCAATACCTTTTCGCGGGACTGATGCCTGAATGTGTCATTAATGGCATTATATTCAGATAGCTGGGTTTGCAGTTGCGATGAGGAAGTAACTTGCGGGTAATCGTTAATTTTTGTCGGGTCAATCTTTATATTATAGTCTCCTTGTTCAAGGTAAAGCTCAACCTCGCGCATTGTGCCCTTGGTTTCTTTGAACGAGTATTGCATTTTATAAAACCCCGGGACACGGATATAATCTTTGATATTGAATTTACCGTTATCAATACTTGAGCTAATCATGGTGTTGCCTGCCAGGTCTTTAATGAGCAGGTTGCCATACAAAACCCCCGGCGCAGTGCCGGTAATGGTAAAATTACCCTGGCTGCTTTTGCATGAGGCAAAAAATATGGTGATAAGTAAAATCAGGTTGAAGTTTTTCATGTTATTTTTAAATAGTTGCAGCTATTCTGGGTTGCTAAATTAGCACATTTACAAGCAGGTGCAAAAACCACAATAAAATTTACAGGAATATGAATTTTTTTTAGACTGTTTCTAAATAACCAATTGACAGCCAATTACCCGAAACCATTTATATCTTTTGGCTTTTAATAGATACTTTTGCCTGAAATTTCATTTACTTTAAAATAATGAGCGAATTTAAACAAACCTTAAACTCATCGCTGGGCAAGAAGCTGCTTATGGCTTTAACAGGCTTGTTTTTGTGTACATTTATTATAGTACACTTGGCGGGTAACCTGTTTCTTTTTAAAGACGACGAAGGTTTTGGCTTTAATGTGTATGCCAACTTTCTGACACATTTTCCGCCTATTGAGGTTATAGCCTACCTGCTGTACTTCTGCATCCTGTTACACGCTTTGTATGGTTTGATATTAACCATTAAAAACCGCAAAGCACGCCCGGTAAGATACGCTTCTGAGCCAAAGTCGCCGGCATCGTGGTCATCAAAAAATATGGGGCTGCTGGGTGCTATCCTGTTTTTCTTTATCGTGGTGCACATGGGCGACTTCTGGTATAAATACAAGTTTACACACAGCGTAGGCTTTAAACAGTATAGTACAGATCTGTCAACCAACGAAACGCTGGCGATGGACTATACACCTAAAACCCCGGATTTTGAACACTCTGTTACTAATGAGTTTGGTCATGAGATCATCCGCGTAAAAGATCTGCATGCTGTAGTTTCAAACAGCTTTCATAACATTTGGTATGTGATTATTTATGTAATTGCAATGATTGCTTTATCATACCATTTACTGCATGGTTTCCAGAGTGCATTCCAAACCCTGGGCTGGACGCATCGTAAATACAGCCCGGTTGTTAAGTTTATTGGTACCTGGCTTTTTGCCGTGATTATTCCGGTAGGATTTGCGCTGATGCCAATTGTATATTTTTTCTGTAGATAATTGAAATTGATTTACGAATTACGATTTACGGATTACGAATTGCCGGTCAATTCAAAAATCTCTAAATCGTAACTCTAAATTCTAAAATCGTAAATAAGAATGAGTTTAGATGCTAAAATTCCGCAGGGCCCATTAGCCGAAAAATGGAGCAAGCATAAATTTAACTTAAAGCTGGTAAACCCGGCCAACAAACGTAAGTACGACATCATTGTGGTGGGTACCGGTTTGGCAGGTGCGTCGGCTGCAGCATCGCTGGCCGAGCTAGGTTATAACGTTAAGGCATTTTGCTTTCAGGATAGCCCGCGTCGTGCACACTCTATCGCTGCACAGGGTGGTATTAATGCTGCCAAAAATTATCAGAATGACGGCGACAGCGTTTACCGTTTATTTTATGATACTATTAAAGGGGGCGACTATCGCGCCCGCGAAGCCAATGTTTATCGCCTGGCTGAGGTATCAGTAAACATTATAGACCAATGCGTGGCGCAGGGCGTACCTTTTGCCCGCGAGTATGGCGGCTTGCTGGATAACCGTTCATTCGGTGGTTCGCAGGTGTCGCGTACATTTTATGCACGGGGCCAAACGGGGCAACAATTATTATTAGGCGCTTATTCTGCCCTGAACCGTCAGATACACAAAGGCAAAGTAAAAATGTATACACGTACCGAGTTGCTTGACGTGGTGACTATCGACGGCCATGCAAAAGGTATCGTTACCCGTAACCTGGTTAACGGGCAAATTGAAACACACAGCGGCCATGCGGTATTGCTTTGTACAGGTGGGTATGGTAACGTATTCTATTTGTCAACCAATGCAATCGGATCAAACGTTACGGCCGCCTGGCGCGCGCACAAACGCGGGGCTTTCTTTGCAAACCCTTGTTATACCCAAATTCACCCAACCTGTATCCCCGTAACTGGCGACCATCAGTCTAAATTGACATTGATGTCTGAGTCGTTACGTAATGACGGACGTGTTTGGGCGCCAAAAACTAAGGAAGTTGCAGAAAAACTGCGTACTAAACAGCTAACTGCTGCGCAGGTGGCTGAGGCTGACAGAGATTACTTTCTGGAGCGTAAATACCCGTCATTCGGCAACCTTGTTCCGCGCGACGTGGCTTCACGTAACGCCAAAGAAATGGTTGACGATGGCAGAGGTGTGGGTGGTTCAGGTATCGCTGTATTTTTGGATTTTGCTGACGCGATTAAACGCCTGGGTAAAGAAACTGTATCGGCTAAGTATGGCAACCTTTTTGATATGTATTATCAAATTACCAATGAGGACCCTTATACCCAACCCATGCGCATTTACCCTGCGGTACATTATACTATGGGCGGCCTTTGGGTTGACTATAACCTGAGCACCAATATACCAGGCTTGTATGCTTTGGGCGAGTGTAACTTCTCAGACCACGGGGCTAACCGCCTGGGTGCTTCGGCCCTGATGCAGGGTTTGGCCGACGGTTACTTCGTAATCCCATACACTATCGGCGATTATCTGGCTACTATCGGCCCAAAACCGGTTGATACAAATCATCCGGCGTTCGCACAAACTAAGAAGGACGTAACTGATCGTATAGAAAAGCTATTGGCGCTTAAAGGCACCAAAACGGTTAATGAATACCATCGCGATCTGGGCCACATTATGTGGGAATACTGTGGTATGGCCCGCACCGCTGAAGGATTAACTAAAGCTAAAGGCCTGATCAGAGAGCTGCGCGAAGATTTCTGGAAAAATGCTTTGGTAGTTGGTGCAAACGACGAAGTAAACAACTCATTGGAAAGAGCCGGCCGCGTGGCCGACTTCCTGGAACTGGGCGAGCTCATGGTTGATGATGCATTAATGCGTAATGAATCATGCGGTGGCCACTTCCGCCTTGAATCGCAAACTGAAGAAGGTGAAGCCCTGCGTAATGACGAGGTTTATGCCTTTGTAGGCGCCTGGGAATATAAAGGCGATAACCAACCTGAAGAGTTGCACAAGGAAGCGTTGAACTTTGAATTTGTTCATCCTTCGCAAAGAAGTTATAAATAGGGAATGGTTGATTGGGTTGATTAAGCTAATAGGTTATCCCATCGCCTCAAAACATAATATGTGAATAGTTGACCAGGTAGGTAAAGTGTACAACCACTCACTTAATCAACCCAATCAACTCAAAACTTAAAACACATGAGTGGAAATATGAACCTGACGCTGAAAGTATGGCGTCAAAAAGATGCTAACAGCAGCGGTAAAATGGTGACTTACAAGGCTGAGAATATCTCGCCTGATATGTCATTTCTGGAAATGCTTGACGTGGTGAACGAAAGTTTGACCAAAAAGGGCGAAGAGCCGATCCATTTTGATCACGACTGCCGCGAAGGCATTTGCGGTATGTGCTCATTATACATTAATGGCCGTCCTCACGGACCGAAACGTGCTATTACCACCTGCCAGCTGCATATGCGCAGCTTCCATGATGGCGAGACCATTATTATCGAACCATGGCGTGCGGCGGCCTTCCCGGTTATCAAAGATTTGGCGGTTGATCGCTCTGCTTTTGACCGTATACAGCAGGCCGGTGGTTACGTATCGGTTAATACCGGTGGTGTACCCGATGCCAACGTAATACCAATCCCGAAAGTTATTGCCGACGAGGCTTTCAACTCGGCTACCTGTATTGGTTGCGGGGCATGTGTGGCCGCTTGCAAAAATGCTTCGGCTATGCTGTTTACTTCGGCTAAAATATCACAACTAGGTATGTTGCCGCAAGGTCAGCCAGAACGCTGGAGCCGCGTACAAGCAATGGTGGCGCAAATGGACGCCGAAGGCTTTGGCAGCTGTACCAACACAGGCGCCTGCGAGGCCGAGTGCCCTAAAGAAATCACGCTGACCAACATTAGCCGCATGAATAACGACTTTTTCAGCGCGAAACTGTTCAGAGAACAGGCCATTGAACATGATGGTGGCGGTGCTGCATAAAATATATTTATTGTAGGGACGCGATGCTTCGCGTCTCATGTGCATAATGTTTAAGACGTGAAGCATCGCGTCTCTGCAAATAAAAGGCCCGGACGATCATCCGGGCCTTTATTATAACCCCAGGGTCACAAGTTTAGGATGACTCGTAGGCGTTCCAACTATCTAGCCGCACTCACCGTCCCACTCTTGGCCATATTCATCGCACTTTCAGCCAAACGGATAAACTCGGCGCGGTAGCCTTCATCGTCCTTACCTTTTGCGCTTTTTGCTAACGCGATCACCTGCTCGTATTTGGCATTTTGCTTGTATTGCGAATCGCGCAGCAACAGGCCAAACTCAGCTACGGCGGCAGCAAATCTGAAGTCATCCGACGCTTTGTCAGTTTGCATCGCCCCGCCGGCAACCGCAACCTGCTCCATTTTGCTTCTGTCAGACTCCGGATTTTTGTACCTGAATTTAATGGTCATAATCTCTGGCGAGTTGTTGATAGCTTTGTTTTCGGTCGTTTTCTGATATTTCAACGGATCGACACTGCCCATCATATCATCATCTTTTAAACCAGCCGGAATAATTTCATAAAGTGCGGTTACCGTATGGCCCACGCCCATATCGCCGCCCATTTTATTGTCGTTGTTAAAATCTTCCTTAGCCATTAATCTGTCCTCATAACCCAGCAATCGATAGGCTTGAACTTTAGCGGGGTTAAACTCCACCTGCAACTTTACGTCCTTAGCAACGGTAAATAATGTACCGCCAAATTCGTTCACCATTGCTTTGGTGGCTTCGGTAATGTTATCAATATAGGCATAATTACCATGTCCCTTATCAGCCAGCAGTTCCATTTTACTGTCTTTAAAATTACCCATGCCAAAGCCCAATATTGACAGGCTCACTTTGCTTTTGCTTTCTTCGGCTATAATTTGCTCTATGTCTTTATCGCTTGACGGGCCTACATTAAAATCGCCGTCGGTAGCTAAAATAATGCGGTTGTTGCCATGCTTAATAAAGTTGTCCCTGGCAATTTTATAGGCCATTAGAATGCCTGCGGCCCCGGCGGTACTGCCGCCGGCACCTAGTCCGTCAATAGCGTCCTTGATCTTTTGTTTGTCGTTGGCCTTAGTAGATTCAAGCGGAGTACTTACATAACCCGCATAGGTCACAATAGCCACGTTATCAATTGGCCTTAACTGGTCCACCAGCATTTTGAGCGATGTTTTTACCAGTGGCAACTTGTTAGGTTCCATCATTGACCCTGAAACATCAATTAAAAACACCAGGTTAGATGGCGGCAGTTTATCAGCTTCAACATTTTTGGCTTTCAGGCCGATGTTTACCAGCTGATGTTTAGGGTTCCACGGGGCGGTTGCCAATTCAGTTTGAATAGCCACCGGGTCGCCATGGTCAGGTTCAGGCAGGTTATATTTAAAATAATTGATTAGTTCTTCAATACGTACAGCGTCTTTAGGCGGCAGCTGGCCATTGTTAATAAAGCGGCGCACGTTGGCGTATGATGCCGCGTCAACATCGGTAGAAAAGGTTGACAGCGGGTTTTCTAATGGGTTATAAAATGAGTTTTCATTAAGCTCCACATACGATTCGTTAGATGGCATCGAAAAGGCGTATGAAGATGGATATCGCAAGCCTTGTACCTGGTTAACAGATGCCGATTTTCCATAAACCGGGCTAACGGACATCCCTCTGATATTAGCGGTGCCTCGCACACCTGGCGCACCTGTATTATTACGAATATTCAAGCCTGCTACTTTGCCCTGCAATAACTGCGGCACGGTTGCCACCGGGTTATCCTGAACTTCTTTGCCGGTGATGATGTATGAGGCGCCGGTAGTTTGGTCACGGGAGCGTTTAATGTAGCCGCGAACTACAACCTCGTTTAATGGCTGGGTGTAGCTGTGCATGCAAACATTAAGCTCTGATTGCCCGTGTTTAAGTTTAATGGTTTGATTGATATAACCTATGGCTACAAAAGTAAGTGCCTCGCCGTCTTTGACCCTGATGGTATAGCAACCATTAAATGCGGTGCGCGCAAAAGTTTTGCCTGCTATGCCAACACTTACACCGTTTATGGGGTTGTTTGCCGTGTCGGTTACGGTACCTTTAACCGTTACATATTTAATTGGTTTGCTGTTAATTACTGCGGCTGTTTTTGTGGCCGATGTTGCTATGCCGCAAACACTTATAAGCGCTGCCAGCAAAATCAAATACCTTTTCATAATTTATTTTTTAAAGATTTATGGATTTTGGGAGTATGATGCATCATTAGTATGATTTCCATAAATCGTCGAAAAAAATTATTTTGTTTGCACTGCATGAACTTCTTAAAAAGCCAGTCTAACCTTATTGACCTGACCGACGACCGGCTGTTGCTGGAGTATAAGCAAACGGGCAACCTTGGCACCCTGGCTACCCTTTATGAAAAATACATGCACCTGATTTATGGAGTCTGTCTGAAATATTTGCGTGACGAAGAGCAGAGCAAAGACGCCGTAATGCAACTATTTGAGGAGCTGATTGATAAAGCCCGCCGCCACGAGGTAAAAAACTTTAAAAGCTGGCTGCACGTGGTGTGCCGTAATTTTTGTTTGATGCAACTGCGTGCCGGCAAAAAGCTGCAAACAGAATCAATGCCCGATTTTATGGAATTTGCTGACGAGGCGCATCATTATGAAGAAAAAGAGGGCGACATACAGCAGTTGGAGCGGTGTAAGGAGAAATTACCCACGGCGCAGAAATTAAGCATACAACTATTTTACATTGACGAGAAATGCTATAAAGAAATAGCCGACGACACCGGATATACGCTGAATGAGGTGAAAAGCTATATCCAGAATGGTAAACGCAACTTAAAAATATGTTTGGAGAAGAACCGTGAGCACTAATAGAAACGACATATCGCAAATTAACAACTACCTGAAGGGTAAGCTTGACGCGCGGGCCATGTATGAGCTGGAGCGTAACACCCAGGACGACCCGTTTTTGATGGATGCACTTGACGGTTTTGAAATCATCGGTACTGATCAAAGCGCCAACTTGGACGAGCTAAAAACCCGTTTGGCCAATCGCGTTGTAAAGAAAAAAGAACGTAATGTTTTATTGTGGCGTGTTTTACCAATCGCGGCTTGTTTACTGTTATTAATAGGTGGTTACTGGCTATTTGAAACACCTACCCAACAACCTATCCATAACTTTTCGAACGTTAAACATCAAACGCCGGTTATTAAAAACCAGGTTAAAACATCGGCCCCTGGTCTTATAAAGAAACCGGTTGATAGTGTCGAACACTTGGCCAAAAATCATCCGGCATATATTCAATCATCGTCAAAAACAGAAATTAAACCGATTGATACCAATAACAGCGGCCCTGCAAAAAATAATTTGGTTGCCGTAAGAGAAGTGGGTGGCGATGTTAAATCGGCTTTGAAAAACAGGTCGTTACAGGAGCTGGAAAAAGCTCAGGTTAAACAGGATTACGCTTATCAATCGGCTTCAATTAATCAAACTAAAGGCGTCTATGGCAATGCTAATTTACACAAGGGCAAAGACACCAATGCAGCCAGATATCTTAATACCAACCTGGCAGTTGCCAGGTCAAGCAAAAACCCGCGTATTAACGGGGACGATTATTTTGGCAAAGTACAGGCTAAGATACCGCCCGACTCCGTAATAAGAGGTTATGTTAAAATAAACCGGCCTAAAAACGATAGTTATATTATTACCAGCAAAGAGGTTCAGGACAATCCGGTAGGTACACAGGAACAATTATTACAGGGCAAAGTAGCCGGGTTAAATATTCAAAACAATATCGGTGCACCTGGTATGCGCGGCTCGGTTAATATCAAAGGGTTATCAGCCGCTCCGGACTTATCTGACCATCTAATATCAGGTAAAATAACCGATACGGCGGGTAAGCCTTTAGCTGGTGTTACCATTCACGGTGCAAACGCCGCTACAACCACTACCGATGCTAATGGCAGGTATCATGTCCTGGTTAACCGGGATACCGCTATGCTGGTTACAGGTTTGGGATATCAGGCGCAAAATATCATGGTGAAACCCGGGCAATCAAAGCTTGATGTTAAGCTAAAACCCGGTTCACAGGCACTGGCCGAGGTAAGTATACGCGGCTACGTTAAACGCACACGCGACCAAACTACCGGCGCATCATATATTATAACGGGTAAAGAGTGCAAGGAGAACTTAAGATTTAAAAAACGTTTCTTTAGTAAAATAGCCATTGCAGAGCGGTATGTAACCGAGCATGCCAACGGCGACTCGGTTACTACCGTACGGGACGGCAGGTTTTTACGCGCCCTGAAGTTTATCGCCAAACGAGCCCCAACCACTATAACAGCCGACAAAACCGCTTATGGCTATGCCGATTTAAAAGTGTTTGCCCAAAACAAAGAGCGCTGGCTGCACTGGTACGAGTTTAATAAATGCAATAATCTTAAGTAAGCCTGGTTAAGCATTTTCTTCCCAAATAGCGCTCAGGTGCAAAATGGTCATTACAGCTTTTTGCATGTCTTGAACTGATACCCACTCTTGCTTGCCATGAAAAGCGTGCTCGCCGGCAAAAATATTGGGGCAAGGCAGGCCCATGAATGATAATCGCGAGCCGTCGGTACCGCCGCGGATGCTGCATAGCTTAGCGTTCATGCCTGCGCGATTGATAGCTTCCATACCGTACGCTACAATTTCCGGATGCTCGTCAAGCTTTTGTTTCATGTTACGGTACTGTTCGCTCACTTTCAATTCGTATGTAGAGCCGGGAAAATCCTCCAAAACTTCATCAGCAATACGGCGAAGCTCATTGGCATATCTTTCCAGATTTTCTGCCTCAAAATCGCGGAGAATGAAATCAATGGTGGCTTGCTCTACATGGCCGTTTATGCCTACAGGATGTATAAAGCCTTCCATGCCCTCCGTATTTTCCGGCGACTTGTCAAAGGGCAACATAGCAACAATAATAGCGGCTATTTTAATAGCGCTCTCCATCTTACCTTTGGCAAAGCCGGGGTGCGAGCTTACGCCGTTAATGATTAGCCGGGCGCCATCCGCGCTAAAGGTTTCGTTCTCCATATTGCCGGCGCTTTCACCATCGATGGTATAACCTGCATAAGCACCCAGTTTTTTAATATCAACTTTATCTACGCCTCTGCCAATTTCTTCATCAGGTGTAAACAATATTCTGATATTGCCATGCTTAATTTGTGGATTATTGATCAGCTGATAACAGGCATCCATGATTTCGGCTACTCCGGCTTTATTATCAGCTCCCAGCAAAGTAGTGCCGCTCGCTGTGATGATGTCATTACCCAGCTGGTTTTTTAAATCAGGATGCTCATGTATACGTAGTACCTGCGTCTGGTCATCGGGTAAAACCAGGTCAGACCCATCATAATTTTTGTGGATAATGGGTTTAACATTTTCGCCGCTGCAGTCGGGCGAGGTGTCCATATGTGAGCAAAAGCAAATCACCGGGATATTGGGTTTAGCGGTATTGGCCGGCACGGTGGCATAAACATAGCCAAACTCGTCCAGGTGAGCATCGGCAACGCCCATTTCTAAAAGCTCTTTAACTAACAAGTTGCCCAGGTTTTTTTGTTTTGCGGTTGAAGGCTGCGTTTTCGAGGCCGGGTCTGATTGCGTATCTATACTTACGTAACGCAAAAAGCGCTCTGTAACAGTAAAATCGGTAGTCAAATTAAAGTTCATTATATTTACAACGTTATTTCAATATATTTAACTAAAGTAACACTTGTAGGGATTGCTTAATATTTAATTTTTGAGAAAGCTTATACTTTTTATCACGTTAGTTATTGCCGTAGCCACAGCAAATGCCCAGGATAGTTACAATTACTCGCATTGGGGCCTTGGCGTTTTTGGTGGAGTAAATCGCCCTTTTGTCGATCTGAGACAAGCCAATCAGGGCAAGTCATTTGGTGCGGCTGTTTATTATAACCTAACACCTTACGTACCGCTGGGGCTTGAAGTTCAAACAGGCGACCTATCGGGCGGCAGTATCGTTACCGACCCGAGTAAGCGCCAGTTTGACAATCAGTATAAAGCTGTTTTTGTTCACGGCGATTATTCGTTGGGTGAAATATTAGATTATGAGGGTAGTGTATTTGGCAGCATTGTTAAAGATTTTTATATAGGCACCGGCTTTGGGGTTATTGCTAATAATATGAAATTTATACAGCGCTATAACCTGGTAACTTATCAATACCCGCTGCTTACTTACCGTTACCCCGGCAAAGACAAAAGCCTTAGTTTTGCAGTGCCTATCCGTTTTGGGTACGAATTTAAAATTTATAATACTTATGGCGAGCCGTTCATCGGGCTCAATATACAATATGTACATACCATTACCTTTAATGAGGAACTTGATGGGTACAGAGACCCGCCTAGTGTTTTCAAAAACAACTCGCCCGATCAATATGGTTTGCTGCAGGTGGGGCTGAAAGTTAATTTTGGCGATTCTGTTCCTTATACCAAAAGAATTAATTAAGTGAATATTGAAGAACTGCGCGATTATTGCCTGCAAAAACCGGCCGTAACCGAGGGGTTTCCCTTTGGAGAAGAAACGCTGGTTTTTAAAGTTGCCGGTAAGTTGTTTTTGCTGATAGGCCTGGAAGAAGCTAATCGCTTCAACGTAAAGTGCGACCCTGAACTGGCCCAGGAACTGCGTGAGCGCCACCCGGAAGTGCAGCCGGGCTACCACATGAACAAAAAAATGTGGAACACTGTATATATGGACGGCACCCTTACCCGCCGGCAGCTACTCGATATGATTGACCACTCGTACAGTGAGGTGGTAAAGGGGCTGCCTAAAAAAACCCAGGCCGAGATCAATACCGCGTCTGAATAATTCGCTATCTTAACCATCTGTTTTTGCCCGTTTGGTATGATGAAAAAAATGATGCTCGGTTTAGCCGCCTGCTTTTCTGTTAGTATGGCCCGGGCCCAGTTAACCCCTTTTGAGTTAAGTAAGGATAAAAATTATACGGCTACTTACAGCCAGGTTATCAGCTATTATACAGCATTGGCGAAAACTAATTCGCAGATGAAACTAATCAACTATGGCATTACTGATATTGGCAAGCCATTGACGCTGGTGGTTTTGTCGAGAGACAGGATCTTTGATCCGGCGGCAGCCAAAAAACAACATAAACGCGTATTGCTTATTAACAACGGCATTCACCCCGGCGAGCCGGAGGGCATTGACGCCAGTATGATGTTTGCCCGCGATTTACTAAAAAAGAGAGGCCTGCCTAAAGATGTAGTGATCTGTATTGTCGCATTATACAACATCGACGGTAGTTTTAACCGGGGCGTAAGCCGCATTAATCAAAACGGACCAACCTCATACGGTTTTCGTGGTAACTCGCGCAACCTGGACCTAAACCGGGATTTTATTAAAGCCGATAGCCGCAATACCTGGGCGCTTGAAACCATCATCAACACCTGGCAGCCTGAAGTTTTTTTAGACAACCATACCAGCGACGGCGCTGATTACCAATATGTGATGACGCTGATCGAGACGCAAAAAGACAAACAAAACCCAACGCTGGCTAAGTATACATCTGAGAAATTATCGCCTGAGCTATACCGCCGCATGAAGAAGAGCGGCTTTGAGATGACGCCTTATGTTGAGGCTGAGGATAACACGCCCGACTCTGGCATTGTAAGCTTTTTAGAAACACCGCGTTTTGCCACCGGCTATACATCGCAACATAACATTATCAGCTATATTACCGAAACGCACATGCTTAAAGCATTTGACAAACGCGTTTACGCGACCTATGATTTTATGCAGGCCCTTGTTGATATTGTGGAGCGCGACGCCAAACTGATAGGCGAAGTTAAAGCCAAAGCGGATGCCCAAGTAAGCGCTCAAAAAACTTTCGCTTTAGGCTGGAAACCTGATATGCAGCATTACGACACACTGATGTTCAACGGTTTTACAGCGGGCTATAAAACCAGCGAAGTGAGCGGAATGCCCCGCCTGTATTACGACCGCAGCAAGCCGTACACCAAGCCTATCAAATACTATGATAATTATTTACCGACGATAAGCGTCGAGAAGCCGGTAGCTTACATTATTCCGCAGGCCTGGGGTAAGGTGATCGAGCTATATAAACTTAACAAAGTGGCTATGCGCCCTTTAGCTCATGATACGACCTTGGATGTGCAGATGTATTATATCGCCGATTCAAAGACACCTAACAGGCCTTACGAGGGACATTATCTGCACAGTAATGTTAAGCTTAACCCTGCAGATATGAAAATTAAGTTTTATGCCGGCGATTATGTGGTTTACGTTAACCAGCCGCTTAACCGTTTTATTGTGGAGACGCTGGAGCCGCAGGGCGTGGACTCCTACTTTGCCTGGAACTTTTTTGATTCGATATTTGACGAAAAGGAATACTATTCGGCTTATGTGTTTGAGGATGTAGCTGCCGGGCTACTGAAGAAACAGCCCGAACTACGTCAAAAACTGGAAGATGCCAGGGCCAAGGACCCTGTATTGGCTAAAAGTGCATCGGCGCAGTTAAATTTCGTGTATCGCAATTCGCCCTATTTCGAAAAAACCTATCTTCGTTACCCGGTAGCCCGTTTGTTAACGGACGCTAAACTCGACTTGAAATGATTGAAATACTGCACCAGGCGCCTATTGCCTGTTTTATATTTGCTATAACGTTGTTTACTTCTATCATGGCCTTCAGTAACCCTGATTGGTTTGGTAAAATGATGTTTCATCCTTACAGCGTTTATCGCAGGGAGAAAGTTCATACCTTCATTACCAGCGGTCTTATTCATCATGATTACATGCACCTGGCATTTAACATGATATCATTTTACAGCTTCGCTTTTATGCTTGAACAGATCATCGGGCACTGGCAGTTTGGGCTATTGTATGTGGTTAGCCTGATAGTTAGTGACCTGCCATCGCTTGTTAAACATAAAAATGATTGGAACTATTACAGTCTCGGTGCATCGGGCGCCATCAGCGCGGTGGTGTTCAGCTTTATTATGTACGCCCCAATGGCTATGATGCTGATCTTGCCTTTGCCGTTTCAAATACCCGCTATTGTCTTTGGCGTGATTTATCTGGTTTATTGCCACTTTGCCTCAAAACATGCGCGCGACAATATCAACCATGATGCGCACTTATTCGGCGCATTCTGCGGCATAGGCATCACGCTCATTTTAAACCCCGGTGTTGCACCCATGTTTATACACCAGGTTAGCGAGGGAGTGCGATCGTTGCTGCATTGATAAAGTTACCATCGGCATCAAATAAAAAGCTCATAGGCTCTTCGGGGTTTTTGATGATTTCGAGCAACAAAAAGCCCCAGTTTTTCCAGAAGTTTTCAAGCACCTGACCGTATATTTTGTTGAGCCAGTCGTCAAACAGCGGTTTGCTGCTCATTCCGCGCAGCGGTTCGGCTTCAATATAAAGTTCTTCATTAACCGGTAGCAGAGTGTACTCAGGCAAACGGTTAAACAAATAGGCCGAGTAAAACACCCGCCCGCTAAACTCTTCAAACTGTATGGGGTGCAGCGTATTGTTCCCTATTTTATTTAAAATCTCTTTGTGATATTGCTTGTTTGAGCCGTTGTCCTGGAAACAGATGATCAGTCCGAAATCTTTGATGCGTAATGAAAAGGTCAGTGTATTGATCTCATCGCGATAGCCAAACTCCTGGTCGTTATTATCCACCCTAAATAAAAAGACGCTGTAAGGTGTAAAATCATCCAAAATGATGGGCAGATTCAGCGTTTGCAGCATCAGGTGCAGGTTGCTAAATTTATGGATGATAGACTGCGAGATATTAAACTCCTCGCCTGCCGCATGTTGCTGGCGTATGCCGGCTTGTATCTCATTGAAAATAATCCCGTACAACAATTTGCCCGCCCATTGGAAAAGTTTCAGTTCGTCTACAGCTTTTAAAGCATCATAGCCCGAGTTGAAAGCTTGCGCAATTTCATTCTCTAATGGTTCCAGATATGCCTCATTTACCGCCGCCGAGCAGGGCATTTTGATATCTTTATAGGTAGCCATACTTTCATCAAGCATTTTAAAGGGCTTTTCTTCCAATTCGTACATGCTCATTAGCCATTGCGGAAAAACCTGGATGGTTTCTTCAGGGCTGTTAAGCGTTGCTCCGGTCAGGAAACAGTATTTATTACTAAAGTTGGCCCCCTTAAAGGGCTCGTATGGTGTTACTGGCATATTGTATTTATTGAACGCGTAGACTCGCCCGGCCTGCGCTTCGCCAGACCACCCTCTCTTCGCCTGCGGCGGAAAGAGGGTCTGTTTTTCTTTTTTCGCAATCTTCTGTCCCGCCCGCGGAAGAGAGGGTCGACGAGCGCAGCAATGTCGGAGTGAGTCCTCACCGTTATACTTTTATGGCGTCAAAGATAACCATCATTTTAAAAAGAGTATTTTAGCTTTTGGATTATAACATGAAGCTGACTTATCAACCCTTCGAACTGGCGCTGCGCCACCCTTTCACTATTGCTAAATTCTCGCGTACGTTCACGCCGGTTATGCTGGTGCAACTGGAACATGGGGGATATACAGGTTACGGCGAGGCTTCAATGGTGCCATACATGGGCGAAAGCTATGAAAGTGCGACCGCATTTTTAAGTCGCGTTGACCTGAGCCAACTTAAACTTCCTTTTGATTTTGCGGCGATAGTTGATTACCTGGACAGTTTGGCGCCAGGTAATCCTGCTATTAAAGCGGCTATTGATATTGCCCTGCACGATCTGGAAGGGAAAGTGTTAGCTAAACCTTGCTGGGAGATTTTGGGTAGTAATCTAAATTTAATGCCTCCAACCAGTTATACCATTGGGATTGATACGCCCGAAGTGGTGCTGCAAAAGATAAAGGAAGCTGCCGGTTTCAAAGCAATTAAAGTAAAGCTGGGGCGCGATAATGATAAGGAGCTGATTCAAATTATCCGCTCGGTAACGGACGTGCCGGTTTACGTAGACGCTAACCAGGGCTGGACAGACCGCGCGCAAAGCCTGGATATGATTTACTGGCTGCAGGAGCAGGGTGTTGTGTTAATTGAGCAGCCGATGGCAAAGACGGATATTGAGGGGAATGCCTGGCTGACAGCAAATAGCCCGCTGCCTATTATTGGCGATGAGGCGGTGCAGCGTTTGGCAGATGTGGAGAAAGCCTTTGGAGTTTATCATGGTATTAATGTGAAGCTTATGAAGAGCGCCGGTATGTACGAAGCCAGGCAGATGATCAATAAGGCCCTCAAACTGGGTATGAAGATACTGATAGGCTGCATGAGCGAAACCAGCTGCGCCTCGCTGGCGGCGGCAGCGCTTGCTCCGCAATGCGATTGGGCGGATATCGATGGCCCGTTTTTAACCACGAATAACCCATACCAAATGCCAACGTTGATTGATGGAAAATATCAGTTAAGCATGGCGCCCGGTTTAGGATTACAGCTAAAATAAATTTAGAGTTAAACTTTTATCATCGGTGCAAAACCGGTTACTTTGTAAAATGTCTTTGTTTGTAGCCTCCTTAAATTCTGGCAGTAATGGAAATTGTTACTATGTAGGTAACAACGAGGAGGCTGTGTTGGTTGATGTAGGCATATCCTGTAAAGAAACCGAGACGCGTATGGCTCGCCTGGGGCTCACCATGCGTAAAGTGAAGGCTATTTTTATATCACATGAGCATTCAGACCATATACGCGGCGTAGCTGTTTTAGCAAAAAAATACAAGCTGCCGGTTTATATTACGTCACTAACCAGGCTTAACGGCGACCTTACGTTTGAGGCAGCAGTAGATTTTATAGCCGAAAGTCCAATAAATATTGGTGAACTAACGGTTACCCCGTTTTTGAAAATACATGACGCTGCACACCCGCATAGTTTTACTATTGCTTATGCAGGTATAAAGGTGGGTGTGTTTACAGATCTTGGCGCCGTTTGCGAAAACCTGGTACAGCATTTCCAACAATGTCATGCCGCATTTCTGGAGGCTAATTATGATGAGGAGATGCTGGAGCGGGGGCGATACCCTTATCATTTAAAGCGCCGTATCCGCGGAGGCAAAGGGCACTTGTCCAATAAACAGGCGCTGGCTTTGTTTATGCATTACAAGCCTTCTTACATGAGCCATTTGTTTCTGTCACACTTATCAAAAGACAATAACGACCCAGAGTTGGTTTATAATCTGTTTAGTACCCACGCCGGTAAAACTGAGATTGTGGTAGCTTCGCGATACCGCGAATCGGCATTGTACCATATCAGCGGCGATACTATAGTAACAAATGCTCCACTGGTAAACCTGCAAACCAGCCTGTTTTAAGCCTTATCGGTTTTGGTATCTTAATTGTTATAATAATTTACTTTGAGTTAGAACATTTATTTAAATTAGTTGTACTTTTAGTATTATACCATTTATTCCCTTAGTTATTTAAGTAAAATAAACCCCAGCGGCTAATTGGCCGTAATGTAGGTATGGAGCTAAACCCGCAGCATAATCACAAAGCGCAGATCTTGTCGTTATTAGACGACGCTTATGCCTGCCGGACCCATAACCTGAAACGCAGTATTGAACTGGCACAAAACGCACTCACCCTTGCTGAAAACATAAATGACCCTGGCTTGATTGCCAAAAGCTTAAGCCATTTCGCGCTGTTCGCCATGATTACCGGCGAATATGAGCAGGCAGTGAGAATGTCTAACAAGGCCATTGTATTGTACGAGAAACTGGCTGATGACAAGGGTATAGCAGATGCTAAATACAATATTGCCGGTGTATACTATAAAACAACTAATTATCACCTGGGGCTGGTAAATCTGGTTGATTGTATTACCACATACCGCAAATATAATGATCATCATAATCTGGCACGTTCCTTTAAATCGCTGGGCACTATTTATGAGTACCTGGGCGATGAGAAAAATGCCGTGATTGCTTATGAAGATTCTATAACATCTGCAAAAACCGTCGGCGATTTTGATCTTAAATCAAACGCTTACAACCCGCTTTCAGGTATTTATCTTAAACAGGGTAATATAGAGAAAGCGTTGCAACTTATTGAGCGCTCCATTGAACTTAAAAAGCAAACCGGTGATGTGCGGGGTATTGCATTTGCCTACTACGGCCGCGGCAAAGTATATATGGCTCAAAAAAAATTCGGCGAAGCTGAAGCGGATTTTAAAGAAGCTATTAAAATTCACCTTGAAATGGGTGAAACCCTGGGTTTGGGCATGGCCTATCGCAAGCTGGCATCGTTATATGTGGCTATGGGTGAATTGGATCGAGCCAAAGTCGAGATAAAAAAAGGCCTTGATTTTAGTACTGAGTACCAGCTGTCGATGGTTAAATTTGAGTGCTACCATTTGTTGTACGAGATATACAAGCTGGAAAACGACCCGGTAAATGCGCTCAAATACCTTGAGTTGCACATGAAAGAGCGTGAAAGTGTGATCAATACCCAAACTGTGAAAGTTATTGAAAACTACGAGCTCATTAATAAAATGGAGGCTGTTAAAAAGGAAGCCCAGTTACAGCTTGAAAAGGCTGAAATTCTCGAAAAGAAAAATGTTGCCGAACAGTCTGCACAGGTAAAGCAGGAGTTCCTCTCAACCATGAGCCACGAGATACGCACACCGCTGAATGCCGTGATTACCATATCATCGTTATTGGCCGACCGTACTGATCCTGAAGAGCAGGAGATGATTCATGCCCTGCGCTTTGCTTCCAATAGTTTGTTAATGCTTATTAACGACATTTTAGACTTTACTAAGCTGGATGCAGGGAAAACTACGCTTGAGATGCGCCCGGCCAATTTAATACAGTTGCTGGACAATATTAAAAAGACCTATGATAGCTTAGCGAACGAAAAAGGATTGGAGCTTAATTTAGTTATTGATGAAGGCATTGCCGATTCGTACCAAATGGACGAAAACAAGATGGCACAGATACTGGGTAACCTGATAACCAATGCCATTAAGTTCACCTATTTCGGCAAGGTAGATTTACTGGTAGAAAAGAAAGCATCATCGGCGGATGAGGATACCTTACGCTTCACTGTCAATGATACCGGTATAGGCATCCCAGAGGCGCATCTGGAAGAAATTTTTGAAAGCTTTTCTCAGCCGCAATCCATCCGCACGCGTAAGCAGGGGGGCTCGGGTTTAGGCCTGGCCATTGTAAAAAAGCTAATACAGCTGTATAACAGCGATGTGTACGTAAAGAGTAAGGAGGGCTTGGGTTCAAGCTTTTATTTTGAAATCCGGCTCAAACGTTCCGGCAAGCCTGATAAAATTCAATCTAAATATGACGATACCTTAGTGGGCCGTTCGGTTTTATTAGCCGAGGATAACGTGATCAATGCCATGGTTATAGGCAAGTTATTAAAAAACTGGAAACTGAGTGTGGAGCTGGCCAAAGACGGGCTGGAGGCCGTTGCCAAATCGAAACAAAAGCCATTTGATTTTATATTGATGGATATTCATATGCCTGAGATGGACGGCTTTCAGGCTACTAAAACCATCATTACAGACAATACAAACGTAAATTACAAAACGCCCATTTTTGCCTTAACCGCCGACGTAACTGCCGAATATCAGAGCGAATATCATTCATACTTTAACGGATTTTTAAGAAAACCTGTAGAAACAGACAAGCTTTATGATGCTTTGGTAAGCGTCATTTCCTTATGAGATTAGTGGTGGGGGTTGGCAGTCTGTCCGGTCGTTATGAAAACATGAGCGTTAAAAAAGGAGAAGTCCGCTAAAACTTCTCCCTAAAATTAACTGATCTCATTATTCTCATAAAGAACGAATTGGTTTAGTCCGATTGTAACAAGTTTCACAAAAATATAAAATCCTATGTACTAACTAGAATAAATTTTAAAATAATTTATTTTTAATTTTTCGAAATCTTATTCTGCCAAACTTTTAATACCCAAATTAAATAGTTTTCCAATTATTGCCGACTTAATTTCGTCTTAATAAAAAAGCACACCCAAGGTTTGCTGCGGGGTGTGCTTTTTTATTATTAAAAGATATTTCTTTGCGGCTTATTTCATGCCGGCTTTGATTTTTTGGATATTGTTCAGGTGACCTTTAATGGTTGGCAGAGTTTTGTCAACAAATGCTTTCAGATCTGGATCTTTCAGGTTTTTTGAAGCGCTTTCAAACATATCAACAGTTGATTTATGATCAGAGACCATTTTGTCAACGTAAGCCTTATCAAAGTCAGGACCTGATTTTTTGGACAGATCGGCAATTGCCTTTTTTGAATCGGCATTTACTGAATCAGGCAGGGTGATATTTTTTGTTTTGGCTATTGCTTTCAATTGCTCACCCGCCGCAGTATGATCCATAATCATCATGTCGGCAAATTTCTTCACGTCAGCATTGGTGGCTTTGGTGGTGGCCAGCTTGCTAAGTTCAACCTCAGTCATACCGCCGTTCGCGGCATCCACAGCGAATTTGGCATCGTCTGCTACCACAGCTATACCGGTAGCTGCAGTTGTTGTAGTATCTTTTACTTTGTTTACACTATCGGCAGCCGCTGTGCTGTCTTTAGTATTGCTGTGGCAGGCCTGAAATACCATCCCGGCGGCCGCAAGCATCATTACATAACTTAGTTTTTTCATAATTTCCATAGGTTTAATTTTTGCTTTTTAAATAAACCGTTCAGGAAATATTATGTTTCAGAAATTTGAATTTTAGGCATTTACGACATTTACCGCTTTCCCCTCAATGAAAGCTTTCAGGTTACTAACCACTACATCCATTAAACGGGCGCGGGCTTCTTGAGCTGCCCAGGCAATATGCGGTGTTATGATGCAATTTTTTGCTTTAAAGATCGGATTATTTGCAGGTGGCGGCTCCTGAGACAGCACATCAATACCCGCGCCGGCAATAACGTCATTATTCAACGCATCGGCCAAATCGGCATCGTTAACAATCGGACCGCGTGAAGTATTGATCAGGAAAGCTGCGGGCTTCATTTTACGCAGATTATCAGCATTGATCAGCCCTTGTGTTTGCGGCGTTAAAGGGCTGTGGATGCTGATGAAATCTGACGTAGCCAGCAACTCATCCAAAGAAACCCATTTAAAGTTTTTTCGCTGAGATTGATCAGTTTGGGTACGGCTTTGCGCAATAACCTGCATATCAAAGGCAGCAGCTATGTCGGCCACTTTTTGCCCAATCGTACCAAAACCGATTATGCCCAGGGTTTTTCCCGCCAACTCAATTAGCGGATAATCCCAAAAACAGAAATCGGCGGATTTACTCCATTTGCCTGCTAATACGGCGTCGCTATGCTTTTGCACATGTAACGCAAGCTCCAGCATAAAAGCGAAAACAAATTGTGCCACAGCGTTAGTGCCATAGCCGGGCACATTAGTTACCGGCACGCCTTTTTGTTGGCAAGCTGCTGTATCGACAATGTTATAGCCAGTGGCCAGCACGCCCACATACTTTAGGTCTGGTAACTGGTAGAGGGCAGCAGCGTCCAATGGCGTTTTGTTGGTTAGCACCGCTTCGGCACCACGGCAGCGCTCAACAATCTGCTCGTAAGGTGTACGCTCATATATCTTGACATCGCCTAATTTGTTCAATGCATCCCACGACAAATCGCCGGGATTTAACGTATAACCGTCTAAAACTACAATTTTCATAATTAAACGTGTGGGTTTGCCTTTTTGCTGTTGATCTTGATAGTGGTGACAATGACAATCAGAATAATAACTGTTGTGAGTAACCAGATATAGCCGGGCACACCCGAATTTAAAGTTACGCCATTTATTTTACTTGCGGGGGGCAAGGGAATGATCTCTTTTAACCAATAGGCTTGCCCTAAAACCAATAAACTGATAACCAGCAGCAAAATAAAACTATGCTTCACCGTAAATCTGAATAATGCAGACTCTTTGCCCACCAGATGACCTGCCGCCGCCGCTACTGCGATAGATTGAGGAGAGATCATCTTTCCGACTACGCCGCCTGAGCAATTAGCCGCAACGGTAACTACAGGGGCTACGTTAATATTTTGGGCAGTAACATATTGTAATTTTGAAAAAAGCGCGTTTGAGGCAGTGTCCGATCCGGTGATGAAAACACCCAGCCAGCCCAATATAGGTGCGAAGAACGGAAACACCGGCCCGGTGTTAGCCAGCAATAAAGCAATTGTGGTAGTTATACCCGAATCATTTACCAGATAAGCAAAACCGAGTACGGACATGATGGTAATTATAGGGAATTTGAGTTGCTTAATTGTATCGCGAAAGACGACGGACGCGTCACGATAGCTGAGGCCAATTACCTGAACGGCTGCCAGGCCGGCCAAAAATACAGCGGTACCCGCAGCCGAGAGATAATTGAACTTAAAAATATGAGCAATCGCGACTCCTTTATGATCGGCAATGGTATTATTAAGACCCGGAAATGCAAATTGCAGCTGCCCATATGTATTCAAAAGGTTTTTTACAGATGGGATTCCCCAGGTTAAGATAATTATAGTTAAAAACAAAAAAGGCGACCATGCGGTAATAACCTGATTTGCGGTATATCGTTCTGTCACCTCTTTGATCGCAGTATTTTCTCCGGCAAAGCGCCAGCTATTTTGGGGCTTCCAAAACTTTAAAAATGTCACCAAACAAATTATAGAACCTATGCCCGCTATAATATCCGGCAAAGCGGGGCCTACAAAATTAGCCGTCAAAAACTGGAGTAAGGCAAATGAGCCACCCGAAATCAAAATGGCGGGCAACACTTCTAAAGTTTTTTTTTAAACCAGCCATAAGTGCTACCAGATATAATGGCGTAATGAACGACAACAAGGGCAATGTTCTGCCGATCATCTGCGAGATCTGCATTTCGGCTAAACCCGAAACCTGCGATGATACCGCGATAGGTATCCCTACCGAACCAAACGCTACCGGAACAGTATTGGCAACCAGGCAAATACCGGTAGCATACATTGGGTCAAACCCTAAGCCAACCAGCATAGCCGCGGTAATAGCCACCGGCGCACCAAAGCCTGCGGTTCCCTCCAAAAATGCGCCAAAAGAAAATGCAATAAGTATAGCTTGCAATCGCCTGTCGGCGGTGATAGCCGCCATAGAGTGTTTGATGATCTCGAACTTACCGCTCTTTACTGCCAGGTTAAACAAAAATACCGCGCTGATTACGATCCAGCAGATAGGAAAGAAACCATAAATGGCCCCGTTGGTTACTGATAGCGCCGCAAGTTTTAACGGCATCCGGAAAACGGTTACCGCAATTACAAAAGCAGCAGCACAAGCCATCAGGCTGGCTTTATAGCCTTTGGTTTTTTTGATAATTAGTGCCCAAAATATAACCAATACGGGTATCAGCGCAACAAGGGCCGATAGCGCCAGATTATGTAATGGGTCGACAGGTTGAATCCAGGCCATGCAGAATTGGTTGCAGATAAATTTAGAATATTTTTTGGAATAATCTTAAAGAGAGGCGGTTGCAGCAGTAGTTTACCTTGTGCAATATAAAAGTTGTTCCCTGTATCTTTAAGGAAGAGTTTTACCCCCGCCTTAATTCTTTAAACCTGCTAAATACGACAAATGCCATTACACATAAAACGCATCCGCAAATACCGTTTAGCCGCAAACCAAAATCATGACCGGGGTCTTTACCGTATACGGTCAGGAAAGCAAATAGCGCTATGCCGAGCGTTTGTCCAAGTTTTACGAAAAGGTACTTTACCGCAAAAAACATCCCTTCGCGGTTTTCGCCGGTTTGGTCGGCATCGCGCTGGGCTATTTCGGCAAGAATGGCGTTGGGAAGTATGCCAAGCGAAGCCAGGGGTATAGATGCCGACAGCACCAGCATATACGCCTGTACAATAGGTGGGAATGGAAATTTCCCCAGGAAAAATATCGCTATAAAAATTAAGCTTAATAAGGCAAAGGAGAACAGCACGATGGGTTTCTTGCCGATTTTTTTCGATAAATAATTAATTAGCGGATAAAAAACCAGTGAAAACAATACCATTGCTCCCATCAGTTCTCCACCGCGCGACTCGGGCAGGTGCAGCAGTACTTTCACAAAATACAACAACCCGCTTGATATGATACTAAGCGCCATATAATATGAAAAGTCAGATACCAGGTAGTACTTAAAATTGTCGTTACTAAATGTTTTCTTGATGGCCGGCAGTAATTTAAGGCGCGACGGCTTGCTGTCGGAGTATTTTTTTTCGTTGATAAATAATACAGGTATCAGCATGCATATTCCCGCTATTATACTCATAGCCCAGATGGTATATTGTAAGGCCGTATCGCGCTCAGTAATGTGGACAAACTTCTGTAACAGATCGGCAAAATTGTTTATACAGGCCGAGAAGATTATGCCTATGATAAAGCCTACTTGTTGAAAGGAAGCTAACCGCACTTTTTCGGCCGCGGTATCAGTAAGCTCAGGCAACAAGGCGTTATAGGGAATAATGTAGGTGGTAGCACCCATGAAAAAAAAGATGGTGCTAACAGCGAGCCAGGTAGCGTTGTACATGCTTGGGCCGTTTACTAACGGGCAAAATGTAAGGCAAAAAAACAACATGGCCGGCAAAATGGCCCATTTCATAAACGGAATACGTCGCCCGCTCTTGTTAGTGCTTTTGTCGCTTTGTGAGGCAATAAATGGGTCAAATAGGGCGTCAACAAAACGCCCGGAGGCTGCTATAATTGACAGAATGTTAAAAACCCCGAATAGCAAAAGTTGAGGTACATACTGAATAAGGCCCGAGTTTGAAGGTGGCAGATAGAAATAAGGCAGCATGACAATAATAGTATTGGTCATCATGCTCCAGCCTATCATCCCGCAGGTATAAGCCAGTTGTTTATTGAACGGAAATTTTTTTACGGACATCTCTTATTGCAATATACTGATAAGAGATAAATGCATTTTTGATAAAATGGTTGTACCTGTAAGCAATAAAAAAGCCCGGAACGATGAGCGTGCCGGGCTTTTTAAATATTTGTCAGGGCCGCATGGTATTCCTGACGTCTTTAATAAGGCGTGCTTTGAGCACGCCAAATAATATCGCCCCTACAATACCTGCTGCTAAAAATCCGTAGTTTTTGTTGTTAAACCCTGTCCACGCCAAAATAAGGCAGGCAAACAGGCAGAGTGTAAAAAACGAATTCAGAAAAATCTTTTTCTTCATTGTGGCAGATTAATAAACTTGCATATCAGGGTCAATCTCTGACGCCCAGGCTAAAATGCCGCCTTGCAGGTTTGACAGGTTGGTATAACCCAATGCTTCTAGCTGAGCAATGGCTGCGGCGCTGCGTTTACCGCTGCGGCACATAATTACTACAGGCTTGTCTTTGCTTATTTTGTCGGCCTCAATTACAATGCCGCCAAGTGGTATCAGTTGGCCGCCAATATTTGAGGTTTCGTACTCAAAATCTTCTCTAACGTCAATCAGTTGGAAGTCTTCTTTGTTATCCAATTTTTCTTTAAGTTCCTGTACCGTTATCTCTTGCATGATAATTTAATATTGATTGTGTGTCAAATGTAGGGCTTATATGTAATAATTACGTCTCTATTTTGTAACAATTAGGGCCTTAGGGCGTTTCATATTTGTTTTATCAGATCACGACACTATAAATGGATAAGGTAACCCGGTTTTTCTGGTTCTGTTCGGGCGCACACATTGATACACTAAAAAAGTATCCTATCGAGCATAATAAATATGTAGGTATAGGTGCCACTATATTTTTTACTGCTCTTTTTGCTTCGCTTTCTGGCGGCTACGCCATGTATTTTGTATTTAACGGCGATGCTTTTGCCGTAGGTTTTGCCATATTGTTTGGTTTGCTTTGGGGTACTGCCATTTTTAATATGGACCGATACATAGTATCAAGTATTAACAAAGAAGGCAGTACCAACCAGCAGATCTTACAGGCGTCGCCACGTATTTTACTGGCTATTATGATAGGCGTAGTAATATCAAGGCCGCTGGAGCTTAAAATATTCGATAAAGAAATTCGCCAGAAATTAAAATCGGCCTACCTGAAGGGCCAGCACAGCAAGATAGATACGCTGCAAAAAACCTATAACCAGAAGTATACCATGGAGCTAAGCAAAATGGCCGATCTGAAAAAGGAAAAAGACTCGCTTGAAAAAGACATCAACCGTTCACGTACTCAATTAAATGAAGAAGTTTTTGGCGAAAAAAACAGTCAAACCTCCGGTATTGTGGGTTATGGTACTTATGCCAAACAAAAACAGCAGGTATTACAGGAAAAAGAAGACCGGCTAAAGTTAGTGACCAATAACGCTGACAATATGGATGCTTACCTGGAAAAACGCAAAAGTTTTGAAGGTGTAAACGATATGAAGATGTTTAGCGACCACCAACTGGACAGCCTGGCTAAAGTGGCCGGTTTTGCCGACCGTAACTGGGCCCTGGGGCAGCTTACCTATAATGAAAACGGGACGCGCGACCTGGACACATACCTGGCGATATCATTTATAGGCTACCTGTTTATCTTGTTTGAATGTTTGCCCGTGTTTGTGAAGTTAATGTCGCCAAAAGGACCGTATGATGTGGCAATGGCCAAAACCTACGAAGCTAACGTGTATTATGCCGACCGTGATAAGGAGCGCGATATTGAGGTGATTGACAGCGTCTACAAAGATCATGTAGATGAAGACATAAAACGGCGACGCAGCACGCTCAGCAACCGCACCGGCCATGACCGCGACCGGCACCGCTACGATTAGACGGATACTAATAAACTATCGCTTAAATTTTCTGGGCGTTGACAAATAAAAATGCCACAGTATCATTGATGCAACTGTACGATAAGGGCTCCAATGTTCTGCTACCGCGATCATATCCGCTCGTGTGGCTAAGGCGGGTAGGTTTTTTAATCGTTTTAAGGCGTTAACCTGCGCCAGGTCGCCAATGGGGAAATAACCTGCCCGGTGCAGTACAAACATCAGGTAAATATCTACTGTCCAATTGCCAATGCCTTTTAGTGCTGTCAGCTTAATGCGTATTTCCTCGTCCGGCATCTCTGCAAAATGTTCGAGATTGATGTCTCCGTTTACAATTGCTTCTGCAAGATATTTGATGTAGGCCGTCTTTTGCCGGCTGCAATAACAAGCTTTAAATTCTTCGTCAGTTAATAATAGCACACGCGTCGGGGTTATTTCCTGCAGCCGTTCGCGCAGCTTGTAAAGGGCCGCTAATGCCGATGCCAGTGATACCTGCTGCTCCAGAATAATATGCACCAGCGAATCGAAGTTATTGGGGCGCGACCACATAGGTGGATAGCCGTACGTATCAATTACCCATTTAAGGTCGGTGTCGCGGGCGCTTAACTCGTCGCAAATTGCTTTGAAGTTGGATTCAGCAAACTTGTTAATCATACAATTGTTATCTTAAAATTACTAAAATATTTAGGATTTGCCGTTGGCTTTTCAGATTTTTACTACATGAACAATTTGCCGCCTTTAGCCGAGCGCATGCGCCCCAAAAATCTTGACGAGTATGTTGGCCAGAAACACCTGGTGGGCAAAGGCGCGGTGCTGCGTAAAGCTATCGAGTCGGGTAATTTGCCATCAATGTTGTTTTGGGGGCCGCCCGGTGTAGGTAAAACTACATTGGCTTATATCATCTCGCAAACATTAGACAGGCCCTTTTTTTCGCTCAGTGCCATTAACTCGGGTGTTAAGGATGTACGCGAGGTGATTGAAACCGCATCGCGGTTAAAAGAAGACGGTAACAACCTTCCCGTATTGTTTATTGATGAGATCCATCGTTTCTCGAAATCGCAGCAGGATTCATTGTTGGGCGCCGTTGAGCGCGGTATTGTGACTTTAATAGGCGCTACTACTGAAAACCCATCCTTTGAAGTAATCTCGGCTTTGCTGTCGCGGTGCCAGGTTTATATTTTACAGCACCTGGACGAGAGCGATCTGATCAGCCTGTTGCAAAATGCTATGGAGGATGACGTCATCCTGAAAGAAAAAAAGATTGAAATTAAAGAGTATGAAGCACTATTGCGTCTCTCGGGCGGCGATGCCCGAAAGCTGCTCAATATTTTCGAGCTGCTGGTGAATGCACTGGGCGGTAAAAGTATTTCTATCAATAACAAAATAGTGCTTGACCATGTACAGCAAAATATGGCCCTGTACGACAAAGCCGGCGAACAACACTATGATATCATATCGGCCTTTATCAAATCTATGCGGGGCAGCGACCCCAATGGCGCAGTTTATTGGCTGGCGCGAATGATTGCCGGCGGCGAAGATCCGCTGTTTATTGCGCGCCGGATGCTGATCCTGTCATCTGAGGATATAGGCAATGCAAACCCCAATGCCTTGTTACTGGCGCAAGCTTGTTTTAATTCGGTAAATGTAATCGGGATGCCCGAGTCACAACTGATCCTGTCGCAAACGGCTATTTACCTGGCTACGTCAGCCAAAAGCAACTCGGCAACCACGGCTATCGGCGCGGCTATGAGCCTGGTTAAACAAACCGGCGACCTGCCGGTACCCCTGCATTTGCGTAATGCCCCAACTAAACTTATGAAAAACATAGGCTACGGCAAAGACTACAAATACGCCCACAGCCACGATAATAATTTTGTCGACCAGGATTTTCTGCCCGAGGCCATCCGCGGAACAAAAATTTACGAACCCGGTAACAACCCGCGGGAGCATGAGTCAAAAGAGAAACTAAAAAAACTTTGGGGTAACCGGTATAAATATTAATCGCCCCAGGTTGTAATCTTTAGTTAATAATTCCGATATTGACTTAACCTTATATCGGTTGCGTATGATAAAAACTTTCCTTAAACACGAGTTAAAAGCCTTTTGGCGCTCAAAAAATGCAGGCAGAGGTCTGGCGTTGCGCATCTTCATGGCGCTTATTATTTTACTGCTGATGCTGTATGTGGTGGCTGCCGGGTTCTTTATGGGGCCGATACTGAAAAAAGTTTTCCCGCATGACGCCGTTATCTACTCTTTTTGCGGCTTTATGCTGGTATACTTTTTCTTTGAACTATTTTCGAGGATACAACTGCAGGAGCTGCCAACGCTTAGGGTACAGCCGTATTTGCAATTGCCTATCAAGCGTAATACTATTGTAGGCTACTTAACGCTCACCGGTTTATTTTCAGTATTTAACCTGTGGCCCTTCCTGCTGTTCTGGCCATATATTTTCAGAAGTTTGCTACCTCAGTCGGGTGGTTTGGCGGCGTTTAGTTTTATAGTGGCCATTTTTGGTTTATCGGTGTTTAACAATTACCTGGCGCTATACATTAAACGTAAATCAAACCTAAATGGCTGGATATTTTTGACAATCAGCGCCGTGATGATCTTATTGATCATGGGCGATTTGGAATGGCGCCTGTATTCTATTCGCAATATATCATACCTGTTTTTTGGGAATGTTTTAAAATACCCGGCGCTGTCGGTACTGCCTTTACTTTTAGGCGCGGTGATGTTTTATGTTAACTTCACTTACCTTAAACAAAACCTGTATCTTGAAGAGCTAAGCGCTAAAAAGGATAAGTTTAAAAGCAGCACCGAAATACCGCTGTTAAGTAGTTTTGGTTCGGTTGGCGATTTGGTAGCTAACGAAGTTAAGCTTATCCTGCGTAATAAACGGCCACGATCAGCTCTGGTAATGTCATTAATGTTTATGTTTTACGGTTTGCTTTTTTATACTAACCCGGCATTTAAAAGCAGCGATGGCATTAAAGTTTTTGCGGGGATGTTTATGACCGGCATTTTTATCATCAACTACGGCCAGTTTATGTATAGCTGGCAGGCCGCGCATTTTGACGGGTTGATGGTTAGCAAGATCAGCTTCAACGATTTCCTGAAAGCCAAATACTTAATGTTTAGCGTTGCGGCCACCACTGCATTTATCCTGACCACGCCTTATGCCTATTTTGGCTGGAGGATATTGGTGATCCATTTAATGATGTATTTGTGGAATATGGGTGTAACCGCCACTATTGTACTTTATTTTGCTAACCGAAACGCGCGCCGTATTGATTTGAGCAAAGGCGCATCATTCAACTGGGAAGGCGTTGGCGCGTCGCAATGGATATTGTCACTGGTATTAATGGTGCCGCCGTTTATTATTTATCTGCCATTAAAATGGCTGGGGCTGCAAGAAGTGGCTTTAACCGTTCTGGGCGCTATTGGCCTGGCTGGTATTTTAACCCGCGGCTTCTGGATGAAATTTCTGGAAGCTGATTTTCACAAACGTAAATTTTCCATTTTAGAAGGCTTTAGAAACAAATAAGAATGATACAAGTAAATAACCTTAAAAAGGCATATAGCGGTGTTATTGTAGTTAACATCCCCGAGTTAACGATAAACAGAGGCGAAAGCATTGGCCTGGTAGGAAATAATGGCGCTGGTAAAACCACCCTGTTTCGGATGATACTCGATCTGATACGGCCGGATACCGGTACGGTTACCTTAAACGGAGAGCCCGTAGCCGGTGGTGAAAAATGGAAAGACTACACAGGTGCCTACCTTGACGAAGGTTTTTTGATTGACTACCTGACGCCTGAAGAATACTTTTACTTTATTGGTGGGTTGCACCAGCAATCACGTGCTCATGTAGATGATTTTCTAAGCCAATATGCCGACTTTTTTAACGGGGAAATATTGAACCGCGGCAAATACATTCGCGATTTGTCAAAAGGTAATCAGGCTAAAGTAGGCATTGTTTCCTGCCTGCTGCAACAGCCCGAATTGTTTATGCTGGATGAGCCTTTTGCTAACATTGACCCTACTACACAGTTTCGCCTTAAAAATCTGATCAAAGAGCAAACAGCCAAAGGGGTTACTACCATTGTATCAAGTCACGATCTGAATCACATTACTGATGTTTGCGACCGTATCCTGCTAATGGAAAAAGGCAAGATCATTAAAGACATGGCTACCAACTCATCAACGTTGGATGAATTGGAAAGCTATTTTGCCATTGGTGAAGTTGAGGCGTCGGTAAATATCGACCCTGAAGAAAATCATTAAAGGTTAGTGATTAAGATTGGTTGATCAGGATAGGATTTTCCATGTATACCATACGAGAAGCAACGATTGACGACGTTGAGACAATAAAACAACTGGCCCACGAAATATGGTGGCCAACATACTCGCCTATTTTAAGCACAGATCAGATTGAGTTTATGTTGGGCGACCGGTATTCGACAGAAGCCCTGACTAAACAGATAGCTGCCGGCGAACAAACCTTTTTACTACTTAGCGAAGGCGAAACGCCACTGGCTTTTGCAGCCTATTCGCCCCATGAAAAAGATACGGATGTTTATCGTCTGCATAAGCTGTACAGCCTGCCGGCCACCCAGGGTAAGGGCATCGGCAAAACTTTCCTGCATGCCATTTTTGATAAGGTGAAAGCTCTGGGAGCTAAAGCACTTGAGCTGAATGTGCATCGTCAAAACCCGGCACTTGGGTTTTATCAGAAAATGGGCTTTGTGATTGCTTATGAGATTGATATACCGTTTAACAAATATGTGTTGAACGATTATATCATGCGGAAGGAGTTGTAATTTAAGTCATACCATCCGTCGGCTGACGGACGGTATGACAGTCGGAGTGCTACTTAACCTTCGGCACCCTGGTCGGTGTGTCCTGTCCTGACACAATTGTCCTCGAACTTAGCGCAATCGCTTTAATAGTGGCCGTGATGTTGTCTACATCCAGCGAACTTAGTTCATCTTTTACGGTATGGTAGAGTTTGTCGCTGTCAATCTGATCAGTAGATATAGTGTGCGCCGGTACGCCTACTTCAGCCAGCGAAGCATTATCGCTACGGTAAAACAAATTTTGGTCGGGGTATGGGTCAGGGTAAAACTTGAATTTGGTTTGCGTCAGGTTGTTTTGCAGTATAGTGCCAAAGTTTGATCGCTCAAAACCGGTAATAAACGCCGAGTTGGTTCCCCATTTAGACGGCTTGCCTATCATCTCGATATTAAACATAGCCACCACTTTATCCGGGTCTACGGTTTTGGCAAAGTAAGCTGAGCCGTATTCACCGATCTCTTCAGCAGTAAAAGCTACAAATATCAATGTGCGCTCGTTGTTATTCAGCTTTTTGAAATATTTAGCCAGGGTGATCACTGCTGTAGTGCCCGAAGCATCATCATCTGCACCATTGGCAATGCTATCGCCCTGCATTACCTCGGCGCCTTTTAAAATGCCCAGGTGGTCATAATGACCCGAGAAAACCACGTACTCATTGGGTTTGCTTTTACCAGGGATGATACCTGCAATGTTAAACAAGGGCAGCTCCTCGCTTTTTACCTGATTGACGATATTGAATGAGTTCACGGCATCGTAATTGCCTAAAATGAATACTACCGGGGGCGTTGGCGGTGCATCCTTAAAAGCCGTCCGGCTGCGGGTATAGCGTTGCAGGCGTTTAAAAAACTCTTCGAATTTCGGGTCGACGAATACAATCTGGCCATTGCCTTTGCCCAAGAAAGAACGGTATTCTTTAGCAAAATCCATATCCGCAGTTACTTTAGAAATTTGGGCATCCTCGGGTTTTGACCAGTTGAATGATGTTGCTGAAATGATAGCTACTTTTTCAGGAGCTACGACTGTTCCGTTAACGCTTACTGCCGAGTTTACCGGCGTGGTGCGCACCATGGTGAAATTCTGGCGGTAGCCGGTTTGCCCCTCCATTGGTTTAAGACCAATGGATTTATATTCGCCCTCAATAAACTGCGCGGCTTTTTCAATGCCCGGTGTAAAAGTGCCGCGGCCCTGCATATCATCAGCCGAAAGTGTTTTAATAACCTTGGTCACATAATCTTTGCTGATCAGCTTATCTACATCCTGCGCAAAACCTGTGGATGATGCCGCCAATAATATACCTGCTATAAAAATCTTTTTCATATGCTTCTATTTTACTTTTGATGATAACCATGAATTGCGGAAAGCTTTTTGGTCGGCCGATGGCGCCAGGCCGGCTTTCTCGAAAGTAACAATCTCTAAGGCCGGGTTTTCTTCGATTAATAAGCTCCCGGAATGCGTTCCGCTACGGCTATTAAATACTATAGACACTTTATCCCCCGGCTTTTTATCAGCGATTATTGTATTTATAGTGGCCGCGTCGTTAACCTTTTTTCCATCAATTTCCGTAATTACGTCGCCGGCATCTACACCCGCCTTGTAAACCGGCGAAAACATCGATGGTGTAATAACAACAGGATATCCGGCACCTAAACCATGTACAGTAGCCATACGGCCGCCTGTAATAAGTGGCGGTAAACCTATCCATGGTTTACCTGCTGCGCGTTTACGCAACACCAGGCCAGCCTTGGCCAATAGTGCCTCATAATTGTTTTTTTCAATACCGGTTATGTATTTGTCAAAAAATTCAGCAGCAAATTTCGGGCTTTTGGTTACGGTCCCTAAATCGGTCTGCAAGTCGGCAACGGTATACGGTTTCATTACCTTGCCGCGGGTAAGCCATACGGTACGCATAAAATCATCAAGCGTTAAATTAAATTCGCTGCGCAGGCGCAGGTCAAGCGCCAGGGCTATGGCTCCGCCGTAATAATAGTAAGTAGTAAAATTATTCTGATAGTTTGTTGGGTCGATAGCTATACCGGCATCGGTAAATACAGCTTTGCGGCTCATTTCAGTCGCCGGATATTTGGCTGCCCCGGGAGTATTTAAGATTGCATTTACTAAGCCCGACAAGGTATTCCCGTATTCATCTACATTATGAAAACCAGAACGAACCAGCAACAATTCGCCATAATACTGAGTAAATCCTTCGGCAAACCAAAGCTCATTGCTCATGTCGGCATGGGTAAAGTTAAAGGGCTCCAATGCTTTTGGACGGATACGTTTTACGTTCCAGCTATGAAAATACTCGTGCGCAAATGTGCTTAATAAATCTACTTCATTACCGGCCACTTTCTCGTTTTGATCAACTATGCACGTAGAGTTTCGGTGCTCCATACCATCGCCGGCATTAGTAGGATAAACATCATCCAGAAAAGTATATTCACCATAGTCGTAAACGGGCAGTTCGCCAAACACGGCCTTCTCTTCCAATACCACCGTTTGTACCATCTTACCAAAATTATCTATTGTGGCCTGTTCGTCGTTAGAGTGAATGGTAAGGTTAATACGTTCAGATTTACCGTTTGTATTTTTGACGTCCCAATGCGTTTCCTTAAAGTTCGATAGTTCGGTTGGGCTGTCCATCAAATATTGCAGATTGGGCGCCGAGTAAACGGTGCCATTTTCATGCTTTAACTGCGTAGCAATCAGCCATTCGTGGTGTTTTACATCCGCAAAGTCGATATGTATCGGGCGTTTATCGGCACCGGCTAACCACATAATTACCGCCGGCATATTTAAATGTGCATGGCTTCTGTCAATACCGGCGTAAGTGCCATCTGTCCAATCGGCATAAAGGGTATAGCTTACTTTTACAGTAGCGCCGTGGTTAGCTATCTGGTACACATCGCCGGCAATTTGCTTAACATCAAGCGGTTTGCCATCGGCACTCATCGCCTTTACATTATAAACGTTTTTACCAAACTCATGCGTAGCATATCTGCCTGCCGACGAGCGGCTCATATGCAGCTCCAGTGCACCGGCAGGTGCAGCCGGAATGGTCATGGCTATTTCAGCCTCGTGGTGCTGTGCGTTTGGAAAAGTAATAGCGTAGTTAATGGCTTGTTGAGCGCTTTGCGCATTGGCGCCTGCCATAGCTAAGGCAAAAGCGGCGGCAAGGAATTGTTTTTTCATCAGATCAGTAATTGTGCTCAAAATACAAATTAATCTGCTCAACAAAAATATCCTGTTAGTTGAAAGGGCAAAAAGCGGTTCAATACAAGCTGATCAATACCTGTTAGCCCGTAAAATTTCAATATATTCTATATGGCTTATCATCCGGGCACCCATTGATTCGAGGTGGTCAGAATGTGCCTGGCAATCCAGCAACTTATATTTACCTGATTGAATGAGGCTAATGAGCGCCACCTTTGATGCATTGCTGACTTTACTGAACATGCTTTCGCCACAAAAAACGCCGCCTACAGCAACACCATACATGCCGCCCACCAAATCATTGCCTTGCCAAATTTCGATTGAATGAGCGTGCCCCAGTTGATGAAGGTTAATATAAGCAGCTTTCATATCTGCGGTTATCCATGTACCGTCCTGGCCTTTGCGCGGCACTGCCGAGCAGGCCTCAATTACGTCGGCAAAGCAGGTGTCAACCGTTACTTTAAAACGGTTTGAATTTAGTACCCGGCGCATACTTGACGAAATATTCAGTTCTGTCGGAAATAACACGAATCTTTCGTGCGGCGAAAACCAAAGTATGGGCGAATCATCACTATACCATGGGAAAATGCCTTCGTCATAGGCTAACAGCAATCGCCCGGCCGACAGATCGCCGCCTACGGCCAGCAGGCCATCCGGTTCAGCCAGCGCGGGGTCTGGGAAAATTAAACGTTCATCGAGCCTGAATATCATCTGCGCCAAATTTAATTTTAATCTTATTTAAATCTGCAGCTTTAAACTATTTGTTAAATTGCTTGTCAATAAGGTTTTAACACTACCGCACATGGCCAATTTGAAGCAAATCAAACATTTAGTGTCGAGGGCAGGCTTCGGGATGAGTTTTGAAGACCTTAAAGCTGCAGCGCATTTATCTACAGGAGAGGCTGTGGCAAGCCTGTTTAAAGATTCTGCAGATTATCAGCCCATAACACCTATTAAAGAAAATTTTGATTATGTGATGGCCGTAAAAGGCGACCCTGGGGCCCGTAAGATGGCAGCCCAAAAACAGCGGCAGCAGGAACGCCAGCTAAACCTGGCCTGGGTAGACTATATGGGTACCGCCAAAGGACAATTACGCGAAAAAATGGCTTTGTTCTGGAATAACCATTTTGCCTGCCGTGCCCGCCAAAGTATGTACGACCAGCAAATGCTGGATATACAACGCCGTAATGCTTTAGGTAATTTTAAGACTATGTGTGTTGAAGTGAGTAAGGCTCCCGCTATGCTGCAATTTTTGAATAATCAGCAAAATCTTAAAGGGCATCCTAATGAAAATTTTGCACGCGAGCTGATGGAGCTATTTACCATAGGGCGAGGTCATTACACGGAGCAGGACATCAAAGAATCGGCCAGGGCTTTCACGGGTTGGGGATATGATAAAGACGGGGAATTTCGTTTTCGTCGTGCTGCGCATGACGATGGGCCGAAAACCTTCATGGGTCAAACCGGCAATTTTACCGGCGATGACATTATTAATATCATATTCGAAAAAAAACAGACAGCATACTTCGTCAGTAATAAACTGTACAAATATTTGGTAAACGAAACACCAGACCCGGCGCATGTTAACGCCATGGCCGATGTGTTTTACAATGCCAATTATGAGATAAAACCTTTATTAGAGTATGTGTTTAACGCCGATTGGTTTTATGATGATAAGAACATCGGTAACCTTGTAAAATCGCCTATAGAGCTTATTGTGGGCTTAAACCGGCAGTTTAGTATCGATTATGACCGCCCGGCAGTGATCATGCAGTTTCAGCGTGTATTGGGGCAGGTTTTGTTTCACCCGCCAAACGTGGCGGGATGGCCGGGAGGGCGTAATTGGATTGACAGTTCGTCATTGATGTATCGTATCAAAATACCATCAACCGTTTTAAACGGTGGTGTGATTGACTTTACCGGCAAAGCCGATCCGGAAGACGAAGCATTTTTGGCGACGCAGCATAACCAACAGGAAAACGTCCACTTGCGGGTACAAACCAGGCCCGATTGGGATAAGTTTTTAAGCAGTATCCCGAAAAGCTTAAGTAAAACAAGCATAGCACAGTTCATGTTAGAACCAAAGATTAGTGCTGCGCTTACTCATAGTATAAACAGCGCGGCCGATATTAAAGCAATGGTGATAGAACTGGTTTCATCGCCAGAGTATCAACTGGCTTAGGAGGTGGTAATTATGAATAACTCAAAACAGATAAAGCATTTGTACGCCAGGGCGGGCTTCGGCATTACGTTTGAGGACCTGCACGATAAAGAAAACTGGTCGATCAAGAAGAGTGTACGCAAGCTTTTTAAAGCTTCAGAAAAAGTACAGCCCATTGCGGCCGTTACAGAGAATATCGATCTGCGGCCAAAACCTTTCAAAGATCTGACTGACGACGAGAAGCGTATGCTGAACCAGGATCGTAATAAACAGGAGAAAGCCCTGAATGACGCCTGGATCAAGCAAATGAGCACTACCGATGCACAGCTGCGTGAAAAGATGACCCTGTTTTGGCATAATCATTTTGCCTGTAATGTAGGTAACTCTTACTACGAACAGGAACTTAATAACATTGAGCGGGCAAATGCTTTAGGTAATTTCAAGACCATGCTGCTGCAGGTTTCGCAAACGCCCGCCATGCTGCAATTTTTAAATAACCAGCAAAACCAAAAGAATCACCCAAACGAAAACTTCGCGCGGGAGCTGATGGAGCTTTTTACATTGGGCCGCGGCCATTATACAGAGCAGGACATTAAAGAATCTGCGCGCTCGTTTACCGGCTGGGCCTATAATGGAAAAGATGGTGCTTTCCGTTTTAACCAGTACGTACACGATAATGGTATAAAGACCTTTTTGGGCCAGACAGCCAATTTTTGCGGCGAGGACATTATCAACATCATCGTCAGTAATAAACAAACGGCGACATTTATCTGCACCAAACTTTACCGTTACTTGGTTAATGAGGTGCCAGACGACGCGCACATAGCTGAAATGGCTGATGTGTTTTACAAAAACAACTACGAGATAACACCGCTTCTAAAATTCGTTTTCCAGGCAGATTGGTTTTATGATGAAAAAAATATAGGTAACCTGGTAAAATCGCCGGTTGAGTTTTTGGTGGGATTGAATCGTCAGTTTTACATCAATTACCAAAACCCGGATGTGCTGATGCAGTTTCAGCGTACGCTGGGGCAGGTATTATTCAGACCGCCAAACGTGGCAGGCTGGCCGGGAGGGCGCAGTTGGATAGACAGCTCATCATTGATGTACCGCATGAAGATTCCATCAACCATATTGAATGCCGGGCTGATAGACTTTACTGGCAAAGCTACTCCCGAAGATGAGGCTTACCTGGCGGCACAGCGCAAGCAACAACTTAATGTGATTAAACGTGTACAGGCAACGCCTGATTGGGACAAGTTTTTAAAGGAGTTGCCAAAGGACATCAGTCACGAAGAAATGGCCCGCTTTCTTTTGGAGCCCGAGTTAGACAAAACGGTTATTGATGAGGTAAAGCAACCGGGCGATATTAAAACGCTGGCAATACAAATTACTTCGACGCCGGAGTATCAGCTTTGCTAAGGCTTAATGAACGAGTGAGTGAATGATTGATTGAGCGAATGTTTTGATTGGGATAAGGTTTAAATGAATAAATAAAAGAATTATGAATTGAATGAAGGATAATCGGTGTTTGAGTTAAGCTAATAACTCGCTCATTCACGCTATCACTCATTCACTAATTATAACAGCGATGGAACGTAGAGATTTTTTAAAAAATACCGCATTAGTGTCGGGCGCGTTTTTGGTGCCGGCCTTTTTGAAACCGTTAGAGGCAATTGCAAAGGGCGATTTAACGGGGCACAAAAATTTGGTGATCATACAGCTATCCGGCGGTAATGATGGCTTGAATACCGTGATACCTTACGGTAACGATATTTACTATCAAAAACGAAAGACTATCGCCATTAATAAACCCGATATTGTTACGTTGACCGATATGCAGGGTTTAAACCCCAATCTGTCTGCCTTGAAGGAGCTTTATGACCAGGGTTGGATGTCAATCATCAATTCTGTGGGCTATCCAAACCCGGACAGGTCGCACTTCCGGTCGATGGATATCTGGCAAACGGCCAGTGATTCCAACCAGTTTTTAAGTACCGGTTGGATAGGCCGTTACCTGGACTCCAACTGCCAAACCTGCAAAAATCCATACACCGCTATCGAGGTTGATGACACCTTATCGCTGGCTATGAAGGGTAACAGCATGAAAGGCATCGCGGTGCAGGATCCGAATAAGTTATACCAGACTACACGCGAACCATTTTTTAAGGACCTGGTGCACGACCACGGCACCGCCAACCTGAATGAGGATAATCTGGGCTATTTGTATAAAACGATGATCGAAACCTATTCATCAGCGGATTATATACAGAAAACCTCAAAGACCTATAACGTAACTGCCGAGTACCCCAATACGCAACTGGGTTATCAATTAAAAAACGTGTCTAAGTTCATTAATTCAGGTTTGGATACGCGGGTATACTACGTGTCGCTGAGCGGATTCGACACCCACGTTGGCCAGCAGGCGCAACAAGGCAGGCAGTTAAAAATCTATGGTGATGCGGTTGCTGCATTTATCAAAGATTTGAAGGCTACTGGTAAACTTGACGACACCCTGGTGATGACTTTCTCTGAGTTTGGGCGCCGGGTTGAGCAAAATGCAAGTAATGGTACCGACCATGGCACAGCCAACAACGTGTTTGTATTTGGCGGTAAGTTAAAAAAACAGGGCATATTTAATGATTCGCCTGATTTGACTACGCTTGACAACGGTGATTTGAAATACCAGGTCGACTTCCGCGATATTTATGCTACACTGCTTGATAAATGGCTGGATGTAAACAACAGCCAGGTGCTCAATAAGAATTTTGCTGGGCTGGACCTGATTAGTGTATAAAAGCCAATGCAGGTGTTTCACTTTTTTGTGAAACACCTGCATTGAATAATTTGTCATCCTGAGCAAAGCGAAGGATCTTATTAAAGCGACTTATCAATCGTATAAGATCCTTCGCTTTGCTCAGGATGACAAGGTGGATGTCCGGAATAGGGAAGGTATAAAATCACAAACGCCTCCACGATAAACCGGGAGGCGTTTGCTTTATAAATTAAAACGAACTTAATTTATTATCCTTTAACACGCTCAACGTATGAGCCGCTGGTTGTATCAACTTTTACTTTGTCGCCAATGTTGATGAACAATGGTACGTTTATTTCGGCGCCAGTTTCAACGGTGGCTTTTTTCAAGGCGCCGCTTGAAGTATCACCTTTTACCGCTGGCTCGGTATAAGTAATCTCTAACTCGGCCGACTGCGGAATTGAACCCATGATTGGTTCTTCACTTTCAAAAGCAACAATTACATTCATGCCTTCTTTCAGAAACTTTACCGCCGGGCCGAATAATGATTTTGGTACATTGTGCTGATCGTAAGTGGTATTATCCATTATCACCAAAGCATCGCCATCTTCATATAAATACTGGTAATCGTTGGTTTCAACGCGGGCAATATCAACCTCCTCGTCAGTACGGAAACGGTATTCAACCAATTTGCCGGTTTTAACGTTACGCATACGTGCCTGATAAAATGCACGCAGGTTGCCCGGTGTACGGTGTATAAATTCTTCTACCTGAACAAGTTCTCCGTTAAAGCGAAGAATGTTGCCATTTTTTATATCTGATGCTTTTGCCATAACTTTTAATGAGGCGCAAACTTAGCCACTTATGCGCAAACTTGCAAATTTGAGCTTTAAGCCAAAAGTATAAAGCCGAAAGCGATATACTGCTTTCGGCTTAAATCCCGGTGGGTATTAATATTAGTTTTTTATTTCGATGACAGCTCTTTGTTTTTCTTTTTATCATCCTGAACGTAGGTGAAGGATCTTATACGCTTTGCTATAATCGCTTTAATAAGATGCTTCGCTATGCTCGGCATGACAATTTGAAAATAACTGTCGACCGTCTTACAGCGTCGCTATGTCAATCACAAAACGGTAACGCACATCGCCTTTCAGCATGCGCTCGTAAGCCTTATGGATGTCTTTAATATCAATCATCTCAATATCAGACACAATATTGTGCTCGGCACAAAAATCAAGCATTTCCTGAGTTTCGGCTATGCCGCCAATTGATGAACCTGCCAAACTTTTACGACCGCCAATAATACTGAACGCAGCGATACTGGCCGGGGCGGCAGGTACACCTACGCAAATCATGGTGCCATCTGTTTTCAATAAGTTAAGATACGCATTAAAATCATGCGGAGCAGAAACCGTATCTAAAATAAAATCAAAACTGCCTTGTGCTGCGGCCAGCTGTTCAGGGTCGGTAGTTACCACAAAGTGATGTGCTCCAAGTTTCTCTGCATCGGCTTTTTTATTTGGTGATGTGCTTAGTACGGTAACATCGGCGCCAAAGGCAACCCCAAACTTAACCGCCATGTGGCCTAATCCGCCTAAACCTAAAACCGCCAGTTTATGGCCCTTGCCAACCTTCCAGTGCCTTAGCGGCGAATAGGTGGTAATACCCGCGCACAGCAATGGCGCGGTAGCAGCCAGATCAACTTTATCAGATATGTGCAGCGTGAAGTCCTCATGTACTACAATGCTGTTTGAATAGCCACCATAGGTCGGCGTTTTTTTATCCTGTTCAACACTGTTGTAAGTGAATGAACAGCCGTTTAAGCAATATTGCTCCAGGTCTTGCTTACAGTTGTCGCAAACACGGCATGAGTCAACCAAACAGCCGGTACCGGCTAAGTCGCCTACTTTAAATTTAGTTACATGGTCTCCCACTTTCACTACGCGGCCTACAATTTCGTGACCCGGAACCATCGGGAAAATACCTTCAAACCAGTCATTTTTTATCTGGTGAAGGTCTGAGTGGCAAACACCGCAGTATAAAATGTCAAACTGTACGTCGTGCGGGCCTACTTCGCGTCTTTCAAAATTCCATGGAGCAAGGTCGGTTGTTGGCGTTTGAGCCGCATATCCTTTTACTGGTATCATAAGTGGTGTGGTTTGTTTGTAGTTGACGCAAAGGTAGAGTATAATTAAGGGGAATGTCTTCGGCCAATTGTAAGCTGATTGCAATAATTTGGTTAAGGGAAGGTTAACTCACGGATGAGCGACGCTTGACTCACCCGGACATCGTTTCACTTGTCGACCCTCTTTGCGCAGCAGAGAGGGTGGTCGAGCGAAGCTACAACCGGGTGAGTCGCTATTGCAAACATGAACGCGCTATATTGACAAAGCAAGGCAACCACATCCCAACTCCCCACGTAATCTCAACGCCGGCATCAAGCTCTTAAGCCCAACCGGTGCATTACATGAGCCGACTGTTATCTGCTATTAATTTCCAAAAATGGAGAGGCTATGCCGATTGGAAGCTGCTGCTTTTTTTGCTGCTGTTTCTTGATGTAAAAATGGCCGTTAAAATACCGGCATTAGCCCTTATTTACCTGCTCAATTTTGATTTTAAGTTTGGCTTTAAACTTAAAGGTTCAAGGCTACCCTTATTTTATCCGTTTATTATTGTCATAGGGATAATCGGCTTTCTCATTAACGGCCGATATACCGATTTGAACTACAACCTGGTTTTCCTGACAGGGATTATGTTTTGGGTGTTTTGCATTCTGGCTGTGCATCAAATAAAATTGGCTGTCGAGCGGAATAGCCACGAGATAATCCACCAAACCATCCTGCTGTTTTTTGTGATCAATACTGCGGCGTCGCTGGCAAACATCGGCTGCATTATCTTAGAGACACATGCCTTAAACCCCTACACTTATCAGGGTCAGTACCAGAAATATTTTATCAGTACCGGCGACTTTATTAAAGGGATAACTTTTGATACCTCGACTACCAATGCCGTGTTGAACGCTTTCGGCGTGATGTATTTCATCATCAAAAAAAACATGGGTATGACTTTGGTTTGCATGGCCGTAATGCTGCTGACGGCCAGTAATTTTACCAATGTGTTTACCCTGGCGGTACTGGCGTTCCTATTTGTATTTAACAGTACGCGAGATCAAAAAAGCATCATTGTGGTGTGTGCCGCCATGCTGTTTTTATTTATGGCAAAAGTATCGCCCCAAAACAGCGACTACGTGCAAAATGTGGTGAAAACCGCCTTTTATAAAAAGCAGATTGTTTCGCCATGGCCGCAATATGACCATACGCCTATAACATTAAAGCCCGACAGCATTTTAACCTTTGATGAAAAGCGCGTCAAGCGTGCAACACTGTACCTGGACAGCATTGCGGGGTTGTCAGCCAATCAAACCCGGCGCGAGCCGCTGCCCAAAGGCGTCACGACTATTGGTGCCGGACGGATAGAAAAGCCCGCGGCCGATTTGAATGCACCCCAGTACCAATGGCTTACCACTACACCCCCCGAGCAAAAACAGCTGGTTGATTTTGCCTGGCTGCACTGCGCCGATCTGCCGCTTACCAGTGAGCCCCGGCCGTCAACCATGCCGGGTAAAATTATTGGGTTTAAGCAAACTTTCAATTATTTAAAAACGCATCCGGCTAAAGTATTGACCGGGGCCGGCATCGGCAATTTTTCGTCAAAACTGGCCTTCAGGGCTACAGGCTTAAGGTTCACCGGCGGGTATCCAAAAAAATTCGTTTATATCAATACTGATTTTCTGCATAATCATCTTGACGTTTACCTGAGTTTTTTTACCCGCTCAGCGGCTTCGCATTCGCTCGCTAACAGTCCGTTTTCAGTATATGACCAGCTGCTGTCTGAATATGGTTTATTGGGGCTGCTGGCATTGCTTGTTTTTTATGCCGGATTTTTTGCCAGAAAATACAAGCTGCTTACTTATGGCATCCCGTTGCTGTTGTTTGTGGTGTTTATTTTTTTGATTGATTACTGGTTCGAACAGCTATCGGTGATAGTGTTTTTTGAGCTGATGATGTTTTTGAATATCAAAGAGAGCGAGCACCTGATTGCTCAAAGATCTGTATAGAATATGACTAAGACACCCGCTATAACCGTTTTAATGCCCGCCTATAATGCAGCGCGCTTTATTGAGGAAGCTATTAGTTCGGTATTGCAGCAAACATTTGCAGACTTTGAGCTGCTGATAGTAAATGATGGTTCGACAGATAACACACCCGAGCTTATCAACACTTTTACTGACGAGCGTATTGTGGTTATTAACCAGGCCAACCGGGGGGTTGCCGAGGCGTTGAATACCGGACTTAAACATGCACGTGCACCATACATAGCCCGTTTTGATGCCGACGATATTTGCTACCCTTATCGCCTTGAAAAGCAGATCCGTTTTTTGCAGGATAACCCGGATTATATCCTGGTAGGAAGCGAAGCTAAATATATTTTAGAAAATGGCGATTTTCTGTTCGATTTTCATTGTATAGCCTACTCGCATGAACAGATTATTGATAAGCTTTATTTTTATTGCCCTTTTGTGCATCCAACGGTAATGTACCGTAAGGATGCCGTGATTGAAGCTGGCGGCTACCCGGGCCACGCTCATAATTTTGAGGATTATTTGCTATGGACGGCATTGGCCGGTTCGGGCCGGCTGTGTAACCTTACCGAACCGCTCATCAAATATCGCCTTAACTCAACATCAGTAACTATTGACGAAAAATGGCGCGGACGCAGGTTTCGTGAGTTAAAGCGCGAGATCGTACTCCGCGGCACCATTACCGCCGCCGAGGGTAACGAGCTGTTGGCCATCATCAAAGATCAGGATGTGCGGCATATTAAAGAGGCGGCTTATAATGCGCTGTGCGGTAAGAAATATTTAATCAATAACCATCAGCCAGAAAAAGCTCGCGTACATTTTAATAGGGCCATTCAAATATATCCCCTGCGGCTTGAAAACTACCTGCTTTATGCGCTAAGCTATTTCCCCGAAGGCTTTGTTACCTGGTTGCACAAATTTAGCCCTAACCGACTGTAATGCTGCGTGTAGCCATCATATCGCGGTCAACCTTGTATACCGTCCCGGGTGGCGACACGGTACAAGCGGTGCAAACAGCCAGGCAGCTGACTGAATTGGGCGTTTGCGTAGATATCAAACTAAGCAGCGAGACTATTCAATATCAGCTGTATGATTTGCTGCACTTTTTCAACATCATCAGGCCGGCTGATATTTTGTTTCATATCCGTAAAGCGAAAAAGCCTTATGTAGTATCAACTATTTTGGTTGATTATAGTGAATACGATCAGCAGCATCGTGACGGCCTCGGGCGGTTATTGGGTCATTTATCACCGGACGGGGTTGAGTATGTTAAAACTATTGCCCGCTGCGTGTTAGGAAAAGATACGTTAACCAGTCCGTCTTACCTGTGGCGCGGGCAGCGCAGGAGTATTTTACACATCCTTGATCGTGCGCAAATGATACTGCCAAATTCTCGGTCCGAATATCGCCGGCTAATGAAAGCTTACCCTTGTGATGTAAAATATCAGGTAGTGCCAAATGGTATCGACCCGCAGTTGTTTCAGTACGATGGCAATGCTGAGCGCGACAATAACCTGGTGATCTGTGTAGCGAGGATAGAGGGTATCAAGAACCAATTGAACCTGATCAGGGCCTTAAATAATACGCGGTTTAAGTTAATCCTTATTGGCAACCATAGCCCTAATCAGGCCGGTTATTACTATGAATGCCGAAACATCGCAGCAGCAAATATTGAATTTATTGACCATTTACCCCAGCCCGAATTGGTGGATTATTACAGCCGGGCTGGTGTACATGTACTGCCCAGTTGGTTCGAGACTACCGGCCTCAGTTCGTTAGAAGCAGCGGCTATGGGATGCAATGTAGTAATCACTGATAAAGGCGATACCCGTGAGTATTTTGGAGACGATGCTTTTTATGCCGACCCGGCGGATGCTCACAGTATCAGAAAAGCTATAGAGCAAGCCTGTGCGGCCGGGCATAAGCCAAATTTGCGCGAAAAAATTTTACAAAAATACACCTGGGCCCAGGCAGCCAATTGCACCTTAGCCGCGTATCAGCAAATAGTACAAAGCTTATGAAACTCAGGATAGCCATTTTAGGAACCCGCGGCATACCCAACCATTACGGCGGGTTTGAGCATATTTCAGAATACGTATCAACCGGGCTGGTGAGGCGCGGGCACGAGGTGTCGGTTTATAACTCGCATAACCATCCGTATAAGGATGATAACTGGAACGGTGTCAGCATTATCCACTGCTATGATCCCGAGTATTTTTTGGGCCCGGCCGGGCAGTTTGTGTATGATCTTAACTGCATTCGCGATGCCCGCAAGCGCAATTTTGATGTGATTATTGTGATGGGTTACACCAGCAGTTCTGTTTGGGGGAGTATGTATCCAAAAAACAGCGCCATTATCACCAATATGGACGGGCTGGAATGGAAGCGCAGCAAGTACTCCAAACCGGTACAAAACTTCCTGAAATATGCCGAGAGGCTGGCAGTAAAGTACAGCCAATATTATGTGTCAGACTCCATGGTGATCAAGCAGTACCTGGCGCGTAAATATGCTGTAAACAGCCGGTATATTCCTTATGGCGCCGATACCATTACGCCTGCCGAGCGTGAGCAGATTACCCCGCATGAGGCCCGGAAAGAAGACTACTTTTTGCTGATGGCCCGCATGGAGCCTGAGAATAATATTGAGACGATTTTGGAAGGCTATAACCAAAGTAACTCAGAGAAACCTTTCCAGGTATTGGGTAGTACCGATAATCGCTTTGGTAAATATATTGCCCATAAATTTAAAAACGATAGCCGTATTGAGTTTAAAGGGTCTATTTATGACACCGCCAAAGTACGTGCTTTACAAAATAACTCGTACCTGTATTTTCATGGCCATAGCGTGGGCGGTACCAACCCGTCGTTATTAGAAGCCATGGCCAGCGAGGCATTGATTGCGGCCCATAACAACCCGTTTAACCAGGCGGTATTAAGTAAAGATGCCTATTACTTCTCAAGCCCTGCCGAAGTTAAGGAGCTGGTTGAAACCGTACAGCGCCGCGATACAGAAAAACTGATGGTGAGTAACAATGTACAAAAAATAAAGAACCTGTTTAGCTGGGAAAGCGTTGTCGACGGTTATGAGCAATACGCTATGGAGTGTTACCTGGACTTTAACAATGGAAAGATTATTTCTTAAAGAAGCGTCGACCGCAACCAGGATCAGCTATTACCACCTGCTGGCATTTTTAGCCAGCCTGCCGTTTGATTTTTTTTACAGCCACCTTATTCTCATCAGTTTTTGTCTGCATACGCTGATACAGCTAAACTTTAAGGCGGTCAAACCTGTTTTCACGCTGAATAACCTGGCGCTGCAATCGGTTTTTTTGGTGACGATGGTGAGCACCATCTATGCTGTAAACCGCCCGCAGGCGTTTAATGAGTGGGGTAAACACATAACCATATTACTGTTCCCGTTGTTGTTTTGCCTGACGTCTTTCAACGTCCGGAGATACCGCGACCAATTGCTGTTTGGTTTTTCGGTAGTTTGTACGCTGGTAATTTGCTTTTTATACCTTGATGCGCTGCGTAACATTAGCTATTATGGCCTGCCGATGTCTTACCTGTTAAGTTCGGCGTTTACTAACCATAACTTTGCTTTGCCGATTGACATGCACGCCACGTTTTTTTCGTTACAGGTGGCTATTGCCTTAATATTCATGCTGTCTGCCATTCTTAAAGAACACAATAGAAACTGGCGATTATTCGAGATTTTGTGCAGCTCGATTTTACTGGCAGGACTGGTGCAGCTCTCCTCCAAATCGGTTTTTGTACCAACGGTGATTTTAATCATTGTAGCAGTGCCTTTGTTTTTGTTAAAGGGTAAAAAGCGCTTGGGTTTTATAATGGTAGCCTCTTCTGTGTCGATTATTGCTTTGGCGGGTATATTTGCCACCAAATCATTACGCACCCGTTATGTATCGGCGCTGAGTTATGACCTGGCTTTAACTACCAAAAACCAACGTTTTGACTCGCGGCTTGACCGCTGGCGCTCTGCTTTTGGGTTAATCGAAAAATCGCCGGCAATAGGCTATGGCGCAGGTTCAGAATTAGCGTTATTACATGATGATTTCTATACAAGACGATATTATAACTCGTTTATAAACTATTTAAATGCACATAACCAATACCTGAGTTTTTGGCTAAAGTCCGGAATTTGGGGATTATCAATTTACCTGGCGACGCTGACCTTTGGCTTCAGGCAGGCATTGAAGAACAAGGACCTGCTCTTTTTTAGCTTTATGGTGCTGATAACCGCTGTTTCCTTTGTCGAGAACTTGCTGGATGTGGATAAAGGCGTGATATTTTACGCGTTCTTCTTTTCGTTTTTCTTTTATTCGGGATGGCCGGTAGACCGCGTCAGGCGAGAGACGCAAAATGTTGCGTCTCTCGCCTGACCGCGATTTGTAGAGACACAATATTTTGTGTCTCCTTTTAGAGCGATTACAAACAGGCCTTAATTTTATCGGCAGTAACCCGAAACTCTTCAGGTGTAAATTTCAGCTTCGGGTTGGCAAAGTTCATATCGCCCATACCATTAAGCGGAATCAGGTGCACATGAGCATGAGGCACTTCTAAACCAATTACCGTTACACCTATCCGGTTACAGGGAATGGCTTTCTCAATACCTGCCGCTACCTTTTTAGCAAACATCATCAAGCCAGCGTAAGTCTCGTCATCAAGGTCAAACAGCTTGTCAACTTCTTTTTTTGGCACTACCAAAGTATGTCCCTCAACCAACGGGAAAATATCCAGAAAGGCATAGTAGTTTTCGTCCTCGGCTATTTTATAGGATGGGATGTCGCCGGCTATGATTTTTGAGAAGATACTTGACATGTAGTTAGAGATTAGGGGTTAGTAGATTAGGTGAGCTGTTAAATGATCAGAGACCAAAGATAATAATCTCTGGTCTCTGATCACTAATCTCTGAAATTTCGAACTATCGCGAAATTTCCAATACTTCAAACTCCATTTTACCGGCCGGGACGGTAATTTCGGCAATCTCGCCTACTTTTTTCCCCAGCAGGCCTTTGGCAATAGGCGAGGTAACAGATATCTTACCCGACTTCATATCGGCTTCTGTTTCAGCTACCAGTTGGTAGGTCATTACAGCACCGTTTTTTACATTTTTGATCTTAACTATAGAAAGCGCCAATACCTTGGAAGTATCTATCTTCGATTCGTCTAACAAACGCGCCGTAGCCAGAGTTTCCTGTATCTGCGCTATTTTGGCTTCGTGCAAGCCCTGTGCTTCTTTTGCAGCATCGTACTCGGCATTTTCAGAAAGGTCGCCTTTGTCGCGTGCCTCAGCAATGGCCTTTGATATATTAGCGCGGCCGGTTGTTTTTAACTCTTGTAACTCTTGTTTTAATTTTTCTAAACCTTCTTTGGTAAAGTATGCTACCTCTGCCATAACTCACTATTTAAATTCTTTTTATGTCCTTAGATTATTGTCAAAAAAAAACCGCCCTCCCTTTTATAGAAGGACGTGATGACTTTAAAAACAAACAAGACTATAGAGGCTTGCCCTTATAGTCTTGTTTTGTGTAAAACGAAGATAAGCTATTTAAATTTTAATCTCCAAATTTTTGTTGCGCCCCTGCAAAAAATTGGAGATTGAAATTTAGTGATTGGAGGTTGGTTAATTAGAGATTAATGAGCTATATCACAACCTAATCTCTAATCAACCAATTACTTATTCGACTAAACTCGCAGCCGCGAGTTTCCCCGCCATCACCTCGCTGATTTTACGGTACGAGTCAAACGTCCAGCCGGCAACGTGCGGGGTGAGTAATACTTTACCTGAACGTTTCAGGTCATCGAACCATTCCTGCTCGGCCAAAGCCGGGAATTTTTCGGTTTCCAGCACATCAAGCCCCGCGCCTAATATTTTACCATCGCGGATAGCGTTGAGCACTGCACGCACTTTGGCTACTTTACCCCGCGAGGTATTAATAAAGAAAATCGGCTTTTTAAAGTGGAACAGCAGTTCGTCGTCAATTAGTCCGTTAGTTTCTTTGGTAAGGGGGACGTGAACGCTCAATACGTCGCTATGTTTCACTATTTCTTCCATGCTCACTTCGCGGGCATAGCGGTCGCTAAAGCCGGTTTTATATTTATCGTAAGCAATCACTTCAACCTCAAAACCTGAAAGCTTTTTAGCAAAGCTTTTACCCATAAAACCATACCCTATAATGCCCACCGTTTTGCCTTTCAACTCAAAGCCGCGGTTGGCTTCCCGTTTCCACTCTCCGTTGCGTATCTCGGCGTCTGCCGTATTAAAATGGTTCATAAGCGACAGCAGCATACCTACCGCATGTTCGCCTACAGCGTCCATGTTACCTTCGGATGCATTGATCAATGTCAGTTTCTTTTCGGCGGCGTAAGCTTCGTCTATGTTATCCATACCGGCACCGGCGCGGCATACAAAACGCAGGTTGGTTGCCGCGTCAATCAACGGCTTATCTACATTAAACTTTGAGCGGATAACCAGCCCGGCATAATTACCAATAATCTCTAAGGCTTCGGCCAGTTTAATGGTTGGCTGATAATCGCATTTGTAGCCCAGGGCTTCAACTTGTTCAATAAATATAGGGTGTATGTCGTCGACGATGAGGATATTGTTGTTCATTTACTTATTAAACTATATTTTATTCTGGCAGCTTCCATTACTTCTTCATGGTCGTATAAATTGCCGTTTTCGATGTCTTGTAACCCCTGCTCAATACCGTCTTTGACGTGTTGGGGCAGTTTGTTGTAAAAGTCTTTTAAATCTTTTGTTTCCATTCGTGCTTACCTATTAGCGCTCACCTGCTGTGTAATCTTCACAAAATCAGCCACCGTCAATCGCTCTGCACGCAGCTCTAACAGCGGCTCGTCGCTCACCATTTTATCTTTAGGGATTACCGATGACAGTGCATTACGCAAAGTTTTGCGGCGCTGGTTAAATCCGGCCTTTACCACCTGCCAAAATAGTTTTTCGTCGCAATCCAGCTGACTGGTTTCATTACGCGTTAAGCGTATTACTGCCGACAAGACCTTGGGTGGCGGATTAAACACTCCGGCCTTCACCGTGAACAGATATTCAACTTTATAATAGGCCTGCAAAAACACACTCAGTATGCCGTATTCTTTGCTTCCCGCTTTGGCGGCGCAACGCTCGGCCACTTCTTTTTGAAACATGCCAACAACCTCAACCACCTGCTGACGGTTGTCAAGCACTTTAAAAAGTATCTGCGAAGAAATATTGTAAGGGAAATTGCCAATTATAGCCAGCGGGCCGTTAAATCGCGCCGCAAAATCAAGCTCCAGGAAATCGGCATTAATAAGGCGGTCGCCCAGGGCGGGATATTTCTTTTTCAGGAAATCGTACGATTCGGTGTCGATATCAATCAGCGAAACTTCGTAATTCGGGCGTTCCAGCAAAACATCCGACAGGATGCCCATGCCGGGCCCCACCTCAAGCACCTGCTTAAAGCGGCCTTCGGGGCGCAGGCTGTCAACTATCCTGGTAGCAATGTTTTTATCGGTCAGAAAATGTTGCCCCAGATGTTTTTTTGCCCTTACTAATGTCATTATTAAAATAAATATTTGAGCAAATTACGGCATATTTGTTCTTTAATCAGGAACTCTGAGCCTAAAATCTTTTAGTTTATAAGGTAAAAGCTAAAAGGTGAAAGGTAAAAGGAACCATCGTGCCATAAAAAAGCATCGGTGTAATCATCAAAAAATAATATGGATAAACTTAAAATAGGCATTAGTATAGGCGATGTAAATGGTATCGGACTTGAGATCATTATCAAAACCCTTGCCGATAGCATGATCTATAACTATTGCACGCCCATTGTTTACGGGCATACCAAAGTGGCTTCGTTTTACCGCCGGGTAACTGAGGTAAGCGAGCTTAACTTTAACGTAATCGATCATCCGTCAAAAGCGCAGCACAAACGTGCCAACATGATAAATTGCTGGGAAGAGGATGTGAAAATTGAGCCGGGATTGCCCAATAAAGAAGTTGGTAAATTTGCTTTTTCGTCGCTTGAACGGGCAACTGCCGACCTGATTAATGGCGACATTGACGCCCTGGTGACGGCGCCGATCAATAAAGATACTATCCAGAGCGAAGACTTTAATTTTCCTGGCCACACCGAGTATTTGCAAGACCGTGACGGTGCTGCAGAGTCGTTAATGTTTTTGGTGAGCGATACTTTGCGCGTGGGCGTGGTCACCGGTCATATCCCGGTTAACCAGGTATCACAAAGTATAACTACTGAAAAAATACTGGCTAAGCTAAAGCTGATGAATAATAGCTTGAAGCAGGATTTCTGGATCCGTAAACCAAAGATTGCGGTATTGGGGCTGAACCCGCATGCCAGCGATAACGGACTGATTGGTCACGAAGAACAAGATGTGATAATACCGGCCATTGACGAAGCGCGGGCTAACGACATCCTGGCTTTTGGTCCCTACCCGGCCGACGGCTTTTTTGCTAACGCCAGCTACATGCAGTTTGATGCTGTACTGGCCATGTACCACGATCAGGGCTTAATCCCGTTCAAGCAGATTGCTTTTGAGTCGGGCGTTAATTTTACTGCGGGACTGAAATTTGTACGCACTTCGCCAGATCATGGTACCGCTTACGATATCGCCGGTAAAAACCAGGCTTCTGAGATATCATTCCGCGAGGCGTTGTTTACCGCCTTGCATATTGCACGTAACCGCAAAGAGGGTGCTATACTGAGCGAGAACCCGCTACAGTTTACCAAGCTGCAGCGCGATAGAGATTAATAGCTCCGGTAGGTTTTGTCGGCAGCAGTTATCCGGTGATGTATTAAATAAAAAAGGCCCTGCAACCGCAGGGCCTTTTTTATTTAATCAAATGCTTTAGCTGGATGATCTCTTTTTCGTCGAGATAGCGCCAGCGGCCGCGGGGAAGATCTTTTTTGGTGAGGTTAGCGTAAACTACACGGTCCAGCTTCACTACCTCATAACCCAGGTGCTCAAACATACGGCGTACAATGCGGTTTTTACCGCTGTGTATTTGTACACCAATCTCTTTTTTAGTACCACCGGTTACATATTGTACCGAGTCGGGTTTTATCACACCGTCTTCAAGCTCAACACCAAACTGTAGTTTGTTTAAATCGCCTTGCGAAAGGCTTTTGCTCAGTTCAACCTGATATATCTTAGTAACATTGCTGCGCGGATGTGAAAGTTTGTCGGCCAGGTCGCCATCATTGGTCATGAGCAGCAAACCGGTTGTATTGCGGTCTAAACGGCCGATAGGATAAATACGCTCGCGGCTGGCTTTTTCAACCAGGTGCATCACGGTGCGGCGCTCCTGCGGATCGTCGGTTGTGGTAATATAGTCTTTCGGCTTGTTAAGCAGCACGTAAACATTTTTTTCGCGCTTCAGGGTTTCGCCATTGTAGCGAATTTCGTCTTTGGCCGGATCAACTTTAAGGCCCAGCTCGTTTACGATTACACCATTTACTGATACAACTCCGGCAGTAATCAATTCGTCGGCCTTACGGCGCGAGCAAATACCGGCATTGGCTATATAACGATTCAGACGGATCAGGCCGTCGTCTTCTTTCTTTGGGCTTGATTTTTTAGGGCGAAGTGTTGGCTTTTTCGGAGCGTCGTCGTTACGAAACTCTCTGGCCGGCTTGTCATAAGTTTTGCGGAATGACCTTTCGTCATCACGTTTCTTAAAATCGGTACCTGTTCTTTTATAGTCGCCTTCGCGTTTTTTAAAGTCGCTGCCGGCTCTCTTAAAATCGCCATCTGGCTTTCCGGCAAATTTGCGGTCTTTCGGAGCGTCGCTATCAAAGCTTCTTTTCGGGCGATCGTCGCCAAAACTCTTTTTCGGGCGGTCGCTGTCAAAGCCCGGGCGGCCAGAGTATGGTTTACTTTTACCACCTCTTGCACCGGCTTGTTCACCGTAATTTCTTTTTGGCTTATCGTCGCTATCGGTTGGGCGTCCGCTGTACGGCTTGCGCGGTGCGAAGCCTTTTTTATCGGCTGCGCCGGATGAAAAAGAACTGCGTTCAGCACCCGGGCCACTACCGTATCTTTTTCCGGACGTTTTGTTGTAGGGTTTATCCGCATCTTTTGAATCTTTTCCGCGGGGTGACGATGATCTTTTGCTGTCACCATTTCTTGATGCGCCGGCGCCTCGTTTAGGGCGGTCGTCGCGGTTGTTTTCTGGTCTTTTAAATACCATAGTTTTTTAATTAGCGCTTTCGCAGCGTGAGGGGCAAAGGTACGGTTTTTAGGCATCCGTACGCTTAAAATCTCAACTTTTTTTACCGGTTCAAAAACAGCGTTTAAACACCTTTAAAGGCCGATTTTTGGACTTTTTTAAAATTCTCAAAACACTAAGGGGGTGGTAAATGTTTGACAATCTGACTCATACACCGTACCTTTGTACAACATTTACCAAAATGGATAGTTCTATGAATAGAGTAAAAATGATTAAAAAACACCGTTTTACGTGCTCCGTAATCCTTGTGCTGGCAGTCATTTTAAAGCTAAACATTTACAGCGTTAACTTTGTAAAACCGGCCCCTGTTGCGGCCGCGAATAACACCAGATTTGTTTCATATATCAATATCAATAATGGTGCCACTGATAAAACCGAGTATAGCTTTGCCAACGAAACATTACCTGTAAGCAACAGGGTGTACCATAAAATGGAGTATACACTGAGTAAACATTCTTACAAAAAAATTCAATCGCACATTTTACAAATTAAGGCCGACAAGATCTTCCCGATCATTGAGCCTATTTTAAAAGCCTATGGTATCCCGCTTGATTTTAAGTACTTGCCACTGGTTGAATCTGGCTTGAAAGAAGGAACATCAATAAGAGGCGCAGCAGGCGTGTGGCAGTTTATGCCTGGTACTGCCCGTACTTATGGCTTAAAGGTTAACCACAATACTGATGAGCGCCTTAACCTGCGTAAAGCTACCATTGCTGCCTGTCGCTATATCCGCGACCTGCATCAGGAGTTTAACAGCTGGACCCTGGCGGCAGCCGCTTATAACAATGGTTCGATCAAGCTGGCAAAAGCCATCAGAAAACAAAATGAGGACAATTATTACAAAATGAAACTAAACCGCGAAACCGGTAGTTACGTGTATAATTTAATTGCCATGAAAGCGGTTATTGATCACCCACGAAAATATGGTTACGATAATTACTACGCTTATTTACAGCCAAAATCATTTATCGCTTACAACTAACATGTAAGGGTAAAATTTTATAACGGAGCACTTTAAGCCCGATCTGCACACCTGCAGAATCGGGCTTTTTTAATTACCTTTGGGCTTTTGGAATGAGCGAATTAGTGAATGAGTGATCGAGTGAATGATTCCAGTCCGCGTCGTCATTTTAACAGATAGAAAATCTTATTGGAGCTCACGAAGCGCTTCGGCATGATAATCGTATAAGATTTCCCCCGTCGGTCGAAATGACAGAACACAATAAATCAGACAGAAAAATCATTCACTCAATTACTCATCCACTCAATCACTAATTAAATTACATGAGCGAAAAACATATAGATCTGGGCGAACAAAGTGAAGTTGAAGTTTACGGCGCGCGGGTACATAATTTAAAAAACATTGATGTTTCTTTTCCGCGTAACCAGCTGGTGGTAATTACCGGATTGAGCGGCAGTGGTAAATCGTCGCTGGCGTTTGATACCATTTATGCCGAAGGTCAACGCCGGTATATGGAAACATTTTCGGCCTATTCGCGACAGTTTATGGGCGGTATGGAACGCCCCGATGTAGATAAAGTTTCAGGCCTGAGCCCGGTTATCGCCATTGAGCAAAAAACAACCAGCAAAAACCCGCGGTCGACGGTAGGAACTATTACAGAGATATATGACTTTATGCGTTTGCTATACGCCCGTACCGGCGATGCCTACTCGTACGTAACCGGCGAGAAGATGGAGCGCATGAGTGAGGACCAGATCCTGAAAACAATTACCGAAAAGTTTAAAGATGAGCCGGTAAATATCCTGGCGCCGGTAGTAAAGGCCCGTAAAGGTCATTATCGCGAACTATTCGAACAAATTCGCAAACAGGGTTATCTTAAAGTTTGGGTAGACGGGGCTATAGCCGATGTTGAACCTAAAATGCAGCTTGATCGCTACAAAATTCACGATATCGATATTGTTGTCGACCGTTTGCAAATCAACGAAGATAACAGCAAGCGGCTATATACCTCTATCCAGTCGGCACTGAAAATAGCCAAAGGCATTATCCGTATTGCCGATAAGGATAACAATGTATCCTACTTTAGTAAATACCTGATGGACCCGGTTTCGGGCATCTCATACGATGAACCGCAACCAAATACATTCTCGTTCAACTCGCCTTATGGCGCCTGCGAGAAATGTAACGGTTTAGGGTATATTTTTGAGGTAGATGAAGCTTCTGTTATCCCAAACCCAAAACTGAGCATATTGAACGGCGGCCTGGCTCCGCTGGGCGAATATCGCGAAACCTGGATTTTTCAGGTATTGAAGGCGCTGGCTAAGAAATATGACTTTTCATTATCCACCCCGCTGGATAAGCTGGAGAAAGACAAACTGAATATCATTTTGAATGGTACGCAGGAAATGGTAACCGTTTCTGTCGAATATAATAAATGGAACGTCCAGAACTACCAGATTACCTTTGATGGCATCATCCGCATGCTCGAAGAGCAGCAGGAACGCCGCGGCGACGAGGGTATGGACGATATGGAAAACTATCGCGTACTTAAAACCTGCCCCGTTTGCAATGGTGCACGGTTGAAAAAGGAGTCGCTGAATTTTAAAGTCGACGGTAAAAATATATTCGAGCTGGCTTGTATGGATATCCGTACCCTGCAAGACTGGTTCGAGAACCTGGAAGAAAGATTGAGCGAGCGGCAGAACGTCATCGCCAAAGAAATACTGAAAGAAATACGTGCCCGCATTGTGTTTTTGATGGATGTGGGCTTGAGCTACCTGACGCTAGACCGTACTGCGAAAACCCTTTCGGGCGGCGAGGCGCAGCGTATCCGTTTAGCTACGCAGATTGGTTCGCAACTGATGAACGTAATGTACATCCTGGACGAGCCGAGCATTGGCTTGCACCAGCGCGACAACGAGCGACTGATCAATGCCCTGAAAAACCTGCGCGATTTAGGTAATACCGTTTTGGTGGTGGAGCACGATAAGGACATGATCCTGGAAGCCGACCATGTGATAGATATGGGTCCGGCGGCGGGTGTACATGGCGGATCGGTGGTAGCTCAGGGTACTCCAAAAGAGTTGATGGCGCATACTACGTTGACCACATCGTACATCAACGGTAAAAAGGAAATCGAGATTCCCAAAAAACGCCGCGAGGGTAATGGCAAAGTGCTGTCGCTCAAAAAAGCGACGGGACATAATTTAAAGAAAGTAAGTGTTGAGTTTCCTTTAGGTAAGTTAATAGGTATAACCGGGGTGTCCGGAAGTGGTAAGTCAAGTTTAATTACGGAGACTTTATACCCAATTTTGAATCATCACTTTTTCAGAGCCAAAAAGCAACCGCTGCCTTACGAAAAAATAGAGGGCCTGGAGCATATCGACAAAGTAATAGAGATTGACCAGACACCAATTGGCCGTACACCGCGATCAAACCCGGCTACCTATACCGGGGTGTTTTCAGATATCCGTAACCTGTATGTGGCATTGCCTGAGTCTAAGATACGGGGCTATAAGCCGGGCCGCTTCTCGTTCAACGTAAAAGGCGGGCGTTGCGAGACATGCCAGGGCGCCGGGATGAAAGTTATTGAAATGAATTTCCTGCCTGACGTTCAGGTACCTTGCGAGGAATGCGGGGGCCGTCGTTATAACCGGGAGACACTGGAGGTGCGCTATAAAGGCAAATCTATAAGCGACGTGCTGGATATGAGTATTGAAGACGCTGTGCCGTTTTTTGAGCATATCCCATCTATCTACCGCAAGGTAAAGACTTTGTTGGATGTAGGCCTGGGTTATATCACCCTGGGGCAATCGTCAACCACGCTATCAGGCGGCGAAGCGCAGCGGGTTAAACTGGCTACCGAGCTTTCTAAAAAAGATACCGGTAATACCTTTTACATCCTCGATGAACCAACAACCGGTTTACACTTTGAAGACATCAATGTTTTACTGGGCGTACTTTATCAATTGGTTGATAAAGGCAATACCGTACTGGTTATTGAACACAATCTAGACGTAGTTAAGGTGGTTGACCACGTAATTGACCTGGGGCCTGAAGGCGGCTCAGGGGGTGGTACTATTCTCTACAATGGCACTCCTGAAGGTTTGTGCAAGGTGAAGAACAGCTTTACGGGCCAATTTTTGAAAAAGGAGATGGGGCTGTAATAAGTCGCGGCTTAAAACAATAATATTATCTATTTTGTATAGTTACACCGGGCAGGCAAACGCTTGCCCGGTTTTTTTGTAACATTGCACAAATTTTACTCCTGTTGTTAACATCTGTCGCCAAAAAGTTTTTCTCATATCTGCTTAAAGCGGTGATACTTGTACTGGCATTTTTGTTTATTTATCATCAGTACCTGGTTAAGGGCAACAATCTCAAAGAGTTTCAGATAGCCATACAGCATTTAAGGCATCAACAGGTTATCATAGTTATGTCGGCCGTGGTATTATTGATGTTTGCTAACTGGCTGGTCGAGTGTTTTAAATGGCGGTATCTTACTCAAAAATTGGTTAAAATCAGCCTGTGGAAATGTATAGAGGGGGTTTTTTGCGGGTTAACCTGGGCCATATTTACGCCCAACCGTATAGGCGAATATGGCGGCCGTGTAATGTTTTTGCCACCACGAAAGCGCATCCACGGTGTATTCGCAATGGCGGTGGGCTCTTTCGGCCAGATGGTAATCACCAACATTTTAGGCGCCGCGGCGTTCATTTGGTTTTGTTTTACCTTTTTACATTTAAGTTGGTGGCTTCTCGTTCTCATTACAATTATCGCAGTGGTGTTTATGATATTTTTTGCCATAGCGTTTTTTAACATCAAATGGTTAGTGAAGTTGTTAAACAGCATATCGTTTTTACGCAAGTATCACCGGTTTTTTGACATCATGGCCGCATATCAGTTTGCCGAACTGTTAAAGATTATGTGGTTTTGCCTGACACGGTTTTTTATATTTTCATTACAATACTATTTGGTTATTCACTTGTTGATACCCCAAATTCCGCTTGTTGAGGTAATGTTGCTGGTTTTTATGGTATTTTTTATACAGTCGGCTTTGCCATCGCTTGATTTGCTGGATGTGCCGGTTCGTGCTACGGCATCAGCAACCCTTTTTGCTTACGTAAACGCACCGCAGATTGCAGTAATAGCGGCTTTTACTTCTATCTGGCTTATTAATTTAATTATTCCCGCTATTTTAGGCTCCGTTTTTATCTTTAACTTAAAATTCTTTGATCGTAATCTATAGTTCAATTTGTGCATTGCTTACAGCTGGTTACCTGCTGCTGGTATTTTATCTTATTAAAGGATGGTTTAGCTTGAAGCGCCCGCAAATTAAAACGGTTGACCTTAATACAAAAGTCACCATCATGATTGCCGCGCGTAATGAAGCGGAGCGGATTCATTTAACTATCGAAGATATTCTGGCGCAGGATTATCCGAAGGAACTTACCGAAATTATTATTGTTGATGACCACTCTACTGATGATACGGCCCAAATAATTGCCAGCTACGCCGACCGCGGCGTAACGCTACTGCAACTCAACGAAGCCGAACCGCTAAACTCATACAAGAAGAAAGCTATTTCAAAAGCTATTGCAATGTCAACCGGCGATTTAATGGTTGCTACTGATGCTGACTGCCGCATGGGCAAGAAATGGCTATCAACAATCGTTGGCTACTTTGAAGCCGAGCAACCAGTTATGATCTCATCGCCGGTAGGTTATTTTGAGGAGCAATCGTTATTTGAGCGTTTACAATCGCTTGAGTTTTCTTTTTTGATAGGCGTTGGCGCCTCGTTTATAGGCAACAAACGTGCGTGGACCTGCAACGGCGCTAACCTGGCTTACCGCAAAGATATTTTTTATAACGTGGGCGGCTTTAATGGTATTGACGAACTGGCTTCAGGTGATGATGAGTTATTACTGCAAAAAGTAACTGAATATTTCCCCGGCAAAATTGGGTTTTTAAATAACAGAAATGCCATAGTTTACACCCACGCCAAGCATTCCCTGAAATCGTTTTTACGGCAGCGTCGTCGCTGGGCATCCAAGTCAACCAGGTATAAAGACAAAAAGGTAGTGGGTTTTGCGCTGCTCATCTGGTTTTTTAATATGTCGATGTTGCTGAACTTAATATTAGGTATTTTTAGCCATAGTTTTCTGGATATCTTCTTAGTACAATTTGTATTGAAATGTTTTATAGAGGTAATTTACTTATTTCCGATATGCAATTTCTTTAATCGTACCAAACTATTGCGTTTATACCTGATTGTTGCGCCGTTACATGTTATTTATATGGCCTATGTTGGATTGATGGGGCCAAGTCGCAAATATCAGTGGAAGGGCAGATTGGTTAAATAATACGTAACTTAAGTAATGATTTAGCAGGGACGGTAATGCCGAAATCGAGTTGCATCGTGCAATCGTGTTTAAATCATGTCAACTTAAGTCCAGAACATTCAATAAATTCCGCAATCGTATTATCTTTAGCCAAATACTAATTGCTTGGCAGATTTAACCCCCACACAACGCACCTGGAGTGCTTTTAAACGCAATAAATTTGCGCTCGCCGCAATGTGGTTTATTGCGCTTTGTGTGGTGGTGGCGGTGTTAGGTTATCTGATCATGCCAGATTCTACTCCGCAGGCTAACAGCCAAACAATCCAGCTCGGTATCAAAAAACCCGGAGCCACTTTCATGATGCTGCGGCTTAATAAAACTGAGCATGTAGATACGCTTAACTGGTTCAATAAAATGCTGTATGGGCAACCGGCACCTTATCAGGACATCCCCATAAAAAACTACAAAATAACCGGCGACAGCATTACCGTTGCTGAATATATTGGTGACGAAGATAAGCCCGAGGTTAAAAGCTACAAGTTGCCTTCGGCACAGATCAATCAACGGCTCTCATCATATATTATACATAAAACATTTTGGCTGGGCACCGATGTATACGGCCGCGACATGTTAAGCCGTCTGATTTTGGGTGCGCGTATCTCGCTATCCGTTGGCTTAATGGCAGTATTGATCAGTTTATTTATTGGTGTTACGGTTGGCGCAGTGGCTGGTTATTTTGGTGGTTGGATAGATGGTGTTTTAAGCTGGTTAATGAATATTTTGTGGGCTTTGCCGGCTTTGCTCCTGGTTATTGCTATTTCATTTGCGTTAGGAAAAGGCTTGTGGCAAATTTATGTAGCCGTAGGACTATCCATGTGGGTTGAGGTTGCGCGATTGGTGCGCGGCCAGGTGATCAGCATTAAACAAGCTGAATATATTGAAGCTGCGCGATCTTTAGGTTACAACAATTTCCGAATTATCGGTAAGCATATTTTACCAAATATAGCAGGGCCTATTTTGGTAATGGCGGCTTCAAACTTTGCCTCGGCTATTTTGCTTGAAGCCGGTTTAAGCTTCCTGGGGTTTGGTGCACAACCCCCTATGCCCACCTGGGGCAGCATGATCAAAGAACATTACGGGTATATCATCATGGATTCGGCCTACTTGTCTATAACTCCCGGATTAGCTATCATGCTGATAGTCTACGCATTTAACCTGGTGACAGTGGGTTTGCGCGATGCTTTTGATATAAAATCGGCAAGTACCCGTCTTTAATTTTATTTTTTTTCTCTAATTTGGTCTCTCCGAGACCCAATAATGCAGAACAATGTACCCTCGTCAGGCGAGGACGAACTAATCCGGCTACTGTTAAAAAGGCAGTCAGAGTTGAACTCCTTATTGGAGGTGACTCGCGCTATAAATAAGAACGCAGCGACGCCTGTATTGATACAGATGCTCGAAGTGATCTTGCAAAACTACCTGCAGGTGGGCACTTTCAGATTCCTGATCGAGAAGGACGGTAACTATGCCTGTATATCTAAATACGGCGGCGAATTTGAGCCGGTGGGTACCTTGAACAAAGCATGCCTGTCGCTCCATAAAATTAAATCGCCCGAATCGCTGGCCGGAAACCAGGATCCCATCTTAAAAAAATACGATTACTTTATTCCCATCTACCATAAAAGCAAAGCTTTGGCCTTTGCGCTGATCGGCGATTTCAATACCTCTGGCGAAATGTTGAATAATGATCTGAACTTTATTCAGACAATGATCAACGTGGTGGTAGTGGCGCTGGAGAATAAAAAGTTATTTCGTGAGCGCCTGCAGGCCGAGCGTTTGCAACGTGAAATGGAGCTGGCTGCCGAAGTGCAGAATATGCTTATTCCCTTGCGCGTACACAAGGATGAAAGTGTGGAGATTGGCGCCAAATATTTGCCTCACCAAAACATTGGCGGCGATTATTATGATTTTATTCGCCTTAATGACCATGAGTTTTTGTGGTGCATTGCCGACGTGTCGGGCAAGGGCGTATCAGCTGCCTTGCTGATGGCTAACTTTCAAGCCAGCTTGCACGCCTGGGCTGCGGTAGAAGACGATTTGACTAACATTATCGATCGCCTTAACAAAAAGGTAATTTCCAATACCCAGGGCGAGCGTTTTATAACACTCTTCATTGCCAAATACAACGAAAAAACACGCAAACTCAATTATATTAATGCCGGCCATAATGCTACTGTATTATATTCAGAAGGCCAGGTTATCCAGCTCAAACTGGGTACTACCATGATCGGCGCGTTTGACCAGCTGCCGTTTTTAAATGAAGGCGAAATAGATATTGAGCCGGGCACCTTGCTGGTAAATTATACCGATGGCTTGCTTGACTTTGAGCCTTACGGCGACAAGGTTTGGGACGAAGAAGCCTTGATAGATTTTATTGCTGATAACGGTGACCTATCGCCCGATAGATTTAATCAATCGTTAATGGATCATTTGAATATCGGCATCAAGGGTAAGCCCATTGACGACATTACAATCTTGACCTTGAGGATATTTTAAGACCTCTCCCCGGCCCTCTCCAAAGGAGAGGGATAATTAGCATTTTATTATTCGACTCTTTAAAAGCTTCTCTGCTTTGGAGAGGCAGCTAGGGGTGTGTTGATAACTCCTTAAAAAACCCGTTTATCAAAATAATAGCTTTGTAATTATCGTTTAAAAGTCAATGTTATTAGCCAGATATCAGCATGAACTATTAGAAGCGGGTTGCGACGAGGCCGGTCGTGGTTGCCTGGCGGGCCCCGTGTTTGCCGCTGCTGTTATTTTGCCCCATGATTTTGAGCATGAGTTGTTAAACGATTCTAAACAAATTGCTGAAGATTTACGATATACCTTACGTGCCGAAATAGAGGAACGCGCAATAGCTTATGCTGTGGCCTGGGCCGATAACATGGAGATAGATGAAATCAACATTTTAAATGCCTCATTCCTGGCTATGCACCGCGCTGTTGAAAAATTACACCTGCAGCCTGAGTTTTTAATTATTGATGGCAATCGTTTTAACAAACATCATAAAATACCGCATGCTTGTGTAGTAAAAGGCGACAGTAAATATTTAAGTATTGCAGCTGCATCTATCCTGGCCAAAACCTATCGCGACGATTACATGAAGCAGATAGCAGCTGAGCACCCGGAGTACGATTGGCACAATAACAAAGGCTACGGCACCTTAAAACACCGCAAAAGCATCCTCAAAAATGGCTACACGCCCTACCACCGCCGCTCATTTAGCGTAAGTTTTGAAGAAGATGGGCTGCTTGTTCAGGTATTATAATATTACTTTAATATTATCCTCCCGGCTAAACAGTACCTTGCTACTGTAAGTGCAGAATGTTATTTTTGGTAAAATCCGTTTGTCTGTTGAAAATCCTTATACTAAGCCATCGCGTTCCGTTTCCACAAAATGGTGGATATGCTATCGTGGTGACCAATACTATCAAGGGATTGGTCAATGAAGGGCATGACGTTTCGCTGGTTGCCCTTAACGCTAAGCGCAACAGCCACGAAAGCAACCTGCCCGATGAGGATTTAATGGGCAAAATCAACTACCGGGCTTATGATATAGACACCACGGTTACCATTTTGGGTGTGGCCCTGAATTTGTTCAAAAAAACATCATTTAATATCGACCGTTATTACGACCCCGAATTTGAAACCTTGTTGCTACGCGAGGTACGTACTAACAATTACGATATCATCCAGTTTGAGGGCTTATTTGTATCGCTGTATATGCCTGCAGTGCGTAAGGCATCAAAAGCCAGGCTTATTTACCGGGCACACAACCTTGAAAATCAGATCTGGTGGCGATTGTCACAGCAAAAAATCGATCCGTTTAAAAAGTCATACCTGCGCATGCACGCCCGCCGTATTAAAAACTATGAGCGGCTAAGATTAGACATGTTTGACGCTATTACCGTATTTACACGGCAGGACAAAGAAACCCTGCTTGAATATGGCATTAAAGTGCCTATTGAAATATTGCCTGTTGGCTTGCGACTGGAAAAGTACAAGCCCGATATCAGTAAAACTGAGTTTCCGAGCCTGTTCTTTTTAGGTTCGCTGGATTGGCTGCCAAACCGTGAGGGTATGGAGTGGTTCCTGGAATCGTTTATAGGCGATATAACCAGTGGCGACTTGCCCGTGAAGTTGTATGTGGCCGGGAACGATATACCTGAACGTTTTGATGATTATGAAGCCTTGGGCAAGATATTTATACAAGGCGAAGTGGATGATGCCCTCGAATTTGTAAATAGTAAGTCGATTATGATCGTGCCACTGTTATCAAGCGGCGGTATGCGGGTTAAAATTGTAGAAGGCATGGCCATGCAAAAATGTATCATCTCGACCTCTTTAGGTGCCGAGGGTATTAATTTTACCGACAGGCACGACATCATGATAGCTAACAATCGCGATGAGTTTTATGATGCCATCCAACAATGTATTCGCGATGAGGAATTTTGTATTCAGCTAGGCAAAAACGCCCGTTTGCTCGCCGAAAAGGAGCATGACATTAATGTGGTTATTAAAAATTTGGTGACTTTTTATCAAAATTGTTGCAAATAATAATCCTCAAATTATAGCTGATTGCTAAAAATATCGCTAATAAAATGCGCGGCCTGTTGCATTTTTACTACCTTTAGGCCAAATAAAATTTTGTACCACTATTGTAATCATATCATGCGATTACAATAAATTTTGTCCCGGTTTAAAACATTCAGTAATGAAAAACACAGCGCTTACACAAACACATATCAATCTTGGCGCCAAGATGGTGCCTTTTGCAGGCTATAACATGCCCGTGCAATATGCAGGTATTAATGCCGAACACGAAACCGTGCGTAAAGCCGTAGGCGTTTTTGATGTAAGCCACATGGGCGAATTTATATTAAAAGGCGATAAAGCGCTTGATTTGATTCAGCGTGTTACCAGCAATGACGCCTCAAAGTTATATGATGGCAAAGTGCAATACTCATGCCTGCCCAACAACGATGGTGGTATTGTTGACGATCTGCTGGTTTACCGACTTGATGAGCAAACCTATATGCTGGTAGTAAACGCATCAAATATTGAAAAAGACTGGAACTGGATTAGCCAGTTCAATACAGAAGGCGTATCTATGAAAGATATTTCAGACCGTACATCATTGTTAGCGGTACAGGGCCCAAAAGCTGCCGAAGCGTTGCAAACTCTGACGGATATCGACTTAGGCTCAATGGAATATTATTCGTTTAAAAAAGGGACATTTGCGGGTATTGACAATGTTTTAGTATCGGCAACAGGCTATACAGGAGCCGGTGGCTTTGAATTATATGTAGATAACGAACATGCACAAGCACTTTGGGATGCAGTGTTTAAAGCCGGCGATGCTTTCGGTATCAAGCCGATTGGTTTGGGCGCACGCGATACGCTGCGTCTGGAGATGGGTTTTTGCTTGTACGGTAATGATATTGATGATAAAACCTCGCCGCTCGAAGCCGGTTTGGGTTGGGTAACTAAATTTAATAAAGAATTCACCAACTCAACAGCGCTGGCCGATCAGAAAGCGGCGGGCGTTAACCAAAAATTAGTTGGTTTTGAAATGATAGACCGTGGCATCCCGCGGCATGATTATGAAATTGTTGATGCCGAAGGCAACAATATTGGCAAAGTGACCTCTGGCACCCAATCGCCATCACTGCAAAAAGCTATTGGCCTGGGTTATGTAAAAACCGAATTTGCCAAGGAGGGTACCGAGATATTTGTAAAAATTCGGGACAATGCCGTTAAAGCAAAGGTTGTGAAGCCACCTTTTTATAAAGCGTAAACTCATTCTGTACAAGAGCTGTCATTTCAAGCATAGCGAGAAATCTATCCACACCCAATCTAAGCGATGTATAGATTTCTCCTTGTTCCTCGTCGAAATGACAATATTTTTAATTGAGGAATGAAATCAGTAATGAAACAAAACATACCATCAACCCTGCCCCGCCTCGAAGTTTGCCTTACACCGGCATTGATACCGCTGTATAACGTACAGGATTATATTGTTGTGGTAATTGATATTTTTCGTGCTACCACCTCTATTTGTTATGGCATTGAAAACGGCGCCGAGGCCATTATCCCGGTATCGCAGGTTGAAGAATGCAGCGCTTACCTTGAAAAAGGCTTTGACTACCTGCTGGCGGCCGAGCGAAACGGCGAAGTTGTTGCAGGGTTTGATTTTGGGAACTCGCCATTTTCTTATACCCAAGATAAAGTTGAAGGCAAAACCATTGTATTAACCACTACCAATGGCACGCACGCCTTGCATTTATCGCGTGCAGCAAAAAAAATAGTGATCGGCGCATTTATAAATTTAACTTCTGTTTGTAGCTGGCTTAAACAACAAAATGAAAACATTTTGCTGGTTTGCTCAGGCTGGAAAAATAACTTTAACCTGGAGGACACCCTTTTTGCCGGTGCGGTAGTTGAACAATTAAAAGATGCCGGTTTTAGGCTGGATGACCCGGCTATTGCCGCCAATGATCTTTTTAAATTAGCTAAAGACGACCTCAATCAATACCTCAAAAAAACGTCGCACAGCGAACGCCTCAAGAAACTGGGTATCGAGGCGGACATTGAGTTTTGTTTAAAAGTTGATTTAACAACCGCTATCCCGGTTTTGGAAGGTGAGCGGCTGGTGAGGTTAGCCCAGTAAATGGTGTCACCCTGAGCCCGTCGAAGGGCGAGCGAAGGCCTTTACCCGCTATGCTTCGACTAGCTCAGCATGACAACGCTTTCTGACGCCGGGTAACTACTACTTCAGCTTCTCATTATTCTGATGCCTGTCGGCATCGCGGATGCTTTTCTTGACCAGATTTTTTTCCAGAGCTTCGGTAAGATTAATGCCTGTTTGATTAGCCAGGCAAATCAATACAAACAATACGTCGGCCATCTCATCGGCCAGGTTAACTTCATGGTCTGATTTTTTGAAGGATTGCTCGCCGTATTGACGCGCCATGATACGTGCTACCTCGCCAACCTCTTCCATTAAAATGGCGGTATTGGTTAGTTCATTAAAATAGCGTATGCCGGTAGTATTTATCCAGTTGTCAACCAGTCGCTGTGCTTCTTCTATAGTCATGGCTTAATGATTGTCTTTGTCTTTGGTGTCCATAATGATGGTAACCGGTCCGTCATTTAACAAGCTGATCTGCATGTCGGCGCCAAAAATGCCGGTCGCCGTTTTTTTACCAGTAAGCAATTCAAGGGTACTGATCATCTTTTCATAAAGCGGTATAGCTTTATCAGGCTTTGCTGCGCGGATGAATGAAGGCCGGTTTCCCTTTTTTGTTTGTGCAAACAGCGTGAATTGCGATATCAGCAGGATACTTCCGTCAACATCGGCCAGGGCCTTGTTCATCAATCCTTCTTCATCGCTAAACACCCGAAGACCTGCAATTTTTTGCGCCAGCCATTGTAAATCATCATCAGTGTCGGCATCCTCAATGCCCAGCAAAACCAAAAAACCCTGCGCTATCTCGCCGGTTATGTTATCGTTTACTTTGCAACAGGCACTGGTTACACGTTGTATTACGGCTCTCATAGCGGCAATATAACAATTAAGGTATGGTTACTGCAATAGCGGGACTGCGGTCGCTTTCGTTTTTTGTTCTATCGATGGCCGTGACCAGGTACAGGTAAGTTTTGCCGCGTTGTGCGGTAGTATCTACAAATGAGGTCGTCGGGTCGTACTGTACATGTATGATATGATCAGGAGTCGAAATGTCGATTTTTTCGGTTCCTTCAAAACGGTAAACCACATAACCATAAGCTGCTTCAAGGTCCTTCGCTTCTACCGGTTCTGCCCAGCTAACCTGCACTTTTGTGGTACCAGGCATAATGGCCGCCCTGACATTCATCGGCACATTTGGTGGCACTGAATCTAGCCACAACATTGGCGGCGGCAGAGCCGGATGTTTATAATAGGTAAGCCTCAAAGAATCGGCAAACCCCTCCTTATTATTAACCAGCGATTGCGAGCTAAAGTAAACGCTTCCCTGTACCCTTGGGTTGGTGCGTAGTAACTTGATCTCGTTAGGCAGTTCAGCCGGGTTTAAATAGCCACTTTGCCGGCGTTCGTACATACGGTAAGGAGCCTGTCCAACATATAAATGGCGATTGTAGGTGTTATTACTCCACCAGGGTAGTAGTTTATCAAAGGGCACCAGGCGGTCGCCAATGGGCCAATACATTTGGGGGTTAATATAGTCTACCCAACCTTCCTGCACCCATTTACGCGAATCGGCATATAGTTCATAATATGAGTCGCCGCCGCGGGTATCTGAACCTTCGGGATTTTGCGATTTATTAGCCCATATACCAAACGGACTGACACCAAATTTTACCCTTGGCTTGTGAGCGTGAATACTATCGCTCAGCATTTTAATGAGCTTGTTTACATTGTCACGGCGCCAATCGCGTATATCGCTAAAATCGGCCCCATATTGTTGAAAGGTAGTCGCGTCATTTATTTTTTGCCCGGCTATTTGATACGGGTAAAAATAATCGTCCATATGAATGCCGTCCACATCATAATTTTCAACGATATCTAAAACTATCCGCGTAATATATTCGCGCACTTCAGGCAAACCTGGGTTAAAGGTTTTCAATCCGCCATAGGTAAAAAACCACCCGGGATTTTGTCGCGTGATATGGTCGGCACTTAACGCACCGTAGTTGGCATCGGTAGTAGCACGGTACGGGTTTATCCAGGCATGTAGTTCCATGCCGCGTTTGTGTGCCTCGGTAATAGCAAATTCAAGCGGGTCGTAAAATGGCACCGGTGCCTGCCCTTGTTTACCCATCAACCATTTTGACCATGGTTCGCACCCTTTGGCATAAAAGGCGTCTGCCGCCGGGCGTACCTGAAACACCACAGCATTTAAGCCGTTGCGCTGATGAAAATCCAGAATATTGATCAATTGCTGTTTTTGCTGCTCAACAGTTGAGCGCGGTTGCGGCCAGTCAATATTACCCACTGTTGCTACCCATACTCCACGAAATTCGCGCTTTGGGTCCTCCTGTAATTTTTTTAATGCCACACTATCGGCAGCGCTAAGTTTTACGGTGTCAACAAGCGGTTGGGCATTGGCATTGGTAGCAATTAATAATAGTATTAGATATATAAACAGGCGTAATTGATACATTTAAAAGGGATTTTATACAAGAAGTGCAAAGATATAAACTCCTTATTACGACAGTTTATTATGATACATAATTGTTGCGTATTATTTATCTTGTGCCTATTTTTAAAGCCGCAAAGCCAATTATTTAACGTTTTTTAAAAAAACATTATCATAAAAATTTCATTATTACGTATAGTAAATAGTTAACAATAGTTAAATTCGGGCCCAAACTACAGCTATTTCGCGCCGGTGGCCGATAAAATTTAACTGTTATTTTAGCACCAAACGAGTAATTTTTATGGAGAACCAATCGACACAAGAGCCGAAAAAGAATTCGAACGTCATTTATTTCTTAGTGGTCGTTATCGTGGCTTTATTAGGCACTGACGTGTATTTGTACATGAAGAAAAATAATTCAGATCAACGAATTATTATACAAAGCGACGAGAAAACCCGCTTACAAACCGAACTTGATAGCCTGGAAGCACAGATAGAACAAGTAAATGCAGGTAAGACAAAGATGACTAAAGACCTGCAAGCCAAAAACGATTCATTGCGCGCTAAGATCAGAGTACTTAGAAGCGAACTGGCAAAAGGTACCTTAACCGCAGCCGAGCTGAGCAAGGCGCAAGAAGATGTAAAACAACTACGCTACTTCGTAACTAAATATACTGCGGATATTGAGGAGTTGAAGAAAGAGAATGTTTCTTTAAGCAATGAAAGAGACACCCTAAAAAGCAACCTGACCACCGTTAGCGAAAAGGCAACCACCCTTGAAAAACAAAATCAGGATCTGGATAACAAAGTAAAGGTGGGCTCTGCACTTAAAACTGCTACCGCCAGCGTAGTGGGGTATAAAGTTAAAAAGAACGGTAAAGAGGTTGACGAAACCAAAGCCAAAAATGTTAACAAGTTAAAAATCAATTTCACGGTGGCCAGTAATGCCATTGCTACTAAAGGATCGCATGATGTTTACATCCGGATCATTGATCCGATTGGCAACCTGATCACCGGTACTGATAGCGGCACTTTTACTGCAGATGGGCAGGACCTGCAATCGACCTACAAAACATCAATTGATTATGAAGACAATGGCGTAGTGTATACAGTTGATTGGGTTTATGATCAACCGTTCCAAAAAGGCACTTATACCGTATTATTATATTCAGACGGTTTTACCATGGGTAAAACAAGTGTGACATTTAAATAACAGACAGAAACAACAAGAAAGCGGCTTTTTTCAAGGCCGCTTTTTTTTTACCCAAACAATAGGTTATTTTTATGCACACCATAGTTGAATGATAACTGGGTACACACAAACTTCTGTATGCTTAAAAAACAGCAGGTTATAAATTCATGCAGCAATTATCCAACAACAAAGAACGTATAATTTTAGGCATTGACCCCGGCACCCAGGTTATGGGCTACGGACTGGTTAAAGAAACCGGTACAAAAATCGAGCTTATTAGCCTTGGCGTGGTTAAAATGGAGCAGCTTGACGATCATATGCTTAAGCTGCAGCGTATCTTTGAAAAAACGGTAGCCCTCATAGATAATTATAACCCGGATTGCCTGGCTATTGAAGCGCCGTTCTACGGAAAAAACATACAGGTTATGTTAAAATTGGGCCGTGCTCAGGGTATGGCCATTGCAGCAGCATTATCCAGAAATATTGATGTTGCCGAATATGCTCCGCGTAAAATCAAACAATCCATCACCGGCAATGGTAATGCTACCAAAGAACAGGTGGCCGCTATGATGCAGCGCCTGCTCAGTTTTAAAGAAACACCAGAGTTTCTTGACGCTACTGACGGACTTGCAGTGGCTGTTTGCCACTCATTTCAAAAAGTACCGGCCGCAAAGGGTGGAGCCTCAAGAAAAAGTTACTCGGGCTGGGATACATTTGTAAAAGACAATGCCAAACGCATTGTGAAATAATTTCACGATTGAACGACGATCATGATTTGATGGTTCTTAATTCAATCACTTAATCCACCTACCGTATCAAATTTATTTTGCGCAATGGCAACCTAATGCCAAAGCACTTCGTCATGATAGTAATTGATGCCCATAACTATCAGACGTGTACGAGGTAAAAGAAAATATTTTAGCAACACTGGCGTATTTCGACATCTTCAAATACCCACTCACCAGCGGTGAAATATTCGTGTTTTTAAAAAACCGATACCATCAATCTGACTTTGATTTGGCGCTAAGATATTTGGTTGCCCACCAATCTGTTTACCAGTTTGGCAATTTGTACTCGCTCAAAAACGATTATTCATTAGTGACGCGTCGTTTTAACGGCAATCAAAAGGCGGCTGAGCTTGTTAAAATTGCCCATAAAATTGGCGACTGGCTGATTCGTTTTCCTTACGTGCGTGGTATCGCTGTTTCAGGTTCACTGTCTAAGAATTATGCTGATGAAAACTCAGACATCGATCTGTTTATCATCACCGCCAAAAACAGGCTGTGGATAGCACGGACGATAATGCACGTCTTCAAAAAGTTAACTTTTCTGGTTGGTAAGCAAGATTACTTCTGCATGAATTATTACATCGATGAAGAGCAACTGGAAATTCGCGAAAAAAACATTTATACCGCCATTGAAGTGGTAACACTGATTCCGTTGCAGGGCGATACCGTGATTGAACAGTTTTACACCGCCAATAGCTGGACCCGCGAATATTTGCCTAATAAGATTATGCGTATTTCGTCTGCCAAGCCGTTGAAGCCATCCATATTTAAGACGGTATTTGAAAAGTGTCTCAATAACCGCCTGGGTAATTTAATTGACACCTTACTAATGAACATCACCTCGGGCCGCTGGCGCAAAAAAACTGAACAGAAAAAAACAAATTCCAAAGGAGCTGTAATGGCCATGGAAACGGGGAAACACTTCGCCAAGCCTGACCCGGGAAATTTCCAGGCAAGGTTGCTGGGGCAGTATGAAAAACGGATATCGCAAGTAATGATTGAGCCGCAGGGCGATTTGCTAGCGAATTGAATATTTATAGAATTTGTCATGCTGAGCAACGCGAAGCATCTTATCAAAGCGCATAAGATCCTTCACTACGTTCAGGATGACAAATAATATGAAATTTGTTACTTCTTCCTCAACGAAATTATATAATAATCGCCAACCCTTCTCCAAAACCTGTTAAATCTCAGCTTTCCCTCCCATTTCATCAAAAAGCGATAAGCCTTAGGATAACGCGCTGCAAAATGCTCGATATACGATGGCGGCACAATGGTACACAGCCCTTCAATAGACAAGACATCCATCTTACCCTTAACCTGTTCTATCACGTACTGCGGATCATAATACCAGCAGGTAAAATGTGTCCCCTCAACATGTGCCCTCACGCCATTTTTACTAAACCAGCGGCGGGTGGCCGTTTTAAACAACCCTTTAAAAAGCAGCAATGACTCCCACAGGCAAAACCTGGGCAGGATAACCAGTGTAGCTACGCCATCATCAGTCAGCAAATCAGGGAGCGAGCGCAGTACTTTGTCCAGCTCGCCGGTACAATTCAGGCCGGCAAAGTTGGAGAATATCTGCTCATATGGGCCTCGGCTTTTAAGTTCAGCCAGATGTGTAAATGAGCAAATTTCTGTCGATATTAAATTGCTTAAACCGTACTGCGCCGCTTTTTCACGTAGTTTTTGTTGCATGCCTTCGGCGATATCGGTAGCGTGCACCTTGTGACCCAGGCTAGCGAAATAAGTAGCATCCTCACCAGTGCCTGCATTTAGTTCCAGAATGGATGAGTTAGGTTTTAAATACTTCAGCACATGTGCCCTCACCCGCTCACGCTTATAGTTCACGATGGTATTTGAGGAGTAGATCTCATCAAAAATGGCCGACTGGGCCGAAAATGCTTCGGCGGCCTTTTGCTCGTTGATATGCGGGGCAAGGGTTTGCATCAGGCTTTTTCCAGTTGATTTAGTTTTAATCGCTCAATAAAAGCAGCCGGGGTATAATAAAGTACTGACAGGGCTTTTTTCAGGCTGTTGGCAGTAGCATGCTGCGGCTCTTTAAACAATTTGGCTAGGCTGTTTTTAGCCAGATGTTTATGATAATTTTTGTGGACGTACTTGTGTAACTGTTTATAAAAACCGGCAGGGAAAGTGTTACTGAACATCAGCGCCATTTCGTCCGAGTCGGTCCAGTTGGTTTTCTTTTTCAATTCGGCTTTTACACGGTCGTAAAATACGGTGCCGGGCAGCGGGTACGATACCGAAATGCCAATTTCAAACGGCAATAATTCATTGATCATGGCTATGGTTTTTTCAATATCGGCTTTATCCTCGCCCGGGTAACCAAACTGAATAAAGAACGAGGGTTGTATACCTGCCTTTTTCATGTTTCGTGTTGCAATGCGGATCTGGTCAATCGTAGTACCCTTATCCATCGCATCCAGTATTTTTTGCGAGCCGCTTTCGGCGCCAATCCACACGTTTTCGCACCCGGCATCGGCCAGGGCTTGTACCAGGTCTTCCTCAATCAGCAAATCGGCACGCGATTGTATCTTGAACCGGGTTCGCAGATTTTCTTTTTTTACCAGTTCGGCAAACTCTATTACCCAGCCGGGTTTCAGTCCGAAGATATCATCGCAAAACCAGATATGATCAACTGGGAAACGCTCTTTTAATAATTTCAGCTCATCAACCACATTCTGCGGACTGCGCGAATTATACCTGTTACCGTAAATAGGCTTGGCGCACCAATTGCACTTAAACGGGCACCCACGGGTGGTACCCATATTGATGGAGAAGTATCCCGCATTTTTTAGCCAGCTATCGCGGTAGGGTTCTATATCCACTAAATCCCAGGCGGGTAATGGCAGGGTATCCAGATCTTTAAGCACCGGGCGTGATATGGTTTTCTGTGGGCGGCCGTCGGCACCTAAATAAGAAACACCCGCTATTTGGGTAATATTCGTACTGCCGGACTGGATATGATTACAAAGCTCCAGTAAAGTATGCTCAGCCTCGCCTATTAAAACATAGTCGGCGCCCGCTTTCAGATATTCCTCATAGCGGTCGGTCGAGTCTGAGCTGGAGACGATGACCTTGCAACCCCGCGCTTTCGCCATCCTGAACATATCAAAGGCTGCTTCGCGCATATTGGTAAGGCACATTTTGGTGAGGTAGTTAAAACCATCGTCATACAATACAAAGAAGTCGGGCCGGGTATCGTCAAGCACCGGCTCTATCTCTTTTGGGGTGGCAACAAACATGGTGTCAAATAGCGATACGTTGTAGTCGTGTTTTCGCATGAGTGAGGCCGCGTAAAGCGTACCTAAGGGCGCATAAGGCTGCCCTATCGACCACTGTTTGGGGTCGAACCGTAAAAAGTAGGAATGTGAAAACAGTATTTTATTCATATCCTATAAAGTAGCCCGCGGCGAAAGGTTAAGCGTGCAAACGCACTTTACGCAAGTGCTGTTTGTGCCCATATTGAGCTTGCGCCTAAAGTCTATCGCCTGGTTGGTATTTAATATCTCAGTTAATGAGTTTTGGTGTATATTGCCTATCGTGTCATGAAAAAAGCAAGGCCGCACGCTGCCATCTGCCTCAATTACAGTGGATACCCACGGCGCATTGCATTTTTTATAGGGGAAAGGATTCAGCTTGTAAAAAGCTGCGTAGTACTTGTAGATGTCCTGAATTTTTTCCGACGATTCGGCAATGTAGCGATTTTCAAAATCGGCGATATTGCCTAATACCTGATTCACCACCTGCTGCAATTCGGGCAGTTCACCTTCGCTAAGCATTACTTCATGCTGGCGCGGTTCGGCCCAGGCGGTTTGGCGGTTAAAGGCATGGCTGCTTACATCGGCCGGTAAAAAGCTGATCTGGTCGATACCCATTTGTTTGGCTGCCGCGATGATATTGGGCCAGTTCCTGAAATTGATGCGATGAATTACGGTACGCGCTGTAATTCTGTAAGCCGGGTTCAACGTTTTCAAATGCTCAACACCCTCCTTCAGCTTTTTAAAGGCATTGGGGATATTGCGGATGGCATCATGCATCGGTTCGTCTCCATCCAGCGAGATCACGATATCGTCCACCCACCTTAACAGGTCGTCGGCATTATTTTTTAGTGAAAGGCCGGTGCTAAGCAGGCTCACTTTAATGCCTTGTTGCTTCAGCATTTTACAAAGCTCAAAGAAGTTGGCATTCAGCAGCGCCTCACCTCCCGACATCACCACCTGCCTTGTGCCAAAATCTTTGAGCGAACTTAGCAAGCCGCTAATATGCTGCGGCGTTAACTGTTTAAGGTTTTTGTTGTCTTTCCAGATATCGCACATTACGCAACGGCAGTTACAGGCGCTATGCGGCATTAGTATCACTACCGGCAATGCCGATATGCGATGCGTTTGCAGCGTGAGGTAACGCTTGTAGGTGTGTGCTATTGATTGCATATCATTTGGTAATAACGACCCAATAGAAAGGATCTTTTTTAAACAGCCTGTTCAGCAAACTCGTCGGGTCGAACATAATCTTGTATTTAAAACCCCAAAACTCGCTGATGGAGTGATGGAAATAATGATCGGCCATTTCAGGGATACCCATGTCTTTGTAATAGTTACGGCAACGCTCGGCTGCGCTGGCAGCTGCGTCGGCATCATAAAATGGCGTATCGATGATGTGAATCTCGCCACCGCGGTTCAGCAAACGTTCAGCCTGCCGCAACACCGATACTACCGACGAAAAATATTGCAGCGAGGCGGCGAATACAATTACGTCAAAACGCTCTTTATCAAAAGTATTTTCGTTAAAGGTGTCGTACGTAAAGTCAAGGTTGGGTATTTTGAAAACCCGGCTGGCTTGGTTAATCTCGGCCATATTCACATCCAGCCCGGTGACATAAGTTTTGGGCAAACCGGCCATTTTTGCCGATAACCAGCCATTGCCGCAACCTACCTCAAGTATTTTCAAAAACCGGCGCTTCCTTGCCAAATAGGTCAGCAAGCGGTTACTTGAACGCCTGCGTATCTCCCATTCTTTTGAGTGTATGCTAAAATCAGGCAGTGCCGCCAGCTGCGCGTCAGTGTACATTTTTTGTTCGTATGTACGCACGGCGCTGTACAGTTCCTCAAAATCCGGTATGCGCGGTTTTTGATGTGTGATGGCCTTATGTTGTGCACTGATGCTCACTGTTCAATGAATTAAAACCCCTGTATCTCGGGCTGGCGATACTTCCACATGCGTTGTAATAATTTAATCTCGTATGGATATTTATGAAAGTTGATCTTGTAACGAAAGGTCGATATGGCTTTAATGGCCGCGCGTTTCAGGCTATTCAGGCGGATATCGGTTTCCGTAGGGAAAACGCCGTTAAGTACCACTTCAAAATCTCTGATCTTGTCTATCATTTCGGCAGTTAACCATGGGGTTAGCGGGTTCTTGCGTAAATCAAAATTCTCCCAGGCGGGGCTTATCCAATCCTCCAGCGTTTGCGGGAATTTAAAGCCGCTCTCCAGTACCTGTTTGTACATTTCTGAACCCTCAGTAGGCACCGGGCTATAGGTATAAATAATGATCTCTGTTTTTGGGTTAATGGCCTTTACCTTTTTGATAAAATCTATCTCAAAATCAATCTGCGCCATTACCTTTTCGGGCGTCGGCGCCGGTGTGCCCAATACAAATGAGTATTCAGGGATGATGTCGAACTTCTTCAGTCGCCCGGCAAATTCAAGGATTTGTTTTCCCGTTTGCGTGCCGCCCTTGTCCATCTGCTCCAGAATGCTGTCGTTCCCACTTTCGGCACCGAAGAATATGATTTTGCAGCCACCGCGACGGATAGCTTCAAGCGATGAATCCTTAAACTTGCTCATAGTATCAATACGGGCCATCCCCCACCAGGTCATATTTTCGGGCTCAATGAGTTTGGCGAACTCAACGGCACGTTTTTCGGATACAAAAAAGTTGTTGTCGTGGAATTCAATAGCTGTAGCTCCCCATTTGTCCTTAATATATTTTACATCCTTATAAATATTTTGCGCCGATTTGCCTTTCCATCTGGCCTCATAAATTGGCACCACCGCGCAGAATGAGCAGGTAAACGGGCAGCCAATGCTGGAATGATAAGCTAATGTTTTTTCGCCCAGATATGTTTTGCCCAAAAACCTGGGTATGGGGTACATGGTATTCAGCTTATCGTAAGGTAATGGCGGTAACGAATCCTGATCAATCAGATCCTCTTTCACCGTTTTTACAATGCGCCCATCCGTCCCCTGGTAAATCAGGTTTTTAATAAACTCGTATGGCTTGTTATTTTCCAGCGCATCAATCAGGTTCGGAAAAGCATTGTCGCCGGGACCATTGATAATAAAATCTACCAAATGCGAGTACAAAACAGATTCAGGTTGATTTGAAGGAAAATATCCGCCCCAAATCATTTTGACATGTGGATATTTATGTTTTACCGCACTGGCAGCGGCGATTGCCTGCTTTAACTGCGGGCCAGGCATTACCGAAAAGCCCAGGTACTTGTACTCGCCGGTATCTACATAGCCCATTATCTTTTGCACCGGGTCGGCTTCGCAATTACCGTCTACAATCACCCAATCATACCTACCCTCCACAGAGGCCGCAATATTCATGATGGAGTTGGGTATCCGGTATTTGGCGTTAGCGCTTTTGGGGTTAAACAATAATATCTTATTCATAGGCTAAGGGCAGATGAATAATGGCAATGGGCCCTGCAACCCATCACCATTAAAGAGAAACTAATTCTACAATTACACAATTATCAACAGAGTTACGCCGCGCAGAAAATAAAGGTTGCCCGTGTTTTTGAAAAAATCGTTAAGGCAACCTGATGCACTTATCAATCGTAATTAATCTATATGATAATTATTAAAAGCTCCATTTTGTCATGAGTACAGCCATAGCAACCGGCAATCCGTTCAGCGGCCTGGTATCGGCCTTCAAAAAGGTCATAAACAGTAATCCGTTAATTGAAAAAGGATCGGCCGAGGCTTATGATATCTGGGCCGGGAACTATGATGTACAACCCGGCAATTTAATGCTGGATATGGACGAGGAAGTATTTGGCTGCCTGCTCTCGGCAATCGACGTTAAAGGCAAACAAATAGCCGATATTGGTTGTGGCACTGGCCGTCACTGGCCCAAATTGTTTGCGGGGCAGCCGGAAAGCTTAACGGGCTTTGATGTATCGGCGGGTATGCTTCGTCGCCTGGAACAGAAATTCCCCGGGGCGAAAACGCAACAGATCGCCGATAATTTATTTAAAGATATTGCTGATGCCAGTTATGATGTAGTGATATCTACACTAACGGTGGCCCATATTGAAAACCTCGAAGAGGCATTAAATGCGTGGTGTCGCATGGTTAAGCCAAAGGCAGAGATTATCATTACCGATTTTCATCCCAACGCATTGGCACACGGCGGCAAACGCACTTTCAGGCACGACAATGGAAGTATATCCATCCAAAATTTTGTTCATTATGTGTACGACGTTGAGCGTATACTGCAAAGTCATGGTTTTAAATCAGTTAACAAGCTCGAAAAAACCATTGATGAATCAGTAAAACACTATTACGAGCAACAAAATGCCCTGCACGTTTATGAAAAATTTAAGGATGCACGTATCATTTACGGCATTCATTTAACCCGGGGCTATGATACTGAATAACGTTACTACCATAACAGGTAACGGCCCCACCAATATCCAGCTAAGCAGCAATAACAGGTCGCCGTCTGCCGGCAGTACGGTTGGCGCGTTACAGCTGGATATGGGTGGCGCATTGGCTTTCCGGGGCCTGGTAAACTCGCATGATCATCTGGATTTTAATCTTTTCCCGCAACTGGGCGACCGCATCTATAATAACTACACCGAGTGGGGTAATTACATTCACGCTAACTACAAAGCAGAGATTGCGGCGGTATTAAAAGTACCCCTGCATTTGAGAACAAGCTGGGGGATATTTAAAAACCTGCTTTGCGGGGTAACTACAGTTATTAACCACGGTGAACATTTAGCCCTCAACAATCCGCCAATAACTGTTCTGCAAGGGCACAGCATCCACTCGGTACAATTTGAAAAACGATGGAAATTAAAGCTTAATAATCCGTTTAAAAGCCGGGCGGTAATGATCCATATCGGTGAGGGGCAGGATGAGCTATCTAACAAAGAGATCAACCAGTTATGCTATTGGAATTTACTCAAAAAAAAACTCATCGGCATTCACGGCATTGCTATGACTGAAGAGCAAGCCAAAAACTTTGAGGCGCTGGTTTGGTGCCCCGAGTCTAACTACTTTTTGTTTAACAGGACCGCTAAAATCGATCAGCTTAAAAAACATACAACAATACTTTTTGGTACCGATTCAACCCTAACCGGCAATTGGAACATTTGGGACCATATACGCCTGGCCCGCAAAACCCAAATGCTGACGGATGCCGAATTGTACAGCTCTATTTACCTGGGTGGCGTGCTGTGCCGGGCTAATCATGCAGACGATGACGGAACGATTGTGGTTGCCAAACGCAAAGCCGATACAAGCCCATTTGACGCTTATTTTGACACCGACCCGGCTGATATCCTTTTAGTAGTTCATCATGGTCATATCCGTTTATTTGACGCTTCTTTATTCGATCAATTGAAGCATCGTGATTTGAGCAATTTTAGTGAGCTAGAGATCGACGGAAGTTTTAAATATGTCGACGGAAATCTGCCAGCTTTGATCAAACAAATCAAAACTTATTATCCCGGGGCAGCATTCCCCATATCCGGCTGATTTGATATGCATTATGTTTCACTGATCTATCAACGCGATGGCAGCTACAGTTTGCCGCACCCCTGGTTACAGCGGGTACGGCCATATGGTGGTGTGCTGGAAGCGCTGGCTTTGCATAGCAAGGTGACACACGTGGCGCAAATAAACTATGAAGGAGAACTTATAGAGAACGGCGTCAACTACCATTTTGTGAGTTGTAGCGATGAGCAGGAATTGTTTCCTTATAAACTTCACCGATTCATCAAAAGCCTTAAGCCTGATGTGGTGCTGGTTCATAGCTTTAATCACCCGCTGCAGGTTGTTCAGCTGCGCCTGGTTTTACCAAATCAAGTCAAAATCATTGTACAAAACCATGCAGAGAAACCAGCTGTCGGCATGCGTAAAGTTTTGCAGCGCCTGGCCGATAAATGGGTAGATGCCTACCTGTTTGCATCAACAACCATGGGATTGGATTGGGTGGCGAAGGGCAATATTGCATCACCAAAAAAAATCCACGAGGTGATGGAGCTTTCATCAGTATTTTATCAGACAGATAAGCAAATCGCGCGGGCAAAAACAGGTGTCGATGCAGACATGGTTTATTTGTGGGTAGGGCGGCTGGACGCAAATAAAGACCCCCTTACCGTGGTAAAAGCTTTTATAAAATTTGCTGAGGTAAATACTAAGGCGTGCCTTTATATGCTCTATCATACTGAAGAACTGCTTACGGAAATAAAAAAGTTGCTACGTGAATCGCCAAACCCTGACGCTGTAAAACTGATTGGCAAGCTCCCCCATGATGACATGCAATATTGGTTTAACAGTGCTGATTTTTTTGTGGCGGCCTCTTATTATGAAGGTAGCGGGACGGCTTTGTGTGAGGCTTTGTCCTGCGGATGTGTGCCGATAGTTTCTGATATACCTTCTTTCATAATGATCACCGATAGTGGTAAAATCGGGCTGCTGTTTTCGCCGGGAAAAGAAGATGAATTGCTACTGTGTCTGAACAAAAGCCAGGAACTTGATTTGAATGCGCAGCGCGAAAATGCGCTGGCCTACTTTAAATCAAATTTATCTTTTGAAGCTATCGCTCAAAAAATTCATGCCGTGGCGTCTTCGTTATGAAGTACCGGCTGATATAAGGCCATAATATCATGCGCCATTTGGGTAACACTTTGTACCAACACCGGTTCGTGATCGCGGCTTTCGTCCATCAAAATATCAAGCGCAGTTTTGCCCATCTCCTCAGCATCAGCAACCACATAATGATGCCTGAAAGATTTTTTCATTGGCTTTAAAAAAGAGATAACATGAGCGCCGGCATACAAGGCCTCCAGTAATACGGTACCGAAGCCCTCATAGCTGGAAGGATGCAAAAATACTTTGGCCTGTTGCATCATAACCAGCATTTCCGCATGCGATATTTCACCTTTAAATTCGATATTGTTTTGTAAACCGTATTGCGCCGCCAGGGCCAGCAGATTGTTTAACTCAGGGCCTTTGCCACAAAGTACCACGCGCACATTTGGCAGGCTTTGTTTAACTATCTTAACTGCTTCAATAAACAAATGATACTGCTTTAAAGGGATCAAAAAACCGGCACCTAAAATATCGATATCCCGTTCTTTCACTTCGGTATCAAACATGGCGGGGTTGATACCGCTGGCCACCAAATGTTGTGCAGTTATTCCGTAGTTTTTTTCAAACTGGTCGATCAAAAACTGCGACAGTGCGATCAGATTGCTGCCGTCTTTATTAACTATCCGGCTTACATACCGGTTGCCCGCGCGGGCGTCCTGGCCTAACATCCAGGCGTAATTTTGCAACCCGTGTTTTTTGGCAAACATATGGGCAATAAAGGCGCATTCATCCAGCCAAAAACTCAGCAGGCCGATAACCTCATTGTCTTTATTCAGCTGCTTTAGTTGCTGATAGGCCCTAAACCAGACAACACGCCTTGGTAAACCGCTTTTACCTTTGCCGCCCAAAGCAATTATCCGCACCCCGTCCCAATAATACTCGCGCGATTGAAACGGATACTGAAACGACAGCACAATAATATTCAGATGCGGGTAAGTATCGCGCAGCACACGGATAAAAATCTGCCTGTCGGGCAGGCAGGTGGTATCAGCCTCGTTTTCGGGGAAACCTGGAGTCAGTATTATGAGCGTGCTACGCATAGGCAGCTATTTCTGGAGTTATTACTTTGTCGCAAAAATCAAGGCTTGCGGTATTGTGTGTTATAAGAATGATCATTTTGCCCTGGCGGGTAAGCTGTTTTAAGCGACCAAGAATCTCCCTTTCTGATTGCTCGTCCATCTCAGAAAAAGCCTCGTCTAACACCAGCAGGTCAAAATCATGATATAACGCCCGCGCCAGCATTAAACGCTGCCGCTGACCGCCGCTTATGTTTTTACCATTTTCGCGGATGAAATCATTGACACCATTTTCATAAGTCAGCAGCAAATCGCCCAATCCACAAAAACTGATTACTTCGTTAAGTTTATGACTATCATATAATTCGTCGGACAGCACAATGTTCTTGGCCAGCGTATCATTGATGATAAATGCCTGTTGTTTAACGTACGATATGCGGCTTAAAAACTCTTGCCGTTTTATCCAGTTGGTCCGCGAATGGTTAAACAGAATATGCCCTTTATGATGTTTTAAAAAACCCAGCATTAGTTGTATAGCTGTAGTCTTGCCTTTACCGGATGCGGATGATAATCCCACAAAATCGCCGCAATTAATTTCAAAGCTCAGGTTGTTTAAAACGTAGGGCTTGTCGTATCTGAATTTAACGCGGTCAAATACAATTGATTGCAGGCGCTGTTTTTCATCAACAATAGGGATTTGATTAGCCACGGGCTGCAGATCGTCAATATTAAAGGAATAGGTTTTAATCTGACTGGTACTATTCAGTATCTTGATAAGACCGGGGATGATCTTATAGCTTGCAGCCATAAATACACCTATGGTGAGCAAACTCACCGCAGGTGTGCCCGACGAAAATTTATTGATAGCTATGAGCACAAAAAAACCTAAAATGGCAAAAACCTCAACTAACCTTGAGGTTAATCCCTGCAGCGTTTGTTGTGTGGCGATATTGTTATTAAGGTGTAATTGCTGTTGATGGTATCGCTCTACAAAAAAGTCGTCTTTACGATAAACATTGCTCTCGATGTAGCCGTCTAATGATTCTTTTAAATGCTGAATTACCTTCTGGCTTACCGCGCGGTTATCATGGCGGATTACCTTAAGCTTATTCCGGATAAAATTAGCCAGCAATATCACCGGGGGCAACAAGAGCAACAGCAGCATAAAAAACAGGCTTGGGTGCCAAAGCAGCACGCCGGCCATGGTGGCTAAAATCAATATCGCCTGTGAAACTACCTGTTGCACATTGGTTAGAATGTAGTTGCTAAACTCAATAGGTTGATTGCTGATGCGGCGAATAAGCACTGATGAGTCGGTATGAATAAAACGCAGGTAATCATCTTTTAAGTAAGTGCGGATGTTACGCTCAGATAATCGCGAAGCAATACCGTAAAAAAAAATTTGTTGTGCGCTGGTGTTGCGGTAACCTATCCAGTTCTTGAGCCCGAAAAGCACAAGAAACATACCTACAAATAAAAGCGAATTGCGGTTTAGCAAAGCAGATGGCAGAAACGACAGCACTGCTGGCTCCTGATTTTTTAAATAGAAGTTGATGACGACTAACATTCCGCCTAAAAAAACGACGTCCAGAATACCCATGATCAGGTCGGCAAAAATGAGCTGTATAAGCCTCATTTTTTCGCGGGGTTCAAGGATAGCCAGTATGCCGTTGATAATCTTTTTCAAGCGTATTGTTAACTTTTTAGCGAATACGTGTAGTGCGCCCTATGCGTTGCCCCTGCTGCGGTTTATTCCTGCTAAAAGATTATTAACTTTATCAAACAAATAACAACCTTGCATGAAAAAAACATCCCTTGTACTGTTACTGACGTTATTTATTGTTAAGGCTTTCGCACAAAGTAACCCCGTCCCATACGGGCACAATGATACAGCGGGCAAGTTTTATGATGTGCGGGGCATTAAAATGTACACCGAAGTTTATGGCAGTGGCAAACCCTTGTTGCTGATTCACGGCAACGGCGGCAGTATGGCCGCCTTTAGTAAGACCATCCCTTACTTCGCCCAAAAATATAGAGTAATAGCGGTTGACAGCCGTGCCCACGGCCGTACTAAAGACGACCAGGATTCGCTTAGCTTTGAGATGATGGCCGATGATTTTGATGCGCTGCTCACCACCATGCACATTGATTCAGCTTATGTTTTGGGCTGGAGCGATGGGGCCATCAATGCATTGGTTCTGGCCATGCGGCATCCTGATAAAGTAATTAAGCTGGCTTCGACCGGCGCAAACCTTTGGCCTGATTCAACCGGGTTGATACCCTCTTACTGGAAAGGCGAGCAGGTTGATTACGCCAAATGGCAAAAACGCCTGCCACTAAAAGACGCCGCTGCGAGAAATACCTATAAAATATTTATGCTTGATTTTAATCAGCCTAATATCCCCTTGCTTGCTTTGCGGGCTATTAAAGCGCCTTCGCTCATTATCGGCGGCGATCATGATTTGATACCGGTACATCACACCGTAGATATTTACCAAAATATCCCAAACGCGCAATTATGGATTGTACCTAACTCGGGCCATGCTACGCTTATCGAACACAGCGACGAGTTTAATCGTCTGGTGGACGACTTTTTTAGTAAGCCATTTAAGAAGCGTGGATAGTGATATGTTTTAATCCCTATAAAATGGGCTGTCACTCGTGGCTTGCATTTCAGCAGCCCTGCGCGCAAGCTTCAACTTGCGCAGTATGACACCCTATGTGTTGGTAAAAAGAAAAAGGCTTATAATCATAAGCCTTTTTCTTTTTAAAGTACCCTTACCTTAATGTTTTTAAATGCAACCGGTCCGTGGTGATCTTGTAATTGGATGCGACCTTTTTCAACCATGCCAAATACCGGCTCAACTTTGCTGAATTTACTTTTAGCTATGCCGGCAAGATATTCGTCGCTGCCGCGGCTATATTCCAATACTTTTTTGCCGTTTACCCAGTGCTGTACGTTTTTGCCCTTAGCTACTATGCGGATGGTATTCCACTGGCCTGGAGGGTTTACTTTTTTGTTGGCTTCTACAGGCGCCAGCACATCGTATAATGATCCCAGCAAGTGATTGGCCTGTTTATTGTCCTCGCCGTTAACATCGTCAATGATTTGAAACTCGCAGCCCAGGTTGCCGCCCTTGTCGTATTTATGGCAGAAGTATTTGATACCGGTATTGGTTCCCGGTTCAATATTAAAATCGGCGGTAAACTCAAAGTCGCCATATTCGTCGGCCGTATAAATGTCGCCACCATTTGCGCCTTTTTTAAGGGTTAGGGCGCCGTTGTCAATTTCCCAGGCACCGGGTGCTGCGGTTACCGCCGAGCCGTCCGCTTTTGTCCACCCGCTGGTGGTGGTGCCGTCAAACAGCAGTTTCCAATGCTGGGCGGCCTCTTTTTTAGTTAATGTATTGTCTTTTGTTTTTTGGCTGAAGGCGGGGCATATAACAACAGCCAGCGCAAAGGTTAAAATAAGTTTTTTCATGGTTTTATTGGTCTACTCAAAGATATCAAATTACCGCACTATTGTATTCAGTATCAGCACACCTATCAAACCTGTTACAGAAACCAGGGTCTCCATCAGCGACCATGAGAGGAAGGTTTGTTTCATGCTCAGGCCAAAGTATTCCATGGTAACCCAAAATGAGGTGTCGTTAACATGCGAGCAGAATAAACTGCCGGCGCCTACTGAAAGCACCATCAAATTAGGGTTGGCGCCGGTTTGTTGCATCAATGGGTAAATAATGCCTGCCGCCGTGAGGCCTGCTACAGTAGCCGAGCCTAAGCACAAACGTAAAATAGCTGCAATTATCCAGCCTAGTACTAAAGGCGGCAAGTGCAGCCCTTGCAGAATAGTAGCAATCTGCGCGTTGGCGCCGCTGTCTAAAAATATCTGTTTCAAAATACCGGCGCTGCCGATGATGAGCAGGATCATAGATACCTCGCGGATGGCGTCGGCATAAACGTTCATTACCTCGGTGAGTTTCATCCCCTGCCGAACGCCCAAAGTATAAGTGGCGATAGCGATGGTCTCCATCATGGCGACATTAGCATCGCCCAGAAAAGCTGCCACGCGGCCTATAGTAGTATCGGCACCAACCAGTTTAATAGCAAGGCTGCTCACACCAATCAATATCACCGGCAAAAGCGACGACAGTATACTGTTCCATAAGCCCGGCAATTTATCTTCCTGAATATCCTGTACGGCCATGGCTATAACCGAGTTTGTTTTCATGTTGCGTAGCGTACGGGCAAACAGCGGGCCGGCAATAATGATTGTCGGTACCGCAATAATGACACCGTAAACGAACACCTTCACAATGTCTGCATGAAACTGTATCTGTAAGGCCATGGGCGACGGATGCGGCGGTAAAAAGCCATGCATTACCGACAGCGAGGCCAACATGGGTATGCCCACATAAACCAAAGGCAAATTGTACCGGTTGCCTACCGAAAAGATGATGGGTATCAGTAAAAAAAAGCCTACATTATAAAAAAGCGGTATACCCACAATAAAGCCGGTTAAACACATAGCCCAGGTAATGTACTTTTCGCCAAAGGCGTTGCGCATTGAGCTGGCTATTTTTTGCGCAGCACCGCTTACACCAACCAGTTTACCAAGCATGGAGCCCAGTGCAATTACAATTACCAATGAGCCCAGCATATCGCCCAAACCCTTATTTATGGTGGGGACGATTTTATTTAGCGGCATACCCAGCAATAGCGCCGCCATCAATGATATCACCAGGAAACTTAAAAAAGTATTGAGCTTTGCCCAGGTAATGAGCAAAATGAGCGTAATGATGCAGAGAAGAAGGATGAGGATTACCATAGTTTGATAACGTTTGTCATTTCGAGCATAGCGAGAAATCTATACACATACTTTGATTTGCACGTGTATAGATCTCTCGCTATGCTCGAGATGACATATTTAGTCTTATATTTTAATGCGAATCTCTCGGCACATCGCTGCCCGATTTCCCTACCAGAAAATCAAGATCAGCGCCCTTGTCGGCTTGTTGAACGTGGTTTATATATAAGTTTACGTATCCCCGGTTTGAAGCCTGCGGCGGCGCCACCCAATTTTTACGGCGCTCGGCCAGTTCTTGGTCAGATACCTCCAATTCTATCAGACGGTTATGCACATCCAGCTTGATCATGTCGCCGTTCTGTACCAGGCCCAGATTACCGCCAATGGCCGACTCTGGAGACACATGCAAAATCACTGTCCCGAAGGCTGTGCCGCTCATGCGGCCGTCAGATATGCGCACCATATCCGTAACACCTTTAGCCAGGATCTTTTTGGGCAGTGTCATGTTGCCAACCTCGGGCATGCCCGGGTAACCTACCGGCCCTACACATTTCAGCACCATTACGCAGGTTTCATCAATATCCAGATCAGGGTCATCAACACGGGCGTGGTAGTCTTCAATATTTTCAAACACTACGGCACGGCCACGATGCTGCATCAGGCCGGGTGTTGCTGCCGATGGTTTGATAACCGCGCCATTTAAAGCCAGATTACCCTTTAATACAGCAATGCCGGCTTGCTCAATAATAGGTTGGTTATAATTATAAATTACTGCTTCGTTATAGATGGTGCCGGTATCGGCAATATTTTCTTTGTGCGATTTACCGGTAACCGTCAGCGCGTCCATATCCAGCTCGCTACTCATTTGTTTGAGTACTGCAGGCAAACCACCCGCATAATAAAAATCTTCCATCAGGAACTTGCCCGACGGCATCAGGTTAACCAGCAGCGGCATTTTACTGCCCAGCTTATCAAAATCTTCAATATCCAGAGGTACGCCCATGCGGCCGGCAATGGCGGTAAGGTGTATCACAAAATTGGATGAGCCGCCAACAGCAGCGTTTACTTTTATAGCATTCTCAAAAGCGGCGCGGGTAAGGATCTTTGACATTTTCAAATCTTCCTTAACCATTTCCACAATGCGGCGGCCTGATAGCTGCGCGATGCGCTTACGCCTCGAATCAACAGCCGGAATAGCCGCGCTGCCGCTCAATGACATACCCAGCGACTCAACCATACAAGCCATCGTCGAAGCCGTCCCCATGGTCATGCAGTGGCCGGGACTGCGGGACATGCAGCTTTCGGCTTCAGTAAATTCGGCATAACTCATTTTGCCGGTTTTAAGGTCGTCGGTAAAGGTCCACACGTTGGTGCCTGAACCTATATCGTGTCCTTTATATTTGCCGTTCAGCATCGGTCCGCCTTGTACAACAATAGTTGGAAGGTCTACGCTGGCTGCGCCCATTAAGGTGGAAGGCGTAGTTTTATCGCAACCCGTAAGCAGCACCACGCCATCAATAGGGTTACCGCGGATAGACTCTTCGGTGTCCATGCTGGCCAGGTTTCTGAAGAGCATGGCGGTGGGTTTTAACAGTGTTTCGCCAAGCGACATGATAGGGAACTCGACAGGGAAACCACCGGCTTCCAATACGCCGCGCCGTACACTTTCGGCAATATCGCGCAAGTGGGCATTGCAAGGGGTAAGCTCAGACCAGGTATTGCAGATACCGATAACCGGGCGGCCGTCGAACATATCCTCAGGCATGCCCTGGTTTTTCATCCAGCTACGGTATATAAAGCCCATCTTATCTTTTTTACCAAACCAGTCTGCACTTCGAAATTTAGACATATTATAATGATGAGCCGGCGCTTACTTAGGCACCGATATAGTTATGAATTGGTGTATGATATGCAAAGTAGTAAATCTTTAAATAAAGCGCTAAAAAATATATAACGGATAATAGCTCATCAAACAAAGTTTACCTGAACAATAAGTTTCGCTTATTATATGCCGTATAGTCATAAGCTTCTAAATATCAATCAGATATATCGTTTTAAAAATGTGAACAAAATGAACAACAAATTTCGTCAATATAATTTTTACCTTCAATTAACCTTAACCATATCACCAAATGCAACTACTAATGGTAGGCTAATTAGGGGGTTGGCACTACATTTATTTAGTTTGAGTTGGTTAATAACCGGTGTAGCTGAAAAAGCTGCTCCGGTTTATTTGTTTTATGACCTCCCCGCATCGGCATTCAATACAAACTTATTATGGAAAATGTATTTATCTGATTACAATTGCAATCGATTGCAATTTTTATATTTTATTGATTACCTTGGTTGAAAGTTTAGGACTATCTAAACGATAAACCAAATTTGCCATGATTCTGAAGAAGAACCTTTTGGTGTTTGCGCTTGCAGGCGCGGCTACCCAATTGTTTGCACAGCAAAAAAACGATTTAAAGCTTTGGTATAACCAGCCGTCGGACCCGGTATGGGAGCGCGCAATGCCTGTTGGCAATGGCCGCATAGCCGGCATGGTGTACGGCAACCCCGGCCGCGAAACCATTCAGCTTAATGAAACCTCGCTATGGAGCGGCGGCCCTAGCCGTAACGACAGCCCGACCTCATTGGCCGCCTTGCCTGAGATAAGGAAGCTGATCTTTGAAAACAAGCACAAAGAAGCCGCCGACCTGGCTACCAAAACCATGAAAACCAACCGCAATAACGGCATGTGTTATCAGCCAGTGGGTAATTTATATCTAAACTTTCCGGGTCATGAAAATTTTCAAGACTACTATCGCGATCTTGATTTGACCAAAGCTATCGCTACTACCAGCTATACGGTAAACGGCGTGACTTACAAACGCGAAGTATTTGCATCAAATACCGACCAGGTTATAGTGGTGCATTTAACGGCCAGCAAACCGGGCAGTTTAACTTTTTCGGCAGCAATGTCCAGTCCGCAGAAATCAAAAATTGTAACCAGGGGTAATAATGAACTGGAACTATCAGGTATTTCCGGCGACAGGGATGGCGTTAAAGGCGAAGATAAATTCCAGGCATTGATAAAAGTAAAGCTGGATGGGGGCACTATGGCAGCGTCTGACACCTCGGTCAACATCAGCAAAGCTAACAGTGCTACGCTATTCATCTCCATGGCTACCAGCTTTGTAAAATATAACGATGTAAGTGCGGATGAAGCCGCCCGTGCCAATGCATATTTGAACAAAGCCTGGCCTGTACCTTACACTATACTGGTAAGCAGGCACATTGCCGCTTACCAAAAATTCTTTAACCGCGTTAAGCTTGACCTGGGCAGCACCGAGGCCGCCAAGAAACCAACCGACCAGCGTGTGGCCGATTTCGCTACTGGTACCGACCCGCAATTAGTGGAGCTATATTTTCAGTTTGGGCGATATCTGCTGATCTCCTCATCGCAACCGGGCGGCCAGCCGGCCAATCTGCAGGGCATCTGGAACAAAGAAATGAGCCCGCCGTGGGGCAGCAAATACACCATTAACATCAATACCGAAATGAACTACTGGCCGGCCGAGGAAACCAACCTGGCCGAGATGCACGAACCTTTGGTGCAAATGGTAAAAGATCTTTCAGAAACCGGCCGCCAAACTGCCAAAGACATGTACGGCGTAGGCGGCTGGGTTACGCATCATAATACCGACATATGGCGCAGCAACGGTATTGTGGATGGTATTTACTGGGGGCTGTGGCCTTCGGGCGGTGCGTGGCTGAGCACCCAGCTTTGGGACAGATATATGTATAGCGGCGACAAAAACTATCTGAAAACCGTTTACCCCGCATTACGGGGCGTCGCTCAGTTTTATCTGGAAGACCTGATCGAAGAACCTGAGCATCATTGGCTGGTGATATCGCCGTCCATGTCGCCGGAGAATAACCCACAGGCATATGGCAATGTATCTATCGATGCCGGTGTTACCATGGATAACCAGATTGTGTTTGATATTTTTAACGAGGTGATAGCATCGGCTAAAATTCTGGGCATAGATCAGGCCTTTGCAGCCAGGCTAAAAGCTGCCCGCGACCGGCTGCCGCCTATGCATATTGGCCAGTACGGCCAATTGCAGGAGTGGTTGCATGACCTGGATAGCCCGAACGATCATAACCGGCATATATCGCACCTTTATGGTTTATATCCAAGCAACCAGATCTCGCCTTACCGTACGCCTGAGTTGTTTGATGCCGCACGTACGTCGCTGATTTTCCGTACCGATGTATCAACCGGCTGGTCGATGGGGTGGAAGGTAAACTTTTGGGCCAGGTTGCTGGACGGCAATCATGCTTATAAACTTATTCAAAACCAACTGACGCCGGTGGGCAAGAATCATGGTGTTTCCAACAATGGCGGCGGCACCTATCCCAACCTGTTTGATGCGCACCCCCCGTTCCAGATTGACGGTAACTTTGGCTGCACAGCCGGTATTTGCGAAATGCTGATGCAAAGCGATGACGGGGCGCTTAACCTTTTACCGGCCCTGCCAGATGCGTGGCCTACCGGCAGCATAAGTGGCCTGCGCGCACGCGGTGGTTTTGAAATTGTAAGTATGAAATGGGCCAATGGTAAGTTAAGTGAAGTAAAAATCAAGTCGACTTTAGGTGGTAATTGTCGCCTGCGTGTACCCAATAGTATAAAGCTGGTAGGTGGAGCTATCAAAACCGCCAAAGGCGCTAACAGCAATTTCTTCTACCAGAATGAAGAAACAGCTAAGCCGATCATTTCCGAAAAAGCGCAGTTGAAACCAACTGGTGAGAAAGCGACTTTGTTGTATGATTTTGGTACTGTTGCGGGCAAGACATATACTTTGGTGGGTGTTTAAATGAATGTATGATTTGAGACGCGAAGCATCGCGTCTCTACCGCCAGACAGTCAACTAATGGATAAAACAAAAAGGCTCGCTAATCAGCGAGCCTTTTTGTTTTATCCTATTAATGTTATTTGGGCCCATAGGTAATCACCGGGATAATCATTTCCTCGAGCGAAATACCGCCATGCTGGAAAGTTTCGTTATAGAAATTTACAAAGTGATTGTAGTTGTTTGGATATACAAAGTAGGTGTCCTCCTTAGCAAATACAAAGCTTGAGCTTACGTGCAATTTAGGCAGCATTGCATCGTGCGGATTGCGGATGTGGAATACGTCCTTAGCGTTAAAATTAAGGTTGCGGCCCTGTTTGTAACGCAGGTTGGTGTTGGTGTTACGGTCGCCGATGATCTTGCTTGGTTTTTTAACACGAATAGTGCCGTGATCGGTGGTGATAATCACACGAACCTGTTTATTAGCCAGGAATTTCAACAGATCGAATAAAGGCGAATGTTCAAACCACGACAGCGTTAATGAGCGATAAGCGGCATCATCACTGGCCAGCTCACGGATCATCTGCATATCGGTACGCGCATGCGACAGCATATCAACGAAGTTATAGACAACAATGTTCAGGTCATTCTTCATGAGGTTGCTTACCGAATCGTTCAGCGCACGGCCCTCGTCAAGGTTCAGAATCTTGTGATATGAGTGCTTGATGTCCTTACGGTAAACGCGACTGATCTGATCGGCCACAAAATCGGCCTCATACAGGTTTTTGCCGCCCTCATCCTCGTCATTTTGCCACATGCCGGGAAAGCGTTTCTCCATTTCCAGTGGCATCAGTCCCGAAAAAATAGCGTTACGGGCATATTGGGTAGCCGTAGGCAGGATGCTGTAGTAGCTATCTTCTTCCTCGAGCTTAAAATATTGTGATATAATTGGGTTAATGATCTTAAACTGATCGTAACGCAAATTATCAATCAGTATAAAGAAAACCGGCACATTTGCCTCGAGTTTGGGAAACACCTTCTTTTTAAATAGCTGAGGTGAAATAGTGGGTGCGTTTTCGGGGTTCTTTAACCAATTAAGATAGTTCTTCTCTACGAACTTGCAGAACTGCATGTTGGCCTCGGCTTTTTGCAGCGTTAATATTTCGTGCATACCGGCATCTTCCAGCTGCTGTAGCTCAAGCTCCCAGTATATCAGTTTTTTATAAACATCGCCCCACTCCTGGAAATCGAGATTATCGTTAAGCGTGATGCCCAGGTTCCTGAAATCCTGCTGATAGGCCATAGTGGTTTTTTCGGTCACCAGGCGTTTATTCTCAATTAGTTTTTTGATGGTCGACAGGATCTGTTTCGGATGTACCGGCTTAATCAGGTAATCGCCAATTTTTGAGCCGATGGCATCTTCCATCAGGTATTCTTCCTCATTTTTGGTGATCATCACAATAGGCACATCGTTATTGATGTTTTTGATCTGTGCCAATGTTTCAATACCGGTTAGACCCGGCATATTCTCATCCAGGAAAACCAGGTCGAAGTAGCCGTTTTTAAACGCCTCAACGGCATCGTTGCCATTGGTAACAGTTGTCACTTTATAGCCCTTTTCGTTCAGGAAAAGTATATGTGGTTTTAACAGGTCAATTTCATCATCAGCCCATAATATGTTAGTATCCTGCATAATATGTTGTAGTATTCTATAAATAAAAAGTAGTTCAGTAATTCAGGCTGTTATAGCACAATTTACACCAAACATAGGCATATAACCCCAAAGGCAGTTATTTGTTACGCTTTATGGCACAGTATTAACAAAAATTAACAATTAGGTGGTGCAACCTATGCCATAATTTCTGACTTTTGCAGCGTATAAACGGCACATTGAATAAAAAGAAAATAATAAACGACCCGGTTTACGGATTCATCAGTATTCCAACCGAGTTGGTGTTCGACCTGATCGAGCATCCCTACTTTCAGCGCCTGCGTTATATCAAGCAATTGGGTATGACCCATTTGGTATATCCCGGCGCCCTGCATACACGCTTTCACCATGCCCTGGGCGCCATGCACCTGATGCGCATGAGCATTGAAACGTTGCGCGCTAAAGGCCATGAAATCACAGCTGAAGAGGAAGAAGCCCTGACTATAGCTATCTTATTGCATGATATTGGCCACGGCCCATTCTCGCATGCATTGGAGCATACTATTGTTAAAGGTGTATCGCACGAGGATATCTCGATTATGCTGATGAATAAGCTGAATGAGGAGTTTAAAGGTAAGCTAAGCAAAGCCATTAGCGTATTCAGAAACACCTATCCGAAAAAATTCTTGCATGAACTGGTATCGAGCCAATTGGATATGGACCGGCTGGATTATCTGAACCGCGACAGTTTCTTTACCGGGGTATCCGAGGGCGTGGTAAGTTATGATCGCATCATCAAAATGCTGAATGTAAAGAATGATCATATTGTTATTGAAGAAAAGGGCATTTACTCGGTTGAGAAATTTTTGATAGCCCGCAGGTTAATGTACTGGCAGGTTTACCTGCACAAAACGGTAATAGCAGCCGAGCAACTACTGGTTAAAATACTGGAGCGGGCCCGCTCATTGGTTTTAGGTGGAAAGGAACTGTTTGCTACACCGGCGCTTGCTCATTTTCTGCATCGCACCTTAACACACGACGAGTTTGTTAAAGACGGGCACCTTGAAATATTTACGCATCTGGACGATACTGATATCCTGTCGGCTGTAAAGGTTTGGGCTTCTGCAGATGATTTTGTACTGGCGCTGCTGTGCAAAAATTTTGTGAACCGCAAGCTTTTTCAGGTCGAAATAACTAATGAGCCTGCAGATGATCAGTTGGTTGAAAAGCTGGGTAACATAGCTGTGCAAAAGTATGGCATTAAACAAGATGAGGTGCGCTATTTTGTATTTACAGATTCTATCCAAAACAATGCCTATCGTTTAGATAACGAGAACATCGGTATACTAATGAAAAACGGCAACGTTACAGATATTGCAACAGCCAGCGATTATTCGAACCTGCAGGCCCTGGCTAAAACAGTCGAGAAGTATATCATCTGCTATAGCAAGGACTTGAGAGCTGAGATCAGTGAGGCTAACGATTGAGGGTTTGTTGACTGTTCGTAACAATCAGGAAGCACTAATCTCTAATTAACCAATCACTAATCACTAATAATATAATTTTAACATTAAATTTGCGCCAATGCAATTTACGGCACAGCAAATAGCTTCATTACTTAACGGAACCGTCGAGGGAAATCCTGAGGCAGCGGTTAGTACCCTCGCCAAAATAGAGGAAGCAGGCGAAGGCTCCCTGTCTTTTCTGGCCAACCCTAAGTATGAGCAATATCTTTATACAACCAATGCATCAATTGTTATAGTAAACAACACGCAGGTGCTGTCAGGAGCGGTTAAATCGACGTTAATACGTGTTGAAGACGCTTATAGTGCCTTTTCTGTACTGTTAGATGCATATAACACCATCCGACTGGATAAAAGCGGCATTGAGCAACCTAGCTTTATCCACCCTACCGCGCAAGTTGGTGAAAATGTTTACATAGGCGCTTTTGCCTATATTGGTCCGGGCGCAAAGGTTGGCGACAAATGCAAGATCTACCCTAACAGTTATGTCGGCGACAACGCAACATTAGGTAACAATGTAACCCTGTTTGCCGGGGTTAAGGTATACTTCGATTGTGTACTGGGCAATAACGTTATTGTGCACTCAGGCGCGGTTATTGGCAGCGACGGTTTTGGCTTCGCACCATCAGCAGATGGTACTTACAAAAAAATTGCCCAGATAGGTAATGTTATTTTAGAGGAAGATGTCGAGGTTGGATCAAATACGACCATTGACAGGGCTACAATGGGTTCGACTATCATCCGCAAGGGTGCCAAGATTGATAACCTGGTGCAAATAGCCCACAATGTTGAAGTGGGCACCGATACGGTTATTGCCGGGCAGACGGGTATATCAGGCAGTACCAAAATTGGTAACAACGTAATGATTGCCGGGCAGGTTGGTATTGCCGGGCACTTAACCATCGCCAATAAAACACAGTTATCAGCAAAAACCGGCATAAACAGCTCAATTAAAACAGAGGGCCAGGCTTGGGGCGGTACGCCGTATATGCCTTATAAAGATTACCTTAGAGCTCATGCCAAACTAAAGCAACTGCCCGAACTGGACAAGAAAGTTTACGAACTCGAAAAGATCATCAAAGAATTGAAAAATGGTTAATTAGTCAATAGTCATTGGTCATTAGTTTTTTAAATCTGGACCAACAAAAATGACTGATGACTCGATGACCAATGACAAAATAATAAATGAACATTAAACAAAGAACTATTAAGGCGCCCGTTTCTATTTCAGGTTCGGGCTTGCATACGGGCGAGAAGGTAACGCTGACCTTTAATCCGGCACCGGAAAACCACGGTTACAAATTCAGACGAGTTGACGTGCCGGGACAACCGATTATTGATGCCGATGTTGATAATGTTACTGATACCTCACGTGGTACCACGATCTCGCAAAATGGCGCCAGCGTAAGCACTATTGAGCACGTTTTAGCAGCTTTAGTTGGTTTGGAGATTGATAATGTGCTGATTGATATGGACGGCCCTGAAACGCCGATCATGGACGGCAGCTCAATACAATTTGTTGAGGTTTTAAGACAGACAGGTACTGTAGAGCAAGATGCAGATCGTGAATATTATCACATTCCTTACAACATTCACTATTCAGAGCCCGACCGTAAGGTTGAAATGGTTGCTATGCCTTTGGATGACGACTATCGTTTTACCTGTATGGTTGATTACAACTCGCAGGTTTTAGGTAGCCAGCATGCCAGTATATCATCAATCACTGAGTTTGTTGACAATATTGCCTCTTGCCGAACCTTTTGCTTTTTACACGAGCTGGAAATGCTATTAAAGCACGACTTGATTAAGGGGGGCGACCTGAACAATGCCATTGTGGTGGTTGACAAGGACGTTGACGAGGAAGAACTGAACCACCTGGCTAAATTATTTAACCGTAAAGATATTAAAGTTGCCCCTCAGGGTATCCTGAATAATATAGAGCTGCGCCACCAGAACGAGCCTGCACGCCATAAGTTGCTGGATATGATAGGCGACCTGGCTTTAGTAGGCGTACCATTGCGCGGCCATATTATGGCAGCAAGGCCGGGCCACGCGGCAAACGTAGCTTTTGCTAAAAAAATAAAAACGCTCATTAAAAAAGAGCGCAGCCGCAAGCACTTTAAGGTGTATGACCCAACCATGAAGCCGGTTTATGATACCGAACAGATCATGAAGATATTACCGCACCGCTACCCGATGCTGATGATCGACAAGATCCTGGAGCTGACCAAAAGCCATGTAGTAGGTTTGAAAAATGTGACCATGAATGAAGGCATATTTCAGGGCCATTTTCCGGGTACGCCTCTATTTCCGGGTGTATTGCAGATTGAGGCTATGGCGCAAACCGGCGGTATCCTGGTACTAAATACAGTGCCTGACCCGGAGAATTACATTACCTTGTTCCTGAAAATTGAGAATGCCCGCTTTAAAGACAAAGTGGTGCCGGGAGATACCATAATTTTCCATTGTAATCTGATTGCACCTATCCGCCGTGGCATTGCCCAAATGAAAGGTGTGGGTATGGTTGGTGAGCGTGTGGTTGTTGAGGCCGAGTTAATGGCACAAATTGTAAAACAAACAAAAACTGAAGAAGCATGATCCAGCCTTTAGCATACATACATCCGCAGGCCAAAATAGCCGATAACGTAGTGATTGAGCCATTTGTGACCATTCACAAAGACGTTGAGATTGGCGAAGGTACTTGGATAGGCTCAAACTCGGTCATTATGGATGGTGCGCGTATTGGGAAGAACTGCCGTATTTTTCCGGGTGCCGTTGTTTCGGCCCCGCCGCAGGATTTGAAGTACAAAGGTGAGCCAAGTACGGTAACCGTTGGCGATAATACGGTAATCCGCGAATGCGTAACCCTTAACCGCGGTACCGCTCTTGACAAAAATACAACTACCATTGGCAGCAATTGCTTGCTGATGGCCTACGTACACGTAGCGCACGATTGTATTATTGGCGATAATGTGATTGTAGCCAACTCGGTACAATTAGCCGGTCATATTAATGTGTACGACTTTGCTTTCATCGGTGGTGGTTCATTGGTACACCAATTTGTTGAAATTGGTGCGCACAGTATGATATCAGGCGGGTCATTGGTGCGTAAAGACATACCACCATATACTAAGGCTGGGCGTGAGCCGGTGTCTTATATCGGCATTAACTCGGTAGGTTTACGTCGCCGGGGTTTTACTAACGAAAAGATTGCCGAGATACAGGAAATTTACCGCGTTATCTTCCTGAAAAAATACAACATTACCAAAGCGCTTGATATCATCGAGGCTGAATTTAACCCAACCGTTGAACGCGATGAGATCATTAACTTCGTATCAAGCTCGCAACGTGGTATCATGAAGGGGTTTGGTAATTCATAATTTATTGTCATTGAGGCATTAAGTCATTGGGTCATTTTATTAAGTAATGACCTAATGACACCAATGACTTGATGACGCTAATGACCCAATGACAAATTTCACAATCACCCTTAAAAACATCGGCCGCCGCTTTAACCGCGACTGGATTTTCAGAGGGGTTGATTATACGTTTAGCCAGGGGTGTAGCTACGCCATCCTAGGGTCCAACGGCTCGGGAAAATCTACGCTACTTTCTGTTTTGAATGGTAGTTTAGGCCCTTCTATAGGGGAGATTGAGTACACCAGGGAGGGTACCAAAATTGAAGTAAGCGATGTATTCAAATACTTAAGCCTTGCCGCGCCGTACCTGGAGCTTATTGAAGAGTTTTCTTTAAATGAGATGATAGACTTCCATTTCAGGTTTAAAAATTATAAACCGGGCCTGGACAAAGTTGCTATCATTGAGCTGTTAAATTTACCCGGGAATGCTAATAAGCTGATTAAATATTTTTCATCCGGCATGAAACAGCGCTTGAAGCTGGCGCTGGCTTTTTGTGCCGATACCCCGGTTTTAATGCTTGACGAACCTACGTCAAACCTGGATGCCCAAGGGGTTGAATGGTATTTGAGCTTAGTACAGCAGTTTGCCGCCGGCCGCCTCACTGTAATCTGTTCAAACCAGGAGCATGAGTATAGTTTTTGCGAACATAGGTTGAGTATTACCGATTATAAGATTTAGAAGTCGTAACTCATAAAGATATGTCATTTCGACGAGGCACGAGGAGAAATCTTATAAGCCTTGTCAAAACCGCTCGTATAAGATTTCTCTCTACCGTCGAAATGACACGGGGGTATTAGAAATAACCTGACCGGTAATCAGCAATCCGCCATAAAAAATCAAAGAAACCGGGATCGCCAACCAACCATCGCCGGTTATTAAGCGCGCTGTAAATCCGGCTGCGACCGCACCAAAAGTACATAAGGCAACGGGTTGCCATACCTTACCTAGCGTAGCAATATTGTTTTTACTCAAATAAAAACCTACCTGCGTCACGCAAGCCAGCAGGAAGGCCACCGCAGCCCCCTCGTTTTGATAAAGCGGAATCAATATTACATCGCCCGCAATATTTACCACAAGCGTTACTATAAATGCATTTAGTATCATTTTTAAACGGCCTTGTGCAAATGCTATCGTCCACAACAAGTTTTCGAGATAGAAGAACGGTAGGCAAAGGGAGAGGAGAAATATGGTATGCTGATTGACCGCCCCGTATTTGTTATGGGTTATCCAATCAATAATTGGCGCCCAATAGATATTGATGAGCAGTATTGACAGACCGGCGATAATAGCTTCTGTCCTGATCAGTAATTTCATGCCTGCTATGTCAACATCACCCTGCTTAAACATTTTAGTAAAGCGCGGGATTAGGAGCGGCGAGATGGCCGACAGCGGCAACAAAGCAATTTCAAACACCTTATAGGCAAAGCTATATTCTGCCAGTTTTGCGGCCGATAGCATGAAGCCAATAAAGATCCAGTCAAACCGCGCTAGTGACGAAGTGATGATGACCACCCCAATTTGGGGCAGGGCCTCTTTTAGCAGGGCAAAGTAAGCCACCTTGTTCCATTTAATATTTATACGAATGCCGGCCGAACGCTTGAATAAGATCAAGCCAATTGTAAACTCTAAAAAATCGCCGGTTATAAAAATAGCTATCGCTATCGTCAAATTGAGCCAATGCAGCAAAAAGCAAACTAATAAACCGGCACATCGTGCAAAATTGGAGATTACCGACTGCCAGGCCATTAACTTGAAATTTTCCAGTCCGTTGGCGGCTTGTTTAAATGGGGTGGAAAGATAGATCATGAACTTACCGATGCCAACGAGCAGCAAGAGTTGGTAAATGGTAGCGTTTGGAACAAGCAGATATCCTATTGCCAGTAAACCATAAAAAACAAGGCCGGTAATGAGGGTGTGAATGATGTAAAGCGAAAGTGCAGATTCGCGGTCTTGGTAAGTCGCTATTTTTTTGATAATAAGTTGATCAATACCGCATGACAGGATATTAAAAGCCGCCAGTAAAATAGCCAGCGCTAAGTTTAATTCGCCAAAATCTGCTTTGCTCAGAGTGGTTGAAAGCAGGTAAAAAATTAACAGGCCGAAAATGTTATTGGCCACCAGTTGCAGCACATTAGCCGAGAAGTTTTTTAAATGACCTGTGGCTGGCATGAGCTTAATGTGAGTATTCTACCGCCAGTCCTGGCTCCGCTTTTGGTGCCGGGGTTTTTGAGTATTTATTTTTTAATTTACTGCCTTCCAGTCTGAGCAGATAACGATATTTTAACCACTTATTTTTGTAAGTAATCTGGGCGATAACCAGCCCCTCTTTACCGTCCAGAAAGCCGCCGAATAAAATATAGCTTTTGATAAAACTAAATACAGGCGACAGATATAAGTTAACCAGGTTTACTTTTTTACCACTTTGCAGGTACTTGCCTGCACTTAATTGGGCATAGAAAAGCGCTTTAGCATAACACTCGCGCCCGTCTTTAACCGAGTAATGGTGTACATAGCCGTCGAGGTGCTGTATTTGGGTGCCGACGGGTAGCTGCAGGGTTTCGTGAACATACGACTCAGACCATTTTACACGCGTGCGGTTAAACAGCCGGATATGGTGGTCGCGGCCCCAGGCGCCATAGCGTATCAGCTTTTTGCCAAAGTATGATTTAAAGCGAATATCGTAAACCATGGTGGGGTCGTTCAGCTTGAGGGTGTGTAGCGACAGCACCAGTTCCAGGTCGGCAATTTCATCGGCATCCACACTTAAAATCCAATCATATTTAGCCAGCGCGATGCCTTTATTTTTATTAGCGCCGTAGCCCTCCCATGGGCACTGGTAAAGGCGGCAGTCTTCGCTTAACGCAATACTGCAGGTCTCATCGGTACTGTAATTATCTATGATAATAATATCGTCGGTGATGAGTTTCGCTGCTGCAATACATTCAGCTATTGTTTCAGCTTCGTTTCTGGTTATAATAACTACCGATAATGGAACCATCGTAATATCTCTTTATTCGTTGTCGACCACAGGTTGATTACAAGGAACACGGTCCCTGTTAACAAAAGGTTGCCTTGAAGTCGTAAAAAAGCCCTGTCTGTATCCTGACAAGGTGGCCGGACTCAAACATGCACCACAATAACAAGAAAGTTTGCGTTAGTGGAGATCTGGAGGAGGGGTATTTCAATTTTTTTAAATAAATTTATCATACGGGGCAACCTTTATTGCGCAATCTTCGTGATGCAAATAATTAACGGAGGTTTATCACCCAAGGCAACAACGATTTAATAACCCAAATGGGCGAACAAGAGTTACACCAACTGATTAAAGGCTGTTTGAAACAGGACAGGAAATGTCAGAAAATGCTTTACAAAGCATTCTACGGCTTCTCTATGGCTATCTGTTTGCGATATGCCGGCGACAGGGACGAGGCTGCAGAGGTGATGAATCAGGGTTTTTTGAAGGTTTTTACCAAGATAGAATCGTACGATCCATCCAGGCCGTTTAAAGCCTGGCTGGGGCGCATCATGACTAATGTTTCTATTGATTACTACCGGGCAAACCTCAAGATGGCCTATGCCGAAGATTTGGAGAAAGCCGAACACCTGCATGATGCCAGCGTAGCGACAGACAATAATCTAAATTATGCCGACCTGCTGGCGATGGTGCAAAAGTTACCGCAAGGCTATCGCACGGTATTTAACCTGTTTGCGATTGACGGGTACTCGCACGAAGAAATTGCTGAAATGCTGAATATCAACATTGGTACCTCAAAATCAAATTTGTTTAAGGCCCGGCAAAAATTAAAGCAGATGATCCTTGACGCTGACTCGTCAGGTAACTATGCTAATGGCGTAAGTTTTAATCCGGTAGTGGCCATGAATGGGGCTCCTGTTTCGCCGGTATTTTATAGTAACAAAGGTATTAGAGAATGAAAAAGGAAAAGAGCATAGATGATATCTTCAGGAGCGCTCTCGAGGACCCGGCGAATGAACCGGCGTTCAGAGAAGGCGATTGGGATAACTTCGAGAACATGCTTGATGAAGGTAAGCGCGGGGGGAAAGTTTTCTGGTTGCCAATTTTAGGCAGCGTTGCAGCGGTATTGCTGGCATTTATTGGCTGGTGGATTTTTAAACCTCAAGCCGGTACTGCCGTGCAGCAAACACAACAGGTAGCTACCAACAAAACAACAAAAACAGAGGCGCCTGCCGTAACTGTGCAGCCACAACAAGCAGCGACAGCCGGCCAAACCGAAACCCGCATTGCAACAACTGTTAAACCCGCAAACACAGCAGCTATTGAGAAAACAACTACGCAACAAACTAAGGCTCAACAACAGTATTTAGCTGGCGCTAATAAAGCTAATGGCAGTACTGCTACGCCGCAGCTGGTTAAAAAACAGCAATTGAATGCACCTGCGTTTAATAACAACCTGACTGCGGTTGATACAGCTAAACCTTATCTGGCTATGGTGCCGGTTAAAGCCGATGCAGTAACTATCGACCAAACGCAGGGCGTAAGCACGCCTGAGCTGAGCAGACAAAGCAAAACGGGTATTGATGCGGTGGCTATTGTATTGCCAAAACCAAAGATAAAAGCTACAACAGCGGGCACTGGTTTCAGACCGCAGTATACTCTGGGATTTTTGGCTGCGCCGGAGGTTAATGGCGTTGGGTCATTTAACTCCACCAGCTCGGGTACCAACGTAGGCTTATTGTTTACCGTTGGCTTGAATAGGTTTAGCGCCAGTACGGGCGCCACATATTCAACCAAGCCATACTCGTTGCCGTTTAGCAGTTACCATACGGCTTACCAGTTTAAAACAAACCCGCAAAGTGTAACTGCTGATTGTAGGGTGTTGGATATCCCGATAAATATCGGTTATCAGCTGTATAATAAATCGCTTAACAAGATTAGTATCGGTACAGGCATATCATCATATATTATGATGCATGAAAGTTATGCTTATGATTATGGTAACGACCCGTATCCGGGCCCGACATCGTACACCGTAAAAGGAAAAGGCAAGTACTTTTTCAGCATCATGAACCTGCAGGCAAGTTATGAACGCAAAGTAGCGTCAAATATCGGTCTGAGTGTGACACCGTATCTAAAGCTGCCGTTGTCTGATATTGGTTACAGCCAGGTGAAAGTGCAAACCTTCGGGGTAGCGGTAGGACTAAATTGGAACATCAATTCGCTAACAAAACCTAAGTAAAACATGAAACATATCAGTATTATTTTACTCGCCTGGATGAGCATATTCCAGACGGGACAGGGACTCTACATGTGTAAAAATGCCGAAATAAGCTTGTTCTCAAGCGCCCCAATCGAGGATATTTCGGCCAAAACCAGTTCTGGCCAGTCGGTCTATAATGCAGCTACCGGCGATCTGGTTTTTAGTGTAGCCATCAATACCTTCAAGTTTCGTAAATCGTTAATGCAGGAGCATTTTAACAGCGATTACTTGGAAAGCGATAAGTACCCGCATGCCACCTTTAAAGGCAAGATCCAGGAACATCCTGATCTGAGCAAGGACGGTACCTACCAGGTTACAGCCATTGGCGTGCTTAACGTGCACAATGTAAGCCAGAATCGTACCATCCCGGGCACCATTACTGTGAGTAACGGCGTGGTCACCATGAAATCAGAATTTATGGTTAAGTGCGCCGATCATCACATCGAGATACCGCGCCTGGTATTTCACAATATTGCCGAAAGCATAAAAATGAACGTTACCGCCACGTATACGGCAACCAAATAAATAACATACAATTATCTCACGACAATGAAAAAACACCTCTTAATCGTAGCCTTATTTGCACTAACTGTTGGTGCAAAGGCGCAGCAAAAATCGGCAGCTGATTCTTTAATGAGCGCCATGAGCAAGGACGAGAAACCGGTACCGGTAGCTATTTTTAAATCAACCCGCTTAGTGCTGTCTCAAACTACTGAGATGGTTAAAAAAAATGAGTTTAACTTCCAGATCATCCACCGTTTCGGCGACATTGCCGGCTCAAATGGCGGCGGGCAAACCGCTTTTGGTATTGACCGTGTTAATGATGTGTTTTTTGGATTTGAATATGGCGTGAGCGACAATTTTAACGTTGACCTGGGTCGTAGCACTATTGGCCAGCTTATACAGCTTGAGCTGAAATACGCGCTTGTGCACCAAACATCTGATGGCAGCTCGCCACTGGCTGTAACTTTATTGGGCGAGGCGGGTGTACAGCCGTATCAACAGTCAACTTTTACCACTATGAGCAGCCGTATGTCCTATTTAGCGCAGGCTATAATTGCCCATAGCTTTAACGGAGCCTTATCATTACAGGTGTCGCCCACCTACCTGCGTCAAAATACGGCGTTCCCAATTAGTCCGGCTAATACCGAGCAATCCTTTTTTGCTTTGCAGGCCGCTGCACGCATTAAATTAACAAACCATACCGGTTTTATTGTTGATTATGCGCATCCTTTTTCTGATTTTAGAAAAAATACCTACGATTTCCAGGATCCGCTGGGCTTCGGCTATGAGGTTGAGACCGGGGGCCACGTGTTTACCGTGAATATTACCAACGCAAATTCAATTTCTGAGATGAATATGCTGGCACGTTCGCAACAACGTTATTCAAGAGGTCAGTACCGTATTGGATTTACCATTTCGCGTATGTTTGACTTTAATGGCAGTCACAAAAAAATGAAAGAATAATTAAAAATATAGCTAACCCCGATTTATAATATGGAACGTCACGAATTTTTAGCGAAGCTGGGTATAGGCACACTCGCTGCATGTGGTATGGGCTGCGGACTGGTATCTTGCAGTAAAAGCGGTAGCCCGGGCCCTTCGGGCAGCAATAACAATGCCCCGGCGGCAGGAACTACTGTTACGTTGGATTTAAACTCATCTATCAAGAATGTAGGCGACCAGACGGTTAGCAACGGTATTATTATTGTGCGCTTAGCCAGTGGCAACACCGTCAGTTCATTTACCGCGGTGCAGGTGGCCTGCACGCACGAGGGTAATTCAATAAACTACAATAACAGTCAGGGTATATTTATTTGCCCGGCCCACGGTAGCGAATTCAGCAAAACCGGTGCTTTATTACAGGGCCCGGCCACGCGCTCGCTGAAAGAATATACCGTAGTAGTAAGCGGGACTACGTTAACGGTTACGGTATAAGGTTTGTCATTAAAGAGAGGGGTGTAGCGCTAACCGTGGTGTATATCTTAATATCGGTCTGAATTACGACGATCCACCGTAGTAAGTACGATACCTTCTCTTAACCGCCGGTGACGTTAATAAATGGGCCGACCCGGCAGCGCTCTGTTGAATTTATTTAGGGAAGCTCACTATCTGTTGCAGCAACCGCAAATTTTGATGTGTTCGGCAGGCAGAGGTTAAACTTTCCCAAATCCAAAGCCGTACTATGGAGCAATCATAAAATAGTTCAACGCGTCCTGGTTGGTATACGGAACCAATTTGCCATCTACCAATACATTAATGGTATAGCCAATTTCGTTCTTCAGAAAATTAAAGGTGGCCTTGCTTTTTTCGGTATTCCAGATCTCGCAAAATATAATAGGTTTATGTTTAAGCAATAACTCTTTAGCACCGGTTAACGCTTCAAACTCAAAATTCTCAACGTCCATTTTTATTGCGCCTATATTATCTGCCTGTTTAAGTTCGGGTATATCATCAAGACGCTTTACAGGCACGGTAAAAAACTCGCCCTCATCATTGTTGTTATCATCAACCACGTGGCTAAGCCCAGGTATTTTATCGTGATCAATAACAGGCACTACCATTTTTAATTCGCCCGATTTATCGCCTACGGCACATTCATACAGCGTGACGTTGTTTAATTTATAATGCTTCAACAGTCGTTTTATCACCCTCGAGTTTTCAGGTATAGGTTCAAACGAATAAACTTTACCAGTGCCGGCTTTTTTTGCAAGTGAAACCGTCATGACCCCAAAATTTGCACCCACATCAAGTATCAGCCCACCAGCGGGTATCAAATCTAAAAAACGTACAAAATCAGCTTCTACTTCAATTGAGCGTAAGCGGTTTATAATAAACCTGGAGGCATAAAACTGGTAATTCTCAAACCCTAGCAGGTTTTGCAATATTAATTTTATTCTGGTTCGTAATCTCACTTTGTTGTTGGTTGAGTCATTCAAGTAATACGGGCTCAATATAAACTATTTCATCAATTGCCTCAAAATGTTTATTTGTTGATAACGTTGTCTATAGCTTCAAACATTATTAAAATATCTTAGCCGCCAATTAACTAACCGTGTATTATTTACAATATCCATTCCCAAACCTCGTTTTAAACTAAACAATCCACAACAATTATGAAATTTCTAAAAGTTTTTTCTTTATCTGTTTCTGTATTATCAACTGTAATTTTATTAAACGCCTGTAAGGCTAAAAAACCAAAACCGGTTGCAGCAGCCCCTGTTGAAACCGAAACCCCGGCACCAGCACCTGCCCCGGCTCCAAAACAAGAAGCCCCGGCTGCGGCCCCTGCGCTTGCCCCCGTTCCTGAAAAACCAGATTACAACTTTGCCAACATACAATTTGAATTTAACTCAGGCATTCTGAAAACAGAATCGTATCCACGCCTTGATAAGGCTGCTGCCGAAATGAAGAAAGACGCCTCAGTAAAATTTGTGCTAAACGGCCACGCATCTGCCGAAGGTACAGACGCGCATAATATGGCATTGTCTGTTGAAAGAGCAACCTCTGTAAAAACATACCTGGTAAACTCGGGCGTAAGTGCCGACAATCTGGTTGTTAAAGGCTATGGCGACAAAAAACCTATTGCCGATAACAGCACTGAGGCCGGCCGTGTGAAGAATCGCCGCGTTGAGATCAAAAAGCTGTAGGGCCTATGGCTTTATTTGTTGGTTAACCTGTTGATATATAGGGCAATGTTAACAAATAAATCATCGTAAGGTAACGTTTTTATGGCGTGTTGTGCTTTATCTTTAGATATAGGTATTCACCAGCTACTAAAAACGTACTTTATGACATGGAGAAAATTTAGCGGAGAAGTCATCCAGTCGCCTATTATGACCGAAGTTGAAAGTGCTATTGAGCGCGAAACCCTTGCGGGCAATAAGCTCAAAGTTTGCATCGGCACCGACTCGCAGGTAAAAGGCGCGGTAATTGATTTTGCTACTGTTATTGTTTTTTTACGCGAGGGCCGCGGCGGCTTTATGTACATTCACCAGGAGCGCAGCTCTCAAAAAATGAGTATCAAGGAGCGTATGCTTACCGAGGTACAAAAGTCGATCGACATATCCTACAAACTTTGCGATTTGCTCGACCTGTATGATGTCGATCTGGAGGTACACGCTGATATTAACACCAATCCTATGTTTAAATCAAACCAGGCGCTGCATGAAGCAATGGGTTACATTTTAAGCATGGGATTTGTGTTTAAAGCCAAACCCGAAGCCTTTGCCAGCTCATGCTGCGCCAACAAGATGGTTCAATAAAGCCATCGGATAGCCCGCTATAAACTACTAATAGCGCAGGCGTTCTTAAACTCTTGCCCCTAAACAAGAGGCTGCCCGGTAAGCCCCGATTTTGCCGGAGAAGACGTCGTCACCCCTAATCAAGCCGTTTTATGATTAATCAAGTCTGTCATTTCGAGCATCGCGAGAAATCTATACACGAGTATTTATGCTTGCTAAGCATATGTATAGATTTCTCCCTTTAGTCGAAATGACAAATACTTGTTGCTGTACGCTTCTTGCGCATCCCCTTAAATCTTACTATCTTAATGGCGCACAACAACTGATCTGTTATCTCATGAAGAAAATCCTTGCCTTCAGCGCCCTCTCCATGGCCACTGTCTGCACCCAGGCCCAGCAAAAACCATTGATGGGTTTCACCCCTGCAACATCAGCTAAACAATTGCAAACCGAACAAAAGTTTGACGACGCCATCAGTGCCGACCGTATCAGCGCGGCTTTGAAGGATCTGTCGGCTTATCCGCACCATATCGGTTCGCCTGGTGGTAAAGTGGTTGCAGACAAGATTTTGGCTAAGTTTAAATCGTACGGCTTTGATGCCCATATACAAACTTATAAAGTGTTGTTCCCGACGCCGAAAACCCGCCTGCTGGAAATGACCGGCCCGACGCCGTTTACAGCAAGCCTGAAGGAAAACCCGCTGGCTGAGGACCCAACCTCAAACCAGGATGGGCAGTTGCCTACTTATAACGCGTGGAGTGCCGATGGCGACGTTACCGGCCAGCTGGTGTTTGTAAACTATGGCTTGCCTGATGATTATGACATGCTGGCCGCGATGGGCATTGATGTGAAGGGGAAGATTGTGATTGCCAAATACGGCAAATCATGGCGCGGCATTAAGCCTAAGGTTGCTTTTGAGCATGGGGCAATTGGCTGTATCATTTACTCAGACCCTAAAGACGATGGCTACTTTGCGGGAGATGTTTACCCCAAAGGCGCTTATAAAAATGAAACCGGCGTACAACGAGGCTCGGTGATGGATATGGTGATCTATCCCGGAGACCCGCTGACACCCGGCGTGGGTGCTACAGACAAGGCGCAGCGACTGGACCGTAAAGATGCTACCACCATATTAAAAATACCCGTACTGCCTATAAGCTATAAAGATGCGCAACCGTTGCTGCAATCGCTTGACGGGCCGGTAGCACCTGCCGAATGGCGCGGAGCCTTGCCTTTTACTTACCATGTTGGTCCAGGGAAATCAACTGTACACTTGAAGCTGGAATTTAACTGGAATCTGGTGCCCGCGTATGATGTGATCGCCAAAATAAAAGGTTCTACTTATCCTGACGAGTGGGTAATGCGCGGTAATCATCACGATGCCTGGGTTAATGGGGCAGACGACCCGCTAAGCGGTCAAACCGCTATGCTTGATGAAGCCAAAGCCATTGGCGACCTGGTAAAAAGCGGCTGGAAACCCAAACGTAGCATCGTGTACTGCGCCTGGGACGGAGAGGAGCCGGGCCTGTTAGGGTCGACCGAGTTTGTGGAGGATCATGACAGGGAGCTGCAGCAAAAAGCGGTGGTTTATATTAACTCGGATGATATATCAAGAGGATTTTATCACGCGGGAGGCTCGCATGCTTTGGAAAGCTTTATGGGCGAGGTTTCGCAAAGCGTGATTGACCCTGAAACAAAAGCAACGGTGGGCGACCGCGCCAAAGCGCATGAACTGGTAACCGCCGGTTCGGTAAAGGCCCGCAAAGAGATCATGGAGCGCAAGATTGCTCCGATCGAGGCTCTGGGGTCTGGTTCAGACTTTTCGTCCTTCCTGCAGCATGCCGGCGTGCCTACGTTGGATATTGGTTATGGCGGTGAAGGCCCGGGCGGCGAGTATCATTCTATTTTCGACTCGTATGCCGATTATAATAAATTTAAAGACCCCGGCTCGGTTTACAGCGGGGTGCTGGCTAAAACTGTCGGTCATGCGGTTTTAAGAATGGCAGATGCTGATGTATTGCCGTTTGATTTCAGGAACCTGTATACCACACTGGATGGTTATCGTAAAGAACTGGTGGAGTTGGCAAACAATATGCGCGAGACAACCGCTCAGCAAAATCAACTGCTCAAAACCAACGCCTACCAATTATCGGCCGATCCAACCAAGCATATGGATGCCCCGATAGCCAAAGCAGAAGTACCTGCGATTGATTTTACACCATTGAATACATCGCTACTGGCATTGAAAGCCAGTGCAGCTAAACTGGCTGATAAAACGGCCGCCGCACCAGCATTGGCAGCAGACCATAAAATGTTAAATGAAACGGTTTACAAAGCCGAACAGCAGTTGCTGTCGCCGAATGGCCTGCCGCGCCGCCCATGGTACAAGCACAGCATTTATGCACCGGGCTTTTATACAGGCTACGGGGTAAAAACCATGCCAGGCATCCGCGAAGCGATAGAACAAAGAAACTGGGAAGAAGCGAAGGAGCAGATTGCCGCCGTCGCAGCAAGTATTAATGCTTTGGCGGTTTATTTGGATAAAGCGGCAATGTAGCGCCTATAAAGAACGGGTGTCATGCTGAGCCTGTCGAAGCATAAGGGCGAAGGCCAGCGCTTGCCCTTCGACTAGCTCAGGGTGACACCCGTAACAAAAATGAAAACGCGACCCTATAGGGCCGCGTTTTCTGTGTCGTATTTATACACGTATGAAACCAGTGAAACGGCAAAGAAAAAACCCTGCCTTATCTCATCAATTCTGTAATCTTGCTTACCCAAACAAATTACTACTCAAGTACCTATCGCCTCTGTCGCAGCAGATAAATACAATAACACCTTCTTTCAGCTCTTTAGCCAGCTCAATCGCGGCAAATAGTGCGCCGCCGCTGCTCATACCGGCAAAAACGCCTTCTTCGCGGGCAAAGCGGCGGGCCATGGCAGTTGCATCGGCCTCGGCAATGTCCATCACCCGGTCAACTCTTGAAGGGTCGAATATTTTGGGCAGATATTCCTGCGGCCAGCGGCGTATTCCGGGGATGGATGAACCCTCGGTAGGCTGGCAGCCTACAATCTGAATATCCGGATTTACTTCTTTTAAATATTTTGAGCAGCCCATGATAGTACCGGTAGTACCCATGGCACTTACAAAGTGGGTAATCTTACGGTCGGTATCACGCCAAATTTCAGGGCCGGTAGTTTTGTAATGGGCCATGTAATTGTCGTGGTTGGCAAATTGGTTCAGTATGAAGTAACCCTGATTGGCAGCTTTGTCTTCGGCATAGTCCCGGCAGGCTTCAATACCGTCCAGCAAGGTCACTTTGGCGCCGAAGGCTTCCATGGTGAGCACGCGCTCCTGGGTTGAGTTTGAAGGCAGGGCCAATTCAATTTCAATACCGTAAAGGCTGGCTATCATTGCTAACGCAATACCGGTATTGCCGCTGGTAGCTTCAATGAGCTTACTGCCGGGTTTAATATCGCCGCGCTCTAAAGCGCTTCTGATCATGTTTAGCGCCGCACGGTCTTTTACACTACCACCGGGGTTGTTACCCTCTAGTTTGCCGTATATTTTAACCTTAGGGTTGGGGTTTAATCTTTGTATTTCAACCAGCGGCGTATTACCTATCAGCTCAATTAATGTTGCCATTTTAGTTCTCTTCGCTCTTTTTTAAAACCTTTACGGTTGGCGCATGGAAAACCCTCGAGTGGGGCTCTACGCTTTTGGTTAACCAAACATTACCGCCTATCACGCTGTCATGCCCAACAACTGTTTCGCCACCTAAAATGGTAGCGCCAGAGTAAATAACCACATTATCCTCAACCGTTGGGTGGCGTTTGGTGTTAGCCATGTATTTAGCTACGCTCAGCGCACCTAAAGTTACACCCTGGTATAGTTTTACATTTTTACCAATGCGGGTGGTTTCGCCAATCACAATGCCGGTGCCATGGTCTATGTAAAAATATTCATCGATATCGGCTGCCGGGTGTATATCAATACCGGTTTTTGAATGCGCATACTCGGTCAGTATCCGTGGTATCAGCGGCACATCATTGACATATAAACTATGCGCCAAACGATAAAATGAGATGGCAAAAAAACCGGGATAAGTGCGTATTACCTCAAACTCGCTGCGTGCGGCCGGGTCGCCATTAAATATGGCTTCAATATCGGTATTCAGAATACGATACAGCTCTGGTAATGAATTAAAAAAGTTTTGCGCACGCTTTGGATTATTACCCTCGCAACAGGCTTTTGTTGCATCCATAATGTGCGATAACTCCTGCTCCAGTTTGGCAAACTCATCCTTAAGCTGACCAACCGATAAAAATACTTTTTTTGATTGCTCAGGAAACAACAAACGAATTACCTCCATGGCCCAGGCGGTGATCTCCTTGTTTGAAGGCACAGCCTCAGCTAGTTGCTGTTTGTTTAAAATCTGCCGGAAAAATTCGTCATTCATTGCAATACGCCCACAATTATTTGGTGTACTGCAAGTTTAGACAAAAAAATGTTGTTTGTATGTAAAAACTATCTTTTTGATAGATTTTAAAAAGGCATGAAAAATTTAATATGCCAGCAGCTGCTGCATTACTTTCTCTAGTCGCGATTTACCCAAAAACTGACTTTCCAGGCCTTTATCCATAGGTACCGGCGTATCCAGGCTTGCGCAGCGCATTACCGGGGCCGCCAGTTCTTTGAAACATTTTTCACTGATGGTAGCGGCTACTTCGGCGCCGAAGCCACTGGTCAAGGTATCCTCGTGCAGCACCAGGGCGCGGTTGGTTTTCTTCACGCTGGCCATTACGGTTGCGCAATCCCAGGGCTGTAAGCTTCGCAGGTCTATAATTTCGATGGATAGTTCAGGGTGATTGCTCAGATATTCCAGTGCCCAGTGCACAGCATAGCCGTAGGCTATGATAGTGGCCTGTGTGCCTTTTTTAACAACGCGTGCCTTGCCTATTTCTACAAAAATTTCGCCGTCGGGTACTTCGCCGGTAAGGTTCCGGTACAGGTATTTATGCTCAAAATACATTACCGGGTTAGGGTCGGCAATGGCCGACATCATGAGCCCCTTTGCATCAGCCGGAAAGGCAGGGTAAACCACCTTTAAGCCCGGAGTTTTAGTAAACCAGGCCTCGTTGCTCTGCGAATGGAACGGCCCGCCTGCGGTACCTGCACCTGTAGGCATCCTGATCACCACGTCCACATTTTGCCCCCAGCGATAATGCGTTTTAGCCAGGTTATTGACCACCTGGGTAAAGCCGCTGCTTACAAAATCGGCAAACTGCATCTCCACAACAGCTTTATAACCATTTAGTGACAAGCCCATAGCTGCACCAATAACCCCCGACTCGCACAGCGGGGTATTGCGTACGCGCTCCTTGCCAAAAAACTCATGAAAGTTCTCGGTGACTTTAAATACGCCGCCATATTCGGCAATATCCTGCCCCATGAGTACCAGGTTGGGGTAGCGTTCCATTGATAGCAATAAGCCATCGCGCAGCGCATCAATGTACCTGATCACTTGTGATTTAGGCGATAGCTTAAACGATGGCCTGGTAAAGGGTTTATAGACATCACCCAGTTCGGTAAATACATTCGGCCGGATATCTTTTTCCATCAGCACCTTGTCTATCACCGGGTCAATCTCTTTTAAAATCTCGTCGCGCAAAAACGGAATCCATTCGGGCCGTAACGCCCCCTGGCTTATCAGGTAATTCTCGAAACTACGTACCGGGTCCCGGTCCTGCCATTCGGCTATCAGCTCGGGCGGTACATATTTAGTGCCGGATGCTTCCTCGTGGCCGCGAATGCGGAAGGTTTTACACTCTACTAAAACCGGCCGTGGCCGCTGGCGTATACTGTGTGCTATTTCACTAATGGCATAATACATTTCCAGTATGTTGTTGCCATTTAACTGCCTGCCCTCAATGCCGTAGCCAATGGCTTTGTCAACCAGTTTTTTGGCGCGATATTGTTCATGCGTTGGGGTAGACAATGCATAAGCGTTGTTTTCAATCAAAAAGATAACCGGCAGGTTCCATACTGCGGCAATGTTTACGGCTTCGTGGAAGTCGCCTTCGCTGGTGCCGCCCTCACCGGTAAAAACTAAGGTTGCTTTTTTATTTTTGCTCAACACATCGGCTAATGCAATACCATCGGCCAAAGCCATCTGAGGGCCCAGGTGCGATATCATCCCGATGATCTTATGCTCTTGCGTGCCAAAATGAAATGAGCGGTCGCGCCCCTTGGTAAAACCTGATGCCTTGCCTGTCCACTGGCCCATTAATCGGTTAAAAGGTACGCCGCGGGTGGTAAATACACCCAGGTTGCGGTGCATGGGCAGGATATATTCGTCGGGATGCATGGCCAGGGCAGCGCCCACAGCGATAGCTTCCTGACCAATACCGGAAAACCATTTGCCAATGCGGCCCTGTCTGAGCAGAATCAGCATTTTTTCCTCTACAACACGCGGATACAGCAACTTTTTGTAGATTGCTATTAATGCATTATCGTCCAGGTTTTTCCGGTCAAAAATCATGTACCCAACTAAAGTGAATCTTATGTGCGCCCTGAACTGTTGTCGGTCGGGGGGCACCTAATTTAAGGAAGATAATTGCGGATGCAAAATCTGAAAGGTGGATTTTAGGTCAAAAACTTGCTATTTCAGACTATAGCAAAGAAACCTAAACAAACTCCGTCACGTCATCGCGAGCGTAGCGTGGCGATCTGTAGGCGAGCGGCCTTCCGATTATCCGGAGATCGCCACGCTCGTACCTCGCTCGCGATGACGCTATAGAAAATAGAAATATCTTTCTTAGCTCTGATTCTTATGCTGGTCTTTCCACTGTTCAGCAAATGATTTTGGCGCGACGTGCGGCATCGCCTTATAATGTCCCCAGCTTTTTTTGAAGAAGGTTCTTAACAATTTGTTTTTGGTATTACCGCTCAAAAAATCTTCGAGCTTACGGCTCAGCATACCCTTTTTCCAGGCAAACCAGCCCCATTTTTCAGCAGTCGGTACATAACCCTCATTTACAGCATCACGGCGGTTAAGCAGCAGCATTTTATGTATATCTATCTTAACCGGGCAAACCTCGGTACATTTACCGCAAAGGCTTGAAGCGTAGCTCAGGTGCTTAAAGTTTTCCATGCCTTTTAAGTGCGGGGTAATGATAGAACCTATTGGGCCGCTATATGGTGTACCGTAAGTATGACCGCCTACGTTTTTATAAACCGGGCAGCCATTTAAGCAAGCACCGCAACGAATGCAGTACAAGCCCTGGCGCTGTTCTTTTTGAGCAAGCAAATTGGTACGGCCGTTGTCAAGCAATACCACGTACATTTCTTCCGGGCCATCGGTCTCGCCGGGTTGGCGCGGGCCGCTAAGCACAGTGTTGTATACAGTTAAATTCTGGCCTGTACCATGTGTTGCCAGCATGGGCCAGTATAAATCAAGATCAGTTAGCGAGGGGATAATTTTCTCTATACCCACCACCGCAATGTGTATCCGTGGGAACGATGTGCTTAAGCGGGCATTGCCTTCATTTTCAGATAGTGCTATGCTGCCGGTATCAGCAATTAAAAAGTTACCGCCGGTTATGCCAACTTCGGCAGTTACATATTTTTCGCGCAGCAGTTCGCGGGCTTTTTGGGTAAGTTGCTCTGGTGTATAATCAAGCGGGGTGCCAAATTTTTCGTTAAATAGTTTGGCAATGTCCTCTTTTGAAAGGTGCATGGCCGGTGTTACAATGTGATAAGGCTTTTGCCCTAATAATTGCACAATATATTCGCCTAAGTCTGTTTCAATCGATTCAACGTTGTTGTGCTCGAGGTACTCGTTCAGTTCGATTTCCTCGGTTACCATTGACTTCGATTTAACGATCATTTTGGCTCCGGCTTTTTGAATGATGTTTAGTATCTCGCGATTGGCTTCCTCGGCGTCGTTAGCCCAGATCACCTTGCCGCCGCGTTTTTGGAAATTTGCCTCGAACTCGGGTAATATCTTATCCAGGTTCTCCATCATTTTCCACTTTAATACGTGGCCACGGCGTTTGGCGTTTTCCAGGTTAATAATGCGCGACAAGCCGCGGTCAACCGCAGTATCGTACTTATTGATATTGTAGTTGATGATGCGACGGTGGTCGATATCAAATGATTTATTTTCTGAGTCGGTCAGAAATTCCTCAGCGATACTAGTCATGCTGCTAATTTATGAATTTACACCATAAAAAAAGCGGCAGGGTGTTTTCCTGCCGCTTTTTTTGAATATTATGTCAATATTGCTTACAAATTAAGCACAAGCTATCTTACCGACACGGCGCGCATGGCGGCCGCCTTCAAATTCGGTGCTGAAAAATATCTCGCAAATCTTTTTAGCCTGATCAACAGTCACAAAGTTTGACGGAATGCAAAGTACATTAGCATCCGTATGGCTGCGGGCAGGCTCGGTTACCGCTTCGTTATAACACAACGCCGCGCGGATACCCTGGTGCTTGTTGGCTGCAATAGCCACGCCGTTAGCACTGCCGCAAATCAGTATACCATAATCAAACTCACCGTTTTCAACAGCGGTAGCAACGGGATGCGCAAAATCAGTGTAATCGCATGAGTCTTTTGAGAACGTGCCAAAATCTTTCACATTCTCACCCAGAAAAGTAAGCAATGTGTTTTTGAGCTCAAAACCTGCATGGTCAGCACCGATAGCAATTTTTAATCCTTCAATCATTTTATTGGGTGATGATAATTGGTTTACGATTTCATCAGTTCGTCGTGTTCTTTGGCACGGCGTTTTTCAACTACCGAAGCTACTACTATGCCTACTTCATACAAAACAAATAGTGGCAGGGTAGCAATCATGGTGGTCATAAAATCTGGCGACGGCGAAATGATAGCACCTACGATCAATAAAATAACTACCGCATAGCGGCGGGTTCTTTTCATGAAAGTACCAGTCAAAATACCAATCGACGCCAGGATATAGATGAATATAGGGAGCTCAAATACAATACCGATGATAAGCGTAATAGTTGCTACCATAGACAAGTATGAACTTACCGTAAACTCGTTTTTGATGGTATCGCTTACGTTATAGTTGGCTAAGAAGGCAATCGACTCGGGCGCAATTACATAATAACCAAACAGAATACCGATAATGAACAGCAACGATGCCCAAAATACAAAACCGCTGGCTGCTTTCCTTTCCTTCTCTAAAAGTGCAGGTTTAATAAAGCGCCATATCTCCCACAAAATGTAAGGCACACTCAGTATAATACCGATAAGCACTGACGAGTTGATCTGCAACATAAATTGCCCGGCAACATCGGTGTTAATGATCTCGGCATTGAACTTGGTGATACAAAAACCTTCGCCCAGCTTACACATCATGCGGTAAGTCCAGAAATCGGGGCTAAACGGCCCCATAATAAAGTTTTTGAAAATAAAGCGGTAGTTCAGGAAAGCTACCAGTGCAAAAACAACGACGGCTATAGCAGCGCGTATCAAATGCCATCTTAAAGCCTCCAGGTGGTCAAAGAATGACATTTCGGCTTCAAGGTTTTTCCCCTTCTCTCTTATCGCTTTTACTAAGTTCTTTTCGTCGCTCATTGAAATAGTTCCGGGAGAGCTTGACTCACGGAAATTAACAGGTCTGTATTAATACTCAAACGTTTCCATGAACTTGGTGGTAAAATTACCGGCACGGAAGTTTGGATCTTTCAATAGTTTTAAGTGGAAAGGTATAGTAGTTTTAATACCTTCAATAATAAACTCGCCTAAAGCGCGCTCCATAGTGCTTAAAGCTTCTTCGCGGGTTTGAGCCACGCATATAACCTTAGCAATCATTGAGTCGTAGTTTGGCGGTATGGTATAGCCGCTGTAAACGTGTGTATCTACACGTACACCGTGACCACCCGGCGAGTGGAAGTTGGTTATTTTACCCGGCGATGGACGGAAGTTGTTAAACGGATCCTCGGCATTGATACGACACTCAATAGCGTGCATTGTTGGCTCGTAGTTTTTACCTGAGATAGGAATGCCGGCGGCAACTTTAATTTGTTCTTTGATCAGGTCAAAGTTGATCACTTCTTCAGTAACCGGGTGCTCCACCTGGATACGGGTATTCATTTCCATGAAGTAAAAGTTGCGGTCCTTATCAACCAAAAACTCTACGGTGCCAGCGCCTTCGTATTTTACGGCTTTGGCGCCTTTAATAGCAGCCTCGCCCATTTTTTTACGCAGTTTCTCGGTCATGAAAGGCGATGGAGCCTCTTCAACCAGTTTTTGGTGACGACGCTGGATAGAGCAATCGCGTTCAGACAGGTGACAAACTTTACCATACTGGTCGCCTACTACCTGTATCTCAATGTGACGCGGGTCCTGAACATATTTCTCCAAGTACATGCCATCATTACCAAATGCAGCACCCGATTCGGCACGTGCCGAATCCCAGGCATTTTCAAACTCCTCGTCTTTCCAAACAATACGCATACCGCGGCCACCACCACCGGCAGTAGCTTTAAGGATTACAGGATAACCGATTTTTTTAGCTATCGCGATACCTTCTTTTACGCTCTCTAACAAACCATCAGAACCCGGTACAATTGGTACGCCGGCTTTTTTCATGGTGTCTTTGGCCGAAGCTTTATCACCCATTGAGTTAATCTGATCGGCTGTAGCACCAATAAATTTGATACCGTATTCGGCGCAGATAGCTGAGAACTTTGCATTTTCTGACAAGAAACCATACCCCGGATGGATGGCGTCGGCATTGGTTAGCTCGGCAGCTGATATTAAATTAGGAATATTTAAATAAGAATCTTTACTTGCCGGCGGGCCAATACAAACAGCCTCGTCAGCAAAGCGAACGTGAAGACTATCGCGGTCGGCAGTAGAATATACAGCAACCGTTTTAATACCCATTTCTTTACAGGTACGGATAATGCGTAAGGCAATCTCTCCACGGTTAGCTATTAATATTTTTTTAAACATGTTTTTTAAAGTTGATTGGGTTGATTGAGTTGATTAAGTGATTGAGTTTTAATACTCTCTTAATTAACCACAAACTTTAAATACTAAGTTGAGTGATATTAATCAATTGACAGGCAACTACTCACCTAATCAACCAATTACTATTCACTGTTACATAGGTTCTACTAAAAATAACGGTTGGTCATATTCAACCGGCGAAGCGTTATCAACCAATATTTTTACTATACGGCCTGATACTTCTGATTCGATCTCGTTGAATAATTTCATGGCTTCAATGATGCAAACTACTGAGCCGGTTGACACCTCGTCGCCTACGTTTACAAACATCGGTTTATCAGGGCCGGCAGATCGGTAGAATGTACCGATCATTGGCGACTTGATAGTAATATAGTTTGATGTATCGGCAGCCGGAGCAGCGGGGGTAGCAGCGGCAGGCGCGGCAGCAGGCAGGGCCTGAACCGGTGCTGCAGCCACAGGCGCAGCGCTCGGAATAGTAGCGTGAACTACAGTTGGCTCCTGAGCGGTTTTAATAGTAATCTTAAAATCTTTTTGCTCGATCGATACTTCGTTTACTCCCGATTTGGAAACAAAGCGGATAAGATCCTGTATTTGTTTAATATCCATTATTGCAGATTATAGGGTTTATTGGATAATATGTATTAATCTAAGTTAGTTATAATGTTATAATGTGCAAATCTGCAGATATGCAGATGGCTATTATGGTTTAACGTGTAATGTATGGTATGGTTTTTATTTTTAACGCACTAACAAAAAGAAAATCAATTCATTCGCACATCCGCATATCCGTACACCTGCACATCAAATTAATAAGCCCATTTAAGGTACATTGATCCCCAGGTAAAGCCGCCGCCAAAAGCTGCCAGGATCAGGTTGTCGCCTTTTTTAAATTTGCTTTCCCACTCCCATAAACACAAAGGTATGGTGGCATTGGTAGTATTGCCATAACGCTCAATGTTAACAATCACTTTGTCGTCGCTTATGCCACAACGTGCAGCAGTAGCATCAATAATACGTTTGTTAGCCTGGTGCGGCACTAACCATGCAATATCTTCTGATTGCAGGTTATTACGCTCCATCACATCGGCAGCAACATCGGCCATGCTGGTAACCGCAAATTTAAATACGGTTTTACCTTCCTGGTAAGCAAAGTGCTCGCGGGCGTCAATAGTAGCATGGCTGGCCGGTTTAACAGAGCCCCCTGCCTTCATATGCAGGAACGGAATGCCCGAACCGTCGCTTTTCAGGATAGAATCTTTAATGCCATAGCCTTCGTAGTTTGGCTCAAGCAACGCTGCGCCTGCGCCATCGCCAAAAATGATACAGGTGGCGCGGTCCTGGTAATCAACAATTGACGACATTTTGTCGGCGCCAACTACCAATACTTTTTTGTGCATACCGGTTTCAATAAACTGTGCGCCGGTAGCTAAACCAAACACAAAGCCTGAGCAGGCGGCTTGCATATCAAATCCCCAGGCATTAACAGCACCAATTTTGTGTGCAAAAAGGTTAGCCGTAGCCGGGAAAGGCATGTCAGGGGTAGTAGTACAAAAAATAATCAGGTCAATTTCTTCGGGGCCTATGCCGCGTTTTTTCAGCAGGCCTTCAACCGCAGGGGCGGCAAGGTCTGATGTGCCCAGCCCTTCGCCTTTTAAAATTCTGCGTTCTTTGATACCGGTACGTGTGGTTATCCACTCGTCGTTAGTATCTACCATGGTAGATAGCTCCTGATTAGTTAACACATAATCAGGTACATAACCATTGACAGCCGTAATGGCTGCAGTAATTTTACTCATAGCTATAATTATTTATTGAAAGGCTTCTGTCACTTTCGCAACAAGTTCACTTTCAACCATATCTTTAGATAAAAGAACCATATTTTTGATGGCTTCAGGGCTTGATATACCGTGGCCAACAACAACAGGGGCATTTATTCCCAAAATTGGGCTGCCTCCGTATTGCTCATAGTTAAACCTGTCAAAAAATTCATCTTTTAACCCTTTTTTGCGGGTTATTACATAGAACGATTCAGCAAGTTTCAAAATTATATTTCCGGTAAAACCATCGCAAACAAAAACATCGGCTGCGTCCCCAAAAAGGTCGCGTCCTTCAGCATTACCAATAAAGTTAAACTGGGATGTTTCTTTCATTAAAGGATAAGTGGCCTGACAAAGCAGGTTACCCTTTTCTTCTTCTTCGCCGATGTTCATCAGCGCTACGCGAGGGTTTTCAATACCATAAACGCTTTGGGCCATCAAGCTGCCCAGCACGCCAAACTGCACCAGTACCTCAGGTTTGCAATCAGCATTGGCTCCAACATCTAACAAAATGTTGATACCGCCGTTGAGGCGTGGTACTATGGTAGTAATGGCCGGGCGAAGAATGCCCGGGATGGTTTTAACACTAAACATGGAACCAACCAGCATGGCGCCGGTATTGCCTGCTGATGAGAAAGCATCGATCTGCCCCTCTTTCAACATTCTGAAACCTACGCTGATACTTGAATCGGCTTTTTGAACTACCGCTTTGGTGGGATGTTCGCCCATGCCGATAACTTCGGTAGTGTGCACGTACTCGAAGTTGTCCGGATCAAAGTTGTGTTCACGAAGAATGCCTATAGCCGCCTCTTTGTCGCCTATAAGCACCAGTTTATGGCCTTGTAATACTTTGTAAGCCTCGATAGCCCCTAAAACAGTCGCTTTGGGGGCGTAATCTCCGCCCATAATATCTAAGCCAATCTTCATGTTAGAAAATTAGTTGTTAAGCTACTGCTTTTTCGATAAGTAATTTACCGTTGTAGTAAACGTTACCGTCCACAGTATAAGCTCTGTGAGGCAAGTGCACAGCACCGGTAACTTTGCAAGTAGTTAACGTTGGAGCGACAGCTTTGTCATGAGTTCTACGCTTGTCTCTTCTTGATTTTGATATTTTACGTTTTGGATGTGGCATAACCTTATAGTTATTATTATTTAATTTTTTTCAATGCATCCCACCTTGGGTCTGCACTATCATCACTTTGTTCATTACCTCCCGACAGGCTGTTAATTCTATCGAGCATCTCTTTATCACAATACGGGGTATTTCCCGCGTCGCCGCAGCCAGCCACAAACGGCACTGCAACGTTAATATATTCGTAGATCAAACCTGCAAGTACCAGCTCGTGGTCGTTCTTGCTTAAGGTGACGATCTCGTCATCCTCGTCAATTTCCTCGTTTGCAAACTTGGCTATCTGCTGTTCGCGAATGTCCACCTGTTCGGGATATTCAGCCAGGCAGGTATCACAAGTAGCCTGAATGGTGCCGGTGATACGGAAATCAAGAATCAGCATAGTTTCTTGTTTTTCCAGCTCAACAGCGCATTTCAAATCAGCTTTTTTTACCAGCGAGTAATCAAACTCGTCAAAAAAATCATCCTTAACATCAAAATCAAAATGATGCTTTCCCAGCGATAAACCGGAAAAAGGAATCGAATAATTTCGTAGCGATTTCAATGAGCAACAATTAGCCTGCAAATGTAGGGAAAAAATCGAATACCGAAAAAGGTTTTTTTTAAATGCGTTTTAGGTATGTTATTTACACCATGAACCTGATTTTGAGAGCACTTAGCGTGTTTTACTTTAACAAGCGGTTAGATAGTTTGCTAACGCAATGCTCAAAACAACGCTTCCTTTATCGCAGACAATTAAATTCCCGGGCGCAAAGGTACGTGTCAACTATTACAATGGAGAGAGAATGTTTAAATTTTTTATGCAAGAGAGATCCACCTGTTTAATTCCCTCCCTTGGGAGGGGGGCGGTGGCATTGAGCGCAATGGCAGGGAGGGGTTTAGTGCCTAACCAATTTCAGAAACCCCTCCCTGCCCCTCCCTTGGGAGGGAATCGCACCAGCCTTCGCTTTTAATATCTAGCACCAGGTAGTCGATGCTATATCTTCAACTTAATATTTACCTTTTCCAACAGGCCCGTTAACCACACCATCGCGAAAGCAAATACAAAACATTTAATTAACCCGCCTGTTCCTTCGCTGATAATACCGGGGTATTGCAGATTGGTCATTTCAAACAACGGATAAAACAAGCCGGGCACAATGTAGCAGGTAAAGGCATTGTCGCCGGCCGGTTTTATGATCTTGAACCAGCTAAACTTATTTTTAAAATCCACTACATATATAAATATAGCATACACCACCAGGCTTATGGCGGTACAGATCAATACCCATGATGGCGTATCGCGCACCTTAGATATGCCGCCGCTAAAATACCGCACAATAAAGCCCAGATTAAGCAAGATCACGGCCATGAGCAGCATACCTGTTAATAACAGGCGCAGCTCGCCGCTCTCACGCAGGCGCATATATAAAACGGCTACAAACACCCCGGCCATGGTAAAAGCCTGCATAGCGCCGTTGCCCGACAGCCATATATAGTCGCGCAGCGGGTCTAAAAAATGCAACATGCCGAAATGGAAATCGAGATTAAAAAACATGAAGAATATCCAGGCGGCGGCCTGGATCCACAATATACCTTTAGAATAGTAGTAAATAAGCGCACATACCAGGTATGACCAGCCTATCAGTCCTAAAATTTCCCACCAGGTAAAGTGCAGCCAATGGTGCTCGGGGTCCTTACTTCTATACAATACCGACAGCGTGATAAGCAGCGCCCAGCCAAAGCCCTGCAGCAAATATTTCTTGAGGGCCGACGTGTTTTTGGTATAATTAAGGAAGATGAAGAAAAAACTGAACACCAGCAAGCTTTCCCAAACGGGCCTGGGCAATACGCCGTAGGCTTCGCTATAACTGTCGATATTGGAGAAAAAGAAGCCCATAAAAATCAGCGCGAACGAGCGCATGATGATACGGAATGGGGCATGATAGTCGCCGCGCTTTATCCTGTTTTGGAAGGCAAAGGGTATTGATAAACCTACTATAAACAAAAAAGCCGGGAAAATGGTATCGGCAAGTCCCAGGGCATCGGCATTCATTTTAGCGTGATGTATCCATTGAGGGGTATTAGGCACATCATCGAGATCATTCACAAAAATCATTAAAAACATGGTGACGGCGCGAAAGGCATCTATCGACCGCACCCGGCTCGGCTCACTATTCATCACGGTATTTAATAGCCGCAAACTATGAAATGTTTGCGGTGCAGGTGTTAAATTTTGTTAAAAAAGACCTTTACGTATGTGCAATCGATGTTATTTGAGGGAAGTTAATTGTAACTCATTATTTACCTGATATTTTTCCAAAAAATATATCAACACTGAAAATTATTGTAGCTTTACCCTAACCATTTTTTAAATTAAATATGAAAAAAATATTATTAGGCTTTGCAGCCTGCCTGGTTTTGTCAACAGCAGTAAAAGCGCAAGACAATACTTTAACTAAAAAAGAAATTAAACAAGGTTGGAAATTGCTGTTTGATGGCACAGACCTTAAAGGCTGGCACTCATTTAACAGAGATACTGTTGCTGCTAACTGGATTGTTAAAGACGGCCAAATTCAATACAACCGTGAGCGTGACCGTGCCGGTGATGACTTAGTTACTGATGGCGTATATGAAAATTACGAACTGCAACTACAATGGAGAATTACTCCGGGTGGTAACAGCGGTATTATTTTTGACGTACAGGAAGGCCCTAAATACCATGCTACTTACCAAACCGGTGCAGAGATGCAGGTATTAGACAATGTTGGTGCTGACGACAATAAAAAACAAAATCACCTGGCTGGTTGCTTGTACGACATGATGGGCGACGCAACCGTATCGCATCCGGTTGAACCAGGCGGCTGGAACCAGGTAAGATTGATCCAAAACAAAGGTCACTTGCAGTTTTACTTAAACGGTACCAAAACTGTTGATGTACAAATTGGCAGCCCTGAGTGGGACAAAGCGCTTGCATCAAGTAAATTTAAAGACCCATTTTTTGCTGAATTTATGAAAGTTCAGAAAGGTCACATCGCTGTGCAAAAACACCCGGGCGCCAGTGGTTGGAAAAACATTAAAATCCGTGAAATTAAAGACTAATTAACCGTTAGTGTAAATAATAAACCCGTTGAGCGTATAGCTTAGCGGGTTTTTTGTTTATAATCACAATTAAATTATCCAGATTTGTAAAACATGACTTCAGCAGCCGGCAAACTTTTAATTATTGATGACGAAGAACGTCTGCGGCAATTGCTGGCCCGCATTCTGCAACTGGAAGGTTATACCATTGTTCAGGCTACAACCGCAAAGGAGGGGTTGCGCCAGCTGGATAACCAAACCATTGATGTTGTAGTGTGCGACGTGAAGCTGCCCGATGCCAATGGCATTGAGTTGAGTAAAACCATTAAAACTGCCTACCCAGCGGTTGAGATTATTATGCTTACCGCCTATGGTACGATAAACGATGGGGTAACAGCCATCAAAAACGGCGCGTTCGACTATATCACCAAGGGCGATGACAACGAAAGAATTATACCATTGGTGAGTAAAGCCATGGATAAAGCCTTATTGCAGCGCCGGGTGCTTGAACTGGAAAGTAAACTGAGCCGAAGATTTGGTTTTGAACGCATCATCGGCACATCGCCAAGTATTACCAACGCTATTAAACTTGCCCAAAAAGTTGCAGCTACAGATACGACGGTTTTATTGCTGGGCGAGACTGGCACCGGCAAGGAAGTTTTTGCCGAAGCCATACATTACTCCAGCCTGCGCAATAACAAACCTTTTATAGCTATTAATTGCAGCGCCTTTAGCCGCGAACTGTTGGAAAGCGAATTGTTTGGGCACAAAGCCGGCTCATTTACCGGGGCTATAAAAGATAAAAAGGGTTTGTTTGAAGAAGCCAGCGGGGGTACCATTTTTCTGGACGAAATAGGTGAAATGGATCACGATCTGCAAGCCAAACTACTGCGTGTGTTGGAATCGCAGCAGTTCATTAAAATTGGTGATACCAAAGCCACCCAGGTAAATGTGCGCATATTGGCCGCTACCAATCGCGATCTGCAGGTTGAGGTTAATGAAGGGCGTTTCAGGTCTGATTTGTTTTACCGGTTATCGGTATTTCAAATTGTATTACCGTCACTGCGCGACAGACGAAAAGATATAGGCCCGCTTGCTGAAAGCTTTATTAAGCAATTTGCAATTAAAGTAGGCAAACATATTAATGGATACACGCCGGAGTTTATCGAAAAATTGGAGGCCTATAACTGGCCGGGCAACATCCGCGAATTAAAAAATGTCATTGAACGTGCCGTGATTCTTTGCGATGGCAAAGAGCTTGACGCCGACGTTTTACCTTACGAGTTTGATAAGTTATCGCCTGGTAACAACTATAACCAGGCATCTACATTTGACCTTTCAGTCATGGAGCAGCAGCATATTAAACGTACGCTGGCGCACACCCAGGGCAATCGTGCCGAAGCCGCCCGGCTTTTAAATATCGGTATAGCCACCCTGTATCGTAAACTGAAAGAATACGGTATAGAATAACCGCTCCAAAAATTCCATTTTGATAAAACCCTATCAAAATGATAGGCTTATCACATGTATAGTGTATTTAGTACACAAGTTAATTGTCTATAATTTAAGCAGTTAGGTGCTTGCCCTTTCATTATGGCATGGCTTTTTCATAATGGCAGGTAATGTTTAATACTATTATCCCCCTTACTGCTTAATGACCTCTCACTTAAAAACCGTTTCGGCCGCCGGCTTACTCATCACTCTTGGAATTATTTTTGGCGATATCGGCACATCGCCTTTATATGTTTTTCAATCACTGCTGATTGAGGGCGGCTCGGCTAATCAGTCGTTCGTGCTGGGCTCATTGTCCTGCATATTCTGGACGCTTACCCTGCAAACTACCTTTAAATACATCTTCATCACCCTCCAAGCCGACAATAAAGGCGAGGGCGGTATATTCTCGTTATATGCCTTGGTTCGCCGTTACGGCAAATGGCTGGCTATCCCGGCTATTATCGGTGCCGGTACTTTATTGGCCGATGGTATTATCACGCCCCCGGTATCTGTTACCTCAGCTATTGAGGGTTTGAGCAATGTGCCGGCTTTGGCTTCGTCATTTATACCGGGTTGCTGGCTAATTATGGGCATTGTTACCGGCATTATTTTGCTGCTTTTTTTCTTTCAGCAGTTTGGTACCAGGGTAGTGGGCACATCTTTTGGTCCGGTTATGTTGGTTTGGTTTTTAACTATTGGTGTTTTTGGTTTCCTCCAGATCATACACAACCCGGGCATTTTTAAGGCTATTAATCCGTATTATGGCGCCCGGCTATTGATGGATCACCCTAAGGGTTTCTGGTTATTAGGCGCGGTATTTTTGTGTACAACCGGTGCCGAAGCCTTATACTCTGACCTAGGTCACTGCGGCCGTAAAAATATCCAGGTAAGCTGGTTGTTTGTAAAAACAGCCTTGTTGTTAAACTACTTTGGCCAGGGCGCATGGGTGCTGACACAGCCCGAACATACTAACTTCAGCGCAATTAACCCTTTTTACCAAATTGTTCCGCATCCTGAATTGTTGATGATACCTTGTGTGGCGCTGGCTACTTTGGCAACAATTATTGCCAGCCAGGCCTTAATCAGCGGGTCATTTACGTTGATCAGCGAAGCGGTGAGCATGAATTTTTGGCCCCGCATTACTATTAAATATCCCTCAAACATTCGCGGGCAGATTTATATACCAAGCATCAACTGGATATTGTGTTTCGGCTGTATAGCAGTAACGCTGTACTTTCGCACTGTTGAGCACATGACGGCGGCCTATGGTTTCTCTATCACCATTGCCATGCTCATGACTACCATTTTGATGTATTACTTTATGCGCTATGTAAAGCATTGGCCGGTTTGGTTGGTGACCGTTATTTTATGCGTATTCCTTACTGTCGAATTTAGCTTCTTTGTGGTTAATGCGGTTAAAATTTTGAAACGTTTGTTCTTCCTGGTGTTTGAGTGCGGGCTGATATTTACCATGTACGTTTGGTATAAAGCGCGTAAGATCAATAACCGTTTCCTGAACTTTGTAAGCATTAATGATTATATCCCGATGCTGAACGCTTTAAGCGCAGATGAATCTATAGCCAAATATGCGGGTCAGCTTATTTATTTAACCAAGGCCAACAACAGCCGGCAGATAGAAGAAAAGATTATGTATTCTATCATGAGCCGTAGTCCTAAACGCGCCGACACCTATTGGTTCATCCACATTGATACTACTTATGAGCCGTTTACCATGGAATATAGTGTCGACCAGATTGAAAAGGGCAAGATCATCCGTGTCGATTTCCGTTTAGGTTTCAGAATACAACCAAGAGTGAATGTGTTGTTCCGTAAGGTAATTGAAGATATGTTGCGACGTAACGAGTTGGACATTACCAGTAAATACCCGTCATTAAGCCAGTTTAACGTGATATCTGATTTCAGGTTTGTGATTCTAGAGAAATTTTTATCGTACAATAACATATTCAGCGTAGCCGAAAGCTTTATACTCAACAGCTACTTTAATATTAAAAAGCTTGCACAAAGCGACGCCAAGACTTTTGGTTTAGATACCAGTGAAATACACGTAGAAAAAATACCGCTGGTAGTAAACCCGGTTACTAATGTTAACCTAAGGCGTATCGACCCCAGTACCGGCGAACTGGTACCCGAGTTAGTTCATCTATAAATTATTTAAAGTAATTTACAACGTAGCCTACCACCTCTTTGAGGTAGATTTCCCAGCGGCTTAGCACATTTGCATCAGGGAGGAGGTAGCCTATAAGCAATTGGGGGGTATAGGTGAGGAAATTGCAGGGGTATGGGTCAACCTCTAATCCGGCATGTTTAAATAACATTAATGAGCGGCGCATATGAAACGCAGAGGTCACCAGTAAATACGGTCCCTTAAGCCCCGATTTGTCCAAAATTACTTTGGTAAACTTTGCATTTTCATAAGTGTTTTTTGAGTTATTCTCAATCAATATTAAACTGTCCGGGATATTGAGTTTTTCAAGTTGAGTTTTAACGTACGCACCTTCTCTAAAGGCACCGGGGCTAAGCATGCCACTACCTCCTGAAATTAAAATGTGCGATGCCTGGTGTGTAGTAATTAATTTAAGGCCCTGTATAAAGCGGTCAGACGCATCAGTGAAATGGCCGCCGTCCTCGCCGCCCTCGCCCGAAAATCCACCTAAAACAATAACGCAGCTGTATTTTTTATGATTAACCGGCGTCCTTATATCCCAGGCATTTTGAAAAGCGTTCATCAGCAGCGGGATTGAAAACAGATAGAATATTACTGCAGCTGCAATAAACCACCGTTTTTTGGTGCGCTTATTTTTAGCGATGAGGCCAATTACAATAAACGCAATGATCCACCATATGGGCAGTATAAAAAACAACAGGACCTTTGAAAGTACAAAATACATAGCAGCTTAATTTAAAGCTAAGATATCAATTTATGAGTTGTTTTAATGTTAACTAAATGTACATACATATGTACTTTATGGGTATATTCGCGATAACCATTATAAGCGCTATGAGAAAAAAATATCTGTTTATAGGCCTCGCCAGCTTGATTATTGGGCTTTCTGCCCATGCGCAAACTGCAGAAAACAAAGCACTTGCACGAGCCATCCTGCATAACACATCATTTGATACCGTACAAGCGCGCGCTGTCAAATTATTATCCGGCTTTTCGGCCGGGACATCCTATAATGAGGTTTGGATACGCGATTTTAACACTTTTATAAAAGGCTCATTAAAAGCACACCCCAAAGAAGAAGTGAAAGCTACGCTGCTCATGTTTTTTAAAATACAGGGCAGTGACGGCAATATTGTTGATGGTGTGGTTGAAAGCAAAAAGGCTAACGTTGGCTATAACTATCGCCACTCCGACCTGCTGCCAGGGTGGGAGGCGCACAAAAATACCGTTGAGACCGATCAGGAATCATCATTGGTGCAAGCGGTGTTTAAATATATTGATGTTACCGGCGACGCTTCTATTCTGGACGAGCAAATTGGCGGCAAGTCGGTGATTAGCCGGTTGGAGGATGCTTTGAACTATATCATGAAAGACCGTTGGTCTGCCAAATATGGCATGGTTACCGGCGCCACCACTATCGACTGGGGCGATGTGCAGCCCGAAACCGGTTGGGGCGTGGCCATTAATCAAAAAACCAAGTGGGCCATTGATATTTATGACAACGCCATGTTTGCTATAGCGATACACGATTTTATGCAGATCAAGCCCAAAACGTATAAAACCAGCCGAAATTGGGCAACAGTTGCTGCTAATCTGAAAGCTAATGTTCGTAAATATTTGTGGGATGCCGGGGCGCAGAAGTATATACCACATTTATACCTGGATGGCAGCCCGTTTACTAAGGACTTTAATGAGCGCGAGATTTTATATACCGGCGGTTCGGTTTGCGCAATTTTGGCCGGATTTAATACCAGAGCAGAAGTTATAGCAATTAACCGGCAAATGCTCGCCGCGGCGGCCAAAGCGCCTCACGCCACTATTGGCTTGACGGTATATCCGCCTTACCCTAAAGAGCAATATCCAAACATGGCTGCCTATACCTACCAAAATGGCGGCGACTGGACCTGGTTTGGCGGCCGCATGCCTGAGGCCCTGCTTCAATACGGCCTTGCCCAGCAAGCTTACAACGACCTGAAGCCAATGACAGATCGCACTATAGCCAATAAAGGTTTCTTTGAGTGGTATAATGTGCAAACGGGTGCGCCAAGCGGCTCGGGCAGTTTCAGAGGCGAAGCCGGTGTTTTGTATGATGCTATTATCCAGTTAAGAGCCTGGGCAGCGAAGCAGAAATAAACTGTTATTTCGCTTTCCCAACTACTGTCATAACCGACCGTGCTTTAACCTTTACGGTATTACCCTTTACCGGGCCTGGCCTCAGCTCGTCATTTGCAGAAGTCGTATAGCTGGTTGCAAATTTTATTTTGGCGCCTTGGGTTTCCAATGCAATATTTACATCATCTGTGTTTGAATTAACTATCACCAATACCGCATCTTTACCACGTTTAAAAGCCAATACCTGTAACGGCCGTGGCAGGTTATCGTCCGGCAAAGTTACATCAACCCGTACTGCTCCCGGTTTTACAAACCGGCTGTAATTACCCAGCGCCCACAGCATCTTGCTGGTGTAAAAATTGCCATCAGTTTTTTTTTTGTCGATGTAGATGAGACCGTCTTTGTAGTTGTAAGCTGATATCGCCGTCCACCACTGCCAGGCTGAAGCATTTGCGACAGTCAGGTCAGTACTGATCACCGAGGCCAGATATAAAGCGGCGTCAATGCCCAGGTCCCGGCGACTGCCATTAATCTCCCCGGCATTATCTCCCAATATACAATATTCAGATTGCCAGAAGCTCAGGTTTTTTATTCGGGCTACGCTATCTGCCAACGCCGTCCGCATTTTAATGGATCTCGCCATTGGCGAGGTCGTAAAATAGCTATGTCCGGAAATGCTGTGTGCAACCGCTGCCAGGTTGCCTAAATAATTTGGTGAAGCGGAATTAAAGAAATCATTGATCTGATAGGCTTTGGCCGGCTTATTACTTTTTGTATATAAATAATCTATCTCGCCAGCCTCGCCGATAATAATCTTTGAGTCGATGTTATCAGCAACGAAAACTTTGTTAAGGGCCTTTACCACGTCCGCAATTTGCGTGTTGGTGTATGGGCAGCCTTCCTGACCGCCATCGCTCCAGTCCCATTGGGGTTCATTTACCGGGCTTATATAGTTTATTTTAATCTTGGTTGTAAGTTCCAAACCTTTTACCACCTTAGCCAGGTATGTGGCAAACTCAGTATAATGTTCGGGGCTAATATTAACGTTACCCTGGCTTGCGTAGGCTTTGCCATTAGTGGTAAGCTGTACCGGCGGGCTGTTGGCAAAGCCCAAAAACTGTGGTACATTTCGCTGTTTGGCGGCTTTTAAAAACCAAACCTGTCCGGCTTGTTTCTGCCAGTTGTAAGTGCCGTCAATATTTAAAAATGATTCGGCACGGCGCCATTCATCCCTGATGCCGCTATTCTCGCCCTGCTCTGCACTGCCCGCGCCTATGTTAAAACGCCACATGGACAAACCGATGCCTTTGGGCGAGCCGTCGGCATTATTTTCATTGCTGAAAAGCAGGTCGGCTATTTTATTTTTCTTATCGTCTGGCCAGTTACCCACAAACTGGCAGGCCCATGCATCCGAAGCACCAAAGTTTTCAATAGTCTGGTAGGTTTTCGCTGGGTTGATGCTTAGTTTAATTTGTTTGGTTTGGGCAAAGCATGACATTGCCAGGTTCAAGCCAACGGCGGCAAATAAAGTAGTCTTAACAACCCGCTTTACCATTGTATAATTATTGCAGCTGGTTTAATATCGGTTTATCCAATGCAGAAACCAAATTAGCCTGTGGCTTTAACAGCTCCACCATCCAGATGGTGTTGGCGCCTTTTTTTAGCCACTCGGCAGGCACGTATAAAGTTTGCTGCGGGCCTATGCTCCAATATCTGCCTAAATTATGTCCGTTTATCCAAACCATCCCTTTACCCCATTTACGCATATCCAGGTAGGTGTCGGCTACCTTGTTTAACATAAAGGTTCCCTGTTTTATCTGCGGCGATGTTTGGTTGGCTGCTCCCGCCGATTTAATGACAGCAGGCGCTTTAAACGGTAAACTATACATCTGCCAGTTTAAAATCTCTTTGCCCTCAAAGGTCACCTTATCGGTTATCCCTTTTTTGTTTTGCAACAAATATTTACCAAAGTTGATACGGCCTAAATTCTCAACTAAAATATCCAGGCGTACTTTGCCTGCCGGCAGTTTTAACTCGAGGCTGTCTTTTTTTATCCTGCGGTCTAAAGTACCCACAGTTTTGCCATTCACCATAACTACAGCATAGTCGCGCAACCCGTTTAATTTTAACAGGCCTGTTTTGCCGCCGGTTAACGTGCTGCGGTATAATACAAAACCATATGCCTGGTTTAAATCCTCGAAAGTTAACGGGTGTACGCTGCTTTTCGCCGCGGGCAAATTATTCAAAACGGAGGCTGACTGTTTAAGCTTAATATCTGCAATCGCTATAGACGGTTTTGCCGCGGGTACCGCCGGTAGCTTAACGCCTGCCGGCAAATGTTTCTCTATCACATTTCTGAAAGCTATAAATTTGGGCGTTGCATTGCCTGCTTCGTCCAAAGGTGCATCGTAATCATAGCTGCTTATCTGCGGCTCGTAAGGGCTTATATCGTTGTAATTGGCGCCGTTCATGAAACCCCGGGTGGTGCCGCCATGAAACATATACATATTTATAGAGATGCCTGCCGCCAGTACAGAATCTAATCTGCCGGTATACTGTTCAGACGGTACGGTATGATGCTGCGTTCCCCACCAGTCAAACCATGCCGGGTACCACTCAGCAATATAATATGGCCCTTTGCCATTGTTATTGGCATTAATAAGTTTTTTAACCTGTTGTGGGTTATCCAGGCCGTTCACTGCCGGCAATAAACCAGCCAGGTGCCCTTTGGCCAGGTCGGGCGCCGGGTCGCAATCATATAAAAGGCCATCAAAACCGGCTTCCCTGAACATCTGTTCGTTGATCTTCAGATATTCTTTATCGTCCGAATACGATCCATACTCGTTTTCAATCTGAACCATCAAAATATTGCCGCCATGGTTTATTTGCAGCGGTGCCAGTTGCTTGCCTACTGCCATTATGTATTTTTTGTACTCGGACAGATATTTTGGCTCCTTGCTGCGTACGGTAAGCCCTTTTTCATTTTGCAGCCAGTAAGGGTAGCCGCCAAACTCCCACTCGGCACATACGTAGGGGCTGGGGCGTAATATAACCCACAGGCCCTCTTCCTTCGCTATTCTTACAAACTCGGCAACATCGCTGCCGCCGGTAAAATCAAACTTGCCTTTTTCGGGCTCATGCACGTTCCAAAACACGTAAGTGCCAATAGTATTCAGGCCCATAGCTTTGGCCATTTTCATTCGGGCCCGCCAGGCCTCGCGCGGTACGCGGGGATAATGCATTTCGCCACTAATCATCTGGAATGGTTTGCCATCCAGTAAAAACTGCGTGTTGCCCAGCGCAAAAGTATGTTTAGCTTGTGCCGATGCCGGTTGATAGCTCAAAAGCACCGATGCCAGTAACAATAGCAATAAAGTCTTTTTAAAATACATAAAACAGGTTATAAAGGGTTTTATCACCGTAAATGTAGGCTTTATCAAGCAGGATATTATCAGGAAATTATACGAAGCATTCTGCGATTATAACATTTCGTGCTGCTCGCCTGCCTGCATCACCGGCAGTGTGAAATAAAATGTACTGCCATGTCCCGGTTCGCTTTCGGCCCAGATATCGCCGCCATGGCGTTTTACAAGTTCGGCGCACAGGTACAACCCAATGCCAAAGCCTGAAATATGGTTAATTTCAGCTTCTTTAACGCGGTAATAGCGCTCAAATAACCTTGGAAGGTCTTCCTTGTTTATACCCATGCCTTCGTCGCGTACGCTCACCCTGGCTTTACCACCAATAACTTCACAAGCCACATGCACTGTGGAGCCTGTAGGAGAGTATTTGACGGCATTGCTGATAAGGTTTGTAAAAACCTGGTTTATTTTATCGCGGTCGGCATTAACCCAGGTTTCCGGGCAAGGTTCAAATTCAAAGGCATGACTAAATATGGTGGCCAGCGTATCTTCATATACTTCCTTCATTAAAACAGCCAGATCAAAGGGTTTATGATCTATTTGTATACGGCCCGATTCCAGTCGCGATACATTCAAAAAGCCGTTGATCATGCGCGTCATTTTGCTCAATTGTTTACCGGCGCGCTCCAGCATACCTGCGGCTATGGTGTCCTTGCTTTGATCGGCACGTTTTTTTGATATCTGTACGTAACTTATTACTGATGTCAGCGGTGTTTTAAGCTCATGGCTCACCATGCTGATGAAATCATTTTTGCGCTGCTCGTTTTCTTTGATGTCCGATATGTCGCGGGTAGTGCCGGCTATAGATTCAACCTCGCCCTGTGCGTTAAATACGGGAGTGAATATATAGTCGTAAACACGCCGGCCTAACACCGCATGCGGAAATGACACCTCGCCGCGTATTGGTTTTTTAGTAGCCACCACCTCATCTATTTCGCGTTCATGCATTTCGGCGTGCCAGGGCTCATAGCCATTTTCAAGCAAGGTTTTTCCTACAGCTTCATCCCAGGTTTTTCCCCACATGGTTAACAGCGCCGGGTTCACAAAGGTGAATTTATAATCCAGATCAAACATGTAAACAAGGTCTGGCGTAGCTGTGGTTATAATCTCATTCAGCCTCTTTTGCTGTTCCGTTTCGCCGCGCGAGTGTAAAAGCGCTTCTTCGGTCTTTTTACGATCAGTAACGTCCCGGGCAGAGCCAAACCATTCAATGATCTCACCTTTTTCGTCTAATAAAGGTACAGCAACCGAGTAGGTCCAGCCAATGCTGCCATCAGCCGCTAAAACTCTATGTTCTAACTGAAAAATGCTTTTATTAATAATAGCTTGACGAATGGCATCCTTAACCGTCTGCTGGTCGGTTTGGTGAATGTATTTGTCAATCCAATCGGCAATAGGTTCGCCCGTGTCTGATAAAAAGCCGTCGCTGCTTTCCAGGTGGTGCATAATGCTCCAGTCAGGACTCATGCGATACACTACATCCGACGTGGCCGTAACCAATGCGCGAAAGCGTTCTTCACTATCAGGTAGTCGTTTAATTCTGTCCGCAGGTTCAGATTCGGTCATAGCAGGTTGATATAGATTTTTTGAATCTATATTACAACGTAAAATATTGGCAAAAGTTCGATTATCCTGCTAAAAACACATCATCTATTATTTATTGCTTGTGCTGGGCAAATAACCAGTTCATGATATGCTGGTCGCTGTAAACCGCTATCCATGATAAATGCCCGGTTTCGGGATATAACGTGAAGCCAGGCCGCGCACCGCCCTTACGCAGCTCCAATAGCATGTCTACCGAGTATTGGTTGTTCACGGTCGGGTCGTCAGCACCGGCACAGATCCACATAGGTATTTTAGCTGCAATACTGATCTTTGAAGCGTCGCCGCCGCCGCAAACGGGCAATGCAGCAGCAAACAGATCCGGATAACGTTCAACGGCGTCAAAAGTGCCAAAGCCACCCATACTTAAGCCGGTAATATAAATACGTTTTGGGTCGATATGTTGTGTTTTAACAAGCTGATCTATCAGCTCGCGCAGGGCCTGCATTTGTTTGCCTGGCTTTTCGTTAAGCTTACCTGTATTGCTGTTTTTGTTACGTTCAACATTGGCCCACTGCTGTCCCGGGGGGCATTGCGGCGCTATTACCAGTGCCGGGTGCTGCGACATCATCCAGTCTGAAGCGAAGGCTTGTACTCCCCATTTTAATTGTGCCTCATTATCCAGCCCGCGTTCGCCGCTGCCGTGTAAAAATATTACCAAAGGCGTGCTGCGTAAGGTGTCCCTATCAGGGTCCAGCACCTCATAACGCAGCGTGTCGCCGGCCTTGTCTATAAATCTTTTTTTCGAAAAACGGTCGCGCTGAGCAAAGCTTCCCGTAGCTAATAAACAAAGCACAATGCAAAGTGCCGCACGCAACAGGTGTGTAAAAAGTTTCATACTAACGGTTTTAATGTGTGGTTTATATAAAACTACGCTATTATTAATTTAAGAAAGCCTGCGTATCAAATTATTTACTGTGCCGCCTGCTTTTAATGAATTTACCTGGTATTTGTCTATTTGACGTTGGTAAATTTTATGGTTCGGATGCCAAAGCGTGGCATGGCAACGCTTACCGAACTGGTGGCTGCTTTTTCCCGGCTTAAAGTTAATTGCCCTTTTAGCCGTCCATCTAATTCTATCAATCCGGCTTTATCTGTCCTTGCATTCAACGTTATTTTCTTCGGCCGGTCATTTCCCTCTGCATTAAACAAGCGCACCAGCAGGTCATGGCCCTGCATAACTACCGACGATACTTCAAACCCCGACCCCATGGCACCTATCATCGAGCGCGACCAAACGCCCGCTGCCGGGGCTTTATCCATTAAGGTGGCCAACAGCGGCTCGTTAAACCGCGTGCTTTCTGTCCATATCGAGGCTTTATCCCACTTGCCGGCATGCGGTATCAGTGCATAATCCATTTCTGTCGGATATTTCAATGTATAGTTACGTCCCCACAAACCTATGCCCGAGTATGCAATGTCTAAGCCAAGCGGAAAGTTTTCGCTATGAGTATAGTTGGTGGTATGGTCGGTAAGCAAAGCCATGCCATAAGTATTATTGGCATCCGTTACATCTACCCAGTTCAAAACCACATTGTTTTTGATGCTATCCCAGCGGGTAAAGAAAGTATTATCCAACTTGCTTTCGGTTACATCAAAAGGGGCGTTTTTGTAAACCTTCTGGTTTTTCAAATTCAGCGGGAACAATGCCAGCAATTTACGCCGGTCATCATAAAAAGCTTTTTGGAGCGAAGTTGCCTGATATTTACCGGTTTGCCCATTGGGGCTGCCGATACCGGGATTGCCCTGCCAGTCGATTTTTAAATGTATATCGATACGTTTTTGCCCTTGTGTAAAAGTTAGCAGTTGCGTAAACGGATGGTGGCCTACCGTGCCTCTAACTTCCAATTTAACCTGTACCGGCCCATTTTCAACCACCGTAACGGCGGCAGGTCGTTCGGTACTTGAATAGAAGCCTCCGTCTTTAAAAAAATCGCCTCTCAGCTCATTGAATTTTCGTGGGTTGGTTTGGTCTGCAAATTCTTTGCTGCCTAGCTGTTTGGCAACTAGGCTTTGGATGGTACCGCCTTTTGCCGGGTTTATAATAACCCGATACAAATCTGTTTCAACGCTTAATTTGCCATCAGGTAGCGTAATAACGCTGGCGCCGGCAACTACCGCCGGTTTTTGTTTTTTAACCCGATAGGTAGCATAGCCCATTGAGGGCACATCGGCTTTAAACAGCATAGCCTGTCCGCCACTACCGTTGCTAACTAGTTGGCTTGGTACCTCATGTTCTTTGTTGTTATACACGCTGAGGTTAGTGCCTAACCCAACCGGCAGGTTTAGCGTAACCATTTCATTTCGTTGCACGCCCAGCGTATTAAACACGCGAATATACCGCCCGCTGCCTGAGCCGCCCGAAAGAAGCGCAGTAGCGGCCGATATAATACTATCGGCATTATGATTGCTGATGCCGGTCCATTTTACCACTTTATCGGCCCAGGTATTGCCTTGCCCTACGTTATACGGCACAATCCAGCAATCGTGATGTTGTGATAACAATAAGCGTGTCCAACCTTCATCAAGTGCCGCTTTGGGCCATACAAAATCTTTATAAACTGCAGCCATCGCGGCTAATTTTTCGGCTTTCACCAAATTGTTTTCAGATACCCGAACTTGCTGTGCAATACGCTGTAATATTTGTGAGCCCCACACCAGGCTGGTAAGTACGTCCTCCTGCGAGAACTTCCAGTTGCCGGTCGGGGTTTTTATAGAGACGTTGGTGATATAGTCTGTCCAGGTTCTGTACTCTGTAGGCTGATAACCGCCTTGTTTGTCGCCCATCAGCGGGCCGCCTTTCCAGCCGGCATCCTGCAAGGTATAAGCCGCCGGGTGTTTTATGCCAGCGGCAAAAGCCGCATCAATAAATGCTTTGTTATTATTGTTGCCAATAGTTTCCCACGTTGAGCCGGGTTTTAACGCCTCGATAGTATAGCGCGGCACCGTAACCAACGTGGTACCGTCGGGGCCTATCCAGTTTGCCAGTTCGCCGCCGTGTGCTCGGGCATAGCCACCCCACAGCGTATTCGGATTTTTAAGCACAGCATATTTATAACCGAACGATTTCAGGATCTGCGGCAAGGCGCTGGTGAAGCAGGGTTCTTCTGACGAATAGGTGGTAAATACGGCCGACGGGAAATGTTTTCTTACCATCTCCATACCATAAGCAAACTGGCGGATAATACTTTCGCCACTAATATTATATAAATAGCTTTGGCCATAGGCGGGGTTTACATACTCAACCCTTCTGCCCGCGATAGATTGGTCGGCGAACATAGCTTTAAGCGCCTCGTAGCCGGCCTCATCTTTCGTTTTAACCATATCCCAGGTTTCGGGTTCAATTTCGAGGTTTATCTTCCAGTCAGCATGCGCCCGCAATTGCCCGGTTATAAAGCTGGTGTAGTTGGATGGATAATGACCCCAAACGCCGCCATGGTATCCGTCCATAAAATAGGCGGTTTGCTGCGCCATGGCCGGAATAGCTAAAAACAAAGCTAAAGCAGCCCCGATAGTACGTTTAGTCAGGTTAATTTTGCGCATACAGCTATTATTTGCGGATGTGTGTTAATTGGCCGACCCATCGCTCGAAATACAATTGATGCGTTAAATTTAACTTACTAAATTAACCTGGGGAAATAGAAAGCGTTATTGTTACACTTAATTGTTTTATATGGAAATTTTATATATTTGAGACAAAAAACAAAAAAATTATCTCCTATCACATTCCATTGAAATCATCAATATTACTAATCTGGATTATAATTTTATTTGCGGCATGCAAAAAGGATAAAAGTACAGATAAGCTTTTAGCTGCAACTTTAATATTGCCTGCAAAAGATCAAATTTATACTGGAGGAAATAGTCTCCCAAATAGTCAAACGTACACAGAATTTAAATGGAGTACGGTTAAAAATGCCTACACTTATGATTTGATTATTAAAAACTTATCTACAGGCTTAATCATTACAAAAACCACTGGTACTAATGATAACTGGATTATTTTGCCAAATAAAACTTCATTTTCGTGGTATGTAATAGCCCGGACAGCGCAAACCGAGACTTATTCAATAAGTGATACCTGGGATTTTTCGTTGCCGCAATAAAGCATTTCTAAAGTTAAATGTTTGGTATTTGCCTTCCCGGTATATCATTGTCAATATAGGTCAGCGTGTATTCAGTCAGATCGCGGCGTGGATAATTGCCCCGGGCACATGAAATTTCGAGGTTGTGAACAACGCCTTTGCGGAAATATAAGGTAGCCTCAGCTTCAAAGTCGGCCGTAGGCGAGGTGATTTTTACACCATTCAGTATACCGTCTTCATTAGCACTTTTATATTGGTCAATATCGTCAGGATGCGAGAATGATACAAACGCACCGCTGGATGTATAACCATAAATCGTATCAGAAATTAAGGCAATTTGCTGACGGCATACCGCACCGTCTTCAGCGCCGTCTAATAACAGATCTACAACATCTGCGATGTAGGTTGATTTTATCATAGGGATAAGCTTTAGGCCGGCGAATATGCAAAATATTAATCTAAAAACCAGCTACAGTATTCCGTTTGTTTGGAGCCGGCGTGCACTGATAATCAGGCGCATTTAGTCAAATTAGTGTGCGTGTTTGCCTTCGTTATTGAGCAGGCTTAGCAAAAAGTTAAATTCATTGGTGAAAGACTCCCAAGTACGCCAGTTTAACTCGTAGAGTGATTTCTTGCCTTCATGAATAAGGTTGAGTAACGATACGTCAACCAGGTCTTTCAAATGGTGCGATACCGTTGCCTGCGCCAGGGGCAGCTGATCTACTATCTCGCCGCAGGTCATGCGCTGGCGCTCTGACAATATCCGCAATATTGTAATGCGCGCAGGGTGCGACATTGCCTTGGCCAATGCAGACATCTGCTGATCGGTAACACTAAATTGATCTGTCTTATGAATTGCCATCTGATTTTTACGATGCTAATATATGGCTTGTGTTTAATCACCGTATTAGAATTTTCTAATCTGCTAAAAGATTCTTTATTATCTAACTATATAATTAATATCTAATTTATTAGATTTGATAACGTTGAATTAACATAGTTTTAATTCGGTGAGGATACTTTTGGCCAAAGGTAATATAACCATATGTTCAAAAGATTTGCTTTTCTCTTCCCCCTGATTATTTTAAATGTAACCGCGGTTTTAGCACAAAACAAAGGCGTTGTAACAGGCACGGTAACAGACCAGGCCTCAAACCATGTTTTGCCGTTAGCGAGCGTAAAAATAAAAGGCACAACGGTGGCAATCGCTTCTGATGAAAAAGGTAAATATACCATCAGTGTAGCGCCGGGCACTTACACCATGCTGTTTAGCCTGGTAGGATATGATAGTGTTGAGGAAAATGTCACTATAAAAGCCGGTGAAACGCTTGTTATTGATAAAGCATTACGCTCTGGAAGCAAGCAGCTGGGCGAAGTAGTGATAGTGCAGCAAAAGGCAAGTCGTGAAAAAGAAACCGCCTTGCTTGCAGAGCAGAAAAAGTCTGTCGAAATGAAACAGGCCATCGGTTCGCAGGAAATGGCTAAAAAAGGAGCCTCCAATGCTGCGACTGCTGTTACCAAAACTGCCGGGATTGTTAAATTAGAAAGCGCCAAAAACGTATTTGTTCGCGGGCTTGGCGACAGGTATAACTCTACATCGCTAAACGGATTGCCGCTTCCGTCAGAAGACCCCCTGTATAAAAATATTTCGTTGGATTTTTTCCAGTCCAATATCATCAAAAACATCAATGTCAATAAAACGTTCAGCGCAACCATATACGGCGATAATGCCGGAGCGAACATTGATATTGCTTCAAAAGAACTGGATGATCGCAGTTTTTTCAGTGTTTATATAGAGGGCGGCGTTAACACCAATGCCGTTTCGGTAAGCAGGTTTGCGGTTGCAGACGGCGCTTTCAGTTATTTTGGTTTTCTTAAAAACGGAAGAAATTCGCCGATTACGGATTTGAACCAGTATACCTTTAAATCGGGTTTTCAAACAGAGAAGGCTTTAACGCCGATAAATACAAACTTCAATATTACCGGTGGCCGCAAATTTAATGTAGGCAAAGGCAGAAACACGCTTTCATTATTCGGTGTAGCCAGCAACATGAGCGATTATTCGTACAGAACCGGCTTTATAGGGCAGGCTACAAACACCGGCGATTACCAGCAGGCTATGGACGTGAAGCGCTACGATTACAGAACTACCCAGTCTTTGCTCGGGAACGTGAAATTCAGGCACACTAAAGGCAGCGTTGCCCTGAACTCGCTTTTTATTCACAGCGATGCGCAGTTTGTAGGAAATTACCTGGGATATAACAAAGATATTAATGACAACCTGGGCTCGGCTGATGCACAAAACTCGCTCATCGTTCGTCAGCAAAATAACAGTAACAATTTATTCTCTAACCAATTATTGGCCGACTATAAATTCAGCCGTAAAATCAATGCAAACATTGGTGCCGTATACAGCACTTTGCGCGGAACCGAACCTGACAGAAAGACCAATGCTTATGCCATGACCAGCTCCGGAAGCTACATTTTAAGTGCAAACTCGCCGGGAGACAACAATCGCTTTTTTTCTATACTCGATGAAAATGACCTGGGCGCTAAAGCAGAGGTAAATTACACATTTAACCCGGAAGCGAATTTGCCTGTAGTGTTGACTTTGGGTGGTAATTACAGAAAGACAGACCGGACTTTCAATTTTACGGAGTTTGATTACCAGCAAAGCGGATTAAGCGTCGACCCGAACAACCCTGACGCCGCACTAAATCAGCAAAACCTTAACGCAGGTGCGTTTAAACTGATCACTTTGTGGAACAATACCAACTTAGACCCGATGTTTTATATCGGACATCGCAAAATTGCGGTCGGCTACGCACAGTTACTCTATCCTGCAAGCGAAAACCTGATATTTCAGGTTGGTTTGCGGAACGAAAATGTAAAACAAACCATTACCTGGAACACCAACATTACAAGTACGGTAACAGATTTGACCACACCGCCATCGCTTATCGACAAAAATTATTTGTTGCCCAGCTTAAATATTAAATACAGCATCAATGACAAAAACGCGGTGCGTTTTGCGGCAAGCGAAACCTACACCATGCCGCAGTTTAAGGAGATGGCAAATTTTCTGTACAACGACATTAACTTCAATGAACGCGGAAACCCGTATCTGGTTCCTTCAACCGATTATAATGCCGATTTGAAATACGACTATTATTTGTCGAGAAAAGAAATTATTTCGGTAGGCGCTTTTTACAAGAAAATACAAAACCCCATTGTGCGAATGATCATGAATACACCGGGGCTTGATTACTCATATGTCAATACCAAAAACGCTAATGTTGCAGGTGCAGAGGTTGAATTAAGGAAAACCCTGTACACTTTTAAACGCGAAAATGGTAACAGCGATCTCTCTTTCGGATTCAACGCATCTTACCTGTACAGCCAGGAAGACCAGACAGACGTAACAACCGGGCTTGTATCGGCAACGTTTACTAACCCAAAGGGCAAAATGCAGGGCGCTTCTCCCTTGCTTATCAACTCTGATTTGAGCTATAGCATGGACAACGATAAATCATCGTTTTTATCGACCCTGGTATTTAACTACGCTTACGACAAAGTATTTTCTGTTGGAACAACCGGGCGTGAAAACGTGCTTGAAAAAGCGGTGCCTACGCTTGATTTTATTAACAGCTTTGGCTTGAAAAAATCTAAGTTAACAATAAGCCTTGGCGGAAGAAACATCCTGGACCCTAAGTTTCAGCTAACGCAGAAATCTACATCAAACGTAACCGGCAAAACAACCGACGTGCTGATAAGCAGCTATAAAAGAGGTATAACATTGTTTTTAGGGCTTGGCTGGCATTTATAATCATTTAACATAAACAAGTATTTAATATCAATTTTAAAACAATAAAAACCATGAAAAAAGTGTTTTTAGCAGCTGCATTTGCGGTAGCGCTTACGTCTTGTAGCAAGAAAGACAACAACAACGGTGACGGTGGTACTACTCCTACCGGGAAAAAAGACGGCTATATCTCATCGCTGACAGATCCTGATTTTGACGCCAAAAACTTGCAAGGCAAAGTAAACGGCAGTTTCACTTTACCTGCCGGTAATTACACTCTTACCGGGCGTTTGATTATAGTTGATGGCGCCACATTAACTATGAGCCCTGGTACTACCGTTACGGCTACTGCTCCGGCCGGAACTGCTGCTACCAGCATATCTGTAGAAGTAAATCAAGGTGGTAAACTGAACGCGGTGGGCACTGCTGCTGCGCCGATCCGCTTTGTTTCTGCAAACAAAAAACCGGGTGACTGGATGGGCGTTTTCTTGTGCGGTAAAGCTACGCTTGTAAATGCTGCTACCGGTACCAGAGATGGTTCTTACACACAAACAACTGAGATTGGTGACGCACTTTATGGCGGCAGCAACAATGCTGACGGCTCAGGCGATTTAGAGTATGTAGAAATTGCTTATGCAGGTGCACGTATTAATGCTACAAAAGAGGGTAACAACCTCTCTTTATATGCACAGGGCACAGGCACTATACTTAAAAACCTTTGGTTGCACGACGGTTCTGATGACAACATCGAATTTTTTGGCGGTACGGTAAATGTTAGTAACGTTTTGGTAGTAAACTCTGCCGATGATACTTTTGACTGGTGCTTAGGTTGGAATGGTACTGCCACCAACGTTGTCGAGGTACGTGAAGCCGGATTTACCGACATTACCAATGGTTCTGGTATGATGGAAGGCGACGGTGGTTTCTCTGACCTTGCTTCTACTCCTGCTATTACAACTAATCTGTCAAACCCAACTTTCACCAATCTTTCTGTGGGCGTTTATAATGCAAACGGTAATGATTCGGGCACTTCAGGTAGCCCTGCTTATTCACTTCGTGCAGGTTTTACCTACCGTACAGGTTGTAAAGTAACCATCAACAATGCCAAAGTTATTTGGGCTGCCACAGCTGCCAATCCAACAAACGGTTTGATTAAATTTAACGATGGTACCGGCCCTGCTCTTGCTGCCGACGTGAAAATCGACATGAACTACACAGGTCCGAGCTTTATTGGTGCCAGCGGTGTAACAACATCTGCCAGCAGCCCTATTCCTGGTGCAAACTTTAATGCTACCGGTACTTACCCTGGATATGTATTTACTGATTTTGCTAAACTGGTATTCAACGACACCGCTAACACCGGTGCTGATAAATCAGCGTTCGCCTGGACAAGCTACGACTTCGCCACTAAGGCTCCGGGTTTGTAATAATCTTTTTAAAAATTTTGTTTATGCCAAAGCCCCCGGTTTTTTTCGGGGGCTTTGGCATTTATACTGGTGCAGGTGGCCATGGTTAAGCCGGGTATTGTGTTAATTATCATCAGAATACTATCCTTAACAATTAATTAATCAATCTTAAATGTAGCCATAACGCCGCCGGGGTATTTTTGAATTTATAAACGGTATCATCTGTTGCAGCAAATTAAATTCAGGTTGATGTTAACCAGGCTTTTTTTTAGTAGGGTAGTAGTGTTGAGCCTCGCATGGATCATCCTTGTATTTTCATGCGGGTATGTGGTTTTTTCTAATGAGAAAACCCTCGCACAGTTTAACAAAAACACCCGCCTTACTATATTAGAAAAGAAACAGTCGCCTTTGGCAAAAAAATTTTTGCATCACCCGCGTCTGGCTGTCAGCAAAAAAATCAGCATCGCTTCGGCTGTTTATTTCGTTTTTCTTTACCTCCCCGGCAGCTATAAAAAAGCTGTTTATAACATAGGGCCGCATGTCAATTATTGCGCTGTAACCCGCTCCCGGGTGCGCTGGCTCTGTATGTGGCGAATTTGAAACAATGTACCGGCGCCCTTAGCCGAATTTAATGCTAAAGTTAAATTAATGTTTCAACTCAGAGCGTTCAACGCATCTGTTTAATTGCCGGTGCTGTTAGCGTACCTGCGTTTGTTTTAAATCTCCATGAACTCAAATAACCCGTATATTTTACCTGATGACCTGGCGCTTTCCAATTTTGTTAAGGCACTGGCTTTACCTGTACGCATTTGCATTGTCAGGTATATTATTGAAAACGGTAATGCCGTGAAACGCGAGCAATTAGCCGAAATACCTTATAATCTGCTTACGGTTAACCAGCATGTAAATGAACTTAAGCATTTGGGAATACTTAACAGCCAAACCCAAAACCGCGAAATAACTTACTCAGTAAATGAGCCGGTGTTTATTAAGATGTCAAAATATTTCCTGAATTTGTTCGAGCCCATTCGGCAAAACGTTCAGGAAGTATCTTCAACGCCTAAAGTTAAAAAGCCCCTTGTAAAAAAACCTGCAACACAAATGCTGCCTTTTGGCCAATATGTGCGCCAACGGCGCAAAGCGGCAGGTCTTTCGCAAGCAGAACTAGCCGAACGCATACAGATGGACCGCGCCCTGATTAGCAAATTAGAAACTAATAAGCATCCGGTACGTGCAGAAAAGCTGTGCGTGCTTGCCGAAGCCTTAAATGCCCCGCTCACCGAACTGCGTCAGCTCTATTATCAAAACAAGATCAATGAGCTAACTTTAGAGAGCCTGCGCGATTAATTATTGTTATTGGGAAAAGCAGCTAACAGCGCTTTTGCTTCTGCTTTAGTTAACTTTGAGAGGCTTCCATGACGTGCGTTTTCAGGTAGTTTCACGTCTTTTTCTATAGTCCAGTGGTATAAGTCGGTCGACGACGATATCCCATAATCATCTGCCATGGGGTAATCATAATACAACAGCCAGCCTTTCGGATGCATCGGATCGGCCATTACACTGGGCCCTTCAGTGATAGTAGGCGCTATTTGCCCATTGTTTAAAGCGCCTTGATAAACAGTGTACGGGCCCTCAATATTTTTTGAGGTAGCCAGACGAATAGCCCGCCGTTCGCCGGTGCGCGGACTAAATTCTTCTTCTTTGTGGATGAGGTAGTAAGTGTCTTTATACTTAAGCATAGTGCCATCTATTACCGAATAGCCGGGCGCATACAGCACTTTGGCTGGGGTAAAAGTTTTCCAGTCCTTAGTGCGGCAAAACCACAACCGGCTTTCCTGCCAGCCCTCAGGCTTAAAGGTTGACGACCAGAACAGCACATAGTCCTTTTGTGCTTCGTCATAAAAAAACTCCGGCGCCCAGATGTTTTTTACAAACTGGCCGTTTTCGTCTTTAACATCTTTCATCAAAGCCAGGTGGCCCTCAACCTGCCAGTGTATCAGGTCTTTCGAGCTGGCATACAAGCAGCTTGGGCCAACCAGTTTCCGATCGCCGGCGCCCCGGCCGCCGCCGGTAGCTACCAGCCGCCATAAACCATCAGGGCAGCGGTGTACAAACTGGTCGCGCATGTTTTGGTCCCATATAGGCTTGTTGTCATTAATGGGCGTCCAATGCCTGCCGTCGTTTGATAATGCGACGTGCATTTGCGCCACCAGCATAGGGTTGGGCAGAGGTATTTCTACCGGCTGGCCCTTATCGTTTATCTCTATTTTGGTAGGATACCGCTGGCGAAAATAGGTTAACATCCAAACATCCTTATTGGTATTTACCTGGCCATGTGCATTGGCTAGCGTTAAGGCACCGAAAGCTACCAGTAAGAGGACTTTTTTCATGATGAATGGCTTAATATTTTAAATAGGGTGTTTCACTTCAGGTGTTTCACCCTAAAAAATCAAATTGGGTTAAAATGGCTTAATGTGTTGTTATTTAACTGTTTAGTTCAATATGCCTAAAGTATTACTACTGTTTCAAAGTGTTTCAGTGCTATTTGTCAAAACTCTGATATTCAGCTATTTGTATGTTTTTAGTGTTTCAAAGTGTTTCACTTTTTTGTGAAACACTTTGGCGGTTTTAGTACCTGACGTTTTTACTTACTCCCCGACGGTTTCTGCATCTCCACACCGTCTTTCAAGGGCACGCCGAAATCGGGCGTTCCATCTTTTCGCCAGGTAAATTTTTGCATACGCGGGGCCCGCTTGCCGCCGCAGCCATCGCCAGGGTGGCTGTTGGCATGATATAGTATCCAGTCTTCCTTCCCATCAGGCGATTTAAAGAACGAGTTATGGCCGGGTGCGTAGATCTGGTTTTCGGGGTTCTGGGAGAACACCGGTTTCGGCGATTTGGTCCAGGACAGTGAGTCCATCAAATCGGCATTTGCAGAGGCGCTCAGCATCCCCAGGGCATAAAAGTCTGTCCAGCAGCCGCTGGCCGAGTAGATCAGGAATATTTTGTCTTTGTGCTTCAGTATCTCAGGGCCCTCATTAACCCGCACGCCAATGCCGCTGTTATTCTCCCAGTCATATTGCGGGCTTGACAACCGCACGCGCTTGCCGCTTATGGTCCACGGATTACTCATTTTAGCAATGTAAATGCTTTGCATGCCGTTTTTATTGCCTTCCCAGCCCGACCATAGCATGTACAACTGACCTTTGTTTTCGAAAACCGTACCGTCAATGGCCCATTGGTTTGTTTCGTCGCCCACCTGGCCCTTAAAGGTCCACTCGCCCTGCGTAGGGTCGGCCGACGGGTTTTCGACCACATACATACGGTGATTGTCATTCTTGCCGTCATCGGCAGCAAAATACATATACCACTTGCCGCGAAGAAAATGCAGCTCAGGCGCCCATATTTCTTTAGAATACATGGTACCCGGCGGCGGGGTCCAAATTACTTTACGCTCGGCCGAACGCAGTTCAGTTAAATCTTTGGTTTTCCAGATTACCAGGTTATGTACGCTTGTGTTGGTGTAATAATAGTAGCCGTCTTTATAGATGTTCCAGGGATCGGCGCCGCCCGGCAAAACCGGATTAGTAAATGTCTGCGCAAAAGCGCTGCTCAAAATCAGGCTAAAGGCGGCCAGTAAGAGTGCTTTTTTCATGATGAATAATTGGAAACCCAAATAAACACAAAATATGCCGTTGACCTACTCTGCAAAAGTATTATTATCGATACAAATTGTAAGGGTTACTATTGCGATAACGGACTATTGTGAGGTCTTACTATTTCTTCCAGCTGGCCGGTTTCGGTAACTACATAATCTGACAGTTCAGCCCTGGCTGCTTGTTTAGGCTTACGGTTCAATTTGCTATTCGCCTTGCGCGGTACCAATGGCAGCAATATAGCGCCCAGCAGCAATAGTATTTCTAAGGTAGTGAGTAACATTTTATCTTGAATTTAATACCGGCCCGGCTAAACTCGTGCCTGTACAAGATAGGCGTAACCAACAAACGCTTAATTGGTTGTATTTAGGTATTTTATATTTTAAAATATGTTTTACTGATGACAAGCATCGCCCCAAAATGGTAGGGTTAAATATCATTTTGGGGCTCCAAACGCTTTGCTAAACCTTTAACCTACCCCCGCTGTACATGTGTGCTATATACCCCATTTTTTATTGGGCTGCGGGCCCATTACCAATGTTAAGATGCCGCCGGCCAATATCTGCTCATGATTGATAAAGCATTTATTGTAGGGTTTACCATTTAATGTGGCCGATTGTATATAAACATTAGCCGGCGAATTATTTCTGGCGATGATGGTAAACACTTTGCCGGTAGCGCCGGCACGAATGGCCACCCGGTTAAACATAGGGCTAAATAATTCATATCGCGGGTTGCCCGGCGTAGCCTGATGCAGGCCGCTTGCCGCTAACACGTACCAGGCCGACATCTGGCCCACATCTTCATTACCCACCAAACCTTCTACGCCAGTTTTGTAGGCGTTGGCGCAAATCTTACGTACCCATTTTTGAGTTAGCCATGGAGTGCCCAACCGGTTAAACATAAACGGCACTAAATGAACAGGCTCATTGGCCTGATTGTAGTAGTCGTTCCAGTTGAAATTATCGGGTGTATTCTCAAAAAATGAGTTCAGATCGGCAATCATTTTGTCTTTACCGCCCATCAGGTTGGCCAGCCCGTCTATATCATGCGGCACAAACCAGCCTTGTTGATACGGGTTACTTTCAACCGAGCCATAATCCTGTTGTAATCTGCCGGTTTTTGGCCACGGCTGCCAGGTGCCATCGGCCTTTTTAGGCCGAAACCAGCCTTTCTCAGGGTCCCATATCTTTTTGTAGGTCTGCCCGCGCTCGGCGTACAGGTTTACATCGTCCGGATGCCCGAGCCATTTAGCCAGTTGCGATTGGCACCATTCGTCAAAGCCATATTCAAGGGTGGTCGAGATATCCATCTGCTTACGCTCAGGCGTGTTGCCAAATTTTTCTACTGTGTTGCGCGCATATTTATAAGCCTTTTGCTCATCAAAATTGCGTATGCCTTTAATGTAAGCGTCTGCAATAACGGGGACCGCTGGGTTACCTACCATACAGCCGGAGTAAGCGTTTAGAAACTCCCATCGCTCCAGGTATTCCTTGCCGCTTTGGTCGGCAAGCTCAACGAGCGAATTGATCATATCGCTCACGATATCAGGGTTGATAATGGTTTGCAGCGGAAACTGGCTTCTGAAAACATCCCAGCCACTAAATACCGAGCGTTTTACAAACTTGTCGGTTTTATGAGGTTTCATATCGCCCCCCATATACGTGCCGTCTACGTCGGCAGTGGCGCGCGGGTCTATCATGGTGTGATAGAGCGCGGTATAGAATACCTTTTTCTGATCTTCAGTACCACCGCTCACGCTAATCTCAGACAAGCTTTTGTTCCAGGCTGCTTTGGTCTTCGCGCGAACGCCCTGGAAATCCCAACCCGGTATTTCGGTATTCAAATTTAAGCGCGCACCTTCCATGCTTGAAAACGATATACCGCTTTTAAGCAGCACTACTTCTTTATCCTTCGTATCAAAATCAGTAAAAAAACCCAGGTGTTTGCCTTGCAGTGTGGTGAACTTTGAAATGATGGCCGCCTTTGCAATCAGCGAATCATATTTCAGGCTGGTTACGCTTTCGCGCTTGCGCGATATGCCATCGGGTATCTCTGCCGACCAGGCGCCGTAGTTTTTAAAAGGTTTGCTAAACTCGGCATAAAAGTAAACGGTGTAGTTTGCCTTTCCGTCACCATCTCCCCAGCCTCCTCCTTCGGGCGGGCACTTCATCCAGCCGGCAATGGTATGGTCGTTCACCACCTTAATGTATTGCTCGGTAGATGTGCCGCCAACGCGTCGCGCCAGGTCAATTTGTATACGCGATTGCTTATTCTGCGGAAATGTAAAACGCATAATTCCGCTGTGTGGCGCCGCTGTCATTTCGGCGCGAATATTATAGTCGGTAAGTGTAGTGGCGTAATATCCTGCCTGCGCTATTTCATCTTTTTTGCTGTATAACGATCTGTATCCCGCTAGTTCCTTATGACGCCCGGCCACTACATGCAGCGGGCCGGTGGTTGGCGTAACCAGGAAATTACCCAAATCGCCGTACCAGCCAATGCCGCTCATTTGGGTAAAGGCAAAGCCTTCAATATATTTCATCTCGTAGCTATAACCCGGGCCGTTGTCGCCGCCGGTTATGGTGTTGGGGCTAACCTGCACCAGTCCGAATGGTGTAGCCGCACCCGGAAAAGTTTTGCCAAGCCCATGAAACACGTGCGCATCAGCAGCGCTGGTGCTGGCGCCTATAAATGGGTCAACATAGTCGGCAGGTGTTTTGGTTTGTGCCGATAATTGCGATGCACCGGCCAGGGCCAGCGCGCAAAATATCCATCTTTTCATCAGTATAATTGGTTAAATGTGGATGACATTGAGCGGCTAATTTCGTTAAAATAAACTAACGCAACCACTGTAAAATTCCCATCGTGCAAAGTAAAATAATTATTACGCAAACGATGCCGACCTGTAAAGCAGGTTCAATGTTTTTAAAATGTCGACGTTTTTCTAAAAAATTAAGGTTTACTTTGATCTTATCAGTAAGTACATACCAAATTTGCTGTTTACTTTGCCAATTATCCTGAATGAAAAAGTACGCTTATATACTCCTTTTGCTGGGTGCTGTTATTGGTTTATACCAGTGCACTGCTCATAAAATGCTGGCTACGTCGCCAAACAATCCGCCAAAAGCCGACCCAAATTCATCGCCCGTTGTGCCGGCCTCTGAATCGATCAGCAAAATGAAACTGGAGCCGGGCATGGCTATTAAGCTAATCGCGTCTGAGCCATTGATCAGTACACCGGTCGCCATGACTTTCGACCGGTACAATCGTATCTGGGTGATAGAAATGGAAGACTACATGCCCGACACCACGGGCAAAGGCGAAAATGAACCCTTAGGCAAAGTTGTTTTGCTAAGTGATAAAAATAAAGACGGTGTGTATGATGATCGTAAGATCATTATTGACTCGCTGGTAATGCCGCGTGCCTTGTGTTTAATTGAAGATGGTATCCTGGTGGCCGAGCCGCCTCGCCTCTATTACTATCAACTTAAAAATGACAAGGTGGTTAAGCGCACCCTGGTTGATGCCAAATATACCGACGGGGGTAATGTAGAGCACCAGCCCAATGGTTTGTATCGCGCGCTTGATAACTGGATATACAACGCCAATTCACCAAAACGCTATCGTAAACAGGGCGAGAAATGGCTGATTGAACCGGCACACGAGAAAGGCCAATGGGGTATAACTCAGGACGACGAGGGGCGCATGTATGCCAATGATAACTCGACTAATCTTCAGGGCGATTACTTTCCGCCAAGCCTGGGCTTGACAAATAAAAACCAGCGGGGTCTGGCAGGTTTTAATGAGCGTACAGTTGCTGATAATCGTACGTTCCCTATTCGCCCTACAACGGGTGTGAACCGTGGTTATATGAAAGGTGTTTTGGATGACAGCCTGCGCCTGGTAAACTTCACCGCAGCCTGCGGACCTATGATTTATCGCGGCGGATTATTCGGGCCAGATTACCAGATGAACGCCTTCGTGGCCGAACCGGCGGGTAACCTGATCAAGCGCGATATACTGGCCGAAAAAGGTAACTTGGTAAAAGGCCGCGAAGCCTATCTGCACCGCGAGTTTTTAGCGAGTGTTGATGAACGTTTTCGCCCGGTAAGTTTATATAATGGCCCGGATGGTGCTTTGTATGTGATCGACATGTACCGCGGCATTATTCAGCATAAAACCTATTTGACACCTTATCTTGCAGGCGAGATTGGCAAACGAAATCTGACCAAGCCACTGTCATGCGGCCGGTTGTATAAAATATATCCGGCAGGAAAGAAACTGATTAATGTCACTTTCCCTGACGATCCGGTTAAATTGGTTGCATTGTTAGGCAATGCAAACGGCTATGTGCGCGACGAGGCTCAGCGTATTTTAGTCGATACCAAACCACAACAAGCCTTACCCGCTTTGCGCGAGGCGCTTAAATCAGGCAATCCGCTTCTTGTTACGCATGCACTGTGGACGCTGGAAGGTTTTGGTGAATTAAAGGCAGACCAGGTATTGGCGCTGTTGCAATCGGCTGATTGGAAGATCAGAATGCAGGCTTTAACTGTAGCGCCGAATATTATCAATAATGATAACTACAGCAGGTTTACGCCTGTGCTGTCGCAGCTGGTAGCTGCCAACGACACTACCGAGGCACCTTACGTAGGTTTCGTGACCGCGTCTCTTCAAAAATATGACCGTAAAGCGGGCGATGCTATTCTGTTTAGCCTGGCTAAGAAATATCCCAAAAACAACTATGTGGCCGATGCCATAGTGTCTAACGTTCAGGGTCGTGAAGAAGCTTTTCAAAAAGAAATGCTGAAAGTTGTGCCCGATACCGCATTGGCAATTAACAAGCGAATTGGCCGGGTAGTTGCCGCCATCGAGGATTCTAAATTAAACAGCGACCCCGCGCTGATGGCTAAATATTACCCGCGTGGTGTGGCTATTTTTGGTACCGTTTGTAAAACCTGTCACGGCGAAGATGGTAACGGTGTAACAGCGCTGGCCCCGCCGCTAAATAAATCAGAAATTGTTAACGGTGATAAAACCGTCATGATTTCTATTTTGCTTAAAGGTTTGACAGGCCCGGTAAAAATTAATGGCCATGTGTACAAGGCTCCCGAAATAAGCGGCGAGATGCCGGGCTTTGCCGATAATAAAGATTTTAGTGATGACGACCTGGCCCAGGTAATGAACTTTGTACGGCGCTCATGGCAAAACAAAGGCAGTAAAATTAATGCCGCCGATGTAAAAGCGTTGCGTGCAAAACTGGCATCACGGCAAAAAAACTTTACAATTGACGAACTGCAGCAACCGGCTACGCAAAATCCAAATATTAAAACGAACTAGCGCAAGCCGCGCAAAATAAGCGGTTACTTGTTGTTAGGCCGCCTCATAATAAACCCTCTTTTGCCAAAAGCAAAGAGGGTTTATTATTGAAATATTATATCGCGATGGGCAGCTCGATGCTAAATTTCGAGCCTTTACCTATTTCACTTTCAACGCTAATAGTGCCGCCTTGCCGTTCCATAAATTCGTGGCAAAGCTGCAGGCCCAAACCAACACCTTTTTCGTTGGCGGTACCATGGGCAGGCGCAGCTGTACCGGTAAATAGGGTTGCCAATTGTTCGGGTTCCATGCCGCCTCCGGTGTCGTTTATGCTGAGGCAGCAACAGTTTTCTGTTAAAATAGCAGCTATCTTGATAACTCCGCCTGCCGAGGTGAATTTAATAGCATTCTGGAGCAAATTGCGAACTACCAGTTGCAGCATATCTGCATCGGCAAGTACCCGGATAGTGGGTTCAATGTTTGTTTCGAGTGTAATACCTTTTTTCCGGGCTGTAACCCGGGCCATGGCCAGCGTGTTATCAATTGTATCTGCTAACGGTAACTCAGCCAGATGTACTGTAGAACCATCTAATTGTGAGCGCGACCAATACAATAAGTTGGTCACCAGATCAAGTGTTTGATTATTAGAATCACGGAGTGATTGTTCCATATCTATGCGCTCTTGCTGAGTTAAACTGTTTTCACCAAGTAATTCGAGGTATTGCTTTACCTGTATAAAAGGCGTCCTCAGATCGTGCGAAAGGATAGAAAGCAAGCGGCCTTTTTCAGTATCGCGTTGAGCTACAGTGTTTCTTTCTTTTTCGTAGCTACGACGAAATAAGCCGATGATGATAGCCATACTCAATACCGGTATCGGAAAAGCCGTGATACGATCAGTGAACTGGCCAAGCCCGGGCCTGAAAGGATAACGAACCCATTCAGGATGTTGATATTCGGCCACATGAACTAATCCGAAAATGACTAAATAAGAAGCAACCCAGCCCAGCTGATTGCGCAGAGGGCAGATGGTAAGCAGCATGAGCAGGTATACCGGCCACATCAAATCTGTAGACCCCTGGATACCCGAGTTGGCAAAATAATTAACAGGTAGTATAACCAGCCCGAAAAGGCCAAAAGCGAGGCTTCTGTGCGGCCGCCTCATAAAGCGGGAACGGTAATACTCATACCCAAAAAAGGCTGCAACTACTGCAGACGAAACAGACGCAATATACATTCCTGCAAAAGCATCGTAGGGTATGTAACAGGTTATAAGGACAGCTATCCCGAGGCTAATAGAGTGAAAAACACGTGCTTCCAGAACAAAGTCGGACGGTTTGCCGATAAGCAGGCGCCAGCGCGAGCTGAAAACATTGGTAATAGTTTTAAAGAGGTTAATCATACGAGCAAAAAGCTGTCTTAATGGCTAAGATACGTAAATAAGTATGGTGAGATTACCTTGGAGCATGTCATGCTTGCTATTGTAATAAGTTATTCAATAATAATCAATCCTATGCTGCTCATATCCCCATAGGGCGTTTAAATTATTTTAATGCCGCTGCGCGTTTAGTTTTAATTAAATTTAACATTAGCGCCGTCTTTTTTAAGCTAAAGTTCCGTCTGTATTAAATGTTCGTGAAGTTTATTAATCCCGCATAATCTGATAATAAGCATTCTTTAAGTTTGGCAAAATCCGTCAGATTTATGGATTGTAAGAAGAAGATTTTATTCATCACAGGCTCGTTAAACCAGACCTCGCAAATGCACCAGATCGCTGCTGAACTGGAAGATTTTGATTGCTGGTTCAGCCAATTATTTACCGACTCGCCGGTCGTTAATTTCTTGATCAAACATACCCGCTTACTTGACCGAACCGTTCTGGCGGGTCAATTTAGGGCCAATACCGAGAGATACCTTATTGAGCATGGGCTAAACACCGACTACGGCGCTAAGCTGAATGAATATGACCTGGTGGTATACTGCTCAGACATGGTAGTGCCTAAGCGTATGCGCCAATACAAAACCATTTGGGTACAGGAAGGCATGACCGACAGGATTACCCGGTTTGCCCGTTTGATACAAAAGTTGGGCTTACCCGCCTGGCTGGCAGGCAATACCTCGCTTAACGGTGCCTCGAACATATGCGATATCTATTGCACCGCGTCGCAAGGTTACCTGGAGCATTTTGCGGCTAACGGCACTGATCATAACAAACTGGTGGTAACCGGCATACCCAATTATGATAACCTCCAAAAATTTAAAAAGAACAGTTTTCCGCATCGTGATTATGTAATGGTAGCAACTACCGATATGCGTGAGACCTTCAGATATGAAAACCGCCCCGCCTTTATTAAAGAGGCGGTAAAAAAAGCTGTGGGCAGGCAGCTGTTGTTTAAACTGCATCCTAACGAAAATACCCAACGCGCCAAAGCCGAAATTGAAAAATACGCACCTGCGGGCACGCTTGTCTTTGATAGTGGCAATACTAACGAAATGATAGCCAATTGCAGTGAGCTCATTACCCAATACTCAACCGTAGTTTATACTGGTATTGTGCTGGGTAAGAAAGTTTATTCCTGGTTTGATGTGGCCGAATTGCGTCGCCGCATGCCTGAACAAAACGGAGGATCGTCGGCCGCAAAAATAGCGGCCATTTGCCGTCAGCATATTTTGGATACTGCTGCATTGTCGGTAATTGAGCCGGAGCGCAACCCCAACAAAGAATCAGTAGCAGAACTCGCCGTAGCATGAGCAACAACCGCAATATCGTTATCATAATACAGGCGCGCATGTCGTCGAGCCGTTTGCCGGGCAAGGTGTTGATGCCTTTGCTGGATAAAAGTTTGCTGGCGCGGATGATTGAGCGCCTGCAGCAAATTAAATATGCGGCGCGACTGGTTATCGCCACCTCGGTAACTGACGACGATGACCTGATTGAACAGGAAGCTAAGAGTCTACAAATAGACTGCTTTCGGGGCGATCTGAACAATTTACTTGATCGCCACTATCAGGCAGCCAAATTATTTAATGCCGATGTGGTATTAAAAATACCTTCAGACTGCCCGCTGATCGATCCCAAAGCTGTCGATCGCGTGCTTGATGTTTTCTTCGAAAACGACGGTCGGTATGACTTCGTGAGTAACCTTCATCCCGCCACCTGGCCCGATGGTAATGACGTAGAGGTAATGACCATGGCCTGCCTGGAAAGGGTTTGGCTCAAGGCCGCCAAACCTATGGAGCTGGAACATACCACCCCTTACATCTGGGAAAACCCGGATCAGTTTGCAATTGCCAATGTAGCCTGGGAAACCGGGAAGGATTATTCCATGAGCCACCGTTTTACCATAGATTACCTGGAAGATTACCTGTTTATCAGCAGGGTGTATCAGGAGTTGTATCCGGTTGATCCGGCTTTTAGCTGCGAGGATATCGTGGCGCTTCTGGAGGCTAAACCTGAGATCTGCCACATCAACCAGCAATTTACCGGCGTAAACTGGTACCGTCATCACCTTGATGAATTAAAAACAGTAAACGCCAACCAAACCAAACAGCTTTTAAAGCAAAAGATATGAATAAGCAATTACTTGAACAACAAGCGCTGAACGTCAGGGAGCATGTTATCCGCATGTCCACCGGCGGCGGCTGCTTCACTGGTGCGTCGCTGTCGGCGGTCGACCTGATTGTTTACCTGTACAACAACTTTTTAAATATAACTGCCGATAACCTTGACGATCCGGACCGCGATTACCTGTTTCTATCAAAAGGTCATGATGTGCCTGCGCTTTACGGCACGCTGGCCGAAATAGGTATCCTTGAAAAAGAGCGTCTGGCTAATCACCTGAGTATTGACGATCATATTTACTGGCACCCTAATACCAAAATTCCGGGTATTGAGTTTCACTCAGGCTCGTTGGGGCACCTGCCTTCGGTGGCCTTAGGAGTGGCCATGGACCTGAAAATGCGCAAGGCCAGCAACAAGGTGGTTTGTATTTTGGGCGATGGCGAGTTGAACGAGGGCTCGTGCTGGGAAGCTGTGTTGGTAGCCAATGCTTATGAACTGGATAACCTGGTGTATGTCATCGACAGAAATCATTTCCAGGCCAATGTGCGCACCGAGGACCTGATTCCGCTGGAACCGATTCATAATAAATTTACCGCTTTTGGGGCTGCAGTTACCCGCATTAACGGCCATGATTTTGATGATCTGCACCGCGCCTTTTCGCGCTTCCCATTCAGCAAGGACCGCCTGAATGTGGTAGTTGCCGATACCGTGCGGGGCAAAGGCTTGCCAAGTATACAGGAACGTGCTGACCGCTGGTTCTGCAATTTCTCTGCCGAAGAAGTAGAACAATTGCTGGTTGAACTGCATGGCGATACAACTACCCAACTTACTTCTGAAACCTTAATTGTTAGATAATGAGTTACGAGGAATTACTCACCGAAACCGCACAGGCTAATGAGCAGGTGGTAGTTATGACTGCCGAAAACCGGGCCCTGGTACGCAACTTGCCGGCCATTTTAGGCAAAAGGTTTATTGATACCGGCATTACTGAGCAAACCATGATTGGCGCTGCGGCCGGTTTGGCGCTTCGCGGACGTATCCCTGTGGTACATGCGCTGGCCGCGTTCCTGACTATGCGCGCCTTTGAGTTTATCCGTACGGATGTGGGCATACCTGCGCTTCCGGTAAAACTGAGCGGATTTATCCCTGGCTTACTGTCTGACGCCAATGGCCCTACGCACCAGGCCATTGAGGATATTTCACTGCTGCGCGGCATACCCAACATGACGGTTTATGCCCCTGCCGACGAGGACGATCTGATTAAAATGCTACCCTGCATCTGGAGCTCGCCGGCTCCGGCTTATACCCGCATCAACATACGCAAACCGGTTTATCAGCACAGCGAATACACACCGGGACAAGCTGAAACCATTTGCGAAGGTGCTGATGTGACTATACTCACCTACGGTTTGCTATTTGAGCAGGCGTTTGCAGCAACTGAGCTTTTAAAAGCCGAAGGTCTGTCTATCGGTTTGGTCAACATGCGCAGCCTGAAACCGGTCGACGAGCAAGTTATTTTAAAGGCTGCAAAAAGCACGGCTGTTGTGGTGGTCGAAGATCATTTTGTAACCGGTGGTTTGTATACCATAGTAGCCGAGGTACTGTTGAAACATCAGCAAACTGCCGATGTATTGCCGGTCTCGCTGTCCGAAAAATGGTTTCGACCGGGTTTGCTGCCTGATGTATTGCAGCACGAAGGCTTTACCGGCAAACAAATTGCCGATCGCATTTTCGCCCACCTTACCAAAGGGAAAAATCCGTCACAACTATTATACCCTCAACTAGAAGATTAATATGCCTAATACCGTAAAATTTAACGAAAACTATCCTGATATCACACAGTCAGACAAGTTATATCAACGCGCACTTAAAGTGCAAAAGCCTGTAACACAGACTTTGGCGAAAGGCCCCGGTCAGTGGACTAATGGCGTGGCACCAAAATACCTCGTTAAGGGTCAGGGTAGCCACGTTTGGGATGCTGACGGAAACGAGTATATCGACTTTAACGCAGCTATTGGTCCGGTTTCATTGGGATACGCTTATCCGGCGGTTGATCAGGCCATCCGCGAGCAATTAAAAGACGGTATCACCTTCTCTTTAATGCACCCGTTAGAGGTTGAACTATCTGAACTGATTCAACAAGTAATTCCCAATGCCGAAGCTGTCAAAATAGCAAAGACCGGTGCTGATGTTTGTTCAGCTGCCATCCGCGTTGCGCGTGCCTTTACCGGCCGCGACAAAGTGTTTTGCTGTGGTTACCACGGTTGGCATGACTGGTATATTGGTATTACTAGTCGTAATGCCGGTATTCCGGACGCTATACAGGAAATGACCTATACTTTTGAGTATAACGATATCGAATCGGTAAAAGCCGCGCTGGACGAAACCGTGGCGGCTTTGATTTTAGAGCCTTTCATCTTTGAAGCGCCAAAGCCAGGTTATCTGCAAGAGCTGGCCGAAGTTTGCCGCGAAAACGGTACGCTGCTGATCTTCGACGAAATGTGGACCGGCTTTCGTATTGCCGTAGGTGGCGCGCAGGAATATTTTGGCGTAAAGCCTGATCTGGCAGTTTACTCAAAAGCCTGCGCCAACGGTATGCCGATAGCCCTGTTAACCGGCCGTGCCGATGTAATGGAACTTTTCAACTCGCAGGTATTTAGCTACACCACCTTTGGTGGCGAGGCTTTATCGCTGGCGGCTTGTATTGCTACCATCAATCAGTTAATTGATAATAATGTCCCTCAATATTTAGATGAAAAAGGTGCCTTATTAAAAGACGGCTACAATCAGCTGGCTATTGAATTGGGCATGGACAAATACACCCGCTGCATAGGCTTTAACTGCCGCAGCATGGTAACCTTTACGCCCGATGCCGGTAACGCTCTGGAGGTAAAAACTTTGATGCAGCAGGAGATGATTAAACGCGGCATTTTGTGGGCAGGCTTCCACAACATGTGCTTTAGCCATAGCGACGAGGATATTGAATATACATTATCAACCTATCGCGATGTGTTGCCTGTCGTGAAAGAAGCCATTGAATCAGCCGATATAAAAAGCTACCTGAAGGGCGAAGTATTGGAAGCCGTATTCAGAAAAGTGAATAACTACAACATCAAACCCAAAGCATCGGCGTTGTAATGGACCTATTTAACCTTTCGGGAAAAACCGCCATTGTTACCGGGGCGCTGGGGCTCATCGGCCAAAAACATTGCGAGGCTCTGGCAAACGCTGGCGCTAATGTGGTGGTGGCTGATGTAAATGGCGATAAAGCCATTGCCTTTGCCGCGCAATTGGGCGGGCAGCACCTGGGCCTGGGCTTTGATGTAACCGATAAAGCTGCGCTTGAAAACACCCGCGCGATAATCATCGACAGATATAATGCCATTGATATTTTGGTTAACAATGCCGCCATTAACGACATGTTCGAGAACCCGGCTTTGGCTAAGGATCTCTCAGCATTCGAAAATTACCCGGTCGAAGTTTTTCAGCGTTCGCTGGATGTCAATATTACCGGTGTGTTTCTGTGTTCGCAGGTTTTTGGCGATGTCATGGCTAAACAACGCAGCGGCAGCATCATCAACGTGGCTTCAACCTATGGCATGGTTGGTCCGGATCAAAGTATCTACAAGAACGAGCAAGGCGAACAGATCTTTTATAAGTCGGCTGCCTACCCCGTCACCAAAGGCGCGGTAATCAATTTTACGCGCTTTTTGGCTGCTTATTGGGGGGCAAAAGGTGTAAGGGTCAATACCCTGTCGCCGGGCGGCGTAGAGAACGGGCAGGATGCCTTTTTTATACAAAATTATTCAGCAAGAACATTATTAGGCCGTATGGCGGCAGCGAACGACTATCAGGGGGCACTGGTTTTTTTAGCCAGCGACGCCTCTGCTTATATGACCGGCGCCAACCTGGTGGTTGACGGTGGATGGACCGCTATTTAAAACCTCAAAACCATGAAAGAAATTTTGCAACAAAAAGCAGTACGCATCAAATTACTGATTACCGACTGCGATGGTGTATTAACCGACGGCGGCGTTTATTACGGCGACCAGGGCGAAGACCTTAAAAAATTCAATATACGCGACGGCATGGGCGTTGAGCGCCTGCGCAAACTAGCCGGTGTGGAGACCGCAATCATAACCGGCGAAAAATCGCCATCGTTGGTAAACCGCGCTAAAAAATTACAGATCGAAGAGCTGCATTTGTTTATCAAAGACAAGGTATCTGTTCTGGACTCGTTGATCCGCAAATACGACCTGAGTGCCGAAGAAGTAGCCTATATTGGCGACGATTATAATGATGCAGCGGTAATGAAGCTGGTAGGCCTGACCGCCTGCCCGGCCGATGCGCTCCCTGGAATCAAAGCTATAGCCGATTACACCTGCCAGACCAAGGGCGGCGACGGTTCTTTCCGCGAATTTGCCGAGCTGATTATCGAGGCTAAAACTTCATACGTGCAGTTAAGTTCGGCTAAAACAGGTGTGATAACCTTAAGTAACGGTCGTCGTATTGGTAAAGGCGAAAAATGCTATGTGATTGCTGAGATTGGTATCAATCATAATGGTTCATTAGAGATCGCGAAGCAATTGATCGACGAAGCCGTTGCTGCTAACGTTGATGCGGTAAAATTCCAGAAACGTACGCCGGAGATCTGCGTGCCAAAGGACCAATGGGAAGTTATGCGCGATACCCCCTGGGGTCGTATGAGCTACATCGACTACAAACGTAAAACTGAGTTTGGCATCGCCGAATATGCCACTATCGACCAATACTGCAAAAAAGTAGGTATTGACTGGTTCGTTTCGGCATGGGATGTGCCTTCGGTTGATTTCATGGAGCAGTTTGATACCGTGATGTACAAATTGGCCTCAGCCTCATTGACCGATTTTGCTTTGATCCAAAGAATATTGGAAACCGGCCGGCCGCTGATGTTGTCAACCGGTATGTCGACCATGAAAGAGATCGAAGCTGCACTGGTGTTCATTAACCAGTTTGATGCAAACTATCCGCTGTTTGTGGCACACTCAACCTCAGCCTATCCATGCAGGCCCGAAGAGCTGAACCTGAAAATGATTGAAACGCTAATCAATAAATTGCCCGGTATCCCAATAGGTTATTCAGGCCATGAGACTGGTTTAGGCACCACTGTTGGAGCCGTAGCAATGGGCGCGACGTTTGTTGAACGTCATTTCACGCTTGACCGGGCCATGTGGGGTTCAGACCACGCAGCATCTGTTGAACCGCAGGGTTTTCAGCGCCTGGTGCGCGATATCCGCGACCTGGAAATAGCCGCCGGCGACGGCATCAAAAAGGTATATGAATCAGAACTTGCGCCGATGCGCCGCTTGCGCGTAAATATCAGCGACGAGTTTATAGAGAAGTCGCAGCTAAACTAATAATGCCTCAGGAAAAGGTAGTCACCATCACAACCATTATTTTATTTGCATGCGTTGCCATTGTCATCGCATGCGAAAGAATATGGCCTTGCCGAAAGGGATTACCTTTTTTTCGTGAAGGCTTTTGGGTCGACCTGGTTTGGTATACCATCATCCAGAGCTATTTTTTGAAGATCTTGATCTTCGATTACATCATTGCCCCGCTGAGTCATCACCTGGACTTGTCAAACATCCAGTTTATAAAGGGTTGGCCGGTAGCCGTGCAGGTGCTTTTCTTTCTGATTACGCACGATCTGTACATCTACCTCTTTCATCGCTTCCAGCACTCCAGCAAGCTATTTTGGCGTACGCATGAGGCGCACCATTCGGGCAAGGAAATTGATTTTCTGGCAGGCTCGCGATCTCACATCGTCGAAATTATCATTAACCAAACCATTGAGTTTGCACCGATAATTTTGCTGGGCGCTGCACCCGAAGTGATACCCATAAAAGCTTTGCTCGACGCCATATTCGGTATGTTTATCCATGCCAATGTGCGGGTAAAGTTGGGCAAGTTGAGATACATCATCAACACGCCGCAGCTGCACCTTTGGCACCATGCTAATTACCAGGAGGTGTTCCACGCCAATTTCTCTACCAAGTTTGCCCTGTGGGATTACCTTTTGGGCACTGTTTACGACCCCGGCCACCCACCCGGCGACAAGCCCGAAAACTGGGGTCTGCCGTATGATTTCCCACGGGATTATTTCCTGCAGCATGCCTTCTCAGTAAAGCGTTTTAACGAGCAGTCTCTGCTCAAATACAAATGGTTTGAAAAGTATTATAATCTTCGGCCGCGCATCATCTCTAAAATTAGACCAAAAAAATGGCCTGGATCTACCTCATCATAGCGGCCGCTTTTGAAACCGCCTGGACCTTTTGCGTAAAGTTCATGGCCTTTAGTGCGCTTAAAAATCTCCGCTGGGCCACAGCTTTTTTGCCATCAGTCGGTTTGCCGGTTGTCTTCCCATTTGTGGGCTATGTGGTGTTTGGAGTAGGTAACGTTTACTTCTTTTCGCTGGCCATAAAAAGTTTACCTACCGCTACCGCTTATGCAGCCTGGACTGCCGTAACGCTGGTGTTGATTAAACTCACCGAGGTTTTCTTTTTAAAACAGCGCACCACATGGGCAGAGGTGTTTTTTATGCTGATGATCATGACCGGAATATTGGGCATGAAGTTTTATGCCGCCGATAAATAAATCTGGCAATCGTAAATTTTTGAAAGCAATTAAACCTTCGGTAATGGCTGGTGTCATAGCGGGGATACTCCAACAAAATCCCCTATGGAAATTAAACGTTACCTGCTGTTTGCGGCGTTGCTTTCGGGCTCTTTGGCCAAAGCGCAAACAATAGAACGCAGCACCAATTTTTTTGGCGACACTGTCGAAACTTATCGCGACCATAACGGCCATATTAAATCGGAGGTAACTATAGGGCGCGATATTTTTGGCCACCCGGTTAAAACGGTTGTTAACAATGAAGGCCACCAGGTACGTACCATCAAAACATCTGAAGATTTGATGGGCAATAAAACGGTCACTTTCCTCGACCGCGATAATTATGTTATTTATCGTGTTAAATATGATACCGATATTTTAGGGAATAAACGCAAAGAAGTTACCGGCCGCAATGGCGAAAGCCTGGGCTCAATAAGCTGGACAGAAGATATAAACGGCAATAAAACCACCACCGTGCGTAACGGCGACGGTGTGGCCACCCTTACGATAAAGGAGCGCGAAGATGTTTTTGGAAATACAACCAAAACATTTACTGACGAAGAAGGTCGCGAAGTGCTTTCTATTAAACATAGTACCGATATTTTCGGTAATCAGAAAAAAGACATTAACCGTACCGAAGAGATTGAGCTACCCGAGCTGATGCGGTACTTGCTTAATGAAAAGGACGAATAAAAAGGGCCAGCTTTATGCAAGCTGGCCCTTTTTGATAATTATCTTAACTATTCCACCGGGTCAGGCGCCGACGGGCGTGCCGGGTCATAAACCGCAACAGCTACCCTTGAATCGGCGCAGCCGTAATATAGGTACCATTTCTTTTTAAAATAAACCATGCCTTCAATAAACACGGTGCCATTTACATACTGGCCGCTTTTTTCAAACGGTTTCATCGGGCGTAAAAATGGCAGATCAAGGCGGGTTATGTTTTTTGAGGGATCGTTTTTATCGAACAATGCCTGGCCTGCGCAATAAGAGTTAGCGTTGAAGCGACTGTCACGACCTTCGCCACCTTTATTTTTACCGTTGTAAAACAGAATGATGCCCTTGTCGGTCATTAATGCCGGCGGACCGCATTCTGTCAAATCGCTATCAAAATACCCTTTTCGTGGCGACATGAGTTCCTTTAGTCCGCCCTTATCATTAACAACGGGTTCCCAGTTGATCAGATCTGTCGAGGTAGCGGCATACACATGATGCTCGCCCCAATACATCCAGTACTTGCCATGGGTTTTAATAATAATTTGTTTTCCCTTCACCACCTGTGTTAATATCGATGCCGATTTGCTGGCTATGTTAAAAAACTTACCGCCATAAGCTTTTTTAAATATCGGTCCGTATTTGGTCCAGTGGATCAGATCTTTTGAATGTGCAACCCCTAAACGCGGCACATCGCGGTTCCATTCGGTATAAAATACCACATAAGTGCCGTTTGCAGTTACTGCTACCCGGGGGTCTTCGCAGCCGCCTGGCCATTCGTAGGCTTTGGCAATATCATTATCCGGGTATAACACCGGTTTAGGGCGACGTGTGTAGTGAATGGCGTCGGCACTTTCGGCATAACCTAACCTGGACGTACGAAAGCCGATGCCGATACCATACAAATCCTCGGCACGATACAACACCACGATCTTACCATTTTTAATAGCCGCTCCGGGGTTAAAAGTGTCATTGGCTTCCCACGCAACTTCTTTTTTGCTCACGGGGTCCAGAAAGCGTGAGTCTTTATTTGGCGATATGATAGGGTCAATAGCCTCCGAGCGTACAAAGCCGCCCAGCGCCCATTCTGGTAGCCTGTTTTCAGTTTTTTGTGCAATGCTGCTTGTCGAGATCAACAGCAGGGCCGCTGCCCAAATACTTATCCGGTTTTTTCTCATAATGTAAATAGGTTTTAAACAAAATAAATATAGCGGCTTTTTACAGCACGCTATATTCCTTTTTATAAACTAATCAATCAATTGTTTCACGGTTGTTCCATCACATAAAGCGAGTTTACCTCGGTTGCGCTCAATACTTTGTTGTACAGGCGTATATCATCCAGCGATCCCTGGAAGTAACTTGGCCCCCAGAAATAGTTAGGGTCAGAGTTATCGAACAAGTTATAGGCCGATTTTGGCAGCTCATTACCAATACAAACATTCACAATAGTTTTGGGCGGAATCAAATTACCGGTTGTGACAACGGTTTTTATCAGTTTTCCGTTAATGTAGAAGGTGATATTGCCGCCGCCGTAAGTAACAATAAGCTGGCTCCAGGTATTCAATTGTACCGCGCCCGGATTGTCATCCACGTCGTGGATACCGGCATCGGTAGATACTGTCAGGAACGGAAAGTTATTGCCCTGTAGCTGGAACTTATAACCAAAGTAATGATCGACAGAAAAAATATAATTGCCGTTGCTGGCTACTGTTGGTTTTACCCAAACGCTGATGGAAAAATTAGCAGGATACAGCGCAGTAGTATAAGGCACCTCTACATAAGCGCCTTTATCAAAAGCATAAGCTTTATTGGCAGCGCCGTAGCGGTCGGTGGTTAACACGGGCAGGGTAGCTCCGTCAACAGCCGTAGCGGCAGTTGCACCGATATAGTTGGTTTTTAAGGTACCATTGTGGCCGTTGCCTGACGCATCGGTAACGTCGCCGTCAAATTTCCAGTAAGCTACCAGGTTTTCTGGCGATACGTCCTGTATCAGCTTAGCCTTGAAATCACTTTCGGCACGCGACAGGTTGGCCGTCGCATTGTTCACTTCCTGTTGGGTAAATGCCCCGGCTTTAACCTGCGTAGCCAGGTCAATAGCGATTTTTAACGTCGCTTTTGAGCCTACAGCATACTGGCCGGCCTGCTTGCCTTCTGTAGCGCTGTTATACAGCATGTTGGCCGAGTCTATCTGCATGCTTAGTTTTGTTTTATCTGAATTGGTATCGCGTGCCTGATCGTTCTTTTTACACGATTGAACCATTATTATCACAGCCGCCAGCATTGCGACAGCTGCCACCAATTGGGTTAGTCTTTTCATCTTTTACTGTACTTAAAAGTTTATAAACCTAATTTTGGATTAGCATCCCGCTCGCTTTGCGGTATCGGGAAAAACTTATTTTTGTTATAGTTAAATAACGGCACATCAGACAAAGCCGATTGCGCATAAGCCTGCCCATAACGTATAACGTCGAAGAAGCGATGGAACTCAAGCGCCAGTTCTGAGCGTCTTTCCTTGCGAATGATATCGCGTAGCGACCCTTGATCGGTTGTGGTAATATCGGGCAGTAAGCCGGCCGGCACAGTACCAAAACCTGGCAAAGTATTATCATACAGATAGCTTTCGCGCGCACGTTTTCTAACCTTATTGAGCGGTACTAACGCAGCAGCGCTATTGCCCGATTCATTTAAAGCTTCGGCTTCAATCAAAAGCACATCAGCAAAGCGAATTGCCGGATAGTTCAGATTGCCGTCGCCTTTTATAGTTGCCGGTATCTCAGAGAGCGGTTGGCAATCCTTTTTGCTTAGATAACCGGTGCTGGTCCAGGTTGGGTCAAACGCACTGTCAAAGTAAGGGTGGCCGGCACGGGCAACGGTATAATCCAAGCGCGGGTCATCAACGCCACCCGGCGATTTCTCAAAATTGTCAACCAAACTTTGGGTTGGATAAAAGAAACCGTAGCCGTTCAAGGTACGCGGTGCAAACCATTGGTTCAGGTTGTTACCCTGATATGGTGTCAGGCCGCTTTGGTGCCATACGGTAAACACAGCTTCAGCATTGTTTTTTGTTGCTGCGCGGAAGTTATCAGCAAAAACTGGCAACAGGCTGTACACGTTCAAATCTTCTACTGCTTTTGCAGTCGACGCAGCTAATGCCCATTTCTGTTCAAACAGATAGGTTTTTGCCAGCAGAGCCAGCGCAGCACCTTTGGTAGCACGGCCTAAGTCGGCACCGCTCCAACTGGTTGGCAGGTCGGCGGCTGCTTCGGTGCAATCTTTCTCAATTTGTGCGTAAATGACTGCCTGGGTCGATACCGGTTTCTGAGCCTCGGTCGGTGTTTCAACTTTTAAGTGCAAAGGGATGTTACCGTAAGCAGTTGTCAGTATAAAATAATAATAGGCTCTTAGAAATTTGGCTTGTGCCAAAGCTTGTGCCTTTACTGTAGCTGATATGCCGGGTGTATTGCCTGACAAGCCGTCGGTAACTACGTTACAGGTAAATACCCCTTGAAAATATCTTTTCCATACGGCTTCGACAGCTGAGTTATTAGGGTTAATATTGAAATCGTTGATCAATTGAAAATCGGCCTGGTCGCCGGCGCTGCCGCCCTTAATGGCGTCGTCAGATGCAACGTCGCCTAAAACCCACAGCGCATTTGATGACGCGTCTGTAAAGGTTGCCGAAGTGTAAGCAGCATTAACGGCCAGTGTGGTGTTGGCATCATTAGTAAAAAAATCCTTATCGGTATACTGACCTCTTACCGGCTGATCCAGGATTTTTTTACAACCCATAACGGTTACAAACAACGCGGCAGCCAGAAATATATATGATTTGTTTTTTGCTTTCATTTTTCTGTAGTTTATAGGTTAGAAATTAGCGTTGATACCGGCAGTGAAAATTTTTGCCGATGGATAGGTACCCCAGTCAATGCCTACGGCTTTAACACCGTCGCCCGCATTATTGTCATTGGTGTACAACTCCGGATCAAGCCCTTTGTACTTGGTAAACGTGAGCAGGTTTTGCCCGCTTACAAATATCCGTACAGACGACATGCCCAGTACTTTCAACGCATCTTTACCCAGTTTGTAACCCAACTGCAGGTTTTTCAATTTCAGGTATGAGCCGCTCTCCAAAAAGCGGGTTGAGGCCTGCTTATTGTTTGCTGCGTCAGACCATGACAGCAACGGCATCGAGTTGCTTGTGCCCGGCCCGCTCCAGCTTTGTGTTGCGGTAGCCTCGGTAATATTGAACGGACGGTAGAAACCTTCAAGCTCAGTATTTACCTGGTCATACAGTTTATTGCCATAAACACCCTGGAAGAACGCGCTCAGGTCGAAGTTTTTGTAAGACACTGCGGCGGTTAGGCCATAAGTTAGCTTAGGAATGGCGCTACCAGCGTATACACGATCGTCCTGGTTAATAACGCCATCACCGTTAACATCTTTATACATTACGTCGCCCGGGCGAATGCCTGGCCCCTGATAAGCATGCGTGAAAACCTGCTGGGCATTCTGGAATATACCCTCCTGTTGTAACAGGAAGAACGAGCCGATTGGATGACCAACTGCTGTACGGGTTGCAAAAATATTGTTATCAATGCGTCCGGCATTAATCACAGGCGCATCTGCTAACGAAACCACGGTATTTTTCTCTGTCGCCAGGTTGCCGTTTAAGCTAAAGTTCCAATCGTTATTAATTTTACCACGATAGGAAATGTCCAGTTCAAAACCCTGATCGCGCACCTTGCCGGCGTTGATGAAGGGTACATTTGCCTGGCCCGCACTGCTTGGCATTGGGTAAGGCAACAGCACGTTATTGGTATTTTTAATATAATAATCGGCAGTAACCTGCAGTGCGTTATTGAATAGGCCAATATCTAAACCTATATCTTCTTGCGTAGTAACCTCCCAGGTAATTTTAGGATTGCCGATGGAGTTAATAGTATAACCCTGATTGGTTACGCCATTAAACGGATAAAAGCTTGTTCCGCCCAAAAGCGACAGGTAAGGATAATAGCCTAAAGATTGCTCATTACCCAACTGCCCAACGTCAACACGCAGTTTTAAGCTTGAAATAGGTTTGATATCCTTCATGAAGTCTTCCTGATCAATGCGCCAGCCCAATGAACCTGAGTAAACTGATTTGGAACGATTTTGTGGATCAAGTACTGAGGAAGCATCCCAACGATAGTTAAAACTTGCTAAATACTTGTTGTTGTACTGGTAGTTGATACGGCCAAAAAACGATGACAAACTACGTGAGCTTTCGCCGCCACCGTTAAGCAAGCCGGTTAAAGCGCCGTTGTCCAGGTATTGAAAAGGAGGGGTCTGGTTTACATAATTGGTACGCGAAGCGCTGATGCCTTGCATTTGGCGCTGGATAATCTCTGTACCGGCAATGAAAGTAAGCGCATGCTTATCCAGGTTCAGATCGTAAGTGGCCGTATTGGTCCAGTTATAATTCAGATTCTGATTGTGCGATTGCGCCAGCGACGAAGGTGTGTTGAAATGCCTGTCAGCGCCGTAGGTTCCGTAAAATTGCTTGTAATCGGTAAATATCAGGTCTAAACCCAAATCTGATCGGATACGCAGATTTTTTACCGGCGTTAACTCTCCAAAAACGTTACCTAAAACGGTATAGTTATAGTTATTGTTATCGGTATTTGCGGCTAACTGGATAGGGTTAATACCGTCGCCCAAAAAATTACCCAATACGGCATCTTGTTTAGGCAGGTCAACAAATTGTCCGTTAGCACCATAGACCGGCGTACCCGGCGTGCGGAACAAAGCATAACGAACCACGCTGGCGGCGGCACCGGTATAACCATCGCCTGATGAGCCTACTTGCCGGTTTTTCTCATAGCTAAGATTGATGTTGGTTCCAAACTTCAGGTATTTGGTAGGGTTGCTGTTAATAGCGGTACGCAGGTTGTAGCGTCTGTAAGATGAGTTTTGGATTAACCCATTCTGGCTAAATACATTGCCCGAAACAATATAGTTTGATGTTTCATTGCCACCGCTTACCGATAAATTGATATTGGTTATGGGGGCTGGCCTTAACAATTCTTTCAACCAGTTTACATCAGATAGTGTGCGCGCTAAGCTATCAGAAATGATCGGGCGACCGTCATTCCTGGCTGCAGTATTGTAAGCGCTTACATACTGGGCATTATCGGCCATTTTTATTAAGTGTGTAGCCGACTGTACACCCGTATAAGCGTTAAAACTTAGTTTGGCTTTGCCTTGTGCACCATGTTTGGTAGTGATGATAACCACGCCACCTGCGGCGCGCGCACCATAAATGGCTGCCGAAGACGCATCTTTCAATATATTGATATTTTCAATATCGTCCGGCGCTAACTGGCTGATGCCATCGGTTACGGGTACTCCGTCAACTACATAAAGCGGAGTGATACCGTTAATGGTATTTAAGCCACGCACCTGTACGGCTATGCCGGCGCCGGGAGCGCCTGTGTTCTGTGTTACCGTAACACCCGCAGCTTTGCCCTGGATGATCTGTGCCACGCCACCGACAGGGATGCCTGCCAGATCTTTAGTACTGATTACCGATACGGCACCTGTCAGGTCTTTTTTGCGTTGGGTGCCATAGCCGGTTACAATAACCTCATTCAGGTTACCGGCGTCTTCAATTAAAGTAATCGTAATTTCTGACCGGCCGGCGGTTTCCACCTCCTGCGTCTTGTAGCCGATGTAGCTTACCACGAGCACGGTATTGTCGGGCACGGTAGCTGTAAAGTTGCCGTTGACGTCGGTTTGCGTTATCGAAGCGCCGTTTTTTATGGCGATGGTTGCCCCAGGTAAGGGCTCGCCTTTGCTATCTACCACGTGGCCCTTAATATTAAGATCGGCCGCCGGAGGCGCCGATGATTTAGTAATTACAATGAGGTTGTTTTGTAAAATACGAAAGGCTAAGCCGGTATTTTTCAAGGCTGTGCCTAATAATTGCGGAACGGTAACATCTTTAGCGTCAATGCTTACGCTGTTACCCCGCACGGCCCCGTTGCTATATAAAAAGGTGTAGCTGCTTTTTTTCTCGAGCAGGTCAAGAAATTTCTCCAGCTTCACGTCCTTTACGGTTAGGTTGAGTTTCTCTTGTGAACGAACAGCTGCCGAAACATGTAATAAAGCAACCAGTATAAATAGAGTTGTTAGTTTCACAAACAATAGTAGTTTTTTGCCAATAGCAGGGTCAATGAAAGAACTTAAAGTTTTTTTCATACTTTTGAATTGTTGAGGTTAATAAAATCTTAAAAAGCCTGGTATCCAGTCAGATATTTGGTTGTAGGAGCTAACCCCAACTATCAGAGGAAGTGTTGCAGCACTTCCTTATTTTTTGGGGTTAATATGCTGTAGTTTTTTCTTAGGTCATGCAGTGTCTTCCTTTCTTCTCCTTTTAAGTTTTGTGTTTAATTGGTTGGTTACCATATGTGTATTTGGTTGTTTTTCAGTTTATAATGAAACGGCTCGATAATTTGCAGGGCGCTCATTACCTCGTCAATGGATTGGTTTTTGAATGTTCCGGTAAATTCTTTGGTGATGTAAGTGTCATTATCAAAGGTGATCTGTACATTATACCAGCGTTCAAGTTGTTGCGACAGATCGGTAAAGTTTTCGTTTTTAAAGCTTAGCTTATTGTTAACCCAGCCGGTTTCAGTAATGGCCTCGTCAGGCAGCGTTATTTTCTCTGTCGACATCGAATCAGCAGGCGCGACAGTTTTCACCGCAAGTTTTAATTTTTGGGTAAGCTCTGAATGTGTAGCCAGTACCACTTTCTCGTTAGGGTAAAGCACGATGTTTTGTGCAGGCTTGTTCTCGTTAATTATCTGCACTTTACCGCGTATCAGGGTGGTTTCCATATAAGTATCGCCGGGGTAGGCGCGTACATTAAAGGCTGTGCCTAATACTACTACGCTCATTTTACCGGCATGTACTATAAACGGTTGTACGGTATCATGTTTTACGTCAAAATACGCCTCGCCGTTTAGCGTTACTTCGCGCTTACCGTTAACCACCAGGTTGTCGGCATATTTAATAGTTGAACCGGCATTCAGCCAAACCGAAGTGCCATCAGGCAATACCGTATGGATACGTTTACCGTAAGTAGTAGCCAGTTGTTGTTGAGTATGATTTATGGTTTGATTTTTTAGATAATGCATCATAATGGCCGCCACAGCAAACAAAGCAACAATAGACGCCGCAGCCATCCACCATTTTGGATAGCGGCTATGCAATGGTTCAGGCTCATGGTTAAACAACAAGCGTTCCATAGAGCGATCTTCATTTACAAGCGCATGTTCAAGTTTGTGCAGGCCGCGTTCCAAAGCCTGGCGTTCGTCAAAAGAAGGAGCCACCGGAGCATCTAATCTTAAACGCATAAGCTGATCATACTCTGCTTTCAGCTCAGGATGAGCCGCCAGAATATGATCAAGTTCTTCTGCTTCGAGAGGTGTAATATCGCCCGAAACCGAACGTGCAATTAAAAACCAGGCCCTTTCTTCTGATGTCATATGGTTTAAGACACAGAAAAGTCACAATACCCCCAAAAGGAAAAAAAATATTTTAAAACGATTTTTTTGAGCAATGGTTATAAACTAAATACCATACCTTTATTAAACCATTGTAAACAACCTTCTGTACCTATGCAGATTATCCTTCATGAAGAATTGAACCATGCTGCCTTGCAGGATGAGCAGGTCTTTAAAGAACTGTATAGGGAATATTTTGTAAAGCTGTATCGTTTTGCTGTGTCGCTGGTGCATTGCCGCGAAGCTGCCGAAGAGATTGTCCATGACGTACTCATCAACCTCTGGAAAAAACGCAGCGCCTTCCACGAAATTGAAAATTTGAACACCTACCTTTTTGTATCGGTAAAAAACCTGTCACTTAATTATTTGCGCAGCCAGCGCAATCGCGTTTATGTAGACGAAGAGGTTTTATACGACAAAGCTGCTTACTGTTCTGTAGATCCGGAAAGTGTGCTTATCAGCAAAGAAAAGGTAGAGGCGCTGGATGGCCTGATCAATAACCTGCCTGTTAAATGTAAGCTAATATTCAAGCTTATTAAGGAGGATGGCATGAAATATAAAGAAGTAGCGGCTTTGCTCAATATATCCGTAAAAACTGTCGAAAATCAATTGATTATTGCACTCAAAAAAATATCGGCGGCTATAAAAGATACTGCCGGAAGCAAATAGCACAGGGGGGCGCACTTTGCAAACCGCTGAGTTTTGATCAGTTAGTCACGCAGTCAGTTACCTGCCAAATCTTGCCATCTGTTTTTGCCCATATATACAATACACCGTTTTCGCCCAAACCAAAGCGCATGTCGGCCTTTTTGTTCCTGACCATATCAATAAAAGTCGATTTCTGATCCCCAAATTGCAGATCGAATTCTTTAATAGTCGACTGCTTGCCCAGCTTTAAATCGGCATAATCCACAAAAAAAACACGGCCTTTCACAATGTCGCCAAAAATGTATTTGCCTTTTAACATTGCGATATTACCGGTGTAAACAAATCCGCCCGAGATAGAATTACCCTCGTCATGATCGTATTCGGCTACCGGATAAGTGTATTTCGGATCATCATGCACGGGCAGGTTATAAATCCCGCTTTTCTTACCCGCAAAAACCAACTTGAACGTGCCTTCGCGATAAGGCCAGCCGTAATCCAGCCCGGGCTTCAGGATATTGATCTCTTCCTGGTTATTAAAACCGATCTCAGACACCAGCACCTTGCCATCGGGCGCCCAGGTTATACGGTTGGGGTTTCGAAAACCGCGGGCATAAACCTCTCCCAGCGTATTTTGGTCTGCATCATGCGCCCAGGTGTTAGCCTTTACAATGCCATATTTGCCATTCCTGCTATCGCGACCTGCCGGATTAATGCGCAGTACCGAAGCCCGGATTTGTGTCGGATTATCGCAGAGCTGTAAATAGCCGTTCTCGGCCGAGCCCCCATCGCCAATATCGATATAAAGCAAACCATAGTCGGCTGTACCAGGTTTAGCCTGCAGGTTAAATGTAATTTGCTGCATACCATGCATAGGCGACGGCATGTTTACCCGAAACAATTCGCGCGGTGTGGCCTCGAAGGTTGATGCGCTAGGGTCTTTAACTTTCCATTCGGTCACTATCCATTGCAGCGCCACAGGGATGGAATCTGCGTAAGCAAAGTCAGCCGGGGCCGATCCTTTTCTTTCGGTATGAGTAGTATATAATAAGCCGTTTTTATAAAATTCAGGATGGAAAGCATAGCTGCCCCAACCCGTTGCCAGACCCGGTTCGCTGATAAAATCTGGCTTCAGCCTGGCCATATCCATTACTGTGGTAAACTGTTTATTTTTAATTTCATACAACTTGCCACGCAGGTCAAGCATAAATAAACGGTCACCTCCCGGCCCTTTCAGCACAAAGGTTTGGTTAATTCGCGTAAGCGGATTTTTTGTTGATGTAGCTGGCGCCGTGGCAAACTCAGTTAACTTTAAAGTCAAGCCCGCTTTGGCAATTTTTTCGGGTTGCGGGTTGGTTATCTTCGGGCCTAAATCGCCCAGGTCTTGCTCAACCGCTACAACCTTTTTATGTGTATTGATGAACGACAGAATGGCATTCAGATCAGTAGTGGTAAATTGCAGATGTGAGGGCATCGGCACCTTATTAAATTCATTGAAAAGCGCTACCGCATGCTTATTTCCAGTTTTAATTACCAATTGCGAATTTTTAATAAAACGGCTCAAATAGGTATACGTTTGCTCGCCGGTTACCCCCGCCAGATCAGGCCCAATACCACGCTGACGGAAGTTATGGCACTCCGTACAATTTTTTTGAAACAGTGCCTCGCCTTTGTCAATAATCGCTTTATCGGTGGAGTAGGTCCCCGTTTTTTTTTGCGCGTAAACATTGACGCTGGCCAATAGCGCCAGCACCGTAAACGCATAACGTGGCACCGGCCATAACAAACCGCTTGTTTTTCGCTTCATAAAGGTTAATCTAATTGGTGTTGATCTTTCGTCAACTAATATAAATAAGTGTGTGGGTTTTTGAATGATAAGTATCAAATTAGATACAAAGACCTCTCCCCGACCCTCTCCAAAGGAGAGGGTGCGCTCGCTCGCTGGCCTATCTTCTTATTTATGTTTGATTTTGGTCTTCATTTTTAAACCTGCTGGCCTCTCCCCCTCTCCTTTGGAGAGGGCCGGGGAGAGGTCTTATAAACTATCCCTCAACGTCACCTTAAACGGAATGGCCACATGCTCCTTGGTATTATTCAGCGCCATCTCAGCAGCTTTAGCCCCCATCATTTTAAAATCTGTGGATATGGTAGTAATACCGTTCAGAATTATCTTTTTAAGCGGTGTTTCGTTGTAGGATATCACGCCAATGTCCTGGCCAATTTTCAGTTTATCGCTTATTATCTTTTCAACCAGCTCAACCAGGTCGTCCTCCATTAAATTAATATAGACGGTGCCGGGCTGTAAGGTTTCATTTTTAAGCTTATGGATGGTTTCGTACTCAAAGGCATACTGACGGCAAAAGTTGACAAAGCCTGTTAATATCTCTTTTGAATAGTAACTGTTTTCGGGGAAAATGATTTTTAATGTATGATACTTGCTCAGCTTATCCAGCAGTTGTGACAGCGCATTATAAATATCCTTTTCAAAATTCTCGTAAACCGCCCCAAACTCGCCGCTGATGTTTTCGAGCAATTTATCCATTAGTATCAGCTTGTCTTTTGGCAACTGGTCAATTACCGCTCTGGCACTGCTTGAATTTTCAATAAAATGCGGAATGATGATGAGTTTGGAATAATGGTCGATGTTGCCGGTTAACAGCTTTTTGAAAAAGTTGAAGTCGTTATTATAAATGTAAAAGTCAATTGCCGCGTTGCTGCCCAACACTTCGGCAAAGGCATCGTAAATGATCTTTTTATGGCTGCTCAATTTGTTAAATAACAACAACACTTTTACCGGCTGGTCAAACGTGACATTGCTAATAAAATATCCCTTGCCAGCTACCGAGTTAATAACGTTGTATTTCTTCAGTTCCTTATAAGCCCGCTCTATGGTATTCCGGGCAACTTCAAGGGCAATACTCAAATCGTTAATGGATGGCAGAATATCGTCTTTCTCTACCGAGCCATCCTCGATGCCGCGCAGTATGGAGTTGCATATCTGCAGATATTTTGGCGTGATAGAATGCTCGTCGATCTGAATGACCTTTAGGTAATTTTTCATTGTGCAGTCATAAACAACTTTGTCATTTCGAGCGATAGCGAGAAATCTATACACGCGTAATTCAAAAACATGTGTATGGATCTCTCCTTTCAGTCGAGATGACATTTTTATAAAAGCGAAAGTCATTCTTCGCTGTAACTACTGTCAACGAAACGCTTCAGCTTAGGACAGTAGGGGATAGTTAACCCAATTGAATTTTGTTAACTTGCCATAACCAATTATACATCCTTTTTTAAATAAACAATGAGAAAAGCTTTCTTTTTATTTATTGGCCTGTTTGCGGGACAAATCAGTATGGCGCAAGTTAAGGTGCAAAAGCTTATGACCGAGAACCTGGTCAACCCGCTAAGCATCGATGCTCAATCCCCTCGTTTCGGCTGGCAGTTGAATGCCGGAGCCACCCGTAACGAAATGCAAACCGCTTACCAGATTAAAGTTACCGACGATAACAAGCACGTGGTTTGGTCGTCAGGCAAGGTAAACAGCGACCAATCCCTTTATATTTACTACAAGGGCAGCCCCTTAAAAGCAGGCGAGAAATATAGCTGGACCCTAAAGGTTTGGGACAATCACGGCAAGTCGGCCGAGGGCAGTGCGATGTTTCGCATGGGTTTATTAAAGCCCGATGACTGGAAAGCGCAATGGATAGGCCCGGGACAGGAAGAGGCTTCAAGACCCAGCCCCTTATTCAGAAAAGGATTTAATGTCAGCAAAAAAGTAAGATCAGCTACAGCCTATATTACTGCACATGGCTTGTATGAGGCCCATATTAATGGCAAACGTGTAGGCGATGCTTATTTAACGCCCGGTTATACCAGCTATAATAAACGCTTGCAATATCAGGCGTATGATGTGACTGACTTGCTGCAACCGGGGGCAAATGCCGTAGGTGCGAGTCTGGGCAGCGGTTGGTATCGCGGTATTTATGGTATTGGTACCCGCCATGAAATTTATGGTAAGGATATTTCTTTGCTGATGCAGATCAATATCACTTACACTGATGGCAGCACGGCTGTTGTTGCTACCGACGATAGTTGGAAAACATCAACCGGCGAGGTGCGTTATGCAGAGATCTATATGGGTTCAACCACCGACGCCCGTATGGAACAAAAGGGCTGGAGCAAGCCCGGTTTTAACGATAGCAGCTGGAAAAATGCCGTTATAGGTAACTATCCAAAAGACGACCTGATTGCCACTCAAAACGAACCGGTACGCAAACACGAAACCTTTAAAGCCATCAAACTATTCACCACGCCAAAGGGCGAAAAGGTGATAGACTTTGGTCAGAACCTGGTGGGTTGGGTGAAGTTTAATGTGCGCGGCAAGGCAGGCGATAAAATTGTGATCTCGCACGCCGAGGTATTGGATAAAGCTGGCAATTTTTATACCGATAACCTGCGCGATGCCAAGGCACAAAATACCTTTATTTTGAGCGGGAATGGCGTAGAAATATTCGAACCGCAGTTTACCTGGCAGGGTTTCCGTTTCATCCGTATTGAGGGTTATCCGGGCGATATTAACCCGGAGGATTTTACCGCAACCGCCGTTTACTCGGATATGGCGCCTACCGGAACCTTCAGCTGCTCAAACCCAATGATCAACCAACTGCAGCACAATATTCAATGGGGACAAAAAGGCAACTTCCTGGATATCCCGACCGACTGCCCGCAGCGCGACGAGCGCCTGGGCTGGACCGGCGATGCAGAAGTTTTTTCGCGCACAGCGACTTTTAACATGAACGTGCATGCCTTCTTTACCAAATGGTTGAAAGATGTAGCTGTTGATCAGTTTGTTGATGGCAGCCTGCCACACGTTATTCCTGATGCTTTTGACAATGGGCATCCTACCGGCGGTGGCGGCAGTGCAGGCTGGAGTGATGCAACAACCATTATTCCCTGGAACATGTACCTGGCCTATGGCGATAAACAGATTCTCGAAAATCAATACAACAGCATGAAAGCCTGGGTAGGATTTATGAAAAGCCGCAGCCACAACAATCTGTGGAACACCGGCGGGCATTTTGGCGACTGGTTGTTTTACACACGTAACGACGATAACGACGGCACCGCCGCTATCACCAGTAAATATTTAATTGCGCAATGCTTTTATGCTTGCTCAACGCAATTGGTGATCAATGCGGCTAAAGTGTTAGGGAAAACTGAAGATGTAGAAACCTACACTAAATTATTGGCCGATGTGAAGGATGCCTACATGCGAGAGTACGTTACGCCAAATGGCTTGATATCATCAGATACACAGACTGCTTATGCACTTGCGCTGCAGTTTGATATGCTGCCTGAGAATTTGAGAGAGCAAGCGGCAGGCCGTTTAGCTGATAACATCCGCCGCTATGGCAACCATTTAACTACCGGCTTTTTGGGTACGCCTTACCTGTGTAACGTACTGAGCAAATATGGCCATACCGATGCAGCGTTCAGATTGTTATTACAAGAGAATTACCCATCATGGTTATACCCTATTAAAATGGGCGCAACCACTATCTGGGAGCGATGGGATGGTATTAAGCCTGACGGCGAACTGGAAGTGCCGTCAATGAACTCTTACAATCATTATGCTTACGGTGCTATTGGCGACTGGATGTATCGCACTGTAGCTGGTATCGATACCAAAACCGAACAGCCGGGCTATAAAGGTATCATTATAAAGCCAACTGTTGGTGGTAATTTAACCGACGTAAGGGCTGATTATGAAACCCCATACGGCAAAGCCAGCTCGCACTGGAAGGTTGAAAACGGCAATTTTGTGCTGGATGTTATCATTCCGGCTAATACAACCGCCACTGTCTACGTACCAACCAAAGCCGATAATGCAGTTACCGAGGGCGGCAAAGCAGTAACCAGGGCCGGCGATCAGATTGCAGGCTACACCGCGGTTAACGTAGGCTCGGGCACCTATCATTTCACCACAGCAAACTAAACCTAAACACAATGGAAGTAATATTCGGTGTTATATTTCACTTCATCGGCGGGTTTGCGTCCGGAAGTTTTTACATCCCCTACAAAAAAGTTAAAGGCTGGGCCTGGGAAAGTTTCTGGATTGTGGGCGGTTTATTTTCGTGGCTCATCGTTCCGCCTATAGCCGCCTGGTTAACCATTCCGCATTTCGGCGATATCATTTCGGCAACAAATGGCGGCATATTGGCATTAACCTATTTCTTCGGTTTACTATGGGGCATTGGCGGTTTGACCTACGGCCTGGGCGTGCGCTATCTGGGTGTGTCCTTAGGTAGCACCATCATCCTGGGTTTATGCTCGGTTTTTGGCGCTTTGGTGCCGGCGGTTTATTATGAATTTGCACCAAAAGAGGGAAAGGACAGCATCGGTATTTTAGCTTCGCACCAATGGGGCCAATTGGTTTTACTGGGGATATTGATCTGCGTGATAGGCATCATTATCTGCGGACGTGCAGGTACCCTGAAAGAGCGTGATCTGGCTAAAGAGGGCAATGCCAATGTCGACAATAAAGATTATAAATTCGGGCTGGGTATCGCGGTAGCCATCGTATCCGGTGTATTGAGTGCCTGCTTTGCTTTTGGTATTGATGCCGGTGCCGATATGGCTAATGCGGCTAACAACGCCTGGCGATTATCGCACCACATAACCGACCCTAGCCAAAATTTTCTGTACAAAAACAACGTTACCTATGTGGTGATTTTGTGGGGCGGTTTAACCACTAACTTTGTTTGGTGCATGATTTTGAATGCCCGCAACAAAACCTTCGGCGATTATACCAACCCTAAAACTCCCCTGTTAAAAAACTACGTTTTTTCGGCATTGGCGGGTACCACCTGGTTCCTGCAGTTTTTCTTTTATGGCATGGGCGAGAGCAAGTTGGGCAACGGCGCCAGCTCGTGGATCTTGCACATGGCCTTCATCATCCTCATTGCTAACATGTGGGGTTTGGTTTTGAAGGAATGGCAAGGCGTTAGCAAAAAGGCCAAGAGTGTTTTGATTGCCGGTATAGTAACTATCATACTATCAGTAATTATAGTGGGCTATGGTAATAATTTGAAGGATAAAGAGGCGAAGCCTACGGCACAACTGGAATTGAAGAAATAAAAAGAGGATGTCACCCTGAGGCTCTCGAAGGGTGAGCGTAAAGGCCTTTGCCCGCATGCTTCGAGAGCCTCAGCATGACACCCTTTTAAAACTTGTAATGAAATAACCAACAACAACATATAAAGAGTACAACAATGTCTGTCAAAGAAACAAATTTTAAGCACGTAAGCTACTTATGGGATGACGAGGCGGCTGCCAGGCTTGCCGGTGATGAAGTAGCGCTGTTAATATATCGCTCAAACCTGTTAGGGGCCGATTTGCGCCTCACCAACTACGGTGGCGGCAACACCTCATGCAAAGCCATGGCGAAAGACCCGCTTACCGGCGAAGAAGTCGAAGTAATGTGGATTAAAGGTTCAGGTGGCGACATAGGTACGTTAACCAAAAGCGGTTTGGCAGCACTATATGTTGACAGATTGCGTAACCTCAAAAACGTTTACCGAGACCTGCAATATGAAGACGAAATGGTGGAATTGTTTAACCATACCATTTATGATCTGGCTTCAAAAGCACCGTCTATTGACACACCCCTGCACGGATTCCTTCCGTTTAAACATATAGACCACCTGCACCCCGACGCAGCTATCGCTATCGCGGCAGCAAAAGATGGTAAAAAAATAACCGAAGAACTTTTTGGCGGCAAAATTGGCTGGGTAGAATGGCAGCGTCCGGGTTTTGACCTGGGCTTACAATTGAAAGCTTGCCTGGATGCTAATCCGGGTATCCGCGGCATTATGCTGGGTTCGCACGGTTTATTTACCTGGGGCGATACCGCTTACGAAAGCTATGTGAATACATTGGAGGTAATTGAGCAATGCGCCGGGTACTTGGAGCAAAACTATGGTAAAAAGGGGCCAATCTTCGGCGGTGCCAGAATTGAAAGCCTGGACGAAGAAGGCCGTAAAAAACAGGCCATAGCTTTAGCGCCGATACTGCGCGGTTTCTGCTCGTCAAAACAAAACATGATCGGGCATTTTACAGATGATACCCGGGTTTTGGAGTTTACCAACTCGAATGATCTTTACCGCCTGGCACCACTAGGTACCAGTTGTCCCGACCACTTTTTGCGGACAAAGATCAGTCCGCTGGTTCTCGATTTAGGTAAGGACGAAGATTTAAGCGACGCCACGGCCTTAAAAATCCGTTTGCAGCCTGCTTTTGAGGCGTACCGCGCCATGTATACTGAGTATTATAACACCCACAAACACGATAACAGCCCGGCTATACGCGACGCTAACCCGGTGGTGATTTTGTACCCAGGCGTGGGTATGTTCACCTTTGCTAAAGACAAACAAACCGCCCGTGTAGCTGCCGAGTTTTACATTAACGCCATCAATGTGATGAAAGGCGCCGAGGCTATATCTGAATACACCTCGCTACCTCGCCAGGAAGCATTTGATATTGAATACTGGTTGCTGGAAGAAGCCAAATTACAACGTATGCCTAAGCCAAAAGCTTTGTCGGGTCGTATTGCTTTGGTTACGGGCAGCGCGGGGGGTATTGGCAAGGCTATCGCCAAAAAGTTTGCGCAAGAGGGTGCCGTAGTTGTATTGAATGATATGAATGCCGAACGTTTAGAAGGTGCCGGCGAAGAGTTTAAAAAACTGTTTGGTAAAGACGCCTACACTACCGCGATTCTGGACGTAACCAAGGCCGACCAGATTGCAGACGCTATTGGCAAAGCTACATTGGCTTTTGGTGGTGTGGATTTGATTGTGAACAATGCCGGCCTGTCAATTTCTAAAGACATAGCCGGGCATACCGAAAAAGATTGGGACCTGTTGTATGACGTATTGGTGAAAGGTCAGTTTATGGTAACACAAGCGGCTACCGCGGTGATGAAAAAACAGGATATCGGCGGCGACATCATCAACATCGTCAGCAAGAACGCATTGGTAAGCGGACCAAATAACGCAGGTTACGGCAGCGCCAAAGCCGCACAACTGCATCTGAGCAGATTGAACGCAGCTGAATTGGGAGGCGATAAAATTCGTGTCAATGTGGTTAACCCCGACGCTGTGATCAGCGATAGTAACATTTGGGCCGGTGGTTGGGCCGAGGGGCGCGCAAAAGCTTATGGCATTACCGTTGAAGAACTGCCGGCTTACTACGCCAAACGCACTTTATTAAACGAAACAATTCTTCCGGATGATATCGCTAACGCCTGCTTCGTTTTTGCTGGTGGATTATTGAATAAATCGACCGGCAATGTATTAAATGTGGATGGCGGTGTGGCCGCTGCCTTTGTGCGATAATATTTTTAGTCGATAGACCATAGTCCATGGACCATAGTGATAAGATGACTATGAATTACAACCATGCACTATCGTCTATCGCCTGCGAACTAATAACAACTATGAACCATCGTCTATCGACTATGGACTAAAAACACCAACATTATGGAACAACATAAAATTGATGAATATAATCGGCAGCATTTAGCCACGCACAAACGCAAGTTTGATTTTGTGGCCGAGGATGTGAAGGATCTTGACGACGTTTTGAAAAAACTGCGTGCATTCAATATCGCGATACCCAGCTGGGCTTTAGGCACCGGCGGTACACGGTTCGGCAGATTTTCCGGCGGTGGCGAGCCGCGCACGTTAGAAGAAAAGATCACCGACGTGGGTACTATTCATGCCTTGAACCGCTCAAGCAATTCGATTTCGCTGCATATTCCTTGGGACATTCCGGAAAACGCATCGGCCATTAAAGCTCATGCAGCACAATATGGCTTGCGCTTTGATGCAGTAAACTCCAATACCTTTCAAGATCAGAAAGATCAGAAACTGAGCTATAAATTTGGCTCGCTGCATCATACTGATAAAGCGGTGCGCGATCAGGCTATTCAGCATAATATCGACGTGATCAAGTACGGTGTGCAGCTAGGCTCGAATGCGCTATCGGTTTGGTTGTCTGATGGATCAAACTTTCCGGGGCAGCTAAATTTCCGCAAAGCATTTCAGAATACTTTGGATAGTTTGCAGCAAATTTATGAAGCCCTGCCGGATGATTGGAAAATGTGGATTGAATACAAACCTTTCGAGCCTAATTTCTACTCGACTACTATAGGCGACTGGGGACAGTCGCATTTGCTTGCTTCTAAACTGGGCAAAAAGGCCCTGACGCTGGTCGACCTTGGCCATCATTTGCCCAATACCAATATTGAGCAAATTGTTTCTTTACTGTTAATGGAAGAAAAACTGGCCGGCTTTCATTTCAACGATTCAAAATATGGCGATGACGACCTTACCGTAGGCAGCATCAATCCGTACCAACTGTTCCTGATTTTTAATGAACTGGTTGAGGGTATGGATGCGCGCGGTTTGAGCCATGCCAATGGTATAGGCTGGATGATCGATGCTTCGCACAATGTGAAGGACCCGATCGAGGATCTGTTACAATCAGTAGAAGCCATCAAGATTGCATACGCCCAGGCTTTATTGGTTGATACCAAAGCGTTGGTAAATGCTCAATTAAATAACGATGTAGCCAAAGCGCAAGAGACATTACAAGCCGCTTATCGTACAGATGTGCGCCCGCTTATTGCCGAGGCACGTTTGCGAGAGGGTGGTGCGCTTGATCCAATCGCGGTTTTTCGCGAGCAGGAAGTGCGCAAAAGTTTAATTAAACAACGAGGCGACAAAACTCAGGCAACCGGTTTATAATGGAACCCATACCTGTCATAGCGGTTTTTGACGTCGGCAAAACCAATAAGAAGCTTTTTCTTTTTGACGAAAGCTATAACATTGTTTTTGAACGTTCGGCGCGATTCAATGAAATCACTGACGAGGATGGTTTTGCCTGCGAAAATCTCGATGCGCTTAAAAAAGCTGTTTTTGATGCGCTGAATGAAGTTAGCCGCCTGGATCAATATGATGTAAAGTCGGTTAACTTCTCAGCTTACGGTGCTAGTTTTGTCTATCTAGACGAAGCGGGTAACCCGATAGCGCCGTTATACAATTACCTGAAGCCTTATCCCGAGGATATCAAAAAGAAGTTTTATGATACCTACGGTGACGAGGCGGAGATAGCATTCAAAACAGCATCGCCAGCTTTGGAGAGTTTGAACTCGGGCCTGCAATTGTATCGCATTAAACATCAAAAACCAGAACTGTTTAAGCTGATTAAATACGCTTTGCACTTGCCGCAGTACCTGAGCTATCTGATTACGGGAAAGGCCTTTTCTGATCTTACCAGCATTGGCTGCCACACTGCTTTATGGGACTTTGAAAAGAATGACTACCATTACTGGGTGAAGCAGGAAGGTTTGGATAAAATACTCGCCCCGATAGCTCCGGCGGATGAAAGGATCCCGTCATATTATAACGGGCGGTGGTATCAGGCCGGTATTGGCTTGCATGACAGCTCGGCGGCTTTAATACCCTATTTAGCCAGTTTTAATGAGCCGTTTGTATTGCTTTCAACAGGTACCTGGTCTATCAGTTTAAACCCTTTTAATCAATCGCCGCTAACCATTGAGGAATTAAAAAACGATTGCCTCAACTATATTCAATACAAAGGTAAGCCAGTGAAAGCCTCGCGGCTGTTTAGCGGGCATGAATATGATCAGGGCATTAAAGCCATCGCCCAAAAATTTAACACGGACGCGATCAAATACCGTAATATACCGTACGACCCGAATATACCAGGCGATGACATAGCAGCTTATTATGAACTAATGCATCAACTTGTTGATAAACAAAAAATCTCCACCAGCTATGTACTAAAGGGTGCTCCGGTAAAGAGGATTTTCGTAGACGGGGGTTTTAGCAAAAACTCGGTGTTTATGCATTTATTAGCTGCTGCTTTTCCGGATATTGAAGTATATGCCGCTTCAATGGCACAGGCCACTGCTATGGGCACAGCCCTGGCTATCCATCGTAACTGGAACAATAAGCCCGTGCCTAATGATTTGATTACGTTGAAGTATTATTCGGGGACGAGCCATACGGTTTGATTCCATTCAACGATAGCTGTCACCCTGAGCTTGTCGAAGGGCGAGCATTGGCCTTTGCTCGCATGCTTCGACGGGCTCAGCATGACACCCTTCCTAATTTTTCAGCAAACCTTTCAATCCTACCACCTGAAACGCAATCCCATCATAAGCTTTAGCATTTCCAGCCTCATACAAGCAAGCTACTTGCTTTTTCTTGTAAATCGCGATATCACTATAGGCCGAAGGGCCGGCGAAAAGCACCTGCTTATACGGCCAGCTTTTGCCATCGTCAAGGCTGGCACGCAGGGTTAAATTAGCGCGCTTTTTTACATCGGCCGGGTTACTAAACAGCAGTATATTTTTATTTTTTGAGGGCGAAAGGTTAAGCAAGCTTCCTTGACAAATAGGCTCTATCAGTGTGGTATCTGTTTGCAGGTTGGCCCAGGTTTGGCCACCGTCTGTGCTGGTGGTATACAGTCGCGTATGCTTCTTACGATCAGCATTGCGGATATTGAGCATGATATTACCGCCGGCTAGTTCGGCCGCAGTAACTTCATTAGTTCCATCTTGTGGGGTATTGTTACCTAATTTCCAGGTTGCGCCGTGATCGTCAGAATAAATAATATGTACGAAATTCTTGTTGGACGGCAGCTCGACATGATTTACCGGCACTACCAGGCGGCCTTTAAATTTACCATTCGCTATTTGCAAGCCGTGACACGGCCCGGTGGCGTACCAGGTCCAATCAGGTAATTTTACTTCTTGGGTGATCTCTTTGGGTTTGGACCATGAGTGGCCCTCATCATCCGACGATAAAATAAAAATCCGCCTGCCGTCCCTGCCGGTCTGCGTGCGGATCTGTTTTTCATGATCCTGGCCATTATTCCAGGTACTGACAAGCCAGATCTTTCCTGTACTGATATCCTGTATGGGTACCGGATTACCGCATGTATTAGTCGAATCGCTCCAAACTACCTGTACGGGGCTCCAGGTTTTACCGCCATCTTCTGATCGCCGTAATACTAAATCTATGTCGCCCGAGTCGCCGCAGTCATTCTTGCGGCCTTCAGCAAAGGCAAGCAATGAGCCTTTTTCAGTTGCAATCATCGCCGGTATGCGGAAACAGCTATAGCCTGCATCGCCGGGTTTATAGATGTAGTTGAGTTGAGTGTTTTCTGATGGCTGGACAGACTGCCCCGCTGCGTAAACAGTGGTGCCGGCAATTGCTATAAGTATTAAGAGGTATTTAAACCAATGCATTTTCATAAATGCAATATACCTATTTTGCAGCCAATGGATTAGGATAATTGTCGCTTTGATCTTCAGCTACATCGTCCAGGCATTGAAAATCTTTTTCTACCAATATATATAAAGTGCCGTCATTACCGTCAAAACCTACCCTATCGGTTTGAGCCAATTCATCCAGTTTTTCAGAAGGAATAATTACAGTTATGGTATCATCAACAAATGAGGCAGTCAGGCTTTTTTGTTCTGCGGCCTTAAGCTGATAGATTAAGCTGCGATTGCCAAAACTGGTGCTGTCCTGTAAATCAAGGTTTTTATAAAGCAGGTTGACATCGCTTTTAGTTAGTCGATAACGTATGGCATTGCCTTTGATTCTGATTTTCATAAGATTTTGGTTTAAACAGCCAGGTTGGTTACACCGCCTATAATTATAATAGCCGGATGTTTTAATTGTTTGCTGTCAGCCATAGCAACCAGGTCTTTCACCATTCCCTTAACCGATTTTTGCTGTGGAAGCGAGGCATGCTGAATAATAGAAGCAGGTGTGTCGCCATGCCCCGCATCTATATAGGTACTCGCTATAGATGCCAGCTGTTTCATCCCCATATAAATAACTACGGTGGCGTTGCTTTGCATGGCCAGTTTTAAATCACCGGAAAGCGATCCATCTTTTTTGGTGCCCGTTACCACCCAAATACCCTCACTGATTGCGCGGTGCGTAAGCGGAATATCTTCAAGGCCAGACGCCTGCATACTGGTTACGCCGGGTATATAATAAGTATCGATGCCTTGCTGGCGTGCAAACAATATTTCCTCAAAACCACGACCGAAGATAAATGGATCGCCACCCTTAAGCCTGATTACGCTGCCTTTTTCAAAGGCGAAATACTTAATGAGTTTATGAATTTCGTCCTGGGTAGTGTAGGTACCATACGGTTGTTTGCCAACATATATATGCTCACATTCCTTCGGTGTTAAATTAAGCAGGTCTTTATTGGCCAAATTATCATAAAGTACCACTTTTGCCTGCTGCAAAAGGCGATATCCTTTAACAGTTATCAATTCCGGGTCGCCGGGGCCGGCTCCCAAAACATATAACACCGGTTTTTTTAAAGTATCTGGCATTGTTTTTAGTATATTATTAAAAATAGGTGCTTTTGAAATAGAAATCCTTGTAAATTTTCAATGTAAAGTTGATTTTTTATCAATTTTTAATTTTTTACTGATGTAAATCATGTTATTTATCAATTATAGTTTGATTTGTTTGTGATTTGTATGACTAAAATAGGAAAATTATTTGATTTTTCAATTCTTTTATCTAAACTTGCTATTGTAAATACAGTTCTGGTCGCGCTTTAATGTATTTACTGAAATAAAAAACGCTTTAACATAAAAATAACCGTCATGACAAAACCTACCATTATTGTAGTTGGCAATGGCATGGTTGGATACAAGTTTTGCGAAAAGCTTGTATCCAAAACGTCAGGCTTCAACATCATTGTTTTTGGTGAAGAGCCGCGCCACGCTTACGACAGAGTTCATCTTAGCGAATATTTTAACGGCAAAACAGCTGATGATCTTTCCATGTCAACCCTTTCATGGTATGACGAACAAGGCATTATGCTGCGCCTGGGTGACCCAATCCAGGAGATAGACCGCCGCAATAAAACCGTCCGATCCCTTTTAGGTGTAAGTATACAATATGATTACCTGGTTTTAGCCACCGGCTCGTCAGCTTTTGTGCCGGATGTTCCGGGCGTTGAAAAAGATGGCGTTTTTGTATACAGAACAATTGAGGATCTCGACCTGATCAAAGACTACGCCGCCAAAGCTAAAACCGGCGCGGTGATGGGTGGCGGTTTGTTAGGACTGGAGGCTGCAAAGGCACTGATAGATCTAGGCATTGAAGAAACCCATGTTATTGAATTTGCTCCGCGACTAATGCCAAGGCAAATTGACTCAGCAGGCAGCGAGATGCTGAAATCCAAACTAAAATCGCTTGGGTTAAATGTCCATTTAAATAAAAGCACTTCGCATATTGCTGGCGAGGGCAAGATCGATGCACTACATTTTAATGATGAAACTTCATTACCTGTAGACATGCTGGTAATATCCGCAGGCATCCGCCCGCGCGACGAATTGGCTAAACTGGCAGGACTTGAAGTGGGCACCCGCGGCGGCATCCTGGTTAATGACAAAATGCAAACCAGCGATGAAAACATCTTCGCCATTGGCGAGTGCGCTTTGTACGAAGGCATGATTTATGGCCTGGTTGCGCCGGGTTATGAAATGGCCGACGTGGTTGTTTCGCAAATTACCGGCGGCAGCAAGCTGTTTTACAGCTTCGACATGAGCACCAAGCTTAAACTTATTGGTGTTGACGTAGCCAGCTTTGGCGATGCTTTTATAACGGAGCCCGACTGCCGCACCATTGTTTTTGAAGATACCCATAAAGGCATATATAAACGCATTAACATTACCACCGACGGTCAATACCTGTTAGGCGGCATTTTGATTGGTGACGCCGACGCCTATAACATGCTGCTGCAAACCGTCAATAATAAATTGGTGTTGCCCCCAAATCCCGAGGACTTGATTCTTGGAGCCAGAGGCGGTGCGGAAAGCGAAGGCGCCGGCGTGATGAATTTGCCCGACGATGCATTAATTTGCTCGTGCGAGGCTGTAAACAAAGCAACCATCTGCTCCTCGGTTGCTGATTTAGGTATTACTGATATTAATGGTATCAAGAAGTGCACCAAGGCTGGTACCGGTTGTGGTGGCTGCGTGCCGTTGGTTAAAGATTTGATTGCCGGTACCATGAAAGCAAATGGCCAGTATATCAAAAATGTTATTTGCGAACATTTTGACTACTCGCGCCAGGAGCTTTACGATCTGCTTAAGATCAATAACATCAAAAACTATGACCTGGCGCTCGATCATTTTGGCCACGGCGACGGCTGCGAGGTTTGCAAACCTGCAGTAGCCAGCATTTTGTCGAGCCTTTGGAATGATGTTATTGTAAAACAAGATACTATCCAGGATAGTAACGACCGCTTTTTGGCCAACATACAAAAAGGCGGTACCTACTCGGTAGTGCCGCGCATACCGGGCGGCGAGATCACTCCCGATAAACTGATCGTTATCGGCCAGGTTGCTAAACGTTATAATTTATATACTAAAATAACCGGCGGCCAGCGCATTGATATGTTTGGTGCACATTTGAATGATTTGCCTGCTATTTGGGAAGAGTTGATTGATGCAGGCTTTGAAAGCGGACATGCTTACGGCAAGGCCCTGCGTACCGTTAAAAGCTGTGTGGGCAGCACCTGGTGCAGGTTTGGTTTGCATGATAGCGTATCGTTTGCCATCGAGATTGAAGACAGATATAAAGGCATCCGCGCACCGCATAAACTAAAAGGCGGGGTGAGTGGCTGTATCCGCGAATGCGCCGAGGCCAAATCAAAAGACTTTGGCATCATTGCTACTGAAAAAGGCTGGAACCTGTATGTGTGCGGCAATGGTGGCTCAAAACCGCAACATGCAGAGCTATTTGCTAGTGATATTGATAAAGAAACATTGGTAAAATACCTGGACAGGTTCCTGATGTTTTACATCAAGACAGCTGAGCCATTATCGCGCACCGCAACATGGCTAAACAAAATGGACGGCGGCCTGGCTTATCTTAAAAACGTAGTGATCAATGATAGCCTGGGTATTTGCGAACAACTGGAAGAAGAGATGCAAACGTTGGTTAATACCTACCACTGCGAATGGAAAGAAGTAATTGAGGACCCGGAATTACGCAAGCGCTTTAGTCACTTTGTGAACGCACCTGAAGAGAAGGACCCGACCGTAAAGTTCGAGCCTATGCGCGATCAGGTAAAAGCCTCGTGGTAACGGATGGTTTGTTTCACGCGAATGTGAATCAAATGAAACAAGCGAAACAGGATTTTCAATCAAGTAATTGAATTGCAAATAATTACAAAAACACAGTGAAACAAAATGAAACAAGAAATTGGACTAAAGTCATTTTCTTGTTTCATCCATAAAACCATTGTCATTTCGAGGATAGCGAGAAATGGCAATCAATAAAGGTTATAACAATAAAGAATTTTCAACATGGAAGCATTAGTAGATAACTGGGTATTGGCCTGTCGCACCATTGATATCCCCGAAAATGGCGGCGCTTGTGTTAAGTTAGGTGATGAGCAAATTGCTGTATACAACTTTACCCGCCGTGGCGAGTGGTTTGCTACGCAAAATTTATGTCCGCATAAACAGCAAATGGTTTTGTCTCGGGGAATGATTGGCAGCACAGGCGAAAACTGCGAACCGAAGGTGGCTTGCCCGTTTCATAAAAACACATTTTCGTTGTTAAGCGGCGAATGTCTGACTGACGAAGCGCTGTCAATAAAAACGTATGGGATAAAAGTGGAGGAAGGGATGGTATTTATCAGCCTTTAGGCTGCTTCTTCGGTAAGTTTAAGCAAAGCATTGTAATTGGCTATCTTTATACTCTTGCCTGATACTTCAAGCAGGCCATCGTTAACCAATTCATTAATCACCCTAAATACTGTCTCGTAGGTAGCGCCTGAGAATGAAGCCAGATCCTGACGGCTCAGTTCAATGTTAATAAAGCCTTTCGGGGATATCCCGAATTGATTTTTCAGATCGATCAGGGCTTCCGCCACACGGCCTTTAACCGGCATGTGTGCCAGATTGCGTGTTTTGCGTTCGGATACCCGTAAATCGTAAGCTAAAAACATAGCCAGTTTGTAGGTAAAATCAGCATTTACCCTTAAGGTAGTCTCAAAGAAGTCCGTATCCACAAAGCCAATGATGCTCTCTTGTATCGCAGTGGCAGATATGGTATAAATGCCATCACCACCCAAAGCCCGGTGACCAAAGATCATTCCCGCGCTAGCGAAACGCAGAATCAGTTCTTTTTCGGCGCCCCAGCGCTTATGCACTTTTACAACGCCGCTATTTACAAAGTAAACACCCTTAACAGGATCGCCTTCTCTGAAAATAACCTCACCTTTTTTTACTTTATAGTTCTTTTTGTGTGCTAATATCGCCGGAATCCATTCCTTGAGGCAATTTTTGCACAAAAAACAAGATTCTTCATTATCAATTATGGATACTTTCTTCATTTGAGATAATAAGATCAGTTAATTATACAATAATAATCAATTTTAAATTGACTTTGGTCATAAATTTTTAACGATTTCAATTTTTTATTGAAAAATTTTATTGCTAAGTGTATATAAACTTACCATTTTTTCAAAATTGTATAAAATTCATCATGTAAATTTTTATAAAAATCATATTTAACTTGGTTTATATAAATATTCAATTAAAACTTTATTAAAAAATTAAATAATTGATTAATTAAATCATAAAAATCAATATAAATATCTGTATAACTTCAATTTTTACATTAAATAAGATATATTTACAAATAAAAAGGTCGCAAACTTTTAAAAAAGTAAATATGGAGAGAAACAGACAGTAGTAAAATAAAAAAACCTTGCCGGGAGGTCGCATTCCCAGGCAAGGCCAGACAGTTTTAATCGCTTTAACAAAAAAAACCAACTCAAATGTACAAAAAGGAATTAAATCTGCGCATTGTTGCGGTAATTCTATTGTGCACGTCATGCTTTTTTACAAAAAATGCAAATGCACAGCTTTCATTAACCGGGCAACTACGTACCCGGGGCGAACTGCGGGACGGCTACGGCACCTTAGAACCCATTGGCGCAAAAGCCGCTGCCATTATCGGGCAGCGAACGCGGCTCAACTTCAACTACAAATCGAGCCGACTTATTTTTCAAACTTCCATTCAGGATGTAAGGTTATGGGGCCAGGATGCTTCAACTATTAGCCCCGCAGACGGCGCTAAAATAGCTGTTCACGAAGCTTGGGCAGAGATCGTTCTGTCTAACAAAAAAGATACGGGCTTCAAGGTATCCCCATTTGACTACTTTGCAATTAAGGTTGGTCGCCAGGAAATATCATACGACGACGAGCGCCTGTTAGGTGCGACCGACTGGATAACACAGGCCCGCCGCCACGACGCTATAGTTTTCAAACTGATACAGCAAGGCTGGCAGGTTGACCTCGGCGCAGCCTTTAACCAAAACACCGATGCTATTGGTTACAATGGCACATTCTATACACCGGCCAACGTACCCGCCACTGTCAAAGACAGTAAAGGTAATTTAATGAATACCCCTGCAGGATATATACCATTATTAAATGCTTCAGGTGTAAGCGCCAAAAATGGCTCACCATCATTCCTGAATCCACCGGGCACTAACGGGCTCACCGCCGATTACAAGTCATTGCAATATTTATATGCGGCTAGAAAGTTTGGCAAAACCAGAATATCAGGTCTGTTTCTTTCTGACGAGTTCGGTAAATATATTATCGACTCTGTTAAAAACACCTCAGGTACTGATATCGGCTATTTATATGGCCGTCGTTATAATCAAACAGGTGTAAACACACGCATTACTACAGGCCTATTGGTTAACCCTGTTTTTGGTGATAAAAACCAATGGGCGGCAACTGCCGGCTACTACTACCAGGGTGGACATGATCGCGACGGCGCTAAACTGAGTGCCTATACCTATACCGCATCCGTCGCTTATAAAGATATTAACTGGGCATACACTGCAGGGCTGGACGTATTGTCAGGTAAAGACGCTACATCTAACTCAACCGTTAACCATCGTTTCGACCCTTTATATGGCACACCACATAAGTTTTGGGGACTGATGGATTTCTTTTATGCTTCGAGCGGATCGCCTGCCGGTGGTTTGACAGACCCTTACCTGAAATTTAAATACACAACTGCCAACACTCGCTTTAGCAGCGAGCTGGCGGGGCATTATTTTATGCTGCAAAACAACCAGAAAAATACAGCCGGCGCTACTATTGACAAGTATATAGGTACCGAGTTTGATCTCACGAATAGCTATAAACTGAGCAAAGTTACCATGGTCGACCTGGGTATATGTTATATGGCCGCCACACGTAGTATGGAATATGCAAAAGGCATTGCCCCCAACACTACCTCGCTGCATCCGCTTTGGGCGTACCTGCAACTAAATATCAAACCTGATTTTTTGAACAAATAACATCTTCAAAATCATGAAAAATCAACTCACCAAACTTAATATATTCTCGTTGAAAGGCGTGCAGATGCGCACTTTTCACATCACCTGGTTAATGTTCTTTGTTTGTTTCTTCGGATGGTTTGGTTTGGCCCCGCTCATGCCAACTATCCGCGCCGAGCTGCATTTAACTAAAGCACAGGTAGGTAATACTATCATTGCATCGGTAACCGCTACCATCATTGCCCGCTTGTTAATAGGTAAACTTTGCGATACCTGGGGCCCGCGTATTACCGCTGTGCGCTTATTATTAGTTGGCGCTATCCCTGTGTTTTTGGTAGGCCTGGCGCACGATTATACCACATTTATCCTTTTCCGCCTGGCGATAGGGATCATCGGAGCCTCGTTTGTGATAACCCAATTTCATACTTCCATGATGTTTGCGCCTAATATTAAAGGTACCGCTAACGCAGTAACCGGTGGCTGGGGCAACCTGGGCGGCGGCGTAACTAACATGGTAATGCCATTGATATTTGCAGCCATTGTTGGCTTCGGTTACACTAAAGCTGAAGCCTGGCGCTATGCCATGATCGTACCGGGTGTGATGATGCTGATTATTGCGTTACTGTACTACAAATTCACTAAAGATACTCCGGAGGGCAATTACGATGAAATAGGCCATAAAAAAACAGCCGGCGCTAAAACCGACTGGAGCGTACTGGCCGACTGGCGCATCTGGGCGCTCATGTTGGCCTATGCCATGTGTTTTGGTATGGAGCTAACTTTTGATAATGTCGCTTCTCTTCATTTTGTAGATACCTTCCATTTAACGCAAAGCGCTGCCGGTTTCTGGGCAGGCATCTTCGGCTTTATGAACCTGTTTGCCCGCGCTTTGGGCGGTATTGCTTCTGACAAAGTGGGCAAAAAATTCGGTATGCGTGGTAAGGGATTCTTACTGGCCGGGGTGCTGCTACTGGAAGGCGCGGGCCTGATATTATTTGCACAAGCCGGTTCATTAGTTATGGCTATTGTCTGCATGCTGACATTCGCGCTGTTTCTGAAAATGTCAAACGGTGCTACTTATGGTATTGTGCCTTTCGTCAATACTAAAAATGTGGGTTTGGTAAGCGGTATTGTTGGCGCAGGTGGTAACCTGGGCGGCATGCTGTTTGGTTTCCTGTTTAAGTCGTCAACCATCACTTATGTAGAGGCATTTACTTACATCGGGTACACAGTTATTGCAGTTTCTGTGATTGTATTAATTACCCGCTTTCAAAAACAACCGACCGAAGAGGCGGCTATTGATAGCAAATTAGCGGGAGCAGTATAAAGTAATAAAACCCGTTGGTCGAAAGGACATCGTTTAAATAACAAAGAATAAAACAAATGCCAAGAAAGCACACCGATACTCAATTAAGCACCACCTGTTGTTACTGCGGGGTTGGGTGCGGTGTGCTTTTAAATAAAGAAAAAAACGGCACGGTAAGCCTGCAGGGTAACAAAGATCACCCTGTAAACAAGGGCGCGCTGTGCAGTAAAGGTCTTAACCTGCACCATACAGTTAATGACAAAAGCGACCGCCTGTTATATCCGCAGATGCGGTACAACAAAAGCATGCCGATGCAGCGTGTGAGTTGGGATGAAGCATTGAATCGTACCGCTGCGGTCTTCAAAACTTTCATTAATAAATACGGCCCCGACTCGGTAGCTTTTTATGCCTCAGGGCAATGCCTGACTGAGGAATATTATGTCGTGAATAAACTCCTCAAAGGGTTTATCGGCAGTAATAATATCGATACCAACTCGCGCTTGTGCATGAGCAGCGCTGTAGCTGCTTATAAACTCGCTTTAGGCGAGGATTCTGTTCCGCTTTGTTATGAGGACATTGAGCTGGCCGATCTTTTTTTTGTCACCGGCGCCAACCCGGCCTGGTGCCATCCTATTTTATGGCGACGTGTAGAGGCCCACAAAGCCGCAAACCCTAATGTTAAAATTATAGTGGTCGATCCGCGCGCTACGGATACCGTAAGCGTTGCTGATTTGCACCTTCAAATTAATCCGGGTACTGATATCACGTTGAACCATGCTATCGGTCGTGTTTTGATCGAGAATGGCGATATCGACCTGGATTTTGTAACCAACCATGCCGAGGGCTTTGAGGCGTACAGCAAATTGGTTTTTGAAAAGACGGTTAATGAAGCCGCCCGCATTTGTGGTGTAAGCGAAGCTGATATCATGCTGGCGGCAAAATATATAGGCGAGGCCAAAGGTTTTATTTCGATGTGGACAATGGGGCTTAACCAGAGCGCCATCGGTGTCAACAAAAACCTGAGCCTCATTAATCTGAATTTGATTACCGGGCACATTGGTAAGCCGGGTTCAGGCCCGTTGTCGTTGACCGGACAACCGAATGCTATGGGCGGCCGCGAGGTGGGTGGATTAGCTAACTTGCTGCCTGCGCACCGCGATCTGAGTAATCCGGTACATCGCGAAGAAGTACAAAAGTTTTGGGGCGGGACGACTATTAATCCAAAACCGGGCTTATCAGCAACAGAAATGTTTGCGGCGCTGAATGATGGCAAGTTAAAAGCTATCTGGATCATGTGTACCAATCCGCTTACCAGTATGCCGAATGTACGGCTGGTAGAGGAGGCGTTGAAGAAAGCCAAATTTGTGGTGGTGCAGGAGATTACCAACAAATCACAATGCTTGGAATATGCCGATGTGATATTACCTGCCGCTGCCTGGGCCGAAAAGGAAGGCACCATGACCAATTCTGAGCGCAGAATTAGTTACCTGAACAAGGTTTTGGATGCTCCTGGCGAGGCTTTGCCCGATGCGGAGATCATTTGTCGGTTTGCGCGTAAAATGGGCTATAAGGGCTTTGATTTTAAGGATAACGCCGCCATTTACGCAGAGCACGCCAAGCTTACCGCAAAGACTAATATTGACATCAGCGGATTAAGTTACGAGATACTGAAGGAGCGCAAAACGGTGCAATGGCCTTATAAAAAGAAAAGCGCACCTGGCGGTACGCCGCGTTTGTTTACCGACCGGAAATTTTATACTCCGACGCAAAAAGCCCGTATACACGCCGTACCCGATGCGCTGACCAGCGAACAGCCGAATGGCGACTATCCGTTTATCTTGACCACAGGTCGTATTCGCGACCAATGGCATACCATGAGCAAAACCGGCAAGGTGAACAAACTCAACCAGCATTATGCTGAAGCTTTTGTCGAGATACATCCCGCGGATGCGGAACGATTAAAAATTAAAGAAGGCGACGTTACCGTTATTACCTCGCGACGCGGATCGGTGCAAGTTAAGGCCAAAATATCGGCACAAATAAAAAAAGGCGTGATCTTTTTGCCCATGCACTGGGGTAAGATTCTGGGCAGCGATTTGAACCGTGCCAATAATGTAACCAGCGATTTGGTGGACCCGATATCCAAAGAGCCCGACTTTAAATATTGTGCCGTACAAGTTGCTAAGTTTAAAAAGCCTTTTCAACGTATTGTGGTTATCGGCGCGGGGGCAGGGGCCTACGGTTTTGTAAAATCATACCGCGAGCTGAACCAAGACGATGAGATCACCATCTTTAGTAAAGAGAATTACCCCTTCTACAACCGCGTTATGCTGCCCGACTACATTAGTGGCGAACAGGCTTGGGAGCAACTGGTTAAAATGACTGACGAGGAAGAACCTGAATATAAAATTAGGCTATTGCGCGGCGTATGGGTCGAAAAGATAGACCGCTTTAATAAATATGTAACGGATTCGCGGGGTGTGAAAACGCCTTACGATGTTTTGTTGATTGCCACGGGAAGCAGGGCGGCGGTTCCCAAACACGTGCCCTCGCTACCGGGTATTTTCACTATGCGTAACCGCAATGATGCCGATGCCTTTAAAAAGCATATCCCGGCAGATGGCCATGTAGTAATTGTGGGTGGTGGCTTATTGGGCCTGGAGATGGCAGCCTCGCTGCGTGAAATAGGTAAGAGGGTAACTATCATCCAGCGTACATCAAGATTCCTGAACCGCCAACTGGATGCATTGGGCAGCCAGCTTTTGCATGAGGAAATGGTTGATCAGGGTTGTGATATTTATTATGACGATGAGATACAACTGTTTTATGGCCGGTCGAAACTGACCGGCATCGGTTTAAAAAGCGGTCGCAAAATTAATTGTGACGCCATGATCCTGGCCATTGGCACTACGCCGAACCATGAGCTGGCCAAGGAATGCGGACTGGAATGCCGCCGTGGTGTCATCGTAAACGAGCGCCTGCAAACCAGCGACCCGAACATTTATGCCATTGGCGAGATAGCCGAATTTAACGGCACACTTTACGGAATTACCGCCGCTGCCGAGCAACAAGCGCACGTAGTAGCTACTTATATGAATGGCGACATCGCGGCCTATTATAAAGGCAGCTTGTTTATGAATATCATCAAGATTCATGGGTTTGATTTGTGCAGCATTGGTTTGTCTGAATGCCCTGATGATAATAATTATGAGGAGGTTGTTTTTACTGACAAGGCCAAGCGTTACTATAAAAAATGTATTATCACCCAGGATAGATTAGTCGGCGCCATATTGATTGGCGACAAGAATGAATTTTTGGAATACCGAGACTTGATTGCCAATCAAACAGAGTTGAGCGAAAAGCGCCTACAATTGCTGCGCAGCGGCAATAAGCCCGACCCGGTATTAGGCAAACTGGTATGTAGCTGTAATAATGTAGGCAGCGAAAACATCCGCCAAAAAATTACTGACGGCTGCGATACCCTGCCCGAGCTATGCAGCAAAAGCGGTGCAGGCATGGGCTGCGGATCATGCCGCCCGGAGGTGAAACGTATTTTAGAAGAAACATTGGCCGCCCTAACTGAAGCCAAAAGCGCATGAAACAACTGATCAAAGTTAATCTTCCCGGCGGTTTTATTTCCGCCGGCGACTTGTATGAGATATTGCTCATAGCAGAGAGTGTAAGCGCGGTCGCTATTCGCTTTGGCAACCGGCAACAACTATATTTCGAGATAGATGCCGACAGGTTAGAAGATCTGGAACTGGAAATGCTGAAAACGGAGATTAACTTTGAGATTGACGACGAACAGTATCCAAACATCATTAGCAGTTACGTTGCCGACAGCATTTTTAACCATACGGACGGCTGGCTGCGCGAGGGTGTTTATAAAGATATTTTTGATGCCTTTGATCACCAGCCGACGCTAAAAGTGAACCTGGTAGACAGCAATCAGACTTTGGTTTCTTTTTTTAGTGGAAATATCAACTTCATAGCATCAGCTACTAATAATTATTGGTACACCTATGTTCGGTTTCCAAAGACCGATCAATTGTATTGTTTGCCTGAATTGGTTTATTCGGAAGATATCCCGGTATTGGCGCAGGCTATTGAGGATATTATTTTGAAGCAGAGGCAGCTATATTACGGTCGGCCAGATATTGACGCGAATTTGTTTTATAAAACGTTGACTAAAGGTGTAAGTCTGGCTTTCAGACCCATTACCGAGACACTGAAACTGCCCGATTTTTACCTGCCGTATTATGAGGGTTTTAATAAATACGGCAACAAATATTGGCTGGGCATTTATCGGCGCAATGAATTATTTCCGTTAGATTTTTTGAAGGAAGCCTGCTTGCTTTGTCTTAAAACCCGCATCGGGCAAATTTATACCACCCCCTGGAAGTCTATCATTATTAAAGGCATTGAGCAGGCAGATCGCGCACAGTGGGGTTTAATCCTAAGCAAATATCATTTAAACGTACGCCATGCGGCCAATGAGTTGAACTGGCAGATCGAGGATATTTGCCCTGAGGGATTGGAGCTTAAACAACAGTTGGTCCGTCAGTTTGAAGAGGCCGACTTGCGCACCTATCAGCTTTGCTTCGCGATAAAAACGCAGCCGAAGACTGGCTTGCAAGGCTCGATTGTTTTACGCAAGCACGCTGCCGGCTTGTATGATATCTTACATACCCGCGATTTTAACCCGAACCTGAAGGATGAAGTTTTATATCGCCAGCAAGTAAGGCCGCGCGATTTGAGTAAGCACCTTATAGCGTTATGCCATGCTTTTTACGATGCGCAAAGCAATTCCCTTCCTGTTATAAACTTTCCCGACGCGCCAGCCGAACAGGAGCGCCCAACCTTGTATCAATGTAATTGCTGCTTAAGCCGCTATGACAAAGCGTACGGCGACCCAGCTCAGGGCATTGAAAAAGGAACAGCGTTTACATCGCTGGCAGATTATAGCTGCCCGGTTTGCGAGGCGCCAATGTCTGAGTTTAGTTTAGTGATGGGTTAAGCTATCTTTATCTTATTTTCAATTTACTTCAACACAGCGACTAATAGCGGCTATTTGCCTTTTAAGTTTTCTTCAAATAGCTTGTAAATCCGCTTATACTCATCTGTCCAACTGCTGGGCTGTACAAAACCATGATCCTCTACCGGATATGAAGCCAGCGACCAGTTTTCTTTATGCAGCTCTATCAGCTTTTGGCTAAGACGAACGATATCCTGGTAGTTCACATTTTGATCTATCATACCATGCAGCATCAGCAAGTTGCCTTTCAATCCGTCAGCAAAATAAATGGGCGAGCTGGCCCGATATGCTTTCTCGTCGGTAAATGGCTCGTTCAAAATATCAGATGTATAGCCATGGTTGTAATGCGCCCAATCTGTAACCGAGCGGATAGCCGCACCTGCAGCGAAAACATCAGGCTCAGTAAACATGGCCATCAGAGTCATAAAACCACCGTATGAGCCGCCGTACATACCTACATGCTTAGGATTAACGCCATACTTATCAACCAGCATTTTCACGCCATCAACCTGGTCGGTCAGGTCTTTGCCGCCCATATGGCGGTAAATGGCGGTGCGCCAATCACGTCCGTAGCCTGCACTGCCTGAATAATCAATGTCTAATACAGTATAACCATTGTCTGCCAGCATATTATTAAACATGTATTCGCGGAAATAATGATCGCTCCAGCCGTAGGTTACATTTTGCAGATAGCCCGCGCCATGTACAAAAATAACGGCCGGCTTGGCGGGGTCTATCTTTGCAGGCAGATACAAATGTGCATACACATCACTGCCATAGCGGTTTTTGAAGGTCACCATCTGCGGGTCGCGCCATCGGTATGATTTGAATTCGTCGGTTAATGAATTAGTTACCTGCACCGGTTTGGCTCCCGGTTTATTGTCCTGGATGTAAAGCTCATGCGGTTTATTAGTGTATGCATAATCAATAGCCAGCCATTTTTCATCGGGCGATAGCGTTACGGCGTTGGTGCCTTTCATAGTAGTCAGCTTAACCGGTTCGCCGCCCGTAACCGGCATACGGTAAAAATGCGTAATCCCTGGATGCTCAATGTTGGCGGTAAAGTAAAAAGTCTTTTTATCGTTTGATAGCTGCAAGGTCTGCACCTCCCATTTGCCATTGGTTATTTGCTTTTTTTTGCCGTTGGTTACATCTGCGGTATAAATATGTGCATAACCTGAATCTTCGCTTTCAAAATAGATATGGGTATTATCAAGCCAGCCCAACTCATAGGCCCCCGGGCCGCCAACCCAGGCATCATTATGCTCCCGGTCAAGCGGCGACAGACCGCCGGTGGCTGGGTCTAATTTCATGATCCAGCGGTCTTTGTTGTCCTGTGCTGTGATCATCATCACCGCATACTTGCCATCCGGGCTCCATTGCACGCCACGAATATTTAGTTTACGGTCTTCATTACGTTTGGTAAATTGTTCAAGCTCTTTGGGGTAATCTTTAAAATAAGCGGGAATATCTTTAATGCCCGGTATACCAGCCGTGGATATGCGGTAAACTGAATCTTTTCGGGTATCAAAAACATAAGCTTCGTAACTGTTCTGCGCCGCACCTACTTTAGTACGGTTGGGGATATCTTCGGTATAGCCAGAGGCTGTTACGTAGTTTGGTACGTTTACGCGCTTGGCATCTGTAGCTAATTTCACCAATGTATAAGTTACAAAACGGCCATCCGGGCTAAGTGTAACACTGCTAAGTAACTGATCGCCTAAACCAATTTCTTTTAACCCTTTATATTCAAATTCTTTATTTTCGATTGAATCGAGCTTACGGTCTTTGTCCCTTACTTTAATGATATCAAACAACTCCAATTGTTCAGCCTTTAACCATCGGTCCTGCTCGTTGCCTGAGAGCATTGGTTCGCGGCTGGTTCTTGCGCCGCCGCTGCGACGGCCAGCGCCTGACTGCGCCATAGCCGCGTTAGCGGCCGAATGTGTAAAATTGGTGATCTGAACTAACTCGCCGGTATTTAAATTTAAAGAATATAGATTTTCAGACCTGGTGAAGATTACCTTGCTTCCGTCGATGTTGAACGCGGGGTTGCTTTCGCGTTCTGTGGTGCTGGTAAGCCTGCGAGTTTTACCGGTTTTAAGATCCAGCATAAACAGGTCGCCATTCTTTTCATACAGTTTGGTGGTTCGGCTTTTATTCCAGTCGCCATTTTCGGGGATAAAGGCACGCTGCTCGTCAATACTTACCTTTGCCGGTTTGATATTGGAGGGGGTAATGGCAAATAACTCATCGCGATCAGTATTGTCAGGATTCCAATTAAAATACAGTTTCCTGTTGTCATCGCTCCAGCGGAAGTTGGAGGGCGCTACTCCTATCCATTTCGGGTCGCGCATTATTTTTTCGACACTGAGGGTTCCCAGTTGCTGAGCGTACGTTGCGGTGCAGATCGGGATAAGGAGAGCAGTTAAAAGGCGTTTCATGTTGCTGAATTGTAAACGCAATTTAACTGTTTGCCTGCAATATTCAGCTACTGTAAAATCGTCAAAAAAACTATTGTAAAACAAAACGCTGAAACCTTAAATTTATAAACTATGCTGCCACTAATCACTGCCCCTCAAATTCGCGAAGCGGATGCTTATACCATAGCTAACGAACCCATTAGTTCTTTAAATTTGATGGAACGGGCCTCAAAGGCTTTTGTGGGTTGGTTTGTGAATCATTTTCCGGATAGGAGTCAGCAAATAGCTGTTTATTGCGGCACGGGCAACAATGGCGGCGACGGCCTGGCTATTGCCCGTATGCTGTATAACCACAAGTATTTGAACATCAATGTTAAAGTAGTCCGTTTCTCAGAAAAGGCGACGCCCGACTTTGAGGTGAACCTGAGCCGTGTTATGAATATGGGGCTTGACTTACGGGACTTGAAACCCGACGCTCCCTTCCCGACAGAAGAAGCTGATATTATTGTAGACGCCGTGCTGGGTAGCGGTATTAACAAACCTTTGGCCGGCGATTATAAACGCCTTGCTGACTTTATCAATGAGCTGCATAAAACGGTAGTAGCTGTTGACGTACCAACCGGTTTTTACATCGACGGCGAAATCCCTGCGAATGCAACTGTTATGCATGCAGATTTGGCCATCACTTTTCAACAGCCCAAAATCAATTTTCTGCTGCCAGAATCGGCGCCGCATATTAAGTGCTGGGAAGCCGTAAATATTGGGTTGGATGAAGCGTTTATACAATCGCTGCAATCACCTTATCAGTTTCTGGAAGAGAAAGATATCCGTAAATTGTTAAAACCCCGACATCGCTTTAGTAATAAGGGCACTTATGGGCACGCGCTTATCATCGCTGGGCAGGCTAAAACCATGGGGGCTGCCTTATTAAGCTCGGCGGGCTGCGCCTATGCAGGGGCGGGCCTCACTACTGCTTGTGTACCCGAAAGTGGGCTAACAGCTTTAAATACTTATCAGCCCGAAGTGATGGCTATTGTTCGTAAAGAAAATGAACTACCAAATATTGACTGGGATAAGTTTGACACCATAGGGATAGGCCCCGGTTTGGGAAAGGATGATGACGCGTTGAAATTACTAACTGAAGTTTTAGAGGATTTTAAAAAACCGGTGGTAATTGATGCCGATGCCTTGAACCTGCTAGCAGCTAATCCAACCCTTTGGGATAGCGTGCCCCCGGGCAGTATTATCACCCCGCACATGAAAGAGTTCGACCGTTTATTCGGTGATCATGCCAACTGGTGGCAGCGACTGCAAAGCGCTCTTGAAAACGCACAAAAGCGCAATATCAACATCATACTTAAAAACGACTATACCATTGTAGCGACGCCTGACGGAAAGGCTTATTTTAACTCAACCAGCAACCCCGCGATGGCAACAGGCGGCATGGGCGATGTTTTAACGGGCATTGTGACTGCATTGGTAGCGCAAAAATATTCGCCGGCAGATGCTTGTATTATTGGGGTTTATATTCACGGCAAAGCCGGCGATGAGCTTGCGATGCCCAACCGGATGAATGTGATCATGCCCGGCCGGCTGGCACAGCAGCTGCCTTTAACTATGGCAAAGTTGATGGCATAAAAAAACGGCCGCAAGTATTATACGTCCGTTTTTCCTACTTATTAACTGATCTTATAAAGAACAAATACTCTAATTTTGTACTTATAAGACGTCGTCATATAGCTGTTCGTTACAGCTTAAGTGATTTTTATCAGAAATTTTTGAAATCTGTTGTTAAAACTGACCAATTACCATCATCTCGCTCATGGTTGGGTTAACGCTGCCACCCCTTGGCTCACGGGTTACGGCAAAGGCCTGAGCTAAAGCTATCGGTTTCATTTCTTTCATCGTCAAACTATCGCCTTCAACTTTATCGAATACGCCTAAGTCGACAGGTTTGCCGCCTACCAATGCCCACAGCTGGTATTGATGGGCTTTGTCGTTAACAGGCATATTCAACGACTTGAGATCGATCATGACTTTTTTCTTGGCCGAACTCCAGGCCACTACCATATTACCGTCCGGTAGATTTTTAGTGCCTTTTAGGTGCAATATTTTAAAACTGGTGTCTCTGAATACCCCCAGTTGTTCATTCATGTAATTTACAGTTTTCGCTATGTGTTGATTTTGCACATTAGCCGCTATTAATTGCTGAGTTTTTTCCTGTAATTTACTGTTTAGGCTATAAATAACCACCAGGCTTGCTATAAACAGCGTTATGCTGGCGGCAAAGGCATATTTATAAAAATTATTAGTGGCCGGTGGCCTCATGCTAATAACGGTTGGCTCAGTAACGGTTTCTTTTTTGGTGAAAATTCTATCATCTGCAAGATTAACCACCAAACTGTTTAATACTTTTGCTCTTTGTTTTTCAGATGGCTCGATGGCGTTATCCATTGCGTAAGACTCCAGCGCACGCTCAATCTCCTCAACTTCAGCCCTCACCGCCGGATATTTTTGAATCATGGCCTCAACCTCCCGTCGTTCGGCAGCCGATACGTCACCTAAAACATAAAGTTCAAGTATGCCCGATTCAATAAATTGTTTGATGTCTTCCACTTTTCGGCTCAATTAAAATACTTCCTGAGTTCCATTATAGCCATTCGTAACCTGGTTTTGATCGTCCCCAGCGGAATGCCGAGTTCGTCAGCTGCTTCCACATGCGTGTAACCTTTAAAATAAACCAAATCGAGGATAGACTTTTGTTCGGGCTTTAGGGTTTGCACGAGCTCTTTTATACCCACCAGCTCAGGTTTGTAAACAGTGTTCCTTTGTTCGTCTACGGAAGTTACGTTATTTTCGAGCTCTTGGTTTTTGCTGTGGTTCCTAAAATCTTTCGATCTTAATTTATCTATCGATAAGTTTCGCGCTATATTCACCATCCAGGTAAACAAGCGGCCTTTATCTGCACTATAGCTCGAAAAAGAGTGCCATATCTTTACGAAGGTTTCTTGCAGAACATCTTCGGCAGTTGCCTGGTCGTTTACGATGCGCGAAATAACACCGAAAAGTGAGGCCGAATACATATCGTACAATGCCTCGATAGCCGTTTTCTCGCGATTTCTTAATGCAAGAATCAGCTCGTCTTCAGAAAGGGTCAGTTTTTTCTTACTCACTAGTGGGTGAAGATAAAAAGGAAATGTCAAATTTCAAACAGGTGTTTTTCAGCATGATAAGAAGAACGAACAAGTGGTCCGCTTTCAACATACCTAAAACCCTTTTCTAACCCAATTTGTTTGTAAAAAGCAAACTGATCCGGATGTATCCAATCAACTACCGGGTGATGATTGCGAGTTGGCTGTAAATATTGCCCTAATGTAAGGATGTGTACCCCTGCCGACAATAAATCGTCCATAGCTTCCAAAACATCTTCTTCTTTCTCACCTAAACCCAGCATAATACCTGACTTGGTGCGCAAGCCGGCTTCTGAAACATGTTTCAACGCTTCCAGGCTACGGTCGTACTTAGCCTGTATGCGTACTTCGCGGGTGAGTCGGCGCACGGTTTCCAGGTTATGTGATACAACCTCCGGGCGGGTTTCCAGCACACGGGCCAGGTTATCCCACTGGCCTCTAAAATCGGGCAGCAAAGTTTCTAAAGTTGTTTCGGGGCTTTCCCTGCGAATAGCATTGATAGTTTCGGCCCAAATGGTTGAGCCCCCGTCTTTCAAATCATCCCGGTCAACAGATGTGATTACGCAATGCTTTACCTGCATTAGCTTAACCGAATTAGCTACACGATTTGGCTCATCAGTATCAACAGCCAATGGCCTGCCGGTTGCTACCGCACAGAACGAGCACGAGCGGGTACAGATGTTACCTAATATCATAAAGGTGGCCGTACCTGCACCCCAGCACTCGCCCATATTAGGGCAATTGCCGCTCTCACAAATAGTGTGAAGCTTATGCGTATCAACCAAACTACGCACATGCGCATACTCTTTTCCAACAGGAAGCTTCACTCTCAACCAGTCTGGCTTGCGTGGTTTCTGCTCAACAGGTACTACCGGCAATTCAATCATAACAACAAAAGTAAGTAAAAACGGCCTAACCCAAAAAAGGCTGACAGTTTTGAGAAAGATATTACAGTTAATTGATACAAGTAAGTTAATGAAAGATTTTAAATTTGTTACTCATTTAACTTAAAATTCCTCCGTAGGGGGCTAGAAGGCATTATGGCAACTATACATACCACTTATCTGGGCGGTTTGCGCACCGAGGCGACACATTTACAATCTGGGACAAAAATTATTACTGATGCGCCTACCGACAATAAAGGTAAAGGCGAAGCCTTTTCGCCAACCGATCTGCTGGCTGAGTCATTAGCAGGGTGCATGCTGACTACCATGGGCATAGCTGCCGGTATTCATGCCATTAACATGGACGGTACGGAAGCCGAGGTAACTAAGATAATGGCTGCTAATCCGCGCCGTGTGGCCGAAGTGGTGATCAACTTCAAGTTCCCGAAAACATACGCTGAAAAAGAACAGGAAATACTAACCAAAGCTGCATTAGGCTGCCCAGTCGCGGTAAGCTTACATCCGGACGTGATCAAGACGGTAAACTTTGGCTGGTAGTTGTCTCATCGTTAGATTAAGAAAGGGTTAAGCTTTTATTGTTTTTCAATAAAACATTTTGTGGGGGATTACTGTTTATACATAGCTTCGCGCCAATAATTATTTTTGAACCAACTATATAATGAGTGACAGCAAACGGAAAATCATTGTATTTGACGATGACGAGGATATACTCTCTATCTGCAATTACATTTTAGAAGAGAAAGGCTGGGAGGTACATACCTTTACGGATTGCAACTTAATAGCCGAACGTGTTTCGGGTATAATGCCTGATGTAATATTAATGGATAACTGGATACCTGACGGCGGTGGTATAATAGCCACGCAAACGCTGAAAAAAGACGAAAGACTGAAGCGTATTCCTGTTATTTATTTCTCGGCAAACAGCGATATTCAATTGCTGGCCGATCACGCCGGTGCAGAAACTTACCTGGCGAAACCGTTCGATCTGGACGAATTGGAGCGTGTGATCAGCTCGGTGGCGTAATAAAAAATACTGCATAAAAAACGCCCGTCGCAAACACGAGGGCGCTTAAACATCTTGTTGAAAATCCTTTAACTTATTGCTTCTTCCTGGAGTTACCGACCGACTTCTTTGCGGTTGTGGTTGCCCTTTTGACTATTTTTTTGGTCGCTGGCTTTTTAGCTGACGCTGCTCCTTTAGGATGCACAGCTTTTACTAACTCAATATCAAACACCAACGTGCTGTATGGAGGTATGTCGGCTCCGGCTCCATTTGCGCCATAAGCCAGTTTTGACGGAATAACCAACGTTGCCTTGCTGCCGACATTTAAAAGCAAAATAGCTTCTTGCCATCCCGGAATAATGCCTTCAGTACCTAAAGTAAAGCTAATTGGTTCATAAGTGCGGCCCGGCTGTTGTAAACCTGCGCCTTTAGCAATGGCTTCATAGCTACTGTCAAATATTTTACCATCCAGGTTACGGCCAACATAGTTTACGTACACGGTATCGCCTATAACCGGTTTGGGTTTAGTGCCCGCCTGGGTGACTTTATATTTTAACCCTGAAGCTGTGGTGGTCAGGTTTAATTTTTTGTCGGCGATGTATTTGTTGGCGCGCTCCACTTCGTCTGTGGCGAGGCGCTCTTCAGCTGCCTTACGCTCGGCCATGAAGCTTTCAAATGGTTGTACTTTTTCAATATGCAACACAATCAATAAACTACTGCCTTTAGGGAAAAAAGGAGGACGTGAGGCTTCCTGATTTTTGAAGATAGTGTCGGTAGGTACCTTCACCAATACGCTGTCGTGTAAGGTCAGCATCGGGAATATGTCCATCATGTCGCCGGTTTCTTCAACCTTAATCATAGCCGGTTTGTTAGCCGCATAACTACTGTAAAGAACCGAGTCTTTATCGGTTTTTTGAATTACGTTAAAGGTTACAATATCGCCCACCCTGATGCGGTCGCCGGCATTATGGTTAAGTAGTTTATAAGTTGTACCCTTTGCGGTACGTTGAAAATCGGCCTGCGCATTGGCATTAAGGCCAAATGCTACTGCCAACAAAATTAAAAGATATCTTTTCATAACTAAAAAGCCTCCCTTTTTGTAAAAAAGAGAGGCTGTATAAATTTTATTTTATAATTATTTTTTCCCGAAGCTAACTGCAGGAGCTGCAGCTGGTGGCGGCGGAACTACTGAACCTGCTCTTGGATGAACAATGTCAACCACTTCAAGATCAAAAATAACCGGTGTAAAAGGAGCGATAGGGCCTGCGCCTGCTGCGCCATAGCCCAAGCTAGACGGCACAAGTATAGTTGCCTTTGCGCCTTTATTTAACAATTGTATGCCTTGATCCCAGCCGGCGATAACCTTGTGCTGGCCGATAGCCACACGAATTGGTGTAAACGGACGCTGATCCAGGCTACCTAATTTTGCTTTAATACCTTCAGCTTTAATGCTGGTATCAAACACCTTGCCGTTAAGCAATTTACCAACGTAATTGATAACCGCAGTATCGCCAACAGCAACATTTGCACCTGCACCTGGTTTAGTGATTACATAGTACAAACCTGAGTCGGTTTTATTGAATTTCTGACCGCTGGCATCAATGTATTTTTTGATTTTAGCTGGTTCAGCATTTTTTTCAGTTTCAAGTTGCGCTTTCATATACGTATTGATCGCCTCGTTGAACTCCTGATCGGTCATTTTACCTTTAGGAATTACTTTAACCACTTTAATGGTATAGTTTAAGTATTTACCTTTAAAGCCCGGTGGTTTAGCTCCTCTTTTAAACACACTGTCAGCAGGTAATTTTACTGAAGCGCTGTCTCCTTCAGCAAACAGTGTAAGCGCGTCAAAAATGTCGCCTTTGTAAGTAGATTTCGGTAAAACAAGCGGGCTTGGGCGACCTTGATCGTAAGTGCTCATCAATACAGAATCTGCATCGTTTTTAATGATCAGGTTAGCCAGCAAAAAGTCGCCGGTTTTTATTTTGGTTCCGGAGTTGCTGGTGTAAAAGTTGTATAAGAAACCACCATCTCCTTGCTTATATCCGCCATTACAACTTGCCAGCCCAATGGTGGCAAGGGCTAAATACATCAGATTTTTTTTCATTTTAAATTATTGAATTAACAGTTTTTTGTATTCGGGTAAAATTGTTTTAAATTGATTTACAACATCTTGCAAACTTGCAGTAGATTGTCCGCCGGCAGCATTTCTATGGCCGCCGCCGCTAAAATACAATTTACAAATCTCATTTGCAGGAAAATCGCCTTTTGATCGTAACGAAAGTTTAACCTGGTCTTTACGCTCAACTATAAAGGCTGCCAGGCGTATGCTTGCCATTGACAAGGCATAGTTCACAACGCCTTCAGTATCGCCGGTATTAACGTGATATTTTTCTAAATCTTGTTTGCTTACTACAATAATTGCCGTATTAAACTCAGGCAATACCTCAAGGCAGTTTAGCAGGCAGTGGCCCAAAAAACGCAGGCGATTCTCAGATGCGCTATTGTAAACCAGCTCATGTATGCGGTAGTTAACAGCCCCGGCATCAATAAGGTCGGCTACTACACGATGTACTGCCGAGGTTGTATTTGGCAATCTGAATGAGCCTGAATCAGTCATAATACCTGTATACAGACAAGTGGCCACATCTTTATTAATGAGTTTTTTGTTATCTAAAACATCAACAATAAAGCTGTAAACCAACTGCGCGGCCGCACAGGCATTAATATCCCAGTGACGAAAATCATCAAAATCCTCAGGTTCGAGGTGATGATCGATCATAATCTTATATGATTTAGACTTGCGCACCTTTTCGCCCATTTCATTAATGCGGCTCAGGTTATTAAAGTCAAGACAAAATACAATGTCGGCATCTTCAATTAAAACATCAGCTTGTTCTGTTTTTTCATTGTATATAATTACCTCGGGGTTGCCCGGCATCCAGCTTAAAAAGTCGGGATAGTCGGTCGGGGTGATCACCGTGGTGTGGTGCCCTTGCTGTATCAGGTAATTATATAAGCCTAAAGATGAACCCATAGCATCGCCATCCGGTTTATGGTGCGTGGTGATTACTATTTTCTTGGGGTGGGCTAATAGGTCTTTAAGCGCAGCTGTATCCAACATCTATTTTTAAAAAAGAGTTGCAAAGCTATGTAAATAAATGTAACAGCTTAACAATTAAATTAAAAAAGCTTTAGGGTGTGGCGCTAAAACCCTACTTTTGCAAAATATTTTACAAAACGGGTAATTTTTTGGCTGCTTTATTGCGGCTGTAACCCCAAATCAACAACACAAATGGCAAGTAACAGAACTTTTACAATGATTAAACCCGATGCCGTTGCCAACGGACACATCGGTGCAATTTTAGATAAAATTACTAAAAGCGGCTTTAAAATAATTGCTTTAAAACAGACTTCTTTAAGTGCAGAAAAAGCGGGCGAATTTTACGCTGTTCACAAAGAGCGTGGTTTTTATAATGACCTGGTTGCGTTTATGTCTTCAGGCCCCATTGTAGCTGCAATACTTGAGAAAGACAATGCGATTGATGATTTTCGCAAGCTTATTGGCGCTACCGATCCTACTAAAGCTGAACCTGGAACTATACGTAATCTGTTCGCGAAATCAATCGATGCAAACGCTATTCACGGCTCAGACTCTGATGAAAATGCAGAAATCGAAGGAAATTTCTTTTTCTCTGCTTTTGAACGCATTTAAATAAAAACTTCAGTTCTACGTAAAAAGTTTCTAAAGGTTTCGTTTTTAGCGGGCTTTTTAGAAACTTTTTTTGTTATCTGATAGTTTCTTTGTTACATTTACATCCTAATGTTATCATATGTGGCCCGATAGTTGCCATTTAACAGTAACATTAAACTTAGACATTATGAAGCCGATCCTAAGAATACTTCTGTATGTGCTCGTTGTGGGCGTAGTGGTGCTGGTTCATACCTTGTTTTTTATTCACCACCCGCCAGAGGTGCAGCTGGCATTTCTGACCCCGGGTATAACTTTGCTGGCTTATTCCATTATTCGCGATGACCTTTATAAAAGGCCAACTATGCGATGGGCTAGAGAAAGATAACTTCCTGAATTAATAAAGTATTTGCTTCTGTATTGATACGATCTATAATCTGATCACGGATCATCATCAACTCATTTTTTATTACGGATGATTCAATACGCAAGAATAATTTCTTGTCCAATACAAAGATCTCCTTGGTTCGGCTGGCTACGGCTTTGCCTACTATATTAGGCCAGTGCGCTATTATAGCGGTCTCATCAAACTTTCGTTTAATCTTATAAACCTGCATCATTTGCTCAATGGCTTCTTTGATAGATTTGTCGTTGGCTTTACGCATTTATTTCGCCTCCCTTTACTTTAAATATACGGATAGGTACCTGCATCCCGTCAAAAATATTACGTACGCGCACGTCACTGGTATCGGTGATAAATACCTGGCCAAAATCATTGTTTGATACCATTTCCATCAATTTGGTTACACGGTTATCATCAAGTTTATCAAAGATATCGTCTAATAATAATAGTGGCTTAAACCCTTTTTGTTGATCAAGGAAACTGTATTGGGCCAGCTTTAGCGCGATCAGGAAAGATTTTTGCTGCCCCTGCGAACCGAATTTTTTCATTGGCATACCATGAACTGCAAATTGAAGCTCATCGCGATGAATGCCCATTGTAGTACGCTCTAATGCCCTATCTTTCTCTACCGTTTTTTTAAGCAAATTTTCAAAGCCTTCGCTCAGTAATTGCGACTCATACAGCAACTCCACATGCTCAGCGTTATCGCTCAAAAACTGATAGTGCCTGTTAAATATGGGCGTAAAAACCTCCATAAAAGCGCGGCGCTTTTCAAAAATACGGTTGCCAGATGCTGCCAGCTGATCGTCAATCACCTCAAGTAATCCCGGGTCATACCTGCCGGTATCGGCGATTTGCTTCAAAAAGGCGTTTCGCTGGGCCAGTACTTTATTATAAGCAATCAGTTCATCAAGGTATTGATTATCGGTTTGTGAGATCACGTTGTCAATAAACCGGCGGCGCTCTTCACTACCGTCAATGATAATACTTATATCGTAAGGCGAAACCATTACCAATGGCAACAGGCCAATATGATCGGCCAGGCGCTGATAGTCTTTTTTATTCCGCTTGAATTGTTTCTTCTGGTTACGCTTCACCGAGCATGCCACCGCTTCATTATTTCCGTTTTTGTTAAACTGTCCGGTAATAATGAAGAAATCTTCGCCTTGTTTTATCTGCTGACTATCAATGGGATTAAAATAACTTTTACAAAGCGACAGGTAGTGTATTGCATCCAGTAAATTGGTTTTGCCGGCGCCGTTGTTGCCCAAAAATGCATTCACGCCCTCACTAAGGACGAGTTCGGCCTCTTGATAGTTCTTGAAGTTAATTACAGACAGGCGTTCTAAATACATAAGCGAGTTCAAATTTAGTAATTAAAGCCTATGCTTTAACCGTCAATAGCTGATTTAAAAAAATGTCGGCTTATTATAAAAAAATGTTATTGCTAAAACTTTTTAAAAAATGTAGTTTTGCAAACTTTAATTTAGAATAGAAATGTCGAAAAACCAGGAGAATACAACAGCGCATGCCAATACAGATAATTTTGCGCAGGTGGGTAAATTTACACGCGAGAATCAAAAAAGCCTGATATTTATAGGTTCAGCTATAGTGGCCATGATATTGGTATATGTGCTTTACCAAAAATTATATTTAGCTCCAAGAGAAGAAAAAGCTGCCGACCAAATGTATGTAGCTCAGCAATTCTGGGCTTCAAAAGATTGGGATAAAGCCATTAAAGGTGACGCCGGCTATCCTGGTTTCGAAAAAATCGTTTCGGAATTTAGTAATACCAAAGCTGCTAACCTGGCATCTTTTTACTTAGGTGTAGCTTATTTAAATAAAGGTGAGTACCGCAAAGCGATAGAGAGCCTTAACAACTATCATGGCGATGACGTGATGGTTGCTGCCGAAGCGTTCGGCGATGCAGGCGATGCTTATGTAGAACTGAAAGACTATAGCAATGCTGCTTCATATTTCAAAAAAGCTTCTGACAAAGCAGGCAACGGCTTCTTATCGCCGATATATCTGAAAAAATTAGGTTTAGTTTACGAAGCTCAAAACGATAACAAATCTGCTGTCGACGCTTATAAATCTATCAAAACTGATTACCCTAACAGCGCCGAAGCACAAAATATTGACGAGTACATTGCACGCGTAGAAGCGAAGCTGTAAGCTAGTTACTAAAGATTAATGATTGAAGATTAGAATAACCGACTGGTGTTTTCTAATCTTTAATCTTTAAACTCCAATCTTCCAAATGGCTACACATCTAAAAAATTTATCAGATTTTTCTGGAAGCGAGATTCCTTCGGCAGCGCCTTACCGCTTCGGTATTGTGGTAGCCGAATGGAACGCCGAAATTACCAATGCTTTGTACCAGGGGGCCTATAACAGCTTAATTGCAAACGGGGCAGCGGCCGGTAATATTGAGACCTACCCCGTTCCTGGTAGCTTTGAGCTTACATCGGGGGCTGATATTTTGCTAAAGACCGGTCGTTTTGATGCAGTTATTTGCCTGGGCTGCGTTATACAGGGAGAAACAAGACATTTTGATTTCATTTGTAATGCGGTAGCCAACGGCATAAGCAATGTCTCTGTCAAATACTCAAAACCTGTTATTTTTGGTGTATTAACTACCGATAATCAGCAGCAAGCTATTGACCGTGCCGGCGGTAAGCATGGCAATAAAGGTGATGAAGCTGCGTTTACAGCAATAAAAATGGCCGAACTGGCTAAAACTTTAGAAGCTTAACTTGCGTATAAGAGTTATATTATAGATATTAGGGTATGAGAAAGATTGTATATATAACGTTGCTGGCAATAACACTAGGAAGCATGCTGTCTTCATGCGCTAACAGGCTTTGTCCTGCTTATGCTTCTTATCCCCCAAGAGCCCGCAGATAATCAACCGGTTGCATTTTTTAACAAAATTCAATCATCTATCCTCAAAACAAATCATTGTTTGACGTTGTAATTACCTAATAACCGTTAACCGGTTTTATCTTTGTAATATATGACGTGGATACAATTAACATCGGCACAACAACTTAACGAACTTAAACAAAAGCCGGGCTACAGCCTGATCTTCAAACACAGCACCCGTTGCTCAATCAGCATGATGGCCAAACGCCGGTTTGAGCTTGATTGGGAGGATCTGCCAAAAGAAATGCCACTTTATTTTCTGGACCTGATTCAATATCGCGATTTATCCAATCAGGTAGCAGAAGTATTCCATATACATCATGAATCGCCGCAATTACTGTTGATCAAAGACGGCGAATGCATACTTGACCAGTCGCACGGCGAGATATCTGTCGAGGACACCTTGGTAGAAATTAATTAATTAAAAATATAGCAAAGCGGCCGGCGCAATTGCGCCGGCCGCTTTGCTATGCTCTGAATGGTAAGAAGCGTTACTCAACCTTCTTAGGTTTCATATGGGTACTGATAGCAATACGGTTCCATGCATTTATAACAGTTATCGCCATAATGATCTTGGCCAGGTAATGCTCGTCAAAAAATGCAGCGGCTTGCTGGTAGGTCTGATCTGAAACCCCGCCATGTGAAATATTAGTCACTTCTTCTGTAAGCGTGAGAATAGCCTGTTCTTCGGGTGTGAAAAAGTCAGTTTCACGCCAGGCGCTTAATACATAAATACGCTGCTCGGTTTCGCCCAGTTTTCGGGCGTCGCGGCTATGCATATCAAGGCAATAGGCACACCCATTGATTTGCGATGCGCGAAGCTTGATCAGCTCATAATGTAACTTATCAATACCGCTATTAGTCACATATTGTTCAAGACCTGACATTGCTTTGTAGCTTTCCGGCTCCAGTTGCAAAATATTTACTCTTTTGTTCATGATATTTTGTGTTTTGATAAGCCAAAGGTCGGCAGTAAACACTATTGAAAAAGTTAATCGAGATTAAGAAAATCAATCCTTCTTAGCTCTTATTTTGCTCAAAAATTGCGGAGTAAAGCCCAGATATGAGGCCAGCATGTATTGGGGTACGCGCTGCAAAAATTCTGGAAACAGTTTACTAAAATGCCGATAACGTTCCTCGTCGGTGTAAGAATAAATATACTCAATGCGGCGCTGTGTGGCGGCGTAAGCCCGCTGTAATACCAAACGGAAATACCGTTCAAGCTGCGGAATATCTTTTATCAACTCTTCCTGCACCTCGGCACTCCAGGCAATTACCTCAGTGTCTTCAACAGCCTGTATATAAAAACGCGAGGCTTTTTGACTATCAAAACTGTCATAATCGGTTATCCACCAGCCCTGCAAAGCAAACTGGGTAATTTGTTCCTGCTCTTTTTTATTAATGAAGTATAAACGTAGCAGCCCTGTGCTCACAAAATAATTTGCCCGGCACACCTTCCCGGCCGATAACAGGAAGTCTTTCTTTTTAACGGGTGTAATTTTCAGTTTTGAACAAATCAATGCAGCTTCATCATCATTTAAGGTTATATACCTGCGGATATGGTCAAGCAGCACACTGTACATAAATTTACCTTAGTTATTTTTTAAACCGATACGATGGTTGGCATAATCAAGCAGGTATTCGTTAGATAAAAAGAAATCGATACTAAACACGGTCCGGTTATCTTTGGTATACGACGGGTTCTCAATCTGCGTGAGGTTGAAGTTTGATGTAGTTGTGTAGTTATAGTTGAACCCTTGCGAGGTAGATATAGACACCGAGCTGTTAGTGGGCAATGCTGCTGAATTGCTGGCTGCCGATGGATCCTCAATAATGGTAGTAACCGGTGTGCCGGTATCAAATAAAATAGTACCTGACACTGTTTTGCCGTTATAAGTTATCGTTGATGGAATATTAGGTGAATATCCGGTTATTGCGTTATAGCTAAGCGGGTGCATAATAAACCCAGATGAATTTAAGTCGTTAGAAGTAAGCCCGATGTGTAGTAAAGCATCAGTATAAGTAGCGCTGCTTAAAAAATTATTACTATTCAGTACAGATAATCTAAATCCATTGGTTTGGCCACTATTCAAACTAAAATAACTAAGCGGACTGGATATAAGGCGACTAGGCGCGCTGGAACCACTAACACCCGGCCCTACACCAAACACGTCGGCCGAGTGGGACGCTAATTTTGCTCCTGTAGTTAAATTAACCACTTTATAATACAAAAAGAAAGGTATGCGTGGCGTCACAATGTTCCCGTGGCCGTCGCCAAGCGTTACTTTAGCATAAGCCAGATTTCCGTACTCTGATATTGCCCCGTCAACACCGCCATAGCTTAAAACTATCTTTTGCGAAGTAATGGTTATACCGCTTACTACGGTGGTGTCTCCGGTAAACTGAAAGCCGTTGTCAGTAATCATTGAGGCCGGAATAATGTCAGTAGCGTCAATAGTCAATCCGGTTGAACCGGTGTCAAATATCAGCCCATAGTTTTTAGTGACCACATCACCCAATTGAGGGCATGCAATAAATATACGTCGGGCGCCACTAGTGCTGCTTATCTGTTCATACAATCCCAAAGTAGCATAATTGGTAGTGCTACCTGGATTAACATTGTTAGGCGCAACTTGAGCATCCTTTTTACAGGATGCTGCAAAAAAGCAAGCAATTAAAAATGTTAAAAATTTATAATAGTTTTTGGGGTAACTTTTCTTCATCTAACGTGTCTTATGGTTGCTTTAAAACAATCAGGGCAATAACGCAAATTTACAACTTGCGGTATAATAGCTGTTTAAAATATATTTTTAATTTATTTTTTTAAAATTATAGCTTTTGCGAATTAATTAATACTTAACTTAATGCCCCTCGTCCCAATATTTTATTTAAGCATTAAATAGACGATTATGTTCCCTGTTTAATGTTTTTGCGAGATTATTCTTTTTAGGAATTATTTTATTACTTTTCGGTAATTAAACCTATAAGCAATCGATTGTCGTGTCAGACGATTGACACCTTTGATTTTTAACGGGTTGTGATGTAACATAGTTATTTAAATTGCCGTTTTAAGGCTTACCTTTTTAATATTTTAATTGTTGATAAGCTATACAACAAGAACAACGGATGGATGAAAATTTGAGTAAAGCGATACCTGAGGTTCGCCTCAGAGCTTTTAGGGCCATTGATGAACCCGATACCTGTGCATTATTTGTTGAGGGACACACTAATGTATTAACAAGTATTGGGGTTAAAAAGGTCACTTCCTCTAAAAACGGCTGGACAACCAATCCCGCGGTTTTTGTAATCGTTGTAGAATCAATGGACGGTAGCCGTGTTTTTGGAGGCGCGCGCGTACATGTATCGGGGGGCTCTGAGCCACTACCTATTGAGCAAGCAGTTAGTTTGCTTGACCCTTCAATTCATAAATTGGTTTGGGAATATAGCCGGCGCGGAACCGGAGAGGTTTGCGGTCTTTGGAATTCGGCCGAACTTCAGGGCTACGGCATTGGCACACCCTTGCTTATTCGGACAGGTGTGGCATTGGCCTCGCAAGTTGGTTTGAAAACACTATTTGCGTTATGCGCACCCTATACCGTTAAACCAGTAGTAAATTGCGGAATGGAACTGGTAAGCAATATTGGCAATAAAGGCACATTTTACTACCCTAAACTTGATTTAATAGCCACAGCTATGGTTTTGAATGATTTGGATAAGATGAGCCTGGCACAGCAGGAAGATCGCGAAGAGATCATGAAAATGCGCCAAAATCCCGATAGCTGGACTATTACAGAACTAAAGCAAAAAAAAATTACCATTCATTGTGCATTAACTGTTCCACAGCTGGAAAAATGGAATTTGCAAGATTACATACAATCAGCCAATCAGGATTTTGTTCAAACCGATCTTAACGAACGCGATATTAATTTTTTATAATCAATACTAAAGCCATGTCAGAAAAGCATTACGACATTAACTATCTGCAAAATTCAAGAAGATTATTAGTTAATCTCAAAGAAGCCTCATACACCTATTTTGAGAAAATAAACAGCGGCGCCATTATTGACCTTGGATGCGGTGCAGGTAAGGACGTAATAGAAATTGCAAAAATAGTAGGCGAAAATGTAAAAGTTATTGGTGTTGATCATGACCCGGTTATGCTGGAGCAGGGCCGTACAGACGCTAAAAATCTGAATAATGTCGAATTTATCCTTTCAGAAGCTTATCCGTTATCATTTGACAGCGAGAGCATTGATGGCTTACGTACAGAACGGGTTATTCAACATTTAAAAGAACCACAGCGGGTGGCCGATGAGATAGCCCGAATATTAAAACCCGGCAGTCCGTTTGTAATTATCGAAACCGATTGGCATAGTTTGGCGCTTTATACTCCATTTATGGATATTCATAAAAAGCTAACCGCATATCTTACTGATACTAAAATTAACAATGGATTTGCTGCGCGTAAACTAACACATTATTTAAGACAAAGTGGTTTCAAAGACATTAAATTTGAAATACATCCCTTTATTCTTACTAGTTTAGAGGATGCGAACCAATACCTTTGGATAGAAAAAATGATTCAGGAAACCGCCGAACATGGCTTTATTACACCACAAGAATTTGAAGAGCTTTACGGGGCGTTAAAAGAAGCAGACGCTGCGGGCTACTTTGCATGCTCAATTAATCTGGTGGTTGCTACCTGTATTAAATAAAAAATGGGAAAGTATTTCTATAAAACGTTGATTTTCATTGCCTTTGCAGTATTTAGCTCTAAGGCTATCGCGCAGGTGGTGATTGATGACAACACCAATCGCACATTAATAGGCAAAAGCGTCTACATCTTGCAGTCTAACAAAGAACAGGGTATTAATGATGTGATCAAATCGGCAGATTTTAAGAAATATGATAAAGAGGTTCCTAACCTAGGGTTTTCAACTTGTAGTACATGGTTACGTTTTACCATTGATAACAAATCGGCCAATAAGAGTTTATTGCTTGATGTCGCATATCCTATACTGGATGAGGTTGAACTTTTTGAGCCTGACGCCCAGGGCGTTTACCATGGAAGTTTAATGGGCGAGGTAAGGCCTTTTAATACCCGAAGATATAACCATCCAGATTATATCTTCGATCTTAACATTCCTCAAAATAACAGCAAAACTTATTATTTGCGTATAAAAAGTGCAGAGCAACTGATTTTACCTATTTCAGTGAACAGGCCCGAGGCCTTATGGCAGGTTCTGAGTCGCGAAGACTTACTGTCAGGATTGTTTATAGGTGCAATTCTGATCATGTTTTTGTACAATTTGTTCATCTACTTTTCTGTTAAAGACAGGAGCTATCTGTACTATGTGATCTATGTGGCCTCTGTAGGTCTTGTTCAAATCGGTATCAAAGGCTTTACATTCCAATACCTCTGGCCGGGCGCAACAGGCTTTGAGTTAAAAAGTGTAATCTTGTTTGCCTGTATCGGGCCAATAGCCGCCTTATTATTTACTAAGATATTTCTGTCAACAAGCATACGTGCACGCAGGTTTGACAAGGTGCTTTCTGCCATTATAGTATTGATGGCTATTGCGTTTGTCGTTACCCTGTCCGGGCAGATACAACTGGGCTTTAAACTCATGCAAATGTTTACCACGCTATTTGCATTTAGTTTAATTATTGTATCGCTTATTGTAATGTATGGCGGCTACCGGCCTGCACGGTTTGTGTTCTTGTCGTGGCTAAGTTTATTGATAGGTGCGGTAATATTTGCGCTTAAGGACGCAGGTGTATTACCTTATACTACATTTACCAGCTACTCCATGCAGGGCGCTACGGTTATTGAAATGGCTTTACTATCCTTCGGTTTGGCCGACAGGATCAATATTTTAAAACGCGAGAAAGAAGCGTCGCAAGCTGAGGCTTTACGGAGAGCGATGGAGAACGAACAGATCATCCGAGAGCAAAACGTTATATTAGAAACCAAGGTAACTGAACGTACACAAGAGTTAAACCAGTCGCTTGAAGATTTAAAGCAAGCTCAATCGCAATTGGTTGATTCAGAAAAAATGGCTTCGCTGGGTCAATTAACTGCCGGCATAGCGCATGAGATCAATAACCCGATCAATTTTGTAACTTCAAACATCAATCCGCTTAAGCGCGACGTGGAAATGATACTTGATGTGATGAACACCGTTGAAAACGTAAGCCAGTCTGACGCATCACCTGAAGAAAAGAAAAAGCAAATTGATGAATATAAGGAGGAGATAGACTTTGACTATCTGGTTATGGAGATTCGCCACCTGATAAAAGGCATTTATGAAGGCGCATCACGCACGGCAGAAATTGTTAAGGGATTGAAGATATTCTCCAGACTTGATGAGGACGATTTGAAGCGCGCCGATATAAATGAAGGCCTTGAATCGACATTGGTTATTGCCAACAATCTTATCGGTAACAAAACCAAGGTTGTCAGAAACTATGGCGAGCTGCCTTTGGTAGAGTGTTATGCAGGTAAGCTTAACCAGGTATTTTTAAATATTATATCAAACGCAGCGTATGCTGTCGATAAAAAATTTGGTGACGCAGGCGGCGGAGAAATTAAGGTAAGCACGGCGCTGGTAAACGACAGTGTTGAAATATCAATTGAAGACAACGGCATTGGTATGAGTGAGCAGACCATGAAAAAAATATTTGAGCCATTTTTTACCACTAAGGATGTTGGTGAAGGTACCGGCTTAGGCATGAGCATTGCCTACAATACTATCAGAAAGCACAATGGTCAAATTCTGGTAAACTCAGAAGTTGGCAAGGGTACTGAATTTATTTTAAAAATTCCGGCAGTTTATGACACTAAAGCTGCTTAATGTGCGTATAAAGCACCTTGACTAACTAATTTGACAAATCACAATTACCGATTATAAAACTGATTAAAATGGCCGAGAAAATTAAAATACTGTATCTGGACGATGAAATGGATAATCTGACAGGTTTTAAAGCAACCTTAAGGCTGGATTATCAGGTTTTTACTGCAGTAACTGTGCCGGCGGCGCTTGAGCACCTGGAGAAGCATCCGGATATCAGGGTTGTTTTTTGCGATCAGCGTATGCCTGGTAAAACCGGTGTCGAATTTTTCGAGGATATCCGCGCTACCCATCCGCTTCCTATGCGTATCCTGATAACCGGCTATACAGATATCGACTCGGTAATTGACTCTATAAACCGGGGTAATATCTTTCGTTTTGTAAAGAAACCGTGGATGGAAGCTGAACTTGTCTCGGCTATAGAGGAAGCTAATAAATTTTATCAGGCCAATTCAATGCTGGCCATCAAAAATGACGAACTGCAGCGTGCTTATAATGAGCTAGATAAGTTTGCGTACAGCGTTAGTCATGATATTCGCGGTCCGTTATCAGGAATTTTAGGTGCGATAGATGTAGCGCGCGATATGCACGATATCGCTGAGATGAAAGAGATGCTTTTTTTAATGGAGAAGTCATTAAAGAAGCTTGATACTTATATTTTAAGTATGCATGACTATTACAGCCTTCAGCGCGGCGAATTGAGCATTACTGAAGTTGACTTTCAGAAGATGGTGGATGAATTTAAGGATATCTATCGTATCAATGCCAGCAATAGCAATATCAACTTCAAAGTAAGCATTAACCAGCGCGAGCCATTTAGAAGTGATACGGTGCCATTGAAACTCATTCTCAACAATCTGCTTTCAAACGCTTTTAAGTATCAAAACAAAAATACCGATGCCAAAATGGTCGAACTGATCATTGAAGTAGCCAAGGGCGTTGCCACAATTACAGTGAGCGATACCGGCATCGGTATCTTAGGGAATCATTTAGGCGAGATCTTTAACTTGTTTTATCGCGCCAGTTCGCAGGAGGCGGGTTCTGGTTTTGGCTTATATAACGTTAAAAGCGCTTTACTGAAACTTAACGGCCAAATTGAGGTTAACTCCGTGTTAAACAAGGGAACAACATTTAAAGTAATTATTCCGAGCAAATAAGTTTACATGCATTTATCATTCATAATTATTGATGATACCGAACTCGATCATTTTATCGCCCGTAAAATGATTGGCAATGTAAGCAGCGCCTACAAAATTAAGAGCTTTCTGGACGCATCTTCTGCCCTGCAACATATTATAGAAGCCGAACACGATACCAACATCAAGATCGTACTCGTATTCCTGGATATACATATGCCGATGATGAATGGCTTTGAGTTTATAGAGGAGTTTGAAAAACTTGAGCAGGCCTTGCAAGATAAATACTATATCGTAGCACTAACCTCTTCGATCGAGATATCTGACATAAACCGCATGGGTTCATACCGTTCATTTAAAGCGCGTATAACCAAACCTATTACGGTTGACGGTCTGCGGTCATTATTAACTAAAGTAAGCGCTGAGTTTGGTTTAACGATGCCTGACGATAACTAAGAAAGCAGCCTCTGTCTTAATAAGAATTCCAGCTGATCATTTGATACACCCAGCTTTTCGTTTTCTTCTTTCAGCCTTATCTTCTCTAAATAAGCATCGTAAGCACGGGTAATAGCTATATCCAGTTCGTCCTCGTTCCATGGTTTAGTGAGGTAATGGAATATTTTGCCTTTATTAATCGCATCGACCACGGCATTCATGTCGGCATAGCCGGTAAGCAGCAAACGTATTGGATCGGGGTAAAGAGGAATAACTTTTTCCAGAAACTCAACGCCTGTCATAGCGGGCATGCGCTGATCTGTAATAATAACCTGCACAGGTTTTTCAGCAAGAATTTTAAGTGCTTCGTCGCCACTTATCGCGGTATATACCTGGTATTTTATACGAAATACCGCCTTGAAAGAAAACAAGTTGTTTTCTTCATCATCAACATACAATACTGCTATCTTTTTGTCGGCCATTTGAGGGTGACACTTAATTTTATTGCTGTGTTAACGTAAAATAGGGTCATTACGTTTCATTAGATAAGCAATAACCCCATTTATTACAAATTAGTGATAAATTTCAACAAAAACAAAATTAGAATATAATTTTTCCGGTTGATGTAACCAGGGACGCTATACGCACTGCATCGAAAATACGCTCTTCGGTTGCGCCTAATTTTATTAATGAATCCTCATGCGCATTTACACACATTTCGCAGCCGTTTACGGCAGATATAGTGAGACTCATCAGCTCAAAAAACTCTTTACCAGTTACGGGTTTCATCATAATCTGCATGCGTATACGAGCGGGTATCTGGCTGTATTTTTCTTTTTGTGTAAAATGCCTGAAGCGGTAAAAAACATTGTTCGACGCAAGTAACGATGCGCACGCAGCCGCCTCGGCAATTTCTTCGGCCGTAGCGCCTTGTTCGGCTGCATATTTAGTATAAAAGTTGGTTAACGGCAGGTTATTGTTGTTTATGGCAACGCTTAAGCCCAGCAAGCCGCACTCTTTGGTACTTAGCTGTTCAGAAGTTAACGTGCTTGTAAAATTTAATTTTAAGTCGCGTAAATAGCGCGACTCGCCATTTTCTAATAATGAAAGGCTTGCAGTTCGGTAATCAGTAGCCAGGCCCAGGCTTTGCAAAAAATCATTTATGGTTTCAGTGCTTTCGCTCATAATATGTATAGTGTAAATATCATTTATAAAAAAATCCCCGGTTTAGGCCGGGGATTTTTTATGTATTAAACGCTTAAAGTTTCCTGGCCTTTTTCCCAGTTACAAGGGCAAAGCTCATCAGTTTGTAAACCGTCAAGCACACGTATAACTTCTTTTACATTACGGCCAACGCTCAGGTCGTTAACTGATACCCAGCGGATGACACCTTGCGGATCGATAATGAAAGTAGCACGATAAGCAATTTTTTCGTTCGGCTCCAAAATACCCAGCTCTTCAGCCAAGGATTTTGAGGTATCAGCCAGCATAGGGAATTTCAGATCACGCAGGTCGTCATGATTGTTTCTCCAGGCCAGGTGCACAAACTCAGAGTCGGTTGAAGCGCCGATCAAACGGGTTTCGCGATCGCGGAACTCGCCATAACTTTTATTGAACTCGGCTATTTCGGTAGGGCAAACAAAAGTAAAGTCTTTTGGCCACCAAAACATAACTGTCCAAACGTTATCGTCGTTAACCAAATAATCAGAGGTTAATGTTTCAAATTCTTTACCTTTTTCAAGGCTAACTACAGCAGTTTTTGAGAATGATGGGAATTTTTGTCCTATGGTAAGCATAATGTTTTATTGTTTAAATCTGTTGCAAATATAGTGTAAAACAAACACAGTCTTTATCATAATTATAGATGTGCTATAGTTAATATCTATAATAGCAACTATATGTAATAAGTTTTATAAATGCCTGATAGTTATTTTTATAGTTATTTGATATTCAAAATGTTGTTAAATAAAATCATACTTATAATGCATTGCAGGTTTAAAAGCAGCCCCCTATTTTTAAGCAGAGTTGTAAAAATTAAGATGCCTGTATTATTAATTAGATATTAATGTTTCAATATGGATATCTTGCAATAGCAAATAATAACCTTAAATCATCATCGAGCGCTTGTTTAAACGGCTTGAGCCATAAATGTTATGTCCCTTCACAGTGTGAAAAATTTACCTAAACTGCCAATATCATTACTGGTATTACTCTTAAGCTTGCTTATGGGTGTAGGCAATAAAGGCTATGCCCGAATGGTAAGTTCAAAAACAGGTAAAGCCGTTCACAACAGTTATTTGACGGTATTAAATGGGCCGGGACTTATTACTGACCAGCCGGTAGCTGAATTTGATGCAGCCATCGACAACAGCATAAGCTGTATATCTAAAACGGTCAATTTTACCGATCAATCCACCCCAAAGGGCGCCATAACTAAATGGGAGTGGGATTTTGGCGACGGGCAAACATCGGGGCTATCAAATCCCACGCACACTTACAATGGTTATGGCAATTACGCGGTAATATTGACTGTCACCTCACTAAGCGGCGATAAGTCAACAGTTCAACACCAGGTTAATGTAAGCCCTAAACTCTTGGCCAAATTTGGCATGCAGACACAAAGCTGCCCCGGTCAGGAGGTAACTTTAACAGATAGCTCAAGCATTCAAAATGGCACCATAGTACAATGGAAATGGGGCTTTGGCGATGGTAGTTCTGAGGTGTCTTATCCTGACAACAGGCCGGTAAAACATATTTATACAACGGCTGGCAAATATACTGTTTCGTTACAAGTAGTTTCTTCCACGTCGTGTGTCAGCGATGCAGCTACAAAATCTATTATTGTGCAACCGGCGGCAACGCCGGCCTTTACTTTGCCCGACGTTTGCCAGGACGACCAATATGCCCAATTTATGGACGCCACAACATATACTAATGGCAACGGCGGCTACAGCTATTTATGGAATTTCGACGACCAATATGCTCTGGCTGCTGATCAAACATCATCTCTGCAAAACCCGAAGCATCATTATTCTGGTACAGGGACGTATAACGTTTCATTAACGTTAACTTCTCCTTCGGGTTGCTCAGCAACCACCACGCATTTGTTTACGGTAAACGGGGATAACCCAACACCTGGATTTACCATAAGTAAACCGCTTTGCGCATCAGATAGCGTAACACTTACTAATACCTCGTCAGTTAGCTTCGGAAACATTACTAAAGTCGAAATATTTTGGGACGCCAATGGTGCACCCAACACCAGTAGTGTTTATTACCGGTCGGCCAACCAGATACCGGCCAATAATCAGTTTAAACATTTATACAACCTGCCTGCTGGGGTAATTTCAAAGCCCTATCATATTGTACTTTTTGCGTCTTCGGGCGAAACCTCTACCTGCCGGGTTCCGCAAGCTGACAATATTGAAGTATTTGCCAATCCACACATTAGCTTAACCCCATTAAATTCGGTTTGTATTGAGTCGGGCGCCAAACAAATTGTCGAAAATAAAAACGGCTATACAGGTACCGGCGAATTTAGCGGACCGGGCGTATCGCTCACCGGACAGTTTGATCCGCAGGTTGCAGGTATTGGCAAACATACAATCCATTATATTTTCACGGCATCAAGTGGTTGTACCTATGTTGATTCTATGAGCGTATCGGTTTACAAAAGCCCAACTATTAATTTGGTATCAAATGCCCTAGCTTTAGAAGGGAGCCCCATCAGCCTAAACCCAAAGGTTAGCGGTGACAGTTTAACTTATAATTGGTCGCCATCAACAGGTGTAAGCAATCCTGATATTTTGAATCCATTATTCAGCCCAAAGGTAAATACTACTTACACGCTGACCGTAACAACTAAGGGCGGCTGTTCAGGAATAGCGCAGGTGGCTATATCAGTGCTCAAGACGCCGGTAATACCAAGCGCTTTCACACCCAATGGTGACGGCATTAATGATACCTGGGAAATAAAATATATTGATAGCTATCCAAACGCAACTGTAGATGTATATGATCGTAATGGTGCGCGCGTTTTTACTTCGGTAGGTTACGCTGTTCCCTGGGATGGTAAAATGTGGGGCAAGCAGTTACCGTTCGGCGTTTATTATTATGTCATTAATCCTAAAAGCGGGCGCGGCGCAATGGCCGGCAGTGTAACTATTATAAAATAAAACTTACACTATTCTATTACTTTTGCCGCGTGGATATAAAGCGTAAAAAGAATATTATTTCTGTTATAGGTTTTGTACTTGGCTTTGCGGCGGGTATAGTGCTGCACCGCCACGGCCTGGGTGTTGCATTTGGCTTGATACTAGCCCTGGCCCTCCGCGAAATTTACGATAAACGCATTTATTAGTTTTTAACGATGTTTGCGGCTGCCCGGTTTATAAAGAATAGTAAAGCCGGCGTTTTCATCTGTTTGCAGCCGACCGGTTTTCGCGTTCTTGATCAACGGTTTTTGGCGCAAGTCGGCTGAGTCTTTAAACAAAAGCTCTACGCTCATAGTATCGGTTGAGCGGCCGACGGCGTAGCCCCATACTGCATGTATCGTATCATTTTTTAAGGTCCCCTGTATTACCCCGCTATGGCCCTCTGTACCATCGTGCGGCATCCAATCCATTATACCTTGTGCCCGGTCGTTTATCAGAGTGAAATCAATCAAGGTAGTATCTTGCCCTATATGGTGTATAAAACTGTGAGTTGATATTGAAGGTGCTTTGCCAGCAGTTGCTGCGGCGGTGTCTTTTTTTACAGTGTCAGCATTACCGGCTTTTTTTTGTGGCGACGAACAAGCTGCTAAGCATAAAGCAATTAAGGCAAGGGGCAAATATTTCATAATAGTTTAAACAGTAATTAAATAGTAAAATTTCAATGTCGCCATTACTGATAGATATATTAGATTTCTTTTTTTATAGGTTTGCTGTCGATGGAACATCTACTGGACAACCCTATATTTAATGCTTTAACTACAGGTAACCAACAACTGAGCAATGGCAATACGCAAATTAAATACTTTAGTAAAGAAGTTGCACCATTTGTAGGGCTGAAAAATAACGCTGTCCAGGAGTTTATAGAACTTTATAAGCTTTTGCCTCATGATGGCCCTTTTGTTTTTGTGTCAATAAATGAAACGGATATTCCCTCGCCGTGGCAGGTACTGGCAACAATACCAGGTTACCAGATGATTTATAAGGGGGATAACCTCGATTTTGATGCCCGTATAGTTACGCAATTAACTGATGAGCATATCCCTCAGATGCTAGAGCTAACATCGCTAACCAACCCTGGTCCGTTTGCCCAGCGCACTATTGACTTTGGGCATTATGCAGGGATATTTGAGGGCGATAAATTAGCCGCCATGGCCGGCCAGCGTATCAATCCCATACCCTATGCTGAGATAAGCGCAGTATGTACTCACCCCGATTGTACCGGTAAAGGCTATGCCCGTCAGCTTTTGGCTTATCATATCAACCGCATTAAAGCCGAAGGAAACATCCCGTTTTTACACGTCAGGGCTGATAACGACCGAGCCATCGGCGTTTACAAAGACCTTGGTTTTGAAATACGCAGCCAGGTTAACTTTAATGTGATTAAAAAGTAGTGATTGGTGGTTACTATCCAATTACCAATCCCTACTTCCAAACAGTAGCTTCTACCAGTTAATATTTACATGTATTCCCTCCGGGCTGTTGGCATAACCCAGGAACAGCGTTTTTGAAGACGCGTCCCACGATGATTGTACATCGGTTATAACTTGTCCCTTAGCATCGGTCACTACGATATTTTTTACTGCGGCGGGCAATAAAATACGCATCGCATTTTGGGTATTAACCGGACTTTTAGCCACAAAGTTGTATCTGCCTGTTAACCGCTGCTCATTAGTTACCCTTGAAGCTGACGCCAGCACCTGGGGCTTTAATTTGTTAGCCACACGTTTAACATCAAACAAATATGACTGTTCGCCTGGGTTGACAACTTTTTCAGCCAATACCGGCAATTGCGGATCAAACAGATCAATTACCGGGCCTTTAACGATGTAGGGCTTGGTATCCGGGTTTTCATTCAGCACCGCGATAACGTCATACGGGCCCCGTTCAAGGTATAAGCTATTTTTAAATGCAAGCTTGCCCGCTTTGGCATCGGTTTCGTAAGCCTCTTTTACTGTATTAAGATAGTTTCCATCATTGTTAGCCTGCATCACAAAGTCTTTAGGGTTTTCACGCATTACGTATACATGCCCTAAACCAACTTTATATTTTTTAGTACCGCTATGCTGATCGATACCCAGCAGTTTAAACAATTGCTGCGACGGTGCTGTATAACTGTTCCCTTTGGAGTTCCACCACTCCATTACTGATTGATATGGATCATCATCCTTGCCGATATAAATCAGCTCGCCGCCTTTTTTAACCCAGGCGGCTAGTTGCTCGTGCACTTGTTCTGAAACCGGTTTCATATTAGAGTAGCTCATCACCAGCACTTTGATATCTTTTAAAGTAGCCGGATAACCTAAGTTTTCCATGTGGACGGTTTGTACCGGCACACCGCGTTTAACCAGCGGTAATGTTTGTCCGTAAAAAATAGAAAACTGCGGATCTTCAAACCCGTTATGCGTAGGAAAGCGCTGGAACATCAGCGAGTTGCTCATAAGCACGCCAATACCATTTACACCACTTACTTTATTGGCAGATACGGGTATGCTGTTCAGCGAGTTCACCATAATCTGCATCTGTGTTGAATAATACTTAGGGATATACACGCTTGAATCGCTGTTAGCCATTTTGTATTTACCGGTGTAAATGCGCTCTGGCCATGGCATAACCTCATAATTAGCAACTACCGGGTACAGCAATTTAGCGGTGAAAGTAGCCTGATAGTTTCGTTTGTAATCGGCCCAGTCGCGACGTGCGTCTTCAATCGGGTCGGTTAGGAAAAACAGCTTGCGTTTGGTTGGGGCGGTCATTGATACCATCGAACCGTATTCTAAGTATGCATTTTCAAATACACGTTCTTTTCTATCGCCATTAAAATAAGTCGCCTCGCGTGCGGTGCCTGTCCATACCTGGGCAATGTAACCATCTATACCCGGTAACGATGCTAAACTAGCCTCCGGACTAACAATCCTCCATGAAGAATAGTTAACCAATGAGTGTGTGGCGATATAAACCTTCACATCAATACCCTTGCTTTTAGCATAAGCCTTGGCATAGTCCGACACCTGTTTAATAGCTTCATAATATAAATGATATTTCAGCTTATTGGACAGGTAAGTGTTTTCCGGGCTTTCATCCTGTGCCTTCCATGGGAAGTTATAATACTTTTGCCACTCCTCTTTAAAGTGTACGCTGTAGCCACCACGCATCCAAAACTCAGGCTCCTCCAGGAATATTTCTTTAATACCTGCGTCAATTACACGTTTCATTACTGCAGTTTTCATGTACTCGATGTATGACGGAACGGGCACCACATAGGGGATATTATGCCCGTGCATAATAGGCTGGCCATTTTGCTCCACCTGTGCTACGTCGAGGTGGTTCTGGCCATCCCATTTACCCAAAAAGTAATCGGCATAATTGCCCCAGGCAATCCCGGTCATGAAAGCGGTTTGATAACCATGGTCACGCCATGACTGTACACGCTGTTCAAACGTCATGTCAGGTCTATCGTTGGTGCCATAAACAATCGCCATATCAGAGCGAACATCTATTTGCGGTATCCACGGGCTGCCTGTTTGAAAAGCTGTTTTTTGCGGCAATGCCGGCGCCGGTTTAACCTGCGCAAAAGCAGCCGTTGCGGCGCTGATAAAACTTAACAGAAGTAAGGTTTTTTTCATGCTATTAATGTTTTTTGGCGGCATTTATATCCGCCTGAAAATGCGTTGACTATTGGTTTATTATGTTTGATTGGTGCTTGCAAGTTAATAAGTTTTAATATCGACTTTGTAGTGCTACAGTATTTTTACAGACGGGTTAAAACTTCTTTTTTACTGCGGATGTGCTAAATCCTAATTTTACTAATCCCCGTTTAACATCGGCATCGCTCATAAATAACTTCCAGATCAACCCGCTGCGATAGTTTTCAATCATAACAATGATTGGTCCCTGATCTATCGCCAGGTATGATTTAGCGTACCAGTCATGCTGCTCGCTAAAGGCATCTGCAAAACCATATTCTCCCCACAGCTTATTGCCCAGGTCTTCATAAAAATGGCGCATGGCTTCCATGGCATATTTTGGTGCATAGGGAAATGCTGATAACGCGGCTGTCGGTGAGATAACGCCGAGATCATTGGTAGGTGAATGGCCCGAGTAGCCTTTCCAGCTATCGCTTGCGGTAAGGCCCCAGCAATTAGCGCCATAGCCTTTATTTTTAAGCGGATTTTCTATACAATACTCGCGGTCAATCAACGTATGGTTAACGCACTGCTGCCAGTAATCGGCATACTGATCTTTTAAACCGCGCGGATTTAACCCGGTAAATGAATACTGCGTCCAAAACAGGGGGCCGCCGTAGTCAGGCCCTAAAGGCAGCGTATATTTACCATAATACGTTTTTCCGTTAATGAATGTATTACCTACTGCCCAGCCCTGCGTATAAACAGATTTCTCAATACTATGCGTTGGCGAACAGGCAGCCATGACATACGTAATCAAGCATTCATTCCAGCCGTGTATGGCAAAGTTCATATCCCAGTTATAATCAGGGCTCCAGTGCCAGTACAATACATTTTTGCCCTGGGTGAACCAGTCCCATTCAACGTCGCCCCATAACTGCCTGATTTTGGCGCACAGTTGCTTTTCAGTCGGGTTGTTGGCATTAAAATACTGCTGTGCTACTAACAGGCCTTGAAACAGGTAAGATGTTTCTACAATATCTGCCCCATCATCTTTTTTACTAAAAGGAATAACCCTGCCGGTTGCGCCATTTAACCAATGCGGGAAAGCTCCATGAAAACGGTCGGCCCGGGAGAGGAAGTTGACGATTTTGAGTATATGCGCTGCTGCTTCTTTGCGTGATATGAACTTGCGGTTGGCAGCTACCACCGTTGCCATTATACCAAAACCAGTGCCGCCTGTAGTCACCACATTATTGCCAAAGTTTAGGCTGGCGGTGCTGCGCTCGCAGGCCATGCCGCTGGTGGGGTTAGCCATATCCCAGAAATACCTGAAGGTTTGTTTTTGTACCAGGTCAAGCAGTTGGTTATCTGTCAGGTTTTTGTGGATAGTTATGTCCGCAGGTATTGGTGTTTGCGCCTTTGTTTTTGCATAAAAAAGCACGGCAGCAGCACAAGCCAATAAGCCAGGTATTTTGAAGTTCATCGTTTGCGTATGTGGATACAACTGGTATATGCAAGTTTACACAATAAGCATTAAAAAGGCAACGAAAGGTTTGGTTGTCGATGTTATTGTCATAGCGGTTGCAACTTCAAAATCTCTTCAGTTTTACATTTCACTGAAATTGTGCTTAAAACAAAAAGCGCAAAATATTGCTTACTAAGCATAAAAAGAGACAAAAGCCGGCTATATGGCAGGTTAGTCATAAATCGATTATAATGCATTTTAACAAAATCCATAATAAATTTTTAAAACACCTGCTGGTGGTTGTGTTGCTGGCATTTCCGGCTGTGGCATTTAGCCAGGCGGGCGCACCTGCCGATTCTTTAAAGGCCGATTCTCTCCGCGAAAAGAAACTCAATATTAAACCGGTCGACAACTTACGCGGTCAATATGATTTTGGCGACTTGACCCACGCCATCCTGCATCCGCATAAAAAGCCGGATAGCCTGCATAAAAGCTCCGGGATTACCGTAGTGCCTAATGTAGCGGCTAACCCTACCATCGGCGGGCAATTAGGTATAAAAGCGGTAGCAGGCCGCAGATTAGGCAATGACCCTAAAACTTTATTGTCAGTTGCTGCCACGTCGGCATCTATCACTACAAAGGGCATCATTTATTTCTACCTGAACCATAACGTATTTACGCCGGGCAATAAATGGAACTTTCAAGGCAATATTGTGGCGGCAAAAACGGTATCGCCCGATTTTGGTTTGGGGATAGGCCAGGCCTTCCCAACCGGAACAACCACGCAAAAAATACTGGCCGACGGCACGCATAAAGGTTACGCTATTCACTCAAACTATTATAACATTCGCGAAAAGGTATATAAAAACATTGGTAAGAACTTCTTTGTAGGTGCGGGAATGTCATTTGAGATCAGAAGAAACATAAACGCACGCGACTCAAATGGTATGTCTACCCCGTCGGGGGTTTATAACACAGAGCATGGTTTCCCGCAAGATCATTACTCGGCCAATGGTTTCTTGTTTAATGTGGCTTATACAACCCGCGATAACCCCAACCGGGCCTACAAAGGGGTTTATTTTGATGCGGGCATCCGCGTAAATCAAACCTGGGTGGGCAGTACCAAAAACTCTGTACAAATAACCAGCGACCTGCGCAAATACATCAGTTTGTCTGATGTTAATCCTGAAACGGTACTGGCATTCTGGAACTGGGGGTCTTACTTGGTTAGTGGTAATATCCCGTACCTTGAGCTACCCGGCACGGCCCGCGACGGCGCCTTCAGAAGCGGCCGTGGCTATACAGCCCAATATTTTAAAGGCACGCAGTTTAATGATACTGAAGCCGAGTTTCGGTTCCCGATATTGACCAACAAATTTATAAGCGGCGTGGTATTTGGCAGCCTGCAAAGCGCTAACGACGAGCACGGAACCAAGCTGTTCCAGGTATTTCAACCCGGTTATGGCGGCGGCTTTAGGGTATTGTTTAATAAGGCCACCCGTACTAACCTCGCGCTCGACTATGCTTTTGGCCGCTATGGTAATCGGGGTTTCTTTCTTAACCTGAACGAGTCGTTTTAATACGTAAAAAGCTCTTTACCCGTCAAGGCAAAGAGCCCATTGCTGTTTAGTTAAGTCAACAAATTCGCCCATTAATTTATTGATAACTAATACATAAAGTTATAAATATTCCTAAAAGTTTTAAATATTCTTAGTAAATAAATTTGTGTATTAATTCTGAAAAATACGTCTGAGATAAATCGGTAAAAAGTACATTTGAATCACAAATTCGCATATTTGTATTGAACCCGATAAAACAACTCATGCCGAAAAATAAGATATTAAAAAGCTTTTCGCTGTTTATTGTGCTGATGGCGATCTCAGTTTCGGCGCGTTCGCAGTCCAGATTAGTGAAAAATCTTGCTGCCGGAAAGCAACAGACTTTGGTGACCTATGGCACCAGTTTAACAGCGGCAGCAGGCGGTCATGCCTGGGTTGATTCGGTCACTCATGCGCTTAATAAAAAATACAATAATCACTTAACAACCGTTAATTCAGCTAAAAGCGCCATGTGGTCGACCTGGGGCGTACAGCATTTGGAAGACAGCGTAATCAGCAAAAAGCCCGATGCAGTGTTAATTGAGTTTGGCATGAACGATGCTTTTTTGAATTACAAAACCAGCGTAGAACTGGCCAGGCTGAATCTGAACTATATGATAGACCGTATTAAGCTTTACAACCCTGACTGCGAGGTGATATTACAAACGATGGATATAGCGTTAGATGTTCACGGTGAGCAACGCCCTGATTTGCTTAATTATTACCAGATGTACCGCGAGGTGGCCAAAGCCCGCGGCTTGTTATTGATAGATCATTATCCGCATTGGAAAGCGCTACTGGATAAAGGCCGCGATGCTTACCTTAAAGCGGTGCCTGATGGCCTGCATCCGGGAGTTGAAGCATCTAAAAAGATCATCGCGCCTTATATTGTGGCGAGGCTGGAAGGAACGGCTAAATAAGATTAACAATAGGCAATTTCTCCTTCCCGAAGATTATAAGAACAGGGATCATTGCTATAAAATTATATTACTATGAAAAAAATATTATTGATTGTGTTACTAGCTGCGCCGATGTTTGTTTCGGCTCAGAAAAAGGGTGCTAAAACAGGGCCGAAGGTTTTTGACCTGGTAATTGGCACCTATACCGGTGCCGATGAAAAGGCTAGCAAAGGCATTTATGTATATCGTTTTTATGCCGAGCGAGGGCAATCTGCCTACCTGAACGAGGTTGAAACCAGCAATCCGTCATTCCTGACCGTTACTGGCGATGGGAAGTTTGTTTACTGCGTAAACGAAAATAACCCCGATGGTACCGGGGGAGTTAGTGCGTTTAAATTTGACAAGCAAACCGGCAAGCTCGATCTTATTAATCAGCAAAAAACTAAGGGTTCGCCGGCACATATCAGCGTAGATAAAGATCAGAAAAACGTTTTTGTATCAAACTACGGCGGCGGTAACCTGCAGGTTTTTCCGATAAATAAAGATGGCTCATTAGGTCAGGCTAACCAAACTATACAGGATGTGGGTAGGGGTACTAACCCTGATCGTCAAAGCGAGCCGCATGTACACTCAGCTTTTTTATCGCCTGATGAAAAATATCTGGTAGTGTCAGACCTGGGTTTGGATAAGATCAATTTTTACCGCTATAAATCATCAAAAGTACCTTCATTAACTCCCGCCGATCCGGCTTTTGTAAGTACGGCTCCGGGCAGCGGGCCGCGCCATACTACTTTTTCTAACGATGGTAAGTTTATGTACAACGTGCAGGAGATGAAGGCTACAATTACTGTTTATGCTTACAACAACGGAAAGGCAACCGAAATTCAGGTGATCAACATGATGCCGCCATCTTTTATCGGCACAAACGGCGCAGCCGATATCCACATAACGCCTGACGGGCGCTACCTGTACGCCTCAAACCGCGGCACGGCTAATGAAATTGCTTGCTTTGCGATAGATCAGGTAACCGGTAAGCTGGTTTACAGAGGCGGGTATTCTACTATCGGTGAAACCCCGCGCAATTTTGCTATTGATCCTACAGGTAATTTTTTACTGGTGGGTACAAGTAAAAAAATCTTTGTCTTCAGTATTGATAAAGCAACAGGGCGCTTAATGCAAAACCGTGAGGCTATTGATGTGGCATCGGCGGTTTGTTTAAAATTGGTGCCGGTAGAATAAGCTCCACTGTAATATACCCAAATGTCATTTCTACCAACGGTCGAAATGACATTTTTGTTTTTTGGGTCAGTTCACAACAGCTTTCCTTCGCTCGCTAAACCAATAATCGCCCAATAATAATATAGCAGCCAAAACAAAGGCTAACACCACAGTTGGCGATACGGTTTGCAATTGATTAACCAGGTGGGATATTTCACTGTTATCAACCACCGCTTGCTGATTTGTCCCGCCCGCTAAAAAAGCCACAATCAACATTACCGCTAAAACCGCCCATATGGCATACCACGCCCTTTTTGAAATAACCGGCTTGATAACCACCGGCTTGCGTTGTGTATTAAGCCCCCGCATTACATTAGCAGTAAAATCAAACGAAGGACCTTCGGCAAAATGTTGTTTCAGGACAGACCGTAAGGCTGCTTCGCGTGCGGCGTCAGCCTCGATTATTTGCATAACAGAGTCTGTAAAGCGTTCAGCGGGTTTATCAGAGCCGGCTTGCTTAAGCAGGGCCTTTAGTTTTTCGTCTTTATCGGCCTTCATATTTTTCCTCCAACAAATAACTTAAATCTTTCTCTAATAGTTTGCGTGCCCGGTGTAGTTTTATTTTGACGTTAGCTTTGCTGAGGCCGGTAATCTCTTCGATCTCTTTAATGGGTAGGTCGTTGATGTAATATAATGTTATGAGTACGGCATCAACCTCGGGCAGTTTTTGAATGGCTGCCTGTACCTGTTGTTTTATTTGCCTGGCGTGCAGTTGCTCAAACTGGCCGGGTAGCATGTCGGGCACTTCATGCGTTTCCTCGTTAAGTGTTATGGTGTTTACCTTGTTTTCTTTCAGGCGGGTTACCGCCGTTCGGTAAGTGATGGTATACAGCCAGGTCGAGAATTTGGAATTACCCTGAAACGTATGGATCTGTTGATAGGCTTTAATAAAACTTTCCTGCGCCAGGTCTTGTGCCTCATCGGCATCGCGTAAAATTTTAAGGCCGATGCTGTAAACCATATCCTTATATTTATTCACAAGGAATGCATACGAAGCCGATTCGCCATTTTTAACTTTTTCGATATAATACCGGTCGTCTGCAGATTCCATCGCCTAATGAGAGTGAATTTCTCTTTGGTTGGTTACAATAAATTTATTTTAAATATTTTGTATCCAGATGATGTAATTTACGGTCATATGAGCAAGCAGCCAAAAAATGGTTGCGGTTTTAAATTTAGAAATCATGCAAGAAGTAACCAGAGATTGTATCGTATCACTAGCGGCCTTTGCCGCGATATTCGGTATAGCATATGTTTTTTTTATGACCCGCCACCGCGAACGTATGACCATGTTAGACCGTAACCTCATCGAAAATCCTTTTAACCGTCCTACTAGTCGGCCAGATTATGGTTTGCTATCGCTTAAATACGGTATGCTGCTGGTAGGTTTTGGTGTAGGGTATTTTATGGGCTGGATATTGTATAACTATTACGGGGTGAGCCACAGCGTAAGTATTGTATCCATGGTTTGCCTTTTCGGCGGAATGAGTTTGATATTAAACTATATTATCGTCAGAAAACAGGGCCTGAACAAAGAATAATCTGCACCCATCGGCTGCAAACCTGCAGCCATTAATTAAACAAAAATTTATTTACGCTATCTAAAAGCGCCTTACAGGTGCTTAAGGGAATCCTTTTGTCCAAATTTTATGAAAAAGCTTAGTATTCAATCCATATTATTATTACCGCTGATGATTTGCAGCAGCTTAGTTTTTGGGCAGCAACAAGACCTGAAAGAAGTATCAATAAAAGCCCGGAAATCGGCCATTAAGCAGGAGGCCGACCGGGTGAGCTACGATATGCAGGCCGACCCGGAAAGCAAAACCAGCAACCTGCTTGAAATGCTTCGCAAGGTGCCGTACGTTACTGTTGACGCCAACGAAAACATCATGCTTAAGGGTAATTCAAGCTATAAAATATTAATTAATGGTAAACCCTCCAGCCTGATGGAGCGCGACCCTAAAACCATTTTAAAAAGCATCCCGGCGTCAACCATTTTGCGTATTGAGGTTTATACAACACCGCCTGCAAAATATGATGCTGAGGGGTTGGGTGGTGTCATTAATATCATCACCAATAAAAAACTGGTAGACGGTTATAACGGTACCGTTAACCTGAACACCCGCTTTCCCGGCGGGCCTGGCGTTGGTGCTTCCTTCTCGGCCAAGGTCGGTAAGTTTGGTATCTCGGCTTTTGGCGGGGGCAATTTGAATGATAACCCGCAAACCACCAGTGGCATGCAGCGCACTACTACGGGTGCCAGTCCCAGTTTTTTGGACCAGGAGGGCGTTAACAAATCGCACGGGAAGAATGGTTATGCAGGTACTGAGCTGAGTTATGAGATCGATTCACTTAACCTGATCTCCGGCAATTTCAATATTAGCGGCAGCAATGCCAGCGGTTTAAGTAATCAAACAACTTTGCTAACGGGGCCCGGGGGTGTCATCAATGGTTATCATCTGCAAAATAATAACAGCTCGGGTGGCAATGGCTTTGATGCGGCTGTAAATTACCAGCTTGGGTTTAAAAACAACAAGAATAAACTGCTTACATTCTCTTATCGCTACTTTAAGTATAACAACAACTCAGCGGCCAATATTACAACTGCTAACCGGGTCAGTTACACATTCCCGGATTACAATCAAGAAAACGTTACCTCGGCCTCAGAGCAAACCGTACAGCTTGATTTTGTTGAAGGGTTTAAAAGGTGGACCGTTGAGGCGGGTATTAAAGGCATCTTCAGAGACAATACAAGCGATTTTAATTATAGCGCTTTTGTTGACTCTTTGAATCGTTTTGAAAATGATCCGGTTTTATCAAACCAATATAATAGCAAACAAAATATTTTAGCGGCTTATAATACCTGGGGATATAATACCGACGCTTTTAGTGTAAAGGCTGGCTTACGCATCGAAAGAACTTTTACCGATGCTGATTTTGTGTCCACCGCGACAGTGGCGCACCAACGCTACCTGGATATTTTGCCATCTGTCGCGTTTAATTTCCCCATCAATAAACTGAGTAGCATTAACGCCGGGTTTTCGCAACGGTTAAAACGCCCCGGGCTTTACAAACTCAATCCATTTGTCGATCGTTCTAATCCAAATTTTCAGAGTTATGGTAACCCTGATTTAAAGCAGGTGGAAATTTCTGACACGCGCATAGGCTACAGCCTGTCCGGCAAAGGAAACTTAAACCTGGGGGTGTTTTACGATTTTGGCAGCGGCTTGGACCTACCGTTATCGCATTATGACCCGACTACGAAAATTACCTACACCACCTACGAAAATAATGGTGATTTTAAAGGCTTCGGCAATTTCATCAACATTAACTATCCTCTTACCAAACAGCTCAGCATCGGCATAAACAGTAACATTATGATATTTAGTGTTACCGGGCAGGTAGATGGTACCATCAAGACCGTGCATTTACACACCATAGGGATATACAATACCCTGGGATACACGTTTGATGACAGCTGGCGTGCTAATGTCAATGTCGATATTAATGGTAAAAACCCTACCGGGCTGCAAGGCTTTAGCAGCGGTGTGGTAAATACCGGCTTAAGCGTTAATAAACAGATCATTAAAAACCAGTTGGTGTTTTCGGCAGCGGTACGTAATCCGTTTACCAAATACCGCTATGCGCAAACCCAAACTACCAGCGCCGGCTTTACCCAAACCCAAACCGATCAAAGCTATTTCAGAAATTTTACATTTAGCCTGAATTATACCTTTGGCAAACTAAAAAATGCGGTGCAAAAAACTAAGCGTGGTATTAATAATGATGACGGTGCCAGATAGCCGTAAGTTTTAACAGCGCGATTTATTATCTTGGTCGTCGGATATTACCGCAGTAATGATGAAGAGAATAATATTAGCCTTGTTTGTTCAGCTAACAGCAATTGCAGCCACGGCGCAAAGCCATGCAGTAAATAATGCTCAGGCAGCTAAATTTGTAAAGTATTATAACGCTTACAGGCCTGATAGCATTTACACCCTGTTAAGCCCGGCTGGCAAAGCAAAAGTGCCTATGTTAGGGGTAGCGAGTGCGGTATCACAATTAAAAGGTGCATTGGGCAAATTGGTAAGCGAAGAGTACTATGAGCCTACTGAAAACGGTGGTGACAGCTACGTCGCTGTTTTCGAAAAGTCGGGACCTGTGCTGTATCTGAGCTTTAATAAGGAAAATAAATTGACCGGCTTTTTCACCAATGTTGATAAACGGGAAACTCCGGGATCTGTTACCGTAAAAACGCCCGATGCTGAATTAAAAGGAACCTTGACAGTTCCCGATGGCGCTGCAAAAATGCCGGTAGTATTGATTATTGCCGGCTCTGGTCCAACCGACCGTAATGGCAACACCATGTCGCTTGACATGAAGCCAAACACCTATTTGATGATGGCCGAAGCCTTTAAAAAAGCCGGTATTGCTACGCTGCGTTATGATAAACGTATGATAAGTCAAAGCACGTCGACAAAAAGCCAGTCTCAAACCACCTTTGAGGATATGGTTAATGATGCCGTGGCCTGCATCAAATTTTTAAAAGCGGACACCCGGTTTTCAAAGGTAATTATTGCCGGTCATAGCGAAGGCTCATTAATTGGCATGTTGGCCTGTCAGCGCGAAAAGGTAAATGGGTTTATATCGCTGGCTGGTGCCGGTTTCCCGGTGGACGAAGTTTTGAAAAAACAATTAAAAGCTAACGCCCCGCCGGCCGCTTATAGTAAAGCCATTTTGATAATTGACAGTATTAAAGCTGGGCAAAAGATCAGACAAAAATTAGATCCCGGTTTTGAAAACCTGTTTGATGCTTCGCTACAAAATTATATGCATTCTCTTTTTCAGTATGATCCACAAAAAGAAATTGGTAAAGTAAACGTGCCAACGCTTATTGTTCAGGGCAGTACCGATATACAGGTAGGCGTGCCAGACGCGTATAGTTTAAATAGCGGAAAAAAAGATGCCGAAGTGCAGGTAATTAAGGGCATGAGCCATATCATGAAAGTTGGCCCTGAAGACCGGAAGCAAAATGCCGAAACTTATTTAAAAAGCGATTTGCCGCTGCACCCTGAGTTGATGCCGACCTTGATAAATTTTATAAAAACAATCAAATAATTTAAAAGATTTTGAGCGGCTAATCGTCAGCGTTAATATGTACAATACCTTATTAGCCTTACATTCCCTAACCCGATGGCTGGTTTTAGGAAGCCTTGCCTTAGCTTTATTTTGCGCTTACCGCGGATGGATACTTAAAAAGACGTTTTCCAGGACAGACAACATTGTCCGTATCGTGTCGGCCACAGTCGCGCATCTGCAATTAGTACTGGGTTTGGTACTGTACTTTATAAGTCCCATAGTAAATTATTTTCTGCATAATTTTAAAGCAGCGGTCCATGAGCGTTCCATTCGCTTTTTCGGAATGGAACATATTACTATGATGCTCATAGCTATTGTACTTATTACCATCGGCTCTGCTAAAGCCAAACGTAAACTTACAGACGAGCAAAAGTTTAAAACATGGGCCATTTGGTATACCATTGCCCTGGTAATTATTTTTTTATCTATCCCCTGGGCTTTTTCTCCTTTAACCAGCAGGCCATATTACAGGCCCTTTTAATACGGGGTTAAAAGGGCACCTTTAAATAAAGAAAAGCAGCCTCATAGCTGCTTTTCTTTAATGCAGCTTATATAGATTCGGCCAGTAATTCGTCCAGATTGCCTAAGCCCATGCTGAAGCCGGCCTCGAAACCCATTTGAATGATCTTTTCCAGATCCTCATCGTTGTCAAATGATATCGCAATTACTACTTCAGAGCCCGTGTTGGTTGGCCTGAAGAGATTATTCCAATGCATCGCAGGGAATGATTTATCGGTGTTGCCGTTCTCGTCGCAAAAAGTTGCGGTAGCCGTAAAGCTTTCGCCGGCTGCAACGGTATTAAAATCTACACGGCACCAGGCTTTTTCGCCGTTGGGGCCGGCCATGCAATATAACCAAAAGCCGCCGGGTGTAAAGTTCATGCTTTTGGTAATAGCTTTCCAGGGCTTTGGCGCCCACCATTTGTCTAATTGTTCGGCTTCGGTCCAGGCTCGCCATACTTTTTCAACCGGGGCGTTAAAAGCCCGGGTAATGTTTAGCCTTCGGTTAGCGAGGTCTTTGAGAATTTCTGTTTGATTAGTCATGATACTTCTTGTTTTAAGGGTGATGATTGTTTTAGAGTGATTTAGTTTTTTAAAGATCTTTTAGCAAATCGTCTAACTGATCGAACCGGTCTTCCCATATCTTACGGAAAGTATCCAGCCATTGGTCTACTTCTTTCATTTTATTGGCATTAACATGATAGTAAATTTCCCGCCCGCTTTGCTTTTGGGTCACCGCTTCGCATTCTGCCAGTATCTGTATGTGTTTGGATACTGCCTGGCGGCTGGTGTTAAAATGCTCGGCAAGGGCATTAGGTGTCATGGCATGAATAGCCAGCAAAGCTAAAATAGCTCTGCGGGTGGGGTCGGCTATGGCTTGAAAAATATCTCGTCTCATATATTTGCAACTGAGTGATTGCAAATATATATGCAATTGTTCGGTTGCGCAAATTTTCGGCAAAAAAATCTCAAAATTTTAAAAGACGCCTGTTCGCTTCCTTAAAAGGTGAATCAACGGTTTGTATATCTGCACATTAAATTGCACTTTTAGTAACCCAGTAAACCACAACGCTATGCCTATTTTAAAAACTGTAAAAGCTACCGGCTTATTTATTGTTGCGTCTTTATTTTTTGCTAACGCGATATTTGCGCAAAGCGTCGATCTGCAAGGATTGAATAAGAAAAATGGTGTCACTGTAGCTCAAAAGGCATCGATAGTTGAACTTACCTGGCCGGTGGGTGGTACAGCGCATGGGCGTGTGGTGTTTGATCTGGCAAAGGGCAATCCGCTGTTTAAAAGCATTCAGGTAACGTCTTCCGGAAAATATAAAGAAGTAGCAAGCGGGCTCGATCCCCAGTTTATCCTCACGATAGGCAAGCGCGACCTGATCTCGCAAAACGGTTGGAATATATTTTTCGACCGGGTGCCGCAAAAGCCTTTCAAATCTTATAATGTAAATTTTGACAAAGGGCGGGCATCTGTAAAAAGTGATGGTTCGCGTACGGTAGTGAGTATCAATGGCATCAGCTCGCATAATTTCAGCGGGCATCTGGAAGTTACGTTTTATAACGGTAGTCCGCTTTTTAATGTGGCTGCTGTGATGGCGACACAGGTCGACTCCACAGCTATTTTGTATGACGCCGGCCTCGTTAGTCAAAATCCCCAATGGATAAAAATGAGCTGGGCTAAAACCAATGATGAGTTTACCACGGCGACATCAAGTGCCGCAGATACCGCCAGGGCCGTCGAAGTAAAATACCGTACCATCATCGCCGAAACGGCCAAAGGCAGCCTGGCTGTTTTCCCCGCGCCGCATCAATATTTTTATCCGCTTGACGAGGCTTTCAACCTTAAATTTACCTGGTACGGCAATAACTACCGTAAAATGTTGCCGGGTTACGGTATCGGTATCCGGCAGGATTTGTATGGCGACCACCGTTACGTTCCCTGGTTTAATGCCCCGCCGGGAACAAAGCAGCGGCTTAACTTTTTCTGCATGATAGGTGCCGGTAACGGGCAGGCGTTGCTCGAAAAAGTAAAGCCCTTTACCCACAACGACAAATTTATCCCGCTACCGGGCTATAAAACCATGTCCAGCCATTTTCATAATGAGTATGTTACTTCGGTACTGCTTGAAAATAAGCCGGTTGAAGCAGAGCCTGAGTATGTGCGTGTATTTAAAGGTCTGGGTGTAAACATTGTGCATCTGGCCCGAATTTCACGGCACGGGCCATCCGAGGGGGCCTGACGAGCTGCGCCTGAAAGAATTGAATACGCTGTTTAAAGAATGTGAAAAAGAATCGCACGGAAACTTTATGTTGCTGCCGGGCGAAGAACCCAATGAGTTTTTTGGCGGGCACTGGCTGGAGTTTTTCCCGAAGCCGGTTTATTGGGTAATGTCGCGTAAAGCCGGGGAGCCTTATGTAACTGATGATAACCGCTACGGTAAGGTTTATCACATTAGCAATAAAGACGAAATGCTGAAATTACTGCAAGATGAAAACGGCCTGGCCTGGACGGCACATGCCCGTACCAAAGGCTCAACCGGTTTTCCTGATGCCTATAAGGATGAAGCTTTTTATAAATCAGACCGTTTTAATGGCGCTGCCTGGAAGAACATTCCGGCCGACCTGTCGACCGAGCGTATGGGCAAACGTATTTTTGATTTAATGGACGATATGAACAACTGGGGACTAAAGAAAAAAGTATTGGCCGAATCGGATATTTTCAGCATTACCCAAGCGAATGAAATGTATGCACACGTCAATGTAAACTACCTTAAACTAAACACCCTGCCCGATTTTAAAAATGGCTGGCAGCCGGTGCTGGACGTACTCAAGAATGGTAATTTCTTTTCAACCACCGGCGAGGTGCTGATTCCGGATTTTAAAGTGAATGGCGCTGATGCCGGCTCAACTATTAAAGTTACACCGACTACAAAATCAATAATAGATTTTACGGTTAGGTGGACCTTCCCGCTCAACTTCGCAGAGATTGTTAGTGGCGACGGTAATGGGGTTTACCGGCAGCGTATCAATCTTAAAAATACCACGGCCTTTGGTTCGAAAACCTTTCATATACCGGTTAATCTTAAAAATAAAACATGGGTTCGTCTTGAAATTTGGGACGCGGCAGTCAATGGCGCATTTACGCAGACAGTTTGGGTGAATTAATTTTTAATTCATTATGTTGAGCTATTATTGCAGGCCCTTATTTAAACAAGGAATTCCGCTTGTCTACCAGTGAAGGAAAATCAACATTAAGTGAATTAATTTGCCGTTTTTGTTCATAAACCTGGTTAAGCTCCAGCATAAACTTGTCCATTTCCAGCGCCACCGGATGTAACTGGCGCACAAAGTGCAATAGTTCATCCTGATCCAGGCCTCCTTCGCTGATAAGGGTGGTGATAGCGAGCATTGAAGAAACAGGCCGGCGAAGCACATGCGAAATGTCAAACAGAATCTGTTCAGCCGAGGCGATATAATCCACCAGGTCTGTGACATCACGCGTGGCGCCATACCAGATCACTTTTCCCTCCTTATTTTTTTCAGGTACTGCCTGCAGCCAGCGCCAGCGAACCACACCATTAAAAATAACGCGGTATTGGAAACTTATACTGGCCCCGGTACGGTACGCTTCCTTCATCTTCTCCGTAAAAAGTGCCCGGTCATCGGGATGCCAAACTTCTAAGAATTTTTTAGCATTGCTGGAAATATCCTTCAAATCAGCCGCGAAATTGAATTCTTCCGACCCGCGGTTAACAAACAGAATGTTAGGAATACCATTCTCTTCTATTTCAAACATATAGGTATTTCCAGGCACCTGGCTGGTGATCTTCTTAACCAAATGTTCGGTTTCTCTTATTTTATCTTCCGCTTTAACCCGTTCGGTGATATCGGTATGAGTACCTAAACAGATATTGGTTAGCGCACCGTCTTTATCTTGCAGGCGTTTCGCACGCGACAAGATCCAGACCCAGCTGCCGTTTTGGTGGCGCATACGGAAAAAGTTTTCATAGATATCCGTAGCGTTACCCTGGAGGAAATCATCGAAGATACCGACAGCACGCTCACGGTCTTCCGGATGCAGCCGGGAAACCCAGGACAGGCTTTCTGTATCTTCCCAAACGCCTTCCGGCTCGTCATAACCCAGCATCGCAAAGTATTGAGCGCTATACCATACCCGTTGCGTTTCGTGGTCATATTCCCAGGCACCGGTATTGGAAACCGTGATGATTGATTTGTAACGTTCTTCGCTGGCCCGCAATAGTTCTTCAGCTTCCTTCTTTTGAGTAATGTCCCGGTTGATGGAAATGTATTGATAAACCTGGCCTTTGTCATCCAAAAACGGTACCACCGTAGAATCCACCCAGTATAAAGAGCCGTCTTTTGCTCTATTACAAAACTCTCCCTGGTAAGGTTTGCCCGCCTGCATGGAATTACCCAGCTCCGTAAAGTATTCCGGAGGGTGTACCCCAGACCAGAGTATGGTATGCGGCTGGCCAACCAATTCGTTAGCAGTGTATTTGCTCACCTTACAGAAATTTTCATTGACATAGGTAAAGTTCCCGTCTACATCTGAAATACCAACAATTGCTGAGATATCTAAAGCATATTTATAATCCTGCAATTCGTTTTTACGCTCCGAAAGCTCGCGAAGGGTTTCGTCCTTTGTGGTTTCAGCTTGTTTCCGCCTGACGATCTCCCGCTGCATAGAAGTCAGACCCGACCGCAGGTTGTCGATCGCATAATATTGTAAAACCATCACGGTCCCGAAGGGAATAATTGCGCTGATCCAGCGGCTTATCGGATCGTGCCGTACTACTGCTGCAGGTAACAGTCCCTTCACATCGAGCCAGGCGAGCGCCAGGTCAGCCATTATAGTTATCAATCCAATGGCCAACCCGCCGCGCCGGCCCAGTAAAAATCCTGCGGTAAGAATTATGGCCGTCTGCGAAAGGATACCCGGGGCAAATATTCCGCCCGCGGTGATGCAGGGTAGCGTAATATAGAGCCAAAGCATGGTGCAAAGCGACCAGCTGGCAGTGCGGGGATAACCAAAATAGTTTAAAGTGAGATTAGCTATGGCTATAATGATGGCGGTACTTAACAAGATCAACCAACGTGACCATAATGATGGAAAGTAGAAAAAACCTATAATAACGACCAGACCGGCAGCCAACGACCAAATAATGGTCAATGCAAAGACCATATAACTTTGATAGTTCTTTTCCTTATCAGGTATCCGGAATATGCTGCTCATAAGAACAATTCAGGTTTGTAAGCGTCAGAGGTTTATCTGTTAAAATAAATATACATAACTTTTACATTGAATAGTATGTCCGGCCCACGATGTTTATCAGCTCCAGCAAATAAATAGGGCAGGATAGATGGGACTAAATTTTGCAAATGCTTCGAAATGTTAATCGTAGTGCTGTAAAATCTACCTCGATACAAAGAAATCTCCACATTTTTAAAGGCCTTGTAGCTTCGACGCCAATCCTTATTTAGAATAATTTAAAATAATGGTTTGATTTAAGATTTGTATTTTTATTTTTGCGCTTAATTAGACTTAATCTAAATAAAAAATGAAAACCATATACCTCACCACTGTCAAATTATTTTTATTAATGCTGGTAGCCTGCAGCTTTGTTAAGGCCGATGATATCACCAACGGAAAAATATCAGGCATAGTTACCACTTCAGACGGCAAACCAGCTGCAATGGTAACCGTGGCCCTGTCTGAACTAAACCGGTCGACGGTTACCAAAGATGATGGAAGTTTTATCATCAGCAACATAAAGCCGGGCACTTACCTGTTGCGTGTTTCATTTGTGGGCACAGAGAAACAAGAAAAAAAAGTAACCGTTCAGCCGGGCAAAACCACCTTGGTTGAATTTGTGTTGAAAGAGAACGCTTCGCAGCTAACCGAGGTAACTATCAACTTTATCAGACAACAAAAAAACGAGCCGTTAACAGCCGACAAAGCCGGTATCAGGGCTTTGGATTTGCCGCAAAGCACAGGTTTAGTTACCAATCAGGTGATACAAGACCAGCAAATAAATCGCATGGGCGATGCGGTTAAAAATGTTAGCGGGGTATCATTAACCCAAACCCGCGGTGGCGTGGGCGAAACATTTTCGGCACGCGGCTATAGCATAGGCATTGGCGGCGGTGCCGGCAGTATATTTAAAGACGGCGTATTAGTGAACACCACCGGTTTCCCCGAAGCGAGCACTTTAGAATCTATTGAAATATTGAAAGGTACAGCTGCTCTTGAATACGGCAACGTTTCAAGTGGTTTGATCATCAACATGGTGACAAAGAAACCCAAGTTTGAGGCCGGTGGTGAAGTTTCTATGCGTTATGGCAGCTATAATATGTTCAAACCGTCGGTTGATCTATATGGCCCGCTTAGCCAAAATGTGGCATTCCGACTTATCGGCGTATATGAAAACGATGGCAGCTACCGCAACCATGTTTATACCGAGCGCAAGTTTGTTAATCCGTCCTTACTGTTCAATCTCGATAAAAACACCACCTTATTGGTCGAGGGCGACTATCTGCGTGAAAGCATTACTCCCGACTTTGGTATCGGCTCTTTAAATAATGGGCAAACTATCCCTACTATGGTTCCGCGCTCGCAATACATCAATACTTTATGGGCGTATACCCATATGAACCAGTTCTCGGGCATAGTTACTTTGAATCATCAGTTTAATTCTGATTGGCGCCTTAATACTATCCTGTCAGCACAGGGTACACAAGTTGATTCGTACCAGGCCAGCCTGCCAAACAAGGTTAGTGCTGCCGGCGAATGGAGCCGCGGTTTAGCCCGTGCCAATACTACTGAGGATGATTATACCGGCCAGATAAACCTTAACGGCAAGTTTACCACCGGCAGTATCCGGCACCAATTGTTAGTTGGTACTGATGTTACCAAAATACTCAACATCAGTAACGCCTACGGCATCAACAACGCCGCTACCCCTATAAGCAATTATATTTATGATCAGATAAACACAATTGATTTAAACAAATATGTGCAACGCACCGATATACCAAACGCGGTAGATACTGCCCGCACCCACGCACCTGTTTATCGTTTTGGTGCGTATGCGCAAGATCTGGTTAGCCTTACCGACAAATTGAAAGTTTTAGCGGGCATCCGTTGGTCATGGCAGCAAACTAATCAAACAAATATCCAATATCTTTTAAGGCAAGCAACCGGAGCAGGCACCGCTATTACCCGGTATGACCGCGCATTCTCGCCGAAAGCATCATTGATATATCAGCCAATACCAACCACATCTGTTTATGCCAGCTATAGCAACAACTTTATCACTAATACCGGTACCGATGTTAGCACTGGTCAGGGTTTGAAACCATCATTAGTGAACCAATACGAGATAGGCACAAAAAATGAATTGTTTAACGGCAAGGTAGTTGCCAACGCAAGCGTATACCGAATTATTAATAGCAACCTGGCTGTAGTTGCCCCTTTTAGAGCCGACGGAACTGTTAACAGCGACAATACCATTAAACAATTAAACGGGCAAACAACCAGCGATGGTTTTGATATTGATGTTACTGCCAACCTGTCAAAGAATTTTTATTTTATTGTTGGCTATGCCTATAACCACGCACGCTATACTAAAACTTCAGGCTTAAAGGGATCGCCGATATTGAACGAGCAATTGGTTATAAACCCAGTACGTACAGCCAACGCAACCGCCTTTTACACTTTTAGTAATAATGCCCTTAAAGGCTTTAAAATCGGCGCCTCGGCATTTTATACCGGTTCGCGGCTTGCGGGATATAACAATACAGTGGGTCAATCGCAAACTTACAGCCGCTTAGTACCGGTTGGCGGCTTCGCTACGCTTGATGTAACCGGCGGATACGCTTATAAAAAACTATCATTGCTGGTAAGCGTAACCAATTTAACCAATACGCTCAATTATCTGATACATGATAATTATAGCATAACACCAATACCGCCAAGACAATTGCTAACCACTTTAGCCTATAAGTTTTAACTCATAGATTTTAAAAACAGCGAAGGCTATATCTCAATAAGATATAGCCTTCGCTGTTTAATTTCTGGTGACGTTTGGTATTTAACTCCGCTTACCCGTGATAGTCAGGATCAAACTCTATAATCCATTCAATACCGTATTTATCTCTGAACATGCCCGCATAGGTGCCCCAGGGGCTATCGCCCATGGGCCCTTCGACAGAGCCACCGGCTGATAATCCTGCGAATACTTGATCAGCTTCTTCACGGCTTCCGGTAGCGACATATATTTTAGATCGATTTTCGTTTTCATCTACCCGGCCCATAAATCCTGGAATGTCGTTGGCAACCAGAACATTGTTTTTTCCAATAGGCAAAGCTATGTACATGATCTTGTTCGCATCTTCGTCTGCGATCTGGAACTCATCGCTCGCGAGATCTTTGAAACGGACGATCTTTGTAAACGCTCCGCCAAAAACCGCTTTATAAAAAGTGAATGCTTCTTCGGCATTGCCATTGAAATTGATCCATGGATTAATTGCTCTCATAATGATTGTTTTAATGATTTATTTTCTGCTTATCTGGTCAGCCGCGCTTATCGTTCAAGAGCTAAATTAATGAAATGTAGCCACTTTCAATTGGTTATAAATATTTTCTGAATTTTAACCGGACTATTCAGCTTTTAATTAAGTTGACGCTCCGGTCGAAAATATTGGGTCATTTCTGGGCAGGTTTGATTGCAGTAAAATTTTAATGACAGTAAACCTAATACCAACTTCTGTCGTAGCTTTGGTATAAACACGTTTTTAAATCAAAACAATCTCATTATGTTAAAGAAATATCATTGCCTGTCGTTTTTAATTTTTGGTTTTTCGGTGCTGGCGGGTCGTCCCGGCTTTGCCCAGTCTAAGATGCTGTCAAAAGGAGATGTAGCGCCGGTATTTAGCGCACAAGCCAGTTTGGCCGGCAGCGAATTTAAATTTTCTTTAAAAAATGCATTGGCTAAAGGGCCCGTCGTAGTTTATTTCTACCCTTCGGCTTACACCGGTGGATGCGATGCTGAGGCACATGCTTTTGCCGAGCAAAAAGATAAATTTACCGCTGCCGGCGCTACGATTATCGGGGTATCCGGCGACGATATTCAGCGACTGAATACATTTTCTGCCGATCCGAATTATTGTGCAGGTAAGTTTGCGGTAGCATCAGACGCGGCCGGGAAAATAGCCGAAAGTTATGGCCTTATAATGTCGCCCCCAAAGCTTGGAATGAAGGATGTACGCGGCATGGAACTTAACCATGGTTTTATCCCCCGCACTACTTATGTTATTGGAAAAGACGGCAAAATCACTGCGGTTTTTTCTTCAGCAACCGATCACATTTCGCCTACCGACCACGTCGAAAAAGCACTGGCAATTATTAAAGGTGCATAATTTATACAGCCGGATGCAACTTGAGTTGCGCACGTACACCGTTTAGCAGATTTGTATCCGGCTCTATAGCACTTTTTACCATCATTTATAGTAAGGCGGCCATATCCCAACAAAATGTATAATTATTAATATTGTGGTGCGTACCGAAGTTCTTTACCTGTCGCCGGCTGCTTGACCGCCCTTTTTTTCTGCACCACTCACATTGGCAACATTTGGAAATAATTCGGCCAGTTTAGCTGATAGTGCCTCGCCCGACAGATTTTTTGCAATGATTTTACCATTTGGATCAAGCAAGAAATTTTGCGGTATAGCACGTACACCGTACTGAGCAGCTACTGCATTTTTCCAATACTGAAGGTCTGATACCTGTGTCCAATCTAAATGGTCGTCTGCCACAGCCTTTAGCCAGTTTTCGCGTTTGCTATCCAGTGATACTCCCAGAATGGTGAAGTTTTGACCTTTAAAGCGGTTAAAAGCTTTTACTACATTGGGATTTTCTCTGCGGCAGGGCCCGCACCATGATGCCCAAAAATCAATCAATACATATTTTCCTTTAAATGAAGCTAGGCTAACAGCATTCCCGTCCTTGTCGTTTTGGCTGAATTGGGGGGCAGTTGCACCCAAAGCTGTCAATTTCCAGCTGTTTAACAACTTGTTGTACGCTTTACCTGCCTTGCTGTTTTTTACCTTTGAGCTTAAAGAATTAAACATGGGGCCAATCTGGCTGGCTTCAGGGAAATAACCGCCATAAGTACCCAAAGCGTCCAGGCTTAATAAAGTGTTAGGATGGTTTTTGATGAATTTGGCTAAGGCAACTTTTTGCTCAACTTCAATGCTGTTCTCTTTTTTTTCCAGGTCGTTCATGGCCTGCTCGGTGCGTTGCTCTTTGGGCAACGCCATGTATGCGGCCTCTATGGCCCTTATCTTATCATTAAATGGGCGCTCGGTAGCTTCCAGTTCCTGATTAGCTTTGTTAAGCGCTGAACCGGTTACTGTTGCATTTTTAACAGAATCACTCGCCTTGACATCTATTGTTGCCTCCTCCAGGTATACCATCAGCTGATCGGGTTTCCTGATAGTTTTAAGCGACTCGCCGTTATGAGCCAGATAAAGTGTCGCTTTCGTTGGGTCAGCAACAGAACCTTTGAATTCAAACTTACCACCCTGCACCATAGCAGAGTCAATGGTGTTGCCTTTATCTGTACGATAAACCAGGAAAGCCTTTGCCGCAGTATTTACGTTTGCAACGTTGCCCTTTATAATATAGTTGAGCGTTTGAGCCTTTAATAAGGCGGGGGCCAACAACAGGGCAGTAAAGATGTATCTTTTCATAAGTGCCAATTATTATCACGTGACAGGAAAGTAAATATAGCAATTTACCTGGTCATTGTCAGCAAAAATATTTATTAACTATTAAATCTATAGAATTTATAGATTTATTTTGAAATTATACTTTTCCTGTTTACTTTTGCTTCGTCACAAAGGAAAAACGAAAGCAAAAGCATCATTTTTAATCATGACGTTTTGGTTAACGTAATAGGATATAATACCAGGTGGAGTGGCCGAGTGGCGAGGCAAGAGTCTGCAAAACTTTATACAACGGTTCGAATCCGTTCTCACACCTCTGGCTTAATGCTTAGAACTTCTCATCTCTCATAATTAGGTTTATAATTGGTTAGCGAGCCCCTGCCCATCAGGGGCTTCGCTTTTATTATAGTTCTGATATCAATTCGGAGATACGGTTTGATATACCTACCTCATTATCATACCACGCCACAACTTTCACCATTTTTCCAATGGCTTTGGTCATACTGCCATCAACAATAGACGAGTGCGTGTTTCCCAAAATATCTGACGACACTAACGGCTCTTCAGTATATTCCATCACGCCTTTTAATGCGCCCGCAGCATACTTTTTAAGTACTGAGTTAATATCTGTCGCGGATACCTCTTTTTGCAGGTTGATGGAAAGATCAACAATAGAGCCATCTATAACCGGAACCCGGTATGAGTAGCCGTCCAGTTTACCTTTTAAATTTGGCAATACATCGCCTATTGCTTTGGCTGCGCCGGTTGTTGTTGGAATAATGTTATAAGCCGCAGCACGCGCTCTGCGCAGGTCGCGGTGCGGGGCGTCCTGCAAATTCTGGTCGGCTGTAAAGGCGTGGACGGTAACCATATAGCCCGATTCAATACCATACTCCTTGTCCAGTACCTGCAAAACCGGGGCAATGCTGCCGGTGGTACATGAAGCAGTCGAATAGATATGTTCGGCGCCCACAAGCTCATTGTTTACACCATGAACTATGGTTTTTACACCGCCAGTTGCCGGGGCCGTGATCAATACTTTTTGGGCCCCTGCCCGTAAATGTGCTTCGGCTGCATTTTTATCGGTAAACCTTCCTGTCGATTCGATAACACGCTCAACACCTAACGCTGCCCATGGCAGTTTTTCAGGGTCCCTTTCGCTGATGAGTTTAATACTTTTGCCGTTTACAATGATGTTATCGCCTTCGGCAGATACTTCACCGGGGAAGCGACTATGCGCGGTGTCGTATTTAAGCAGGTGTACCAGGGTATGGATATCGGTAAGGTCGTTGATGGCTACCACCTCTACGTTTGGTTTATTTTGTAAGGCGCGCAGTGTCATTCTACCTATGCGGCCAAATCCATTAATTGCAATTTTCATATTGTTAAAATTTATAGGTTATTAATTTTTTAGACATAGACTATCCTTAACACCAGGGGCTTTACCGGGTGTTTTGCTCCGTACTGATCAAAAAATGCTAGGCTGTGTTAGCCAGTTTCGGCGCCAGCAACTCGTTCATACCGGCTGCTTTGAGGGAGGTTCTGAAAGCCCGGCGATAATCAGAAGGGGTGGTCATAAAGTGGCGTAAAAATATCCGGCGCATAGTTACCAGGCCACCCAAACCGCATTGCTCTGCTATGCGCTCAATAGGTGTATCGGTATCTTCCAAAAGTTTCCGCGCAGCTTCAACCCTTAGCTTCTCTACAAACTTAGCAGGCGGCATACCGGTTTGTTTATGAAACACACGGGTAAAATTGCGCTTACTCATATTCATATGGTCGGCTATCTGGTCTACATCCAACTTTTCATGCAAATGCTCATTGAGCCAGTTTTGTGTTTTCTGGCCGATGTGCTCGTTTTCATAAGACGGCAGCAGGGCGCCAAACTGTGATTGAAAACCCGGCCGGCTCAAATAAAACACCAGTTTACGGGCCACCCGGATGGCGATGTCTTTCGTATAATCTTCTTCAACCATGGCCAAAGCCAGATCTATGCCTGACGACACACCAGCCGATGTATATACATGCCCGTCGTTTGTAAAAAAAGGATTGGTATTAACCTTCACCGCCGGATAAGCTTTGCTCAGTTTCTCACTTCGCTCCCAATGGGTAGTTGCGCTGCGGCCATCTAAAATCCCGGCTTTCGCCAGCGCGAAGGCTCCTCCACAAATTGAGGCAATGCGGCGGGTATTATGTTCGGTTCGGGTAACTAACCAATCATAAAATGTAGCAAGTGCAGGTTGACTTTCTTCCCTTAAATCATTCCCGGCGATGATCAATGTATCAATAGGGCCGCTTATATCAGTTACAGACAACCGGCAATTTATGGTGATACCGATATTTGTATCCACCTTTTTTGTAGAAGTTGGCGAGACGATCATCACATCGTAACCGTCGGTAATACCAAAACTTTGAAGGATATTTCCTGCGGTAGTAAATACATCAGCCGGGCCGGCAAAATTGAGCAACATCTGGCCGCTCATGGCTACAATGACCACCTGCTTTTTACCATTGTCCTGATGTTCAACATCCTGATTCATATATCAAAGTTAGCAATATGCTAACTTGTCGCAAAGGACATAAATTATACAATTTGGGCCATATGCTATTGGAAATTGTAATCGACCACTTTACTTTTCTGGCCCGCGGTAAGTGTATCAAGGTGCCACGAAACGCCAATGCCTTGTATCTCATAAATAAAGCCGACGGTCAAAGTGTTATTACTGGCATGAATTGTTTTTTGAGTAATAATGGCATTAGCTGCCTTCGGGATATCCTTAATCTTCATCGTGGCGTAGGTCGAATCAAACAGATGCGTGCTGCCGTCTTTAATGAATATAGAAAAGGTAATGTTGTGCTCGTCGCCTGAAAAATCCTTGTCGGTATAAAGTTTGAATTTTACAGTGCGTGCGTCTAATGATTTAGAGGGTGCGCCTTCTTTTTTGCATGAGGTGATACTGCCTGCAATAGCAAGCGTTGTGATAGAGAGGATAAACAGCTTTTTCATTTAATAAATACGATTAGACATTTATTACGATGCGTTTGTTACAGTGGTTGCCATTAATAACAGGGTTCTGGATTTACTTATGGAAAGTGTTCCATAATTCATTATTCAATTCAGCGCTGGTTATTCACTTAATCGCTGGTAACTTTTTAAATATTATTCTGCATCGCACTTGTTTTAGCCCTACCTTTGCGGCTTAAAATTATACTGCATTAGCATGAGTTTCAGAATCGAACACGATACCATGGGCGAGGTACAGGTACCTGCCGAAAAATATTGGGGCGCACAAACCGAGCGCTCTCGTAATAACTTCAAAATTGGTCCGGAGGCATCGATGCCCAAAGAGATCATTGCTGCCTTTGCTTATCTGAAAAAAGCTGCGGCTTTTACCAATACTGACCTGGGTGTTTTACCTGCCGAAAAACGCGATTTGATAGCACAGGTGTGTGACGAAATATTAGCTGGCGAACTGGCCGCAGAGTTTCCGCTGGTGATCTGGCAAACGGGCTCAGGCACGCAATCAAACATGAACGTTAACGAGGTGGTGGCAAACCGGGCACACGTTATTGCCGGTAATAAATTGGGCGAAGGCAAAACCTTTATCCACCCGAATGATGACGTTAACAAATCGCAGTCATCAAACGATACTTACCCTACTGCCATGCACATTGCTGCTTACAAAATGGTGGTTGAGGTAACCATTCCTGGTGTTGAAAAACTGCGAGACACGCTGAAAGCAAAAAGCGAAGCTTTCAAAGGCGTGGTGAAAATAGGCCGCACCCACCTGATGGATGCTACACCGTTAACCTTAGGGCAGGAGTTTTCTGGTTATGTATCACAGTTAGATCATGGCTTGAAAGCCTTAAGAAATACATTGGCACACCTTTCTGAACTGGCTTTGGGTGGTACTGCTGTAGGTACAGGTATTAACACGCCAAAAGGGTATGATGTGAAGGTTGCCGAATACATAGCCAAATTTACCGGGCTGCCGTTTATCACCGCCGAAAATAAATTTGAGGCCCTGGCTGCGCACGATGCTATTGTGGAGTCGCACGGCGCGCTGAAACAGATAGCGGTTTCTTTGATGAAAATTGCTAACGATATCCGCATGCTGGCATCTGGTCCGCGTTCAGGTATCGGCGAGATCCATATTCCGGATAATGAGCCCGGATCGTCTATCATGCCAGGTAAGGTTAATCCAACCCAAAACGAGGCTGTCACCATGGTGGCTGCGCAGGTTATGGGTAACGATGTGACGATATCTATAGGTGGCTCAAACGGCCATTACGAGCTGAACGTTTTTAAACCGGTTATGGCGGCAAACTTTCTGCAGTCGGCACGCTTAATTGGCGATGCCTGTGTATCATTCAATGATCATTGCGCTAAAGGCATCGAGCCAAACTACGAGGGCATTAAAAAGCACCTGGAGAATTCGCTGATGCTGGTTACCTCGTTGAACCCCCACATTGGCTACGAGAAAGCCGCCAAAATTGCTAAAACCGCACTGCAAAACGGCTCGTCGCTACGCGAAGCGGCTATCAGTCTGGGATATCTGACCAACGAGCAGTTTGACGAATGGGTACGGCCAGAAGATATGATTGGTAGTTTGAAATAATTAACCCTTTGTCATTCTGAGCATAGCGAAGAATCTTATATAAGCGATATAGTAAAGTGTATAAGATTCTTCGCTATGCTCAGAATGACAATATCGTTTAGATAATGCAAAAGCATTTTGCCTTTTTAATTTTTATTTTTTACTTATTAGCCGCCGCTTGTTCGCCCAACCCCAACCTGCAGGGTAGGGGTGAATCTTACTTGCAGGGCGAATGGAAACAAGACAGTGTGCCTAAACAAAAGCAATTGCTCAGTTACTCGCTGTATCGGTTTAAAATTACGTGCGACTCGGTTTATATGGAGCTGAGCGAATATAGTAAGGTGAATGCAGGCATGGACAGCTGTATGCTTAGCGGGCACTGGCAAGAGTATATTCGGGGTACCTACAGCCAGCGTAACGATACGCTGCATATTCGCGGTAACTTTTGTAATGCCGATTATAGTTTGAAGCCACAGAAAGGCTGTTTCCGCTCGGGCCCGTACGAGGAGTTTTTTAAAGTGAGTAAAAAAACTGATTCAGTAGTTCAATTTTTAAGCACATCAAACGTTATACCTATTAATTTACATTTAATTAAACGGACGTCTTGCACGCCCAAACCATTATAGCTATATGAAATTTAACTTTGTAAAAAAATTAGCTCTCGCTGTGGCAGTTATTTACGCACCGCTGCAAAGCATGGCCTGGGGCACTAATGGCCACCGCATTTCTGGCCAGATTGCTGAAAACCATTTAACACCAAAAGCTTTGGCCGCAGTAAAAGCTATACTGGGCACTGAGTCAATTGCTATGGCCAGCAACTGGGCCGATTTCATCAAGTCAGACCCGGCTTACAATTATCTGTATAACTGGCATTTTGTTGATTTTGAGCGCCCGATGAGCTACCCCGAGATGACGGAGTACCTGAATCACGACACCGAACCAAATGCTTATAATAAGCTGGAGTTTTTGATCGCGGAGCTAAAAAAGCCATCGACCACTAAAGAAAATAAGCTGCTGTACCTGCGCATGCTCATTCATATTACTGAAGATATTCACCAGCCAATGCATACTGCACATGCCAGCGACAAAGGCGGTAATGATTTTAAAGTAAACTGGTTCAGCAAGCCAACTAACCTGCATTCGATTTGGGATACTGAGCTGATCAACTTTCAGGAACTAAGCTATACCGAATATGTAAAAGCGATTGACCACCCAACAACTGCTCAAATTAAAGCCTGGCAAGCTGCGCCGGTAAGCAAATGGGTATTTGAGTCGGCTACACTGGCTGAACAGTTCTATACTGAAATAAAGCCAGGCGACACACTGAACTACAAATATAATTTCACCCATATTGACATCTTGAACGAGCAATTACTTAAAGGTGGTATCCGTTTAGCGGGCTTGTTGAATGAGATATTTGGGTAATATAGGTGAATGGTTGGTTGAGTTGATTGGGTGAGTGGTCAATAAACCGCTATTTGTTACTCAATAAACCATTCACTTAATCAGCCATTCAACCCAATCAACTTACATCCATGAAAATACTAATGGTTTGCCTGGGCAACATTTGCCGCTCGCCACTGGCCGAGGGAATAATGCAGCAACTGGCCGATAAAAAAGGTTTAAACTGGAAGATTGATTCGGCGGGTACCGGCAACTGGCACATAGGCGAAGGCCCAGATCGCCGTTCGGTACGCGTTGCGCATAAATACGGCATTGATATCAGCAAACAGGTATGCCGCCTGTTTAGGCAGACAGACTTTTATGAGTTTGACCATATCCTGGTGATGGATAAGAGCAATTTAAGCAACGTGCTGGCAATGGCCCGCAATGTACATGAGCGGAATAAAGTTAACCTGCTGTTGGGCGATAGGATTGTGCCCGATCCGTACCATGATGATAGCCAGTTCGAGCCGGTATTTAAATTGATTGAGGATGGATGTAAGGCTTTTATTGAAAAGCAAAAAAATAAGTAGTGTTCTCGCTATACTTCATCATTCAGGGGTAAGTCACCTGGTCAATTGGTAAATATTAAGGATAAACAGACTCCATTTTTTCGACCGAAATAAAGTCGTTAATATAATACAGCACAATACTTAATTGGTCGCGGGTGATTTTAAACTCATGCGAAGCTTCAATAAATTTAATTGAAGTATTTGGCGCAAAATGATATAGTGATTCTATTTCACTTCCCCCGTAAACATCGTCAGTACCCTGTATTATCAAAAATGGCACTTTTATAAAAGGCAAGTGTTGATACCTTTCAATCTCGGCCGGCTTTTCTGGATGTTTAAAAGGGTAACCGAGGCATATCAATTTATTTATATTGGTTTCGTTAGCAATAAGCGAACTAACTCGGGCGCCGGCCGATCTGGCCAGCACTATCAGATTGACATTGCTGCCAAAGCGTGAAATGTGCTTTTTAAGTCGCCGGCATCTGTCTGCAATAAGTAGACTTTCGCTCCATTGGCGTTTAAAACAACGCTTCCATAGCGAAGGCTTGGTTATAAAAACAAACGTTTTACATAGAAACCTAAGCGGGAACGGAAGTTTATAAAATCTACCCTTTGAATCAAGCATTGATCTCAAGCCCAGCGCAACAGGTTTATGCAAATGTATTTCATACCCCAAACGTTTAAACTCATCAGTGAGCCCACTTAAAAAAGGTATATCTTTTTTAAAGTTATCGCGCTGTACTACAAGTAAAATATTTTTGGTATTAGGTTTCCTCATCAGATAAAAGGACTAAGCGATAAAGATTATCTCCATCGTTTAGTTTTTGGACAAATACAACAGAAGCTTTTTGGTCGCTGTTTTTATACCAACACCCTATTTTATCTTCCTTGATGCCACACCTTCATTGGTAATCTTAACCGGCAGGATATGACCGTTCTCGTCGAAATACATTTTATCAATACAAGTAACGCGATGGTTACCGTCATGATCGCCTAAGGGCCGGCGGTGATAAACAATATACCATTCGTCAGTTTTAGGGATATTGATCACCGAGTGGTGGCCCGCACCTGTTGCAATAGTCGGGTCTTGTTTTAAAATTACATCTATTCGCTCAAACGGGCCAGTCGGCGAGTCGCCTATGGCATAAGCCACGCGATAATTAGGGCCTGTCCAGCCGCCTTCGCTCCACATCAAATAATACTTGCCCTTACGTTTAAACATTACAGGGCCTTCAACGTAATCTTTCGGGGTGATAGATTTATAGGTTTCGCCGTCGGCAAAAGGCTCAACACCTGTAAAGTCTTTGTTTAACTTGGCGATATTACAATGGCGCCAGCCGCCGTAAACAATGTAGTACTGGCCGTCGTCATCTTTAAAAACAAACTGATCAATAGGCTGTGCCCCATTAACAAACTGGCCGATAAGCGGCTTACCTAAATAATCTTTAAAAGGACCTTCGGGTTTTTTTGCAACAGCAATGCCAATACCGCCAACCTCCTGGTTGTTCTGGATATCATTGGCGCCGAAGAAGATGTAATATTTGCCATCCTTTTCAGTAACAGCAGGCGCCCACATAGCTTTATGCGCCCATTTAACCGCAGCAGTATCTACCACATGGGGGTGTTTGGTCCAATGCACTAAATCTGTTGACGAAAAGGCATCCAAATAAACCTGATCTTCATACCTGGCCGAGTAGGTTGGGTAAACCCAATAAGTTTTACCAAAGATCTTTGCTTCAGGATCGGCATACCACCCCGGAAAAATCGGGTTGCCTGAGGTTACCTTAGCAGCGTTCTGCGCGAGGGTCGCACCTGCCGACAGCGCCACCAAAGCAGCTGCTAATTTTAAGGTTTTACTAATACTCATATTTATTGGCTATTGTTATTATTGGTTGGTTTTTTCTTTTTCCAGACGCGTTTTTTATTGCGGGTATGGTTGTCGCGTCTTTGCTCCGGTTTCTTCTCGTGTTTTACTTCGGTAATGCTCAGCAAATGCTCAGGCAATGGGTGCTGGGCTATCTTGCGCTCTATCAAAGACTCAATATTTTTGATCCTTCGCTCATCGCGATGATTAACAAAAGTGATTGCAGTGCCCGTGGTAGCAGCCCTGGCGGTACGGCCAATACGGTGCACATAGTCCTCAGCGTCGGCAGGCACATCATAATTAATCACCAGGTCAATCCCTTCCACATCAATACCACGCGATAGAGCATCAGTACCAATAATAATAGGCAGCTGTTTATTTTTAAAGCGAAGCAAAATCTCTTCGCGCTCCCGTTGCTCCAGATCAGAGTGGAAGGCCTCGGTCTTCAGCCCGATGGCTTTTAACTCCTTATAAAGCGATTTAACAATTTCCTTGCGCGAGGCAAAAATGATAGTACTTAAAAAATTGCCATCTTTCAATAAATGCTGCAACAGCGGTGTCTTTTGCGCATCATGCAGGCGATATACTTGCTGGTCTATCCCTTCGGCAGGTTTTGATATGGCGATGTTAATCTGCTCCGGATTATGCAAAACTTTGTTAGCCATCGTACGGATACGTGGCGGCATGGTAGCTGAGAAAAGCAGGGTTTGACGTTCTTTAGGCAGATAGCTCACAATGCGCATAATGTCGTCATAAAAACCCATGTCAAGCATACGGTCGGCTTCGTCAAGTATCAGGTAATCTACCTGATTAAGTTTTAATACCCCCGACGTCAAATGGGCAATTAAACGCCCCGGCGTGGCTATGATGATGTTGACGTTATTCTGTATCCCACGGCGCTGCTGTTCATAAACGTGCCCGTCGCCACCGCCAAATACGGCTATTGAGCTGATGCCGGTAAAATAAGCCAACCCTTCAACCTGCTGGTCGATCTGTTGTGCCAGCTCACGGGTTGGAGTAAGTATTAAGGTGCTGGTATGTTTTTTTTCTGAGCGCCCCACTTTTTCCAGTATCGGCAGTAAAAAGGCGGCGGTTTTGCCAGTGCCGGTTTGTGCGCAGGCTATCAGGTCCTTCCCCTGTAAAATAAGCGGGATGGCCATGCCCTGTATGGGTGTCGGGGTGCTATACCCCATGCTTGAAATGCCTTCGCTTAGCTCGTCGTTAAAGTTAAAATCGTTAAATGTCAATGCTGTGTATTTGCGGAACAAGATACGCAAATTGTTGTGTTAGTTAAAACACACAAATAACCACCTTGTCATTTTCGAGCGATAGCGGGAAAACTATATATAAGTTCGTACTTAAAATGCTAAGAATATGTATAGATCTCTCCCGCTGGTCGGGATGACAAATAGGTGAACGAATACGCTACGACTGTATATAACTCTTCAATTGCTCAATGGTATCTACATGCGAAAGGATGGTTTCGGTAACCACATCGCTCATGGAAATAATACCAACCAGTTCATTATAATTAAATACCGGCAAATAGCGTATCTTCCCTTCACTCATCACCTGCATGCAATGATCAACAGTGTTGTCGGGCAGCAGCCTGGGTAAACTCGTACTCATAATCTCGCCAACCGTTGTATGGTCAGACGAACGCCCTTCAAGAATTACCTTACGGGCATAATCTCTTTCAGTAAGTATACCGGCGTAAGCGTCATTTTCGGTCACCACGATCGAGCCGATATTGCGGTCGGCCATGATTCTTAAGGCGTCTAAAACTAAAGTAGCGGCATCAACAGTAACAACATTGGCTCCTTTGCGGGCAAGCATATCTGAAACTTTTCGCATAATAATTTAGGGTTGAGTGTGAACGGATTATATCAAATATAATCATTCAGAAATGAAAAAATCCTCGATATGAGGCATTTATATTAACATTTGTGAATTATGGGTGTGGATATAACCGTCTTGCCATTCTGAGCAAAGCGAAGAATCTTGTATGAGCGACTAGCAACTCGTATAAGATTCTTCGCTTTGCTCAGAATGACAACTCAATAAATGGGATTGGGAAAGAAATTAATTAGCCCGCTTAATCAAAAACTGTCTTTGATACTCCATGGGCGTCTGCCCCTTAACAGCCTTGAACTTCCGGTTAAAGTACGATACGTTATTAAAACCGGCATCCATGCTCACCTGCGATATACCCAGGTTGTTATGCTGTAGCAGTTTGCAGGCATAGCCAATACGCAGGTCGGTTAAAAACGCTGACAGTGTTTTACGGGTAAACTTTTTGAAATACCGGCAAAAAGCCGAAGGTGACAGGTACGCTATTGAAGCCACTTCATCCAAAGAGATATCGCGCCTAAAATTATCCAGTATATAATCATATACCTTACTCATACGCGTTGATTCTTCCATATTCAAACCATGCAAAAAGCCCGGGCTTGAAAGCAGCGAATAACCAGTAGCAACAGATAAAATATTCAGGATGTCGAGTAAACCAATCACCGTTTCGGTGGGGTTTTTGGTAACCAGTGAGCGCATTTTCTGAGCTATTACAGCTGTCGTCATCTCATCAAATACTATACCTTGCGATGAGCGTTGAAGCAAATCCTTGATCTGCTTAAAATGCTTGCGGTCAAAAAAGCCGGGGCCCAAAAAGTTTTCATGAAACTGGATGACGATCTGCTTGATAGATTCATCTTTACTCAGTCCGCGTGTATAAAAAGTATGGGGCAGGTCGGCACCGAACATACACAGATCGGGGCCGCTGAATTCTGTCACGCTGTCGCCCACCATGCGCTGGCCCGAGCCTTCCAGAATCAGAATGATCTCAAACTCTGGGTGAACATGGAACGGAAAATCGTTATACTTAAATTGCTCCTCCTTCACAACAAACAGGTTGTCGGGACTTACAATATTTTCGCGAAAAATTCTCATAGCTGCGGCGCCGTATTACGGATGCGGATTAAAGCTAGTGATTTTTTGGGGATAATGGGAAGGGGAATAAACAATGTTGTCATTCTGAGTAAAGCGAAGAATCTTATACGCCACGCATTAATCGCTTATATAAGATCCTTCGCTTTGCTCAGGATGACAAAAGAGAGAACAAACCCCTACTTCCCCTCCGGCATCCAAACCTGGTAGGTGGTGCTTGGTTTGCGATTACCCAGGCTGTAAAAAGGTATCGCGGTAAATTTAACCGGCTTGCCTTCTTTATTCACCGTCTCGCCGGTTATTATGTTCACCCCATTGAGTAAGTCGGGTTGGTAATTCATTGTCATTTTAACCTGAGGGTTCAGGGTATAGTCCTGCACGCCCGGGTTATCAATATTCTCAAAACCATACACTATGGGGCCGGCGGCAATCGCAATTTTGCCTTTAATGGTCTGCACCGAGTCGTTAACCGAAACTATGCGCGGTTGTACCGGCAGGCTCAGCTCAACCACATCACCTTTTTTCCAGGTGCGGTTTATGGTGGCGTAGCCTTTAGTTTGATTCAGTGCGATGAGCTTTCCGTTAACTTTAAGTGTCACGTTACCCTTTACGCCAGATGAGTAAAGGTCGAACGGGTTCTCTTTCTTTTCAGCCCAGCCCGGAATACGCACGTTCATCGTGAAAGTTGTTGTTTTGTCGGTAATCACTTCAACACGGTTGTTGCCTTTCCAAGGGTAAGCGGTAGTTTGTTTCAGGGTGATGTTGCTGCCGCTTAGTTTGATCTTGCCTTCGCTGCTGATGAAAAGGTTCACGTAAACATTGCCATCGTTACTATACCCGTAAATATACTGCGGCAGGGCCGATACCATTTTCAATATCATAGGCGGGCAGCAAGGGCAATCATGCCAGGCCCAGCGGTTATGGTCGGTAGCTATTAAAGGGTTCTCATAAAAATAATGGTCGCCGCTTAATGACACGCCCGACAACAGGTTATTATAAGCCACGCGTTCAAACTCGTCCATGTATTTACCGTCGGCCTCAAGCTCATTCATCTGCTCACTAAAAAAGCCTGAACCTATGGAGGCGCAGGTTTCCAGGTAAGCATGCTCAGGCAGAAAGTAATTCGGGCCAAAACGCTCGTCGTCGGCAATAGCGCCCTCGCCGCCGGTAATAAACATGCGCTTGCCCACCATGTTGTCCCAATAGCGATTAACGGTGGCAATATAAGCCGGGTCCTTAGTCTCCAGAGCCGTAGCCGTAACGCCACTGGCCAGCAAAGTAGCGCGCACTGCGTGGCCCTCAATGGTTTGTTGTTGTACTACCGGGATGGCATCCTGGTTATACGCGCCGTCGCTGGCGCGTTTGTAGGTGCCGTCGGCATTGCCGTGGTTACCACGGTCGTCAATCCAAAATTTGGCCAGGGTCAAATAATCCTGCTCATGTACCGGCACATCCATCTTGCTTTTTAGTTCCGGATGTTTTTTAAACAGCTGGTACAGACGCAGCTCTATTTCTTCCGGTCCGCCGTGGCCGGGCACCACATTATTTTTAGGCGCCGGGCCCATCACCTTAAACATATAATTGCTCAGCTTTACGCCAACGGCTAGTAACCTGGTTTTACCGGTGGCATTGTAGTAATGTATACCGGCATCAACCAGCATACCTGCATTATAAACGTCGTGCTGCCAGCGGTCTTGCCCGCCGTTCATGCCCCAGCGTTCGCTAGGACGGGTAAGGGTGGTATAAGTATTCAGGTAGCCATCTTTGTCGACAGCCTGCGCGGCGGCAATGCGGTCAATGTAGGCATCCAGTTTCTTTTCCAGTTTGGCGTCGGGGTATTCAGCCAGGATATCGGCCGCGCCGCGGATGGTTTCGTAAACAAGTCCGTCATACCAGGGCGGGCCATCATGCTGGTTAATATTGCTTTTGCCCTGCGCTACCAAGTCAAAGTTGCGAAAGGCATTGCGGGTGTGGCCTAGCTTTTCTTTCTCGGCCTTGATATCCGGGCGGTCGGGTTCGTACTTGCCTTCAAGCTTGTCCAGCACGTCGTATACTGTCACGGTGTTCCAAACCTTGATCTTGGGGCTCCAGAATGAATCATTTACCTTAACTGATTGCAGGGTTAAAGGCTTTATAGTATGCTGTTGCGCTACTCCTTGCTGCGCTGCAAATATCAGCTGACTTAAGGCTAGCGCTACTAATGGCTTTTTTATAGAGATCATTTATTGATTTACTATTAAACAGATGGTTTTTCAATACGCTTTTACGCAACGCTAAGTTGCGACTTTGGCCGATTCTGTTTTTGCACAATTTTGGCCTGTTTTTGTACGGAGTTGATTTGGTTAGATGAATTTTTCTTTAACTCGTCATTGCGAGGTACGAAGCAATCTCTACACTCAACGCTGGTCGAAGTTTTTAACTTCGACCTAAAATGCAGCAAGTTTTCAACTTGCGAGGCGCATAGTCATTGCAAGCAGTATGCTTGCGCCATGTTGGGACGAAGTTACGCTACGCTAAACTTCAACCAGTGAGAGGTCGTGCAAGGCGTAACTATCGCGCAGAGATTGCTTCGTACCTCGCAATGACGCGCGATGGAATGTTTCTAATTAAACTATTACTCCGCATTTGTCAAAATCGACCTAAAACAGGTCAAATGCGTTCAAGCATCATGCTAGGCAATAAAAGATTTTTGGGCGATATTTGATACAAGCCCTCAAACATAAAACCTTTACGTATGAACCCTTTTACCCGTATAGCCCTCAGTACAGCCAGCCTGGCGCTTTTTGCATTAACTGCAACTGCACAGCAGGCAAAAATCACTGTTGATGCCGCTAAAGTGCTCAACAAGATCCCGGCAAAAATGTACGGTTCATGTATTGAGGATGTTAACCATGAAATATACGGGGGCTTGTACGATCAACGCCTGTATGGCGAAAGTTTTGAGGAGCCTGCACCCGCAATTAGCTATCAGGGTTGGAAAACATTAGGAGGCCAATGGACCGCTGTCGATGGCGGCATAGAGGTAAAAGCCGGTGATGGTGATAAGCTAATCCGCGAGAACCCTATTGTGAAAAACGGCAGCATTGAGGCCGATATTAAATTTACAGGCCGTGGCGATAATGCTGGCTTTATTATGCGGGTTAGCCACGAGCAAAAAGGACTGGACGATTTTGATGGTTACGAGGTAAGCTTAAACCCGGACAGGCAAATTTTGGTACTAGGTAAACACGTTCATAATTTCAAATTATTGAAAGAAACCAAAGTTAGTTTTGACGAGGATGCTTGGACACATTTAAAGGTTGAGGCTTACGATGGTCAGCTCAGCATCTATCTGAATAATGAATCTAGTCCGGCGCTCACTTACACTGATACCGACAGACCATTGCTGACCGGTAAGATAGGTCTGCGTACGTTTCATTTAGGGGCGACATTTAAAAATGTGACCATCAAGCAAGGCGCCGAGACCATTAAAAGCGATTTTATAGGTAAACCTGTATTGCAGGTGAGCCAGGTTTGGGATGCGGTAGTCAGTCCAGCGGCGCAAGCTAATTTTGAGTTGGACAGGAATGATCCTTACAATAGCAAGCAGGCGCAAGTGGTTGAGTTTGTTGGCGGCACCGGCAAAGTGGGTATTGCTAACAAAGGATTGAACCGTTGGGGCATTGGTATTAAACAAGGTCAGAAATTTCAGGGTTCGGTATTCTTTAAGGCCAATGGCTTGAAAGGGCCGGTTACCATAGCCCTGCAAAACGCAGCGGGTACCAAAACCTGTGCTGCACAGCAAATTAAGGGCATAACATCGGCCTGGAAAAAATATCCGTTTACGCTGACTACTAATGCTACCGACCCCCATGCGCGCTTTTCGATTTCTATCGATAAAAAGGGAAAATTGACTATAGATCAGGCCACGCTGATGAGTACCGGCGCCTCGCAATTTGAGGGCCAGCCACTACGTGCCGATATTGCCCATAAAATGCAGGAAGAGGGCCTGAACTTTGTGCGCTACGGCGGTACCATGGTAAACGCCCCCGACTATAAATGGAAAAACATGGTTGGTCCGCGCGATAAGCGCCCGATATACGAGGGCCACTGGTACCCCTACACCAGCAACGGCTTCGGTATAGCCGAGTTTGTAGACTATTGCAATGCGGCAGGCTATGATCCGGCTTTTGCCATCAATGTCGAAGAAAAACCTGAGGATATTGCCGATATGCTGCAATACCTTACCGGCGGTGTAAATACCTCTTGGGGTAAGAAACGTGCCGAGGCCGGTCACCCGGCGCCTTATCGCTTAAAATACATTGAGCTGGGTAATGAGGAAGTAATTTGGGGCGACCTTAAAAACGACTACCAACACTACGCCGAGCGCTTTAATTTGCTGTACGACGTGATCCACAAAAACAATCCGGATATCAAGGTCATCTGCGCCGCCTGGTGGCGCCCACGCTCGCTGGATAACATGGAGCTGGTTTTTAAAGCGATTGACGGCCGCGCCGACTATTGGGACCTGCATACCGATGCCGACAATGCCGACGCTGGCACCAAGGTTGACCACGACCTGCAAAATATGAAAGACCTGTTTCTGAAATGGAACCCGAACACTAAAATGAAAGTCACCATTTTTGAAGAGAATGGCGGGCTGCATAACCTGCAACGCGCGCTGGGGCACGCCACAACCCTAAACGCGGTGCGTCGGCACGGCGATTTTGTGCTCACCTCATGCGCGGCCAACGGCCTGCAGGCACTAGGGCAAAACGACAATGGCTGGGACCAGGGTCAGATATTTTTTACACCATCGAAAGTGTGGGGCATGCCTCCGTTTTATGCTACACAAATGGCTGCTAAAAACCACGAACCATTACGCGTCGAAACCAATGTGGAGGGCGACCTCGACGTCACCGCCACCCGCGACGAGCAAGGCAACACCCTGGTGCTGCATGCGGTAAATACTAAAGGCAAAGCAGTGACAACTAAAGTCGATTTGAAGGGCTTCGCAGGTGCAGGTAAAGTTAAAGTATACACACTTAAAGGCGATTTAAAGGCGGAAAATACGCCTGAGCATCCAACGGCTATATCAACCAAAGAAACGATCATCCCGTGCAGCGGAAATTCATTGACATATACCTTCGCGGCAAACTCATATACTATTTTACGGTTTGAAAAATAGACCGCCGGCCAAATTCTCCTCTTGAGAGGGGGCATGGCGGGCGTGCGGCTGCAGGGGTGTGTTAAACGACCGAAAAGACACTCCCCCTCTATCCCTTCAAAAGGGAATTGCAAAATGCCGTCACCAGGGCTGTAACTATTCCGTTAGATAACCCACTGGCTGCGCCTAATGCGTATCTTGGCAGTCATCAATTATTTATCATCACTAAAATGAATAAAAAAATTCTTTGGTCGGCCGGGGTAATGGCTGCCATGCTTGGTTTGAGCGCATTTGTTGGTAGTAAAATGACTGGCGCAAAACCTGCCGAACTTAAATTACCTGCTGGTTTCTCCGCCACTATAGTTGCCGACTCACTGGGCGCATTGCGTCATATTGTAGTTACCGGCAAGGGCGATATTTATGCCAAACTGAACTCTACCCGTCGCAGCGGCGGCAAGGGTATTTATTTTCTGAGCGATGTAAACCACGACGGTCAATTGGATAAAAAGCTGGCCTTTGCCGATTATCCGGGCACCGGCATCAAGATCAAAGATCATTACCTGTACTCAACCTCAAATACCGGCGTGTTCCGCTATAAACTGAATGCTGATGACGAGATAATTTCTCCAGATCAGCCTGAAACTATTGTTAAGGGCCTGGTAGATCATCAGCGTGACAATTCAAAATCTATCGCGTTAGACGATCAGGATAACCTGTTTGTAACTATCGGTTCGTGGTCTGACGCCTGCCGTCAGCAAAACTCGGCCGAAGGTATGCCGGGCTGCCCGATATTAGACTCGGCTGCCGGGGTATGGAAATTTAAAGCCGATAAGCTGAATCAAAATTTCGGCGACGGCGTGCGGTACGCTACCGGCATCAAAAACGCGGTAGGTATCGACTATAACCCTGCTACCAAAAGCGTATTTGCCACGCAGCATGGACGTAGTTTTGACAAATTGTCTCCCGCATTTTTCACACCTGCAAAATGGACTGAATTACCAGGCGAAACCATTTATGAACTCCACCAGGGTACTGACGCGGGCTGGCCTTACGCTTATTACGACCAAGAACAGCAAAAGAAAATGGTATCACCTGAGTATGGCGGCGACGGCAAAACCCAAACCGACAAATACGCCAATCCGGCGGTTGCGTTCCCGGGTCACCTGGCGCCAAACGACCTGCTTTTTTATACCGGCAACATGTTTCCTAAACGGTACAAAAACGGAGCATTTGTGGCGTTGCATGGCCGTTCGGTTAACCCGGTACAAGGTTATTTAGTGGCGTTTATACCGATGGTTAATGGAAAGCTGTCATCAAACTGGGAGGTTTTTGCCGATAACTTCGCCGGCAGCGACCTGGCTCATCCGACAGGTCCGCTTAAATACCGCCCAATGGGTTTGGCGCAAGGCCCTGATGGCGCACTCTATGTAGCCGATGACTTGAAGGGTACTATTTTTAAGATTATTTATAAGCAATAAACCATCCACGACCTGTCATCCTGAGCATGGCGAAGGATCTTATACGCTTTGATAAGATTCTTCGCTACACTCAGAATGACAAATTCATTTAATCTTTTTTCCCGACTTCATATCCTTAATCAAATATTCCGGAAACCTGGCTTCAGGAGCGCCGTATTTGTTGCGCAGGTTTGATTGCCCGCCTACATCATTAGTCAGCGGGATATACATGCCTTTGGTGTCCTCCAAGGCTTGGAAAAGCTCCTTGTTCATCGATTTTACAGTGGCAGCGTATTTTGGGTCGCGTATCAGGTTTTTGGTCTCGAGCGGATCGGCCTGTATATCGTAAAGCTCGTCGGTATCCCAAATACCGTAATACCGTATATATTTAAATTGATCGTTCCGCAAGGCGTGCATGGCAGGTGTTTGCGGGAAAGACCGTTCCCAGTAATATTCATATAACAGGCCCTGGCGCCAGTTTTCCACCGTTTTACCTTCAAGCAATGGTAAATAGCTCATGCCGTCCATATATGCCGGAGCTTTCAATCCGGCAGCTTCAAGCAGGGTTGGGGCTACGTCGATATTAGCTACAACCTGTTTAACTACTGTCCCCGGTCTAATTAGTTCAGGGCAGTAAGCCAGCATCGGCACACGCATAGAAGCTTCGTAGGCGGTGCGCTTGTCAATTAAACCATGCTCGCCAAACTGGAAGCCGTTATCGCCCATATAAATAATGAGGGTAGATTCCAGCAGACCTTCCTTCTTCAAATAATCCATTACCTTACCTACCGATTCATCTACGCTATGCAAAGTTTCGGCATAGCGTTTATAGTACTCGCCAATGTTCAGATCGCTATGGTAAGGAAAATCGACACCGTGCCATGAGTTACGTTGGTTCTGTACCCACATTGGTGCGCCCTGTACATTTTTAGAGTCCATAGTAAAGGGGGGCTTAAATTCGTATTTAGCTGCGCGGCCTTTATCGCGGTCGGCCGGAATAAAGTCGGCATGTACCCCTTTATGAGCCAGGTAAAGCATGAAGGGGCGTTTTTTGTCGCGATGACTCAGAAAGTCGAGCGCGTAGTCGGTCAATTCATCGGTTATATAGCCTTTTTGGGCTATATGTTTGCCATTCAGGTTAAGCCCGTTCTTTGAGGGCAAATATGAGCCTTGCCCTTTAAATGATAACCAGTAATCAAATCCGCGCTTTGGCTCGTCGCTGTCGTTTCCGGCATGCCATTTACCCACCATAGCGGTTTGGTAGCCTGCTTTCTGCAAATACTGCGGGAAGAAAATCAGATCGGGCGATACCGGATGTTCGTTATCAATAACTTTATGTTTATGCGAGTATAAGCCTGTCAAAATTGACGCCCTTGATGGCGAGCAAAGCGAATTATTGACAAAAGCGTTGGGCAGGTAAGCGCCTTCGTGGGCTATGCGGTCGAGGCTAGGTGTTTCGATAAAATCTTGCGTATGCAAAAAACCTAAAGCGTCATAACGATGATCATCGGCCAAAATAAAAACAATATTGCGTGGCTTGGTATTGGGGATATGTATGAGTGTTAGTGACCCATCTGACTGACGCACAGGCGCGTTTTGCGCATTGGCACTAAAAATTACCGACAGGTAAAACATTGCAGCTATAAAGTGCCCTTTTTGCATAGTAATTATTTAATTAGGTTAATAAATTGACGGTTGTATATACAACAAATGAATACTAACCTACAAAAAATGATTTGTTTTGAACGAAATTTTCTACTTTGGTGGTCCATGGAATTTTAATTCTTGACCACATTTTTATAAACCTGCTGTATGAAATTTAAAGATAAAGTTGCCATTGTTACTGGCGCCGGGCAAGGCATTGGTTTTGAAGTTTGCCGCCAACTGGTGGCTGAGGGGGCTATAGTGTTGTTAAATGATGTTGATGCCGACCTGGCTAACGCTGCAGCTCAAAAAATTAATTCGGCCGGTTCAAAAAGCTGCATAGCCTTTGCCGGCGATTCCAGCAACATCAATTTTATTAACCATATGGTTGATACTGCAATAGCAGATTATCAGCGCCTGGATATAGTCGTAGCTAATGCCGGTATCACACTATATGGCGATTTCTTTACCTATTCGCCCGAGTCATTCTATAAAGTATTACAAGTTAACCTGGGTGGCACATTCTTCTTGGCACAAGCGGCAGCAAACAAAATGAAGCTGCAAGCAAATGGCGGGTCCATATTATTTACATCATCAGTAGTTGGGCATCAGGCCTTGAAAGACCTGGCTTGTTATGCCATGACCAAAGCAGCTTTAGAAATGCTGGCTAAAAACCTGGTTATTGAGCTTTCGCAGTATAAAATAAATGTAAACACCGTTGCCCCCGGCGCTACGCTTACAGAACGCACCATGCTAGAAGCTGACTACGAAAGGGTTTGGTCTGAAATTACCCCGATGGGCCGGCCGTCTTATGTAAGCGATATTGCTCATGCAGTATTGTTTCTGGTGTCTGAAGAAGCCAGGCAGATTACCGGGCAAAGCCTTGTGATAGACGGTGGCTGGTCGGCCATAAGCACTTTGCCTGTCGGCATTAAGTAATTTGTTTTGCAGCTTTTTTACGGTTGCTTAGCCACAAGTCAACAGACCCGGCGCCGGCTCCCGATAAGATTAATGATATTAAACCCGCTATATACAGCAGGTTGATCTCATAACCCGGCGGACCAAATTTAGGCCCCTGCGCGGTCAAGCCGATAGTGTTTACAGAGCTAAATCCAAATTTATAGCTTATGGTTACTATGGCTACTACCATAGTTAAAATTAGTGGAATGCTTACTATGGTTACCAAAGTGCCGGTAAATATTGCTAAACCGCCAATTAATTCAACAAATGGCACTAGCCAGGCGCTTATATGCGGAAAAGGGACGTGGGTTAGTGTCAATAACTTTTCAAGGCCGGCCGGCCCTCTGCTTAGCTTTACCCAACCATGAGCCATAAAACCGTAACCAATAATAAGGCGTAGCAAAAGCGGTGCGTAGTGTTGATATCGTTTTGTCATACCGCTTTGACGGGCTATTTCAAAATTCCTTACACGTTGCTTTTGATAAAGTGGTTTGATTTGCCGCTAAGAATGCAATTTTTCCGTTACAAACTACATTATTCGTCATATCATCAGCAACTTTGGGGTTAGAAACACGTTAACGCAACATGCCCCATAAAATTAAATACCTGATGTTTTTAGCCCTGCTTATGTTTGTGGCTAAGCCATTTGTAGGGTTTAGTTTACGGTATGAACATTATTTCAGGGTATTGCATCATCGCAAGCCAAATATCCTGGTAAAATCATTTGCCAAACGGAAACTTGAGGTGTCTGAAGACAGCGAATTCAGTATGGTCACCATAGCCAAAAAACTGGCAACCCCGGTGTTACCAACAATCATGTTACTGGCTTGCGCCCTGAATATCTTTTTATCCAGTCGTTTCCGACAGTCAAAAACGCTTACCTATAGCGACCTTGCGGCAATTACCTGTAGTTTACATCCGCCGCAACCACTCTACTTGCTTGGCGGCAAATTGACTATCTGATTTCCTTTTTTTCTGATTACTCACATTTAGCATGAATGCCGGCAGGCATGGTCATGCCCGATTATATCATTTTTAATTTTTTTTTAAACTATTAATAATGCACTATCTAAAATATAAGTGCATGCTGATATTGTGCTTTTTTACAATATCTGTGTATGCACAGCAACCCGCTCCCCTGAGTTTAAAGGTGTTGCTAAATACCGTTGACCAAAAAGCACCTGCGTTACTGGCCGACTCGGCAGCCATCAGTATTAAACTGGCGCAAGCCAACGAGGTACGCAATAACTGGCTGCCAAACTTTAAGTTAAATTACCAGGCCGATGTAGGTACCAATAACAATGTAGCCGGCGGTTATTTTGGCTTTGGTATTGTACCATCCAACTCAAGCGGCGTTAGGGCGCAAAATAACACCAGCTCAGCCCTAACCAATCTGGGCATCGCATCGTTTGATTGGGAGGCCTATAACTTTGGCGCATATGCTGCTCAAAATCGAGTGGCTAACTCTGATGTAGCTGTTGAAAGAAATAACTTTCAAAACTCCAGATATCGCCTGCAGGCATATGCTATTGGCGGCTATTTGGAATTGATGCGGTTGCAGGATTTTCTGGCGATACAAGCCCGTACCATTCAGCGTGACGACCAGATCAGAAAATCCATCCAGTCGTTAGCCAAAAGTGGCATACGCCCCGGTGTTGATACCAGTATTGCCGAGGCCGAACTATCAAAAGCCAGGCTGAATTATATTGAGCTGGACAACCGGTTTAAACAGGTTCAGTTACAGCTTTCGGCCATTAGCGGTATACCGTCACAGGCTATTGTTCCCGACACTTTAATGGGCGATAAACTAAGCGACAATATAGGAGCGCCTGCGCTCATCAACGCCGACACCGCCAATCATCCTTACATTAACTATTACAAATCAGTAGTACAAAACAGCCTGCAACGCGAGGATCTGGTGCGCAAGCAATACAATCCAAAAATCCTTTTAGAGGCTGCCGGCTGGGGCCGGGGTTCAAGTATAGAGAATGATAAATTTGGGCCGCTATCCAACGGCTGGGGTTTTGACCGTAATAACTACCTGGTAGGTGTGGGTGTGTCTTATAACTTGTTTGATCTGCGCCGTAAACAGCTTAAACTTCGTACGCAGAAAACAGTAACCGACTATGCCTCAAAACAGCTTAACGAGCAAAAATCGTTACTCGAGCTAAGCATTAACCAGGCCAATGTTGAACTGAATACTGCCAGACAGCGCCTACAGGAAATTCCTGACCAATTGAAAGCGGCTACCGCAGGCTATCGTCAAAAACTATCGCTTTATAAGAGCGGGTTAACAGACATTATTGAGTTGAACGCTGCGGTAAACATCCTGTACCGTGCCGAAACCGATTATGCACAGGCCCGATACGCTTATACCAGCGCATTGTTTCAAAAAGCTATCACCGGTAATCAACTACCATCAGTTTTAAACCTTTTAAATTAATTTAACTATGTCAATGGTCTCAACAGCGCTTAAAAGGCCAATAACGGTAGTAGTAATTACCTTAAGCCTTTTAATATTTGCCGTTTTAAGCGCTCTTAATATCCCTATAGATATTTTCCCACAGCTAAACCTGCCTACCATTTATGTAATAGAATCGTACGGCGGTATGTCGCCGCAGCAAATGGAGGGTTTCTTTTCTACCCGTTTGCAAGATCAGTTTTTGTATGTAAATGGTATCAAAAGCATAACTACTAAAAACATCCAGGGGCTAACCATGCTCAAGATCAGTTTTTATGAAAGTACAGACATGGCCGAAGCCCAGGCGCAGGTAGCGTTGCAGGTAAACCGCGCCATGAAGTTTTTCCCGCCGGGAGCTTTGCCTCCGCAGGTAGTGCGTTATGATGCGTCCTCATTGCCTGTAGGACAATTAGTACTTTCTGCCCCAAAACGTAGCTTAAAAGAGATTTATGACCTGGCAGCAACCCGTATCAGGCCTATGTTTGCCACTGTACCGGGGCTGTCGGCGCCACCACCATTTGGTGCAAACTCCAGATCAATAACCGTAAACGTAGACCCGGCCAAGTTAAGAAGTTATGATTTAACACCTGATGAAGTAGTTGAAGCGCTGGCAAAATTCAACGCCATGTCGCCATCGGGTAACTTGCGTATAGATAATACGATGTTTACTACTACCATTAACTCGCTGGTACAAAAAGCCGACGAGTTTGGCGATATCCCCATTAAAACTAAAAATGGGGTGTCTGTATTTGTTAAAGACGTTGCCCGGGTAGCCGATGCGTCAGATATCACCGTCGATTACGCCCTGATTAACGGTAAACGTTCCGTGTACATCCCGGTAGTTAAAACTGCTGATGCTTCTACCTGGGCCGTGGTACAGGGTTTAAAAAGCAAGCTTGCCGAAATGCAAAGCTTATTACCTGATGATGTAAAGGTATCGTACGAGTTTGACCAATCTATAGCGGTAATTAACGCCGTAAAAAGTTTGATGACCGAGGGCGGCTTAGGCGCTTTGCTTACGGGTTTAATGGTGCTATTATTTTTGCGCGATTTGCGCAGCAGCTTAATTGTGGTGATTACTATCCCCGTGTCTATTTTATTGGGGGTGATGTTATTAAAAGCTTTTGGGCAAACCATCAACATCATGACATTGAGCGGGTTGGCCCTCGCTATCGGTATCCTGGTCGACCAGGCGACGGTCACGATTGAAAATATTCATCAGCATCTGGAAATGGGAAAGTCTAAAAAGCTGGCCATTTATGACGCCTGCGAGGAAATATCGTTTCCGTTGTTATTGATCTTACTGTGTATCCTGGCTGTATTTGCGCCTTCATTCCTCATGACCGGGGTGCCCAAAGCCATGTTCCTGCCTTTGTCATTATCTATCGGTTTAACCATGATCGTGTCGTACTTTCTGGCACAAACACTGGTGCCTATATTGAGTAACTGGATGATCAAGGCCGAACGCTACCAGCATTATGAACACGGCAAATTGCATGCGCACGCCGGCGAATCATTAGACCGGCCGGAGCATGATCAGGTTAATCATCACATGCAACAAGAAGAAGATGAACCTGAAAAGAATGACTTCTTCGAGCGTATAAAAATGCGTTTCAGGCGCATTATCACGCGTTGGATGCCGCGAAAGAAGTTAATTATTCCAATTTACTTAGTTGGCGTTGTGTTGCTGGCAGGTATAGGGTTTGCCATTATTGGCAAGGACATGATGCCTAAGTTAAATAACGGGCAGTTCCTTATCCGTATCAAGGCGCCCGATGGTACCCGTTTAGAACGTACCGAAGATAAGTTTAAAGAGGTGCTAAACATCATTGACCGCACGGTTGATCATCATATCGAAATCAGCTCGGGCTATGTTGGCATTATACCAAGCAGCTACGGCAGCAGTAACTTATACATTTTTAATACAGGCACCCATGAGGCGGTATTACAGGTTAAGTTAGATGATAGTTACCATGTCAACATGGACGAGCTGAAAGATGCGCTGCGCAAAAACATCGCTCATGAAATGCCCGACTTGCGCATCACCTTTGAGCCTATTGATATGACTGAAAAGATCATGAGCCAGGGCGCTGCCACACCTATTGAAATACGGGTTGCAGGAAAAAACATGCAGCAGATTGAAGATTATGCTAACCGCGCCGTAGCAGGTCTTAAAAAAATAAGCTACCTGCGCGATGTGCAAATTACCCAACCTTTGCGCATACCGGTTATTGCCGTGAAATTAGACAGAGAGAAAGTCTCGCAATTTGGGCTCAATGTAACTGATATAGCCCGATCTGTAACAGCCAGCACATCATCCAGCCGTTTCACCGAAAAAAATCAATGGCTTGATGAGGATAAGCAATATACCTACCAGGTGCAGGTGCAAATACCCGAATACACCATGAATACCATGGACGAGCTTAAGGAAATACCACTACTTAAAGGCCAAAGCACGCCAACCCTGGCCGACGTAGCCACCTTTACCACCACCTATGCTCCCGGCGAGTATGACCGCAGCGGCCCGCGACGTTTCCTGACGGTTAGTGCAAATATTTACAAAAAGGATTTGGGTACCGCAACCGCCGACGTACAGAAAGTAATGAAAAGCCTGGGCACCCCGCCAAAGGGCCTGGTTGCCGAGCTGAAAGGCATGAGCACTTTGTTAACCGAAACTATGAGCAGTCTGCAAAGCGGCTTAGGTTTCGCGGTATTGGTGATCTTCTTGTTACTTGCGGCTAATTACCAGTCGTTTAAATTATCGCTTACAGTTTTGTCGACGGTGCCGGCGGTAATTTTGGGCTCGTTATTGATGTTATTAGCCACCGGGTCAACACTTAACCTTCAATCGTATATGGGCATGATCATGTCCACTGGGGTATCAGTCGCTAATGCGATATTGATTGTTACCAACGCCGAGAAGCTCAGGTTAGATTACAGAGACTCTACCCGCGCCGCTATTACCAGCGCCGCTATAAGGCTAAGGCCCATTTTGATGACCAGTATGGCTATGATTGCCGGTATGATCCCGATGGCCTCAGGCTTGGGCGAGGCCGGTGAACAGTCTGCGCCGCTGGGTCGGGCGGTAATTGGAGGTTTGTTCGCTTCAACCCTGGCAGCCTTATTTATCCTACCGATGGTATTTGCCTGGATACAGGAGAAAACCACTTATGAGTCGCCTGACCTGATGCCGGCAGACGAAGAACAAACAAAAATTCTTGAACCCTCAACTATTTAAAAACACATGAAAAGTAAATTAATCATATTAAGCCTATTCAGCTGTTTTTTGGCGGCGTGCGGCGGCAATGAAAAACCGGTGGACCTAACCGACAAACAAACCACTAAAGAACAAAAAGCCGACCTGGCTATAGTGACCGAAAAGGCGCTCTCAAGCGCGGCACGCCTGCCGGGCCAGCTGGCGCCATTTAATGAGGTTAACATTTTTCCTAAAGTAAACGGCTTTGTAAAAGAAATTTTTGTCGACCGCGGGTCCGAAGTTAGCAAGGGCCAATTGCTGTTAGTGCTGGAAGCGCCGGAAATGGAATCGCAATTGCAGGCAGCCAATTCACGCTACTTGCAGGCCCAGGAAACGGCTACTGCTACTAAAGAAAAGTACAATCGTTTAAAACAAGCGGCATCAGAGCCGGGCTCGGTGTCGCCGCTTGAGCTGGATAATGCCGCTGCCCGCATGCGTGCCGACAATGCCATTGCGCAAGCAGAAAAATCAAACGTACAGTCGGTAAAAACCATGCAGGGTTACTTAAGAGTATACGCGCCTTTTAACGGTACTATAACGCAGCGTAATGTTTCGCCGGGGGCATTGGTGGCACCGGGCAAATCAACCGACCAGCCTATGCTGATTCTTCAGGATACCCACAAAATGCGTCTGGAAGTAGCCATACCTGAGGATTATGTTGACAAGGTAGATCTGAAACAAAAAGTTTCTTTCACCTTTAATGCCATGCCGGGCGTTACGCATTCGGCTAAAATCAGCCGCTCGGCAAATAGTTTGAATGATATGCGTTCAGAAGCAATCGAGATAGATGTAACCAATGATCACGGCCAGCTAAAGCCAGGTATGTATGCCGAAGTTAAAATCCCGATGCTCTCCGGCGCTAAATCGCTGCTGGTGCCAACCAGCGCGATAATCCGCTCAACCGAGCGCCGTTATGTAGTTACCGTTGTTGACGGCAAAGCTAAACTTATTGATGTAAAAGAAGGTCTCGTAGGAAAAGATGAGACCGAAGTGTTCGGCGATTTAAAGCCGGGCGATAAAGTTCTCAACAATGCCAATGATGAGGTGAAGGATGGCGATGCCATCCGGTAATTGTTGGCCGCCCGCGTGGTACCGGGCGGCTTTTTTATCTTAATTTTTGATGATAAAAAGGAAGGTGTCAAACTGAGCTCTTCGACAAGCTCAGCGTGACACCTCTTTTTTAAATGCCAAACAAAACCACACCAAACATGCTTTTTACAAGGAACTGATTTTTATAGCCCTTTTATATGCGCATTATAGGTATCTGTTATTTATTCATTATGGCCGCTGTTTCTTGCGAACACCCTCACAAGTCGGCCAACACCCCTGCAGATCTTGCCCCAAAACCTATGCACAAGAACATATCACCGACATTAACACCGGCAAAACTACGCCCGACGAACTGGTAACTTTCGCCTGTTCGCTAGAGGGCATACCCTATCTCTATGGCTCGTCTGACCCTAAAAAGGGTTTTGACTGTTCGGGCTTTGTCACTTATGTATTCAACCATTTTAATATTGCGGTGCCACGCACGTCGGTCGACTTTACCCCTGTAAATCACCCCATTGACATCAAAGATGCAAAACGGGGCGACCTGATTCTGTTCACCGGAACCGACAGCACTGAGAAAGTTGTAGGCCACATGGGCATTATATCCTCTTTGCCGGGCGAAAAATTAAAATTTATCCACTCTACATCCGGCAAAGCGTACGGCGTTGTCGAGACATCATACTATGATTCTTATTATAGCACACGTTATGTAAAAACTATCCGCGTTTTTAAGCAGAATGATGACGGCCGGTAGGTGGAATTATCGAATTTGTCATGTTGAGCATAGCGAAACATCTTATGCGCTTTGCAAGTCACTAAGTTCTAGATCACCAACTTCTAATTATGCCTCATCCATCAGCGCCTGAAACCGTTCCACAAACAAGCCCACATGGTAGCCATCGGCCAGTCCATGATGTACATGTACAGAAACCGGCATCGTCTTTTTGCCATGTACGGTTTTTATTTTGCCGAACGATATTTTAGGGCAGCTATCCGGGAAACCAAAAGCACGGGCATGCGATATCGAAGAAAAATCTAACCATGGCAGCGCCGAAAAATGAATATCATTCGCTCCCTCTGCTGAAGGGATTAAACCAGTTGAGCGGCTTGTTTTTTCCATTTCGGCTTTGGCTTGTGCAATAAATTGCTGTTCGTCTTCAAAATAATTGAAATAAGCAAATCCAAAAGTTTCGTCGGGGCGGTTAACGGTTGTAGCCACATTTACCTGATCATACAAATATACTTCGCCTTTGATAATGCGGTATCTAAAGTTCTCGACCTCGTTAGCAGCTTTTAAGGCGCGGTACAAATAATACAAAAAGAACGACTGACTTTTGGTCTTGGCGTTTTTATAACCTTGCGTACAATCGATCGAGATTACCGCACCCCAAAACGGTTCTTCAAATTTTGAGAAAAGGTTAAAATGGTCTTTACGGTTCCAGGCGTTTAAATTGATAAGTTTTTTCATCGGTATTTTTTAGCTTTCGCAGACAAAATGCTTAGCAACCATCAATCGTTTTTGGAATATATCAGGCGAGCCAGACTAATACTTGTGCTCAAAAGCGGCTATCCAGTTACTTAAGGCCGGGTCGGTACTTTTGGTGTTTATCATCTTCACTAACAGCGGCACATTACCACTTTGAGCCAGTTTATAAAAATAGTCGGCATAAAAAGTATCAAAAAAGTTTTTACTACTTTTTGCAGCCGACAATTGCCCTACCTGGGTAAAAATAGTTTTAAGCTGATATTCCAGCAACGCATCGCCGCTTAGTTTTTTTGCTCTGCCTGATGTTATACTGGCTGTTATAATAGCGTTTAATTTGGCGTTCTCTTTAACATCGGCAGCAGTAAGTTTGTTCGCCGCGCCATCGGCTTTTAAAACGCCGCCTTTCAGTATGCTTTTCATGTTGGTGACTGCTTCATCACTTTTGTCGCTATTAGGATCAAGCAGCAAGAAATTACAAAAGGCCAGTAACGCGTTAGCACGTTTATTTTGGTGAAAAGTTACCAGTCCGTACAAACGCTGACTGTTGGCATGTTTTGGATCGATCTTGATAGCTTCGATTGCTGAAAGCTCGGCCTGCGCATATTGTTTGTCGCGAAAATAAGCTATCCCCAGGTTAAAATTAAGGTTTTGATCTTGCGGAAAAGCTTTCAAGCCCTCTTTATAGGTTGCTATAGCTTTTTGCGGTTCATTACTTTTATCATAAATGCTTCCCAACAAACTATAGGCAGCATTAGTGTAATTTGAATTAGTTTTGATAACCTTTTGCAAATAAGGAATACCATCGACGCCTTTGTTATTATTTACCAGCTCCAGGGCGGCTTTATAATTAACTGCCGGGTCATCCGATTGGGCAAATGATCCGTTTGTAAAAAATAAACTAAAAGCAGCAATAAGCAGTAAGCAAGTGGTTTTCATAGGTGTTTATCCTCTTATTTATTAACGGGCAGACTAATATAAGGTTTGTTAAGTAGGGGTGCTTACATGTATTTAAGTCTATTCGGTTTGCCTTTTTTGAGTATTTAGCCAAATGTTAAAAGCTTTAACATCATCGTTGTGTGCTTTTAACCACGCGATGTTGTCTTGTGGTGATAAACTTACCGCTATAAAACGAGTATAGGTATCCATATAATTTGTAGTTGCAATGGCGCCAAAAAAATCGCCGAAATACCTGGCAAAGAATGATGATCCGAATTGATTTTCCTGTGACTGTATTGCTTTATAAGAAGCTGTTAACTGCAACACTAACGAATCAATTGGTGCAAGGCCGGTTTTGCCGGCAGTGGCAACTGTAACTGCGCCTGCAATTGTCTCCTGCTCCAATTTGGCAACAGGGTCGGCATTGGTATTTGGTTTTGCATATAATATTGATTTGATAACATTGCAAGCACCTAACGACTGGTTATTTGAGCCAAACATCAAATAGTTAGATAAGCCTAACAAAGCCTCGGCATTTTTTCCCTGAAGGTAGGCGGCAACCGCATAGTTTTGATAACTCCGGGCATGCCTTGGATCTGCTTTTATTGCCTCTGCCGCCGCTGCTTGTGCTTGTGGATACTTTTTCTGTCGTGAATATGACACGCTTAAATTTAGCCAGAGATTACGGTCTTTTGGCCAAAGTGAGATACCCTTGGTGTAGTAGCTGGTGGCTTTATCAAAATCACCCTTCATATCGTAAGCGTCTCCAAGTGCAGCGTACACATTTGGCGTACTGATACTGGTAAGCAATTTTTCAAGAATAATTATCGCATCGTCATGCTTTCCCATAATGTTAAGCGTTATCGCCTTTTCATAAAGCACCGGTTTGGAATCAGGCGAAGCCTTGAGCACTTCATCATATATCGCCACGGCTTCTGCAAATTTACCTGCATCGGTTAGCGCTATACCTGCCTTCATCAAAGAGTCTGTATGCGATGGTTTATTTTGTGCAAATAGTGCGTTTACGCTTAACGATAAAATTATGATCAATGCTAAACTGCGATAGGTTTTCATATTTATACTGGTTTGAAAGGTTTGTTTAAAAATAGTTAGGGTTATTAACTAAAACAATAAAAATGTTTAAAACTTTACTTTCAGCAAGGCTTATATTTTGCAATTTTCGCAGTTCATTTACCCCAAAAGAGTTATTTGCTTATGAGTTTTATAAAACAACGTCTACTAACGTTTAGTGTTTCAATGCTGATGCTGGCATCATGTTCGTCAGGCAGCGATAAAGGAGGTTCGATCTTTAGTCCGCCAGAAAAAAGCAAACCGTTAGATACTAAAGCGTTGTTGGCCTACAACCCCAAAAATGCCGATAAACAGATAGATGCTTTTATGCAACGCCTGCACAAAGTTGCAGGGTTTAACGGTAACGTATTGGTGGCAAAAAAAGGAAAGATAGTTTACGAAAACGCTTTTGGTTGGGCCAACTACCCAAACCAGGATAGCCTGACGCTAAACTCTCAATTTGAACTGGCATCCATCAGCAAAACTATGACCTCGACCGCTATTTTGCAGTTAATGGAGCGCGGCAAGCTGCACCTTAGCGATTCTGTTCAGCAGTTTTTTCCTAATTTCCCATATCATGGCGTGACTATCCGTATGTTGCTTACGCACCGCTCAGGCCTTCCCAACTATGTATATGCTATTGATGATATTTTTCGCAAAGAACATCGCGACCAGAAAAAAGGTGTCACCAACCAGCAAATGATGGATTTACTGGCGCAATACAAGCCTGCACGTTATAATGTGCCTGATAAAGGTTATCATTACAACAACTCCAACTTTATGGTGTTGGGCTCTATCATAGAGAAGGTTGCGCATATGCCATATGCAGATTATATGATGCAGAACGTGTTCTTGCCGGCGGGCATGAAGCATACGAATGTATACTCCAAGGCTACTTACGACAAGATACCTACCAAGGTATTAGGACATGATCGTAACAGCTGGCGCTACTCGGTAGCGCAGAACTACCTGGACGGCCCTGTCGGCGATAAAGGCATTTACAGTACCGTAGGCGATCTTTTCTTGTTTGACCGTGCATTGCGCGCCGGCTTGCTCATTAAACAGGCCACGCAAGATTCGGCCTATACCAACCGTGTCCCGTTAAAGAACGGTCATTTTGGTTACGGTTACGGCTGGCATTTGTTTGAGGCGCCCAACGAGAAGGTGGTCTACCATACCGGTTGGTGGCACGGCTTCAGGCACAATTTTTTGCGCGATATGAAGGAAGACGTTGTAATTATATTGTTAGATAACATGACCAACGGTAGCCTGCTGCACCTTGATGATCTGTTCAAAATGACCGGCATGCCTGTAATACGTGCAGGGGCTTACGGCCGCGACGGTGAGGAAGAGGACGAGCAGGCACAAGCGCCTGTGGCTAAAAAGAGCCAGAAACCCGCTAAAAAGCAAAAGGAAAAAACGGCTGCCAAACACAGCAACGTTAAAAAGCACAAAGCACATAAACATTAAGTTGTAAATACTGTTTGGTAAAAGGGAAAGGAGTTAACATGTTCGACAAACTATTTGAAGCACAACAAAAGGCAGGCGAGGCTAAACAGCGCCTGGACAACATTACCGTAACCGGCACCGCCGAGGGTGGCAAGATCAGCGTGACAGCTAACGGCAATAAGGTTATCAAGTCGATCAACATCGACGAGGAGTTTTTTAAGAGAGCAGATCGCGAAGAGATTGAAGAGCTGGTTGCGCTGGCAGTAAATAAAGCTATTGAACAGGCTGAAAACGTGAGCCAGGCCGAAATGGCGGCAGTTACCCAACAGATGTTTGGTAATCTGGGTGGCATGTTTGGGCAATAAGCGGCGACCCCACCCAAACCCTCCCCGGCAGGGAGGGCTTTAATAAAAGTTTAAAATAAAATCACTAAAAAGTCTCCCCGTCCGGGGGAGATTAGAGGGGGCAAATATGAAATTAACATTCTACGGCCAATCAACCATTATGATTGAAACTGAAGGGAAGAAATTATTATTCGATCCCTTTATCTCGCCAAATCCGGCGGCTAAGCATATCGATATTCACAGTTTAAAACCCGACTATATTTTGGTATCCCACGGTCATGGCGACCATGTGGCCGACTTAATCGCGATACAAAAAAGCAGCAATGCGAAAGTTATTTGCATAGCCGAGATTGCTACCTGGTTAGGCAAACACGATATTGAGGCACATGGTATGAACATTGGCGGTGGCTTTAACTTTGATTTTGGCAGGGTTAAAATGGTGAATGCCATTCACTCAAGCACCATGCCTGACGGGGCTGCGGGTGGTAACCCGGCAGGCTTTGTGATCTACTCGGGCGGCAAAAAAATCTATTTTGCGGGCGATACCGCCTTAACTTACGACATGAAGTTACTGGAGGACGAGAATCTTGACTGGGCCATACTTCCTATAGGTGACAACTATACCATGGGTGTTGACGATGCTATCAAGGCCACTAAATTTATTAATTGCAATAATGTTATCGGTGTGCATTATGATACCTTTCCGGTTATAGCCATCAATAAGGACGAATCAATAGAGAAGTTTGTAAAAGCAGGCGTAAATATTAAGTTGCTGGCTTTGGAGGAAAGTATAGAATTGTAAAACAAAAAGAATATCATCCAACTCACAACAAAAACAAAAGGCTCTCAAGAACAAATCCTGAGAGCCTTCTTTATGTTTAAAAAAGCTGTTACAGCTTGCGCTTAACTTCTACATTTTCATAAGCTTCAACAATGTCGCCTACTTCAATGTTATTGAAGTTTTGAATGTTCAGACCGCACTCATAGCCCGCGTTTACTTCTTTAACATCGTCTTTATAACGTTTCAATGAAGCCAGTTCACCGGTATGGATAACCACACCTTCGCGGATAATGCGGATCTTGCTGTTACGGGTAATCTTACCGTCTAACACCATACAACCTGCAATGGTACCCACCTTGCTGATCTTGAAGGTTTCACGTATTTCAACATTTGCAACAATCTTCTCTTCAAACTCTGGTGCCAACATACCTTCCATCGCAGCCTTGATCTCGTTGATCGCGTCATAGATAATTGAGTACAGACGGATATCGATCTGTTCAGCCTCGGCCAGTTTACGTGCACCGCTTGATGGACGAACCTGGAAGCCGATAATGATCGCGTCGGAAGCTGTAGCCAGTAACACATCCGATTCAGAGATCTGACCAACGCCTTTAGAGATAATGTTCACCTGGATCTGCTCGGTAGACAGTTTCAATAATGAGTCTGATAGAGCCTCTATTGAACCATCCACGTCACCTTTTACAATCACATTCAGCTCCTTAAAGTTACCTACCGCTAAACGACGGCCAATCTCATCAAGCGTAATGTGTTTCTGTGTACGTAAACCTTGCTCGCGTTGCAATTGCAAGCGTTTGTTGGCAATTTCGCGTGCTTCAGGCTCGCTTTCAAGGGCATTGAATTTATCGCCTGCAGTAGGCGCACCCTGCATACCCAACACCTGTACCGGTGTTGATGGACCGGCAGCCTCTACACGCATGCCGCGCTCATTGGTTAAAGCCTTAACACGCCCACTGTAGCAACCGGCCAAAATCGGATCGCCCACACGTAGCGTACCTGCTTGTACCAGGATGGTGGTCACAATACCGCGCCCTTTATCTAAAGCAGCCTCAATAACGGTACCTACTGCGCGTTTGTTAGGATTAGCCTTCAGCTCAAGCATTTCGGCCTCTAACAATATTTTCTCTAATAATTTATCAACGTTTAAGCCGCTTTTGGCTGATATTTCCTGACTCTGGTATTTACCGCCCCATTCTTCAACCAAAATGTTCATAGCAGCTAATTGCTCGCGCACTCTGTCGGCGTTTGCTCCCGGTTTGTCTATTTTGTTAAAGGCAAAGATGATAGGAGCGCCCGCAGCCTGTGCGTGGTTTATAGCCTCGCGGGTTTGCGGCATCACTGCATCGTCCGCTGCTATCACGATGATCACAATATCTGTTACCTGGGCACCTCTGGCACGCATAGCAGTAAACGCTTCGTGACCCGGAGTATCCAGGAATGTTATTTTACCTCTGTTGTCTGGTAAAGTCACCTCATAAGCGCCAATGTGCTGGGTAATACCACCTGCCTCGCCACCAATAACATTGGTTTTGCGAATAAAGTCAAGCAAAGAGGTTTTACCGTGGTCAACGTGACCCATGATGGTAACTATCGGCGCACGAGGTCTAAGGTCTTCCGGCTCATCAGGTTGGTCTAAGTTTGCTTCTTCATCCTGTGGTTTCACAAACTCAACCTGGTAACCAAACTCGTCAGCAACAATGCTCAATGTTTCGGCATCCAAACGCTGGTTGATCGATACGAACATGCCCAAAGCCATACAAGTTGAAATAACCTGCGTAACCTGTACATCCATCATCGAAGCTAACTCGTTCGCTGTTACAAACTCGGTAACCTTAAGCACTTTTGATTGTGCTTCCTGTTCCATTGCCAGCTCTTCTGCACTTGCCGCTACATCATCACGTTTTTGACGACGTAATTTGGCGCGCTGTGCAAATTTACCCGACTTACCTGCACCGCTTAAACGGGCAAGTGTAGCCTTAATCTGGTCTTGTATATCTTTTTCAGAAGGTTCCTCTTTTGGCGTAGCCGGAGCATTTCTGTTAAAGTTATTGTTAGGACGATTTCCCTGATAACCTCCGCCCGGGCGATTGTTGTTAGGGCGATTTCCCTGATAACCTCCGCCACCTTGACGATTACCGCCGTGCTGGCCCCCTTGCTGATTACCGGCTTGTTGATTGTCACCCTGTTGCTGGCCTGTGTTACCACCATCTGGTGTACCGTCTTTACGTTTACGTTTACGCTTATGGTCATTGTTGGTATTTGATGATGATGCTACCGGGTTACGTTTAGGCGTAACCGGTAATGTGATCTTACCTACAATGTTTGGACCGCTTAAGCGCTCCGCTCTGGCTCTGATTACCTCTTCGTTTTCGTCGCCTTCAGCGTTAGCTGTGTTGGCTGGCGGAGGGGTAGCAGGTGCTTTCGGCGTTTCAACTTTCGGCGCTTCAGGCACAGGTGCTGGTGTCGGTACCGCAGCAACCGGTTTAACCTCGGCAACCGGTTCAGGTGCTTTAGCTTCTGGCTTTGGGGCCTCAACTTTTGGTGCAGCCGGCTCTGGCGCCTTTGGTTCTTCCTTAGGAGGAGTAGCGGGTTTAGTATTTAAATTGTTAAGGTCAATTTTTCCTACAATTTTCACACCACGCAAACCATCGCTGCTCTCTTCGGCCTTCTCAGGTTCTGGTACGGGAGCAGGCTTCGGCTTTTCAGGCGCTGGCGGCGCAGTAAAGTTTCCGGCGTTCTTTATCAGGATTTCTTCATTCTCGAAATCTCTTGAACGACGAGCCTCTACCGGCTTCTCAGGAATAGAAGCAGCTTCATCTTTACGTATCTTACCGATACTGATTTGCTTAGCTTCTTCCTTTATGCTTTTATCGGCAGCATACTCCTTCAATAGCACACCATACATTTCTCCATTTAGCTTTGCCATCGGAGATTTATCAATCTTGTACCCTTTGGAAGCTAAAAAGTCGACAATTGTACCTGTGCCAATGTTCAGCTCTTTTGCAGCTTTAATTAAATTTATGGATTTGTCTTCTGACATTTATTAAATTTTCTTTCCTTGCTATTTATGCAAAAATACGATTTTAATTTTGCTTAATTTTTTTTATTCAAATTCTGCCTGCAATATTGATAAAACTTCTTTTACGGTTTCTTCTTCCAAATCGGTACGTTTTACCAATTCGCCTACAGATAACGCTAAAATTGATTTCGCTGTATCCAAACCAATGCGCTTAAACTCGTCGATTATCCAGCCATCAATCTCGTCTGAGAATTCTTCAATATCCACATCCTCATCATGCTCGTCAGCTTCACGATAAACATCAATTTCGTAACCTGTCAATTTACCTGCCAGTTTGATGTTATGTCCACCGCGACCAATAGCTAATGACACCTGATCTGGTTTCAAGTATACCGCAGCTGTTTTTTTCTCATCGTCCAATTTAATTGAAGTGATTTTAGCCGGCGATAAAGCACGCTGAATATATAACTGCGTATTGTTAGTATAGTTTATAACATCGATGTTTTCGTTTTTCAATTCACGAACGATGCCATGAATACGCGAACCTTTCATACCAACGCAGGCGCCTACCGGGTCAATACGGTCATCGTACGATTCAACAGCTACTTTGGCACGCTCACCCGGCTCGCGAACAATCTTTTTAATAGTGATCAAACCATCAAAGATCTCCGGCACTTCCAGCTCAAATAAGCGCTGTAAAAACTCAGGCGCTGTACGAGAAATAATGATCTTAGGGTTGCTGTTCATCATATCCACTTTGTAAACAATAGCTTTAACGCTATCACCTTTTTTAAAGTAGTCGGCCGGTATCTGTTCTGATTTCGGCAGCAACAACTCGTTACCTTCGTCATCCAGTACCAAAGTTTCTTTTTTCCAAACCTGGTAAACCTCACCCGTAACAATTTCACCCACACGGTCTTTATATTTCTTAAAGATCTCGTCTTTCTCCAGCTCCAGGATTTTTGATACCAGGGTTTGGCGCGCTGCTAATATAGCGCGGCGGCCGAAGCTCTCTAACGTAATCTGCTCAATGAACTCGTCGCCCACTTCCAGATCCTCATCATATTTTTTTGCTTCAGCCAGCTCAATTTCCAGGTCATCATCCTCACTAAACCCATCTTCCATAACGATACGCGTGCGCCAAATTTCCAAGTCACCGTTATCTGTGTTCACAATCACATCGCAGTTTTCATCAGTTCCATATTTTTTACGGATCATGCTTCTGAAAACGTCTTCCAGCACGCTCATCATTGTTGGGCGGTCAATGTTTTTGAAGTCCTTAAACTCCTGGAATGAATCAATTAAATTGATATTGCTCATTTTACTTAAATGATATTAAAACTTTAGTTTCTGATATTTGCTCTAACGGGATAATGCTTTCAATAATTTCAGCCTTTTTCCCTTTTTCTTTTATTTTTTCTTCAATCTGGATAGCGTCTTCAGTTAAACCCGAAAGTATACCCTCTCTTTTGGTGCCATCGGCCATTTTAATAGATAGGTTGCGACCAATGTTTTTAGTGTACTGTCTAGGGTTTAACAACGGGGTATCAATACCCGGCGACGATACCTCCAGGTTATAAGCCGTTTTAACCGCGTCCTCTTCTTCAAGTTTAAAACCTACATAACGGCTTATCTGTACGCACTCGTCAATGCCCACCCCTTTATCGCCGTCAATCAAGATGATCAATTTGCCATTGCTGCGCATTTTAGCACTTACCAGAAATACGTCCGGACGGCCAATTTCGGCTATCTTTTCGCTTACCAGTTCAGCAACTCTTTGTTCGATATTCATTATTCAACCTCGCTTTTTCTGTTGCCAATATTTCCTGATCAGAAAATATCGGTAAATAAAAGAGGGGGCAAATGGCCCCCTCCCTCGTGTTCAGTGATGCAAATATAGCTAAATTTTTTAAAAAGCCAAACGCTATGGCTTAAAAATCAAATCGGTATAACGCAATTGCCCCGGTTTGGTACCTCTGCGTACATAATCCCAGATGTCTTTATCGCCCCCGTGCTTATAGTAGCGCAGAAAGTAAACCTGCTGTTTCACAAAGGGTGTATCGGGCGTAAAAACCACGGAGCCTTGGCTAACCCGATATTTGCCGGGCTGTGTAGGCTGGTAGTCCTTCAGATCAGTGTCTGCCGGCAGGCGCGATATAGCAAACAAACTTTCCCAATTTTTAGCCGTATCCCGATCGATATCATTTAGTATTACAGAATCAACCCCTGTTATTTTGAGGGAACGGTTATTATTCGTCAGGCTGATGTGTATAGTATAAATAGCATGCTTGTTTTTAGCACAACCCAACATAATTAATGCTGATAAATATATACACCATCTTCTCATGCAACCTGAAATAATTAATGTAATTAAATTAATGACTGGTGACAGAATATAAGTTTATTTAAACCGCTCAGCCGTCCAGGCCAGCTGTTCATCTTTAGACATAAATGTCCAGGCAACCATACGCGAGTTTTTCTGTCCTTGCGCCATGCTGATGATACGTACATCGGTAGCCTTTACCCAGCGCAGGCTGCTTTCAACGGTTGGCAGCGTTTCTTTTTTTGAAACCAACGAGGTAAACCACAGCACTTGTTTACCAAACCCGGCACTTTCTTCAATCATACGGCGAAGAAAGCCGGCTTCGCCGCCCTTTGTACAAAGCTCATTTTTTTGACCGCCAAAATTCAACAATGTTGGTTTAGTCATCACACCCAACTTCTTCCATTTTTTGGCAGTTACTTCCTTTGCGTCTTTAAACGACGCATGGAAAGGCGGGTTGCACATAGTCAAATCATAACGTTCGGCGGGTTTAATGATACCGGCAAATATTTTACCCCAATCATGTTGCATCCTGAGGGTAATACGGCTTTGAAATTCTTTATTGGCCGACAATATCTTGTTCGCATTTTGTAAGGCAACCGGGTCAATGTCCGAGCCTGTAAATTTCCAATTATAAACGCTGTTACCAATGAGCGGATATACCAGATTGGCGCCGACGCCAATGTCAAGCACTTCAATATAATTCCCTTTCGGGATATTTCCGTCATTAGTTTCGGCCAGTAAATCGGCAGCGTAATGCAAATAATCTGCCCGGCCCGGAATAGGGGGGCATAGATATCCTTCGGGGATATCCCAATCTCTCACCCCGTAATATTGCCTCAGCAAAGCTTTATTCAGCGTTTTTACCGCTAATGGGTCGCTAAAATCAATCGACTCGGTACCAAACTTATTCATGCCCAAAAAATCCTTTAATTCGCTGTTAATGCGACATAGCAATTTAAAATCATAACCCGCCCGGTGAATATTGCGCGGGTGCATGTTTTCCTTTTCGGCTGGTTTTTGTGGCTGCTCTGCTTTCATGGCGCTAAGGTCGGTATAAATAACAATTTTCCGACTATGGTGAATTTTATAATGTTTTGTCCCTACCTTTAAATTACCAATTAACCCAATATGAAACTCCACGTTAAACTGCTGCTATGGGGCACACTAACTATCGGTGCGTCTATCGCGCAAGCGCAAAACCTGCCCATTAATGCCGGCCCTTACAAACCCACCGAAGAATCGTTGAAGCAATATCAGTACCCAACCTGGTTCAGAGATGCCAAGTTTGGTATCTGGGCGCATTGGGGCCCCCAGGCTGTGCCGCGCCAGGGCGATTGGTACGCCCGCAATATGTATGAGCAGGGTAGCCGTCAAAATAAATGGCACGTGGCGCATTACGGCACGCCTTCAAAATTTGGTTATAAGGATATCATCCCGCTTTGGAAGGCTGAAAAATGGGACCCCGATAAGCTGATGGCGCTTTATAAAAAAGCAGGTGCCAAGTACTTTGTGAGCATGGGTACGCATCATGACAATTTCTTTTTGTGGAAATCGGCCCTGCATAAATGGAACGCCTACAACATGGGGCCACATAAAGATGTGGTGGGACTATGGGAAAAAGCAGCCCGTAAACAAGGTTTGAAATTTGGTGTGTCTGAGCATTTGGGCGCAAGCTATACCTGGTTCCAGCCTTCGCATGGAGCCGATAAAACCGGCGAGTATGCCGGTGTGCCTTACGATGGGGCCGAACCGCAATATGCCGACCTGTATCACCCCAAAGCCGCACCCGATGACCGGGGCTGGCTAAGTAAAAACCCTGAATGGGCGAAAGAGTGGTATGGCTGTATTAAGGAACTGGTTGACAATTATCACCCCGACTTGCTATATTCTGACAGCGGCTTCCCATTTGGTGATACCGGCAGGGCTATGGTGGCTAATTATTATAATGGTAACTTAACCGCCAACAATGGCAATTTAACAGCTATTTATACGTGTAAACAAACCTCAAATGGTGCCTGGGTTGAAGACCTGGAGCGCGGTATTCAGGAGGGTATTAACCCATACCCATGGCAAACTGATACCTCTATAGGCGATTGGTTTTATCAAACAGGTCAGCAATACAAAACCGGTACCGAGATTATACAAATGCTGGTTGATATCGTCAGTAAAAACGGCAACTTGTTAATCAATATTGTGCAAACACCCGAGGGCGATCTGGAACCCGATGTGCTGAAAATAGTGAATGAAATAGCCGGTTGGATGCCGCAAAACGGTGCGGGCATTTATGGCACCCGCCCCTGGAAAATTTATGGCGAAGGGCCGTCGACCGTAAAATCAAACATGAAAAAAGGTCAGTTTGCTGGTTTAAGCGATACGCGCCCTTTCACGTCTGCCGACATCCGTTTTACAACCAAAGGCAACAAGCTTTACGCATTTTGTATGGCGAAACCTGATGGCGATATCCGTATCACCTCGCTGGGTAAAAACGCTAAACTAAATGATAAGAAGATAACCAAAATATCCCTGCTGGGCAGTAAGCAAAAATTAAAATGGAGATTAACCGATGATGCATTGGTGATTAGTAAACCGGCAACATTTCCTGATTGGGCAGTTCAAGGCTTTGAGATCGAGTTGGATTAATGCCTGCTTATCGGCGTCAAAATCAGATAATGTAAGAACATGAAGAAATTATCCAAATTCGTCATCTTTTGTTTAGTCAGCACAGCGGCATTAGCTACAGCAGCTGCTAAGCAACCCAACTATAAATTCAAAGGCACAATATCGCGCAATGTGTTAGAGAACTACCTCGACAGGGCAATTACTATGCAAAGCCTTTTGGTGGGCCAGGGAAATTTTGACGATAATTTACGGATGATTAAAAATATAGGGGCTAAGTTTATTGGCCGTGCAGTGTGCCAGTGGGGGCAGGAAGCTGATATCCCTCAGAATTTAATTAAAGAAAAAGAGCTAGCCATCAAGGTTCATGATATAGATCCGGATATCATTTTACAGGCCTGCATTTTTGAGATTGTTACGCCGCGGGTAAATCAATTGGCCATACCTGATTGGGCCTTCAGGGCCTTGAGTTTACCTGTAGAACATCGAAATTTTAACTACGATTTGATGTTATATCCCGATGGCAAATTCAAAGGACAATGGGGGCGCGGTTCTGTGCCTGATATAAGTCGGAATGAAACCAAGTTGTTTTTTTATTACCTGGGTGCATCATATATCGATGCAGGAATTGAGGGCTTGCACTTTGGCCAGGTAGAGTTGATGAACAAAAACGACAGGAACCTGGACCATTATGCGCAGGTTCTGGGTTTGATTCGCGAATATGCTCATAAACACGCCCGCCGCAAAATGGTTATATGCGACTCGCATGTACCAAGCGGTGGCTTTGTGAAAGACGGCCATTTATTAATGGATGTACATGCATTTCCGTTGCGTATCGAAGAGACTCCCGACAAACCCGAAGAAGCCAAGCTGGAAGTTGGACATACCGATGCATTATTTCTGCGCAGCAAGGGAGGTATAACCCCGAGCGGCTGGAGCTGCGAGCATTTGCCTTACCTGGTTGAATTTGATAATTACGGCGTCAGCAAACAACCCAGCCAGGCACACGCCGCCGGTTTAAATATCTGGGTTTGGGGTTATGACGAGATTAGCTGGTTTGCCCATCAGCCTGCAGCCTACCGCCGTCAATGGCTGTATTACGCTTTTGATTGGATAAAAAAAACTGACCCAAATGGTCATGTTGAGATGCCCGGAGGTCGGCAAACAACATCGCCTATAGACAAAAAACGCTGGTACTACGCAAATCATCAAAGTACTGCCGTGCCTGAAGGTCAGGGTGATGAGGATACTATCCGCGATATTTGGGCCGCCAATGATAAAAGTAAGCTGAATTAAAGCCCGGTACAGAACTTGTAGTTAAGGCAGCGCAAACAAATAGGTATATAATAATAGGCAAGATCTTCCCGCACGCTCTACCAAATAGCACACTTAATTAGCCGCCCAACCCATTGCCGATCTGTTCGGCCGTTAAAATTAGGTTTTGGCGGGTGTTTTTAAGCGCTGTTTCCAAATCGACCGGCGTTTTGTTGATATTGATAAGCTGGTCGAAAAGTTGATTCAGGCCGGTATTTGGTTGCGTTGGTACATTGCCGGCGACGCCGATAACTTTAATACCCTTTTGTTTTGCAGCTATCGCGACGGCCACCGGTGCTTTGCCACCCAGTGTTTGTTCATCAATACTGCCTTCGCCAGTTATTACCAGATCGGCATCTTTGAGCGCTGCATTAAAGTTGGTTAGCTGTAAAAACGTATCAGCCCCAGCAACCAATTTGGTATTGCAAAAGGCATACATGGCGGCAGCGGCACCGCCGGCTGTGCCACTATGTTTGATACCCGCCATATATTTGCCCGTCTGTTTCAGGGCAATGTCGGCTAACTTTGTTAGAAAGCCTTCGAGCTTAGGCAAATCGCCGGACGCGGCTCCTTTTTGCGGACCGAAAACTGCAGCAGCTCCCTTATTGCCCAATAATCGATTATCGACATCGCACAAAATCACAATCTCGCAGTTTTGAATACATTTATCTAAACCCGAAGTATCAATATATACCAGGTCATCTAATGTGCCGGGAGTTGCCATCAGTTCGTCACCTTTGGTATTTATAAACTTAATGCCCAAAGCACTTAGTATACCTATGCCTCCATCAATTGTTGCTGAACCACCCATACCAATGACGATTTTTTTTACACCCTTGTGCAATGCTGCTTTTATCAGCTCGCCTGTACCATAGCTATTTGCTTTCAGTGGATTAAGCTCGGTGGGTTTTAGTTGTCTTAACCCTGAAGCATCAGCCATTTCGATAATGGCAGTCTTACCGGCATCTGCTAAACCAAAGTGTGTGGTGATAGGTCGTCCCAGTGCATCGTGGGCCCGCGCTTCAATGCGCTCGCCCTTTAAGTGTTTAATCAATAAATCGCCGGTGCCATCGCCGCCATCAGCAACCGGAAAAATACGACATTGCGCATGAGGTTTACTTTTAAGCAGGCCTTCGGCAATAGCATCGGCAGCACTTCTAGCATCAAGTGCATTTTTAAAGGCGTTTGGTGCTATTACGATATTCATAGTCTATTTGTTGAAGCCCGGTTGATTGATACATCAGGCAACCGAGGTAAAATTGGCGACTATTTATACTTCAGTGTGTAGTAAATATTATAAGGACCTACTTCGTTAAACGCCTTCACTATTTCTTGCAATGAGTTTGACAGATAAAAGATAAAGGCGTAAGCGCCGTTGTCTTTACGCAAGGCTACCATGTTGCAAAATTTATAGGGGGTGCCAAAGTTATTGTTATTGATAGGGATCATCCAATAGGTGCCTTTGTCGGCATTAAACTCTTTTTTTGCTGCTTTGGGGTCAAAGCCACCTATTTGCATTTTGGGGTCCTTTGTGCCGCCGGTAATTTTTATAGCCAGGTTATAACAAAAGGTATCAAAAGGATCGTCGGTTGGCGCAGGCTGACCATTTTTTGTCACAGGTTTGGGTTGTACGGACACGCCAACTCCCGCCTTAGGCATAACAAGGTAACGGATTTCTAAACTGCGTGAAGGATATTTAACCGCATATTGGTAAGAAGCGACTTGATTTTTTACAATAGCTGCAGGTATTGAACCCTTGGGCACCATAAAAGTCATGCCGGCGGCATTAAGTGCTTTACCAAATTCAGCATTAACTTTCGGTTTGTTTGATTGTGCACGGGTTGTTGCAGCCACAAGCAGCAGTACTATAAAAGCATTAAATACTTTCATTGAAGAACATTAAAGTTTATAATTAATTGCGCTAACATAACAAGGATTTTTAATTGTTGCAACCTGGCTAATGACAACCTGTTGATAACGTCAATCTTTGAACTTTAGCGCATAGTAAATATTTTGTGGACCTATAGCCTGGTAATTATCAAACAGTTCTTTCATTGAGTTACATAAATAAAAAATGTAAACATTGGCCACATTATCTTTTTGTAAGGCAGTCATGCTGCAAAATTTATAGTCGGTACCGAAAGAATTGTTTTTAACTGATACCATAAAAAAACCTCCGGCATCTGCACCAAACTCTCTTTTTACATCAGTTGGTGCAAACATGCGGCCCCTGATAGTAGAATCGGGTATACCGCCGCCTGCATTTATAATGGTTGCGTAAATTAAGCCTGTAAGCATTTTGTTAGGGTCTATCATAGAGCTTCCGGGTGCGTGGTTTTTTTGAAATTCCTGGTATTCTTTCACCCGGTTTGCCATAGGCACAATGGTATAACGCACCTCCATGTTTTTGTCAGGATAGTTAACCGCATAATCATAATGGATCTGCCTGTTTTTTACGATGGGAGTGCTAAGTGAACCGGTTGGCTTATTAAACACCATACCGGTTTGCTCAACAAGTTTATTAAATTTTGTTTCGGTGCTATCAACAGCAGATTGCGCATGTACCGCTGCCGAAACAGATAGCAATACTGCAAAAACAAAGATTTTTTTCATGACAAGGCATTAGTTAATTGGTTTAGATTAAATATACAATTGTTTTAAGATATCTGGAAGTAGTTATATCAAACTGATAACGATCATGAAACAGCCTGCCTGACGTCATTAATGATGCGTAAAGCCATACATACTTTTGGGCAACAAAATTCTAAATAAATATGAAAACTTTACGATTATTCATTCTTGCTTTACTGTTAACCATCCCAGTTATGAAATCAATTGCCCAGGAAAAAAACGAATGGGACATCCGTGTTCGCGCCGTAGGTGTCGTTCCGCAAGAGAGCGCAACCATCGGCGTTATAGGCGGTGGTATCAGTTTATCTAACTCCCTTATTCCAGAAGTTGATTTTACTTATTTTATCGCCAAAAACTTTTCGGCCGAACTGATACTAGGAACTACCAAGCATAACGTAAGCACCACGGGCTCTAACCTTACGCCAATTGGCGGACCTGCCTCTGCCGATGTGAAACTGGGCAGCGTGTGGCTGTTACCGCCTACCCTGGACTTTCAGTATCATTTCCCAGTTAGCAAAGTAATAAAACCTTACCTGGGGGCCGGAGCAAATTATACTATTTTTTATAGCGCCAATAAAGGGCCGGTAGTTAATGGTATAGACTACAAAAATAAATTTGCCTTTGCCAGCCAGGCCGGTGTTGATGTGGACATAACCAAAAAAATGTTCGTTAACATTGACCTGAAAAAGATATTTCTGAAAACAAATGTAAAGGTAGATGCTTCAAACCTTACGCCGGCTAATAATCCGGGCTTAGCATCTACACTAGCCAACATTCCTGCTGATGTTAAGATCAACCCTTGGCTTATAGGTGTGGGCATTGGCTGGCGCCTGCGTTAATGGCCGATATATAATAGCAAAAGCCCCCGGCACCCTTGATGGTACGGGGGCTTTTGTTTGTTGAACAATCGGTTAATAACGCACCGTGGCGGGCCGTGCGGCATCAACTCGCCGGCTATCAGCACTGTTGAATGTAATTAAAGATTATAAAGGCGCCGTCACAGACTAACTTTTATATCATCATTTCGGCTAAGCCAAACATGGATTTGGATAAATCTTTTTGCCCGTTACCTTGGTTCTTTGTATCTCATAAAGCAATTAATATGAAAGTATTTGTTACCGGAGCCTCTGGCTTTGTAGGTACTGCCGTTGTGCAGGAGTTATTAAAGGCTGGCCATCAGGTACTGGGGCTGGCGCGTTCTGAAGCGTCCGCAGTTAAATTAAAAGCGGCCGGGGCTGAAGTTCACTACGGCGATCTGGAAGATCTGGATAGCCTTCGACAGGGCGCAGCCGAAAGCGAAGGAGTGATCCATTGCGGTTTTATTCATGATTTCAGCCGCTTTGCGGAAGTTTGTGCTGTCGATGAGAAGGCTATAGAAACGATAGCCAACATACTGGCCGGTTCAAACCGTCCTTTGATCGTTACTTCAGGAACAGCGTTAGTAAATCCTGGTAGTCTGGCTACCGAAGATATGCCATCACCTTTTAATCCGGCCTGGCCCCGTGCTTCAGAACGTGCCGCACAAGCTGCTGTAGTTGCGGGTGTACGTGCCGCCACTGTGCGTTTGCCGCCTTCGGTACATGGCGATGAGGATAAACATGGTTTTATTCCAATCCTGGTGAATTTGGCGCGGGAAAAAGGTTTCTCAGCATATATAGGCGAAGGCCAGAACCGCTGGAACGCCGGTCACCGTCTGGACGCGGCGTTGTTGTATCGTTTGGCTTTGGAGCAAGCTACGCCTGGAGCGCGCTTCCATGCCAGTACCGAGGAAGGTATTACGGTTAAAAGCATCGCCGAGGCCATCGGTAAGCAACTAAACTTGCCGGTTAAATCTATTAACGCTGAAGAAGCAGCCGGGCATTTTAGCTGGTTTGCCCAAATGGCCGCCATCGATTGCCCGTCTTCAAGCAAGTGGACTCAGGAACACTTAAACTGGCGGCCATCGCATCCATATTTATTAACTGATATTGAAAACGGCGTTTACACTAAATAAATGAAGTTTATTGTAACCGGTTCTTTAGGCAACATCAGTAAACCACTTACTGAAATATTAGTAGCCCGGGGGCATGACGTAACCGTTGTGAGCAGTGATGTGAATAAACAGGCGGCCATTCAGGCCTTAGGAGCTTCTGCGGCTATTGGCTCCATTGCCGACGATGAATTTCTGAGGTTCACCTTTCAAGGTGCTGATGCGGTCTACGCCATGATTCCCCTCAGCTTTACGGAGCCTGACCTGGGCGATTATATGCGCCGGATGGCCAAGAACTACGTGCACGCTTTAAGAGCCACCCAAGTTAAGCGTGTGGTGGTGATGAGTGGCTGGGTGGCGGACCTTATCAAAAGCGAAAACCTGGAACACGACTTTGACGGTCTGGAAGCCACCCTCACTTTCATGCGGCCCGGATCATTCTACACGAACTTTTATCAGCATATCGACCTGATCAAAGGAAGGGGCCTGATGGGTAAACTGCTTACACTGCGTTACTCCGGCCTTTGGGCGTTGATAACCGGGAAGACCGGACTGCTGATGGGGAATTGTGGCGGGGAGGACCGGATAATTTTCGTTTCGCCCAAAGATATTGCCGAAGCAGTGGCAGAAGAACTGTTGCTGAGGCCTGAACAAAACACCATCCGTTATGTAGGCAGCGAGGAATTGACCTGTAATGAAGCAGCCCGGATTATCGGCACAGCGGTGGGTAAGCCCTGGCTGAAATGGGTATTGCTCACCGATAAAGCCATGCTGCAAGGATTAAAAATGGCTAAAGTGCCTGAAAAACTGGCCGAAACTTTGGTGGAGATGCAGGCCGCCATGCACAGCGGTAAACCGCTGGAAAATTTCCATCGCAATAACCCGAAAATGGGTAAGGTCAAACTCGCGGATTTTGCACAGGAGTTTGCCCGCGTATACCATCAAAAATAAGTACATTGTACCATGAGCAGTTCGACACCTTTCCGTTTCAGCACCATCGGCGACTATCACCGTGCGGCCGGCCTGCCTAAGCCGGCGCATCCGCTGATCAGTGTGGTCCGCATGGAAAATATTAACCTGCCGATTGCTGAAGTACCTTTCAGTTTGGTGGGTGACTTTTACTGGATATCCATGAAAAAAATGCGGCACATCAAATTCCGCTACGGTCAGCAAACCAGCGACTTTGATGAAGGCGTTTTATTCTTTATGTCGCCCGGTCAACTGTTTGGTGTGGAAAGCGTAGAGCATTCAGCGGACTTGAAAAAGCTGGAAGGCTGGATGATCCTGGTTCACCCCGATTTTTTGTGGAATACACCGCTCGCCAAAAATATTAAGCAATACGATTTCTTTAGCTATTCAGTGAACGAAGCGCTGCATCTTTCTGAAAAAGAAGAAGGGCTGCTTACCGCTATTGTCGACCAGATAGAACAGGAGTATAACACAGCTATTGATCGTTTCAGCCAAAGCGTAATCATAGCACAATTGGAGTTATTGCTTACCTATTCTGAGCGGTTTTATCAGCGGCAGTTCATTACCCGTAAAAAAGCGGGCCATGAATTGCTAACGCGTCTGGAAGACTACCTGGGTAATTATTTTAACAGCGGCGCCTTAGCGAAGCAGGGCTTGCCCAGCGTGACGCAAATTGCCCAAACGTTGAATATTTCGCCGGGGTACCTCAGCAGCCTGCTCAAAACGCTGACGGGGCAAAATATGCAACAGCACCTGCACCATAGACTGATTGAACTGGCTAAGGAAAAGCTTTCCACGACCAGCCTCTCGGTAAGCGAGATAGCTTATGAGCTCGGGTTTGAGCACCTGCAGTCTTTTAGTAAACTTTTTAAGACCAAGACCAGCCTGTCGCCGCTTGAATTCAGGCAGTCGTTCAATTGAAGCCGGCTCGCTAAGCCCAGCCAGCGACATGGGTGTTAAATTGACTTGGTTTATAGCTTTAATGTAAGCGGATTAGTGATTTGTGTGGGACGGTCAATTAAAAGACTGCCTTAATTCCAGGGGTGATTGATTTGTCTTTTTTTTAAATAAAGCGCTAAAGCAAACCGAAATACATACTAATTGATTGATGAACGGAACTGAGCCGGAGACAACTGCGTCTTAATCTTAAACAAACGGCTAAAAGATTGCGGGTGCTCAAACCCCAATTGATAGGCCACTTCGCTAACGCTTAATGTCGTTGTCGCCAGTAACTCCTTTGATTTTTCAATTAGCTGCATATGAATATGCTGCTGCGCGCTTAACCCGGTAAGCGAGCGCAGCATATCACTCAGATAATTTGGCGTATAATTCAATTGGTCGGCCAGCCGCTGTACGGTAAGCAGGCCATGATTAACTGGATTATGGTTTTGGAAATGACTTTTAAGTACTGCTTCGAACTGCTGAAGCAGGTCGCTGGTGGCTGCATACCGGGTTAGGAACTGGCGCTTGTAAAAGCGCTTGGCATACGTCAGCAGCAGCTCAATCTGGGCGATGACCACTTCCTGGCTGAAATCGTCGATACGGCTGTTAAGTTCTTCTTCGATAATTCTGAAAATAGCAGAAATGGTGGCCCTTTCCTGTTGAGAAAGGTGCAGCGCCTCGTTGGACGAATAAGAAAAGAATCCATACTGTCTGATCTTGGCAGCAAGCGGAAAGCCCTGCAAAAAATCCTGATGAAATATCAACGAATAACCCTCATTTCCCTTGTATATCGAAGTGCTTCCTACCACTTGGTTAGGCGCGGTGAAGACCATGCTTCCTTCATCAAAGTCATAATAGCCCTGCCCATACCTGAATTTGCCCCCCAGTTTCTCGATAAAGGATATCTTATAGAGCGTGGTCACATAACTAACCGGCAATCGGCTCAGATTGATAAGCTCATCACGTGTATCAAATAAGGTGACCAGAGGATGCTTCGGTCCAGGCAGGCCCAGCATTCGGTGAATTTCATTAATAGACTCGAGTTTGGGAATTTTGGGCTTTTCCGTTTTCATTTTTAAAAGTAAGTAATTACCAGGGTAGTTTACCATCCGGGCCGGTAAAACCGCCGGTCGGCCCGTCAGTTTCAAGTGCTACGCGGATCGGTTCGCGGGAGCCAACCTCCAGGCTATCGGTTCCGTGGAAGTTGTTAAGTGCGGTAGCGGTATAACCGGGGCTGGTCGCATTTACCTTGATGCCTTCCTTTTCCAGCTCCAGGGCAAAAGCCAGGGTAACGGCATTTAAAGCGGTTTTGGAAGCCGCATAAACGATGCCAAAGTTTTCCCGTGCCCAGCATTCGGGGTCCGAAATCCAGGTCAGCGAGCCAAGTCCGCTGGATACATTAACAATGCGTGCCGCTGATGATTTTCGTAGCAAAGGTAATGCTGTCTGGGTTACTGCAATCACACCGAATACATTGGTCTCCCAAACGATCCGCACTTCGTCCAGAGATACGTTGACGGCGCGGCCGGTGCGCATCAATTCTTCCGGGTCCTTGGGCGCAGGCCCGCCATGAGAGATGCCCGCATTATTCACCAGCAGATCAAGGCGCCCATATTCACCGGCTATTTTGGCTATCGCCGCATCAATACTTTCTTGCCGGGTAACATCCAACTGCACTGCTTTGGCGTTATTGCCGATCTCGGCAGCTGCCTTTTCTCCATTAGCCAGTTTACGAGAACCCAGATAAACAAGGTAGCCGTTTGCAGCCAGCGCCTTAGCTATTTCATTACCGACGCCTTGATTAGCGCCGGTTACCAGTGCGATGAGTTGATTGTGATTTCTATTTTCCATACAATTAATGATTTATTTACACAAAGGTCATTACTACAGCCAGCATGCTTTTAACCAAATCAAGGAGATTTGTAACTAAATCAAAGCACCTGTGCTGGCAGCGTTTTCAGAGCCGCTTAAGGCTCCAGATTCTCCAGCGTGTACTATGGTGTTAACATCATTGTGCCCGTTCTTTAATTGTTAAAATAGACCGCTTTAAAATTGCCTGCGAATTGTTCAAGTTTGATCTTTCCGGTTATTGCTCCGCCTTTGGCAAAGAAGTCATTCATCACAATACCAGCTCTTACTCCCTGGCCCAGTTCGGTGATCAAGCCGGCCAGTTCTGGGGGCAATCCTGCAGATAACATGCCTTGCTTCAATTGCTCGTCGGGTATCTCGGTCCAGGTTAATTCTGGCTTACCAATGGCCCGGCCAAACAATGAGGCAAGTTGATTGCCGGTTGATACATCGCTTACCACATATTTTACCTCAAAACCGTTCCCTTCGCGCTGCAATTCTGCAGCGATGGCTGTAGAGAGATCGTCATGGTGCGTAAACCCGATTTTATCATCGCCGCTGTAGTTATTGCCGAAGATGCCCCTGGTCCTGATCAGCGGAATGTCCCTGAAAAAGTTAACGTAGAAAAAGCCGGAACGCACAACGGTCACATTAACATCCGTTAACTGTTCCTGAAAGATCTGCTCTACGCGGTGCACGCCGCCAACCGGGCCGGTTCCTGCGGGCGCATCAGCGCCTACGCTGCTTAACATCACGACGCGTTTTACGCCGGCAGCTTTGATGGCGTCGGCATAGGCTTTCCCGGCAGCAGCAATGTTTTCGATCATGTTGGCTGGCCCCATCGATGGCGGCATCATGGTGTACACGGCATCAGCGCCCTTGAAAGCTTCTGTTAAAAAGGTTGTGTCGCTGATAGAGCCAATGGCCGCTTTAGCGCCTAGAGTTTCGATCTCGCTTGCTTTGTCTGCTTTGGTGCTGATCACGGTTACTTCGTGCCCGGCAGCGATCAGTTTTTGTACTAAGGGTTTGGCTACATTACCTAATGACCCTGTGGTGGTGATTTTCATTGTTGTATTGTTTTAAGTGGTGATGAAGCTGCCAGTTTAGCCGGCGGTTTCATAGTTGTATGTTTTAAAAAGTGAATGATTCTTCTAATACAGGGTAGTCGATGTAACCTGCTTCGCCCGGTGTATAAAGGGTGTTATAATCCAGGTCGTTTAGCGGCGCTTTTTTTTCCAGCCGCCCGATAAAATCGGGGTTGGCTAAAAAACTTCTGCCGAAAGCTATCAGGTCTGCCGAACCACCCTGCAATTTCGTTTCGGCGGTTTCTGCCGTAAAGCCGTTACAGTAGATAATCGTGTTTTTGAATGCGTCGCGAATAGCGCGATGTGTTTGTTCAGGGATGCCGGGGTTGTTGGAAATGTGCAGGTAAGCAATACCCAGGCGGTTCATCTCCCGGGCCAGGTACACGTAAGTATTGTGTACTTCGGCACTGTCGTAAGCCGGCAGATCGTTAGAGGTTAAGTAGGGCGAAATACGCAGGCCAACTTTATCTGCACCGATAACGGCGGCAATTTGATGCGTAATCTCCAGCAGCAGGCGGCTGCGGTTTTCAACCGACCCGCCATAATTATCAGTGCGGTTATTCACCAGCGGATTTAGTGATTGCTCCAGCAGGTAACCGTGTGCGCCATGCAGTTCTACGCCATCAAAGCCGACTGCTATAGCATTCTGCGCTGCTTTTACGTGATCGGCGATAATGCGGGCGATGCCTTGCTTGTCAAGCGCAAGGGGAGCCGAAAATTCCTGCATACCGGTTTCGGTATAAATTTCACCGGCGGCTTTCAGGTCTGACAAACCCACCAGTTGGTAACCTTGGGGCAAATTGCTGCTGTGCCCGATACGGCCGGTATGCATCAGTTGCAAAAATATTTTGGCGCCGCCTTCGTGTACCGCATTTGTTACCAGTTGCCAGCCCGCTAACTGTTCATCAGAGAAAATACCGGGAATACGCGGATAGCCTAAACCTTCGGGGCTGGGGGAGGTACCTTCGGTTATAATTAGCCCTGCGCCTGAGCGTTGTTTGTAATAGGTGGCCATTAATGCATTGGGCACATTATTAATGGCGCGGCTGCGGGTCATGGGCGCCATCACCACATGGTTTTTTAATTTTAAACTGCCTTTATTGTATGGCTCAAATAACTTTTTCATGTTGCTATGTTTTAATTGACATAGCAAAGGTGGTACTTATGCTCAGGTGATAATAGCGCAAAAGGACGTAAAATCAGTCCAATCCGGCAGAGGTTATTTAGGTTTGGGTAGAGTAGCGCTTGGGCGTAATACTGTAATGCTTTTCAAACAGGCGACTGAAATGACTGAGGTTGGAAAAGCCCAGTTCGTAACCGGTCTCTGCAACTGAACGTTTACCTTGCTTTAACAAAAAGGCGGCTTCTTCCATCCGGGCCCTCTGGAAATAATTGTAGACGGTGTCGCCGAAGGTTTGTTTAAAAAGCTGCTTGAGTTTGGTCTCGCTCATGGCCGCTAACTGCGCCAGTTCATTCAGGACAGGTGGAACGCTCAAGTCTTTTAATAATTCGTTACGGATAAACAACAATCTTTCTACATCGGCGCTGTTTACACTATAATGGTGGGTGTTCTCGCGCAAGGTCAATTGCCGGAATAAAAGATAAATTAGTTCCTGTATCTTAACCTGTATATAAAAGTGGCTCAGATCGTCCCGCATATTCACTGCGGCCATGTGCTTCAGCATGTTCTTCGCTTCCGCCGTCATGCTTTCAAAATACAGAAAAGAGCTGCCATTGTCCGTAATGGTTTGAATGACCGTGTTAGGCTCACTAATATTCAACAGCACTTTCAGATAGGCCGGTTTGATGGCAATAACAATGTAATGAACAGCATGCCCCGCGGGAAAACGGATAGTCGAATTCAGGTCGTTAGAAGTAACCTGTATAGCGGCATCTTCCCGTTCAGAAAAACGCACTTGCTGCCCGTTGTTAAAAGCGATCTCCAGCACGTCTTCATTGCTGTAAAAAAAGATGGTGATCAGTTCATTCCCCAGTCCGGACGAGTTGCGTTTAATCACCAGGTCTTCTTTCAATGTATAATGGTGCAGGGTGACCTTAAAATCTGGCCCGAAGGTCAGCTTACGTATATAACCTTCGCCTATTGCAGCTGGTATCTGCAATAAATTGTTTTCCACCGCTGCACCAAGATGGCGTGCGAAATGCGTCAGAAAATCAAAATCGGGTGTGGACGAAAAGCTGAAGATCATGACCGAAGTTAAACTTAAAAGGCATCATCAGCAATAACAAAATTTCCCCGCCTTGCACTTAAAAACCACTTTCCATTTACCCGTATGTAATGGTCATGATAAATGGCCCCGATAGTCGATTTAACCTTGACTCCGTTTTTAATGCTGATCATTGTTATTTGACTGTACAACGTACCCTCAGCATTGTCGTTCTCTATAAAAACTGTATGCTGTCCGTTGAGATGAAAACCAACCTCAAAATTTCTGTTAAACTCTTTGAAAGCATTGGCCATGGCTTGCCGCCCTTGCAGCTGCATAATGATGGCTCCATCAACGGTGATCTCCGTAATGGCATCTTCGGTAAACCGCTCAACCTGCGAAGAAAAATCCTTTTTATCTGCCAATATAGAAATTTGATCAACCAATGCTCTAAGCTCGAGGCGATCTGATAGTTCTTGTATATTCATGATTTTAGGCTACGGTGAGTACAATCTTTCCCTGGATATGACCTTTGGCGGCCCGCTCGTGTGCTTCGCGCGCTTGAGACAGCGGGAATATGCTGTCTATAAGTACCTTAATGCTTCCATCGTTTAGTAATTTAGCCAGCTGCGCAAGTTGTACCCCGCTGGAGCGGACTTGGACTGATGATACCGTTATGCCGAGTTTTTTTGCTTCCTCGTAACCCGCAAAACCTAACGGATAAACCGGGAACAATGCACCACCGCGTTTTAAGGTTTTTAAAAATCTAGCTGATGACGCACCGCCAACGGTATCCACCACCAAATCTATGTTCTGTACAAATTCGTCAGCAGGTGCTTGCGTATAATCAATAAATTCGTCTGCACCCAAGTTTCGTACCATTGTTTCATGCTGCCCGGCAGCTACACCTATTACTTTGGCTCCGTGAAGCTTAGCTACCTGAACCGCAAAGTGTCCCACACCGCCAGCGGCGCCATTTACCAACACAGTCTTGCCTTTTAACGAGACCGGAACATGCGGATGAGGTTGTAATGGATTCGGCTGATCATGGCCAACCTCCACCAAAAATTGCCAGGCAGTCAATAACGACATTGGCGCTCCGGCAGCGTGTACGTGGTCAATACCGGCAGGTTTAATTGCAAGGTCGGATACAGGTACGCTCACATATTGAGCATATCCCTTACTTTCCCCGATGCTGAAAAAGCGGACCATCGAATAAACCTCATCGCCTACTTTAAAATCTTTTACACTATCTGCCACATCGGCTACAACGCCTGAAATATCAGTGCCGAGAATCATTGGAAACTCACCTTTTGGTTGCCACTCCGGCGGCAGCGAACGATATCCATCGCGCAGATACCAGTCGGGCGGGTTAAGAGCTGAGGCATAAACTTTTACCAGTACTTCCCCGGCTTTTAGCTGCGGCATTGGTGCATCCTCGTAACGAAGTACCTCAGGGCCGCCAAATTCATGTAATCTTACTGCTTTCATAACGCCTTCGGCATGAATTTTTGTATTTAATAACTCTTTCATTGTTTAACTTAATTTTGTTGCGTATTAATGACTTGTTAATGATGATGCAATTGTCGAATAAATAGCTACTTTTGGCAAGTATGTACTTTTTAGTATCTTATATACTAAAAAGTATCTATTGCTAATTATCAGTGGTTTACATAATTGCAAGAAATGAAAAATGATCAAATGGTGACGAATGAAACCCAGCTATGTGCTGTGGATTATGCATTCAAACGGATAGGTGGTAAATACAAGGCCCGTATTTTATGGTATCTGGACATGAAAAAAGTACTCCGATACGGAGAACTAACCCGGACGCTTCCTGACATTACTACAAAGATGCTTACGCAGACCTTGCGCGAACTTGAGCAGGACAAATTGATTATCCGGCGGATGTATCATGAAGTTCCTCCTAAGGTAGAGTATTCGCTTAGCGAGACCGGACAGGAACTGATACCTTTCATCGCTCATTTACATAATTGGGGAAAAAAACAAATTGAACTGGAGATGAATAGCAGTGGTATACAAAAAGATGAACGAACTGCAAGTATTTGCCGGACGGTCTGCAATACAGACCAGCAAGCGTGATTTAACTGGGGTGGCTACCGGCGGAGTTTATTTTCCATTAATCAAAAATCGCCGGCTTGCACCTGTTCCATCCATGTAGCACCCATTCAATGGCGGCTGGCATTTTGGCATCAGCCTTACCGTGACACTGTTGTATTTTATTTTGCAACACGATCTGGCAAGTCTTTAAATAAAATTTACCGCTGCGCTGTCGGGTTCGGTTTTGTGGGTTTATTTCTTTCATCCCTTACTGCTGATCGAATATTAGTGTCTTTTAGCGCAGTGGGCAATACCACCCGCAGTTAAGCTGTTGTGGTGGGGCTATCGGCCGTTATACTGTTATTTGGTTGGTTATTGGTTCGTTTTGCGGTTTTGAAGAACGTGGTCTGATCATTATCTTTAAACTATGACTAACCCTGAAAAAGAGCCCGTTGGCCTCAAAAACATAGCCCATGAGGCGCTGCATGACCTGATGCATTTTGATAGCCGCGTGTTTAGAACGCTGCCGGCGCTGCTTTTTAAACCAGGCGAACTGACTGTAGCTTCTTTACAACCCGGGCAAACCCGTTATGTACGCCCTTTTGCCTTATTCGTGTTCCTTAATTTCCTGTTTTTTATCGTTAAAGCCCGGGGTATTTTCCAATATTCTTTGGAGGCTTATCGCGAGCGCTTTGGGCCACAGATACTGGCTAAAAGCGCTGAGTTGCATTTGTCGGTACAGGTATTGGCCGAACGGTTTAATACGGCCATGCATTTTGAGCAAAAAGAATATTTTATTGTGATGGTACCGGTATTCGCGCTGGTGCTATGGTGTCTGCAATGGACACGGCCCCGTTATTTCGCGCTGCATCTGATTTTTGCGCTCAACTACTATGCCTTTTTGATTGCCTTCCTGATCATTATTCCGTGGATCGCTTCGCTTTTAAGGTTCATCCCCCGCAGCAGCGCCGTACTAAATACCGAAACGGGTTTTAGCGGGATATTGCTGTTAGTCTGCCTGTTTTACCTGGGCTTTGCTTTAAAAAAGGTTTATGCGCGCGCGTGGTGGATAAGTTGGTTACATGCAGCTATTTTGAGCTGCACCACGCTTGCGCTGATCGTGTTTGTTTATCGCACGTTGTTATTCTTTATTGTTATGCATAGCATAGGCGAATAAAATATTTTAAAATAGTTCTTCACTCTTATCTAAGGTCATACCCTGGCTTTTGGGTTTAATTGTATGGAAAGCAACAACAATCCCGCTGTTTGGTAATTGGCTTGCAAACCCCCATTGTACAAGAATTGATTGGAAATATTATTTAAATATGAATGGTTTTTGGCGGCCGAAGGCCAGAATATAGCCCTATAAGGGCTGGCAGAACTTATGTGAGCGACAACGGATTATTTTGATCGGCTTCCATAAGAGTATTTTAAAAGGTAGCGGTCAGGATAAAAGTAAAGAACAGGAACTAAGTAATTTCAACTGGGATAATAACAAACTTTACGAGGCAAAAGATATCTTTTCCGGCAATTGGCCAAAGGCTGAGACTTTCCTCGAAGATGCTATAAAGGAAGCACCGGCTGAAATTATAAAGGACTTAACAGTCCAACATTGGTTTGACCAGAATGACGTTACTAATCATCCGAACGGGAATCATTATTTTACTCCAAGAAGTGGTCTGAATAAATTTTTGACTATTCAGGAAGGCGATGATCTTAAAAAATCATATAAAAGACTTCACCGCTGGAGATACTCACCAACCGCAGCATACGGAAATAATGAAGTACATCTTCACCCGTATAAAGCAAGACGAATCTCCGTAGCAGAAGCCCTGGCTATACAATCTTTACCAAAAGACTTTGTTATTCCGTCTAATATTTCACTTACTGATATGTTTAAGACGATAGGAAATGGAGTTCCGTTTGTCGCGGCAAAGGGCCTGGCTTTAAATATTTACGATTTCTTAGAGCACAACGTAAAAAAAAGCAATTCAAAAAGCTATGCAACAGTTGACAGCGAGTAACCTGGTAAGGGAAATAAACCGTCTGAATAAAGACAATGTTTATAACTATCTTGATCCTTCAAATCCGGGGTTAATAAAAATAGAACGTGTCCAGTTGCCGGAAGGGCCAATCATTATCAAACGATGGAAACCTGAAAGCGGAGAAACAGAACTTACGGGTAAGACTGCGTCTATTTCAAAAGAACAAATCTGGAGACTCGCAAATGCGCTTGTGCCCGATCAGCCTATTAATGTAGACAGATTATTTGCAGGCAGTTATAATACGAGGAGTGTATTAGAAGCACTACTCGTCCATACACCGCAATTTTCATATTGTTATCCCGGACGAATACAAATGACTGGCGGAAACCCGACAATCAAACACGGGCATAAACATATCATATGGACTCCTGATGACACACACAGCCTGGGTGTTACTCGTCTTGTAGATACTGATATTGTTATCAGCGAAGCTGCTTCCGTGGATACCTATGATGCGCTTAAGATCATAGATCCTTCGGGCATAGGTGAAATAACCGGAATCGACGCTGATATTAAGCGTACACATGCATTAATGCAAATAGCATTGTACAATATCGGAAAGCAATTAGATTACCGGACATGGGTAGCCCAAAACGATAAAGGCATTATCTATAACGGAAAAAGGATAATTGAGTATGAGGGTATTATTCATTCCCTTAAAAATGAACCTCTTTTAAAATCACATGCTGATGCAATTAAAGCAGCTCTTCTGATTGACTGTATATGGTTCAAAAACGGAAAGCTGATGCCTGCGGTAATAGAAGTAGAGCATTCTACCGGTGTTACATCGGGTTTGTCCAGAATGAAAAATTTTCAGGATTTGTTTCCGCCGTTTCCGACGAGTTATATTATCGTCGCCCCTGATGAAGACAGAGCGAAAGTTATTCAGGAAGCCAATAAAGTCCAGTTTAAAAGTCTCAACACAAAATACCTTCCTTATTCTGCTGTAAATGAACTGTATTCGCTTTGTAAAAGAAGAAATATCAAAGGTATAAATCAGGAGTTTCTGGATTCATTTATGGAGCAGGTCGTTGCCGCTTGATCAAAACGCCTGTTGTTTTTTAATTCTTTCAACTGCTTTATTGTTGTTGTAATTTCCGCAACAACCGGAACGATATCCTTCTTTATATCTTTTTCCCAATAGCGTAGAATTGTCCATCCTGCTTCCGATAATACACCGTTTACTTTAATATCCCGCTCTATATTTTTTGTAATTTTAGTTATCCAAAATTCTTTGTTCGTCCCTATCCTGTTTTGCAGAACAGCAAAATCCTTACCATGCCAGAATTCGCTGTCACAAAATATGGCAAGCTTGATTCCTTTAAAGGCGAAATCAGGCTTCCCGTATACTGTCTTATCATTTTTTCTGTATCTGATGCCTTCATTCCAGAGGGCTTTTGCCAGCAGCAATTCAATTTTTGTACCCGAACTCCGGATACGGGACATATTAAAACTTCTGGTTTCCTTCGAATGTACATCAGCCATACCTATATAAAGTAATATCGTAATATTTTGTTGCAGGCGCAATAACAAATACTGTCTAAAATAGTCAGTAAGCTTTATTTTCTTAAATAATTCTGTTAGCTAATACCACAGTAGCATAAACGCAATTCTGCCTGGCCCAACTTTGTCATCTGCAAATTTGGGAAGTCGGTATGAGTGATGGTATAAAAATATTAAACCATGGGAGCCTGTTTAGTGGCATAGGCGGATTTGATCTTGCCGCTGAGTGGATAGGTTGGGACAATATCTTTCATTGCGAGTTCAATCCATTTTGTCAGCGAATACTTAAACACTATTTCCCAAAAGCAATTAGTTATGAAGATATCAGGACGACGGATTTCAGCATCCAAAAAGGAAATATCGACATCCTCACCGGCGGGTTCCCCTGCCAGCCATATAGCCTCGCCGGAAAACGTCTCGGAAAGGAAGATGAACGCCATCTGTGGCCAAGCATGCTTAGAGCAATTCGCGAGATCAGGCCGCGCTGGGTCGTGGCAGAGAATGTTCTCGGACTTGTTAGTTGGAATGCCGGGATGGTATTCGAGGAGGTGCAGTCTGACCTGGAAGCTGAAGGTTACCAGGTTCAACCGTTCGTACTTCCAGCTGCAGGCGTCAATGCCCCGCACCGCCGGGAAAGGGTCTGGTTTATTGCCTACAGTGGTCTTATCGGACGGCTCGCGGAATGGCGAAACAGTGAATGGCAAAACCAAAACACGGCACTCGGGACAGACATTTTCAGCGAACCTGAGCGACCTGGCCAAATCGGGTTTGCTGCCGACGCCGACCACAGGCAGCAACCGCAACAGCAGAAATGCGATTCAAAAGATCGGCAAAGCACACCAGAAACATGGAGTAGCACTGGGCCTTGCGCAGGTGGTCGAGATATCGGGCGGGATGCTCCCGAAGGAATTCGACAGCTGGAATCAGATACCGGACTTTTACAAAAGGCTCCTGCCAACGCCGCTGGCTTCGGATGCAACGACGGGAGCTATCATAGGGCGCAACGACAGGTTCATCATGACCAGCGGGTTGCCGCGAAAGATCAATCAGAACGGGAAGGACGGCAGCGTAGGTCTGGCCAGATTGGTTCGGTTACTTCCCATGTTGCCGACGCCAACGGTGCGGGAACACAAGGGCGGCAGGCTTCCGGAAACATTAATAAAAGCGAACCGCACTCCCTCCAACACGCTTGGGGATACGATCAACCATCTGACTGGCGGCAGTTCCCGGCTCAATCCCCTGTTTGTTATGGAAATGATGGGTTTCCCGGCGGACTGGACGGTATTACCTTTCCTAAATGGCGCAGCGAAACTATAAAGGCCGGAGGCAACGCGATCGTCCCCCAGGTTGCGCTTCAGATCTTTAGAACTATAAAAACTTTGGACAAACAATTTCAAAATGACACACCATGAAAATCGAATTAAAAAATATCCATTTCAGTCAGCAGCTAAGCCAGGAAACCAACGCGTTCTCGGCAAACCTGTATATTAATGATGTAAAGGTCGGTGCCGCATCGAATCACGGCTACGGCGGCGCAACTGATTATTTAGCCTACCATGAAGAAGGCCAACGTCTTATCAAAGAAGCTGAAGCATACTGCAAAACATTACCACCGGATAAGTTCAATATTGATGGAAAAGAATACACCATTGATATGAATCTGGAACACCATATCGATAATTTATTGAATGAGCATCTGCGCCAGAAAGACCTTCAGCAATTCAGAAATAAAGCTCAGCGCGCAGGAGAGAAATCAATCGTCGTAGGTATCCCTGACCAGTCATTTAAAACTCTCGGGCTGAAATTTCCGGTTGACATGCTGCTTATCCATCCCAAAGGTCCTGACATACTTAGCGACATTTTAATCAAGCGTGTTGTGCCGAACCTGAAGGAAGGCGAGATCATCATGAATACCAATATACCTGAGAAAATTCTGAAGCAGGCGGGACTCAATGAAAAACAATATGCCGCTCCGAAACAACATGAGGCGGTAAAGAAAAACAAACAGATAAGAAAAGGCAGAGGCATCTGATTTCCGCAATTCCGGAGGAAATTGACCAGGACACTGTTTTTTGCGTGTCCGGCAAGATGTAGGATTGTTGACAACAATCCCATCTTGCCGGGCGCTGCCGTTGGGTGCGCCGGAAGAAAAACCCTTCGGAGTCGGGTTTTTTTAATCATGATGTGTTGAAATGTGAGATATGGGAAGGCAGAACGAGGAAAGGCTGGATTATAAAATATTTACGCGGGTAGGAAAAACGAAGTTCGATGAGATGACTTCATTGCTCAATAATTCCAACCGCAGAACCATGAGCGCCTTATTGCGCGATGTACTTGAGCACGAAAAAATTGTCATTAACACGCGCGATACAACGCTTGACAAGGCGATGGAAGAACTGTCCGGAATTCGCAAAGAGCTGCTGGCGATTGGCGTAAATATCAACCAGGTGACGCGCAGATTTCATCAAGCAGGAACACTGGATGAGCAGCTGGCATTGTCGCAGAACGTTCTCAAAGAGTTCAGCCTAACATCTGCAAAAATAGAAACTCTTTTTAAACTGATCGATCAGCTTTCTGAAAAATGGTTGCCAGAATAGTCTGCGGAAAAAGTATCCGGGGTGTGCTCAATTATAACGAGAACAAACTGAAGAATGCGGAAGCATCATTACTACTGGCTGCTGGCTTTCCGCGCGATCCTGACCACCTTTCTTTTAAAAACAAGCTGCATAGGTTCGAGATGCTGACCCGGCAGAATACGGATACCAGAACGAATACACTCCACATTATGCTTAATTTTTCAAGGCGGGATGAGCTGGACGAAGGCAAGTTGAAAGCCATCACTTTCGACTACATGAATAGCATTGGCTTCGGAGAGCAGCCATTCCTGGTCTACCAGCATTTCGATGCCGCGCATCCGCATCTGCATATCGCGACAGTGAATATTGCAGATGGCGGCCGGCGCATAGAAACTCATAACATCGGCAGGCACCAATCCGAAAAAGCCAGAAAAGAAATTGAAACCAGTTACAATCTGATTAGGGCTGAAGACCAGGCCAAAGAGACGGCCTACACCCTCCAGCCTGTCAATCTGGATAAAATTATGTATGGCAAAACGCCTACCAAGGCCGCGATATCGGCCATCGTCCGTGAGGTGGTCGATTCTTATAAATTCACGTCGCTTCCTGAACTAAATGCTGCGCTCAGGCAATTCAATGTGAGAGCATACCGTGGCACCGAAGGTTCGCAAATGTTTCAGAAGAGCGGGCTGGTTTACCAGGTTTTAAATGAACAGGGGCAGGCCATTGGTATACCCATTAAGGCCAGTTCGATTTATGGCCGTCCTACCTTAAAAAATCTCGAAAGAAAATATACGCCGAACGAAAGTAGCCGCATGCCTTATGGACAGCGGCTGAAGCACTTGTTGGATAAAGCCATAGCAACCACCCGCGGATCAATAGCCTTACAAGAGCAGTTGCAGCAGCAAGGTATTCGTATGCTTTTTCGCGAAAACATACAAGGCAATGTTTACGGGGTAACATTTATTGACAATGCTACGCGGGTGGTCTACAACGGATCAGATCTCGGGAAAAATTACAGCGCCAAAGCGTTTATGGCCCGGCTGCCGAAGGTTGCCACGGCTAACACTACTCCGCAGACAAGCGCTGCCACTCAGAAAAATTATCCAGCACATAATCAGCCGGTAATAGAAATTATTGCTGACATTTTATTGTCCGCGAAGCATAGCGAACACAATGAAGTGCCATATCGAAAGAAAAAGAAAAAACGGCTGCAGATCGATTAAGAGATAGCGCATGAATACCGGAGAAAATACAGAAGCTTTAAGAAAAATAACTGACCTGACCAGGAAGTGCAGCATAATTTTATTATGCCTGCATTTTTATATCTACTGCTATTCGGCATTTGAGCATTGGCATCTAACCTGGCCCTTTCTGCTGAAGATTTTGTTAAATCTTTCCCATACAGGCCTGTTCGGTCACTTTTACGTTTCAAAAGCGGCTTCATTGATATTGTTGTTCATCTCGCTGATTGGATATCGCGGAAAGAAAGACGAGAAATTAAAACTGAGCAGAGCCCTCAAATATTTTCTGGGCGGCCTGATAATTTATACGCTGAGTTTTCTTGCGCTGGAAATCTATATTCAGCCACAGATAATTGCTTTGCTTTATATTGGCATCACAAGTGCAGGTTACCTCCTGACCATGAACGGTGGCGCGTTATTGTCGCGTCTGATCAAACAGCAGCTGGGAGGTGATATATTTAACCGCCTGCAGGAGACCTTCCCGCAGGAAGAGCGTTTGCTGGAAAATGAATATTCCATCAACCTGCCCGCTCAATATAATTTAAAAGGCAAGATCAGAAAGTCATGGATCAATATTATTAATCCTTTCCGCGCCCTGCTCGTGTCGGGCACTCCGGGCGCGGGTAAATCGTACTTCGTAATACGGCATGTCATCACTCAGCACCTGAAAAAATGCTTTACCATGTTCATTTACGATTTTAAATATGATGATCTTTCGATCATAGCTTATAACACTTTCCTGAAATACAAACATCTCTATCCGGTAGAGCCTAAGTTTTACGTTATCAACTTTGATGATATTCATCATCGCTGCAACCCCCTCTACCCAGAAAGTATGGAAGACATTACTGACGCTACTGAAAGCAGCCGTACCACCATGCTTGGCCTGAACCGGGAATGGATAAAAAAGCAGGGGGATTTTTTTGTAGAGTCGCCGATCAATTTCGTGACCAGCGTTATCTGGTTCTTAAAGAAATATAAGAATGGCATGTTCTGTACACTGCCCCATGCTATTGAACTGATGCAAATGAACTATGAGCAATTATTTCCGGTACTCAGAACGGAGCCGGAGATTGAAGTACTCATCAATCCTTTCGTCACTGCTTACGTTAATGGCGCCATGGAGCAACTGGAGGGTCAGATTGCCAGCGCCAAGATCAGTATGGCGCGTCTGTCTTCGCCTAAGCTCTATTATGTTTTGAGCGGAAATGATTTTACGCTGGATCTTAATAATCCTGAAGCGCCGAAGATTATCTGTGCCGGTAATGATCCACAAAAACAACAGGTTTATGGTGCGGTCTTATCACTATACATTTCCAGAATGATCAAATTGGTCAACCGCAAAAAGCAAATGAAGAGCAGCCTGATCTTCGATGAGTTTCCTACGATTTATTTTAATGCTATTGACAGTCTTATCGCTACTGCCCGTTCCAACAAAGTGGCTACCTGTCTGGGCGTGCAGGATTTTTCACAGCTCAAAAAGGATTACGGCAGAGAGCAGGCGGAGGTAATTGCTAACATCGTTGGTAACATTATCAGTGGCCAGGTAGTCGGCGATACCGCCAGACAGTTAAGTGAACGTTTTGGTAAGATCATGCAGGACCGTGAAAGCCTGTCTATCAACAGCCAGGATACATCCATCAGCAGGTCTAAACAGTTAGAGGCGGCTATTCCACCCTCGCGTATCGCAACGCTGTCATCAGGTGAGTTCGTTGGCGCAGTGGCTGATGACCCAACAGAAAAAATTGACCTCAAAACCTTTCACTGCGAAATTCTCAACGACCATGAGGCTTTGCAAAAAGAGGTGGAAGCCTATGTGCCCATTCCAAAAAACAGCTCGTAAAAATAACTTCACTGGACAACCTGCCGCTCAGGAATTATCTGATCTGCCCTAAATGCGGAAAACACCTGACCGGCAGCTCGTCAAGAGGACGCAACAATTATTTCTATTACTACCATTGCACACCAGCTTGCCGTACCCGGTTCAATGCTTTAAATGCTAACGACCTCTTTGTTCAGGAACTGAAAAAATTTCTCCCCAAGCCGGGAATGTCAGAAGCATATGCATTGGTAATTAAAGACGTATATAATTTGGAGTCCGGTTCACAATGCGACGGCAGAAGAGCGATACTCAATCAGATCCACGCCGAAAATGACCGCCTTGCAAAGGGACTAAATTTGTTGTTGGACGGTGCTATTGAAAGCACCGAATACAAGGCAATAAAATCAACAGCTGAAAAAAAATTGCTTAGCCTTGAGGCAAAACTGCTTGGAACTACAAAAGCAACCATAGATATCGACGACCTCGCTGAAAAAGCCCTAAATACGCTCTACAGGCTTGATTTACTCTATAAACAAATAAATGTGAACCAAAAAAGGCACCTTATCGGTTCGATATTTCCCGAAAAACTCTGTTTTGACGGTTTAGTTTATCGAACCGGAAAAATCAACGAAGCTGCCGCTCTTATCTACCTAATAAACAATAAGATACAGGCAAAAAAAAATCGGACAAAACTTGATTTTTCAAGCTTGTCCGATTCGGTAGCGGGAGCAGGACTCGAACCTACGACCTTCGGGTTATGAGCCCGACGAGCTACCAACTGCTCCATCCCGCACTATTTTTGTGTATTACATAACGGTCATAAACTCCGAAATGTTTTGTTCCAATCGTAAAAAAAGCGTTTTGTGCTTCGTTTTATTGGACTGCAAAGATATAATTCGTTTCTTTGCAGTCCAAAAATATTTTAAATTAATTTCACATGGGTCACAAAGCAGGTTTTGTAAGCATCATTGGTAAACCAAATGCAGGTAAATCAACCTTGATGAATGCGCTTGTTGGCGAAAATATGTCTATCATAACGCCTAAGGCCCAAACCACACGGCACCGTATTCTGGGTATTGTGAACAATGACGACTATCAGATTGTGTTCTCTGACACGCCTGGTATCATCAAACCGCACTATGCTTTACATGAAAGTATGATGCATTCTGTCGAAGGATCAATAGTTGATGCCGACCTGATTTTGCTGGTGACCGATATTTACGAAGAGTACGACGAGCAGGATGTCCTCAAAAAGCTAGAAGGTTCATTAGCTCCGCTTTGTATATTGGTTAATAAAATTGACCAAAGCAGTGAAGAAGAGGTGAAGAAAAAAATAGAATACTGGCAGGAGAAATTAAAGCCAAAAGCCATATTCGCCATATCGGCTCTGCATAAACACAACGTACAGGCGGTAATGGACTTTGTGATCGAAAACCTGCCCGAGCACCCGGCCTATTATGACAAAGACGCACTGACCGACCGTAATGATCGTTTCTTTGCTTCTGAGATGATCCGTGCGCAGTTGTTGAAGCAGTATAAAAAAGAAATTCCGTACAGCTGTGAGGTGATCGTAACCTCATTTATTGAGGGCGAAAAGTTGTACCGTATCAGTGCCGAGATCATCGTTGAACGCGACTCACAAAAAAATATTATCATTGGCGAGGGCGGCAAGATGCTGAAGATTGTAGGTACCTACGCCCGCCGCGATATGGAAGATTTCTTCCAGCAAAAAGTTTTCCTGGAAATGTTTGTTAAAGTTATACCAGACTGGCGCAGCAAAAAGAACTATCTGAAGAAATTTGGATACGAATAAAATAGTGAATTACGATTTACGAATTACAATTTTAGATTTATCGGTTCGTAAATTTGCATTGATTTAGGGCTCGCGATTTTTAAATCGTAACTCGTAAATCTAAAATCCAAAATCAAAATGAGTAACATAGTAGCCATAGTTGGCCGCCCGAATGTGGGCAAGTCGACCTTATATAACCGTTTAACTGAAAGTCGTAAAGCAATCGTGGACGACTTTAGCGGCGTAACCCGCGACCGCCATTACGGGCAAGCCGAGTGGACCGACCGCCAGTTTACCGTTATTGATACAGGTGGCTACGTGGCGCATTCCGACGATGTTTTTGAAGCTGCTATCCGAGAGCAGGTGGTTATTGCTATTGAAGAGGCAAGCGTTATTTTGTTTGTTGTTGATGTCACCACCGGAATTACTGATTTGGACGATGATATAGCCGGTTTACTGCGTAAAAGCAAAAAGCCGGTATTTGTGGTAGTAAATAAAGTCGACAACAATAATCAGCACACAGAGGCTTCGGTATTTTATGCTTTAGGTTTGGGCGAAATCTATAATATCTCATCAATGACCGGCTCTGGCACCGGCGACTTGCTAGATGAGGTGATCAAACATTTTGACGATGAGCCGCTTGAGGATAATACCCGCCCTAAATACGCTATTATTGGTCGCCCTAATGTGGGTAAATCATCTATCATCAATTCATTGATAGGCCGCGACCGAAATATTGTTACGCCAATTGCAGGTACCACGCGCGATTCTATTCACATTCACTACAATCAGTACGGGCATGATTTTATGCTGGTTGATACGGCGGGCATGCGCAAAAAGACCAAGGTTAAAGAAAATATTGAGTTTTACTCGGTTATGCGTACAATCAAGGCACTGGAAGAAGCCGATGTGGTGATTTTGATGATTGATGCTGTTGAGGGCATGGAGTCGCAGGATATCAATATTTTTCACCTGGCCGAAAAGAATAAAAAAGGTATTGTGATCGTGGTAAATAAATGGGACCTGATCGAAAAGAACAATAAAACGGTTAAGGTTTTTGAGGACATGATTCGACAAAAAATAGCACCGTTTACTGATGTTCCGATTGTATTTACCTCTGTTTTGGAGAAACAACGCGTACTGAAAGTAATCGATGTGGCTAACCAGGTTTATCAAAATCGCGCGCGCAAAATATCTACCTCAAAATTAAACGAGGTGATGCTGCCAATCATCGAGAACTATCCACCGCCATCAACCAAAGGCAAATACGTTAAAATTAAATACGCTACGCAGATAGCAGGCACCTCGCCAATGTTTGCGTTTTTCTGTAACCTGCCGCAGTATGTTAAGGAGCCATACTATCGTTTTATAGAAAATAAGCTTCGCGAAAACTTTGACCTGAGCGGTGCGCCGGTACAGGTTTGGTTTAGACAGAAATAGTCATATTTACACCTAATTGTCATCCTGAGCATAGCGAAGGATCTTATTCGCTTTATAAGTCGCTTTGATAAGATCCTTCGCTATGCTCAGGATGACAAGTTTATTTAAATTGAAAAACTCCACAAATTAATTCACCGCTTCCACCGCTTTTTTAATAGCCGGATCATTAGTATTGATTGTCCTGAAATAAGCGTTGTCACCCCATTTAAAGCGGGCAGCGTAGGCTTTCAGTACCATTTTTAGTTCGTCCCTGGCTATCATAACTTCGCGCGGGTCAATCTCCTTTATGCTGTGCGATGCATAGCGCATAAAATTACCCAGGTCGGCATCGCTTACGCTATAGTTTTTGATAAACTCGTCTTCGGTGAATTTACTTAATAATGGCTGCATATGATCGACCACATAGGCCGAAAATAATTGCAGGTTGCTGAGCTGATGCGTCAGGTAAGTGTTGTGGGCAGTATCGGCCGGTACAAAAATATCGGGCATAATACCTCCACCGCTAAATACTTTGCGCCCACTGGCCGTATGGTAACGAGCCGGTTTTTTAAATACGCTATCTTTTAGTGTATTAGCTTCAGAGAACAGCTCGCCTTTAGCCATGCGTTGGGCCAGTTCATTACGATAGCTATCCACACCGCCGGCGTATGATTTTTGGATGGATCGACCCGACGGCGTATAATACCTGGCAATGGTAAGGTTAACTGCCGAGCCGTCTGCAAATGGAAACTGCTCCTGCACCAAACCTTTACCAAACGATCGCCGCCCGATGATTGTTGCCCGGTCCAGATCTTGTAATGCACCGGCTAAGATCTCGCTGGCCGAGGCCGAATACTCGTCGATGAGTACCGCCAGTTTACCTTGTTGAAAATTGCCAGAATCTGTTGCAAAATAGTCGGTACGTGGTTCGTGTACCCCCTTGGTATATACAATAAGTTTTTTTTTCTGAAGGAACTCGTCAGCCAGGGCGGTAGCTGTATTCAGGTAGCCGCCGCCATTACCGCGAATATCAAGTACCAGTTTTTGCAATCCGTCGATCTTTAATTTGGCTAAAGCTTTTCTAAAGTCGGCATCGGTAGTTGATGCAAACTTGCTTATTTTAATATAGCCGGTTGATGAGTTTAACATATAAGCTGCATCGAGGCTGCTTAGGTCAACATGGTCACGCTTCAGGTTATAAAACCTGGTAGTTTTACCGCCAGTTGGTATCACAGCCATAAGCAATTGCGAATCTTTAGTGCCACGAAAAGCTCTGGCCACTTTTTGCGTGTTTAAATGAGTCCCCGAAAAAGGTTGATGATCAACTTCAATCACTTTATCGCCTGGGTGTAAGCCCGCATTGTAGGCCGGGCCAAACGGGGTTATTTGTGTAAACACCAACGTGTCGCGCAGCAAAACATATTCAACGCCGATGCCGGTAAAGCCACCCTCCAATTTCTCGTTAATGCTGGTGGCTTGCTGCGGCGGCAGATATAATGAATGCGGGTCGAGATTTTGCAGCAGGTTGTTCACGGTGCTGCCCTCAATACTGTCCACATTTACTGAGTCGACATAGTTGTGGCGCACAAGGTCCAGTACTTTTGAAACTTTGTCGTTATTAAAGTCTATATGTTCAGTAATGTGATTGTCGCTAATAAAAAGACCAATAGCCACGCCCATCAAAACCAGGATAACCGACCTGAATATTATTGCTGCTGCTCTCTTCATAGAATATCCACAAATCTACTCATTTACACTGATTGCTCTAACAAGCTTTTGGTATTTATCGTTTAAAAATTACATGTGTTTGTAAAAATCATGTTGTGTTTTGTGGCGATTAAACAACACCAATAATTAATCCAGTTTCGATTATTTTACCGATTTTTGTTTAAAAAAAGCACTATGCAAACCACTACCGAAAAAGATTCGCACTACCAGAACCTTGAAAAAATGAGTGTGAGCGAGATACTGCATCACATTAACCAGGAAGATCAAACCGTTGCAATCTCAGTAAGTAAAGCAATCCCGCAAATTGAAAAGCTGGCCACCATAGTTTCCGACAGGATGCGCAATGGCGGCCGCCTGTTTTATATCGGCGCGGGCACCAGCGGCAGGCTGGGTGTGGTTGACGCATCTGAGTGCCCGCCTACATTCGGTGTGCCGTTTGATTGGGTGGTAGGCATCATAGCCGGAGGAGACGGGGCCATACGCAAGGCCGTTGAGTTTGCCGAGGACGATACCGAGCAGGCCTGGAAAGACCTGAAGGCTTATAACATTAATGAAAAAGATGTATTGGTGGGCATTGCCGCTTCTGGAACCACCCCTTACGTTATCGGTGGACTACAAAAAGCTAATGAAAATAAAATAACTACCGGCTGCGTTGTATGTAACGCGGGCAGCCCTGTGGCCGCTGTAGCCCAATATCCGGTTGAAGTGGTAACCGGTCCGGAGTTTTTGACGGGTAGCACCCGCATGAAAGCCGGCACCGCGCAAAAGCTGGTGTTAAACATGCTTACCACCACGGTAATGATACAGCTGGGCCGGGTAAGAGGCAATAAGATGGTTGACATGCAGCTATCAAACAACAAGCTGGTACATAGAGCAGCAAACATGGTAATGGCCGAAACCGGTGTGGATGAAGCTACTGCATCGCAATTGTTGAAAGAGCAAGGCAGTGTGCGCAAGGCGGTTGATTTTTATAATAACAATAACGAATAGACCCCTCCCAACCCTCCCAGAAGGAGAGGGCTTTATCTGGAGGGCGTTTTGAAAACAAAAAATAATAGTCTTCCCTTTGGGGAGATTTAGAGGGGTGACAAATGCACGAAATAGAACCATATTACAAATGGCGGGATGATTACATAGCAGCAGAAGACGAATATTCGCCTTTTTATGCTACGGAGTACAGTGAATTTGAGTTTGATAAACAGGTGTATAATTTCTTGTTGCATCCGCAATGGGATTCGTTTGGGTCAAATACCTTGTACCTGAAGGTTTTGTTTGTAGATTATGACCGTGGCTATGCGATCATTGAATTTATAGGCGAGTGGAACGACGCAATAAGCAACGACATCATGCTATTGAAGCGCGAGGTTATCGAGCTGATGGAAGATAACGGCATTAATCAATTTATATTGATAGGCGAAAATGTGCTGAACTTTCATTCGTCAGACGATTGCTATTATGAAGAATGGTTTCAGGACGTTGAAGACGGCTGGATAGCGGGCATCAATTTTCGCGAGCATGTTATCGAAGAGTTTAAACGCAGCAATATAGACTACTATATTAACTTTGGCGGCGAATTGGACGAATTAAACTGGCGCTCGCTTAAACCATTGCAATTGTTTAAGAAAGTTGAGGAGCAGCTGACAAAGCGATTAAGTTAAATGTCATATTCAAGATTAAAATAAACTAATTCCCAAATCTCATATCTATATACTACATTCGTATAATTAATCATTATTAATAAAATGGAAAATAATAATCCAAACTACGTTTACGAAAACGTAATGCAAATTGACGATGCAACTGCATCCCGGAAATTTATTGCTAACGTATTTTTATGGATGTTTATCGCTTTAGGCGTGTCAGCTTTTTGCGCTTATTACTTTGCTGCTACTCCGTCATTAATACGTTTGCTGATCAATGAAGAAGCTAGAGGTCTTTCTGGCCTTGGATGGATCGTTATGCTATCGCCTTTAGCTTTTGTTATGCTGATGAGCTATGGTCTTAACCGCCTTTCATACCCGGTGCTGGCATTGCTGTTTGTAGCTTATGCTTCATTAACCGGTATTAGTTTAAGCTTTATACTTTTAATTTATACAACAAGCTCGGTATTGAGCGTATTTGTAAGCTCTTCGTTATTATTTGGTGTAATGGCTATTGCCGGTTACACTACTAACCAGGACCTGACTAAGTTTGGTTCATTAATGATGATGGGGGTTGTCGGCATCATCATCGCTACGCTAGTTAATTTGTTTTTGCACAGCAGCGGCCTAGATATGGCTATTGCTTATGTTGGTGTAGCTGTATTTATTGGTTTAACTGCTTACGATACTCAAAAACTAAAACGCATTGGCGCCGGCCTTGAATATGGCGATGCAAATTCAAAGAAATATGCTTTGATGGGCGGGTTAACTTTATATCTTGACTTTATAAATCTGTTTATCATGTTATTGCGTGTATTCGGCCGTAGACGCTAATCGGCACAAAAAACATTTAAAAGCTGCTCTCAAAACAGAGCAGCTTTTTTGTTTTAACCCCATCGCATTAAACAAAAAGTTTAAAATCCTCATTGTTTGTTATTAATATTACAGCATGAAACAATACGGACTAATCGGTTTTCCGCTTTCGCATTCATTCTCAAAAAAGTTTTTTACCGAAAAGTTTGCTAACGAGAATATTACCGACGCAGTATACGATCTGTATCCCCTTGAACATATTAAGGACCTGCAGGACTTGTTAGATGCTAACCCTAACCTATGCGGATTAAATGTCACCGTACCACATAAAAAAAATGTACTGCGGTTTTTAGATTGGATTGAGCATGATGCCCGAAATGCCGGCGCCGTCAATTGCATCCGTATTACTAAAGAAAGCCCGGTACTGGCTGCTTTTAATGGTGAGGTAGGTGTAGAAGGCCATGATTTCAGGCTGGAAGGTTTTAATACCGATTTGTATGGTTTTGAAATGTCATTGCGCCCATTACTGAAAGATCAGCATACCGATGCGTTGGTTTTAGGTGATGGGGGCGCCGCCCAGGCTGTGAAATGCGTTTTGCAAAACCTCGATATCAATTTTAAAGTGGTAACGCGCAAACCGCATGGCGATAATTTATTGTTTGATAAACTAAAGCCGCATCATATTAAGGAACACAAGCTTATTATCAATACCACACCGCTGGGTACTTATCCTAACGTACATGAGTGCCCGCCAATACCTTATGATGCCATAACCGACGAGCATTTACTGTACGATCTGGTATATAACCCGCCTGAAACCGAGTTTTTGCTTCGCGGAGCAAAAAGGGGCGCTGTGCCTAAAAACGGTTATGAAATGTTGGTACTGCAGGCCGAGAAATCGTGGGAGATATGGAACTCAAAAGAAAAACATCCATGAAAAAATTTGCGTTGGGTATAGTGGGGATTTTGTTGCTGGCCGCCTGTGGAGACAGCCATGATTATGCGCCAAAACCGCGCGGTTATTTCCGTATTGAGTTTCCCAAAAAGGAGTACCAGGACTACGTGTCTGATTATCCCTTTACGTTTAAGTATCCAAAATACGCGGTTATCCAGAAAGACACTCAAACCCGCGTGCCGGCCAAGCTGGCTAGCATGACACATTTGCTCAATATGAAGTTTCCGCAGTTTGATGGAACCCTGCATTTAAGTTATGAAACCATCACCTCAAAAAAGGTATTTAATGAGTTGGTTGAAGATGCCCATAGGTTTGCGTTTAAAAACACGGTAAAAGCAACCGATATTGAGCAAAGAAACATTGCCAAGCCTGCCGATAAAGTGTATTGTGTGTATTATGATATTGGCGGTAACTCGGCATCGTCAGTACAATTTTATTTAACCGACAGCACCAAAAACTATCTACGTGCCGCTTTGTATTTTAACACGGCGCCCCGCCTTGATTCTATACAGCCGGTATTAAACTTTATCAAGAAGGATATCGATGTGATGATAGGCAGCTTTAAGTGGAAAAAGTGATTCGATTTACGAATTAAGACATCAACCGCGTAAACACAAGCCACCAAATCGTAAATCTAAACTCGTAATTCGTAAATCAAAATGTCTCAAGTAAAAGTATTCCCCAATAATCCTTTCCAGGAAAATACACATATTATTTATGACGAAACCGGAGCGTGCGCAATCATTGACCCGGGTATGGATAATGCTGCCGAGCAAAATGCGGTGGTTAACTTTATTAAGCAACATAATCTGAAACCGGCGCTGCTGCTCAATACCCATTGCCATATCGACCATATATTGGGCAACAAATTTATATTTGACATGTATGGCCTGAAGCCGCAATTTCATGAAGGCGAGGTGCATTTATTGGAAGCAGGTGTTGCCTACGCGCCGCAGTTTGGCTTACGTTATGAGCCGTCGCCGGTGCCTGAAGTGTTTTTGGGCGACGAGGGTACGGTGTGTTTTGGCAATACTACCCTGAAACTCATTTTTGCACCCGGGCATTCGCCGGCTCATTTATGCTTTTATAATGAAAAAGATAACTTTTTAATTGGGGGCGATGTGTTGTTTGCCGGCAGTATTGGTCGCACAGATTTACCTGGCGGCGATTTCAAGACGCTGATTGACAATATTGAACAGAAGCTATTAGTATTGCCAGATGATTGCCGGGTGTACCCAGGGCATGGCCCTTCAACTACTATCGGGCAGGAAAAACTGACCAATCCTTTTTTAGTGTAATAACACCGGGCGTAAAGCGTTTTGCTTATTTTTACACCTAAAGGCTTTACCGCCACGCAAACAGATCGACAGAAAACATGAATACCTCTATTTTTATAGCCCGCCGTTACCTGCTTTCAAGCAAGAAAATGCATGCGGTTAATATTATTTCGGGGATATCTATGTTAGGTGTGTTGATTGGTACTGCTGCCATGATCATCCTGCTTTCGGTTTTTAATGGGCTGGAGAAAGTGATTGTATCGTTAAACAGCAACTTTTCGCCCGATTTGAAAATTGAGGCCCGCGTGGGTAAAACTTTCGACCCGCGCACTACATTTTTTGTTAATCTGCATCATGATGATCGCCTGTTTTCTTACACTGAAGAATTACAGGATAAGGTAGTTATTCAATATCGCGATAAAACCTACATAGGACGCATTAAAGGTGTAAGCGATGATTTTTTGAAGAACAAGCGCCTGGACAGCGCCATTATTGAAGGTCAGTTTACTTTACATGCCAACGGCGAGCCTGCGGCCGTTATTGGTGTTATTGTGCATAACAACCTTATGATAAACGTAGGCAATACCGATTTCCCGATGCAGGTATTCTCGCCACGGCGCGGCAAGGTGAATTCTATTAACCCTGGCGACGAGTTCATTACCAAGACGATCTATCCGTCGGGTGTGTTTTCTATTCAGCAAGAGGACGATGACATGATGATCGTGCCCATTGAATTCACCCGTCAGTTGTTTGAGCAACCTGACGAGGTTTCATCCATCGATATAAACCTGAAGAAAGGTGTAGACGTATCTGCTCTGCAAGACGAGTTGCAGGATAAGTTGGGTAAAAATTTTACGGTAAAGACACGGCAGCAACAAAATACTGCTCTATATCGCACGCTTAGTTATGAGAAATGGGCCATGTTTATGATCCTTGCCTTTGTGGTGGTGATAGCGGCATTCAATATCATAGGCTCGCTCACTATCCTGGTTATTGATAAGCGAAAGGATATCGCCATATTAACCAGTTTGGGTGCAGGTAAAAGCCTTATTCAGGGTATTTTCTTTTTTGAAGGGTTGATGATATCGGTAATTGGTTGCCTGGTAGGTATTGTGTTAGGATGGGTATTTTGTATATTGCAACAAACGTACGGAATGATACCTGTACAAGGTATGAGTGTGCCTAACAATGCGTATCCTATTGCCCTAAAAGGCAGCGATTTTGTGATGGTGTTCTTTACGGTAATGGCTATTGCGGTTATCGCCTCGGCTATAAGCGCAAGGCTTAGTGTAAAAGGCCTCGACGATATTAAACAGGACCTATAATATTTGCTAATATGCGATTAAAGAACATTTCTGTAATAATATTACTGTTGACGATGACGGCATTGGCTGCCTGCCAGCCCGATGTAAAAGAAGGTTCGGATGCTACTGACACAGCGACCCAAGCCAGTGGTAAGCCCAATGCGCCGGTAACTTTTAAAGGCAGCTACAGCTTTGCGCCGGGTGCCAAAATCTTCCAGTTTTGCAACCAGACCAAGCAGTTTTGGGCGGTGGATAGTTCTGCACAGCTGGAGCTAAAGTATTCGCAATTAATTACCTTTGAGCAATCGGGTACGCCGGTTTATACCGAGGTTGAGGGTTACAAAATCAAGTCGGCAGCCACAGGAGATGCCGCAGCCTACGACAGCACTATCGTCGTAAAAAAAGTTTTAAAATTAACTAAGGACCTGCCTGCCGATTGCAAGTAGCATTTTTTAGTAAAATATTGTCAATAACATTAAATTCAAACCCAATTGCCTGTTTGGCGTTAAACTAAATATCACGGTTATGGAATCAAAACGTCAACAAAAATTTGCCGGAGTAATACAGGAAGATCTTGCCGCTATTTTTCAGCGCGAGGGCATGAACTATTTACCGAATACATTGGTAACTATTACCAAAGTCAGGGTTACACCTGATCTGGCAATCGCAAGAGTATTTTTAAGCTTTTTTAACAATACTAACGCTATGCAAGCGCTGCAAACCGTTAAACAACACGCCGCAGAGATACGTTATAAACTGGGTGCACGCATTAAAGACCAGGTGAGGGTAATACCTCAACTGGAGTTTTTTGTAGATGATACCAGCGAGTATGTTGACCGTATGGACAAGATATTCGATAAAATACATCGCGAAGAAAGCCAGCACCGGAAGGAGTAGCCACTGCACTCAATAGTTCATGAGCCGCCCCGAGACACTGGTTGCCTGGATCAAAGCAAACAAAAAAGCTATTGGTAAGGTGGTTGATTACAATCCGTCGGCAGATAAACTGTATACCTTCGATTTTACATCGGCCAATATCGAACTGGATATTGATACCATAACTGATAGCACGCGCTTTAGCAGGTGGATTGATAACAAACTCGGTGAAACTGGCAGCCGTTACGGTATTGGCGGTTATATGGAACACCGTACACTTTACGCCCGCAGCCCGCTTTTTGACGCGGATGATGAACCACGCCGACTGCATTTGGGTGTAGATATTTGGGCGAAGGCGGGCACGCCAGTTTATGCGCCACTGGATGGTACTGTCCACAGCTTTAAAGACAACGATAACTTTGGTGATTACGGCCCCACAATGATTCTGCAACATGATCTGGATGGCTTGACGCTATACACACTTTACGGTCACCTGAGCCGGCAAAGTTTAAATGAAATTACCATTGGTCAGCCCATCACTAAAAATCAGCAAATAGCCGAGTTCGGTATAGTTGACGAGAACGGCCATTGGCCACCGCACCTGCATTTTCAATTAATGTTTGATATGGAAGGTTGGGCGGGCGATTACCCGGGTGTGGCTAGGTTTTCTGAAAAAGAAAGATGGCTGCAAAATATTCCAGACCCGAATCTTATATTAAGATTCATGTAGAGACGCGATGCTTCGCGTCTCCACACCATCCGGTTATTTTATGGTTTGGGCGCATTGCAGACGCAAAATATTGCGTCTCTACGGTTATTGTTTACTTTCTAAAATTCCAGTTCCAGCAATACCGGGCAATGGTCTGAATGCTTTGCTTCCGGAAGAATGGCCACGCGCTTAATATTCTCTTCTAACTCTTTACTCGCTAACGCATAGTCAATACGCCAGCCCAGGTTTTTGGCGCGGGCATTGGCGCGAAAGCTCCACCAGGTATAATTGTGTGGCTCTTTGTTTAAATGGCGGAAGGTATCAATATAACCCGACTCTAAAAAGTTCTCCATCCACTCGCGCTCTTCAGGTAAAAAGCCCGACGAGTTGGCGTTTGATTTTGGATTGTGGATATCAATAGGGCGGTGGCAAATATTGTAATCGCCGCAGATCACCAGTTTAGGGCAATCAACTTTTAGCAGCGTTAAATATTTACCAAACTCATCCAGAAACCTGAATTTAAAAGCTTGCCTGTCCTCGCCGCTTGATCCTGAAGGAAAGTAAACGCTCATTACCGATACGTCCTTAAAATCAACACGGATGTTGCGGCCCTCCCGGTCAAAATCAGCAATACCGCAGCCGTATTCCACATGTTTTGGCGTGTGTTTAGTAAGAATGGCGGTGCCGCTGTAGCCTTTCTTTTCGGCAGGATACCAGTAGTGTTGATAGCCTAAGGCCTCTACCAAATGCAAATCGGTCAGCACATCAGGTGTAGCCTTAATTTCTTGCAGGCAAACAACATCTGCGTTGGTGGCTTGCAACCAGGCCAGCCAGTTTTTATTAATCGCCGAACGAATGCCGTTGACGTTGTAGGTGATAATCTTCATGATAGATTAATTGTATTTATTCCACAAGCGTGAAGTTTTCTTGATCAAAGTCAAATATTTGAACAATATTTTTGAATTCGGCGTGAAAGGCAGGGTAGATTTGCAGCTTGGTATCACTGACGAAATCGCCTATATGCACAATGCTAAACTGGCGGTCAAACTCATACTCTTTTTTATTATTCACATCGTAAAAGTTGATGGTAAAGTAATTTAGATCGTGATACTTTACAAAAAACAGGAATCCCGTATTTTCTTGATAAACAAAATTGCCTACAACACAATCTTTAGCAATTAGTTCAGAGCCAAGGAAAGTGTCGCCAGTATATGGTCCACTTATACGGAGCCTTTCCTCTGCTTTAGGAATTGTTAACTCTAAGCCTGAAACTATTATACGAGCCATTACTTATCCAATCCCAACAACTTGTCCAATTCCTTGCAATCATGTTTTGACAACATGGTCACCGTCATAGGGATGTTTGCCAACGGTCGGTCACGTTCATCCTTTTTAACAGCAGCAATACGGTCGACCATATCAATGCCGGTAACCACCTCGCCGTAGACGGTATAGTTTTGATCCAGATGCGGAGAACCGCCTATACTCTTATATACCTCGCGTTGCGAAGCCGGTATTGGGCGCCCCATGCGGCGGCCTGCAATCAGCTTATCCAGATCGGCATCGGTAAAGCGTTTACCCTCCACAATATAAAACTGGCAACCGCTTGAAGCCTTCGCCGGATTATCATCCCGCGCAGCGGCTAACACACCGCGTTTGTGATACAGGCTGTCGTTAAACTCGGCAGGTATGGTATATTTTAAATCGCCGTTACCCAACTCGGCACCAGGTTTGTTTTTAGTAGTGTCCTTTGAATCAGGATCGCCGCCCTGTATCATAAAGCTCTGTATTACCCTATGAAACAGCGTGCCATTATAAAAACCCTGTTTTGCCAGTTTAATAAAATTGTCCCGATGTTTAGGTGTTTCATTATACAGGCGAATGATGCAAGCGCCATACGCCGTGCTAATGCGCACGTATTGGTTTTTAGGTGGTTTTGCTACCGCGATGGTAGTAATACACAAAACAATCAGCGTAAGTATTTTTTTCATATATCAGTTTACCTCTTCGTTAAAATAGTTTACAATGAGCGATTTGATAAGCAGCTCCTGTTCAAGTAATGTATAGCTGGGTATGGTTTTTACCAGTTTCCAATGCGGCCAGCCATCCTGGTCTAACCCCTCAAGCTCGTAAAAACCCATCATGCTCATGAGTTTGCAGGTAGCAATGTGCATCAGTTCTTCTTTTTGGCGCTTGCTGAATTTGCGCGGGCCTTGCCCAAGTTCCTGTACGCCTATTAAAAAAAGCATTACTTTAACATCGGGCTTTTCACTGTCAAAATCAACAGCTATACGCTCTTGTAATTCGGTCCATTTTTTGTTTATCTCTGCCGGTGTCATGGCCACAAATATACGTGGAAGCAGGCGCTAAATACGCACCAAAAATGACACCATTTGCAACAATATTGCTTTTGGCTGTTAACTTTTGGTTTTTATGCTTAATTTTGCCACGGTTTAGAAGATGCATCGGCTTATTTTGAAAAAAAGAAGGTTAAATATAATTTTTGCATGGGCGCTATTGTTCAGTTTTATAGCCGGGCAGTATGTTATTTATACGCACCAGCACAGAATTATTGCCAGCATTACCGCAAAGGCTAAAGATCAAAACAATGGCACATCGCGCAGTACAATACAGGAAAAATGTTCAGTTTGCGATGCAATGCACCACATTAATGCGGTAATAGAGCATTATCATTACTTCCGTCCCAATATTGTTACAAAGCATTTTTATAAGTCTTACCATTATGCTTTTGTAAGCATTGCTTTAATACTTGCCGCCGGACGAGCCCCCCCGGTTGCCGCTGCCTGTTAACCATCAGGCCCCAACTTATCTATTGGTTCGACAATCTTATCATAGTCACATTTTTAAAGCAACCGGTATGCGCCAATCATTAATCGAGAGGATATACCAATTATCATTTATTTGCAATGAAGCCCTACACTAAAATACTAAGCCTGCTATTTATTTTGCTGGCCAATAATATATATTTAAAAGCTGCCGATACAGCGCCCGCTACTATAACCGGTATTGTTACCGACAAAAAAGATAACTCGCCGATTGCGGGTGCAACCATCAGCATACCCGACCTGAAAACGGGGACTATTACCGATGTAAATGGTAAGTTTAGTTTAACCAATATATCCCGCGGAACCTACCTGATACAGGTTACCTGTGTTGGCTATGCGGGCATCACGCAACGGGTAGATTTCGGCAAATCGCATATTTTGAATTTTCAGTTGGAATCTTCGGCTATTGAGGCAGGCGAAGTAGTAATAACCGGGGTTAGCCGCGCCACCGAGATAAAACGAAGCCCCATACCTATGGCAGCTATGGGTAAACTGGCTATTGACCAGCATGCCGCTGCCGGTAACGTTATTGATATGATAGCCAACGTACCCGGTGTAAGTGCTGTTACTACAGGGCCCAACGTCTCTAAGCCGTTTATTCATGGTTTAGGTTACAACCGGGTGATCACCTTGATGGATGGTATCAGACAGGAAGGTCAGCAATGGGGCGATGAACATGGTATTGAGGTTGATCAAAATTCGATTGATCGTGTAGAAATCATCAAGGGCCCCGCCAGCTTAACTTATGGATCAGACGCTATTGGCGGTGTGGTGAACCTGATATCACCGCCGCCGGTACCTGAAGGTACCGTAGCAGGCTCCACTATGATGTCGTACGGAACTAATGCCGGCGCCATTAACAACTCGTTAAGGTTACAGGGCAACAACAACGGTTTAATATGGGGAACAATACTGTCAGCCAAAGAATCAAAAGACTATCAGAACAAGCACGACGGCCGGGTTTACGGCACCAACTACAAAGAGCGCGACGCACGCCTGATGGTTGGCTTGAATAAATCATGGGGATATTCGTACTTCAATGCTTCCTTATTTGATGATCAGCAGGCTATACCTGACGGCTCGCGCGATTCAGTTAGCCGCAGATTTACCAAGCAAACCACCGAGGCCGGCGGCTATCAGATTGTTCCAAACAGCGAACTAAACGCATATAAAGTTCCGGTATTACACCAGCACGTACAGTTATACCGCATTTATAATAACAGCAATTTTATTTTAGGCAATGGTGCTAACTTGCTGGTGAACTTAGGCTATCAGTTTAGTCACCGTCGTGAGTTTACCCATCCTGAGGACGCCGATGTGGCCGGATTAAATTTGCACCTGAGCACTTATACTTACGATTTTAAATACAACCAGACTTTTGGCGACGGTTATGATTTTACTTTTGGTGTAAATGGCCAGTATCAAAACAATACCATTGGCGATGCTACCGATTTTCCTATCCCGGCTTATCATCAGTTCGATGTAGGTCCGTTTGCAGTAGTTAAAAAGAGCTTTGGCAAACTGGATATATCACTGGGCGGCCGTTATGATTACCGTTCATTCAACGGGCAGGCAGCTTACATTGACAACCTGAACAACAAATATCCGCAGCTGTATACCGCCGCTAACCCGGCATCTGCCAACGGCGTAACCCAACAATTTGCGGCTCTAAATAAAACGTTTACAGGTTTTTCAGGAAGTGCCGGTGCCACTTATAATTTCTCGCCTCAGTTTTTACTGAAGGCTAACGTGTCGCGCGGTTTCAGAGCGCCAAGCATTGCTGAGTTATCGGCTAACGGCCCAGACCCGGGTTCGCAGATCTACCATACCGGTAATGCTAACTTTAAACCAGAGTTTAGCGTGCAGGAAGATATAGGCGCTTTCCTGACCCTGCCAAATGTGTCAGCCAGTGTTGAGTTGTTTAATAATAACATACAGAACTACATCTATCAGCAGCAGGTATTAAACCCGGACGGCAGCCCGGCTATTAACCCTAATTATCCGCAGTATACCATTTTTACCTATACACAAAGTAAGGCGCGCATTAGCGGGGGCGAGTTTAATTTAGATATCCACCCGGTATCATGGTTACACTTTGAAAACAACATGGCGCTTACTTATGGCAAAAACCTGGGTAACGGCGGCCCCGTTGCCGACAGTTTGAAATATTTGCCTTTTATACCCCCATTGCATACGCACTCTGAATTACGCGGAGCTTTTGCCAAAGGCTTTGGGTTCGTTAAAAACTTTTATGCCTTTGTGGGCCTTGACCATTATAACGCCCAGGACCGTTTCTTCTCGGCTTACGGAACTGAGACGTATACCGCAGGCTACAACCTGTTAAGTGCAGGCTTAGGTGGCGATTTGGTAAACTCAAAAGGCCGCAAAGTATTGCAGGTATTTATTGAAGGCACCAACCTGGCCGATGTAAACTATCAATCAAATATGAGCCGTTTAAAATACTTTGATAACCAGTATACTGCACCGGGTGTACAGCGTGGCATTTTTAACATGGGCCGTAACATCAGTTTTAAAGTGATTGTACCGTTTGATTTTGCACATGCAACGCCAAAGGCTAATTAATAGGGTAATGCAGAGACGCAATATTTTTGTCTTGTGCAATGCACAGTAAAGAGACGCGATGTATCGCGTCTCTACGATAAAGAAAGAAAGCATCCCATCAGGATGCTTTCTTTCTTTATAACCAATTGATTATTTGTACTATATGATAATCCGCGATTTTATGCGTAAGTTAGTTTCATCATAACTTATCAATGAATTTATTAGCCGAATCCCCTAAAAAGCGTATCGACTCCATCGATATTTTGCGTGGCATTGTGATGTGTATCATGGCCATTGATCATACCCGCGATTTTTTTATGGCCGAACATTTTGACCCTACAGATCTTACACGGGCATCGACTGCATTGTTTTTAACCCGTTTTATAACGCATTACTGCGCTGCCACCTTTGTTTTTCTTGCCGGCACGGGGGCTTTCCTCTCACTCAATCGCGGCAAGACCAAAATCGAGGCTTCTAAATTTTTGCTATCGCGCGGATTATGGTTGGTGTTTTTAGAATTTACCGTAATACACTGGGCTTGGGGCGGCGGTCAGTTTTTGCAAGTGATATGGGCCATTGGTATCAGCATGATGATTTTAGGGCTGTTAATCTACCTTCCGCTGCCAGTAGTAGGCGTCTTTGGCGTGATATTAATATTTGGCCATGATTTGTTAGACGGGATAAGCATGTCAGGCATGTCAGCAGGCGAAAAAAATTGGTGGACATTTTTACATGTACAAGGCATGGGCCGCATTTTTGGAATGGATGTTTTTGTGCTGTACCCGCTTGTACCGTGGATAGGCGTAATGGCTGCAGGTTATGCTTTTGGTAAACTGTTTACTATTGATGCTGCAAAGCGTAAACATATACTGATCATATTAGGTTCGTCGGCCATTGCTTTATTTATTATCATCAGATATTTTGGCATCTACGGCGATCGCACCACCTGGACTTATCAGGGCAATTTACACCGTACTATTCTGTCTTTTATCGACGTAAGCAAATACCCGCCATCGTTAGATTACCTGCTGATCACGCTTGGGCCGGGCATGTTGTTCCTTGCCTTTGTTGAAGGTGTAAGCAACAAGATAACTGATATTTTTGTGATTTTTGGTCGCGTGCCGTTGTTCTATTACATCCTGCATATATACCTGATACATTTAATGGCTATTGTATTGGGATATTTCTTTAGTTTACCCCAAAGCCTGTTGCCGGGGCCGGGGCCTGATGGATTTAGTTTGGCCGGCGTTTATTTAGTTTGGCTTTGCGTGGTTGTTATTTTATACTTCCCGTGCCGTTGGTTCATGAATTATAAGCGCACGCACAAGCAATGGTGGTTAAGTTATTTGTAGCCAAACAATACCCGTGCACGCGCTGTTAATCAAATCATCAAAACAGAGAAACTATGCAATGGGAAGGCGGTAACGAAAGCAACGACTACGAAGAAGGCAGCAGCAGTGGCGGTGGCCGGGGTTTGCTATTTGGCGGCGGTGCTTTGGGGCTTATTGGCTTTGTGATCTATATTTTTACGGGGATAAACCCGGCACAGCTGTTTAGTAACGGCAATAACTCACCAAATTCGCAGCAAATCAATACCGTGCCCGGTGGTGGCGAGACCAAGCAGAAGCAATTTGCCCGTGTGGTTTTCCAGGGCACTACCTTGGTTTGGGACAGTATTTTTCGCAGCATGGGTAAAACGTACCAGCACCCTGTATTACATACCTTTACTGATGCCGTTGATGCCGAAGGATGTGGTTTTACAACGTCGGCTACCGGCCCGTTTTATTGCCCGGCGGATGGAAGGGTTTATCTTGATCTCTCCTTCTTTCAGGAATTACAGGATAAATTCAGCGCGCCGGGCGAGTCGGCCTGGGCCTATGTAATTGCACATGAGGTTGGGCATCATGTACAAAACTTGCTGGGTGTATCGCAAAAAATGGACGAGGCCCGCCAAAATCTGAGCGAACAGGAGTACAATAAATTATCGGTAAAGCTGGAGTTACAGGCCGACTTTTATGCCGGGGTATGGGCACACTACGAAAACCTGCATCATTATAACAACATAGTTATTGAGCGCGCAGATATTGATTCGGCCCTGAACGCTGCGCATCAGATAGGGGATGACCGCCTGCAGCAAAAATATCAGGGACACGTAGAGCCCGACAGTTTTACGCATGGAACCAGCGCACAGCGTGCCTATTGGTTTAAAAAAGGATATGATACCGGCGACATTAAACAAGGCAACACCTTCGCTAATACCGACATAGATGACGACAGATTTAACCAATAATATCAGCAGGGTTAATTATTGCTAAATTTTGAGTAAAAAAATCGCGGATTAGGACGTAATTTTTGGCGCCGAAACCAGTGCATTGTATTTTTGAGTAAGAAGATAACCCCCTGATTGATTATGAAAAAGATACTTTGTTTTTCGATGCTGCTTGCTGGCATAGCCGGTGCAAGTTTTAAATCGGTTGCTGCAATTCACAATAATGTTTTAGTTGATACGGTAAAAAAGAAGATCGTTCATCCTAAGACACCAATGAGCGATGACGACCTGAATAGTATTTTAAATAAAATGCGTCATGGTAAAAACGACCAGGATAAGATCACGACACTTAAAACCGAAGTGACCAATAAAGCGCTTACTGTCGATCAACTGATAACCCTGCTCAACCAGTTTTTAACCGACGATTCCAAATTAGAATGTGCCGAGTATGCTTTTCCTTACACTACTAATTACAAATCATTCTTAAAGATTATGGATTTGTTTAGCCAGGAAAGCTACAAGTACAGGCTGGAAGACTATTACGATAAGGCCCGCAAAATGTAATATCCTTGCGAGGATTAGTGCAGCGAGGGCCCAATAACATAATTTAGCTAAATGGTAAGAAATAAAAAATATCCATCTCATTATATTGTGTTATCAGCCATCGCTCTCTTGCTGGCTGCATGCTCGCACAAGGTCACTAAAACAGGCAGCACTACTATTGTAACTACGCCGGGCGGCTTTAAAGTGCCGATAGTGCGTGGGCCGCATTTTAAAACGGATAGTATATATACCATAAAGACAGACTCACTTATCGGCATTGTAAGGCAGCAACAGCCGGCCGTACTAATGGATAGCACCGGCTTAATTCAGACACCATCTGAATGGGTGGGTTCCACCAATTTCGGTATCCGAAAGGCTAACTACGTGATTATCCATTTTACTGCCCAGGATTCGGTGCAGCAAACCATCCGCACTTTTACTATTAAAAGTACCGAGGTGAGCGCGCACTACGTAGTGGCCAAAGATGGCAAGGTTTATCACATGGTGAACGACTACCTGCGCTCAAACCATGCCGGTTTAGGCAAGTGGGGCAGCGTTACGGATATGAATAGCATCTCGTTGGGTATAGAAGTGGATAACAACGGCTCAGAACCATTCACTGATGCCCAAATTAAAAGCTTGTTGCAGCTTTTGGCGCAGCTCAAGAAGGCTTATAATATTCCGACCGCGAATTTCCTGGGGCATCAGGATTTTGCTCCGAAACGTAAGCCTGATCCGGGCCCCCTGTTTCCATGGAAATTATTAGCACAAAATGGCTTTGGCTATTGGAGCGATGATGTACTGGAAGTGGCCCCGCCTGACTTTGACTACAAAACTGCCCTGAAACTTATAGGTTACGATACTGCTGACCTGAATGCGGCCATCATAGCATTTAAACGGCATTTTGTGCAAGATGACAGTACCGCCCAATTAAGCCAACTGGATCTGAATGTGCTGTATAATGTATATCAGAAATATACAAATTAAAAAAGTGCCGTTATTCGTCTCCGGTAAGCAAAAATATCTAGTGTAATTGCCAGGTGGACAATAATTTATCGTTTATTGGTGGTGTCGACTTTTTTGCCATTAACCCGTTCTGTGTCTGAAACGATGTTGGTTTGGCTACCGGTTGTATCCGTGTTCATATCCCGGTTGGTCTTTACAGAATCCTGCGGTGTAGTACCTGCGTCGCCACTATTAATACTGCCCTTACAGGTTAAAGTGCCTATGCTAATTGCTGATAAAACTAACAAAATTTTAATTTGATTTTTCATAGCCTTTAATATTGCTTCGTTTAATAATAACTCACCGGATGCCCCAATGGTTTAAATTATTATTAATTGAGGCATTGCAATACACAAAACCGACAAACAGTAAGCAGTATCTATTGTTGATTAATACGTAATAAGCTTTATAACCTAAAAGTGAGTTTCTATGAAAAGCTATAAAATCATTCCTGCAATCTTAATAAGTACATTAGCCATGTCTTGTTCGCCAGGTAATGGCAATAAGGCTGAACAAAAAGGTCCGGATACTGTACGTACCGATACGTCAGCTTTAAAAGGAGCGAGCGACACCACAAGCCGCAAAAAAGATTCGGTCAGTAACAAAAACGCAGCGCCGGATGGTCGCATCAAGTAGCCGTCATTCTACCTTAAAAGGTATCTTTTGCAAATCTTGCGAATTAGGGCCAATCATGAGCTCAAAATCGCCGGGCTCATAAGTGTACTTATTTTGCAGGTTGTAAAACTTCAGGTCGTCTGTACTGATAGTGAACGAAACGGTTTGTGTATTACCCGCTTTGATAGCTATTTGTTTAAAGCCTTTCAGTTCTTTCATTGGCCGCGTTACCGTGCCTATTATGTCCCTGATATAAAGCTGTACAGTTTCAATAGCATCACGCTGGCCGGTATTGGTTACGTTTATGGTCGCGGTAATGTTACCCTTTGTTCTAATGGTTTTCTTGTCTAAAGTTATAGGGCCATATTTAAATGTGGTATAGCTTAAACCATAACCAAAAGGATATAACGGGGTATTAGCTATATCAAGATACTTGGAGCTGTATTTTTGATTAGCGTCAAATGGTCGTCCGGTACTTTTCTCATTATAATAAATCGGGATCTGCCCAACGCTGCGTGGGAAAGACATCGTTAACCTACCGGAAAAATTGCTACGGCCAAACAACGTATTTACTAACGCCTCACCGCTACGTGTACCGCCAAACCAGCTCTCTACAATAGCGTCCATGCGGGTATCCTCCCAACTAAGCGTTAGCGGCCTGCCATTCATCAGCACTAAAACCACCGGCTTACCTGTTTTTTTCAGTGCCGCTAACAATCGTTTTTGATTTGCCGGCAAACCGATATCGCTGCGGCTGGCCGCTTCGCCCGACATGGTGAACGACTCGCCCAAAAAAGCTACTGCGACATCAGCGTTTTTAGCTTCTTTTACCGCTTCTTCAATTAACTCTTCCGCCGATTTGCTGTCAAGGACTATTTGGGCATCGTGCGGATTAAGCTTATTAATCAGGGCAGTATCATCTAACAAGTTACAGCCCTTGGCGTAAGTAAAATGTGCACCAGGGTATTGCGCGTTCACCACATCCCAGAAACTGGTAGCCTTTTTCCAGTCGCCGGCCCCACTCCAGTTGCCTATCAGGTTGCGTTGGTCTTTCACCAACGGGCCAACAAAAGCAATTTTTGCATTTGATTTAAGCGGCAGTGTCCCATTTTTATTTTTGAGCAGCACCATACTTTCTTCGGCCGCACGCTGTGCCAGTTCTAATTTCTGCGGATTCATGATCTCAGCCTGAGCGCGTTCTTCGCTGATACCACGATAAGGGTCGGCAAACAAACCTAACTTGTATTTGGCCTCCAGTACCCGGCGGCAGGCCTGATCAATGTAGGAAATGTTAAGTTTTCCCGTTTTTACCAGCTTAGGCAGCTTATTCAGATAAAGCTCGCTCACCATATCCATATCATTGCCGGCAACTAAAGCTAAATGGGCTGCTTCTGTACTGTCGCCTATACCGTGGTTGGTCAATTCCATAATCGCTGTATAATCCGTAGCTACCATGCCCGTAAAGCCCCATTGTTTGCGCAGCAGGTCTGTTAACAGCCATTGGTTGGCGGCAGCAGGCACCCCATTAATTTCGTTAAATGAGCTCATTACCGAACCAGCACCCGCGTCGATAGCGGCTTTGTAAGGTGGCAGGTAATCCTGGCGCATCTTGCGTTCGCTCATATCTACCACGTTATAATCTCGACCGGCCTCGACGGCGCCATACAGCGCAAAGTGTTTTACGCAGGCCATTACCGCATTGTTGGCAGCCAGGTTGTTGCCCTGATATCCGTGCACCATTGCGGCTGCAACTTTTGAGCCGTACCAGGTATCTTCGCCGGCGCCTTCGGCAACGCGGCCCCAGCGGGGGTCGCGGGTTAGGTCAACCATGGGCGAAAAAACCCAGTTAATGCCATCCGCAGACGCTTCTTCGGCAGCAGCACGGGCAGTTGATTGGATTAAGGCCAGGTCCCAGCTTGAGGATAGCCCGAGCGGTATGGGGAATATCGTACGATGACCATGAATCACATCATAACCAAACAGCAGCGGGATTTTCAACCGGGTAGTTAAAGCCAGCGCTTGCAATTTTCGCGCTGCCGAAGGCGTATAAGTATTAAACACGCCGCCAACCAGCCCTTTTTTGATCTTGGCATCGACGTCCTTACTTAGTATCGGCCCGGTGACATCAAACCCTACCGAAGGTAAATTCAATTGACCGATCTTTTCCTCCAGCGTCATCTTTTTCATTAATGCGCTTACAAATTGATCCATTTTGGCTTGACCAGTATTTTGGGCAAAGCCGATGGCCGGTATCAAAATAACAGCCATAATGCCGGCCAGGTAGCTTAACTTTTTATTCATGCCGAGGTTATAAAATGATAATTGGTTCCTTGTAAATAAATTTAAAAGTAGGAAACTGATTGATATTTTGATAATCAAGTAATTAGTTAACTGCGCCTTTAATAGTTTTCTCTTAACGCTTGATGAATGCTTTTTCGAAAATAACAGTCAAGCCATAATATAGGTTGCCGCCAGTAATCTAGGGATGTCAAAATTATTGATTTAAACTGGGCGGGCGCGGTTAATCTCAAAATAGTGTTTATTTGAAATAAAGGTTGAAAATTACACCGATGTTACAAATCAGCCTAAATAAAAAAACCGGACCGGTTATTATTAAACCGGCCCGGTTTTTTTACCATCTGCAATGTTTATTTCAAGTCAAACCGGTCAAGGTTCATTACCTTGGCCCAGGCGGCGGCAAAGTCATTTACAAACTTTTGCAACCCATCGGCACTTCCATAAACTTCGGCAATTGCGCGCAGCTCGGCATTTGAGCCAAATACGAGGTCGGCGCGGGTGGCAGTCCATTTTTGCTGCCCTGTTGCACGATCTGTTCCTTCGTAAATCTCGCGGGTTTGATCTGCCGCTTTCCAGGCAGTGTTCATATCCAGTAGGTTAACAAAAAAATCATTGGTTAACTGGCCCGGACGGGTAGTGAATATGCCATGTTTTGACCCATCAAAGTTGGTGTCCAGGGCCCTTAAGCCACCTACTAAAACAGTTAACTCAGGTGCCGTTAAAGTAAGCAGGTTTGCTTTGTCAACCAACAGTTCTTCGGTTGCCACCGGAGCTTTGGATTTACGGTAGTTGCGGAAGCCATCTGCAGCCGGTTCCAGGTAACCAAACGATTCGACATCGGTCTGTTCCTGCGACGCATCCATACGGCCCGGCGCAAAAGGAACGGTCACCGGCTGTCCGGCATCTTTGGCTGCTTTTTCAACCCCGGCGTTACCTGCGAGTACAATAAGATCACTTAAGGACACCTTCTTTTCACCTGCTTGTGCACTATTAAACTCCTTTTGAATGCCTTCTAATACATTCAAAACTTTTTGCAGCTGCGCCGGATTATTTACCTGCCAATAACGCTGCGGAGCCAGGCGGATACGCGCGCCGTTGGCGCCACCTCGTTTGTCTGATCCGCGGAAAGTGGAAGCGGATGCCCAGGCCGTTGAGACGAGTTCGGATACACTCAGACCAGAAGCTAGTATTTTTGCTTTCAGGCTTTCAGTATCAGCCTCGCTTACCAACTGGTGGTCAGGTTCGGGGATTGGATCTTGCCAAAGCAATTCTTCGGCCGGAACATCCGGGCCCAGGTATCGGGCGCGTGGCCCCATATCGCGATGTGTAAGTTTAAACCAGGCGCGGGCAAAGGCATTGGCAAACGCATCCGGGTTGTTCAGGAAGTTACGGGATACTTTCTCATATGCCGGGTCAAACCGCAAAGCAAGGTCGGTGGTCAACATTCGGGGCTTATGTTTTTTGGCTCCGTCAAAAGCATCCGGAATAATTTCTGCACTATCCTTAGCTACCCATTGATGGGCGCCGCCAGGGCTTTTAGTTAACTCCCACTCAAAACCAAACAGGTTCTCGAAAAAGTTATTACTCCATTTGGTCGGCGTAGTGGTCCAGATCACCTCCAGGCCGCTGGTTATGGTATCGGCCCCTTTGCCTGTGCCATATGTATTATGCCAGCCAAAACCTTGTGCTTCTAAATCAACGGCCTCAGGTTCTTTGCCGACGTGGTCTGCAGTTGACGCGCCGTGAGTTTTGCCAAAGCTGTGGCCACCCGCTATCAATGCAACGGTCTCTTCGTCGTTCATAGCCATGCGGCCAAAAGTATCACGTATGTCTCTGGCAGCCATAATCGGGTCGGGGTTACCATCAGGGCCTTCAGGGTTTACATAAATTAAACCCATCTGCACGGCGGCTAATGGTTTTTCCAGGTCCCTGGTGTGGATATCGCCATCGGCGTCGTCATCAGACACCAAAACACCGCGCCCCTCAACACCTGGCGAGCCATGTGCATAACGCAGATCGCCCCCAAGCCAGGTAGTTTCTGAACCCCAGTAAACTGATTCGTCAGCTTCCCAGGCATCTTCACGGCCGCCGGCAAAACCAAAGGTTTTAAAGCCCATTGATTCCAGCGCCACATTACCGGTCAGGATCATCAAATCGGCCCATGAAATTTTGCGCCCGTATTTTTGTTTGATGGGCCATAACAAGCGGCGGGCTTTATCTAAACTCACATTGTCGGGCCAGCTGTTTAGCGGCGCAAAACGCTGCAAACCCTGTCCGCCACCACCACGGCCGTCGGTTACCCTGTAAGTACCGGCGCTGTGCCAGGCCATGCGGATAAACAAGCCGCCGTAATGGCCAAAATCTGCCGGCCACCAGTCTTGCGAGTCGGTCATTAAGGCATGCAGATCTCGCTTTACCGCTTCCAAATCCAGGCTTTTAAACTCTTCGGCATAATTAAAGCTTTCGCCCATTGGGTTTGATGCCGGGGCATGCTGCCGAAGAATATTTAGCTTCAGATTATTTGGCCACCAATCGCGGTTACGTGTGCCGCCGCCGCCGGTATTATGCTTCATACTGCCGTTATGAAACGGACATTTACTGATGTCATTCGATTCTTTTTCCATAGTTCGTAAGTTTATAATTTGAATGGTGTAGCTGCTCATCGGCAGGGTTGCTTACGTAAAGTTATGGTATGTAAAAAACAAATCACAATCAATTAGTTCTATGTGTAATCGATAAAAACTATATGACACCTCAATAAGTATAGATTAGTTGAATAAATGGTGACTGGGGTAATTTTTTAAACCATAAATACAGGGTATTTTGGCTGCGAAAACCGGAAGCGGGCTTTTTATCTGATAATGGCTAACCAGCCGGTAGCAGGCCTGCTGCCATTTTTAAGATCGATGATGTAGTAATAGGTGCCTACAGGTAAATCTACTCCCTTAAGTCTCCCATCCCAGGGGGTAGGATAGTTTACAGAATAAAAAACCGATGATCCATACCGGCTAAATACCTGCACCACGCAATTTGGAAAACCCTCGATATTTTTAATAATCCAGGTATCGTTAATTCCGTCGCCATTGGGCGAAAACGAGTTGCTTAGCACAATATTGGCGGGCTGGGGCTTAACAGTCAGTGTACCGGGCACAAAAGTGATTGTATAATTAGCTGCAGTTGCTCCACTCACTGTTATGGGATACATACCGGGCGGAGAACCAGGCAAGGCCGTTGTGACCAAAGTTGGCGGTGTAGCTAGTGCTGATGCGGTTTCAGCATTGACAAACCCGGTGTAAGTAACCGTGAGCGCCGGGTTTGGGTCGCCGGTATACTTGCTTTTATTATCGGCAGTAATTGTTAAAGGCGCTTGTTTTACAAAATTATTATCATCTAAAATAATATTAGCATCAGCAGCGCCGGCACTGCTAATTACTACTGTGCCGCTGTGTATACCTGCCGGAGTAGTTTTGGCCAGCCTGATGTAGATATTGGTTGGTGGTACAGCATCCGCCGGGACTGTTGTGAGTGTTTTTCTGAAAGTAATACCGTCATCGCTAACCTCAAAGCCGGGAGGCGGCGTCACCGTTAGCCCAGCCTTCAAATTATCGCCAGAGACAATAAAAATGCCCGATGTTGATGGCGTGCCATACACCGTATTTAGCTGGGCAACCTTACCTGACACGTTGATGGTAGCCGGACCAACGGTAGGCACGGTGATCGTAAAATGTTCAGGTATGCCGGTACAGCCATTGGCATTAGAGGGTGTTACCACGATATTGGCTTTAAGATTGGTGTCACCATTGTTTACCGCTGTAAAATGAATATTGCCGGTTCCATATGACGCTAGGCCAATGTTCGTATTATCGTTTGTCCAGCTATATGAACTGGCGGCCCCTGTAAAAACAATATCTTTTACCGTGTTTACCGTAGCTGTTTGCGGCCCCGGATTATTAACGCTGCTTTGCGTATATATCGTTCCGGTGATATGCTGATTTTGATCAATTTCAGTTCCTGAAGTAATCCTGATATCAGCGGACAGGGTAGGGGCAATAGCTGATGCAGATGAGCGTACATAAACTACAAATGATACCTTCCCGCCCATTTGCGGTACAAAAATTCTATTAATATAACCGCTTGTTGATGATACCGTTGAAATTTCAATATTGGGCGATAATGTTTGAAGAACTACATCGGACGTTAAATTACTACCGGTAACGGTATATTGAAGTACATTTGGAGCTGCAGACGGAACACCCATGCAAGCGACAATTTTACCGCTTACTAAAACCATTTTTACAACCGGGGTTACTGGGCTATTACTCCCGGGGGCTTCCGCTGTCTTAACACCTCCGTTAACGCTTAGCCTCAGGGTTTTGCCGGGTTTCACATTCGCTAAATATGCCGAAGTATAGCGCTTATTAGCATGTTGCACAGGTAATTGCGCCTTTGTTGTGCCAAAACACAGCACAAAAAGCACAGCCACAACAACACGTTGTAAAAATGCGGACATAGGGGCAATCAATAGTAATTAGATTACTAATATAGTTATTCACGTAATTATGTGGCAGTTAAAAAACTTTTATTTTATGGGTAGGCACCAGCCTGATTTTGAAAGACTTTTATGAATATATTTAGCCATGCCATTTGCAAGGTTTGTTATGCCTTTATTGCTACTTATTTTTTTCTGTGCCGATAAGCTTTCGGCGCAAAAAAATGATATTGTCCCGCCTTCGGCAAAAAAGCTGGTAGCATGTTATCCTGATTTTATTGCAGGCTATGCCGATAACCACCTGATATTTAAAGATGGCTCTAAATTGTTATGGGATGACGGCATTTCCAACAAAACTTATCAGCAGTTATTGGACAGGCCCGATCTTAAGGACATGTTCAGGCAGGCGTATTCAAAGAATGCACAAACACAATCGCCAGAAAAAAACTTCGACCCGGGGCGTGTGCGTAATGAAGCTTTTTTCAGAAAAATATACGGAGCAACTAAACCCGATGTGGAAAAGAATCTGGTAACGGTAACCTGGTGCCCTAAAACCATCGGGCAGCAAGTTAAAGTTACCCGCTTAAACAGCGTGGCTCAACAACTCCAAAAAGTATCGGCCGAACTGGATGAGCACCCCGAACTCAAAAAGTACCTGACAGGCATTGGCGGCACCTTTAACTGGCGTAACATTGCCGGCACGCACCGGCTTAGCCTGCACAGCTTTGGGATAACGGTTGACATTAACACCAAGTACTCGGACTATTGGCAGTGGACCTGCAAATGCACTAACGAGGACATCAATACTAGCTACCAGAATAGAATTCCTCAAATTATAATAGCTATATTTGAGAAACACGGCTTTATTTGGGGCGGCAAATGGTATCATTATGACACCATGCACTTTGAATACCGGCCCGAATTATTGAACTAAAATCCTGAACTAATTACATGCAACAAACAGTGAAAGTTAATTATGGCATTGACGCTCCCGGAGTGATCAGAAATTTATTTGTGGCAGCATTTGCGGCATTGCTCATTGGCTTGCTCGGCCCGGCCGTTATTAAACTGGGTGCTGTACAGATTGAGTCGAACGGCTTTATCTGGATGGGCCTTTCTGTAGGTTTGGGCGGCTTGTGGATGCTGGTTTACTCGGTTTATGGCAAGTATATTCACCGCGACCGCATGCTGAATCTGGTTAGCTGGCGCGGCGATGAACATGCACTGGATATAGGCACCGGGCGCGGTTTGCTGCTGATAGGCATAGCTAAACGTTTAAGCACGGGTAAGGCAACAGGCATTGATGTCTGGAATGCTCAGGATCTTTCTGCCAACAACGCCGACAACACTTACCAAAATGCACACGCAGAAGGCGTGGCAGATAAGGTGGAAGTACTCAATGAAAATGCCATGCATATGAGTTTTAATGATGAGAGTTTTGATCTGGTATTCACTAATGAATGTATACACAATATTGCCAAAGCAGCAGACCGTGCGCGGGCTTGCGCCGAGATAATCAGAGTTTTAAAACCCCACGGTACGGCCATCATCTCTGACCATACGCATATGGCGGAGTACCAAAAGTTTTTTAAAGCCGCTGGCTGCGAGGTTGAAATGATTAACCCGTATTATTTAGCGGCCTATCCGCCGCTAAGGATACTGCGGATTAAGAAAAGCCGTTAAAAAGGTAAACCCAACCTTTGTCATGAAAAAATTAGCAGGTGCTATTACAGTCCTTATCTGCTGTAGTTTTATACACGCCGATAACGTGATGACGCGATTTAAAACACCGTCAGGCTATACCCAACAATTTGTCGCTACAGGTAGTTTTGGCGCCTGGCTGCAAAACCTGCCCTTAAAACCGGCTGGCAGCCACACGCTGCTTTTTAATGGCGATATAGCCCGAACCGATGCCTATACTGCAGCCGTGGTAGACATGAGCGTTGGCAAACATGACCTGCAGCAATGTGCCGACGCCGTAATGCGCCTGCGCGGCGAATACCTGTATCAGCAGAAAAAGTATAATGCCATAAGCTTTAATTTTGTAAGCGGCTTTAAGTGCGATTATTTACATTACGCCAACGGTTATCGTTACAAAAACGGGCAATGGGTAAAGCAAGCCGGTAAAGATTACAGCTATGCAGCTTTTATGAGCTACATGAAACTGGTGTTTAGCTACGCAGGCACCCTGTCGCTCGAAAAAGAGCTTGAACCGGTTAGAGACGTTAGCACCCTGCAAACCGGCGATGTGTTTATTCACGGCGGCTCACCCGGCCATTGTTTTATAGTGATGGACGTGGTTGAAGACGTGCATCATCAAAAGCAGTTCCTGCTGGCGCAAAGCTTTATGCCAGCGCAAAACATTCAGGTAGTTAAGGACAGTTCGCCCTGGTTTAGTCTTGTACGGGCCAATAATTTGCCTTATGGCGATTTGATTAGTGCAGCTTATTTGAGGAGGTTTAAATAAATTAATCTAAAATTTTGTCATGTTGAGCGTAGCGAAACATCTTATGCGCTTTGCTGATCGCCTTTATAAGATCCTTCGCTACGCTCAGGATGACAAAGCTAAAAGCGGATGTCACCCTGCAATAAAACACCTTAAAATCGGTGTTCGTCAAGAAATTCCCCCGTCTCATGTAAATAAATTTACCACTTGCCCGGTGTTGTGTTGCTTTGAACCATAATCTTAAAACAAACATTATGGGAAAACACTTTCACCACGATCACGACCACCACGGCCACGATCAACTGAACGAGCATGACGGCATCGATCGCCGCGGATTTTTAGAATGTATGGCCTGGGCCGGTACCGGCGTTTTATGGATGATGTCGGGCGGGGTCATGAAATCTTTCGGTATGAGCAATATGCTTGACCGCAGCACCGGCAAGCTCAAAGAGGGCCTGGTGATGCCTAAATCTGATTTTAGCTTTGTACAGATCAGCGATAGCCACATCGGCTTTAATAAACCGGCTAATGCTGATGTGTTAGGCACACTTAACGCTACCATTGCCAAAATTAACAATATGCCGCAGGCACCGTCATTTGTGCTGCACACGGGCGACCTCTCGCACCTGGCCCAGGCCGAAGAGTTTGATACTTTGGCCGAAGCGTTGAAAGCGGTTAAAACTGATAAAATATTTTACGTTCCCGGCGAACACGATATGACCGACAACGGCAAGCTTTACCTGGAACGCTACGGTAAGGGTACCCTTGGCGACGGCTGGTACAGTTATGATTATAACGGCGTACATTTTATTGCTTTAATAAACGTAACCAACCACGTGGACGGTGGACTGGGCTATATTGGCTCTGAACAGCTTAAATGGCTGGAGAACGATTTGAAACCATTGTCAAACAGCACGCCAATCGTTGTTTTTGCACATATACCGTTATGGGCCATTTACCCGCAATGGGGCTGGGGAACTGAAGACAGCGCACAGGCATTGGCTTTGCTGAAACGCTTTGGATCGGTATCGGTACTGAACGGTCATATTCACCAAACCATTCAGAAAGTTGAAGGAAATATTACCTTCCATACTGCAAACTCTACCGCTTTCCCGCAGCCTGCACCGGGTACTGCTCCCGGCCCAGGCCCATTGAAAGTACCTGCCGAAAAACTGCGCACCATGCTGGGCTTAACCCACATAAACTATATGGAGCACAACAGCACGCTGGCTATTACCGATATGCCTTTAATTGAAGCTACTACTATAACAGATCAGAAATAATGAAGCTGCGCAACTTATCTTTTATAACTCAACTTTTTCTGCCGATGTTGGTGCTTGCTCAATACAAACCGGTTGAGCAGGCATCAGCCCTGACCTTCAATATTAAGAACCTGGGTTTTAATGTTGAAGGCTCATTTAAAGGCTTTGATGGCGTTATTAATTTCGATCCGCAAAACCCAGCCACCTGTACCTTTAATGTGAGTATTGATGCGGCCAGCGTAAATACGGACAATAGCTTGCGCGACAGCCACGTGCGCGACGAGTTTTTTGAAGTAAAAACCTACCCCCGCATACGCCTTGCGTCAAACAAAATAGCGGGCGCAAACGGCAAATATGTTTTTACGGGGATGCTTACCATGAAGTCGACCACTAAACCTATCAGCTTCCCGTTTACTGCCAATTTGGTTAATGAGGCCTATGTTTTTAAGGGCAACTTCAAGATCAAGCGTAAAGACTTTGGCGTAGGCGGCACGAGTACCGTATCTGACGAGCTGGAGGTTCATCTTAACGTAACTGCAAAAAAATAATGAAACTAAATAAAAAATTGGTGGTGATTTTGGGGGTAGGGTTGAGTATCACCGTTGCTTCTGCTGCATCGTTGCGTACCCGGCCCGAGCCGCCCAAATACACCAACCTGAAGGTGCTGCCCAAAAATATCAGCTCAAAAGAACTGCAAAGTATCATGACCGATGACTTTGAGGATGCCCTTGGTGTTAGCTGTGGTTTTTGCCACGCAAACAATGCCAACGGCCACGGCCTCGACTTTGCCAGCGATGCCAAACCCGAAAAAGAGATTACCCGCGTAATGATGCGCATGGAGCTAGGCATCAACAAAAAGTACCTTAAAATAAAGCATCCCAGAATAGGCGACGCCATGATGGTGGTATCATGTACTACCTGCCATAAGGGCCAGCCTTTTCCGGATGGTGTACAGAAATAGTTATATATTTATCTGCCTTAAAATTTTGAATACTAAAAAGATAGCATATCACCTGGGGTTCTGGCTGCTGGCCTATGTGTTCTGGATCTTTATTTTCAGGAACGGCACGCTGGTATTTACCCATAGCCTTACCATACAGTTTTGCTATCTGGCGTTTATTTCGGCCAACTACTATTTCAACACAGCTTATAACATCCCCCAAAATCTTAACAAAAAAAGATATGTAAAATTTGGGCTGATGTTGCTTTTGGGCATCGCGATCACAGCCGTACTGCGCATACCGGTATCTAAATTGGTGACCGTTCATATTTTTAAACTGTCCAATGCGCCGTTTGATCCATTAACGGTTTTTGCCGACTCGTTTGTCAATATCTTTTTTTGGGTAGTGTTTATCGTCGCAGCCAAACTGGTTACCGACCGCATGCGCTCGCAGTTGTACATTGAACAAATAGAAAAGGAAAAAGCCACCAACGAGCTTAACTTTTTACGGGCGCAGTTTAATCCGCATTTTTTGTTTAATTCCATCAATTCCATTTACGGGCATATCGACAAATCAAACAAAGAGGCCCGCGATATGCTGCTGGTACTCTCAGAAATGCTGCGCTATCAGCTGTATGAGTGCAATGTAGAGCAGATCTCGCTCGACCGTGAGATCAATTACCTGCGCAACTACATCACTATGCAAAAGGGCCGTATTGACGAACGCGTTGAGGTGAATTTTTGTGCCGATGAAGTGGACGGTCAGGTAACCATTGCTCCGCTGCTTTTAATCACTTTTATTGAGAATGCCTTTAAGTATGTTGGCTTTAATGAGGATCGGCCCAACAAAGTCGACATTAAATTACGCTACGCGGATGACAGGCTGATATTTAAAGTATTTAACACTAAGGATGGCTATATTAACCATACCGAAGGATCGTCAGGCCTGGGTATTGCAAACACCAGGCGACGGTTAGAAATTTTATACCCCGACAGGCATCAATTAAACATCAGCAATGATGACAAAAACTACGAGGTTGAACTGATACTGGAAAAATTATGAAGCTAAACTGCATCATTATTGACGATGAGCCCATAGCCCGTAAACTTTTGCAGGAGTACATTGGGGAGACTGATTTTTTGGTGCTGGCCGGCATCGCCGAAAACCCGGTTAAGGCAACCACACTATTGAACGAAAACCAGATAGACCTGATATTTCTGGACATCAACATGCCCAAGATGACCGGTCTGCAGTTTCTGCGCTCCAGCAATACCTTACCCATGGTGATCATGACCACAGCTTACGGGCAGTACGCGCTTGATGGTTTTGAGCTATCGGTAGTTGATTACCTGGTAAAACCATTTTCGCTGGCGCGATTTTTAAAGGCGGCGCAAAAAGCGCTCGAGTTAAAAACCCTGCGCAGCAAACCAACATCGGCAGAAAAAGAAGAAGCAGCCGCTGCCGGCCACTTTTTTGTAAAATGCGACGGCAAGCTAGAGCGTGTAGCCTATAACGACCTGCTATATGTGGAAGCCTTAGCCAACTACATAACACTATATACCACCCAAAAAAAACTGGTGGCCTACCTCACCATGAAAAGCATTGAAGAGCAGCTACCTGCCCACAGTTTCATGAAAGTGCACAAAAGCTATATTGTAAACACGGACAAGATTAAAAGCATTGAAGGCAGTATGCTTGATTTGGGGGAGGTTAAAATAACCGTGGGGCAAAGTTTTTATGAAGGAGTGATGGATAGGCTGTTGAAGGGAAAGTTGTTTAAGCGGTAAACTGCATCACAAAGTAATTAGTCATGCCGAACTTGTTTCGGCATCCCATCATATAATCGCTCGTTTACCCAGCAGGTGGGATGCTGAAACACGTTCAGCATGACCTAGGGGGGATAGAAATAGGCCTACGCCCAGGCATTCCTCAAAAAACGCAAAAAATTGCCATGCATTATATTCTCCACATCATGCGCAGTATACCCCCGTTTAGCTAAAAGCGCCGGCACGTTTTGCAGATCGGCAATCGTTTCCAGATCATAGGGGCATTGCTCACGGCCAAAGGCGCCATCTAAGTCAGAGCCTATGCCTACGTGTAATGTATTTCCGGCTATTTGGCAAATATGGTCGATATGATCAACCATTACCTCTAAATTACAGTTCATGCCCTCGGGCGTAGACACCCCGCGTACCCAATTAGGCACCATCATCCAGGCGTCCAATGCAGCGCCGATCACTGCTCCGCGATCTACCAGTGCCTTGATCATTTCATCGCTGTATTGTCGATTATGATTTACTAGTGCACGGCAATTGTTATGACTGGCCCAAACGTTGCCATTAAAGTGATCGAGGGCTTCCCAAAAACTGTCGTCGCATAAATGGGTAGCATCGAGAATAATGTTGAGACGCTCCATTTCTTTAAGCAGCTCATGTCCCTTAGGGCCCATAAAACCTGTTGCATCGGTGCCCTGCGCATATCTGCCCGGTCCGTAGTGTGCAGGGCCAACAGCACGCAGGCCATACTGGTAAGCGCGCTCCAGATGAGCAACCGTTACCAATGAATCGGCACCTTCTAAACTCAATATATAGCCGATAGGCTTTTTAGTATTATCTCCGCCATCGCCCCAAAGCTTTAAATGATTTTCGAGTGTTTCGAGGTCGTGAATTTGCGCCATTTCACCAGCCTCTTCCATGGCTTTATACCACGCAACTTGACCCTGCGTTTGCGCCCAGGCCTGCTCGGGCGAGTGCCAGCCCGGCAACGGATTACCGGGTGCTACGTAGCGGCCTATCTGGGTAGCCACCACCAAACCTATATTGCCCCGACGCAGCTCAGGCAGTGACACCACGGCTTTCGCGCGGTCGGGCTTATCGTTCAAGCCAACCTCGCGGGCATTAATAGCAGCAACGGGTTGGGTTAGGTCGCGGTTCCATTCCAGCGCGTTCATACTTAGGTCGAGGTGGGCATCGATGATAAACATAGCTTAAATATTGATCTTGCGGTCGCGCGCAATGGTGCGCCACTCACCGCTAATTTTTGAATTTTGAATAGTAATCGCCCGCTCATACAGCGCTACCGTAGGGCAAATATGGCGCGGCACACCGTACAGTACATCGCCTGCTTTATATTGGTGATTGGCACCAGCTTCAAGCACCAAATGCTCTTCGCTATGGCTTACGGGTTTTAATTGAGGTGCATTCAGAAAGGTCACGCGCTTATCCGGCACATTTTCTGAGGCGATGGATTTGTGCCCCAGATCGACACATATCTTGGTATCGTCAGGCAATGAAACAATCCTAGCTACCACCAAAGCCGCTGGCAAAAATTGCTGTTCAGGCATTTCATTGGCGTAACCACTGTCCCAATAAACAAAAGTACCGGGACTGCATTCTACGCCCTCGCGCTGAGCATGTATCGGGAAAGTCGGCGAGCCGCCCGCTACCACAATGGGTTCAATGCCCGACTGACGCAATTCAGCAATTAATTCCTCAACCGGTCTGAAAGTCTCATCGCATTTTTGCTTTCTAACATTTATATCCTCGTCATGAATATGACCGTCATACACATGCAAGCCTACAACTTTTACGGCCTGTAACAACTCGCATCGCTCATACAACACAAAAGCCTTCTGCGGAGCAATGCCTGAGCGGTTCATGCCGACATTTAGATCAATATAAACATTAAGCTGTACTTGTGCTGCTAACGCGATCTGGTCTATAACGCTGGCAGTTTCGTAGCTGTCAATCAAACAGCTAAAAGCCGTGTCCGGGTATTGCATAATAAGTTCGGCCAGCCGTTTTATTTTAGGGCCGACGGGCTGATAGGCCAGTAAAACATCAGGCGCTTTACACAGGGCCAGCATTTCGGCCTCGGCAATGGTAGCACACTTAAATTTGCGGATACCAGCCTCCAGGCAAAGTTGCGTGACCTCTTTATTTTTATGCGTTTTGACGTGCGGCCGTAATCTATCTATGCCATCAATAGCACCAACCAGCGTTGCGATGTTTTGCTTAACCCTGTCGGGATAAACCACCAGTGCGGGAGTATCCAGCTCGTCGATATCGGATATATGGTACCAGTCGGCCATGTTTGTATTAATCTTCCAGTTCAAACAGGGCCTCGATCTCTACCGGGATGTTATCAGGCAATGAGCCAAAACCTACTGCACTACGCACCCCGATACCATTCTCGGTACCCCAAACCTGCGCAAACAGTTCGCTGCATCCGTTAATGATGTACGGGTGACGTTCAAAATCAGGCGTACAGTTTACCATGCCCAGCACTTTTATTACCCGTTTTACTTTATTCAGCGAGCCCAGGTTGGTTTTAATGGTCGACAGGATGGTCAAACCTACCTGGCGTGCAGCCAGCTTACCGGCTTCCATATCGATATCGGCGCCAATGCGGCCGATAATGAGGCTTTTGTCGTCCTGCACGGGGCCGTGCCCCGATACATATAAGTACTTTCCATCTATAAGGTATGGTTTATAAACCCCCAGCGGCGATGGCGCCGGCGGCAGATTCAAACCGGTTTGAGCGAAGTTTTCGTCAGGTGTATTCATGTTATTGCGTTTGAGGCTAAGGTAGGTTTTATTTTCCTTTTGTCATCCTGAGCATAGCGAAGGATCTGCCGGGCGGTTAGAATAGTTTGCAGATTCTTCGCTATGCTCAGAATGACAAATATGATTTACCAAGACAGTTCATGACAGCTTAATCTCCAACAAATAGTATGTTTGTTAAAACCAATGCTGCTACACCCCGGCACACATAAACCCATCTGATCCATGAGCTTAAAACGCTTTTTTACCAGCCTGCTTTTATCGGGCACTATTATAGCTAACGCACAGGTTGTACCCGTGCCCGACTCGCGGTTGCCTAATTTTAAATCGGTTGAAAGTGCTTTCATCACCGTGCCTGACAATATCCAGACCAGCGTTTACTGGTACTGGATATCAGATAATATCTCGAAAGAGGGTGTAATTAAAGATTTGGAGGCCATGAAACGTGTGGGTATAACCCGGGCCTTTATTGGCAACATTGGTATTGATGATATGCCACGCGGCAAGGTAAAAATATTTACGCCCGAGTGGTGGGATATTCTGCACACGGCTTTAAAAACCGCTACAAGGCTTCATATCGATATCGGCTTGTTCAATAGCCCCGGTTGGAGCCAGTCGGGCGGGCCCTGGGTTAAGCCCGGGCAGGCTATGCGCTATTTAACCTCCTCGCAAACTGTTGTTACCGGTCCGCAGAAATTTAATCAGAAACTGGCTAAGCCAATTGATATATTTCAGGATGTGCGGGTGATAGCCTATCCGCTGCCGGCACATTATGGTGCCTCTATTGGCGACGTGCAAACTATTTACCTGAATGCCGACCCTCGACCGGACGATTTAAACAACCTGATGGATGGCAAGGAGTCGACGGTATTTACCATCCCGCGCCGCGGACCGTTTACTGTAAACATCGGCTCGCCGAAAGAATTTACTGCCCGCAGCCTAACCATTATTCCGGCGCATGAGGGTTTTAGTTTTACTGCTGATATCCAGGTAAAAACCAATGGTGCGTACACCACTGTTAAACACTTCTCAATTGACAGGGGTAACACCGCGCTTAATGTAGGCTTTGCGCCGTTTGGGCCAGTAGCAGTGTCTATCCCCGCTACTACCGATAACGATTTCAGAATTGTGTTTACCCATGTTTCCGACAATTGCAAAATTGCCGAGATTAAACTATCGGGCACGCCTGTAGTTGAAAATTATATTGAAAAAACTGAAGCGAAAATGTGGCCTACGCCTCACCCGTTCTGGGAAGCTTACCAGTGGGCGTCACAGCCAGTTGTGGATGATAATGCGCTGGTGATTGACCCGGCGAAAGTCATCGACATTAGCAAATACATGGCTGCCGACGGTACCTTGAAATGGGATGTACCGGCGGGCTACTGGATGATAGAGCGCAGCGGCATGACACCTACCGGGGTTAAAAACTCGCCGGCTACGCCCGAAGGTACTGGTTTGGAGACGGACAAAATGAGTATAAAGCACATTAACTCGCATTTTGATGCTTATTTGGGCGAGATCATCCGCCGTATACCAGCCGAAGACCGCAAGAGCCTGAAAGTTACCGTAGAGGATAGCTACGAAACCGGCGGCCAAAACTGGACGGACGAACTGATTAACGAGTTCAAACAGGTTTATCATTACGACCCGGTGCCTTTCATCCCCGTGATGCAGGGCAAGGTTGTAGGCAGCGAGGATCAATCCGACCGTTTTCTGTGGGATTTGCGCCGCCTGATAGCTGATGATGTTTCTTATAAATACGTGGGCGGCTTACGCGATATCAGTCATAAACATGGCCTTACCACCTGGTTGGAGAATTATGGGCACTGGGGCTACCCGGGTGAGTTTTTGCAATATGGCGGGCAAAGCGACGAGATAGGCGGCGAGTTTTGGAGCGAGGGCGATCTGGGCGACATCGAGAATAAAGCAGCTTCATCATCGGCACATATTTATGGCAAGACTAAGGTTTCAGCCGAATCGTTCACGGCAGCCGGCGATGCCTTCTGGCGATACCCGGCGATGTTTAAAAAGCGCGGTGACAGGTTCTTTACTGAAGGCATTAACAATACGCTGCTGCACGTCTACATACAGCAAGCCGGCGACAAAGGGCCAGGGCTGGATACCTGGTTCGGCGTAGAGTTTAACCGTTTGAACACCTGGTTCTATGATATGGACGTTTTCCTGAAATACAGCAAGCGTTGCAATATGATGTTGCAGCAAGGTATTTATTCGGCTGATGTTGCTTATTTTATTGGTGAGGATGCCCCAAAAATGACCGGTGTGGTTGACCCGGCCCTGCCCCAAGGCTATTCGTTTGATTACATCAACGGCGAGGTGCTCAAAAATCGCGTTAGCGTAAAAAACGGTAAACTTTACCTGCCGAATGGTATAAACTACAGCATACTGGTACTGCCAAAACTGGAGACCATGCGTCCTGAATTATTGGCTAAGCTTAAAGAGCTGGCATCGCAAGGCGCTGTTATTTTAGGGCCGAAGCCAAAACGTTCGCCGAGCTTACAGGGGTATCCGCAGGCTGATAACCGGGTACAGGCTATGGCTTATGAGCTTTGGGGGGATATTAATGGCAATGATGTAAAAGTGCATCATTATGGTAAGGGCATGGTACTGTCGGGCATGGATATGCAGCAGGCTCTGGATCTGGTAAAAGTTATTCCGGACTGTAAGATTTCGCAAAGCGATTCTATTCTGTTTATTCATCGGCAGTTAAAAGATGGCTCCATTTATTTTATATCTAACCAAAAAACATGTGCGGTTAATATTTCGCCGAAGTTCCGTATCAGCGGTTTGCAACCTGAACTATGGAACGCCGTAAATGGCGATCGCCGTACCTTGCCGTCATACTATCAGGCTAAGGGCACTACCACAGTGCCGATGAAGCTGGCGCCTTATGAGAGTGCATTCATCGTTTTCCGTAAACCGGGAATGAAGAAAGACACCAGTCGCGCAAACTATCCGCACGCTACGCAAAACATCGCCATTAATAAACCCTGGACGGTAAATTTTGACAGCAAAATGCGCGGCCCGGCTAAACCGGTTGTGTTTAATAAGCTTACTGACTGGTCAAAAAGCGATAATGACAGTATTAAATATTATTCGGGCACTGCTTATTACCACAATAGTTTTAATATTACTACTTTAGCAAAAGGAACCAATTATATACTCGACCTGGGGTTGGCCCGGGCCATTGCTAAAATAAAAATTAACGGTATTGATGTAGGCGGTGTATGGACGCCCCCTTACCAGCTGGATATTACGCGTGCCTTAAAACCGGGCGCTAATAAAATTGAGGTAAAGGTGGTAAACACCTGGGTTAACCGTTTAATTGGCGATAGTAAGTTACCCGAGGCCGAACGTAAAGCTGCTGCTGTAGTGATGCCAAATATGGGCAAAGGCTTGGAATCGTCGGGGTTATTGGGTCCTGTAAAAGTTTCTGTTGTAAAATACTAGGGTGCTAGTGAGCACATTAGAAAGAGGTGTCATACTGAGCCTGTCGAAGTATGAGCGCAAAGGCCATGAAACACGTGATGGCCACCGCACGCCCTTCGACAAGCTCAGGGTGACATCCGTTTTTACATTAAAGTTTCTGTTATAAAATACTGATTGCTTTAGAGAAGCGACATTTTATAAACTTAAATTACCGGGAATGACCCTAAAATCAACTTTATGGGCTGCAGCATTTTGCGCGGCTCTGCTGCCTGCGCACGCGCAACAAAAAAAACAACCTATCGATTATGCCGACCCGCTGCTGGGTACCTCAGAATCGCGCTGGATGCTGAACCCCGGCGCTACTATGCCCTTCGGTATGGTGCAATTAGCGCCCGACAATCAGGAGGGCGTATGGAAATCGGGCTATGAATATTCGATTAACAATATTGGCGGCTTTAGCCATATTCACGACTGGACGATGGCCGGCCTGTCTGTTATGCCTACCGTTGGTGTGCTGAACATCAAACGTGGTTCGGCCGATAACCCGACCACCGGCTGGGAAACCGGCTATCGCTCGCGTATTTATAAAGAAACCGAAAAAGCCAGTCCGGGATATTATGCCGTGAAATTGATGAATGGCGATATCACAACCGAATTGACAACTACTACCCGTGCTGGCTTTTTTAAATTTAGTTTCCCTGATAAAGCGCAGGATGCCCATGTGTTATTCAATCTTGACGTCCCTTTTGAAAATACTGCCGAAATACTTGACGCCAAATTTACCAAAGTAAGTGACAGGGAGATTGAGGGTTATTCGCACCAAAAATGGGCCTGGCAGGAGTACACGGTACATTTTGTCGCCCGTTTTGACAGGCCGGTAGAGGGTTTTGGCGGATGGATAGGCAACAAAATAACCAAAGATGCCGCTGAATTAAAAGGCAAGGGCAAAATGGGTTATTATGTTGATTTTAATACCAAACCCAATGAAGTTATTCAACTGCAAACCGCCATATCGCTGGTAAGCATCGAAGATGCCCGCCTGAACCTCAAAACAGAAATGGATCCATTTAAATGGAGCTTTGCGGCGGTGCACAACAATGCGCGTGCGGTTTGGAGCAACTTGCTGGGTAAGATCAAAGTAGAGGGTGGTACCGAAGAGAACAAGAAGAAATTTTACAGCAACATGTATCGATCGTACGTGGCACGTACAATCTGGAGCGATGTGAATGGCAAGTGGATTGACCCGAATGAAATTGAAAGGCAGTCTGATTTGAATACCCCAATTTTAGGATCGGATGCTTTCTGGAATACCTTTTGGAACCTGAACCAGCTGTGGACGCTGGTTACCCCAAAAGTAGCCAGTGAGTGGACACGCTCATTTTTACAAATTTACAAATATGGCGGTTGGCTGCCCAAAGGCCCGGCGGGCATTGAGTACTCTGGCATTATGGAGGCATCGCATGAAATTGCTTTGATCACCAGCACTTACCAGAAAGGCATCCGCGATTTTGATGCAAACCTTGCTTTTGAGGCCATTATGCATCAGCAAACCACACCCGGCGTAGTTACGCCTGAGGGTGGTTTTGCGGGTAATAAATATTATAAATCATACCTCGAACTAGGTTATGTGCCTAACGAGGAAGGGCAGGTATCGAATACACTGGAATACGCTTACGACGATTGGTGCGCCGGGCAGTTTGCATTGGCATTGGGCAAAACCAGGGAGGCCAAAATGTTTATGGAGCGCGCCGATGCCTTTAAAAAAGTGTGGGACCCATCGGTAAAATACATCCGCATGAAAAGCCGCGACGGTAGTTGGGTGAAAGACTGGAGCCCGTATTGCTGCACCGCCTTCGGCGGGCCAGGTTACCTGGAAGGCAACGCCTGGCAGTATAGTTTCTTTAAACCGCACGATGTACAAGGCATTATTAACCTGATGGGTAAGGACGAGTTTAATAACCGCCTTGATGCCGGTTTTGTAAAATCATCACAATTTGATTTTAATGCCGATGGCGATATGTATGACCGTGTGCCGGTAAACCACGGCAACCAGCCTAATATGCAGGCGGCCTGGCTGTTCAACTACTCGGGCAAGCCCTGGTTAACTCAAAAGTGGACTCGCGCCATCATGACGCAATACTACGGTTCAACCCCATACCACGGCTGGCTCGGCGACGAGGACGAGGGACAGATGGGCGCCTGGTATGTAATGGCCGCTATGGGCTTGTTTGAAACTGACGGAGGCTCGTCTGTCAAGCCTTTTTATGAGATAGGCAGTCCGCTGTTCCCGAAAGCGTCGATTACTTTGGATAATCACTATTATAAGGGTAAGACGTTTACTATAGAGGCTAAAAACACATCGGCGGTAAATAAATATGTGCAGTCGGCCATGTTTAATGGCAAGCCACTGACCAAACCTTGGATCTATCATCAGGATGTTGTTGATGGCGGCCATTTGGTGCTGGTAATGGGGCCAAAGCCCAATATGAACTGGGGCAGTAAGCCGGGGGATGCACCGCCATCGATGTCGAAAGCGGTGAATTAATGTAATTTGTCATGCTGAGACACGAAGGATCTGCCGAGCGGCGATTGTATAGCTCGGCAGATCCTTCGCTATACCAGATGAAAAATAAAAAGGGTGTCACCCTGAGCTCGTCGAAGGGTGAGCGCTGGCCTGCACCGCGTTCAATGGCCTTTGCGCTCATGCTTCGACGGGCTCAGCATGACAATACTCTTTGAGCAATTGATTTGCCCAACAAATTGCTTTACCTTGCATGTTATTGCTTAATCGCCCATCTACCTAAAAACAAATCTATGACAAAAAACGGCCGCAGGCAATTTCTACAAAAAGCCGGATTGTTAACCACAGTGGCCGGATTAAGCTACGTGGCCCCGGCAGCTGCTACTACCACATCGGCACAAAAAACAGAAAAAGCTGAAGAAGGCGGTAAAGTGTTTGCCTCGGCCAATAACGCAGTTGCTGATACCCGCTACGGCAAAGTACGCGGTTACACCCGAAATCAAATTTTAACTTTTAAGGGCATACCCTACGGCGCACCAACCGGTGGCGACAACCGTTTTATGCCCCCCGAAAGGCCGAAGAAATGGAAGGATATACGCAACTGTTTAGTATATGGCCCCATATGCCCTCAAAAACCTGACAGTGGTTGGCTGGCACAGGAATACGGCTTTTTATTCCAATGGATAGACGGCTTCCAGGACGAAGATTGCCTGCGGCTGAATGTTTGGACACCCGCGTTGGACGGGAAGAAACGTCCGGTAATGTTCTGGATACACGGTGGTGCATTTTCAAGTGGCTCAAGCCAGGAGCAGCCTTGTTATGATGGCGAAAACCTGGCTAAATTGGGTAATGTAGTAGTGGTTTCTGTTAATCACCGCCTGAATGCGTATGGCTTTCTCGACCTGTCAGACTATGGTAGTAAATATGCGTCATCAGGCAATGTTGGGATGCTGGATATTGTGTTTGCCCTGCAATGGGTAAGCAAAAACATCGGCAATTTTGGTGGGGATAAAGATAACGTCACCATATTTGGCCAAAGCGGCGGCGGCAGTAAGGTAATTACGTTAATGGCCATGCCTGCGGCAAAAGGTTTATTTCACCGGGCTATTTCGCAGAGTAATTCCATTGTACAAATGTCAACTCCGGCTTATGCCAGGCAAATTACCCAATTGGTTTTGGCCGATCTGCAGATCACCAAAGATAACATTGCCGATCTGCACAAGGTAAACAACGAGCGATTACAAGCGGCGTTAGATACTGCAAACCAAAAGCTAAGCAGCAAAGTTCCGGCAGATGTTGGCCGCGCGGGTTTGCAGCCCGTGGTTGATGGCAAGATTTTGCCCGTGCATCCCTTCGACCCTACGGCTCCGGCCATCAGTGCGGGTATTCCGTTTATGGTTGGCACATGCCGCAATGAAGCGTCATACAGCATCAATAACCCATCGCTTGAAAACCTGGACGATACAGGCTTAGCCATTAAACTGGCCGAGCGTTTTGGAAATAAAGCAGGCAGAATGGTACAAACGCTCCGTACTTCGCACCCCAACGACAAGGCGGTTGAATTGTATAGCTATGTAAGCGCGCAAAACTCTATGGCTTATTTGCAGGCCAGTCGCAAAGCGGCGCAAAACGCGGCTCCTACGTTTTTGTATATGTTTGCCTGGCATACGCCGCAGCTGGATGGCCGCCCCAGGTCGTTTCATTGCAGCGAACTACCTTTTGCTTTTGCCAATACCGATAAAGCCGAGAACTATACCGGCGCGATCGACGAGGCGCGTGCCCTGGCAGATAAAGTTGCGAATGCCTGGATCAACTTTGCCCGCCACGGCGACCCGAACCACGGCGGCCTGCCGCAATGGCCTGCCTTTAGCGATGACAATGGCGCCATGATGGTATTTAATAATACCTGCGAGGTGCAGCATGACCCGGATGGCGAGTCGCGCAAGATGCTGACGAGGATATTTTATAACAAGGAAGTATAAATGAGCAAGAAATTTTACCTGATATGCAGCGTGATGCTGGCGGCAACGTCGCTTTGGGCACAAAGCATCCAGAGCTTTAAACAGCTTACCGCGAATCCAAAATTGTATAGCAAGACGGAATTTGATATTCGCCTTACGGCAGATTGGCAGAACCCGTATTTGCAGGAGGATATAGCTTTAGACATGGTAATGATCGCACCATCGGGTAAAAGAATCATACTGCCTTGCTATTATGAGGAGGGCGAAAGTGGTAAGCCATCACTGTGGAAGGCGCGCTTTGCACCCCAGGAAAAAGGTAAATATGAATATGCTTTTGAGTTGAGTAAATCAGGCAGCGTCGTCGCCCGTTCAAAAACTGCAACGTTTGTTGCTGCGGTTTCTGATAGGAATGGTTTCCTTCACCCCAAAAATAACTGGGAGCTTCAGTTTGATAACGGCAAGCCTTTTCGTGGGATAGGCGAGAATATTGGCTGGGAATCTCGCAAAAGCGACGACTCCAGGTTTTTCAGCGAGTTGCACCAAAAGCCTAAGTATGATTATGAGTATATGCTACCCGCCCTGGCAAAGCATGGCGGCAATTTTTTTCGTACCTGGGTTTGCCAGTTTAATTTACCGGTCGACTGGCACCGCAATTTTAACAGCACCCGCTACGAGGAATCAGAAGCTTATTATAACCCAAGCGCCATTCGTAAAACTGACCGTATGTTTAACCTGTGCGACTCGCTGGGTTTGTATGTGATGCTCACCTTAGGTCCGGGTAATTACAACCCGCGCGATGGTGGTTTCTCGCCGTCAGCTGCCGATTTTTTTGTGAACCCAAAATCAAAGGCCCGCTATAAAAACCGACTGCGCTATTTTGTGGCACGATGGGGTTATAGTGCCAGCCTGGGCGCCTGGGAATTTTTTAACGAAGTTGATAATGTGCAGTTTGGCAATAAAAACAGACCTATTCAGGCAGATTCGATCGTGGCCTGGCATGATGAAATGAGCAGGTACTTGAAAGACATCGACCCATACAATCATTTGATCACCACCAGTATATCGCACCGCGACTTGAAAGGTATGGACGGGTTGCCTCATATGGATTTCAACCAAAAACATATTTACAAAAACACTGCTTCAATACCGGCTAATATTATACGCTACGAGCGCGATTTCAAAAAACCATATGTAATTGGCGAGTACAGTTATGAATGGGACTGGTCGAAAAACTTTGATGATTTCGCCGCCGAAATGGACAGCGATTACAAACGTGGTTTGTGGTACGGACTGTTTTCGCCCACGCCCATTTTGCCCATGAGCTGGTGGTGGGAGTATTTTGACAATCGCAAAACGGACGAGTATTTGAAAAGGGTGCGCGCTATATCAGATAAAATGCTGGCTGACGGCAAGGGATCATTTGAAGCGGTTGACGTAAAAACATCGGATGCAGACGTAATCACTTATGGCGTGAATTGCAATGGGAAAATATTTGTGTATGCCTACAACCCTACATCCACAGCAAAAACTATTAACCTGAGCTTTAAAGGTGCCACCGGCCCGGTAACGCAATTTGATTGCGAAAGCGGAACATCGCGTTTAGCAAACAGTACAAAAGTAAATTTACAGCCAAAAAGCGACGCCATTTTGATTACGGTAAGTCTTTAAAAACACATGGCGATAAAAAGGAAAATTGGCTTGCTACTGCTCTTGATAATGGCATTGAGGGTCACCTCCTTTTCGCAACGAAAAGCCCGCCCTAATATTATATTCATTTTAGCCGATGACCATGCGTATCAGGCTATCAGTGCCTACGGTTCTAAATTCATTAAAACGCCCAATATAGACCGCATTGCGCGCGAAGGGGCCTTAATGAAGCAGGCTTTTGTGACCAATTCCGTTTGTAGCCCCAGTCGCGCGGTGATTCTGACGGGTAAGTACTCGCATATTAACGGCATGAAAGATAACGGCACTTATTTTAACGGTGCGCAACAAACCTTGCCTAAGTTATTTAAGCAGTATGGCTATCAAACAGCTATGATTGGCAAGTGGCATTTATTTAGCGAGCCTACCGGTTTTGATTACTGGAACATCCTGCCCGATCAGGGGAATTACTATCATCCTGAATTTATCAATATGAGGGATACGGTGCATTACGATGGTTATGTAACGGACATTATTACAGACCTGGCTATACACTGGATCGACTCAAATAAGAACCAGCCATTTTTCCTGATGGTGCACCATAAAGCGCCACACCGTAATGTAATGCCGCCTATTAAATATTTAAATAAGTTTAATCATATAAAGTTTCCGTATCCTTTTAGTTTTTATGACGATTACAAGAATAAGCCTGGTTTGCAGCGCCAAAGCCTTACCATAAAAAATGATCTGGACATTCGTTATGACAGCAAGATTCCTTGCGATACCTGTGCCGTTGGCAAAATAAATGCCTGGGCGCCGGGTGAGTATCAAAAAGAGCTGTCGGGCCTTACCCCGGCCGAGCGCAAGATCTGGGATGCCGCCTATCAAAAGCAATATAGTATTTTTAAAACGCTTCATACTAAAACCGAGATTACGCGCTTTCAGTACCAGCGCTACATGGAAGATTATCTTCGCTGCGTCATGTCGCTTGATGATAACGTCGGGCGCGTTTTAAACTATCTGGACAAAACCGGGCTGGCAAAAAACACCATCGTGGTATATATGTCAGACCAGGGCTTTTTCCTGGGCGAACATGGGCTGTACGATAAACGCTTTATGTATGAAGAGGCTTTTCGCACGCCAATGATGATACGTTATCCTACCACTATTAAGCCGGGACTAAAATTAAATCAGTTTGTCCTGAATTTAGACATTGCGCCTACCTTACTCGACCTGGCCGGCATTAAACCGCCGGCTGATATGCAAGGCGAGTCGATGAAAGCGCTGCTTACCCGTCAGCCGCTTGTCAAGAAATGGCGCGATGAAATTTATTATCATTACTACGAACTGTCATTCAATGCCACGGCTCATTATGGTATACGCACCAAACATTACGCGCTTATGCATTTTTACCAACCGGTTGACGGTTGGGAACTTTATGATTTGCAAAAAGATCCGCATGAAATGACCAATGTTTATGATAAGCCCGGGTACCGGCAAACCGTAGCTATTTTGAAACAGCATTTAACTGCGCTACAGGCAAAATATGGTGATGAGGAGAAGAATTTCCTTAAGAAAAGGTAAAACCACCTGTTATTACTCGCTTTGTAATTCTGATTTCTATAACAGATATGATTGATTCTTGAGCCACTTTATTTTTCGTACTGTTCATCTTGTTTTATACTCATGTATAACAAAAACGCCCGCGCCATTTGGCGCGGGCGTTTTTGTTATGTCAATAACCGCTATTTATGTTTCGGCCCCATAAAGAAAGTGATCTCGCCGCCATTCATAATATCTGCATGACTCAGGAACAGTTTGTTCAACGGTTTGCCGTTCAATATTATCTTTTGGATGTAAACATTCTTGGCGCTTTGATTATTCACGTGGATATTAAACGTTTTGCCATTGCCCACTTGAACCACAGCGCCGTCAACCGCGGGGCTGCCTATGGCATACTGGTCAGACGCCGGTGCTACCGGGTAAAAGCCCAATGAGCTGAAAATGTACCAGGCGCTCATCTGGCCGGTGTCATCATTACCGCCTAAGCCATCGGGTGTTGGTTTGTACATTTTAGGTAAGATCATGCGGATCTTGTCCTGTGCTTTCCAAGGCTTGTCGGTCCAGTCGTACAGGTAGGCTACGTGGTGCGATGGCTCATTACCATGCACGTAGTTGCCAATGATACCGTCTTTGGTGATGTCTTCAGTCTCTGCAAAATACTTGTCGGGCAGGTTGTAGCTGAACAGGCTGTCAACATAAGTCACAAAGCGTTTATTGCCACCCATCAACTTGATTAATGAAGCCGGATCGTGCGGAACATACAGCGTGTAGTTCCAGGCGTTACCTTCAATAAAGCCCTGGTTAATGGTGGTAAACGGATCAAAGTTTTTGCGGAACTTACCGTCAGCATTGCGCGGGTGCATAAAGCCCGATTTTGGGTCGTACACATTTTTGTAATTCTCGGCACGTTTACTAAACTCCTTATAAATGGCTTCGTTACCCAGTTTCTTCGCCATTTGGGCTATGCACCAGTCGTCATAAGCATATTCCAGCGTTGATGATACTGAGTTGCCATCCTTTTCGTCAGGGATGTAGCCCAGGTCCATGTAATCACCTATACCCAGATAGTCGCGGTGCGTAGCGGTAGTAACGCAAGCTTCTAAAGCTTTATTGGCGTCAAACGGTACATTGCCTTTAACCACGGCGTCAGCAATAACAGAAACGCTATGGTAGCCGCTCATACACCAGTTCTCGTTAGCCGAGTTGCTCCAAACCGGCAGCATATGCTCCGGGCTTTGGTCAAAATGGGCCAGCATTGATTTAACCATGTCGGCATTACGCTCCGGGTCTATAATGTTAAACAGCGGATGCAAGGCGCGGTGGGTATCCCATAAACTGAAAGTGGTATAGTTGGTAAAACCCTTAGCGGTATGTATTTCCTGATCAAGGCCCTTGTATTTGCCGTCAACGTCCATGTAAACTGTTGGATTGATCATGGTGTGATACATTGAAGTGTAGAAGTTCTCCTTGATCTCTTTATTACCCTGGATGGTGATTTTATGCAGTTCTTTCTCCCATGCGTCCTGGCCTTCTTTTTTAATCTGGTCAAAGTCCCACGTTTTAGCTTCGGCTGCCAGATTGGCTTGTGCGCCCTGCATGCTTACCGGAGATATAGCAAATTTAATCTTGATCTTCTCGCCTTCTTCGGTTTTACCGAAATTGAAGTAAGCACGCAGGTTTTTACCGGCAATCTCCGGGAAGTTTTTCACCGAAGCAAACTTACCCCAGAAGCCGCCATATACCTCACGTTTGGAGAAGTTTTTATAACCGTGGCCAATAAACGGTTTCGAAAACTCCATCGCAAAGTACAAGGCACGGGTGCGGGCCCATCCATTAGTTAAGCGATAGCCAACCACGTGGCGGTCATCAATCACGCGCATATAGGTCCACACATTTTTGTCGGGGTAGTTATAAATACCCGACATCAGGTCGAGGATGATATGTGCATCGTCGCTTTTAGGGAAGGTATATTGATGGAAACCAACGCGGGTTGTGGTGGTTAACTCGGCGGTGATGTTGTGCTCGTCAAGCTTTACTTTGTAGTAGTTAGCTTCGGCTACCTCATTAGCGTGCGAGAAAGGTGAGCGGTAACCGCTATGTGGTTTGTCGGCAGTGCCGGGGTTTAATTTTAGCTGACCAACAGTGGGCATGATCAAAAAGTCGCCCAGGTCTGAGTGTCCGGTGCCGCTGAAGTGCGTATGGCTAAAGCCTACAATGGTTTTATCTTCGTATTGATAACCAGCACAATACTCATAAACTTTTGGGTTGTAATGACCGTTAAGCTCGTAGCCTACGGTATCAGTCTCGGGGCTTAGCTGCACCATACCAAATGGTACAGTGGCACCCGGGAAAGTGTGTCCCATGCGCTGAGTGCCCACGATAGGCTTAACATATTGTATTAAATTTTCTGATTTTTGCGCGCTGGCAGCAAAGCCCGAGCACACTAAAAGGACGGTAAATATTCTCTTCATTTGAATGGAGGACAGTTAATTGCAATTCAATCGCAAATTATAAAATGTAATTGATTAATTGATTTAATTTATATTTACCTAAGCATTTGCCATAATGGCACTCAAAAACAAAATTTGTAACAACGGAATGCGATTTGCTATCTAAACTTTAAAAAAACAGAAACTAAAAAAAATGAAAAAGTTATTCACAGCAATATTGGTTATCGTGGCAGCAATGTCATTAAGTTCATGCAGCTATAACAGCATGGTGCAGATGGACGAGAATGTTAAAGCTAAATGGGGCGTGGTACAAACCCAGTATCAACGCCGTGCCGACTTGATCCCTAACCTGGTTGAGGCTGTTAAAGGTGCTGCTAATTTCGAGAAAAGTACGCTAACCGACGTGATCAACGCCCGCGCCAAAGCTACGTCTGTACAGGTTGACCCTTCAAAACTAACGCCTGAATCCATAAAACAATTTCAGGCTGCACAGGGGCAGTTAAGCTCAGCATTAGGCAGATTAATGGTGGTTAGCGAAAACTATCCGGACCTTAAAACTAACCAAAACTTTTTGGGCTTACAGGCTCAATTAGAAGGCACCGAGAACCGCATTACCGTTGCGCGTAACGACTTTAACGACGCAGTTCAGCAGTATAACACCAAGATCCGTTCGTTCCCGGCTAACATTACTGCCAAAATGTTCAGCTTTACCGAGAAAGGTTACTTTCAGGCAGAAGCCGGTTCAGATAAAGCGCCGAAAGTTAAGTTTTAACTTTTGAAGGTTGAAGAGTAAAGATTGAAGATTAGTGCCTTAAATTTCTAATCTTCAATCTTATCATAATAACCTGTCTAATCTTTAATCTTCAATAACCAATTTTTAAGCCCATGGCTTTATTTACCGACGAAGAACAACAACGTATCCGCGAAGCTATAGCCGAAGCCGAAAAACATATTTCGGGCGAGGTGCGGGTTTGTATCGAGAAAACCTGTAGCGAAGATGTGCTGGATCGCGCAGCTAAATATTTTTATCAACTGGATATGGATAAAACACGCCTGCGTAATGGCGTACTTATTTATGTAGCGGTGGTGGACCGCAAGTTTGCCATTATTGGCGACTCTGGCATTAACCAACTGGTTGATACCCATTTTTGGGACAGCACCAAAGAGGATATGCTTGCCCACTTTAAAACCGGTGATATTATTGAAGGCATAGTAACGGGTATTAAAATAGCCGGTGACCAGTTAAGCAAATACTTCCCGCACGACTTGAATAGCGACACCAACGAACTAAGCGATGATGTTGCCTTTATGGATGGCGATTAGAACTAAGACAATGTTTAAAAAACTCCTATTATTTGTTGGCTTGCTGCTTTGTGTTTACCGTGTTATCGCACAGCAGCTTCCCCCTAAGTCGAACACCCTGGTGACCGACTATACCAATACGTTGTCGGCCGATGAAAGGCAGAAGCTGGAAGACAAATTGGTTGCTTTTAATGACTCAACCTCATCGCAAATTGCTATTGTGATGATCCACTCTATCGGCGATTATGATGTAAATGAATATGCCCAAAAATTGGGACGCGCCTGGGGAATTGGTCAGAAGGGCAAAAATAACGGCATTATTATATTGGTTGCGTTAGACGATCATAAACTGTCTATCCAAACCGGTTACGGAATGGAAGGCGCATTGCCTGACGTTATTACCCAGCAAATCCGCGTAAACGACATGAACCCCCGTTTTAAGGCGGGGCAATTTTATGAAGGCTTAGATGCAGGTGTCGACGATATTATTAAATATACTAAAGGCGAATATAAGGCCGACTCCAATACGAAGCGTAAGAGTAAAGACAATGACGGTGGCGGCTCCGCGGGTTTTGTGATCATCATCGTAATTGTCATCCTGATCATTGTATTCCGTAACAGGGGTGGTGGCGGTGGCGGTCATATTATCGGCAGCCGTGGTGGCGCTAGTCCGTTCTGGTGGTTTTTAGCAGGCAATGCTTTGGGACGCGGCAGTGGCGGCGGCTGGGGTGGTTTCTCTGGCGGCAGCGGCGGCTTTGGTGGCGGCGGCGGAGGAGGCGGTGGCTTCGGCGGATTTGGCGGGGGCAGCTTCGGCGGCGGCGGCTCGGGCGGTAGTTGGTAGGCTTAGTTATTAGAGATTAGTTGGCCAGATTTTAGGTTTTCTTTTCTGATTTGTGATTGAGCGTGACGCGGCAAACCTTAATTTTGCTTCTTGAGCATTTATCTATAAAACAAACACATGAGTAATAACTTAGAATGGAAAATTTGCCATTCAGAATATATACACAAAGGCCCCTGGGCCACTTTGCGGAGCGATGAATGCGAAATGCCCGACGGGCGTATCGTAGATCAATATTATGTATTAGAATATCCAAACTGGGTAAACGCAGTTGCCCTAACGGCTGAAAATAAAGTCTTGATGGTGCGCCAATATCGGCATGCGGCAAATATTGTGTCACTTGAGATTCCCGGCGGTGTTATTGATGGCGATGAGGCTCCTGAAGCTGCAATGCGTCGTGAGTTGCTGGAGGAAACGGGTTATCAGTTTGATGACATAGAGCAGATCAGTGTGGTTTACCCAAATCCATCCACGGCCAATAATCACGTTTACTGTTACCTGGCTAAAGGTGGCATCAAGGTGCAGGAGCAAGCTTTAGATGAGCACGAAGAGCTTGTAGTTGAAGAATACACTATTGATGAGGTGAAAAAGTTACTGGCTGATAATAAAATAGCCCAATCATTGCATTGCACCGGTTTGTTTTATGCGTTTTTGAAATTAGGCGTATTGAAATAACGTACATTCTTAAAAGTCAAAAGCCAGGCATTGCCTGGCTTTTTTTGTTCATAAAAGAACTATTTCAAAATTAAATCACAGTTCCGTTTGGTATTACTGCGCGTTTTTTAATCACAACAATACCATCTTGTACGGTATGGGTTGGGTAGTCACCGTTCGGCAGCGGGTCGCCACAGTTAATGCATACGTCATCGCCTATATACGTGTTTTTATCAATGATGGCGTTTTTAATCTGGCATCTGTCGCCAATACCCATAATAGGTTGATTGTTTTCCTTACATTCAGCTATCTGCTCCAGGGTTTGGTAGTTATCGCTACCCATAATATAGCAGTTCTCAATAGTGGTATCAAAGCCTATACGGGTACGGATACCGACAACAGAGCGAATGATATGATCGGCATTAATGATACAGCCATCGGCAATAATAGCTTTTTCCATGTGTGTGCCAGATACCTTTGACGGCGGCAGCATACGTGCACGGGTAAAAATGTAGTTCTTGTCGAACATGTTAAACTGAGGGATATCGTCTGTCAAGCCCAAATTGGCGTCAAAAAACGACGGGATGGTACCTATGTCTGTCCAGTAACCTTCGTATTGATAGCTTAATACACGGTGGTTAACAATTGATTGCGGAATGATCTCCTTACCAAAGTCAGGGTGATTATTGCTTTGCAGTGTATCATATAAAAGCTTTCGGTTAAAAATATAAATCCCCATTGATGCCAGATAGTTGCGTCCCTGGGCCTTCATTTCATCACTTACTTCCGATTGCAGGTATTCAAAATCGGTTTTAGGTTTCTCAACAAACTGGGTGATAAAACTGTCTTCGTCAGTTTTTAAAATACCAAACCCGGGTACATCATTAGCATGAACCGGGATTGTAGCTATAGATATATCGGCATTTTTTTCAATGTGCTCATTCAGCATATCGTCAAAATCCATCTGGTATAATTGGTCCCCCGATAAAATCAATACATGGTCAAACTCGTGTACAGCCAAATGATGCAGGCTCTGGCGCACCGCATCGGCAGTGCCCTGAAACCACGAACCACTGGTAGGCGTTTGTTCGGCTGCTAAAATGTCAACAAAAGCCTCGCTGAAACTACTAAAGTGATAAGTGTTCTTGATGTGTTTATTTAACGAGGCCGAGTTAAACTGCGTTAATACGTAAATACGGGTAATGCCCGAGTGTAAGCAGTTTGAAATAGGGATATCAACCAATCGGTATTTACCCGCCACAGGTACTGCCGGTTTTGATCGTGTTGCAGTAAGCGGATAGAGACGGCTGCCCTGGCCACCGCCCAGAACAATGCAAATTACTTTAGATGTCATGTTGTTGCTGTTGTTGAAATTATGCCTTTATAAAGTTCTATATATTGTTTAGCCGATGCGTCCCACGAAAAATCAAGGGCCATCATCCGCTTACGTAATGTTTGCATTTGTTTTGTGTCTGGATAAAGGGCTAAAGCGCGGCCTACGGAATAGGCGATGTCGGCTACACTTACGTTGTTAAACCGGATGCCATAACCACCTGCGTCGCCAAAATCTATTACAGTGTCCTTTAACCCCCCGGTACTGCGTACTACCGGCATGGTGCCGTAGCGTAAAGAGTATAGTTGATTTAGTCCGCAAGGTTCAACGCGGCTAGGCATCAGCAGGAAATCTGAACCTGCGTAAACCTGGTGCGCCAACTCTTCGTTATATCCTATATACACATTACAATCAACAGGGAAATTCTCTTTTAGTTCTTGTAAGTCCTTTTCTATATCCTCATCGCCGGCTCCCAATATCAGGAAGTTTACCTGACCCGCATAATCTTTCAGGCAGGTTTCAATAGCCTCGGCTAACAATTCGGCACCTTTCTCCAAAACCAGTCTGCCAATGAAGCTGATAAGTGGTTTTGAAGGGTCAAGATTAAACCTGGCGCAAAGCGCTTCTTTATTTTTTTGCTTTCCGGAAGTAACCTTTATTGCCGTATATTTTTCTACAATCATAGGGTCCGTAGCCGAATTCCATACCTGTGTGTCAATACCGTTGATTATGCCAACCCCTCTGGCGCGTTCCAAAAAAAACAGATATTCCAATCCGTTTGAGCTGATTGAAAGTTCGTCCAGGTAACTTGGCGAAACGGTAGTATATTTAAAGGCACAGCGTACAGCAGACGCCAGTGGATTAATACCGCCGGCCCAGTCCAGTAAGCCGGTTTTACTCAAATCAATTTCAGGCAGGTAAGCTAACTTATCCCAGCCAAATGCGCCATGATATTGCCCGTTATGAATGGTAAATACAGTTGGCGTATCTGCCAGGCGGGTATAAAGCTTTGAATATTTTAACAAGAACGGAATTAGGCCTGAATGGTGGTCATGGCAATGAATTATGTCAGGCGATTGCTGCGAATAGCTTATCCAGTCTAAAAAAGCAATCTGAAAGGCAATAAACTGCTCGGTCTCATCTGGGTAGCTGTAGATGTTTTCGCGGTCAACCAGTCCGGGAATCTTTACCAGATAAAGGGGGAACCCCAGCTTATCTGTTTTTTCTTTAAGTATCTCAAAATACAGCCTGCGCGTGCCAAGTAAAGTTGCACTTTGAAAAACGGTATCAAACTCGTTCTCGCGGGTAAATTTACGATCATAAAAAGGCATTACCACGGCCGCGTCAAGCCCGGCCAGGTTTTGGTATTTGGGTAAAGCACCTACAACGTCGGCAAGGCCGCCAACTTTGGCAACCGGGTAACATTCGGCACTCAGGTGATATATTTTCATTGGTTTTATATGCAGTGAGTAAGGTACTAAACATTCGGGTAAATAAGCAAACACATAATTTGAAAAAAGTGTTTTCCCCGCTATGAAAGTTTAAGTTAAACCAACGTTGAATTATGATATTGACAATTTAACCGATTATATAGCCACGGAAATTAAGATTATTGCAATCTGACTATAAAGCATAAAAGTATAGCGAATAAAAAAGCCGCCTCACCGGCGGCTTAAACATTCACACTATAAAAACTAAATTTCTGAATCATAAATACTCCAGGAGATTGCTTTAAGCGGTGTCGCCTCATTAATCTCGGCACTGCGTTCTTTAGCGAGAGCCTTATCGGTTTTAATAACATTTTTTTCGGTACGATCGGTGCCCTCCGGCTCTCGTTCTACCAAACCTTTAGTGGCATTAACTTCCGCTTTGGGCTCGGCAATATATTGCCATTCTTCATTTAACTGGCTGCTTTTGCCTTCATTCCAACCACCGCGAACTTCCTGCCCGTTAGACATGTTAAAATAGAGGTTGCTATAACGCGGATCGCTTTGCAACACACCCGGCGGAAAATTTGGCTGAATGCTATTTAATGCCGCCTCAAATTGTTGATAATGAGCTACTTCCCTGGTCATTAAGAAGCGTAAGGTTTCTTTAACATAAGGGTCGTCCGTAAACGACATCAGGTATTCATACACAATTTTAGCGCGCGATTCAGCAGCAATGTTCGACCGCAGGTCGACCGTCAAATCTCCATTCGCGGTAACGTAAGCCGCCGTCCACGGGTTACCATTGCTGTCTGTAAGTGTCGGACTGCCGCCGCTCAATACACCAAACTGCGGATTGATCATGGCCTCATGCATAAAGCTTTCTTTTGCTGCCTTGCCATTCATGGTTTGCATGATCTCCGATTCATCGGCTGATGCCTTTAATTCGCCGCTGACTCCGCTGAGCAGCATCTGAATAGTGGCTCCCACTATTTCCAAATGGCTAAATTCTTCGGTGCCGACATCCATCAGCAAATCATATTTGTCTGGATAGGGTTGTTTGCAGGCAAAAGCCTGGGTGAAATATTGCATGGCGGCTTTAAGCTCACCATTGCCGCCTCCAAACTGCTCCAGCAGCAAGCGTGCAAAACGCGGATCGGGTTTTGATACCCGGGCGTTAAATTGTAGTTCTTTTACGTGATGAAACATAGTCTCTTATTTTAGTCTATAAGAAAACTATGCTATTGAAACTAAGTTTGTTGGGCAATTACGCGTTTTGATGGCGGTAAATACGCGATTTATGCCCGGTGCGGCAGTTAATTAATGCGCTTCCAACCAATTCACACCCTCACCAATTTCAACCAGGATAGGTACAACGGTTTTGATGGCGTTCTTCATCTTATCTACAATAATAGGTTTCACAATTTCCAGTTCGTGTTTAGGCACATCAAATACCAATTCGTCATGCACCTGCATGGTCATACGGCTGTCCAGCTTGCGGTCTTTAAACTCTTTGTGAATATTGATCATGGCAATCTTGATCATATCGGCAGCCGAGCCCTGGATAGGGGCGTTAATGGCATTTCGCTCAGCAAAACCACGAACGGTTGCGTTGGCCGAGTTAATGTCGCGCAGGTAGCGGCGGCGCCCCATCAGTGTGGTCACATAACCATTTTCGCGGGCAAAGTTCATGGTATCGGCCATGTATTGTTTAATGCCCGGAAATTGCAGGAAGTAGTTCTCGATGATCTCGGCGGCTTCTTTGCGCGGTATGCCCAGATTCTGTGACAAACCAAAAGCCGACTGGCCGTAGATGATGCCAAAGTTTACCGCTTTAGCATTACGTCGTTGTGTGCTGTCTACCTCCTCAACAGCAACGCCATAAACGTTGGCAGCAGTAGCGGTATGAATGTCTATACCTTTAACAAAGGCATCCATCATGTTGGCATCCTTGCTGATCTCAGCTATGATACGCAATTCTATCTGCGAATAATCTGCAGAAACAATGATATGATTTTCGTCCCTTGGTATAAATGCTTTACGCACCTCGCGGCCACGCTCAGTACGGATAGGGATGTTTTGCAGGTTAGGGTTGGTTGAACTCAGGCGACCGGTTGCCGCAACTGCCTGGTTGTAACTGGTATGCACACGACCGGTTTTCTGGTTCACCATTTGCGGCAGCGCATCAACATAGGTTGACTTTAGTTTTTGCAACTGGCGATAGTCCAGAATATCACGGACAATGTCGCTTTTGTTGGCCAGCGATAGCAAGACATCCTCGCCTGTTTGGTACTGGCCGGTTTTGGTTTTCTTGGCTTTAGGGTCAAGCATCAGCTTTTCAAACAGTACTTCACCCAGTTGTTTTGGCGAAGCGATATTGAATTTAACACCCGCTTTCTCGTAAACTGTCTTCTCCAGTTTAGCGATATCGTTTTCCAGTTCTTTTGAGAAATCCTTCAGCGTGTCGTGGTCAATACGCACACCTTCGTGCTCAATATCGGCCAATACATAAATAAGAGGGTTCTCAATTTTATGCAGTAATTCTTCAGCCCCAACCTGTTTAATCTTGGGTTCAAAAACTTCTTTAAGTTGTAGGGTGATGTCGGCATCTTCGGCTGCGTACTCTTTGATCTTTTCGATTTCGACATCGCGCATGTTGCCCTGGTTTTTGCCTTTTGGCCCAATAAGCTCAGTAATAGACACCGGTTTATAACCCAGGTAATTTTCGCTGAGCACATCCATGCCGTGACGGGTATCCGGGTCAATGATATAATGCGCCATCATGGTATCAAACAGGTCGCCGCAAATAGCTATGCCGTACCATTTTAGCATCAGGATATCAAATTTCAGGTTTTGGCCGATTTTGCCGATGGAGGGGTCCTCCATTACTTCTTTAAACTCATTAACAATCGACTGTGTTGCTGCCTGATCATGCGGAACCGGTACATACCAGCCCTCGCCGGCTTTTACTGAGAACGAAAGGCCAACCAGTTCGCAATTATTGGCATCGGTTCCGGTAGTTTCAGTATCGAAGCAAAAGCTATTTTGTTGTTTAAGGATATTGATCAGTTCAGCACGTTTCTCTTTAGTATTGGCCAAATAATAGGTGTGTTGAACATTATTGATGTTTTTTGCGGCAGTTTCAAATGCAGGTTCTTTAATATCCTGGATGTCGACGGTTAACGTGGTTCGGCCTTCGGCCACGGGAGCGCCAAACATGTCTATCTGCGTTCCGGCAGATACAGCCTTGATTTCAGTTATGCTAAAATCGTCACCAAATACTCGACGGCCCAGCGTTCTAAATTCAAGTTCGGCAAACAATGGCTCCAAAAGCTCTTTGCTCGGTGAGCACATTTCCAGCCCGGCCTCATCCAGCTCAACCGGTGAGTTCAGGTTTATTGTCGCCAGTTTTTTGGACATCAGGCCCTGCTCGGCAAAGGTTTCAACGTTTTCCTTCAGTTTTCCTTTAAGCTCGTGGCTGTTGGCAATGATACCTTCAACCGAGCCATATTGCTTAATCAACGCCTTGGCGGTTTTTTCGCCCACTCCCGGAATACCGGGAATGCCATCTACAGCATCGCCCCATAAACCTAAAATATCGATAACCTGCTCGGGGCGTTCAACTTCCCATTTGGCCAAAACTTCCGGCACGCCCAAAATCTCCATCTCATTACCCATACGGGCGGGTTTATAGATGAAAATGTTTTCTGATACCAGTTGAGCGAAGTCTTTATCGGGCGTCATACAGTACACCTTGTAGCCTTTCTGTTCGGCTTTTTTGGCCAACGTGCCTATAATGTCGTCAGCCTCATAACCATCGGCAGTGATAACCGGAATATTGAAGCCTAAAATGAGTTTTATAATGTAAGGCAATGCAGAAGACAGATCCTCAGGCATTTGCTCGCGGTGTGCTTTATAGGCAGCAAAGTCGGTATGGCGTTCGGTAGGCGCATCGGTATCAAATACCACGGCCATGTGGGTCGGTTTTTCCTTTTTTAATACATCCAGCAGCGTGTTGGTGAAACCCATTACTGCCGATGTATTTAACCCCCCTGAGGTAAAACGAGGCGTTTTACTCAAAGCAAAATGCGCCCGGTATATCAGGGCCATACCATCTAAAAGGAAAAGCTTTTTCATTGTATTTTTATGCGACGCGTTGAATGCGCCGATTTCTCAAAAATACAACTTCGGGACGTTAATATCGAACACCGAATTTCGAATAATGAATAAAGAAGTACTTCATCATTCGAAATTCAATATTCGTTATTCGATATTATTTTATTTGAAAAAGCACTCCGGCACGTGGTCGTTCACCATACCTGTGGCCTGCATATGCGCATAGCAAATGGTGCTGCCAAAAAACTTAAAACCGCGCTTCTTCATGTCCTTACTGATAGCATCCGACTCGGGCGATGTTGCCGGTGTTTTACCGGAGATGTTGTTAATAGGTTTACCATCGGGCATAAAACTGTACATGTATTTATCAAACGAACCGAACTCTTTCTGTATCTCCAGAAATAACTGCGCGTTTTTAATGGCCGCAATGATTTTTAAGCGATTACGGATAATACCGGCATCCTGCATTAAGCGCTCAACATCTTCATTGTTAAAAGCAGCCACCTTATGCACATCAAAATCAGCAAATGCCTTTTTATAATTCTCTCTGCGACGCAGAATGGTGATCCAGCTCAGCCCCGCCTGTGCCGCTTCCAGTATCAGGAATTCGAACAGTACTTTATCATCATGTGTGGTTTTACCCCATTCTTTATCATGATATTCCATGTAGAGCGGATCGGTACCGCACCAGGAGCAGCGCCGCAAGTCTTCAGTTTGGAGTCGAAAGTCTTGAGTCATTTTATTTAAATTTATCGGGGTTGTTAATCATGTAAATAAGTAAACGTAAAACTTCATTCGCCTGTTGATCTAGCTCGGCAAACTTTTCGGCAGTGATATAACCACAAGCAAGTGATGCGTCGAGCCAAGCGCGTGTTTCGGCATTTTCCATATCAGCATCTGTTAGTTTACTAATAAAGTGATTGGAATATCGTCTTTTTTGATAGGCCTCAGCAACGCAAGCGAAAACAGATCTTGATGAACGTCTTATTTGATCTATTAAGCTATAGGTTTCTTCTTTTGGAAACGTCTTAGTTAGAAAAAATATCTCCATTGACAGAGCGAAAGATTTTTTATATACAATTAAATCCCGAAAGGTACTCATCTGACGACTAATTTAGGCTAATGCGTAAAATTGATATTTTAAGCGAAAATAAAAGAATCAAGACTTTTGACTTCTGACTCAAGACTCAGAACTATTCAACTCATCCCAGTACTCCACCGCCCTGCGGTAATGCGGAATAACGATGGAGCCGCCTACCAAGTTGGCTATCATGAACACCTCGTTCATCTCGTCATGATTTACGCCGGCCTCATGGCATTTACCCAGGTGATATTTGATACAGTCGTCGCAGCGTAAAACCATGGAGGCTACCAGGCCCAGCATTTCTTTGGTTTTCACGTCCAATGCGCCATCGGCATAAGTGGTGGTATCTAAGGCAAAGAAGCGCTTGATATTGGTGTTGGCAGTTTCCATGATCCTATCGTTCATTTTGGTGCGATAAGTTTCAAAGTCGTTTATTAATTTACCCATGATGTTTCTAACTGATAATTGATGCGATAAAGTTATGAATTCCGCTATCTTTATCAGGTCATTAAACCGCAACAAACCCATCCATGATCAATTTTATACGCACCGACCATATTAATATCTGCGTGGCCCCTGAAGACCTCGAGGCGGCTCGCATTTTTTACGCCGATGTGTTGGGGCTGCAGCCTGCTCAACGCCCTGATCATGTGTTTGACACTCCCGGCTATTGGTTCCTGATCGGTGGCATAGAGCTGCATATCGGTGTAGAAAAGCCTGTTGGTTTAACGTTCAGACATACTGCGTTCGAGGTCGGTAACCTTGCAGAGGCACGCCGGTATCTGGAAACAAATGGTGTTACTATCTGCGAAGAACCAGTAATTGAAGGGCGCGACCGCTTCACTTTTCTGGATCCGTTTGGAAACAGAATGGAGTTGCTGGAATACACCTGTTAGTCGTCCTGAACTTGTTTCAGGATCTCCGTCGACAGTAGCCGGACTACTCAGCGAGTGGGACGCCAATCCGTCGGCTGACAGACGGCATCCAAATACCTAAGCAAATTCCCCGTTTTTTGTACCTTTGCCGCCATGGCTATAATTAAACCATCTGTACCCAAAGGCACGCGCGATTTCTCGCCCGCCGAAATGGTAAAACGCAATTTTATTTTTGATACCATTAAAGCTGTCTTTCGTAAATATGGCTATCAGCAAATTGAAACACCGTCAATGGAAAACCTGTCAACGCTGATGGGTAAGTATGGCGATGAGGGCGATAAGTTGATCTTTAAAATTCTGAACAGTGGCGATTATTTGTCAAAAGTAAATCCAGAAAAACTGGGAACCTTAAATTCAAATTTGATCACACAGGAAATCTCTGAAAAAGCCCTCCGTTATGATTTAACTGTGCCATTTGCCCGTTATGTGGTAATGCACCAGAATGATATCACCTTCCCATTCAAGCGTTTCCAGGTACAGCCGGTTTGGCGTGCCGACAGGCCACAAAAAGGCCGTTACCGCGAGTTTTTTCAGTGCGACGCCGATGTGGTAGGCTCGGACTCTCTATTAAACGAGGCGGAGTTTATATTGATTTATGATGAAGCGCTGAGTACTTTAGGTTTAAAAGATTTTACCATCAAAATCAATAATCGCAAAATACTATCGGGCATAGCCGAGGTGATTGGCAAGGCTGACAGTATTATCGACCTTACCGTGGCCATAGATAAACTGGACAAGATTGGCCTGGATGGTGTGATCAAAGAACTGCTGGAAAAAGGCTTTACCCATGCTGATATTGAAAAACTGAAGCCGGTGATCCTGCTGCAAGGCAGTAACGAGGATAAACTGGCTAGTTTGCGTTCGGCGTTAGCAGCATCTGAAATTGGCTTAAAAGGTTGCGGCGAGATAGAAACTGTTTTCAGTTACATCAGCAAATTTAAAATACAACGTGCAACTATAGAGCTGGATATTACCCTGGCCCGCGGATTGAACTATTACACCGGCGCTATTTTCGAAGTAAAAACTAACGAGGTGGCTATGGGTAGCATCGGCGGCGGCGGTCGTTATGATGACCTGACAGGCATGTTTGGCTTAAAAGGCTTAACAGGGGCCGGCATTTCATTTGGCGCCGACAGAATTTATGATGTAATGGAAGAACTAAACCTCTTTCCTGCCGACGCTAACCAAACTACGCGGGTGTTGATATGCTGTTTCGACAGGGAAGGTGAGGTTTACGCCTTACCCTTGCTGCAGCAGCTACGCACAGAAGGCGTAAATGCTGAGCTATATCCCGCCGGAGCCAAGATCAAAAAGCAAATGGAGTACGCTAATAAAAAGAATATCCCGTTCACCGTATTAATTGGCAGCGAAGAAATGCAAAGCGGTTTGCTGGCGTTTAAGGACATGACCACCGGCGAGCAGGAGAAATTAGGAGCTGCCGGTATTGTGGCTAGATTGAAAGCGACCGTTTAGGCTGTCATCATAATAAAGCCGTCATTGCTTCGTTCCTCGCAATGACGTGATGGAAATAAGACATAAAATGCGAAATCATATTATTCTTCGGCGTCCAAATCGTCCACATCCAGATTCGCTGCTGCAGCGTCATCCAAAAACCAAACGGTTTCACCTGCAATAGAATCAATTAACTGCGAAGGATATTCTTCAATATTCTCCTCATCCTCTAAACAATGGTGTACTGCTTCGGCCTTGCTTTCACCATAAACCAGGAACGCTATATTTTTAGCATCATTGATCAATGGCGCGTTCATGGTGATGCGCCATATATTTTTATTAGGCAAAAAGTTAGCTTTTACTGATGGTGTTACATCATGCAATGCTTCGGTATGTGGAAACAATGAGGCGGTATGCGCGTCATCGCCCAAACCTAATAACACCAGGTCGAAGCTCATTTCTTCGTCGTCGAAAAATTCAGCTATTTGCTCGGCATATTTTTGAGCGGCTTCATTGGGTGTTAATGAAGTATCAACGGCAAAAATATTTGAGGGCTCAATGTATAGAGGCAAAAACAGTGCATTTTTAGCCATCAGGTAATTACTCTCAGGGTCGTTTTGCGGCACATTGCGCTCATCGCCGAAAAAGAAATAAACTTTGGTCCAGTCAATACTATCAGCATAAGTTGTTGAGGCCAACAGTTCGTACAATTTTTTAGGCGAACTGCCGCCTGACAATGCTACCGAGAATTTGCCACGCGCCTGAATAGCGGCGTTGGCCGTTTCAACAAAGTATTGGGCTATGCCTTCAATAACTTCGTCAGGAGTTTGGAAGATGTTTAGTTTCATAGTGTTTGTCAAAAAGGAAGGGGCGTGAGCCCCTTGTTATTGTTTCTTGTCATCCTGAGCGGAGCGAAGGATCTTATCAAAGCGATTAACAGGGCGCATAAGATTCTTCGCTCCGCTCAGAATGACAAGTTTTTTAATTACTTCTTCGTATTCTTCAACGGTAACGAGAACCAGGTGAAACCGTCGCGGGCAATCAGCGCCTCGGCAGCTTCAGGGCCCCATGCGCCAGCAGCATAGTTAGGGAAGTTTAAGCTTTTCTTGTTGGTCCAGGTGCTTAAGATAGGCATGATCAAATCCCATGCAGCTTCTATCTGGTCGCCACGCATAAACAGCGTTTGATCGCCCAGCATCGTATCCAGCAATAAAGTTTCATAAGCTTCAGGAGCCTGGTTGGTGTAAGTACCTTTATAGTCAAACACCATGTCTACTGTGTTCAATATCATATCCAAACCCGGGCGTTTTGCCTGTACCTGCAAACGGATGCTCATTTCTGGCTGAATGCTGATGATCAACCTGTTCTGTGTCCAGCTTTCGGCAGCTTCGGTAGGGAATATCTTGTGCGGAACGTCTTTAAACTGAATAGTAATTACCGACGATGTTTGGTGCAGCCTTTTACCTGTACGTACGTAAAAAGGTACACCTTGCCAGCGCCAGTTATCAATAAAGAATTTAATGGCTGCAAAAGTTTCGGTATTTGAGTTTGGATCAACCTTAGGTTCTTCGCGGTAGCCCGGAACCTCTTTGCCTTCCATCCAGCCTTTAGCGTACTGACCGCGTACAGCCGACATACGTACGTCCTCAGGAGAGAAACGACGCATAGCATGCAATACATCAACTTTACGGTTACGTACTTCGTCGGCGTTAAAGTTAACCGGGGTTTCCATGGCAATTAAGCAAAGCAATTGCAACAGGTGATTCTGGATCATGTCGCGCATGGCACCAGAGCCATCATAATAATCGCCTCGTTCCTCCACACCTAACGATTCAGTAACTGATATCTGTACGTGCTCAATATAGTTACGGTTCCATATCGGCTCTAAAATAGAGTTGGCAAAACGGAACGCCATGATGTTTTGTACGGTTTCTTTACCCAGGTAGTGGTCAATGTGATAGATCTGTTTTTCATCGAAAAGACCGGCTAGTAATTTGTTCAATTCTTTAGCCGATTCCAAATCATGACCAAATGGTTTTTCAATTACCACACGGGTTTTCTCCACATCAGTAGTCAATTTGGCTTTGGCCAGGTTTGAGGTGATTATTGGGAAGAAAGTAGGCGATACCGCCAGGTAGTAAATTACGTTTGGTTTAACTTTCCACTCAGCGGCGTGGGCTTCAATACGTTTGCCAAACTCTTTGTAAGTTTCAGCGTCTTTAGCGTCTGATACCTGATAAAAAATATTTTTTTCAAACTCGGCCCATTTAGCTTTGTCGGCTTTACCGCTGCGCGAGAAGTTGTTGATATCCTCGTTTAAGTTTTTTCTGAACTGTTCATCGGTTAGCTGGGTACGCCCGGTGCCGATGATTGAAAATTGTTTTGGCAGCCATCCGTCCAGGAAAAGGTTATACAAGGCTGGCGCAAGTTTACGTGCGTTAAGGTCGCCGGTGCCACCGAAAATGATGAATACGGTAGGCTCTGATTTTATTGTTGACATTTTTTTATGTGCTAACGTTCTAGTTTCAGCCCCCTCTAAATCTCCCCCGGTAGGGGAGACTTTTGGGCTTTTTAGTTAATATGTTTTTCAAAAGCCCTCCCTTCCGGGAAGGGTTGGGAGGGGCCGTTGAGTTTATTAAATTTTAGTCCATTGGGTATGGAAGGTGCCTTCTTTACCAATTAACTCATAAGTATGCGCGCCAAAATAGTCGCGTTGTGCCTGGATTAAATTAGATGGCATACGGCCGCTGCGGAAAGCATCAAAATAGCTTAATGATTCTGCATAGCAAGGTGCAGCAATACCGGCAGCGGTAATAGCCGACACCACGGTACGTGCACCACCAACAGCACCTTTCACTTCATTGGCCACACCCGCATCCAGCAACAAGTGCTCTAAATTTGGATTAGCTGTAAAAGCCTCATAAATGTTCTGTAAGAATAGTGAGCGGATAATACAGCCACCTCTCCATATCTTGGCAATCTCGGCCAGTTTTAAACCATAATTAAACTCCACAGAAGCGCGGCTCAACATATGGATACCTTGTGCATAGCTCATGATGAGGTTAAAGTAGAAGGCTTCTTCAAGCGATTTAAGGAAAGACGCCTGGTCAACATTTAGTTTGCCCTGAACACCACCGTAAATACCTTCAGCTTTCACGCGGAACTCTTTATATTTAGACAGATCGCGCATAGAAACAGACGTGTCTATAGTTGGGATCGGCGCTTGCAGGTCCATAGCCACTTGCGAGGTCCATTTACCGGTGCCTTTGGCGCGGGCCTCGTCCCTGATATCGTCTAATAGTAAATGATCTGTACCCGGTGCTTTATATTTAAAGATGTCACTGGTAATTTCAACCAGGAATGATTTCAGGCGGCCATTGTTCCATTCGGTAAATACTTTACCAATGGCTTCGTTATCCATACCCAAACCTTTTTTCATGATTTCGTAGGTCTCTGCCAATAGCTGCATCACACCGTATTCAATACCGTTGTGCACCATTTTAACAAAGTTACCTGCCGAGCCGGTGCCGCAATAAGTAACGCAAGGTTCGCCATCAACTTTAGCCGCTATAGCTTCAAAAATTGGTTTTACCACTTCGTAAGCTTTTTCGTCGCCCCCCGGCATCATGCTCGGGCCGCGGCGTGCACCTTCTTCGCCGCCTGATACACCCATACCAAAGAAATGGATACCTTTGCTGTTCAGGTAATCAAAACGCCTGTTGGTATCAGTATAGTAAGTGTTACCACCGTCAATGATCAGGTCGCCCTTGTCAATTAGTGGCAACAGCTCTTCAATAACGTCATCAACAATTTTACCGGCAGGCACCAACATCATAATGGCTCGCGGCTTGTTCAGGCTATCTACAAATTCCTTAACATCGCTAAAACCTTTCAGGTTTCCGGTCGTGCTTTCTTCGCCCAATGCCTTCACTTTTTCGGCGTCCTTATCAAATCCGGCACCTTTTACGCCATGGTCGCCCATGTTTAACAAAAGGCTGCGACCCATTACGCCAAGGCCTATCATGCCGAAATCATACTTAGTTGGTGTGCTCATATTAATTGTTGTGATTTTCGTCTGTATAATTATTTATTTGCTGACGAAAATATCATGAGCCGGATTAAACTTACCCGGCTGTAGCCTTAGCTCATGTTATTTTCCTCTTTTAATTGTTCTAATATTTTTTTGGTCGATTCAAGGTCTGTATGCAGATAGGCCCTGATACCCAGGTTTTTTGCTGCATTTACAAACATGATCCTGTCGTCAAAATACACGCATTGGTTTGGCTGTGCCTGGGCTATGCCCATGGCCAGTTTCCAGATTGCAGGGTCTGGCTTACGTAAGCCAACTTCGCATGATGACACAAACGCATCAAAAAATTCATGTAGTTTGAATTTTTTTACACGGTAATCATTCAGTTCCTTGCCCTCATTGTTAACTGAGATAATGCGAAAGCCGCAGTCTTTTTTCCATTCTTTCAGCCACTTTAAAGTGGGCAGCTCGATCGACTGGCGGTAAACAAACTCCTTAAAATCCTCTCGTGTAAAATCGCGCGGATGGTTGAAGATAACTGTATCCAGGTATTCGTCAAGCGTGACACCGCCAATTTCATAAACGTTAAATATGAAATTATGCAGGCCATTAACTTCATCATAATCCAGACCGAATTTTTTAGCAGCTTCTTCACGGCTCTCATGCCCCCAGCCATTGCTGAGTATCACGCCGCCAATATCAAAAAAAAGGATCTTAAGGTTATTTGCTTCCATAAGGTAGTGCAGATATTATTTGCCTTTATTAGCTTCGATAGATGCTAATAGTTTTTCAAAAGGCTGATTAAATTTCTCAATACCTTCGTCTTCCAATTGTTGTGTTAATTTGTCGATATCAATACCTGCAGCTTTAACACGCGCTAAAGCTTCAGTAGCTTTGTCTAAGCCTTGCTCTAAAGTGTTGGCAGCAACACCGTGATCGCGGAAAGCAACAATGGTTTCCAACGGAACGGTATCAACAGTATCCGGCCCAATCAAAGCTTCAACATATTTAGTGTCTTTGAAAGCCGGGTTTTTGCTGCTGGTACTTGCCCATAATAAACGTTGAGGGTTAGCGCCTTTAGCTGCTAATTTTTCCCAACGCTCGCCGCTGAATACGCGTTTGTAAATTTCATAAGCTTTTTTAGCTGACGCGATAGCAACTTCGCCTTTCAGATCAGCCAAACCTTTTTCGTCAAGGATCGGGTCGATCAATACATCAATACGGCTCAGGAAGAAACTTGCTACCGAGTGGATGTGCGAAATTTCATGACCAGCGGCCAGATGGTCTTCCAAACCTGCAATGTAAGCCAAGGCAACATCTTCATAGCGTTGTAAGCCGAACAACAAGGTAACATTTATATTCACACCTTGGGCAGTAGCACGACGGATGGCATCTAAGCCTGGTTGTGTGCCCGGGATTTTGATCATTACATTTTCGCGATCAACTTCTTTCCACAATTGGATAGCTTGCTGATAAGTTTCTTCGCCTTTTAATGCTAAAAATGGAGAAACCTCTAAACTTACATAACCATCGCCTTTGTTGCTTTCGTTATATAAAGGTTTAAACAGATCACATGCATCCTGAATGTCTTTGATAGCTAAACCAAAGAAAATTTCTTCGTTAGTTTTGTTGCCTTTTGATAATTCAGCAATATCACCGTCATACATATCGCTACTGCTTATAGCTTTTTCAAAAATCGCAGGGTTTGAGGTTACGCCTCTTACACCATCGTCATCAATCAAAGCTTTAAGCCTGCCATCGCCTATAAATGCGCGATCGATAAAATCAAGCCAAATGCTTTGACCAAAGCTGTGTATCTGTTTTACTTTATTAGTTTCCATTATGTTTTAATTTTTAATGCTTTTAAATTGTGTGTAGGGGTTATGTTTTCTTGCGTCAATAAATGTACCACCAATAGGTTGTAATGTCATACTATAATACTATTCATTATTATTTGACGCCATTAAAACTTCAATGTTATAATTAATGAACAATCCGCTTTCAATTACGCCGGTAATGCTCTTGATCTTACGCTCCATATCAACATCAATCTCATGGAAACGCACATCCAGCAATAAATTGTTATTTTCGGTGATCACCGGTCCGTCTTTGCCACCTGCTGGTCGAAGCTGTATATCAGTGGCGCCTAAAAATAACAGCTCCTGTTCCACATGCGTTAATGCCTGCGGAAAAACCTCAACCGGAACCGGGAATTTTGAGCCCAGGCGATCGACTATTTTACTATCGTCGACAATAATATAGCTTACCGGGCTGCTGCTTATCAAAAGCTTTTCTTTGAACAAGGCTCCGCCGCGGCCTTTGATCAGGCTTTTGTTTGGGTCAACCTCGTCGGCGCCGTCAAAACACCAGTCGGGTTTGTGTTCAAATAAAGTGGTAAGCGGTATGCCCAGTTTAGTGCAGAATAACGATATTTCGATTGAAGTCGGAATAGCCTTGATATTTAATTGCTCGGCTTTAATACGCTCTGCAATAGCAAATAGGGTGAGGAACACCGTACTGCCCGAACCTACACCTAGCACATCGCCGTCTTTTATTTTACCGGCTATCTGATCGGCCACCTTTTGCTTGCCGGCTACATTACTGATGTTGCCCGCCCAACTTAGGTTTTTGATGATGTCGCTATTCCAGTTCATTTGTTTATTAAAAGTAGCTAGTGTTTTAGGGCCAGTGTAGCTTTTACGTCTTTATTATAAGCTGTTATCAGGTCAAAAATATCAGTGCCATTGTCGTACCATAGGTCGGTCAGTTTCCAATGGCCGTTTATTTTCGTTACCTCAACAATTACCGGCGAATTTGCTTTTGATTTTGCTCCTTTAGGCTGGTAATCAGGCTCGGTAGTAATGCTTAATAAAAAGTTATTTCCTTTTGATTTTACTTGGGTTACGGTGTAACTAGCTCCATTATCCTGCGCTGCCAAAAACGGATCCATATCGATACCCAATACATCCTCAGCACCCTTAGGCGTTGGGGTATTATAGTAGCCGTATAATGCATTGAAAAGTTTGGTGTCAAAACAGTCCTTTTTTCTCGTCAATGCCAGCTTTTCTGAAGGGATCTGGTTGGTTTTACCCGGAACGAACTTGTTATACAGTGGTACATACCAATCATAAAATCCCTGAACAAATGCTTTAGCCGTAGTTTTATCATTGGCCTGAGCTTGTGCCTTTAAGCCAGAAAACGCAATCATGTTTACCACGATCACGCACAGCATTAAAAGGTATTTGTTCTTTAAATTCATCGGTATATGTTAAAGATGTGAGACACGAAGAAGAATCTCATGTCTCACATCTTAATACTTATTTCTATAAAAGCGCTTTAGCTTTTTTAACTACGTTATCTACCGTAAAGCCAAAGTATTTGTAAAGCTCATCTGCCGGAGCCGATTCGCCAAATGTTTCCATGCAAAGGGTATCACCTTCGTCGGTAACATATTTGTGCCAGCCCAGTGGCGATGCCATCTCAACGGCCAAACGTTTTTTAATTGCTTTAGGGAATACTGATTCCTTGTAAGCAGCATCCTGTTTTTCAAACAATTCCCAGGATGGCATAGATACAACGCGTGCAGCAATACCTTCTTCAGCTAGTTTAGCCTGAGCTTGCATGATCAGGGCAACTTCTGAACCTGTTGCAATCAGGATAACCTGAGGAGTTTTGTCAGAGTCAGACAATACATAAGCGCCTTTCTCCAGGTTGTCGGCTTTCGCGTATTTGTCCTGATCTAAAATAGGCAAACCTTGACGGGTAAACACCAGTACGGTAGGGCCATCGGTTTTCTCGATAGCTACGCGCCATGCGTGCGTGGTTTCGTTAGCGTCAGCCGGGCGAATAACGGTGATGTTAGGAATTGAACGTAAAGAGATCAATTGCTCGATAGGCTGGTGGGTAGTACCATCTTCGCCTAAGCCGATACTGTCGTGGGTGTAAACAAAGATCGGCGCAATTTTCATGATCGCTGCCAAACGGATTGGCGGACGCATATACTCAGAGAACATCAGGAAGGTGGCGCCGAAAGGTTTGATACCTTTGGTCAAGGCCATACCGTTTAATGCCGAACCCATAGCGTGCTCGCGGATACCGAAGTGGAAGTTGCGGCCGTTACGGTTTTCTGAAGTAAATGAGTCAGACTCTTTTAAGTTAGTTTCGGTAGATGGAGCCAAATCTGCCGCACCGCCGATTAGATGAGGGAAAGAAGCCGCTAAAGCATTTAATACTTTACCTGAAGCCTGGCGGGTAGCCATTTTAGGGTCAGACGCTTTAAATACGGGCAGTTTTTCTGTCCAGCCTTTTGGCAATTCATTATTAACTGCAGCTTTGTACTCAGCAGCTAATTCAGGATATTTTTCAGCGTATTGGGCAAACAGGTCATTCCATTTTTTCTCGGTTTCAATGCCGCGTGCACCAATTTTGTGGTAATATTCTTCAACTTCGGTTGGTATGTTGAATGATTTATCTTCGTCAAAACCAAAGAACTTTTTAACCAGTTTAATCTCGTCGGCGCCCAGCGGAGAACCATGCGAACCTGCAGTACCTGATTTATTAGGGCTACCGTAAGCAATTAATGAACGCACGCGGATCAATGATGGTTTTTGAGTCTCGGCTCTTGCATTAACCAAAGCCTGGTGTAAACCATTGATATCGTTAGCATCAGCTACTGACTGTACGTGCCAGCCATAAGCGCGGAAACGTGCATCAACATCTTCGTTGAAAGCAATGTCGGTACTGCCTTCAATCGAGATCTTGTTATCGTCATATATATAAATGATGTTACCCAACTCTAAGTGGCCTGCCAGTGAAGCAGCTTCTGAAGTTACACCTTCCATCATATCGCCATCGCTGCAGATAGCATAGATGTGGTAGTTGAACAGGTCGAAACCCGGTTTGTTATAGTAACCTGCCAGGTGTTTTTGTGCGATAGCGAAACCAACACCATTGGCAAAGCCTTGTCCAAGCGGGCCGGTAGTTACGTCAACGCCCGGAGCCAGACCATACTCAGGGTGGCCTGCGGTTTTGCTGTGCAGCTGACGGAAATTTTTAATATCATCTAAAGAAAGATCATAACCTAACAGGTGTAAAAAGCTGTACTGTAAAATACAAGCGTGACCTGCAGAAAGGATGAATCTGTCGCGGTTTGCCCAATCAGGATTCTTTGGATTAAAATTGATAAAATCCTTCCAAAGTACGTGACCTACCGGCGCAAGCGCCATAGCAGTACCCGGGTGGCCCGAGTTAGCCTTTTGTACAGCATCTGCCGACAAAATTCTTACCGTATCAATTGCTAATTCTTCGATGTTTTTACTGTTTGAATCCATTTCCTCTTTTTTATGATATGTGACTTTATTTTATTTAGTTGATGATGGTTTTTTACCCGGTTGCAGCACCTGGCCTTCAGCCCATAGCCGGGCGCCGCCTTTGATGCCGTCGCGGTTAGTAACCAATTTGATATTTTTATCCAGCTTAATGTCCAGTTCGCGGGCGTTACCCCCACCTATATACAAAGTGTCGTAGTTGAAGAGTGTTTTCAAAACTTTCAACACTTTCTCCATACGTTCGTTCCACTTTTTCTTGCCTTCGGCCTCAAAAGCTTTGTCTCCTACGTAAGCATCATAGCTGTTATGGCGGGTTATGGGGCTTTGGCCAACTTCAAGATGCGGTAATAATTTGCCATCTAACAACAGGGCCGTGCCAAAACCGGTGCCCAGGGTAATTACCAGTTCCAATCCCTTACCGCTTACCACGCCAAGGCCTTGCATATCTGCATCGTTTACCACTGCGGCGGGTACGCCAAATTCTTTAGTCAACCTCTCGCCAAATTTATAATTAGCCCAGGCATCGTTATCCAGATTGGGTGCAGTTTTAACAATGCTGTCGCGCACATAGCCGGGAAAGCCCACTGATATATGGTTGAAGTCATCAATAGGCTCGGCCAGTTTTTTTATCGTAGCTATGACATTCTCAGGATTAGCCGGTTGCGGTGTTTCAAGTTTGCTGTAGTTTACCAGCATGGCCCCGTTTTCATCAAGCACCGTAGCCTTAATATGCGAACCGCCGATATCGATAGATAGTACTTTAAGTGGTGAAGATGTATTGCTCATAACAGTTATGGTCGGGGGCAAAAGTAATATGTATTTTGAAATATATGATAATCTTTTGGTCAATATATGAGGCTAATTGGCTGATAATTTACCCAAATAACCGAATAAATGCTTGTTTGCGGCTAAAAACGCTATTTTTTTTAGTGTCATTTGTACACCAAAAGTTCAACAAATGTGAAAAAATGCCACATCGGCATCAAAATTTACAAAAAGCACAACCTTTTGTTTAAGAAATGTTTTTTTAATATGCCCGCAGCATTATGCAAAACTCATGTTTTTATTATGCATTGTTTAGTGATTTGACTAGCGTTGAAACTGAACAAAAAGAATAACATTCAAAATTGGTTTACGGCATTATAGTAGTTAACTTAGTGATAACCAAACCCTAATCATATTAATGCCATTAATTGCTGTCAATTTTTATTACCTAACTATCTGCGTCTTTCCGGGGCGTAGTCATCCATGTGTCCAATCTGATATTTAGATATTAAAAGGAAAGTGCCTGCTTTGTAAACAGGATAGGGAATGCTGCAACCCGAATAAATGAGGCGAAACCTAAATTTATTGATAATGAAAAAATTAAGATTGAAGGCGTTGAGCTTGGGTGCTAAAGAAATTTTAAGCAGAGAGCAATTAAAAGCTGTTTTTGGCGGAGCTGCAGGTTCTGGCTCGGGCAGCGGTGATTGTGACGTTTACTATGACTGGTATTGTGAAACGTCTGATGGATCCTGCAATTATATGGGGCAATATACTAATTGTACCACCGACCCCGGTGAATGCAATGGAACTATTCATGCGTATGGTTGTTAATTAAAGTCAATGGCATGAGAATCTCGTGCCATTGATTAGTATTACTCATTTGTTAAATAAGTTTTTGCAGCATACATAAATATCAGGCAAAAAGCTCTCCTCACTTCGCCTATAATATTTCTTAATATTAACACTCCTTCTATATAAAATGTCTGGCGGGGCAATTAATCCTATGTACAAGTGGTAGCGCATTACTTACACATGTAAAGTACCGGGTAGATTTGGTGTGGATTTTTATGATAAAATTGTTACGTTCTAATACCTGATTTTTTTTAGTTATTCGTATTTAATTTATAATTTCAACCTTTGTCAGGATGCTGTGATGGGCATCTGAAAAGCAGAACCAATTAAAGCGCAGCATACTCAATCAACATTATTTAATTAATTGGGTTTTTGTGCATTGATTATTTATCAATTGAACATTTAACAAACAATACATCCAACATTAAAACTAATAACATGAAAGAAAATGAAGAAAAGGCAGAAGGCACTTCACGGAGAGATTTTGTGAAAACCAGTGCTCTTGCTGCTGCCGGCTTTTCCATTGTACCGCGTTTTGTACTAGGTAAAGGCTACAGAGCACCAAGTGATACCTTGTATTATGCGAGTGTGGGTTTGGGCGGTAAAGGTACAAGTGATAATGCGGCATTTGTGGCTAGCGGTAAAGCTAAACCTGCATTTTTATGTGATGTTGATCAGGACTATGCAGCACACGTGTACAACAAATATCCTGATGCCAAAAAATATGTGGATTGGAGAGAGATGTTTGACAAAGAGCACAAAAATTTTGATGCTGTGCACTGTGCTACTCCAGACCATACCCACGCTGTTGTTGCTACCGCAGCAATGTCGTTAAAAAAACACGTTTACGTTCAAAAACCTATGGCTCACGACGTGTACGAAGCGCGTATGATGGCTAATATGGGGCATAAATACAAAGTACAAACCCAAATGGGTAACCAAGGTTCATCAAATGACAATGTTCGTAAAATGATGGAGTGGTATGATGCCGGCCTTATCGGTGATGTTACCGAAGTATGGTGCTGGACTAACCGCCCAATCTGGCCCCAAGGTTCTGTTGGTGCCAATACCCCTCAAGGTTTAAGATGGCCAACTCAATCAACTACACCGCCAAGCAGCCTAAATTGGGATTTGTGGCAAGGTACTGCTAAAGAAAGGCCTTATCCTATTGGCCAGGACCAACCGGGTGGCGTAAAAGTATTGCCGTTTAATTGGAGAGGATGGTGGGATTATGGTACGGGCGTATTAGGCGATATGGGTGCGCACATTCTGCACGGCCCAATGAAAACATTAGGTCTTAAATATGTTGAGAAAGTTTCAACCAGCATTGGTCAGGGCGGTTCATTGGAAACCGGTCCAGGTTCAAGTTTTACCACTATGACTTTCGGTAAGACTGATAAAACCAGCGGCCCTGTTAAAGTTCATTGGTTAGATGGTGGTATGATCCCTCCTCGCCCGGATGAATTAGATCCGTCAGAACAATGGGGTGCAGGTGATGGTGGTATGTTATTCATTGGTACAAAAGGTAAAATGACTGCAAAATGCTATGCTGATAACTTGCGTCTGCTACCCGTATCAAGAATGGACGATATCAACGTTCCTGAGAAATATGCCCGTGTTAAAAATAGCACTGATGGCCACTACGCACAATGGGTTGAAGCTTGTCTGGCCGGCTATGGCAACATGCAAACCAGCTCTCCGTTTGAAGAGGCTGCTTTATTAACTGAAGCAATGTTAATGTGTAACCTGGCAATCAGAGGTGTAAACGTGCCTAAGCTGGCTGATGCAAATGGCGCACAAGTTGAAGGCCGTCGTCGTAACCGTGCCGATTACCCTGCCCGTTACATCGATTTGATTTATGACGCTGCTAACTTAAAAGTAACCAACGTTGACGAGGTTAACCAATTCGTGAAACGCGATTACAGAGCACCTTGGAAACTAAGCGGTATTTAATCAATATCTGCTTAAAATATAAAAGGAGGCACCACACCGGTTGCCTCCTTTTTTGTTTTATATTAAATTGCGCGATGATATTAAATATCTACAGATTCAAAAATAAACAGAGCGTTGTCACCCTGAGCTTGTCGAAGGGCGGGCTTAAAGACCTGCGCTCATGCTTTGACGGGTTCAGCATGACAGCCATCTTATTGCTGATTGCTATATTCCAGGCCACCGCACAACCCAACACCGGCACCCCCACACGTAACGACCATATGTTTCCGGCTGCCCCGGCAGCAAAGCCTTTCGTTGACTACGATGCCCGCGGATTCCTGATTAACGGTAAACGTACGTTCATTGCCTCGGCCGGGATGGAGTATGCACGTGTGCCACGCGCTTTATGGCGTGACCGCTTGCTGCGCCTTAAGCGCGCCGGCTTTAACGCTGTAGAAATGTATACCTTTTGGAATTATCACGAACCTAAAGAGGGCCAGTTTAATTTTACCGGCGATCATGATCTTGATGCCTACCTGAAGCTTATCAAAAGCATGGGCATGTATGCCATAGTGCGTGTTGGCCCATATTATTGCGGCGAATGGAATATGGGCGGCTACCCCATTTGGCTAAGATTTAAAAAAGGTTTACGCGTACGAGAGGATAACCCGCAATTTTTAGCGGCGGTAGATAAATATTTTAATAAGCTAATGCCTATTGTGGCCAGCAATCAGATCAACCATGGTGGCCCGGTGATTATGGTGCAGTTAGAAAATGAGCACCGCGCAGGTTGGGGAACGATAGTGCCAAATGCCTATTTTAAGCATTTGCAGACCAAATCACTTGAACTGGGTTTACAGGTCCCCTATTTTTTCAGCGGGCTGCATTCAGGTAACGACCCGGCCAGCGATTATGCCAGTCTGGACGATCCCGGCCGACCAAACCCATGGTTTAGCCCGGAATACTGGGGAGTGTGGTTCTTAAATTACGGTCCGCAGGAAACCGACTCTACGCTGTACGATCGTCGTACCTGGAAGATCATCGCGCACGGCGGAAATGGTTACAACGTTTATATGGCGCACGGCGGCTCAAACTTTGAGTATAATAATGATCGAGAAAATGCTGCTTCTTACGATTACGGAGCAGCCGTTGGCCAAACCGGCGATTTGCGACCTATATACTACAGCTTTAAGCGCGCCAACTGGTTTGCCCGCAGCTTTCAGGATGTGCTGGAAAATAGTCTGGACGAACAGCATAATCTGCCTGCAGTATCTGACACTACAATTAAAGTAACCGCCCGCAAAAGCCTGGCGGGTACTATCGCTTTTTTGGATAATCCGGATTCAGTATCGGTAAAGTTTGAACTTAAGCCTCCAGGAGATGTGCCTGTAAAGGCATCAGCACAAATAAAGCTGGCCGCCGGAGAGATCATGCCGGTTGTACAGAATTATCCTATCGCCCCAAACATTAAACTTGCCTGGGGGCCTGCGCGTATTTATGCTGTTCAATCATATCAGAAAACAACGCGCCTGTTGATTTATGGCGATGCAGATTCGAAAGCGCGGCTATATTTCGCTGTAGGCAAAGGCGCCGTTAACTTCAATTCGGATGCGTTTAAATTGAACGACGGTTTATTGAGTTTTGACGCGAAGATAACGAATGTGCCAATACCTTATTTATTTGCTGTAGATGGTCACCTGGTCAGGATAATAGTGGTAAACAATGAACTTGTGGCCCGCAGCTGGTTAGACGACAATAATATCATAATCGGTGCTGATTATGTGGCCGATGCTTCAAACCTTAGTGCAACTGTCGAGCATCCGTGGGAAGCCAGGAAAGCTTACCCAGTTTGGCTTTACCGCGCAGACGGGACGGTGTCAGAAGTTATCAAGCCTTTTGATGCTGAGCATCCGCAGCAATTAAGCTTAGGCGCATGGCAGGCAAAAAATGCTTTTTCGCCGGCATCTGCCGTTTTTAACGATAGAAACTGGCTGTATAGCTACCAGGCGCAACAGATGGGCGCAGACGGCGATGTCACCGCCTATGCCTGGTATCGCACAAAAATAAAGGTGAAAGCCTCCGGGCGATACCTGCTCCAGTTGCGCAAAGCGCCTGAGGGCGGCTCAGTTTTTTTGGATGGCAAACGGGTGGATACTTCAGCTATATTGCCCGATACTTTGCAACTTAATTTGACGAAGGGTACGCATTCACTTGCAATTTTTACATCACATATCGGGCGAAATAAGCTCATCTTTAAAATTGGGGAAATAGACACACTGGACAGAAAAGGCATTTGGGGAAAGGTAACTTTACAAAAAGTTGCGGGTAAAAACCCGGCGATAGCGGTGAATAACTGGCGAATGCAGGGAGGCCCATGTGGCAATTCGGCCGGTGACGGTTGTGTAATTGGTTTTGACAAAAGTGTGCAGGGGTGGACAAGGCTACCGGCCAAATCATTACACAAGCCACAATTTTACAGGGCAGCGTTAAACCTTAGCAGCCAAATATACTCAAATACCATATGGCGCGTTATAACTACCAGTTTAAGCTCAGGCTCGGTATGGGTTAACGGGCACAATCTGGGGCGATACCCGGAAAAGATCAAAATAAACGGAATGTACATTCCCAACTGCTGGTTAAAGCCCGGCAAAAACACAATAGTGATTTTTGACGAAAACGGGATGCTCCCCAACAAGGTAAGCATCAAGGCAGAGGTAGCCGCCAGCAGAGACACACAAACGTTACAGTTTTAAAACGAAACTGTTACAGTAAATGTGGGTTATTTTGATAATATTTGTAATCTAATAAAAACAATAAAAACTAAATTAAAAAAATGAAAAAGGTATTATTAGCAGCCGTTGTAGTACTAACTGCAGTTACCGTAACTTTAGCAGCAACTGTTGACGGTGTTTGGAAAGGTTTGGTTGAAGGACAGTATAACTTATCGCTTACATTAAAAACCGATGGCGCCAAACTAACCGGTGTTTTCGCTTTAGTTGATAACAACCCAAAATCAGAAAATCCTGATGAAGCAGGTTACACACCATTCGTGGCTGCCCAAATGGGTAAAAACACTATTTCTGATGGTAAGGTAGACGGTGATAACATTCAATTCACTACTACTTTTAACGATAAACCTATCGTTTATAAAGGTACCATTGCCGATGGTAAGTTGGTTTTAACCACTACTTTTAACGGCCAGCCAGTTAAATTGACTTTAAAGCAACCTGCTGTTGCTAAGTAACATTTCGCCTTTCGGCAGATAAAGAAAAGGCCCTCTGAATTTCAGAGGGCCTTTTTAGTTTATTGCTTAACCCAGCGCGTCATTGCAAGCGAGGTACGAGCGTGGCAATCTCTACACGGCAGTTATTGAAACTAAGCAGTGTAGAGATTGCTTCGTCCCTCGCAATTACGAGTGGGGAGTTGTATTACACATCACAAATCATCATCGAAGCTTTAAGCGAGGCTATCATTTGATCCTGGTCATTAGTAGTTGGCAGGTACTCTTGTGCCACATAGCCCTTAAAGCCAAGGTCTTTGATGGCCTTGATGATGGCCGGATAATAAAGCTCCTGCGTATCATTCGGGTCATGACGGCCCGGTACGCCGGCTACATGGAAATGCGCCAGGTAATCGTGGTACTTGCGAATATTGGCGATAACATTCCCCTCGTCAATTTGCATATGATAAATATCATACAGCAATTTAAAATTTTCTGAACCAAGGGCTTTGCATAGCTTAACGCCCCATTCGGTATGGTCGCATTGATAATCGTGGTGGTCAACCTTGCTGTTGAGCAGCTCCATACACATTACAACACCATGCTTTTCTGCCAGCGGTAATATTTTTTTAAGCCCGGTTACACAGTTTTGCAGGCCGGTTTCATCATCTTTCCCTTCGCGGTTACCGCTAAAGCAAATCAGGTTTTTATAACCGGCGGCGGCAACTTTGGGTATCAGGTCACTGTAATCTTTAATCAGTTTTTCGTGTTTGGCAGGGTCATTCCAGCCAAATGTTATGGCGACACCCGGCCCGTTACACATTGACGAGTATAAGCCATGCTTTTGGGCAATTGCCCATTCGTCCGGGCCTATCAGGTCAATAGCTTTCATGCCCATATCGGCAGCGGCCTTACAAAGTGAATCAAGGTCGATGTTTTGAAAACACCACCGGCACACTGAATGATTGATGTTACCTTTCAATTTTTTTGGTTCGATATTGGTTTTAGGCGAAGTTTTGAATGCAGATAAAGTACCCGCGGCAGCAACGGCGCCGGTGCCGGCCAGTATGTTTTTTATAGCCGATCTGCGATTTTGTGATGATCTCATAATTACTAAAATTACGGTTTTTTGAATTAGCTTGTATAAAAATTTGAATACATTAAACTACGGTATCGTATTTTTGTCTATAATTACAAAAAGCGCAAAGGAGAGAGATGAAGAAGTACTTTTTGATATCGATGTTGGTAGTACTTGTAGCCTCGGCAGTTTGCTACGCCGAAGGTGCAAGTGGAAAATGGAGTGGTACCATTGCTTTACTGTATGATGTAACCGTAAACATGAAGGAAGATAATGGCCTTGTTAACGGTGTTGTGAATACAGAGATTGGCGATATCCCATTAAAGAATGGTGTTATTAAAGGCTCTGATATCACATTTAAGCCATTTACCTATAATGGTTTTGCGGTGCAATACGTAAAGGGTAAAATAGACGGTGACAAAATGAACGTAGTAATAGGTTTTCAGGGCACCAGTTTCAGCGGCACGCTTAAACGCGTAAAATAATCCAATACTTTTCTGGCGATACTAAAGAAAGGCGTCGTAGGTGTCCTCGAAGCTTCTTATGGGATGTTTCGTGCCTAAAATTGCACCAATGATGCTATAAACGTCGGCAGCCTTTTTGCCTTCCCGGCGCAGGTGTTTAATAGAAGTTGATCCGGCAGATTTGGACAGCTTTTTCTCCCCGTCTTGCATAATTAACAGATGATGATAAAAAGTGGTGTCCTGATACTTGCGGTAGCCCAATACGTCGGCCAAAAAAAGTTGCGCCAGGGTTGAGGAATAAAGGTCCTCGCCCCGGATAATCAGGTCGACTCCGAACATTAAATCATCAACTACCGAGGCCAGCTGATAAGCCGGATGACCATCCTTTTTTTTTACCACAAAATTTTTCATGGATTCAGGCAAACGGGTGTTTATTAAGCCTTCGTTTAAAGTTTTAAGCTTGATGAGTCGATCATCAGTATATAAACGCCAGGCCGTATCGGGTGTATCCAGCGGGATAGATTTGTTTATACAATTACCTGGATAGCTGTTGCCTTGCAGCTGGGAACGCGAGCACCGGCAGGCAAATACCTCTCGTTTATGTTCCAGTAGTTGCAGCGCTTCGGTGTAGCTGTCTGTACGATGTATTTGCGACCATTGGCCTTGATACCCTGCCATGTTACGCGGGCCTTCATCCCACGGAATTTCTAAAAAATTAAGCGTATCAAAAATATCCTGTACATAATCTACATTTACCCTTTGCTGGTCAAGGTCATCAATTCTGAGTAAAATTTTAGCGCCGGCTTTGCGGGCTAAAGCCGCAGTTAAAGCAAACGATAGGGCATTACCCACATGCAAATAGCCACTGGGGGTGGGCGCTATTCGGGTGCGGTTGAATTTTTGGCCGTTTTGCATGCATCTAAAATAAGGCAAATCGGCACAAATAAAAAAGGGCTCCGCTTGTGCGAAACCCTTTTTGAGCTGAGCATAGTTTTATTAGTTAATACCAGCAGCCTTAGCTACCTGGTTATAGTCGCGCAGGTTAATGCCCGGGTTGTGAGTTACCATAAATGTTAATGATGTGCCTGGAATAACTACCACCCTAATGTCAAGACCCGAAGATGTGAAGTTTGCTTTCAGATCAATATAACCAACACCATAATCCTGCAAATTTAGCGTATTGCCTGATTCTGAATACGGCAATGCATTCCATGAGGTAGTGGTACCCGTATTACGGAAATATACCATGACTATACCTTTATCAACAATGTCCTGAGTAATTGCCGGAACCACAAAATGAGTTAAGCCTACTAATACCACGCTTTGGTTAGTAAATATATAGCTTGATACGGTTGCGTTTGCGCCGGTGGCTCCCGTAGCGCCTGTAGCTCCGGTAGCGCCCGTTGCTCCAGTTGCACCTTTGGGTCCCGTAGCACCTGTGGCGCCGGTAGCACCCGTTGTACCTGTCGCTCCTGTTGCCCCTGTGCCGCCTGTTGCACCATTGGCACCGGTGGCTCCTGTAGCACCAGTTGCGCCAGCCGCACCATTAGCACCGGTAGCACCTGTAGCACCGGCTACGCCCTGAGGGCCACCAGGGCCATCAGCACCGGCAGCGCCCGTTGCACCAGTGGCGCCTGTAACACCTGTTGCACCTGTGGCGCCGGCTGGACCAGGAGCAGTAGTGCTTTTGCAAGCGTTTATGCTGAGAAATACAAATATTAGCGCAGGTAGTAAATATTTTATCTTCATCGTGACGAGTGTGTTATGGGCCTAAAGTATGCGCATTTGTACGCAATATAATGGTTTTGGTTTCAATAATTGAAACGAGCTAAATAAAATTTCCTTTGACTATATTAATTTAACAATTGCGATTTACTCTTAGTTAACATCTGTTTATAAATTAATGCCAATAAGTTAAAACTTATATTTTTTGTTTTCGTTTAACTAGCAAACACTTAACTTATGAGTAACATGCGCAACCTGCACGCCAAGGTGCATAAATGGATCGATACGATAGGTTTTAGACTTAATGCCTCGCAAACCAATAAGCGGAGCAATGTCACTACCAACCATTATTTTTTTGAAACCTTCAATTTTTTGGAAAAAGCGAAAGACGGGGATCTTAAAAATTCAAAATTCCTGTGCTTTGATATGTACGGAGAGAAAGTGAATGTAAGGTCGCTTTTAGACTTACAAACCGCTTTTTTTGAAAACATCAGTCAGCTGAAGTAACAGAAACAAAATTTCAGCCTGTTAAACCCTGCGCTTTAAGGTTAAGCGTATAGGTACATACTTTTTATCGCGGGATATCAGCAGGAAAAATGGCCTGCCATCTCTTGACTGGAACAGATCATCTATTTGCTGTAACGTCATATGCCCAACAGCGGTTCTGTCAATCATTTCTAACTCATCTCCCTTTTTTAAACCAGCTTCACTGGCCGCAGACCCCGGCTCAACCTTGTCAACAACAACGTGTACTAAATCATAATCTACAATGCTGTAATAAGTCATGCCGCTCATGTCATGCTCATCGCGCCTGTGGTACTCGGTGCCGGGCTTCAGATATATGACGTTATTAGGGTAGTCAAAAATTACGTTGAATTTTTTAAGCAGGCCTATACCCAAATTGCCGTCACGGGGTACTGCAGGCACTATTTTGTTATTGTCAGGGAAAGCGCCTATCACGTTTTTAACACTATATTTTCCCAGCTCAACATTTTTAATGCGACTTAGATAGCCGTTTACAGGGCCGTTTATGCCTATGCCCAAATTGGCGTCTATATATTGGGGTTGCAATTGCTTGTCATCGGCAAGGTTTTCCATGGATATAAAATGGCCCGCACCAAGGTCAATAACCAACTTGCTTTTGCGGGTATTACCATTGGCAAAAGTTACGTTAGTGGTCAGGTATGGTTTACGGTCTTCAATGCTGATCGGAAGTTTAGCTGCACGTCTATAATAATGCATGTTTTGCGGGGCCGATACAACGAGCACATTTTCTGCAAAGTTTATTTTGACCGCCAGCTGGCTAAAAAACTCATAGCCTAATAAGCCATGAATGGTGCGCCCGGCATATGCCGACAAGCCAAAATGATCTTCAGTAAACACTGCGGCGCTAACATTATGGCTCACTATCCCTTGTAAATTGATATTTAACGGTGTGGTTATATGAGCTTCAAATTCTTTACCCTCACCCAAGCCGTGTATCTTAACAGTGCGTGTGCTTTTTATATTGAGCGAGTCAACCAGCGATGGCTCGGTAATGAGCATATATCCTACGCCGGTGTCTAATGCAAAATTATAAGGACCCTGATTATTAATTTTTAATTGTACTACGATGAGATTTCGAACCAGTTCAAACGGGATAGTCTCGGACGTTCCCGGCTCTTCCATACTAAATGACTGCGCAGCCGCAGCTTTGCTAAAGCAGCAAACTATAACTGCCAGAATAATAAACCGATAGCGTTTGCTCCAAAACACGGCCTTAATTCAAAACTTACAATTGGATATTAAAATTAACAAAAGTTTATGTCATAAATGCAACTTTTGTTAACTATTATTCAACGTTATTTTGACGAAGCCGGCTTTTCTTTCTCAGGTTTTTCGAGCTTTCCCTTCAAGTCGGGATTTTGGGGTGGCAGTGTTTTAACCTCATGCTCAACCTCTGTTTGGATAACAGCTACCGCATATTCGGCCGGCTCAATTTTGCAACCCACTGCTTCTGCATATACCTGTGTAAACTCAGCGCCGATATACAATATAGCGGCGGTGTAGTATATCCAAAGTAAAATAAGGATGATAGAACCCGCTGCCCCATAGGCCGAGCTTTGCGCAGCGTATTGTAAATAAATACCGATACCATATTGCCCCAACATAAATAACAATGCGGTAAAAATTGCGCCTGAGCGCACATCTTTCCACCGAATTTTAACATCAGGCAATACTTTAAATATGATACCGAATAAGGTTGATATTACAACAAGTGTAATGCCCAGATTGATGCACTTAATTAATACACTGGTTACGTATGGCAAAAAATGAGCTAGTTTTTTGCTCAATGCATCCATTAAAAAGTTGATTACTAACGACACCAGCAATAAAAAGCCCAGACTTACTATTAACGAGAATGATAAAAAACGATTTTGCAAAAGTTTAAGCCAGCCCTTTTTGGGTTTAGCTTTTACCCGCCATATGATGTTTAAAGAATCCTGTATTTCTACAAATATGCTGCTGGCACCTACCATCAGCGTTATTACGCCTATCACAACGGCTATGCCGGTTTTACCTGAAAAGGCCAGGCTTTTCAGCATATCCTGAATTTGCAATGCGGCCTGCGAGCCTACATATTGCGCTATTTGCGGGTACAGGCGGTTGGTAGCTGCATCCTGTCCAAAAAACAGCCCTGCTAATGATATCACTAAAATTAAAAGCGGAGCTAAAGAGAAAACGGTGTAGTAAGCCAATGACGCGCTTAATTTCATTCCATTATCGTTGATGAAGCCGCTAAACGTGGCCACTAATACTTTCCAGAGTTTTTTAAGGTAGGTTTTGTTGATCAATCTCATTTTAAATCAATTATATTTGTTGTCCGGCATTATAAAACACGCATCCCGATTATGAAAAAATTAAAAGCTACATCCGGCTTTTTTTTACTGGTGCTAACCTGTTTTTTTATAAGCAATTTTAATGCCTTTGCGCAAAAAACCAACATATTCATTGTCAGAATAGCCGAACCCAACCCGCAAATTAACGGTAAGGATGAATTGCGCTCGACTTTGTCGCCCGAAGGGCAGATGCGTGCAAATGATTTACTTAAGGCATTAAAACACGAAAAAATTAAGGCAATCTATGTTTCGTCCGGTAAGGCAGCCGAACAAACCGCTTATCCACTGGCAGCCCGTGCAAAGATTTTACCCCGGGTGTATGCAGATAGTACAAGCGGACTAGTAAAGATACTGAATCGCAATTTTCAAGGCACCAATGTATTGGTTGTAGCACAATTGAAAGACATTATGCAGCTTATCAGCCAACTGGGTGTCGATCCGCCCTTTGAGACATTGAATGATGACGATTATGATCTGCTTTTTTCTATCACCTTAAATGGCGACGACAAAAAAGATATGTTCATTACCTATTACGGTAAGCCGCATCATGTTACTGAAATTCCGCAGCAGTACCTGATAGACAAGTTTTATCCTTCTTATACCGCACCAATCATAAGCCATTAATGTTTTGATACCACCAGCAGATCAAGATCTTTGCTTGGGATGTTAAAACGCTCGGCAATGTGTTTGTTGGTAAGATGGCCTTCATAAATATATACCGCCTCGCGTATACCCGGTTTCTGCCAGATGAGGTTCTTGATACCGCCCTGTTCGCCTACGTCTAATAATATAGGCGCAAAAATATTGGTGAGCGCATAAGTAGCGGTACGCGCCACCCGCGATGCTATGTTTGGCACACAATAGTGTATCACGTCATGCTTGCGGAAAATAGGGTGGGTATGGTTGGTAATTTCAGAAGTTTCGAAGCAGCCGCCCTGGTCAATGCTCACATCAATAATTACCGAGTTTGGTTTCATTTTGCTCACAGTTACTTCAGAAACTACACATGGGCTCCGCCCATCTTCAGCCCGGATGGCGCCGATAGCGACATCGCAGGTAGTGATAGCTTTCTCCAAAACAATTGGCTGCACTACCGAGGTAAATACCTTGGTGCCAATATTGGTTTGCAGGCGACGAAGTTTATATAGCGAAGGGTCAAATACTTTTACTTCGGCGCCGAGTGAAATAGCCGTGCGTGCTGCATATTCGCCAACGGTACCGGCTCCCAAAATTACAATTTCTGTTGGGGGCACGCCGGTTATACCGCCCAACATGAGCCCTTTGCCGCCAAAAATATTGCTCAGGTATTCGGCCGCTATTAAAATTGAGGTAGCGCCTACAATTTCGCTCATGGCCCGTACAACACTTAATGTATTGCCCTCATCGCGCAGATGCTCGAAGCACAACGCCGTAATCTGCTTTTTAAGCATGGCTTTTAATAGCTCGGGCTTAAGCGACGATAATTGCAGGGTAGACAATAATATCTGTCCGGGTTTCATCATTTCAATCTCGTCCATTGTTGGCGGAGCAATTTTGATGATGATATCGGCCTCATAAACTTTTTTGGTATCAAAAACTATTTGGGCGCCTTGTTCTGAGTAATGGTTATCTAAAAACTTGGCAGCTTTGCCGGCGTTGCTTTCCAGCATAACCTGGTGCCCGTTGTTAACCAGCAGGGCTACAGAAAGCGGTGTAAGCGGGATACGGTTTTCCTGAAAAGATATCTCTTTGGGTATGCCTATGTAAAGTTGGTTTTTCTTTTTCTTGACCTCAAGCATCGACTCTTGCGGTTGCATCATAGCTTGCTTAGCGACATCCGAAAATCCGCTGTATTTCCCTGAACTCATAATCTATTTTTAGGAATGATGAAGTTAGTAAAATTCCGTCAGATTTTCTCAACAGATATTTGCCGGCCGCCATCGCCGGAAACTTTGATGTTGACGCTGATGTAATGCGACGGCAGCATATCCGGTATCTTTTCGGGCCATTCAATAAAACAATAATTCCCGGAATAAAAATATTCCTCAGCGCCCATGTCCAAGGCCTCTGTTGGTGTTTTCAGGCGATAAAAATCAAAGTGAAATATTTTGTTGCCGACGATCTTGTATTCGTTCACAATGGCAAAGGTAGGGCTGGTAACAGCCTCCTGAACACCCAGGGCTTCGCAAATTGCCTTGATAAAAGTGGTTTTGCCTGCACCCATATCGCCCTGAAAAATAAATACCTTTTCGTTGCCGGCAAAAGCTATAAGCTGCGCCGCCGCCTGCGGAAGTTCCTGAAGAGATGATACATTGATAGTCATAGATGAAGGCAAAAATAACCAAACGGTTGGTTATTTTAACATAACTACTCTAGTTGTCATTCTGAGCGTAGCGAAGAATCTTATACGCTTTGCTGGTCGCTGTGATAAGATTCTTCGCTACGCTCAGAATGACAAGCGGTAAAAAAAGCACGCTATTAATAAAAAAGCCACTTCAATATCGAAACGGCTCTTGTAAAATATCGGTTTCTACTTAACCGGTGCAATCCTATACAGGCGGCCATTGTCAGTAACACCATAAAGTGCACCATCCTTGCCGGTAACCAGTGCGCGCCAGCGTTCGTTTTTGTCTTTAAACAGGCGCTCCTCGCCAACTACATGGTTGTCTTTAATAACCAGCCGGGCAATGTGGCTGCCGCTTAATGCGCCAACCATTAAATTGTTTTTCCACTCAGGGATCAGGTCGCCGGTATAAAAAGTGATGCCCGACGGCGAGATGCTGGGGTCCCAGTAATAAATAGGTTGGGTAACACCTTCTTTTTGTTGGATGCCGTCGCCCACTTTCTGGCCGCTGTACTCAATGCCATAGGTTACTACCGGCCAGCCGTAATTATTACCTGCACGTACAATATTGATTTCATCGCCGCCGCGCGGACCAAATTCAGCTTCCCAAAGCTCGCCGGTTACCGGGTTCCAGGTCATTCCCTCCGGGTTTCTGAAACCATAGGCAAATATCTCAGGCTTGGCGCCTGCCGTTTTTGCAAACGGCCCGTTTGGTACCGGCCTGCCATCTTTGGTAATATGGATAACCTTGCCAATGGTTGCGCCTAAATCCTGCGCTTTCATGCGGATATCGGCGCCGCTGCGTTCGCCGGTGCTTACAAACAGATCTCCCTGTTTATCGAACAAAATACGTGAACCATATTGCAAAGTTCCTGTATACCGGGGTTCGGCCCGGTAAATTACCGTAACGTTTTCAAGTTTAGTCTCGTCGGCCGATAATTTGCCTTTGGCAATAGCTAAAGTAGCACCGCCATCGCCCGGCTCTGCATAGTCCCAATATATCATGCGGTTATGAACGTAGTCCGGGTCAATATTTACATCAAGTAAACCGCCCTGGCCTTCAAACAATACCTTGGGGAAACCGGTGATTTGTTTATCCGGCTTGCCGTCCATTTTTAAGATCTGCATAGTGCCCGATTTCCCGGTGATCAGGAAACGACCGTCAGGTAAAACATGAATACCCCATGGGTTTTTCAGGTCGCTGTTTATGACAGTTGCCTCAACCGGCATGCTGGTTTTTACGCCATGAATGCGGGTTTGCCCTGCAAATGCGGGTTTGTACTGGCTGTTTGGGGCTTTGGTTTCTACATGGCCGGTAGTGTCAGGTGTCTGGCACATGGCCAGTGTCGCCCCAGCGGCAAACGCAGTACTTAATGTTAGTTTTTTTAATACAGTTAATTTCATGGTGTGTGGTATATGTAGTTCGCTATGTTAATACAATATACGGGTAAATATGTTTAAGCGTTTATTTGCTTTAAGTCTGTTACAAAAATATACACCGGGTATTGCAAAATAATAGTTTACAATCATATGTTTTAATTGGCAATATTTATTAATAATTAAAATTCAGACTTGCTTATATTTTGCTAAATGGCGCTTTGATTATGATTTAAATCATTGAAATAAAACCTTTTCCTATTGTTTTAGTTATAAAGTTGTGTTATTTCTGATTAGTTAATATCATGACAATTGGCCTTAATATTATTATCAGGCGATAGCCATTATAAACCTGGTCGCATTCCCCCCGCGCTGACCTTTGTGAATGTATCGAATAGCTTTCTAAGACAGAGCTTTGCTATACCTGAGCTTTGTGCTGTCTTTAATTGCTTTGTGGTAGTCTGAGACTACAATTGTTTTGCCGTGCTTATAAATAATCAAAAACAATTAATAACCACTAATTCCTACAATTATGAAGAAAACAATTATCCTGACACTGGGCGCATGTTTTGCGTTTTTTAGCTGTAAAAAAGCAGAAACCACACTGGCTGACAAAATGGCTCTCGGCTCTACGCCATCCGTTAACGCAGCACTTAACTCGTGGGACCCTGCCGATGCTACCACTGCTTACAATGCATTTAATACGGCCTGTTACAACCCTACAACCAAACTTTACTACAGCACTACGTTAAAGGATGCAGATGCCGCTATCTGGACAAATGCCATTTTTTGGGACATGGCGATGGATAACTATATCCGCACACGTAAATCGGCCGATTTGACCAGGGTAACCGATATGTATACGGGGGCTTATAATAAGTACGATAGCTTTAACTGGAACAATACCACCGTTTGGTTTATTTATGACGATATGATGTGGTGGGTGCTATCGCTTTGCCGCGCTTACACCCTTACGGGTAATGCTGCTTATTTAACTAATGCCGAGGCTGGTTTCGATCGTGTGTGGAATGGCTCGTACGATGCGGCCGGTGGCGGTATGTATTGGGACTTTAATCACTCCGGCAAAAACTCATGTATTAACTTCCCCACCGTTATAGGCGCCATGCGATTATATAATATCACCGGCAATAGTGCGTATTTAACTAAAGCCCAAAGTATATATACCTGGGCCAAGGCTAACTTAACCAATACCAGCACCGGCGAGGTTTACGACAACAAGATAGGGAGCAATCCGCCGGGAGGGCAGGCTTATACTTATAACGCGGGTACCGCCATCGGTGCTGCTTATTTGTTATATAAACAAAGTGGTAACAGTGCTTACCTGTCAGACGCGCAACGTTATGCCGACTACGTGAAAAATAACCTTTGCAATGCACAAGGCATTCTTCCGGCCGAGGGTGATTTTAATGAGCAAGGCGTAATGAAGGCCATATTTGCCCAGTACATTATGCAGTTAATTAAGGAAGGCGGCCAAACCCAATACCTGAGCTGGATACAAACTAACGTTGATACCGGTTGGGCCAACCGCGATCCTGCGCGTAATTTAACTTATCGTAACTACGCCGTAGCTTGCCCTACAGGGTATATTCAAACTTATGAGGCTTGCAGCTGTGTCGAGTTTATGCTGTTGTACCCTGGCGTTACGTTTTACCAGGATACCATGTATGGCGGCACGGTAACCGGCGTTATCCCGAAAGGAAACTATACGCTGTCACAGCTGCAGGGCTATGGTTTTGTGAACGACTGGGCGTCGTCGGCTAAAGTGCCAACCGGCTGGAGCGTGCTGATGTATGCAGATGATAACTTCCTGGGCCAAACCTGGACCATCACCAGCGATACCCCGCATTTCCCAAACCTGACACCTAATGCTAATGATCTGGTGTCGTCGGTAAAAATTCAATAATACATACCCTATATCTGCAAAAGCACAACGGCGTGAGCTGTTGTGCTTTTTTTGTTTAGTTGTTATCGAGAGGAGTAATGAACAAGCAATCATAGATGCGCCAGGTTCGCGATTGCCGCGCTACCCCCGCAATGACAATTTGTGAATAGTATTAAGCCCATATAGTTTTTCCGTATATTTCCGCCACCTCAAAAATCTAACTGTATGAAATTCGTGACACTCGTGGCAATGGTCCTGTTATTTTTTTCTGCGGATAAGTCATCGCCTATTAAACCGGTAAAAGCTACAAGTACCAATGAATTCCTGAACAGCATTGGCGTTAACTCGGCGATATCCGCGCGGGGTGAAAAACTGGATAAAACCATTGAGGCCATCAAGTATACCGGCATCCGCTGGATACGCTCAGGCTATGAGGGCGGGGTAAGTATTGATGATTATAAAACGGTGCACAATGCCACCGGCGTAAAATATAGCTACGGCCTGATGAGCGGCGGGACAGACATTGCCCGGTTATTAAAAGATGCACGTGTGCTGGCCAATATGGGTGCCCTGCTTGCTTTTGAAGGTAATAACGAACCCAACAACTGGGCGATTAATTATAAAGGCAAAAAGAGCGGCAAAAACGAAAGCTGGCTGGGCGTGGCTCAACTACAAAATAATTTATACAAGGCCGTTAAGGCCGACCCATTATTAAAGAAATACCCGGTTTGGAATTTGACCGAGGGCGGCGCGCAAACAGATAATACAGGCTTACAGTATTTAACTATCCCGGCTGGTGCAAATACCGTAATGCCTGCGGGCACCCAATATGCCGATTACGCTACCTGTCATAATTATTTTTCTCACCCCAGCCACCCGGGACTGTATGATAACCAAACCTGGAATGCCGCCGACCCTGGTCCCGCTTGTAAAGTAGATGGTTTGTATGGCAATTATGGCAAAACCTGGGCGCACAATTTTGAAGGATATACGGAAGAGCAACTTGCCGATTTGCCCAAAGTAACTACCGAAACCGGTGTGACCATTCAAGGCGATTTTAGCGAAGAGAAACAGGCGCGATTGTACATTAACCTATACCTGTCGCAGTTTAAACGTAAATGGAGCTATACCGCTGTTTATTTGCTTCGCGACAGGTCGGATGAAGATGGCAATCAGTCGTTCGGGTTTTATCAGAAAGATTACACACCCCGTAAAGCAGCAGTTTATTTGCACAATCTTACCACTATTTTGGCTGATAAAGGTACTGTCAGCAAAGCCGGATCACTGGCTTATGCTATCCATAACAAACCCGAAACCGTGCATGATCTGCTGTTGCAAAATAGCAATGGCAAGTTTCAGTTAGTGATATGGGATGAGAAAGCCGCAGGAACCGATGAGGTTCAAATTAGATTCACAAAAAAACATGCTGTCGTGAACGTCTATGATCCAACCGTCAGCGCGTCTGCACAAAAAATGTTAAATAATTGCAGTGCCGTCATGCTAACTTTAAATGACCACCCGCTTGTTGTAGAACTGTAACATCGAACGCGGGATTTAAAATTAAAGCCCTTCTGCATTAAGACAGCGTCAGGGCTTTGGCAGATTGTGCTAATTACTGCTAATTTTTGCCAAAAAAGGCTGCCGGGTATCTATCAGGTCGCAAACGTCAACTTCAAAAACTTCGGCTATCTCAAATATCCGCTGTAAACTGATGCTTGATTGGCCTATTTCTATTTTGCTGTAAGCGTTTTGCGAAATATTAAGCCGTAAACCCAAATACTCCTGCGAGTAATTTCTATACAACCTGGCACTTTTAATATTAGCTGCTATTGCGCTTTTGTTATACATACAACTTGGTTTTATTTACTGTGTGTACATTAAAATACGAAGCTTGTTATTGCGCAGTTTTTCAAAAATTAACATTGCCTTTATGGAACTTTAGTTTAGGCTGCGTCGTAGCGGTATTGTATTGTAAAAAATTTGTTAGCTTTAATTAACCAACCTATACTTATGAAAACATTAAACCTTATCCTGTTAACTATCGCCATAGCCACCTTAAACGTGTCGGCACAACAATCACGAACTTTCGAAATTGAAAAGCTGGACATTATTCCAACTAAATGGCAGCCGGTCATGACCTATGAACAAGCCCTTCAAACCATGGTTCTGCTGGATAATCCCGCCCACTCCATGAACAACATGCCCCGCGGGCGCGCCGTTAACATTGTGGCCAAAAGCAATATCCCGGGCAATATCATCTCCTACAAATACACCTCATTTTTTGACGGCATGTATTTTGCCTACGCCAATCACCGGCCGTTTACCTTGTCGCCTGATATGGTATGGTTGCTTATAAGTCAGGGATTTTCGCAGCATGTGCTTAATAATGCAGAAGACCTGCGCAATTTGTTTGTACAGCATGCCGGCAAAAAAGAGCTTACCGTAGTTACCGATAAAATCATGCTCGACGACCCCAACGCCCCCTGGGAAGATATATTTCCGGAAATGGAGAAGCAAATAGCGGCTAATACCGGCGATGCACTCACCAACACTGTAACTGCCAATTTTAGCACCACCACGCCAATTACCAAAGTAGCCTCGCAAATAACGCTGATGAAAGCTATGAGCGCCTATTTTAATTATAATGTGATGATGATTGGCTGCGGTATACCCAGCGTTACCCTGCAAGGCACTACAAAAGATTGGGAAAACATACTGACCAAAGCCGAAGCGCTGCGTAAGTATAAATTAGATTGGTGGGTTGACGAACTGGAACCCGAACTGAAGCAATTTATCGCTGCTTCAAAAGGTAAAATTGATAAAGACTTTTGGAAGGCCATGTTTAAATATCATGGTCCTAATGGCTGTGGTGCGCCTACAACCATTGATGGCTGGATCGTAAAGTTTTACCCCTACAATAAATTTGGCAAGCGTAATGACCTCAAACAAATAGTACGCGGCTCAACTAATGACGTAATGCCTGATGAGGTTGTAAAGGTTGATTTGAACTATGAATTTGCAGACCAAAACGGCAATATCTTATCAAAAACACCCCTCGAATTATGGGCAGGGTTTATGGGTTTGAAAGAAAATCCTAAGACTTTTAACCTTACGCCGGTTATCGGCTGGATGATACGCAAAAAAGATGAATCGGTCTCCCAGTCCTCATCCATCATGGAAATACTACAGAAGCATGTTAACGACATTGAAGGCATCGGCATAACAGTTAGTTCGGTGCCTCCTGAATTGATGGAAATTGGCCCGATAAAGCGACTCAGGATTCATTTTACAGATGAGATAATAATTCCGGATGAAATGGCAAAGGTACCTATTGGTATGATGTGGCTTTATGGAAAAGTTGAATCTGAACGGCGTGATAAAATAATTGCAATGTTCCCTAAAACCAGGCTTTACATAAATGGGCAGGCTTATAACGAGAATGTCGAGGAAATGCGTAGTGCACCAGGACAGCGCGTTACCACTTTTTAATGCTTTAATAAGATATAAGCAATCTTTAGCTAAATAAAAATTTATCCCTACATTTATTGCGGGAGGGCCTGTGATGGTGCCTGAATCCCAAAGCCAATCGTATTTAACCTTTAAAGCAACCCGATGAAGAAAAATTTAATTCTTTTATTGCTGCTTGTGCCGTTTTTGAAAGTTAGCGCACAGCATATCTCTATTAAAAAAGGCTGGAAAATGACCGTGGGTGACAACATGGAATGGGCCGCACCAAACTTTGACGACTCGGGCTGGCAAGCTGCCGATTTGAATAAGCCCTGGGAACAACAAGGCCATGATAATTATGACGGCTTCGGCTGGTATCGCAGCCACTTAGTGATCCCGTCGTCAATCAAACAAAAATCATATTTAAAAGACAGCTTAGTACTGGTTTTGGCCAGTGTTGATGATAATGATGAGGTTTACCTTAACGGCACACTGATAGGTAAATACGGCGGACACCGTGAGACAAATATCAAACATAGTCACTACGGCCATCGCGAGTATAAAATAGCGGTTAATAACCCGGCCATTTTGTGGGATAAAGAGAATGTTTTAGCTATCCGCATTTACGATACCGGCGGCGACGGCGGCATTTACGGCAGCGATTTTAATATCCATATGGCCGATATTACGGAAGGCGTTGAGTTTAATAAAAGCGGCGACTTTAGCTACGGCGACCAAAGCCTGCAGGGTGGTAAAAATAAGATGGGCAAATCAATAATGCTTGAAACCAAAAATACCTACGAGTATAAAGGTACCATGTCATTAAAAGTAACCGACCCCGAAACCGGTGCTGTGGTGGCAAGCCTTAAAACAGATACGGCTCATTTTACCAAAGGCCGGCCGTTTACATGGTGGTTTACCTTTACTACAACCAAAAAACAATCCTACAACATTGAATATCTTTTTAAGGATAAAAAGTCGGGTAGTGAGATTACTGATGCGGAGACCACACCGTATATTTTAACGCCTATTGAGGCTAAGGCTCCAAGAATTAACGGCGCTTCAACCTTTGGTGTTCGTCCCGGTCACCCGGTATTGTTCCGTATCCCGGCAACCGGTATCGGTACCCTGAAATATAAGGTGACTGGTTTGCCGGCCGGTTTAAAAGTATCGTCAAAAGGCATTATTACCGGTGTTATCAATAAACCCGGCGATTATCCGATGGTGTTTACCGTAACCAACAGCCATGGTTCGGCTACTAAGAAATTTGTGTTATCTATCGGTAATAAAATTGGCTTAACCCCCGCTTTGGGCTGGAACAGCTGGAACGCCTGGGGCCTTAGCGTAAACGACGAAAAGGTGCGCACCGCAGCGCGCGAAATGTCTGAGCGTCTGGCATCGCACGGTTGGTCGTACATTAACATTGATGACGGATGGGAAGCCGAAAGTCGTGATGCTGACGGTAAAATTGTCCCTAACGAAAAATTCCCTAACATGAAAGGACTGACCGACTATGTACACGGTCTTGGTTTGCGCATGGGTATTTATTCATCGCCTGGCCCGCGCACCTGCGGCGGTTACCTGGGCAGCTACCAGCATGAGGATGATGATGCGATAACCTACGGTAAATGGGGTATTGATTATTTGAAATACGATTGGTGCTCATACGGCCAGATTGCACCGCCGCATCCAAACCTTGACGAAATGAAAAAGCCTTACCTGGTGATGCGTGCCTCGTTGGATAAAGCCGACCGGGATATCTTATTCAGCTATTGCCAGTACGGCATGGGCCAGGTTTGGAAATGGGGCGCCGAGGCCGGTGGTAACAGCTGGCGCACAACCGGCGACATTACCGATACCTGGGAAAGCATGTCGGGCATTGGCTTTAGCCAGGACAAAGCTGCCCCATATGCAGGTCCGGGCCATTACAATGACCCTGATATGTTAGTGGTAGGTAAAGTTGGCTGGGGCCCCGCACTGCACAACACCCGTTTAACTTACGACGAGCAATACACCCACATTAGCTTGTGGAGCTTACTGGCATCGCCATTGTTAATTGGTTGCGACATGGGCCACCTGGACAGGTTTACCCTGAGCCTGTTAACCAACGATGAGGTAATTGCCATTAACCAGGATGCCTTGGGTAAAGAGGCCCGCCAGTACGTTAAAAACGCAGACTATCAGATCTGGGTAAAAGAACTTACCGGCGGCCGCAAAGCTATCGGTTTGTTTAACATGACAGATAAATATCAAACCATTACACTGCCAAAAACAGATGCAGCGCTTAAAGGCTACACCAAAATCAGAGATGCCTGGCGCCAGCAAAACCTAACCGCAGTTAGCGGCAAAGTTGCGCCGCATGGCGTGTTGCTGGTAACGGTGTCTAAGTAATATTTTAAATCGATATACAAGAAAGCCGGTGCCTTTGGTGTCGGCTTTCTTGTTTTAAAGCGATATAAGCCTTTCTAAAGCGGTATTAAGTCTATTTTAAGGCTACGCCAAAGCCGCGCGTCATTAGGAACGAAGAGGACGCTCTTCTGCTGTGCGCCTAATAAATAAGGTTCATAGGAGGCACCTACGGAGCCTTTCTTTACATTTCTGATAATCTATAAACACGCGACTCCTATGGAGTCATCCTGCGGAGCACTGTAAGCAATTAATAGCTCCGTAGGAGCTACGTATTTGTAGAAAAACCTTTACATTTCTTATATATCTATAAACACGCGACTCCTATGAAGTCATCCTGCGAAGAACTGTAAGCAAATTAATAGCTCCGTAGGAGCTACGTGTTTGTAGCAAAATCCGATAGAAAAATAACGGCTCCGTAGGTGCCTCGTAAAATTTAGCCTTTGTTGGTGCTGGCAACTAAAATGTCTATATTTAATTAACCAAACCTAAGTACCATGCGTAAGGCTCTGCTATTAAACCTATTATTGCTTTGTTGGATTGATTTATATGCCCAAAAGGGCCGGACTTTCGAAGTAGAAAAACTAAGTCCGCCGAAAACTAAAATGTTTGAGGCCTTAAGTTATCAGCAGATATTAGAGGAGCTTATTGTAAAAGACAGGCAAAAACCTGACGAATGGTCGAAGAAGCAAAAAATAGAGGGCGAACCCAATATCATAGCCAAAAGTGATATTAAAGGAGCCTTAGTTTCGCGTGGCTTTCACCCGTTTTTTGAGGGAGTTTACGCGGCCTACGCAGATCATCATCCTTTTACCTTGTCGCCCGATATGATATGGCTTTTAATTAGCCAGGGTTTTGCCGCTCATGTTAATAATAATGTAGAGAGGTTACGAAGCAAATTCGCCAAGTTTGATACGAAGCAAACGCTAAGCTACCAATCTGACAAAGACTTGAATTCAGAACAAGATTGGGGCAAAGCAATTGCAGGTTTGAGCGCCCAGATTGGCCAATTTGCAGGTCCGGAACTCACCCGCACCATGACCGCAGATTTTACGACGACCACGGCCAGCACCAAAATAGCGTCGCAAATTACGTTGATGAACACGGTGCAAGCCTATTTCAATTATGATGTTGTAATACGCTCTTGCGGCATCCCTAAGATAACCTTAGAGGGAACCCCTAAAGATTGGGAACGCTTGCTGGCCAAAACGGAAATGCTGCGGCAGTACGAGCTGGATTGGTGGATAGATGCATTAGAGCCTGTTTTAAAGCAGTTTATACAGGCATCAAAAGGAAAGATAGATAAGCAATTTTGGTTGGATATGTTTCAGCACCATATAGAAAGCCGCGGCTGCGGCCCAAAACTTGATTTGGTTGATGGTTGGATTATAAAATTTTTCCCTTATGATATCAGGGGTGAAAGAATGGATTTTAAACATCTGCAGCTAAATGGCGGTGGTTTACCTAACGAAATGTTAAAGGTGGATCTTGATTATGTAGATGCATCAAATCCTCAAAACCCGATTCATACGCCTTTAGAACTATGGGCTGGTTTTGTTGGGCTTGAGCAAGATCCCAAAACATTTGGACTTAAACCGAAAATTGGTTGGATGATAAGAAAGCGCGATCCTTATCGTCAGTATCTGATAGATCAGTTATCGGCATTCAATAAAAATAATGACGAGGTAAACTTACACGTTGACAACGTACCGCCCGAATTGCTAAAAATAGGCCCGATAAATAACTTAAGAATTAACTTTTTTGGTAACATACGAATCCCCGAAGAACTTACCACTGTACCCATAAAAAACATGACGCTTTTGGGTAAAACTACCGAAGCTGATGTTAACCGCATTGTAAAACTATTTCCTGAAACTAAGCTGCATATCAACGGGGTGAATTATAACTAATTAAAGATTTAAATCCTGACTTTATCCCCTTATAATTGGGCCGGAAATGACTTATCCTGAAATAGGTTTATACCAAAACGCTGTTTCATGCTGGGTGTTTCACTCATATTTTCGCTCCTTTCACAAAATCATTTAAATTACTTATAATAAGATATTTATAAAGACTACTTAAAGTTTTACAACTGTTTCAAAGTGTTTCACCCCATTTTAATAAACTGCTAGCTTTCAATCAATTAAATATAAATGGTGTTTCAAAGTGTTTCACTTTTAAGCGGAACAGTACAGCAGCTGATCACCAATCGCTGATGATTGATCACTAAAATAAAAAATACCCTTACCTTTGCGCCCAAATGAGCAGACGAGGAGCAAAGAACCAGTCATTTGAAGACGTAAGTATTATCGATATTGCCGAAGAAGGCAAAGGTGTAGGCAAGGCAGACGATTTTGTGCTGTTTGTAGAAAAGGCCGTGCCCGGCGATGTTGTGGACGTACAAGTATATCGCAGCAAGAAGAATTTTGGTGAAGCTAAGATTACCGCATTGAAAAAGGCCAGCGCACACCGTGTTGAGCCTTTCTGCGAGCACTTTGGTACCTGCGGCGGCTGCAAATGGCAGCACATGACTTATGACGCTCAACTACAATTTAAACAAAAATCGGTATCAGATGCGCTGACCCGCCTGGCTAAGATAGAAGTAAGCGATATGTTGGCTATTGAACCGTCGCCGGCCGACAGATATTACCGCAACAAACTTGAGTTTACTTTCAGTAACAAACGCTGGCTATACGATGGCGAGAATCGGGATGACGAGGCTTTAAACATGAACGCCCTTGGTTTCCATATCCCGGGCCGTTTTGACAAGATATTGGATGTACACCACTGCTACCTGCAGGCCAATCCAAGTAACGAGATCCGTAACAAGATAGATGAGTTTGCAAAAACCAACGGCTATACTTATTACGATCTGCGTACGCATGAAGGTAACCTGCGCAACCTTATCATCCGCACCTCAACTACGGGGGAACTGATGGTGATTGTGGTTTTTGCTTATGCAGATGAAAATGAAGTAAGCAAGCTGATGGGTTTTGTGGAGGCTGAGTTCCCGGAGATCACATCGTTGCTATACATCCTTAACCAAAAGAAAAACGACACCATATTTGACCAGGAGGTTATAGCCTGGAAAGGCCCTGAATATATTCACGAAGAGATGCAGGGCATAAAGTTCCGCATTGGCCCAAAATCGTTCTACCAGACCAACAGCGTGCAGGCCCTGCGCCTATACGAAATAACCCGTGATTTTGCCGCATTTACCGGCAACGAGCTGGTGTATGATTTATATACGGGGGCCGGTACCATCGCCAACTTTGTGGCCAGACATGTCAGGGAAGTAGTGGGTGTTGAATATGTACCGAGTGCCATTGAGGACGCTAAGATCAACAGCGCTATCAATAATATCACCAATACTAAATTCTATGCTGGTGATATGAAGGATGTGCTGTCGGCCGAATTTGTGGCTGAGCATGGTAAGCCAGATGTGATCATCACCGATCCGCCGCGCGCCGGCATGCACCCTGACGTAGTGGCACGACTGATGGAAATTGAAGCCGAAAGAATTGTTTATGTAAGCTGCAACGCTGCCACCCAAGCCCGCGATCTGCTGGTATTGAAAGAAAAATACGACACCGTGAAAATACAGCCGGTGGATATGTTCCCGCATACACAGCATGTAGAGAACGTGGTTTTATTGCAGTTACGTAAATAAACCTCTCCCTGGCCCTCCCCAAAGGAGAGGGAGCCAAAATGTAGGATGTTTATAAAAGATTAAATTTGAAGTCTCCTCCTTTGGGGGAGATTTAGAGGAGGTGATATGAATCCTGAAGAATTATTTAATGAAAACCGCGGTCAGCAACCACTGCAGCCGGCTAAAGATAGCCCGTTGGTAAGTTTGCAGCATGATTTGAAAATATTCAGCGAATCAATACGCGAAGTTGCTGTTGAGATTATGGTAGAGGGGTTGTCTAAATACCCCATCTTTGTAGCCCATCAGCATGAGCTGAAACTCGGTGAGCTGATCCTTGATAAAAACGAACTGAATATGGAGTGGAGCATCCACGCTTCAACCATGGAAGAGTTTATAGAAATAGGCCTGATCAAAAAATCACGCAAGGAGCACTTTGTCAGCAATTATAAAAATCCTAACGAGTTTATGTGCGTTTTTGTAATTGTACCTGAAGGCGCAAATTTTGTTTTTGTGCCGTATCAGTAATTGAGTAGCTTTACTTCGCAAAGATTGTATCCGAACATGGAAAACAAAAAAATACTCGTACTCAACAAACAGCAGATCCAGCAAAAAATCGACAGAATTGCTTACCAGATACTGGAGGATAATTTTGAAGAAACTGAACTGATTATTGCCGGTATGTTACCGCGTGGTGGTTTCCTGGCTGCGCGACTGAAAAAAGTTCTTGACGAGATCGCTCCGTTTAAAACTACCTTGATATCTATCGATCTTGACCGTTTCAGCACCAGTCTGAATGCCAAGTTTGATTTTGATATTGAGATGTGTAATAACAAAGTGGTTATTCTGGTTGACGATGTACTGAATAGCGGCAAATCGCTGGCCTATGGTTTTGGCGTTTTCCTGGATGTGCCTTTAAAAAAGCTGCGTACCGTAGTATTGGTTGACCGCAATCATAAAAGTTTTCCCATCAATACCGATTATTCAGGCGTTGCACTATCAACCATCATCAAAGAGCATATTGACGTGATGTTGAGCGAAACAGGCGAAGAAGATGCAGTTTATTTGAAGTAATTAAGGCACTAATTTTGCTTAACTACCACCGTGCTGAACCCGTTAAATCGGCATTAACATATTTGGGAATTAAAAAGGCTAACCAAAAATGGTTAGCCTTTTTGCTATTTAAACTTATGCTGTCAGTTTTTTATACTTGATACGTTTGGGAGCATGGTCGCCTAAACGTTTCTTGCGGTTTTCCTCATAGTCGGTATAATTACCTTCAAAGAAATAAACCTGCGAGTCGCCCTCAAATGCCAGGATATGGGTACACACGCGATCAAGGAACCAGCGGTCGTGGCTGATGATTACGGCGCAGCCACCAAAGTTTTCCAATGCCTCTTCCAATGCGCGTAAGGTATTTACGTCGATATCGTTGGTAGGCTCATCGAGCAGCAGTACGTTGCTTCCTTTTTTCAAGGTAATGGCCAGGTGCACGCGGTTACGTTCACCGCCCGATAATACGCCCACTTTCTTTTGCTGATCTGCGCCATTAAAGTTAAAGCGCGACACATAGGCACGCGAGTTTAGCGGACGGTTGCCTACCATAATAGTCTCTAAACCACCCGTCACGTTTTCCCAAACTGATTGGTTAGGGTCAAGGTCGTCATGCATTTGATCTACATAACCCAATGCTACCGTGTCACCTACGCGGAAAGTACCTGCATCAGGTTGTTCCTGTCCGGTAATTAGCCGGAACAATGTAGTTTTACCTGCGCCGTTAGGGCCAATAATACCTACTATGCCCGCAGGCGGCAAGGCGAAATTCAGGTTATCAAACAATAACTTATCACCATAGCTTTTGCTTACGTTGTTAGCCTCGATAACCACATTACCTAAGCGTGGGCCCGGTGGAATGAACAGCTCCAGCTTTTCTTCACGTTCCTTTGTTTCTTCGGAGGCCAGCTTCTCATAGTTACCCAAACGTGCTTTTGATTTGGCATGGCGGCCTTTCGGGCCCATACGCACCCATTCCAGCTCGCGCTCCAGGGTTTTTTGGCGTTTGCTTTCAGATTTTTCTTCCTGAGCCAAACGTTTAGCTTTTTGATCAAGCCATGACGAGTAATTACCTTTCCATGGAATACCTTCGCCCCGGTCAAGTTCTAAGATCCAGCCGGCAACATTGTCCAGGAAGTAGCGGTCGTGCGTCACGGCTATAACGGTACCTTTATACTGTTGCAGGTGCTGCTCCAGCCAGTCTATCGACTCAGCGTCGAGGTGGTTGGTAGGCTCGTCAAGCAATAATACGTCAGGTTCCTGTAACAGCAAGCGGCACAATGCCACACGGCGGCGCTCACCACCGGATAGTACCGATACATTGGTATCGGGGTCAGGGCAGCGCAGGGCATCCATCGCCCGCTCCAGTTTGGTGTCAAGTTCCCAGGCATTTACGGCATCAATCTGATCCTGTAATTCGCCCTGGCGGTTCATTAGCTTTTCCATTTTATCGGCGTCGCTGTAATACTCTTCTAAGCCAAATTTTTCATTGATCTCTTCGTACTCCTTCAGCAGCGCGGTGGTTGCGGCCACTCCCTCTTCCACAATTTCGCGTACGGTTTTGTTAGGGTCAAGCTCAGGCTCCTGGCTCAGATAGCCTACGCTATATCCGGGGGAAAATACCACCTCGCCGATATTGGTTTTATCTATGCCTGCAATGATTTTAAGCAGCGATGATTTACCAGAGCCGTTTAAACCAATAACACCAATTTTGGCGCCATAAAAAAACGACAGGTAAATGTTTTTTAATACAGTTTTTTGCGGGGGATATACTTTACTAACCCCGGCCATTGAAAAAATTATTTTTTCGTCTGCCATATATATTTAATGAGTGAATTGTTGAATTAGTGAATGTGTTATGCGGATTTTCTGCGAATGAAAATATCCTTGCGCAAATATGGGTATTAGCCCTGCCAAGTGCAAACCTTATGCTATTTAATATTACCAAATTCTAAGTCGTATATGCCGTTTACAAAGTGTGGGTATGGCGAGGGGGTTAAGCTGATTATTTTAGTATCATAATTAAAAACGGGCATTATAGCTAATAAATGCGATTTAACTTTTTTTAACAAACAGAAATTATCTTGAATGCCCAAATTGCCGATTTTTTGCGTTATTATTGAAGCAACCAAAATCAACTAAACCAACACAATGAACCCGAAACCAATAGTCGCAAAACTTATTGTTAGCTGCTGCCTGCTGTTAGGTACGGTAAGATACACCACCGCTCAAAAAATTATCCCTGTTGATTCCAGCAAAGCGCAGATACTGCGCATTGATCCATCAAACGCTATGGGCGGTAACGCTTCTGATTTTTTTACCGAGGTAAATTATATCCCGCTGGAAACTACCGACGAAAGTTTGTTTGGCAGTATCAATAAACTGGTAGTTACTGACGATTATTTTATCATCCTGGATCATAACACCCGTTCAATACTGATATTTAATAAAAACGGAAAGTTCCATACCAAAATAAAAGGGACCGACGGTGCGCCGATATGGGATTTCTCGGTAAATAAGTTTACCAAAGAAATCAGATACAGCCGTGATCAATACAAGAGTTATACCTATTGCGACTATAATGGCAAAGAAATACGCAACTTGAAAAGTGGCGGCGAGTTGGCAAAGGATGAAATTAACGATGGCAATATGCGGTATTTCGCAGCCGACAAGGGTGTTTCAACCGGTTATCCTAATACCATAGATTCAACTTCAAAGTATTATAAGCCCTGGTCAAAATCATTGATCATTTTCTCGAATGAAAAAAATAAGGTCTATGCTCACGGTCTCGGGTTTGATAAAAGAGAGGGTATGGACCGTAATCTGATAACCATGGGGGGTATTTTGCCGATGAATACCGTAAGCGATACCGCATTTTATTACGTCAGGCCATATACCTTTAATGTTTATACTATCAAGCCTGATATTATAAAGTTGTCCTACAAGCTGGTCTTTCCGTTCTTTGTTGCGCTGCCGCAAGATTTTGTGGTTAATCCGGTATATGACAACAAGCGGGTAGAATACGTGCAAAAGCACCCTAAAACCATTTACTATATTGCTAATTTTTTCCAGCTGAATGATAACCTGATTTTCAGGGCTGGGAGTTATGAAATTAACGATGAAGACAATCTGATATATAACCTGCGCACTGGCACCCTGATAGCCTATAAACATATATTACAGGACGAAAAATCATATTTTTTGCCTATTTATGATAACTCAAACTGGGGCTCATCATTTAATTTTAACGGACTTTTGGCTTGTACCGATGGCTATATTTATACTTCGTCCTCGTCGTTAGGCATGTTTCAATACCATGAAAAATATGCCGACCAGAAAGTTAAATATCCGCCTGCTTTAGAAACCTATTTCAAAAAAGGCTCGCGAAAAGATAACCCGGTAATTATGCAGCTTAAGCTAAAAGATAATCTGTAATTTATTTAGCATTCATATCAACCTAACCTTATCACAATCATCCTCGCAACGTGAATAAATATTTAAAAATTGCTTTGCTGTGCTTTTGCGGCTCATTATTATTGAACACCGCCACGGCACAAACCCCTAAAAAGGACACTATTAACGTAGGTACAGTTAGTGCGTTGATGCGCGATAGTGCACATAACTACGTACTGCAATCGGCTACTATGGCTATCTATAAGGTTGAAGGTAATGAACTGGTAAACTATCAATTGACAAATAATTTTGGCCGGTGCCAATTTAAAGATATGCCGGTGGGTACGCCACTATATATATTAGCTACGCATACCGGTTATCAGTCGTTAAAAAGGGAGTTTATCATATCGCCGAAAACAAAAACAATCGATCTGAAAACTTTCAATATGCACCGTTTCGACCTCAATTTGAAAGAGGTTACCATATCGGCGGTGCAGGCCCCGGTAAGTATGCGCGGAGACACTCTGGAGTTTAATGCCAGTGCATTTAAGGTGGATAAGGATGCTACCGTTGGCGATATGTTGCGAAAGCTGCCTGGGGTAACTGTGTGGGCTGATGGAGTTATCACTGTAAACGGTAAAAAGATCAATGAACTGCTGGTTGAAGGTAAACCCTTTTTTGGCGGCGATAATAAAATAGCGCTGGATAACCTGCCAAAAAACTCGGTAGAGAAAGTGCAGGTTTACCAGGATAAAAACGACCCAGACCCGGTAAACCCTAAAACCAATATGAACATTGTCCTCAAAAAAGATAAAAAGGACGGCGTTTTCGGCAAGTTTGGCTTAGGAGGCGGCACGCAGCAACATTATGCCGGCGATGGAATGCTCACTTATTTTTCGCCTAAAACACAAGCTAGTGTGGTTGGTGCATTTAACAACGTAAACAAAATTGCCGGTGACGTAAATACGCTGATGCGTTTTAACTCATTTAAAGGCGAGGGCATAAACGACGACTATCATAGTGATTTCAGAAGAACGGGTGCGAATGTGTTCCGCGGAGGCGGCGCTACGTTTTCGCAGGATTTTAGTAAGGACTCAGACCCCCGACAACCGTATTATAAAACCAATATACTTAGAGCAGAGGTTTTCAGTAGCGATTTGGATAACAAAACCAATACACAAAGTAATACGCTAGTATCACTGGGAAACAACGGGCGTTTGGTTCAAGCTTCTGACAACACCGGTCATAATAACGATTTTAGTATGCGGTCAAACGGTAGCTATCAAAAAAATTCAGAACATAGTAATATAAACGCCAGCTATAGCGTCAATAACACGCAGAGCACTTCACAGGCCAGCCAGATAAGTACATCTTTGAATGATTTAACCCAGGATAAGAGCCAGAGCCTGGCGCAGCAAAATGCTACCAGAAATTCAACCAATGCCAGCGGTTCAATAGACCTATATACTAACAGATGGAATGATTGGGGTACGCATAAAAACAAATCGTTAGATGCCGAATTTAAATATGGGTTTGACCTGGCACACAGCAACGAGGACAGTAAGAACATTACTACTTTCACTGCTACCGATGCTACGCAGAACAAGTATTTTAATCGGCAGTACCAAAAAGATTATGACGCAGGCACACATACTATTCTGACCAATTTCAGAAATGTTACCGACTTGCTGCAACGTCGCGGAAACAGGTGGTTGCAGGTTGATCTGAATAACATTATATACCTGCATTATGAAAATGAAACCGACAACGTTGGTGATCTGGCGTCGGGGGCCTCTGAGTACACGCCTAATGCCAGCTTAACCAATGTTAGTCATTACCGCACTATCGATGAGCGTCCATCGGTAGTACTTACCAAAAACTATTATAAGTCGTTGGATAACAGGTATTTCAAATATTGGCGCTTTACGGCGATGGCGCAAGAGCAGTTCTTCGAGCAGACAAATGAGGCTTTGCAAACTTTTCAGAACTTAAGCCGGTCATATCAATATTTTACACCATCGGCAAATATCTCCTATAACAACAATCAGTATGGCGACTATTCGAAGTCCTATAATCTGGGCTATAATACATCGGTAAATTTTCCAACCATTAATCAGCTGGCCCCTTTAATTGATAACGCCAATGTGTACAGCATTACCATAGGCAACCTGGGTTTAAAGCCATCCTATCAGCACAGTTTAAATTTTAACTATAATTATTACGATCAAAAAAAGAAAAACCCGTTAAATTATAATGTGCGGCTTTCTGCAAATCTTACCAAAAACAATATTGCCGACAGCTCGAATTATGACGAGCTGGGCCGTGTTGTACATCGCTTTATCAACGCTGCCGACAGCAAATCAGCCTACTATAACGGCGGCATCAATAAAGCTTTCAATTTTAAAGATCATCAGTTTCAGCTTTCAGGTAACTCGGGGGTGGGTTACTCCCAATATACAACCAGCGTAAACGGGCACGACTACCTGACGCAGTCAAGCAATTTGAATGCCTCGGCGGTATTAATATATAGCTGGAAATCTATATGGTCGGCCGGAGCCGGTGAGTATTTTTCAGGTTCAAAAACGCAACAGGGGGCGTTAAGCCGATTTACCAATTATACCTGGACAACCAACTTTGGTTTTGCCTTTGCGTTTCCACGAAGCGTGTTCTTTAATACCCGCGTTAATCTTAATAACAACAAAACATCAGCATCAGACCATAACGTGTATTACACCATCTGGAACGCCGACCTGGGCTATCGTTTCCTGAAAAATTCAGAGGGCGAGATTAAGTTTTCACTGCTCGATATCCTGCATCAAAATAAATCGCTTGAGAATTACATCGGCACAAACAGCCTTACCACCACTACCGCAAATGTGCTGCAGCAATACTTTATGCTGACGCTGGCTTATTACCCGCGCCATTTTGGTTTGCATAAGAAGAATTAATCATGGGTTGGTGATTAGAGGTTAAATTGGTATTCACCATTCAACTAATTTCTAATCATCAACCCCTGCCTTAATGTCACAATTACGGGTATGAACTGCCTTTTTTTCCACAATCAGGCACTTTTATTCCTATAGCGGCTAAACTATTGGTGTATTGAGGTATCAAACAGTGGATTAACCGCGTTGTAATATCAAATTAATGCACCTGTTGTTAATTTTTAGCAATAAATGTTGCACAAAGTTTAACTTTTGATACATTGCACATCATAATAATGTCTGATTATTGGCCTGGATAAAACTTGGCAGTAATATTGTTGATAAAATAGGAAAAACATCACGTCCTAAGTATAGCAACTAATTGATATATTAGGACGTAATAATAGGAGTATATATGGAAGCAAAATTTTCGCCACGGGTTAAGGATGTGATACAGTACAGCAGGGAAGAGGCATTGCGCCTTGGACACGACTATATTGGTACAGAACATCTTTTGCTTGGCCTTATCCGCGACGGAGACGGCGTAGCTATAAAACTGCTCAGAGAACTGGCAGTCGATACCGCAAGACTACGTCGCTCTGTTGAAGACGCTGTTAAGGGAACTATAGGAACTAACGTACATATTGGCAGCATTCCGCTAACTAAACAAGCCGAAAAAGTATTGAAGATAACTTACCTTGAAGCTAAAATATTTAAAAGCGATGTGATTGGCACTGAGCACTTGTTGCTGTCTATCCTTCGCGATGAAGATAATATTGCATCACAAATTTTGATGCAGTACAACGTTAACTACGAGATATTTAAAGGCGAGGTTGAATCGCATAAAAATAATATCACCGACGAAATGCCGGGTTCATCAACCGGTGGTGACGACGACTTCAAAGAAGAAGAAGCCTTTAACCAGCCTAAGAAGGTATCTGACATTAAATCAAAGACCCCGGTACTGGATAACTTTGGCCGCGATTTAACCCGCGCTGCCGAGGATGGCAAACTGGACCCGATTGTTGGCCGTGAAAAAGAGATCGAGCGTGTGTCTCAAATCTTATCACGTCGTAAAAAGAACAACCCGATTTTGATTGGCGAACCCGGTGTGGGTAAATCTGCCATTGCTGAAGGCCTGGCGTTGCGTATAGTACAACGCAAAGTATCGCGCGTATTGTTTAACAAACGCGTGGTTACTTTGGACCTCGCTTCGTTAGTAGCAGGTACAAAATACCGCGGTCAGTTTGAAGAGCGTATGAAAGCCGTGATGAACGAGCTGGAAAAATCTCCGGACGTGATTCTGTTCATCGACGAGATCCACACCATTGTAGGTGCCGGCGGAGCTTCTGGTTCATTGGACGCATCAAACATGTTTAAACCGGCATTGGCTCGTGGAGAAATACAATGCATTGGCGCAACAACTTTAGATGAATATCGTCAGTTTATTGAAAAAGACGGTGCTTTAGATCGTCGTTTCCAAAAAGTGATGGTTGAGCCTGCTACACCTGAAGAAACTGTTGAGATATTAAACAGAATTAAAGAAAAATACGAGGAGCATCATGGGGTAACTTATACTCCAGAAGCTATTGAAGCTTGTGTTACTTTAACCACCAGGTATATAACCGATAGATTCTTACCGGACAAAGCTATTGATGCTTTGGATGAATCGGGCTCTCGTGTTCACCTTACCAATATCCATGTTCCGCAAGAGATTTTGGATATTGAGAATAAGATAGAGCAAATTAAGGTTGAAAAAAACAAAGTTGTTCGCAGTCAGAAATATGAAGAGGCAGCTAAATTGCGCGATACCGAAAAGCACTTGCTTGAAGAGTTGGAGCAAGCCAAATCTGCCTGGGAAACTGAGACCAAATCAAAACGTTATACAGTAAGCGAAGATAATGTGGCCGAGGTAGTTTCAATGATGACCGGTATCCCGGTTCAAAAAGTGGGACAAACTGATAGCCAGAAATTATTGAACATGGCTGGTACCATGGGCAACAAAATTATTGGTCAGGATGATGCCATTAAAAAATTAACCCGCGCTATACAACGTACCCGTGCAGGGTTGAAAGATCCTAAAAAACCAATCGGTTCTTTCATTTTCTTAGGTCCTACCGGTGTTGGTAAAACCGAGTTGGCTAAAGAGCTAGCCCGCTTTATGTTTGATACTGAAGATGCTTTGATTCAGATTGACATGAGCGAGTATATGGAGAAATTTGCCGTGTCTCGTTTGGTAGGTGCGCCTCCGGGCTATGTAGGTTATGAAGAAGGCGGGCAGCTGACTGAAAAAGTACGTCGTAAGCCATATGCGGTTGTTTTGTTAGACGAGATTGAGAAAGCTCACCCTGATGTGTTTAACATACTATTGCAGGTTTTAGACGAAGGTCAGTTGACTGATTCATTGGGCCGTAAGGTTGATTTCAGAAATGCCATCATCATCATGACCTCAAACATCGGTGCACGCCAGTTGAAAGACTTTGGTCAGGGTGTAGGTTTCAGCACCAGCGCTAAAACTACGCAGGCCGAGCAGCACTCAAGAGGTGTTATCGAGAATGCTTTGAAACGTGCTTTTGCACCCGAGTTTCTGAACCGTATTGATGATGTGATTGTATTCAACTCATTGGGCGAAGAAGAGATCTTTAAAATTATCGATATCGAGCTGGCTGCATTGTTTGGCCGTGTTAATAGCCTGGGCTTTAAAATTGAGCTTACTTTAGAAGCCAAGAAGTTCATTGCCGAAAAGGGTTATGATTCACAATTTGGTGCGCGTCCGCTAAAACGTGCCATCCAGAAATACCTGGAAGACCCAATTGCTGAAGAAATTTTAAAAGGCGAACTGCACGAAGGTGACACCATGCTGGTTGACTACGACAAAGAAGCCGAAGAGATCAAAATATCTGCTAAAAAAGCTTCGGGCAAAAAGCCTAAACAAGAAGAGCAGAACTAACATTAAAATTATATTATAAAAAAATACCCGCCATACCAGCGGGTATTTTTTTTGTATAATTGCACCGGTTTTCTACCTGCTTAAAAAATAAATACAAAAAAAAGTAAACCTGCGTTAAACCTTTGCGTTTTACTTATATCTTAAAAGATATAAAAAATATTATCGCTATGAAAAAACTACTATCTATCGCTTGTGTGGCCCTTGTTGTGGCGGCTTTAGCTTCATGTAAAAAAACATACGTAACTAATGTTACGCCTAATCAAACATTTACCTCGACAATCACTCCGTCGCAATGGGCACAAACAACCGATGGTAAAGCAGATTCAGTTTCAATTAAATTACCTGCTGCATCTAACTTTTTTATCAATGACAGCGATGCTACCTTGGTTTATTTCTCATATTTCCAGGGCGTATATGAACAAATTCCAGAAGTTTATAACGGTGTTTCTTACAGCTATTTTCATTATGTAAACAATGGAAACCTTTATATGGTACTTTACGCACAGCCTATTAATGGCGGTACACCTGTTAAGCCAACAGATAACGTGTTTGTGAAATTGGTATTAATACCTTCAAATTTATAAGTCAATAAAATTTTATATTAGTTTATTAGGTAAAAGGCCGGCCATATTTTTGGTTGGCCTTTTTAATTTGCTGTCCGGTTAAGCCAAAATTAGAATTACATTAAATTTAACCAGAAGGCTTTTATTTGTCATAGAAGAGTCATAGCTTTATAAGTAACTACAAGGTTATAACTATAAATGCTAGTACCCCTGCTTAACGCCCGCTTTTTTAATACGCTGTTTATTGCGCTTTTTTTGCTCTCTCCTGGGTTTGCCAACGCGCAATCTGTTACGCTCGCCAATGGTTTTGCGCACAATGATTACCGCCACAGGCGCCCCTTATTTGATGCTGAGAATAACGGCTATACGCATATTGAGGCCGATGTTTTTTTACACGATAATAAACTGGTAGTAGCGCACATTAATCCTTATTTTAAGAAAAACCGCACGCTGGAGAACTTATATCTGGCTCCACTTTTTGAACAGGTACAAGCTAATAACGGCAACGTTTACCAGGGGCACAAAGACCCGGTTACGTTAATGATAGACATTAAAACCGGCGCGCAAAAAACTTATGCGGCCCTGCAAGCCGTACTTGAAAAATATAGATCAATGCTGTCAAGTTATGACGACGGTATTGTGACTACCCGGGCGGTAACCATCGTGCTATCGGGACATAAACCCTATGATGCTGTAAAAGCTGCTAAAAATCGACTGGTATTTATTGATGAAGACTTGCGCAGGGTTGAGCGCGATACCATTGCTAACGTGTCGCAAATGGCTAGCTGTAAATATTCCAAACTATTGAAATGGAGAGGCAACGGTATGATGTCCATGCACGAAAGACAGCGTTTGCTTAATTACGTGCAGCTGGCTCATAAAAATGGCGAACAGGTAAGGCTTTGGGCTTCGCCAGATAATAAAATTGTTTGGAAAGAGATACTAAGCTGCGGTGTCGACTTAATCAATACCGACAAATTAGCTACTTTAAGAGATTTTTTGGTTGCGCGTTCAGCCCAGGCAAAGTAAAATACGCTTTAAGGAATCACAATATTTCGATGTTCGGTAGTATGCACGCTAAAATATCCCAGCGCACTACCCTCAACAAAATTACCCTGTGGGTTTGTTGGTGTTGTTGACGTAAAGCTATTAGATTGAAGCTCAAAAGTATTCCAGTAATTGTAGATATTTTGTTCAATACATTGCATTTCAATATCCACATGGTCGCCGCTTTGCAGTTTGATGTCGTCTTCGTATAAATAAGCCTGCACCAAATGACCGTCATTAAACTGGTCGTCACGGGTAAATACCCGCTTTACCTGCACCCCGTTTACATACAGAATAAATCGATAGTAATTTGCCTCATTAGGTGGGTCGCGGTAAAAAACAATAACCGTTTTCTGGGCATTGGTGCCAATAGTTTGCACCGATAAGGCAATTGAGTCAATAAGTACCTTTTTCGGCATGGTTGAGGCTGCTACATAATTTTTCCCGTTAGCATTTACCCTTAACTGATACGTCCGGTTATAGGCACCCGCAAAGGATGTGGAGTAATAAGCGCCGGGCGCACGTTCAATCAAAGTAATTTCGTGCCCGTCCTGATTAATCATTTTTACCGTGGCGCCTCTAACCGGTTGATATTTATTGGGGCTGTCCAGCGGAGCGCTAAGGGTAAGAAATACCGGCTGCGGGCCAAGCTCATCGGTTATATTGCCTTCAATAACCAATTGGGGGGCAGTACTGCTTAGTTTTAAATCAATTACCTTTTTGCAGGAAGCCCAGCTAATGGCAAGTATTATTAAAAGTGCTAATCTGTACCTCATTGTCATAGCTTAATAAGTAAAGTTATAAGTTACAGACGGAATACGCCCAAATAAACTGGTCATTACGGCCTGTGTGCGGGTTGGGTTTTTCGGGTCGTCCTGGAAAGTTATTGTATACGGATTTTTGTGATCGTAGGCATTATATAAACCAAATGTCCAGCTTGAGTGGAAACGTTTGTGTGCTTTGCCCTCAAATGTTGCTCCCAGGTCAAGCCGATGGTACGCAGGCATTCTATCTGAGTTACGATCGGCATAGTAGAAAGTTGTTAAGCCGCCAATATGATATTTGCCATGCGGATAAGTTACTGCATTGCCCGTGCCATAAACAAATGTGCCTGAAAGTGTCCAGCGGTTGCTCAGTTTATAGATGCCAACAAGTGATATATCATGTGTACGGTCATGCGTAGCAGCAAAATAATGACCATCGTTCACGCCGTCAAACTTGTTTTCGGTTTTTGACAGCGTGTAGCCAATCCATCCGTTTAGGCGGCCATAGTGTTTTTTAAAGAAAAGTTCAAGCCCGTAAGCGCGCCCACGTCCATAAATAAGCTGCGACTCCACATCCTGATTGGCAATAAGCTGTGCGCCGTTTTTATAGTCAATCTGGTTTTGCATGCTTTTATAATAGATCTCTGACGAAAATTCGTATTGGTTGTTGGACAGGTTTTTGAAATACCCCAGAGCCACCTGGTCTGACACCCCCGGCTTGATATTGTTACTGCTCATTACATATAAGTCGCTCGGTGAGCCTGATGTTGAGTTAGATATAAGGTGGATATTTTGTGTGTTACGGTTATAAGATGCCTTTACTGAGGTCTGTTCATTTAGCTTATAACTTAATGAAAAACGCGGCTCGGGATTAGCATAGGTTTTTACAATTCCTCTGTCAGCGTAAATCTGGTAAAATTGCAGAACATCTGTTGCACTGTAGGTGCTGAATTTGCCTGGCCCTAATAATGAAAATAGTGAGTAACGTATGCCGTATAATAGATCCAGCTTATCAGTCAACTTCCAATCGTCAGAAATATAAGCGGCTGCTTCTATGCCATAACGCTCTTGTATTGTTTGCGGGTTTACTTCAGACGCACTGGATGATGTAATATCGCCCGGAGCTATGGAATGGTATGTGCCATTGATACCAAAACAGAGCGTATTCTTATCTGATGCGAAGTATTGAAAATCTTCTTTCAAACTATAATCCCGTATATGCGAGCGTACTTTAAAATCACTGTTAGACGTGAAGCTTTCAATCAGGAAATTATAGTTGCTGTAAATTAGCGACGAATTGAGGAACAATTTGTTGTTAAAAATATGGGTAAACCTAATGGTAGCTGTCTGGTTGCCCCAATTGGTTCCAAAATTATCTTTTAACCCCAAAACGTCCTTCCCAAAATATCCCGACAGGTACAGCGTGTTTTTGTCGTCAAAACGATAATGAAATTTAGCGTTTAAATCGTAAAAATATAAGCTGGCGCCACGGGTATTTGAGTCCGGCGAAAGTTTCAAAAACACATCTGCATAGGTACGGCGGGCGCTGATCATGAATGAGCTTTTATCGGCCACTACGGGTCCTTCAACTTTTAGCCGGGACGCAATTAGGCCTATGCCGCCTTGTATGTTAAAATTTTTGTCGTTGCCATCAAGCATTTTGATATCCAGCACCGATGACTCCCGGCCGCCATATTGAGCCGGCATACCGCCTTTGTACAGGCTTACGTCTTTTATGGCATCCGAGTTAAACGTAGAGAAAAAACCAAACAGATGCGAAGCGTTATAAACCACGGCTTCATCCAGCAATACCAGGTTTTGGTCTGAATTACCACCACGTACATAAAAGCCGGTGTTTCCGTCGCCTGTTGACTTTACCCCCGGCAGCAACTGAATGGTTTTAATAACATCTTTTTCTCCAAATATTACCGGCACATTGTTTATCTGGCTCAAATCAAGCCTGTTTACACCCATTTGCGGGTTGTCAATGTTTTCGGTTTTATTCGCCTTGCCGTTTACAGATACTTCTTGCAGTGTGTTGTCGTTAATCAGCAAAACATCCAATTGTGCGTCCTGGCTCAGTTTAACCGGTTGGGTAACCATAGCGTAGCCTACATAGCTGATAACTAAGTTATAATTGCCACCTGGGGCGGTTAATGAAAAAAAGCCGTAGCTGTTAGTAGTGGCGCCACTGTGTGGCAACTCCTTAAGCCTGATGGTAGCACCTATAAGTGTTTCGCCCGTGGCGGCATCTTTTACCGTGCCGCTTATTGTATAATTCTTTTGCGCATGAGCAACCCCCGCAAGGCAAACAAACATTAGCAAAAAAATAATATAAAGTAAGCGTTTATGCATATAAGCTATTTGGCTATGGCATAGTGTGTTTAATGCCAGCAGCCAGGTGATAAATTGGTATTAATACCCAAAGATATTACTCCGGAACGTTTATAACGCACGAAATGAACAAATAGCATAAACACGTTTAACTTTAAGCAAGATACGCTTAAACTGCCTTAGGCGTTGCCGGGTGAGTTACCAACCCGGCACTATATTGAAGTACCGCCACACCTGATGATAATATTTTTGAACTCAGCAGCTCCAACTGCTGGTGTTTATAAAACAAAGGTATGCCCCGCCCTATGGTCACGGGGTAAATCCATAGCAGATACTCATCTACCAAATTAAACTTGTGGAGATATTGCACCAGCTTATGGCTGCCATAAACCATAATGTTTTTACCTTGCTGCTGCTTAAGCTTTAAAATTTCATTGGGGAGGCGGGATGATATTACCTGCGAGTTTTCCCACCTTGGCTTTTTAAGTGTGGTTGAACACACTATTTTTTTGCACCCGTTTATCATGGTAGCATAAGCCAAATCGCTGCGCGATAATAACAGGCTGGTACTTACAGCGGGCCAGTAGGCAGCCATTGCGCTGTAAGTATTTTTGCCTAAAAGTATAGTGTCGGCGGTATTCAGGTGTTGCGCCAGCAGGTCAGACATATCGGGTGTCCAGTTTTGAATGTGCCAGTCCAGTCCGCCATCACTCGAAGCCATAAATCCGTCAAGCGTAACATTCATTGATACTATTATGCGCCGCATATCAATCCCCGCCTTTTGTTAATTTATGCCGGCGCGTATTTCAACGCCACAATGCCAACGTCAAATGTTTGTGCATTTACCAGTTTTAAGGCCAGTTTTCCGTCCGGTAGCTTAAATATCGGCATGCCATTACCAATAGCTGCAGGGTTAACAAAAAGATTATATTCGTCAACCAACCCGGCTTTAATTAGCGCTGATGCGAAACCTGCGCCACCATAGGTAATGATAACGCCACCGTCTTTTGCCTTTAACTTTTTTATCTCATCAACAAGGTCGCCGGCTGCAACGGTAGCATTTGCCCACATAGATGTGTTTAGTGTTTTGGAGAATACCACCTTGGGCGTATCCACCATTTTGCGGCTAAACTCGTCATCGCCTTCGGGCGTTTTTATGGCCGCTTCCCAATGCGGAATAAAACCTTCGGCCAGTTTTCGGCCCATTACAATAGTGTCTATGTTATGGTTTAGTTCCTTAACATAGGCTTTGATGTCATCGCCCCACCCCCACGACATCCAGTCCATCTCGCCATTCGGTCCAGCCACATATCCATCAATGGATATTTGTATCTGTAGTTTTAATTTTCTCATGTTCTTGAGTTTGACAGGCAGGAGATTATGCTTTTACTAAAGCTTCCTTTTTAAGATGATAGATGTAAGCCGCTGCTGCCAATGCCAGAAAAATAAACATAAAGTACCACGGACCTTCAGTTTTTGGTGCGCAGTAAAGTGAATAGGTAGCACTGATTAAGTCGAAGGTTAAACCGGCATATGCCCATTCTTTTAAGCGCGATGGCAAACTCGGAATAATAATGGTTAAAGCCCCTAAAACTTTGGCGACACCAATATATGGTATAAAATATAATGGGTAACCCAGCATACCGTGCATACCTTTAACAGCATCAGGCGATGACATAATATCAGGAATTCCTGAACCAAACATTACAAAGGCAAATAATCCATTAAATAGCCAGAATAAAATTTTTGTAGTTTTCATTTTTTAATTGTTTTAAGTGAGTGATTGTTTTTGAGTGATACACGATACAAATGTACAACCGCATAAACCCCGCTGTGACGTTAAGTTGAGACATTGTAAGGGGTGATTTGAGACATTAGGTTTTTTGTTTGAAGGCTTTTAGTAAATTTGATAAAGCGCTTGTTGAAATACAAGATTTACCAATAATAAAGATGAAGCACGTTTCAATTTTAGTCCCTTACGATTCAGTATTGGCCGCCATTTTTGACCCCCGGTATATATTATCCGCTGTAAATCAGTTTTTGATTGATGCAGGTAAAGAGCCCGCTTTTGATATAAAGTTAATAGGGCTTGAGCCGCAAATACAACTAAGCGGCGGCGTTTTTTCAGTCAATATAGATGCGCTGTGTAAAGATGTCGAAAAGACTGACCTGGTGATTATCCCCGCCTTGAGCGGCGACATGCGAACCAGTATAGCCCGTAACAGGGAACTGGTGCCATGGATTGTCGACCAATATCATAAGGGTGCCGAAGTTACTTCGCTTTGCCTGGGTGCGTTCCTGCTGGCCGAAACCGGTTTGTTGGATGGCAAAGAATGCTCAACCCATTGGCTGTTTGCTAATGATTTCAGGGCAATGTTTCCAAACGTAACTTTGACTGATGGCAGCATTATTACTGAAACGGAGCATTTGTACTCAAGCGGTGGTGCATCATCTTATTGGAATTTGCTGCTGCACATTGTCGAGAAATATGTGGGGCGTGAAATGGCAATACGTGCTTCAAAGTTTTTTGCTATCGAGATCGACCGTAAAAGTCAATCGCCATTTATCATGTTTAACGGCCAAAAGCGGCACGAGGACGAACCAATTAAAAAAGCGCAGGAATTCATTGAAGAAAATCTTGCCGAAAAAATATCTATTGAAGATTTGGCTGCGCGTTTTGCCATTGGCCGCCGGCATTTTATCCGCAGGTTTAAAAAGGCCACCAATAACACCCCTGCCGAGTACATTCAACGTGTAAAGATTGAAGCTGCCAAAAAACATCTGGAAAATACAGCCAAAAACATTAACGAGGTAATGTATGATGTTGGCTATACCGATGTAAAAGCATTCAGAACGGTATTCAAGAAGATAACCGGCCTATCGCCGATAGATTATAAACACCGTTACAACCGCCAGAACGCAGCTTAGTTTATCGGCGTATCCATTAGGTGCGACAGATTAATTGCCTGCTGTGACCCCGGAGCAACCCACTTTTTGGCCTCGGCGGCCCATTGAGCAAACTTTGGTTTGTTTTTTTGATTATAATAGATCAAGCAGATATTATAAGATAGTTCCGCTTTTTGTTCGGTAGTACAGTATGGCAAAGCTGCCTGGTAGTTTTGCTCGGCTTTGTCCATTTGGTTCGAAAATACCTCTTCATGTATCAGTGCCTTATAAAGGCCGAAATCGGTAGGCCTTGCCGCCAGCGACTGACGCAACAGTGCTTCTGCTTTATCATATTGGTGTGTGGCTTCATAATAAAAGGCATACTCATAATCAAGCCCCGGAAAATCAGGGGCAATCTTTTTGATCCTGTCAAGGTATATCAGCGCTTTGGCGTTTTCATGCCATTCGTTATAGGTGAAGGCCCATTTTTGTAAATAAGCTGGCGAGGTACTGTCAATCTTCATGCTATCCAACCATCTCGGTCTGGCTTTTATCTGCAACTCATCGAACCGGCTTTCAGGTATCCAGGCTACCCGGGTATTACTATATTCTAAATGAATATTTTGAAGAGCGCCCGCAGGTGTTTTTGTGGGTACAAAAACGTTGTCTTTTACTTTATAGGTGCCCTCGCTGTGAACCGCCAAACCTAGTTTAGGATCCATATAAATATAACCGTAACGGTAGGTGCTGTCCTGGTTAGTGTAAAGCGACGTCCAGTGGTTGGTGCTTTCTATATAGCGTTTGTCAAAGGTTAGTTTGGCATGTTCCTTTTGTTTACACGCGGTAAACACGATGACACAGCTAAAAATTGCAAAAAAATATTTCATTACAGCGGGATACCTGGGTTTATAACGCTGCTAAATTAGCTAAGCGGGCAAACATATACAACTGCTTTGTAAAATCCTGATAACTGCAAACGTTTGCACAGAAAGCAGTTACAGATATCTCTCAAAATAAATATTTTTAGCCCGGGTTAGCTAACAATCACAATAAAATTATTACGAATGATAAGTGCGCAAATCCGGCAAAAATTCGTTAAAAAGCTATACTTTTAACGTCGATACTATGAACACACCAATGCGGTTGTTTGAGCTGCCGCAATGACCTTTATACTCCAATAAATTAATAATACAACACAATGAACAAAGTCTTATTTAAAAAAGAACTTGTATTACTGCTACCGATGCTGATATGCGGCTTCAAAGCAAGTAAAGCGCAACAAGCTGATAATACCTTTCTGTCGGTGGCCGACACGGCCTCTGTACCGAAAGAGATTGAGGACCCTGAAATTACAGGTATCAACAAAGAGCCGTACCACGCTACGCTGATGCCCTACAATACGCTGGCCGAGGCATTGAAAGCAAACCGCCGTGCGTCCTCATTAGCTATCAGTTTAAACGGTATGTGGAAGTTTAACTGGGTTGACTGGCCGCAAAAACGCCCGGTAAATTTCTATAAAGCCAATTATGATGTATCTAAATGGAAAGACATCAAAGTGCCGTCAAACTTCCAGGTTGAAGGTTATGGTACGCCGTATTATAGTAATTATACTTATATCTTCCAGAAAGATTATCCGCACGTAATGACGCAACCTAAAAACCCGAAATACACTGCGGTTAAAGAACGCAACCCGGTAGGTAGCTATCGCCGCGATTTTAATGTGCCGGCTAATTGGAGCGGTCGCAGAATATTCATCACTTTTGACGGCGTTGACGCAGGTTTCTTTTTGTGGGTTAATGGCAAAAAAGTGGGGTACAGCGTAAACAGCCGCAACGCTGCCGAGTTCGATCTGACTAAATATGTGCATCCGGGTAAAAACATGATTGCTGCTGAAGTTTACCGCTTCACTGTGGGTAGCTACCTGGAAGATCAGGACATGTGGCGTTTGAGTGGTATTTTCCGTAACGTAACCCTATGGAGCGCCCCGCAAGAACATATCCGCGACTTTTTTATTCACACCAACCTTGATGCACATTATAAAGATGCCGACCTGGTGGTGCAATCAAAAGTTAAAAATTACAGCGACAAAGCTGTTCCGGCACGCCAGTTATTAGTGACGCTTTACAATGGTAATGTAAAAGTTCCCGGAGCTGCCGTTAAGAAAAATATACCGGCACTGGCCCCGGGTGAGGAAACTGTGGTTCAAACCAGCTTCCATGTAAGTAATCCGCAGAAATGGACTGCCGAGACGCCTAAATTATATACTACCGTTATCAACCTGAACGAAGGTGCTAAAACCATTGAAACCATTTCACAACGTACCGGTTTCCGGTCGATAGAAATTAAAGGCCGTTTGTTCCTGGTTAATGGCGTGCCAATTAAACTAAAAGGTGTTAACCGCCACGAAAACTGGCCTGACGATGGTCATGCAATTACCGAGGAGCAAATGATTCGCGATATTGTACTGATCAAGCAAACCAATAGCAACCACGTACGTACCTGCCATTACTCTGACGACCCTCGCTGGTATGAGCTGTGCGACGAGTACGGTATTTATCTGGTAGCCGAAGCTAACTTAGAGTGCCATGGCGCCTGGGATCAGTTTAACGAAGAGCCAACTATCAAGAAAGCTTTGATTGACCGAAACGTGGCCAATGTCGAAGAATTTAAAAATCATGCGTCAGTAATCATCTGGTCGTTGGGTAACGAGTGCGGTAGTGGCGGCAGCAATTTTCGCGCTATTTTAGCGGCCATTAAGGGTATAGATCCGAGCCGCCCAACTCATTATCAGGGCTTTGGTATTGGCAGTAAAAACCCTGCCGATATTGACAGCGAAATGTACACCAATGTTTACGATGTTGAAAAGCACGCAACTGATGCTACGCTGACTAAGCCATTCTACCTGTGCGAGTATGCACACGCCATGTTTAACTCAATGGGCTCGGTTGACGTTTATAATGATCTGTTCGACAAATATCCAAACCTGTTAGGTGGCGCTATCTGGGAATGGCAAGATCAGGGTATCTATAACAACCGTGATCCAAAACATCCTATCACAGCTTATGGTGGCGGTTTCGGCGAATATCCGAACGATCATTACTTCATCCACAAAGGTGTTGTGTTTTCAGACCGTCGCCCAAAACCACACTATCCTGAGCTTAAACATGCTTACCAGTGGATTTCGATCAAAGCGAAAAATCTGGATAAAAAAGCGTTCACTATTAAAAACCGTTACCAGTTTATCAACCTGAATAACCTGGATGCTAAATGGGAACTGAGTGAAAATGGTACCGTAATATCATCGGGCAATATTTCGCCAGGTTTGATCAACCCTGGCCAGGATAAAGACATTACCCTGCCTTATGTAGTGCCAAACAAACCGGGTGCCGAGTACTTCCTGCGCATTTCATTCCAATTAGGTGCTGATAAAATGTGGGCTAAGCGTGGTTTTGAAGTTGCCGAGCAACAGTTTGAACTGGGTACACCCACACCGGCTGTTGCCAATAAAGCTCAAGGCGCTAACCTTACTTTAAATAATGGCAGCAGCGATATTAAAGTAAAAGGCGCTGACTTTAACCTGGTGTTCGACAAAAACCTGGGTACTTTCACCAAAATAGAGAAAGACGGCGAAAACATTATCAGAGAAAACGGCGGCCCGATGTTGCACCTTTGGCGTGCACCGCACCAAATTGACGATATGTGGGCCTACCGTGACTGGGTTAAAAGCGGCCTGAAAGAAATTAAATGGACTGCTGCCGATGTAAAAGCGGTACAACTGGCGCCAAACGTAGTGCAAATAAGCGCTAACTTAACCGGCGTTGGCCAGCAAAACTTTGTAGTGCGCCATAACGTGGTATACACTATCAATGGTAAAGGCGAGATCAAGGCTGAAAACAAGGTTGACTTTAGCGACCCTAAACTGGTACTGGCCCGCATTGGGGTGCGTATGTTCCTGAATAAGGACCTGAACCAGTTTGATTATCTGGGCCGTGGCCCGATGGAAAACTATGCCGATCGTAAACGCGGATCGGACGTGGGCCACTATTCTAGCAGCGTGGTTAACCAAATGACAGGTTATGAAAAACCAATGGAGCAGGGTAACCACGAAGACGTGCGTTGGGCAAACGTTACAGCGGCAAGCGGCCTGGGCCTGAAAGTTAAACAGGTTGACTCAGTAATGCAGGTAAGCGCTTTGCCTTACAGCGATGAAGAAATGGAGCCCGTTGAGTACAAGATAGATCTGCCAAAAAGCAAAGGTACTGTCCTTAACATTGATCACCGCACCTTGGGTGCGGGTTCAAACGGTTGTGGTCCGCGCCCGTTGGAGCAATACCAACCACACGCCTTAGCCAGCAGCTTTACTTATGAGCTTGACCTTGCAAAAGCAAAAAAGTAATACTTAAAATAGTTGTATAGACAACGTTATACAAAAAGGGCGCAATTTGCGCCCTTTTTAGTTGCTATTTAATAGTGCAATATACTATCTTTAAGACCTAGAGGTAATGCACCTGCCAAAGCAATCTGTTTACGTATTAACTGTACAAGCCATGCTGCGTAATAAACTGATAACTATTTTATTATTGTTGCCCGCTGCAAAAGGGTATTGCCAAAAACAACCTGTCCCGACACCGCTATGGCGTCCGCAATATCATTTTACTCCCGAAAAAAATTGGACTAACGACCCTAACGGTCTGCTGTTTTTAAATGGCGAGTATCAGTTATACTACCAGCACAATCCTTTCGAAAATAAATGGGGCCACATGAGTTGGGGCCATGCTACCAGTAAAGATTTGATCAGTTGGAAACACTTGCCGGTGGCAATACCAGAAATTGTACATCCTGATACCACAACCTGGATATATTCCGGCTCGGCTGTGTTAGATAAAAATAATACCAGCGGACTGGGCACTAAAGAAAAGCCGCCTGTGGTGGCAATTTTTACAGGCGATCAACCCAAACAGCATAAAGAGTCGCAATTTATCGCTTATAGTAACGATAACGGCATAAGTTTTAAGCAATACAGCTCAACACCGGTTATTGATTTAAATAAAAGCGATTTCCGCGACCCCAACGTGTTTTGGTATGAGCCAACCAGGCAATGGATCATGACGGTATCTATGGTGAACGAGCACATGGTGCGTATTTACGGCTCGTCAAACCTTAAAGACTGGACCAAACTGAGCGATTTTGGCCCGGCGGGATATACCCGTAATGGATGGGAGTGCCCTTCACTGCTGCCATTGGTGGTTGATAATGACCCGAAGAAAGTTAAATGGGTAATGTTTGTATCGTCAGGCGGAGACCATGGCCCGCTTATTCAATATTTTGTAGGCGATTTTGACGGCACCACTTTTAAAGACGACAACGCCGGTAAGCTGGTTTTACCGGTAGATTATGGAGATTGCTTTTATGCCGCCATAGCCTGGCGGGATGCTCCACAAAACAAAAAAATATTATTAGGATGGCTACAGGACGGCCGCCGCGAAACTTACCCCTGGAAAGGACAAATGTCTATTCCTCATGACTTATCATTGAAGACTACCGATGAAGGGTTAAGACTGGTACAAGAGCCTTCATCTGTTGTAACAAAAGCAATGGGCAAATATGCTGCTCAGAAAGTTTTATTAACGAAAAATCTGCCTATTAACGATACGCGTATCAATTTGAACAAAGAGCGTCCATATAGCGGTAACTCCTATTGGATAAACGCAGAGTTTGAGGTAACCAAAGACACCAAAAAAGTAGGCTTTAATATTGTTGAAAACCCTGATATCACTAAAAATGTAAATGTAGGTTATGATGCTGAAAATGGCCAGTTGTTTATCGATTGTACCATATCAGAAATGGGGAATAAATCGCGCCAAAATCTTACCCAAACCGCGCCAATGAAACCTGAAAACGGCGTGGTTAAGATACAGGTGCTGGTAGACAATTCGTCGCTTGAGGTATTTGGCAACGGTGGGGAAAAAGTGATCTCAACTATGATATATCCGGATGGTAATGCCACCAACCTATCGGTTTTTGCCGAAGGTAAGGCCGCGATAAAATGGATGAATATCTGGGACTTTAACCAGAAGAAATAAAGAAAGGCGCCATCGGCGCCTTTCTTTATTTGTCATTCTGAGCGATAGCGAAAAATCTTACACGCTTTAACTGCCAGTTTGATTATTGCTCCAGAATTACAGGTGGCTACGAGAGTTTGACAAAAACAGGGTGTCATGCTTCGAGAACCTCAAGGGGCACCCCTTTTGTTCTGTTTCAATTACTTAATATCTGCCATATTTAATACAATACGGTTGGCCTCAGGTGTTATTCTGAAAATAGAGCTGTTACCCGGTTTACTGAAGCTGCCTTTAACCGCTTTTAATTTATAGGGCATGTTTTCAAATTGGCAATCCAATTCTTTGGTGTCTATCTTTTCAAATGGTAATTTATCCGTTGGTGGCGTATTGAGTTCAAGGTACCAGTCGAGTTTTATTTTGCTTAACAGGTTTATTTTTACCTGTCCTTCGGCAAGGTCAATTTCTATAGATCCGTTAGCGGTTGTTAAAGGCCACGAAATATGAAGGGCGCCTGTAGCAGTTTTGCTAAATTTCGGCTCGCCGCCGGTTAGCAGAATATCGCCTGCATCAGTCCTGGCTTTGAAACGCAAACCGGCCAGGTCATCGCGTTTACTCCAGATATAGCCGTCAACAATCGGAAGGGTAAAGAAGGTACACTCATTCGACGTTACCGGCGTTGTTTCATAAACCGATGGGAAAGTTTCATCAAACAAATGAATATCGCGGATACGCAGATTATTGTTCTCCCACAATAAATTGATACGGTAAAAGCGGCTATTGTACCAGGCGGTTTTCAAATCGCTGCCCGGAATGTCCTTGCTTACGCTGAACGAGGTAGGCGGGGTTACTTTATAATTCTTTTTAAACCATGTGCCCGATTGCTCCATGGTTTCTACACGAAGTTTATGCTGGTCACGCAGCCTGGCAATGAGCGGCATCTGTATTTCGAAACCTTTTTTCATGGCGTCCCAGGTAAACGAGTTTTCCTGCCCGGCCTGGGTGTAGTTAAAGTTAACTGATTTATCGTCAGCCAAAGCTTTAAAGAACCAGCTTACCCAGGTTGAATCGCCACCCCCGAAATGGTAAACCGGCTCAAGCGTAATCACTCCCTGCCTGCTGGAGCTAATGCCGGTATCATATTGACGCACAGGGTCGCTTCCCAACATTCTGAAGATGGGTACCGGTATTTGTTGCGCTTCATGTTGCGCCGGCATATATGAGTTGATTTTACTTGGATAATAAGCCTGATTCCAGTAGCCGCCCCATAAGGTGTAACCGTCGGTGCCGTACTGGTCTTTACAATTTGCCGATGCTACGATGTGGTATTTCTGATACATATAGTTCAGGCTGTAAGCATCGATAAACCATGAGGCAACGGTTTTGGGATAATAGCCGAATATCTTTTTAAAATCGTCAAAATAAGTATCAATCAGTTTGGTGCGTTCGGCCGGCGTATAGCCGGTTGAGAAACCAATGTTGGCGCGCCAGTCCCATGGGTAACGGCCGCGCCACGTCATTCCGGCATTTTCAACCAAAGGTTGGGGTATTTCCCACCACGCGCCAATTTCAAAACTGCCTTTTGGTAATGAGGCCAGCAGCGTTTGATAACGCTTATCCATCAAGGCATCATACTGCAGCAGGAAAGTGCCACCCAGATGATATTTTTTCATAATGTTAACCTGCTGTACAACTGTTTGGTACAGCACATCTTCGGTAATCTTTGGGTCGCGCGGCTCAAGCAGGCGAATAAAGTTGACAATGTTGACAATTTTTGGCGCTGGTTGCGCAGTTTTGGTACTTTGAGCTGCTGCCGTTAAAGTGCAAAGGGCTAACATTGCTACGGCCAGGGCTTTGCTAATATTTTTAAATTTCGAAATCATGAGTATAGCGATACTTTGCTAAGTGTATAATTGGATACGCAAACTTAATATAACTTGGCTGATTTGCTGTCCTGTACTGTCTTGCAGAATACATAAATCTCCGTATTATTGATCAACCATACCAATCCAATGTTAAAACCGAAATTGTATCTTCTGCCGCTCTTGTTAATTGTAGCGATGAGCAGCGTGGCGCAGCAAGCCAAAACACCGGTTGGCGGCATCCGCATAGCCTGGGATTACAACACGCTGGTTAAAGTATCATCAAATAATGCCCGTTACTCTGGCTATGCACGGTTGATACAACTTGCAGATAATTCGCTGCTCGGCGTTTATGAATCTGAAGGGAGCGTTTACTGTGTTAAAAGTAACGATTTGGGTAAAAGCTGGTCGGCTCAAACGCTGATAGCGCCGCACGCCGACGGGGTGAATATGGCCGTTCCTGATATCTTACAGCTAAAAGATCATTCATTGTTAGTTTGCTATAACCCACGGCCGTCACGCCGCCCAATTGATACCACCAAACATTTCGCTATTAAAACTAAAAAAAGCTACGACCACGGTAAAACCTGGACCGACGAGCGTACCCTTTACAAAGCTGATTATCGGTTCGAGAACGGCTGCTGGGAACCATCGGCTATACAATTGCCTGACGCCGATGTGGAGTTATTTTTTGCCAATGAAGATCCGTACCGGCAATCTAATGAACAGTGTATTTCGATGGTAAAATCAAGGGATGGCGGCTTGAGCTGGTCAGCGGCGAAAACTACCAGTTTCAGGCCGCATTCGCGGGATGGTATGCCAAGCCCGATATTGCTGCAAAACGGTAAGGAAATGGCTTACTCGATAGAAGACAACGGTTTCAAAAATTTCAAGCCAACTATTATTCGCAGTACATTGAAAGATGATTGGTCTAAACCTGTTGGCGCTACTAGCCCGAACCGTAACTTCGCGTTAGCCGATAAAGTGCCAGATAGCCTTTACCTTGGTGCGCCCTATCTGCGGCGGCTAAAAACCGGCGAAACCATCCTTTCATATCAGGGAACCGAAGGCCGCATAAACAACATGAACCATAGCGAAATGAAAGTAGTGGTTGGCGATAATGAGGGCCGTAATTTCAACCGTAAATCGGTACCGTTTAATATTGCCGGTGATAAAGCCGGGCTATGGAACAGTGTATGTGTGCTAAATGACAATACGGTTGTGGCGTTGACCAGCACCAGTAGCTTTTCACAAAATCACAATACTGAGGTGTGGATGATCAAGGGTCATGTTATGCCTGAACTATCGGTTAAAAGGGCACAGATTCACAATGATCCATCGCAGGATAGCCTGGAGACCAAAGTTTTTATAGGTGGCGATGGTCTGGCTAATTTAAAAGCCGATCTGAATTATAATGACCAGATGCTATATGTTATGGTTGCTGTACGTGGTGTCGATAGTTTGAAAAACGCGTCCTTCACTATTTATCTCGACCCACAAAATAAAAGCTACGATGCCCCCGGTAAAGGTGTATTCAAAATTACGATGGACAGACGTAATGAATTGACCATGTTTGAAGGTGATAGCGGCGAATGGAAAAAAGGCTATCCAAGGGGTATCTTGAACGATAACAACATGCGTGCCGGTAAGAGATATACGCAGGTAATCGGTATCCCATGGTCAATAATTGGAGGCCGCCCGGCAGCAGGTAAACGCGTAGGTTTTAACATGGCCTTAACCGATAGCAATGGCCATACTGAAAATATTTCATCAAATGAGGCAGATAAACCTTTTACTTGGTGCACACTTAAACTATATTAGCAAACCAATTAATTATCCAATAATCACGATGAAGAGAATAAAAAATATGTTATTAACCGGCGCGGTTGCTTTGGCAGCTTTATCGGTTAATGCGCAGTCAAAAACTGCAGGGGCAGACAAGATATGGTCGGCCGCTAAAGCTAACCAATGGTACAGCCAGCATCGCTGGATAGCAGGCGCAAATTTTATCCCCAGCAATGCCATCAACCAGTTAGAAATGTGGCAAGCTGATACTTTTGATCCAAAAACCATAGACCGCGAACTGGGGTATGCAGAGGGCATTGGTTTTAACACGGTACGTGTTTTCTTACATAGCATTGCTTATGCCGAAGATCCAAAAGGTTTTAAATCGCGCGTTAATGAGTTCCTGACTATCGCCAGCAAACACCATATTCAACCCTTGTTTGTATTTTTCGACGATTGCTGGAACAACGACCCCAAACCGGGCAAACAGCCCGAAGTTAAAACAGGTGTGCATAATTCAGGATGGATGCAAGACCCGGGTGTGCCGGCGCTTAAAGACCCGAAAGAAATGGCCAGACTGGAGCATTACGTAAAAGATATCCTAACCACTTTTGGCCACGATAAACGCATCTTGCTTTGGGATTTGTTTAATGAGCCGGGTAATAGCGGTAAAAGAGAATCATCAATGCCTTTGTTGGTTAACGTGTTTAAATGGGCGCATGAGGTTCGTCCAGACCAGCCGGTATCTGCCGGTTTGTGGGACTGGAGTTTTGAAAAGCTGAATACCTATCAGGCTTTAAATTCAGACGTGATCACTTATCATAATTATGACGAAGTTGGTCCGCACCAGCGGGTGATTCAATTGCTGAAAACACATGGTAAGCCGTTGATCTGTACTGAATATATGGCTCGCCCGCGTAACAGTACTTTTGGCACAGTAATGCCGATGCTTAAAAAAGAGAACGTTGGCGCCATTAACTGGGGCTTTGTAATGGGTAAAACTAATACCATTTATGCCTGGGATACGCCAATCCCTGGTGGCGAGGAGCCAAAATTGTGGTTCCACGACATTTTTCGCAAGGATGGCACCCCATATAAAACTGATGAGGTTGAGCTGATCAAAAAGCTTACAACAGAAAAGAATTAAGAACCTTTTGACTATAAATAAAAAGCACCGCCACAAAAATTCATGGCGGTGCTTTTGTTTTTAGCAAATGCTGGTCCGCAGAGTCATTAATATGGACTTAAAAAGCAAGTCAAGAGGCGACTCGTTTTCTAATTTTGCTGAAAATTAACTAGATGAATCCAAATAAAGCATTGTGGGAAAAAGGCGACTTTACAAAAATTGCCGATACCATGCGCAATAGCGGAGCCGGGCTGGTGGCCAGGCTGGGTATTACAAAAAATATAAAACTACTTGACCTTGGTTGCGGCGACGGCACAACAGCCATACCGGCGGCAAAGCTGGGCGCCGATGTCACCGGAATTGATATTGCCGAAAACCTGGTTGCAGCCGGCAATGCCAGAGCCAAGGCCGCAGGACTTACAAATTGTACATTTAAACAAGGCGATGCTTGCCAGCTGCAAGGGGTAGCGGATGATTCATTCGATATGTTAGTGAGTATCTTTGGGGCCATGTTTGCGCCAAAACCATATGATGTGGCTAAAGAAATGGTTAGGGTTACCAAACCAGGCGGCAAAATTGTGATGGGAAACTGGATCCCAGGCGACCCAACACTTGTTGCCCAGATACTCAAAATTAGTTCGGCCTATACACCGCCGCCGCCCGAGGGCTTTGTGAGCCCGATGTTATGGGGAGTAGAGGCAGAAGTAGTGGATAGGTTTGCTGCGGCGGGTGTCTCCAAACAAAATATCGTTTGCCAAAAAGCCGACTTTACTTTTGTTGCTCAATGTACGCCCAATGAATTTGTCGACCTGTTTAAAAGATACTACGGCCCAACAATGAGCGCCTTTGAAGCAGCCGGAAAAAATGGCAAGGCAGCCCAGCTGGAACGTGAACTGCAAGCGCTTTTTGCAGAAAAAAATAGTAGTAATAATAGTTCAATCACCTCAATCACGGCCACTTATTTATTGGTTGAAGTAACCGTATCATAAATTAATGCGTGAAATTTAGCCGGTAGGTCATTGATCTGCCGGCTTTTATGTATTTTGTCCTGTTTTCGGAAAGCGGAGATGGTCAATATTTACGATAACACATTAGATAACCCCAATTATTACCGGCAATTTTCGTGCGGCGAAAGTTTGATTACGCTGTACAATTGCCCGCTAAAAAACAAGTATCAGGACGTATGGTGCCAGCATAATTATTTTATTTATGTAATTGAGGGAACTAAAAGATGGCATACCGCGCAAGGCACTTTTGAGCTGACAGAAAATACTTGTGTGTTTGTGCGCAAGGGCGCTGCTATATCCGAACAGCTTTCGGACGATAAATTTTGCCTGGTAATGTTTTTTGTGCCCGATGATTTTATCTGCGAAGTATTAAAAAGCAAAACCTCACCCATCTATAGGTCGGACGAGACCTTTCATACAGTCATGCCTATTATCAACGACAACTATGTGCAGGCTTTTTTTAAATCGATAATGCATTTTTTTGAAGCCCGGTACGAACCTGAAAAGGCATTGCTCGAACTAAAGTTTCGCGAGTTGATCTTAACCGTCGCAGGCAATTTGAATAACCGCGAGATGCTTGCCTATTTTGGCGCCTTGCTGCATGAGCCACAAGCCATATCGCTACAAAAGGTAATGGAAAGCAATTATTGCTATAATCTTAAACTAGAAGCATATGCAAAACTAGTTAACCGCAGCCTTTCTGCATTTAAACGCGATTTCCGGAAACAGTTTGACACTACGCCTGGTAAATGGCTATTAGAAAAACGGCTTATTCATGCCCGCAATTTGCTGGTTAATACCAATAAAACGGTTAGTGAAGCGGCTTTTGAGAGTGGATTTGAAAGCGTCTCGCATTTTAGCCGCGCGTTTCGCGGACGCTTTGGACTCACACCGATTTCTGTCAAAAACCCTGTCTTTGCCTGATCTATTGCAAGGCCTCTGCTTTTTTCTTTAAACTCTCCAGCCAGGCGCGTAGCGTTTTATTCAGTCCATCCTGGTAAAAATCAATTTGTTCATTCACCGGGTCACCTTCCAATGATTCGGCTGTATTTACGAGAACGCCGTCACCCATATCGCGGAAAAGCCACACATGTATGCCCAATACACCGTTTACGGTGCCCGACCAGGAGATCTTTTGTCCAGGTATAAGCTCACTGATAGTCGATGAAATTTCCATCCCGCTGATGGTCCAGGTAAAAGTTTTGCCAATAGCGGGTGGCGCATCTATCCTGGAGGCAGATATCTCGTCATTCCAATCGCTCCAGTTTGAAATGTCGGTATGGATGTTCCATACGTCAATTAGCGGCGCGTTAATAATGATCTCGTCGTTAGTTAAAACAGGGGCTTTCGGGTTGATGTTCATAGGTGCAATATTGATAGGGGTAGTAGTGCAAATATCTTACCAATAACAACAATGCTGCAGACAAAATGTTGGAACAATGATTAACTAAACGTGTTATTCAGATTCGTCGCGGAGAATGACAAAAAAGGATTTACTAAATCCGTATCTTTGCGCCAATGCAATTAACAGACACGACAGCAAGTATTTGGGAGAAGGGATATAACAACTACGGGCCATGGCTTAAAGAAAAGTACAAAGGGCACCGGGTGTTTAAGGTTATTGTTGATGGCAACTTCACGTGCCCCAACAGAGATGGCAGTAAAGGCTACGGTGGATGTACTTATTGTAATGTCGACTCGTTTACGCCGTCGGTTAGCCGCCAGGCGCCAAACCTGAAGCAACAGGTTATTGAGGGCATGGAGCGTGCCCGCAAAGGTAATAAAGCCGACAAGTTCATTATTTACTTTCAACCTAATACCAATACATACGCACCTACGCATTACCTGAAAGCACTGTATGACGAGGCTTTAAGCTATTGCCCCGAGGATATCGTTGGTTTGTCGGTAGGTACCCGGCCTGATTGTATAGATGCCGAAAAAATAGCCCTGCTTGAAAGCTATACTGACCGTTTTGATGTCGACCTGGAGATGGGTATGGAAAGTATCTATAACGATACCCTGGCGCAGATCAACCGCGGTTGTACGCATGATGACCTTTTACGTGCCTTAAAACTGGTTGAGAACAGCAAGCTGGATATTTGTGTGCATACCATCTTTGGCCTCCCCGGCGAAACCAAAGAAATGATGCTCAAATATGCTGACGAGATAAACCGTCACCCGCAGATTAAATTTGTAAAATTTCACCACCTGCATATTGTCGAAGGCTCGGTAATGGGCGTAAAATACAAACGCGAACCGTTTAAGCTATTTACACTTGATGAGTACGCCAGTTTCCTGTGCGAACTGCTTCCGCTGGTTCGGCCAGACGTGGTGATTCAGCGCCTGTTTGGCCTGAGCGACCGCGAACTGCTTATTGCTCCGAACTGGGGACTGAAAAAATCAGAGATCCAATATTACATCGACCAAAAAATTCTGAATAGCGGCGTAGTACAAGGCAGCGCTTTGTAACACTTTCGCAAAGGTTAAAGCCTGCAGGGGTAAGATTCGGTCAACCATACCAAAAACCGCTCAGAAATACCCGCCAACGGCATTTGTTTTGCACATAAAGTATAAACAAGTATTTTAGAGCACACTAATCCGTTAAACTTTTGGCACAAAAAGCTGTACAAAACTATATTCCGGCTTTAACCGGGGTGCGCGCACTTGCTGCGTATCTGGTGTTTGTGTCGCACTACTATTATGTTTTTGATGATACTTTTCCTCACATTGTGCAACGCTTTCTGGGCGAGTTCCACATTGGGGTGTCCATCTTTTTCGTTTTGTCAGGATTTTTGATCACTTTCAGGTACTACCATAACTTTCATTTAACCACTGATTGGTTTAAGCAATACTTAAAAAACAGGGTGGCCCGCATATACCCCATGTATGCTATCCTCACTATTTGCGCCTTCATCTATTTCTTTTTTACTAAAGACGAAAGCATCACCCGGGGCTACGATCGCCCGGTATGGTTACTGATCATGAACATTACTTTCATCAGGGGTTTCTTTTACCGTTTCTGGGACACGGGCATTGCGCAAGGGTGGAGCTTAACTGTTGAGGAATGCTTTTACTTTTCGGCGCCCATTATCTTTCTCATCGCCAAAAAATATGGCAGGTTTTATATTCAGCCTGTTATCATCACAGCCTTTGCTATAATAATGGTGCTTATATTTAGTCACGTCGACTGGTATGGCTTTTTCAGCAATTTCCCTTTCGTGATGTTGTTCACCTTTTTTGGGCGATGCTTTGAATTTTATGTGGGTGTACAACTGGCACGCATTGTACTAAACAAAGGCTTTGAACGCACCAACAAAATAGTATATACCTATTTAGGTTTTGCCCTGATATTTTTATGTGTGCTGGCAATGGCTTTTCAACCAATCCCCAAGGGATGGAACGCCGGCGTACAAAGCCCGGCAGGCATTATTGTAAACAATTACTTTTTGTGCATAGCGGTGGCCCTGTTTTTTTACGGGATACTTACCGAGCAAACTGTCATGAAAAAGGTTTTGGCGCTGCCTTTTGTTGAGTTACTGGGTAAAAGCTCATATATATTCTACCTCATCCATCTGGGGTGGATGTACAACCTGGTGCACAGTGGTACAAACTGGCTTAATGACTATGTCTTTACTTTATATGACAAATGGGGCGTCGACTGGCATTCGCCATTTGAGAACGACAAGCTGAACCTGTTATATGCATTTGTTTTACTTAACGCTATAGCTATATTGTTATTTAAGACTATTGAAGAGCCGCTGAATCATTTCATCCGTAAATCAGATTTCCTGATCAAGAATAAAAAATCAAACCCGGAGAACAGCTCCGCTCAAATAAAGTAGGTATGATTAGAAGGGTTACAAAACTGATATATCTGACAGGTACATTGCTGTTAATGACTACGGCTGTTTCACTTGCGCAGGAAGAAGCACCCCAAAAAATATCGCTGGCCGACGAAACAGAGATTTCGACCATAATCACCCCCTCAAACAAAAACGCAATATTTGATGCAGCTGCAAAATACACGTTCGAGGTGCGCAATCCAACAGACGAGGATCAGAAAGGCAAAATATCCTATACCGTTTTGGATGAAAACGGCATAAAAATGCATACCGATTCAGTTAAGGTCAACGTTGCAAAAAAAAGCATCGGCAAATATAATTTTGAGATTGCAGGCAAGGGGCCTGGGTTTTACAAAGTAAACTTCATCATCAATACTTCAGATTATGATGACACCCTGCATAAAGTTTTCGGTGTGAAGCCCGAGCTCATCAAATCAAACTACAAAGCCCCGGCCGATTTTGACGCTTTCTGGCAAAAAGCAAAAAGCGATCTGGCTAAAGTCGACCCCAAATTCCAGGTGACCTATCAGCCTAAGCTGAGCACCAAAACCTGTAAGGTTTACCTGGTTGAAATGCAGTCGCTGGATAATATAACGGTGCGTGGCTGGTTAACAGAGCCTGCTAACGCTGATCCCAAACATAAATGCAGTGTGGTACTGGCGCTGCCTGGCTATCAGATAGACTTGAACCCGATCATGACTGTCGATCCGGATTTTGCGTTCCTGGCGCTTAATGTGCGCGGGCAAGGCAACAGCCGCGGGTCCATCAATACCCGCCATGACGAATTTGTGATACACCGCATTGAAGATAAAAACAAATACGTATTGCGTGGCGTTATTATGGACTGTGTGCGAGCCATGGATTTTTTATATACCAGGCCTGAGATAAGGCACGATCAGATATTTGTTAAAGGCGGTAGTATGGGCGGTTTTTTAGCGATGACCACCGCAGCCTTAGATAGTCGCGTTAATTTATGTTCTGCGCAGAGCCCTGTGTTTGCAGACATGCGCAGCCTGATAAAACGGGTTGAGTTTCCGATAAAATCCATCAATTTGTACTTACGGTCGCAGCCCGGCTTAACGCTTAATCAAATCATGGATAACTTTGATTATTTCGATGTTAAGAACTTTGCCCCTAAAATCAAATGTAACTTTATGATGAGTGTGGGGCTTTTGGATACCTACGTGCCGCCAACCAATGATTTTGTTGTTTTTAACAGCATGACAGCTAAGAAAAAGATCATGTTATTCAGAGACCGCGGGCATGAGGTTAGCCCTGTATATACACAAACAGAGTTAAAGTGGATGCATGACCAGTTTGGTTTATACTATTAATTGATAAGTATTAAAACGCCTGTATTAAGCCGGTGTTAAAATAAAATGAGCGCCAAATATCTACAACTGACAAAAAAACTGAAATTGCTTGCGATGGTTGCAATACTGTCCGGCTTTCAGCCTATGTTGAATATCGCCGCTCACGCTCAGGCTCAGTCGCACACTTCGCCCCCGCCGAGAAAGGATAATGTGAACGCTGCGCCGCCAAAACCTGATGATAGTGATGATGACGACGGTTCTGATAATGGCGAAATATCAACTGTTTTAACAGCTGCAGACAAAAACGCTATTTTTAAGGATAAAGCCAAATACACATTTGAGGTAAGTAATACAACAAAGGCCGACCAGCTTGGTAAGGTTTCTTATACGGTTACCACCGAAAAAGGCGAACAACTGTTTGAAGACTCGGTAAAAGTTAATATCCCGAAAAAAAGTGTAAAAAAATACAACTTCATTTTACCTTCAAAAGGCGTCGGTTTTTACAAGGTAAACTTTATGATCAATGTGAGCGATTATGATGATACTACCCGGCGTGTATTTGGCATCAGGCCTGAAGAGATCAGCTCGCGCTACAAAAAGCCCGCTGATTTTGAGCTGTTCTGGCAAAAAACAAAAAATGAACTGGCACAGGTGAAACCAAATTTCAGGGTAGTTGCCATGCCCAAGCTTGATAAGGATAACCGCCACGTTTACCTGATAGAAATGCAGTCGTTGGGAAACATAACTATCAGGGGATGGATGACAGTGCCTGTAAACCGCAACAAGGATAAAAAATTTGCGGTTTTGCTGGGTTTGCCGGGCTACCAGGTTACCCTTAACCCACTTACAGGTTTAGACCCCGACCTGGCGATCATTACCCTTAACGTACGCGGGCAGGGCAATAGCCGCGGGCCGGTTAATACCCCCCGCGACGAATACATAGTGTACCACATTGAAGATAAATATAAGTATGTGATGCGTGGGGCTATTGCCGATTGTTTGCGCGCCGTTGATTTTATTTGCGCTCAGCCTAACCTGCGACATGACCAAATCCTGGTATCGGGCGGTAGTATGGGTGGTTTTTTGTCGATAGCGACAGCTAGTTTGGATAAACGGGTTAAATTGTGCTCGGCACAAAACCCTATTTTATGCGATATACGCGGCATGGTGGGCGCTGTTAAATGGCCCATAAGTGCTATGCAGCAATATGTAGGCACCCAGCCGGGCCTGTCATTTAATACCATATTGGATAATATGGATTATTATGATGTTAAAAATTTTGCAAGTAACTTAAGCTGCCCAACCATTATGGGTATAGGTTTGCTTGACCCGTTTGCGCCGCCTGATAATGAATATGCCGGCTATAATAACATTAAGGCGGCCAAACGTATAATGGTTTTTAAAGACCTTGGGCACGAAATCACGACGGCCTATAAAGAGCTGGAGGGCCGATGGATGCGTGATGCCTTTGGATTATTTTAAGATACGATATGAGCTTTACCAAACCCGGACTGAAATACCTGCTGGTTGCATCGGTATTTTTTATCACAATGCAGCGCAAAAGCTACGGCGGCGCGTTCCCGGTAAGGCCGGGCAGCTGGCTGCTATCGCCTTCTGTAAACTATTTCTTTGCCAATAAAGGGTGGGATTCATTACGCAGGCTTAGTCCGTTTGCCAATGGCGGCCAGTTTACTTCACTTAGTTACTCACTCTATACCGAGTACGGCTTATCGCGACGCTTCACCCTGGTAGGTCAGTTACCTTTTGTAAACAACCATTATCACGACAATACGGGCTACGATAACCGCACCAACGGTTTTACCGATATGGAAATTGGTATAAGGTATTACGCATTTAACATCAATTATATTTACTATTTTTCAGTACAAGGCACCTTTATACAGCCTTTGTATACTAACAATATCAACCTGGGTTACGGCGAGCAGGGCGCAGAAGTTAAAGTGTCCTTTGGCGGTAGCGGGCACGTGCTGGGCAGAAACTACTACTTTACTATTGACAATGGCGTGCGTCAATACTTTGGCAGCAGCGGCCCCTTACAAGACCGTTATACAGGAACCGTAGGTTTAACGTTGGACAGGCGCTTTAAGCAGCAGATATCAGCTACCATCGGCGGGTTTTATTCAACCAGCAGCTTAAGCGGAGGTTACGATCCGGCGCATATAGCAGCCAATAAAAACTTTGCTTTTAACCAGGTATCGTTAAGCTACGGCTATTCATTTACCCGCAAGATATCGTTGTTCATATCGGCAGGTAAATTTATTAACGGGCGCAACACGGGCGATGGTTCAAGCGTTTCGGCATCACTCATTTTAAGGCCCTTTTAGTGCATAAAACAATGTTAAGATCAATTTTGATATTTTCTCTGTTTGTTCCCTTTTTCTGCATGGCGCAGTCGGCCGAGACTTTGACTCAAAGCGGCAACAGTAAGGCAGGGAATAAAGATTACCAGGGCGCTATTGCTGATTTTACCCGGGCAATAGCTTTAAACAGCCGCGATGCCAATATTTATTTTTACCGGGCTAATGCTTATTCAGCCATTAAAGATTATGTGTCGGCTATAAAAGACTTTAACAAGTCGCAGGAGATCGCGCCTGATAAGGTGACCATGTTTCTGTATTATTACCGCGGCAATGCTTATAACGGTAACAAAAACTATAAGGAAGCTATTGCAGACTATAATAAGGCCTTAAGCATGAGCCCACGTAATGCGATATTGTACCATTACCGGGCGGATGCCAAATCAAACCTGGGCGATTATAAAGGCGCCATTGAGGATTTTAACAGGGCTCTGGCTATATCGCCTAATGACCCGTCGCTCTATGAATACCTCGGGGTAGCAAAAGCCAACATTGAGGATTATAAAGGGGCCATTGACGATTATAATATCGCTGCTAAATTAGATCCCGAAAATGCCGACATTATTTTTTACCGGGCAAATTCAAAGGGCAATATTCCTGATTTTAAAGGTGCTATTGACGATTATAACAAAACCCTGTCTATGAATCCTCAAAACAGCGATGCCTTATTTTACAAAGCAAATGCCGAAGCGAATATCGGCGATTACAACGCGGCCATTGCAGATTATAAAAAAGTTATTGCGCTCGATCCTAAAAAACCGAATGTCTATAAATATCTGGCCAACGCCTTAGGTAATATCCATGACGAAAAACAGGCTCTTGAATATTTTGGGGACTTGATTAAAAAAGACCCGAATAATGCCGCTTTATATTTATATGATGGCATTGTTAAAAGCAATATGAGCGACAAAGAGGGCGCCATTGCCGATTTTGATAAAGGTATTGAGCTTGATCCAAAAAATGCCGAGATATATCAGAGCCGTGCCGATTCAAAGCTGGGTATCAAACAATATGACGATGCCATTGACGATGCGGATCAGGCCATAGAGCTCGACCCGACAAACAGCTTTGCTTATACTATCCGTGGCATAGCCAAACTCAAACTAAACGACACAACCGCCGCCATGGCCGATTTGGACAAGGCGCTTGAACTGAATACCCATAATGATTATCCGTACGCAGTACGCGGCGAGTTGCGCACTATGCTGAAAGATTTTAAAGGTGCATTGTCCGACTTTAATCACGCTGTACAGGATAATCCGGGCAACGCCGAACATTATCTGCGTCGCGGCGACGCCTACCTGAAAATGGGCGACCGTGACCGTGCCTTAAACGACTATAAAAAAGTGGGCGACATTGGCTCAAAAGACAATAATGTATATGTACACCTGGGCACATCAATGGTTAAGGGCAAGTTTTATAACGAGGCCGCAGATGTTTTTGCCAAACTAATTAAAACTGATACCAACAATGCGTATTACTACACCCTACACGGTATCGCTATTGAAAATCAGGGCAAGGTAGAGGCAGCTATTAAAGATTATGACCAGGCGCTTAAATTAGATACCGGCCTGGCCATAGCTTATCAAAACCGGGGACACGCTAAAGCGACACTCAAAAATTTTGATGATGCACTGGCGGATATTAATAAAGCTATCAGCCTGCAGGGAAACGATGACGAGGCCTACTTTTTAAGAGCCACTGTAAAAATGGAGTTAAAGGACTATGAGGGTGCAGTAGATGATTATAATAGCACGCTGTTTATCAATATAGACAATATTAAAACCTTTGCTTACCGCGGCTACGCCAAAAGCTTTATTCCGGATGCCGAGCGGATACAAAACGACTTTGAATATGCCTTAACCCTTGATCCTAAAAACGAGGATATTTACACTTTATGGGGCGATGCCGAGCTTAATCTCAAAAACCCAACTGGCGCAATAAATGATTATACCAAGGCCATAGCGTTAAATCCAAAAAGCCCGCAGGCTTTTTATAAGCGAGGGATGCTACGCATTAATCAAAATGATAAAGCAAATGCCTGCGCCGATTTTAACGCGGCTGCCAGGCTAGGCATGAAAGATGCGCAGGATGCGGTGGCAAAGTATTGTAAGTAACAGATAGCTTTATTAAAATGTCATCTCGAACAAAGTGAGAGATCTATACACAGGCATTCACATCTGCCTGGCAAATGTATGGATTTCCCGCGCCGCCGAAATGCGAGTTTTATGATGATGCATTACCGCCGGTAAACCCCAAATATCTCGTTAATCGCTTTCTCGCGATGCGCAAATATTTTCAAAATTTCTTTGCGTACCAACAGCGCATTGCTCAACCGGCCAATAACGCCATACGGGATAGCGTAATTCAGGATGTCGGTCATATGCACGCCGCCGTCAATTTCTTTGAAATGATGTTCGTGATGCCATAGGGCATAGGGGCCAAAACGCTGTTCGTCAACAAAATAATCTTGATCTTTAACATGGGTTATCTCGGTCATCCAATCCATAGATATACCAAACAGCGGTTTAATTTTATAGGTAATGATCATGCCGGGATACACCTTACTTTGGGCATCATAAGGTGACGTTACTGTAAAGCCCATATTGGCGGGTGTTATTTTTGCCAGGTTTAGCGGCGATGTAAAAAAGTCCCAGGTCTCGGCAAGTGGAATGGGTAGCTTCTGCTCAAATTGTAATCGGTATGTTTTCACAGCCAAAGTACGAGCAAAAATTTTGCCATTTTACGGCAGCTAAAGCGCCAATTCTACATTGGGGTCCCAAAAAAGCTTATCGAAATTTTGGATCTGGTCATTAATCACTTTTACACCCTCAGCTTCCAATAACTGCTGCATAGTGTTGCCGCCAAAATGCGCTTTAGCTGTAAGCAGCCCCTGGCGGTTTACTACTCTATGCGCCGGCACCGGTGGATAGGCCGAGCCGGCAGCTTGCATGGCGTAACCCACTACTCTGGATGAACGTTTAGTGCCAAGGTAATTTGCGATAGCACCATATGACGTAACACGGCCGACGGGTATTTGCCGGGCCACATCATAAACGTTATCAAAAAAATTATAGTCGGCCATAACGGCTAGTGTTTAAATGAGAATTTCAAATAGTTGATATTCTTATGATGTGCCAGGTACTTCTTTTCGTAATAAGTTTTGATGGATAGTACCTCGTCAGCAAATTCTGAGTTGTATAAATCGGCGGTATTGATGTGTTCGTTCAGGTTTAATTCCCTGATTTTTTCGGCAGTGTAAGCGTAAAGGCCATCATTGTCGGTCTTCAGATTCACATAACCACCCGGCCTCAACACCCCGAGATACTTCTCCAGGAAGCGTGGTGATGTCAACCGCTTTTTCTCGCGGCTTAACTGTGGCTGCGGGTCGGGAAAAGTGATCCAGATCTCGTCAACCTCGCCCTTGGCGAAATAATCTAACAGGTTTTCAATCTGAATACGCAAAAAGGCAACGTTATGTACACCTTCTTCCAATGCAGTTTTAGCACCACGCCAAATGCGGTTACCTTTATAATCAACGCCGATAAAGTTTTTATCGGGGAACAGTTGTGCCAGGTTAACGGTGTACTCGCCTTTACCACAGGCCAGTTCTAAAACTACCGGGTTATTATTCTTAAAATGTTCTTTGCTCCATTGCCCCTTTAAAGGCTTGCCTTCATCCAATTGTAAAACGTTAGCAAAGGTTTCCACTTCGGCAAAACGTCTTAATTTGTCTTTTCCCATTTAAAAATTAAAAATGCAAATATACAAAAACGTCATTGCGAGGAACGAAGCAATCTCTACTCAGGGCATTCCCGCCTGAAAAGTTCAGAGATTGCTTCGTTCCTCGCAATGACGCGTGATATAATTTCTTATTATTTTATTCCGTAATGGTCGGCCATCAAACCTTCAAATACGCCACCCGGTAATACTTTTTTCAGCGTAACAGCAATAGTTTGGCCAATAGCGCCAACTAAATATTGGTGGGCCGGATTTGATTTACTTACTATTTTAACCAGTTGCTTGCCAATGGCAATAGGGTCGGCACCGGCGTTTTCGTCTTTTTCAATGCTTGCTACCGCGATGTCATAGTTAGCCTTCAATTTTTCGTTTTCAACAGTGAAAGGGATTTTTTCGCGGCTGCCGGTAAATTCGGTTTTAAAATCGCCCGGATTAATGGTTGATATTCTGATGCCCGTTTTACGCAGTTCCATGCGCATACTTTCGGTATAGCCCTCAACTGCATATTTTGAAGCCACATACATGCTTTGGTAAGGCAAACCAAACAAACCAGCCAGTGAGCTGATATTCACCACAATGCCGCTATTGTTTTTTAGCATCTGCGGGATAACAATACCGCACATACGCACTACGCCAAAAAAGTTAACCTCAAACTGTTGTTTAGCTTTCTCAACAGGCATAGCATACGCCGGCCCCGCGATGCCATTACCGGCATTATTTACCAAAACATCTATTCTACCCTCGGTTTTAATAATCTTGTCGACAGCTGCTTGTGCAGATGCATCGTCGGTTACGTCCAGTTCAATTAAATTAAAAGGTACGTTTACTTTTTTAGCCAGGTTACGGGTGGTACCATAAACGGTGTGACCGGCCTCATGTAAAGCAGTGGCACTTGCCAGCCCAATGCCCGATGAAGCGCCTGTTACAAGAATTACTTTTTTCATTTTTGTTGTTGAATGTTTTTGAGCGAAGGTTAATATTGGTCTCAAAGATATAATATTGGGCGATAAATTTCAGACTTGCGAAGTTTTAAAAATATCGAATATGGAATGTTGAATAATGAACGATAAAGTTGTTTTATGGTAAATAAAACCGGGCAAGGGGTTTTATACCATTTGCGTGGCAGCGAAATCTGTTTTCGTTAGACGCGAAGCATCACGTCTCTATAAACCGCACCAAACGTAGAGACGCGATGCTTCGCGTCTTTTGCGCGTTCTGCTAGGGATTACTCAGAATGACAACGTGTTATGACAAGCAGCTAAATAATCTCCAAACCAACTCTATAGTACGTCCCTGTAGAAAAAACGGCGGCCAAAATCATCATTCGCGGAATAAATTCACGTATTTTCAATATTGCTCCAAATGAATACCTTACAATTTCGGTTTGACAGGGGAATGTGTTAATTTTGCCATTCAAAAAATTAAAACGCTATGTCATCAGTAGAGACCGCTTACACCAAATACAAAGTAAAAGACATCTCATTAGCCGAATGGGGCCGCAAAGAGATTACGCTAGCTGAAGCAGAAATGCCCGGCCTTATGGCTTTACGTGCAGAGTTCGGTGCTTCAAAACCATTAAAAGGTGCGCGCATTGCAGGTTGCCTGCACATGACCATCCAAACCGCTGTGCTAATTGAAACATTGGTTGAATTGGGTGCAGAAGTTACCTGGTCATCATGTAATATATTTTCAACTCAAGACCACGCTGCTGCTGCCATAGCTGCTGCAGGTATTTCTGTTTATGCCTGGAAAGGTATGAACGAAGAAGAGTTTAACTGGTGCATTGAACAAACATTGTTCTTTGGCGAAGATCGCCAGCCGTTAAACATGATCCTTGACGATGGTGGCGACCTGACCAATATGGTGTTAGATCAATATCCTGAGTTAGTTGCTAACATCAAAGGTTTATCAGAAGAAACCACCACCGGTGTTCACCGCTTATATGAGCGCGTTAAAGCCGGCACATTGCCAATGCCTGCTATTAATATTAACGACTCGGTAACCAAATCAAAATTCGACAACAAATACGGTTGCCGCGAATCATTGGTTGACGCTATCCGTCGTGCTACTGATGTAATGATGGCTGGTAAAGTTGGTGTCGTTTGCGGTTATGGCGACGTAGGTAAAGGTTCTGCCGACTCATTGCGTAATGCAGGTGTTCGCGTTATTGTTACCGAGATTGACCCTATCTGTGCTTTACAAGCTGCAATGGAAGGTTACGAAGTTAAAAAACTGAGCACTGCTATTGCTGAAGCTGACATCGTAGTTACTGCTACCGGTAACAAAAACATTGTTCGCGAAAACCACTTCCGTGCTTTAAAAGACAAAGCTATCGTTTGTAACATCGGTCACTTCGATAACGAAATTGACATGGCCTGGTTAAACAGTGCTTATGGTAATACTAAAGTTGAGATCAAACCACAGGTTGACAAATATACTATTGAAGGTAAAGACGTTATTGTTTTAGCTGAAGGCCGTTTGGTTAACTTAGGTTGTGCTACAGGCCACCCAAGCTTTGTAATGAGTAACTCGTTCACCAACCAAACTTTGGCTCAGTTAGAGCTTTGGACTAATGCCTCAGCTTACGAGAACAAAGTTTACACATTACCAAAACACTTAGACGAGAAAGTTGCGCGTTTACACCTGGCTAAAATTGGCGTTGAACTGGAAGTACTTGACCAGGATCAGGCTGAATACATCGGCGTGACTGTTGACGGTCCGTTTAAACCGGAGTACTACCGTTACTAATCAGATTCAAGAGACGAGAGTCAAGAATCAAGATAGAAAAGGGTATGATTTTAGGATCATGCCCTTTTTTGTTACGCGATATCTTCCTCCCCAATACGTCATCCTGAGCGCAGCGTGAGGATCTATAAATAAGCGACAGGGAACGCGGTTCCGGAGATCGTCACGCTCGTGCCTCGCTCACGATGACGTGGTGGGGAGGCAATCATTACACCTGTCATTTCTCGCCTTGGGAATGACAACCCTTGTGTAGCTAGTATAAAAGAAAAGCCTGCCGCGATTAGCGGCAGGCTTTTCTTTTATACTAGCAAGTCTTACAACTCAAACTTAATTGCGTTAAACAATATCAACCCTTCAGTTGGTTTAGCTTTGTCGTTTTTGTATACAAAGTAGATATCGTGAGCACCCTGGGTTTCTTTGATATCCGTTTTTACCCAATTGGTATTTTTAGGCTTCAGGTCCAGTTGTTCGAACGTTGCTGAACCGATTAGCGCACCTGCAGGCAAGTCAATATGAACCTCAATAGTACCGCCTGGAGTGTTCTCCAAAGTAGTAGCATAGCCTGATAGTTCCATGTGTTTAATAGCTGTCAGATCAATCTTCCTGAACTCAACATAGCCGCCGTTATGACCTATTACATCGGTTGCACCATTCAAGCCGTTAACTTTTGCGAAGGCGTTTTTAATGACCGGCGCCGTTGATGCATAAACTACTGGATTGTGCAGAACAATAGTTGTAGCGGTAGTTTGTTTAGGGATTTTATTATTCCCCTTATCAGTATATGCTGCGCGGATCAGGTAGCTGCCATTGCCATTATCGTCAGCCGGAACACTTGGCGTAAAGCTGCCTTTTAACGGCATGGTATTGATATTGTTATTGGTTACGTTGATAATGTAATTTACAATGGTACGTGCATCAGCCAGGGCAATACCCGGGTGGGCCGGCATATCCACAGGCCGGTTCCAGTGGCCATGACCACCACCACGAATTACGTGTGCCAGGCGCTCAATCTCTGTAGCGTTGCCTTTGTATTTATTCGATATATCAGTAAAGCTTGGCGCTACATTCACCGCATTAATGCTGTGACAATTCTTACAGTCAGAGCTGCCAATCAACGCTTTTGCTACCGCGAATTGGGTTGAGGCGTCAACACTGCTTTGCTCTTGAGCTACCTGTACATAGTCAAACCCTTCTGACGTGTAATTAATGCTCATTGAAACCTGAGCAGGAGTAATACCTCCCGATGCCAGACTGCCGTCCTCTTTATCGCTTACGTTTACATTGTACTCGAACGGTTTGCCGTTGAAATAGAACGAACGATTACCGCTTAGATCAATAGTAACCACCGGAGCATCATTGCCAGCTATAATTTTAACTGTTTTAGTGTTTTTTGCGCCATGCGAGTCGGTTACTGTTAAAGTAGCCATATAAACACCTGCCTTTGTGATGGTGACAGCAGGGTTAGCGCCAGGATATAATTTTGGTGCAACACCCGGCGAAGTCAGTTTCCAGCTGTAAGTCAATTTATCGCCGTCAGCATCAAAAGTACCAGTTGACGATAAGGTTAATCTTAATGGAACAGTACCGCCTGGTTTGCTTGTTGACGCCATAACAACCGGTTTACGGTTACCGGCGTTGTATTCGATACGCACCAATTTGGCATTGTCGCTTTTACCGAACCATACGCTGCCATACTCCAGCACGTATAAGTCGCCATCCGGCCCAAATTTCATGTCGATAGGTTCAATCGGGTGGTAGCTCGGTAAAAATTGCTCCATACCTTCATAATCGCCGTTGTTTTTCATGGAGATAGCCATGATCCAGCCGCGAGCTAAGTCGGTAGCTAACCATTTACCTTCATAATAAGCCGGCCAAGGGCGTGCGGCTTTAGGGCGATCTGTACGGTGGTAAATAGGGCCGCCAACGGCACAACGGCTACCGCTGCCTACCAGCGGGAACTCAGGCGATGCGCCGTATGGATAATAAATAAACGGCGGTGAAACTGCTGGGAGCTCCTGCAAGCCGGTATTGTTAACCGAAGTATTCATCGGTTTCTTAGGATCTTTTCCCGGGCCGGCTTCGCCATCAGTGTAGTTAAAGATAGGATATACCGCATTTGGGCCTACAAAATATGGCCAGCCAAAAAAGCCCGGTTTACGTGCCTGGTTCAGCTCGTCATATCCTTTAGGTGCAATCTCGCTGTCCTCAACGGCATCCGGACCAATATCGCCCCAATATAACCAACCCGTCTTGCTGTCAATTGATACTCTCCACGGGTTACGGTGGCCCATCGTGTAAATTTCAGGGCGGGTTTTAGGTGTTCCTTTAGGAAACAGGTTGCCTTCAGGAATAGTATATGAGCCATCGGCTTCAGGGTGAATTTTCAGAATCTTGCCCAACAAACTGTTAGTGTTAGCAGTACCACGCTGGTCGTCCCAGCTTGATTTACCCGGGCGTTCATCTGTTGATGATGAAAGTAAAGCACCGGTGTTATTACCAACAGCTAAGTATAAATCGTGTTTAGCATCCCAGGTCATGCCACCACCGGTGTGGCAGCAAACCTCACGCTGGGTCGGGAACTCCAAAACTGTTTTTTCTGAACCTTTTACCAGTGCGTCGTTCTCAAACTTCCAACGGGTGAGCATCCATTTTTTCTCAGTCGCGTGAGCATAAAATGTGTATATGAAATGGTTTTTATCGAAATCAGGATCAACGGTCAAACCCAGTAAACCTTCTTCGGCCTCAGTAACCTTACCTGTGGCGCTGGTATATTTGGTGTTTACTGGCAAAGTGGCAACGGTTTTAACCATTTTGGTAATAGGGTCAAATAATTTGATAGCACCTTTACGCTCGCTGATCAACACACGGCCATCGCTCAACACTTCAAAAGTGTTGGGCTCGTCCAGCTCGCCCGGGCGGGTAAGCGTAACCGGGGTAAATCGGCTTTCATCAGGTTTTTTAGGCTCATCGTTCACAAACGATATCGCCCCAATGCCCAAAAATGCTATAGCAGATATTTGAATGATGGATTTTTTGCTAAACATGATAATTTCTACGGGGTTTGTATACGGGCGGTAAATATAGTAATTGCACCGTAACACTTCAACGCTTATTTATTCCTCATATTGGCAAAATGCCGTTTGTAAGTAAAATGTTATGATAAACATCATGCTAAAAGCAAATACCATTTAAAAAATGCGCTGCAACTATTATCGATATAGTAAAATTAATTTCATCTGCCAGTGCCGGCTTTCTTACGTAAAATCGTTAATCTTACAACCATAGGTAATAAACAGGCAATGTTGATAAGTTTTAGTTTAAACTATAGTTAAATAAACAGTACCTTTAATATAGAAACCTAATCCTATGAAGCGTAAATTAAAAGTCCATCAAATGCAGATAAATATTCAGGACGCTGTCTTAAATGAAATTGAGCACGCTAAAATGTTTTTATTGATTCAGGAGGAAGATATTGAACTCATCAAAAAACGTCTTAAAATTCTGTCTTCCAATCAGCAGCAAGAATTAGTCACTGAATAGGCACTTACATATTTTCAGCAATGCGGCTATTATCTTTTATAGCCCACTCCACCATAGCTGTCATTACTGGGGTCAACTCCTCGCCCGATCGGCTTAGGCTATAAGTAACAAACGGCGGTACCACAGGTTCCGCTTTCCTGGTTACTAAGTTATCAGCTTCCAATTGTTTAAGGTGCTGTATCAGCATTTTTTCTGTCACCGTCGGTATGGCGCGCCGCAATTCGCTATAGCGTTTCGGCCCGTTTATCAGTTGATAGAGGATGATGGGTTTCCAATGACCTCCAATTTTATTCATTACATAGGTAACCGGGCACAATAATTCCGCAAAGATTTTATTGGCGTTTTGTGTAGAGCTTTCTTTTACAGCTGTCATGATTAATTTATACTTACTTTGGGGTAAGTACTTGTAAAAAAGTAAGTACAAATATAGCTTTGTCCCCAACAATAACAAATAAAACTATGAAGATTGTAATCACAGGTTCATTAGGCAATATAAGCAAGCCGCTAACCGAAACATTAGTAAAAGCAGGGCATACTGTAACCGTTATCAGCAGCAATGCAAATCGCGCTGATGAAATCAAGGCACTGGGTGCGATGCCGGCCATAGGCTCGGTAGAAGACGTTAACTTTTTGACCGATGCCTTTAAAGGTGCAGATGCTGTCTACGCTATGGTTCCACCAAATTTTGGTGTCAGCGAATGGAAAAACTGGATAGCCGGCATTGGCCAAAACTATGCAGACGCTATCACCGCCAACGGCATTAAAAAAGTTGTGCACTTAAGCAGCATCGGTGCACATTTAGTAGATGGTACCGGTCCGGTTACCGGCATCCATCGTGTTGAGGAAATTTATAACAAGTTGGAAGGCGTGGCTGTAAAACATCTGCGCCCGGCATTCTTTTACACTAACCTGCTTGCCAACATCGGTATGATTAAACATGCGGGCATAATCGGCAGTAACTGGGGCGCGGATACGCAGATGATTTTGGTACACCCTACCGATATCGCGGCAGCAGCAGCCGAAGAGTTACAAAGTGATTTCACAGGTAAAAGCGTACGCTACATTGCCAGCGACGAAAGAACGGCCGGCGAAATAGCCAAAGTATTAGGTACTGCCATCGGCAAACCAGAACTGCCATGGGTTGAGTTTAGCGATGCTGACAATACCGGCGGTATGATTGGAGCGGGTTTGCCTGAAGAAGTTGCTGTAAATTATACTGAAATGGGTGGTTCGGTACGTGCCGGAAAAATGTTTGAAGATTATAAGCAGCACAGGCCAACACTCAGCAAGGTAAAGTTGGAAGATTTTGCGCAGGAGTTTGCACAGGCTTTTAATGCTTAATATCCCTTTCAACCCTCTCCTCCGGCTGAAAGGCGTTTTGTTTGTTCAAACCCTCTCTTTGCCTCATTGTTAGCACGGATTTATAATCATTGTTAGTCCGGATTTATAATTCCGGACTTCCCCTTTCGCAGTGTGCAAACAGCGAATTACAAATCCGCAAAAGCTCAGTCCGGATTACAAATCCAGATTAACGGGTAAAATTGGAAGATTTTGCGCAGGAGTTTAAGGGAGCTTTTTAATACCCCTCCCAACCCTCCCCGAGAGGGAGGGCTTTTTATTTCTTTTCGACTTTATAATAAAAGTCTCCCCTTTAGGGAGATTTAGAGGGGTGAATTCGGCTAAAAAACCTAAATTTGCCAGTATCATGAGCGAAGAGAGAGCATTAAATTTTATTGAAGAGATAATTGAGGAAGATTTAGCCAAAGGCCTTAATGACGGCCGGGTTTTAACCCGTTTTCCGCCAGAGCCTAACGGTTATTTGCATATCGGCCACGCCAAGTCTATTTGTTTAAATTTCGGGCTGGCTAAAAAGTACAATGGCAAAACCAATCTGCGCTTTGATGATACCAACCCAACCAAAGAAGAAACTGAATACGTTGACAGCATTAAAGAAGATGTAAAATGGTTAGGGTTTGAATGGGAGAAAGAGTTATATGCCTCTGACTATTTTGAGCAATTATATAATTTCGCGGTCAAACTTATTGAAAAAGGATTGGCTTATGTAGATGACAGTACATCTGAAGAAATTGCAGCTCAAAAAGGCACGCCGACAATACCTGGCACACCTAATCAATATCGCAGCCGCAGCGTTGAAGAAAACTTGCAATTATTTGCCGAGATGCGTGCCGGTAAGTACCAGGACGGCGACAAAGTGTTACGTGCCAAGATCGACCTGTCATCGCCGAATATGTTACTGCGCGATCCGCTCATGTATCGCATTAAACATGCTCATCACCACCGTACCGGCGAGGCCTGGTGTATTTACCCGATGTATGATTTCGCGCATGGTCAGTCGGACGCTATTGAAAAGATCACACACTCTATCTGTACGCTGGAGTTTGTGCCGCACCGCCCGTTGTATGACCTGTTTATTAAAGAACTGGAGATATTCCCGTCAAAACAATATGAGTTTGCCCGTTTAAACATGACCTATACGGTAATGAGTAAACGCAAGTTAATGCAACTGGTTGCTGACGGCCATGTAGAAAGCTGGGACGACCCGCGCATGCCTACCATTAGCGGTTTGCGCCGCCGGGGTTATACACCTGGTTCAATACGTGAGTTTTGTGAGCGTATTGGGGTTGCTAAACGCGACAACATGATCGACGTTAGCCTGCTGGAATTCTGCATCCGCGAAGATCTGAATAAAACCGCATGGCGCCGTATGGCTGTATTGGACCCGATAAAGCTGATCATCACCAATTACCCGGAAGACCAAACCGAAAACCTGAATGGCGAGAATAACCCAGAGGTTGAAGGTGGCGAAGGCGGCCGCGATATACCCTTTAGCCGTGAGCTTTGGATAGAGCGAGAAGACTTTATGGAAGAACCTCCAAAAAAATTCTTCCGCCTGGGGGTTGGCTTATCCGTACGCTTAAAACATGCTTACATTGTTAAATGTGAGGATTTTAAGAAGGATGCGGACGGCAATGTAACCGAGATATATTGTACCTACATTCCTGAGTCAAAATCAGGCAGCGATACCAGCGGTATTAACGTAAAAGGCACCATTCACTGGGTAAGTGTGCCACATGCTAAAACTGCTGAAGTTAGGCTATACGACCGTTTGTTCCAGGTTGAAGATCCATCAAACGAGGACGGCGATTTTAAAGAATATCTGAACCCAAACAGCTTACAAATACTGCCAAACGCCTATATCGAACCCGATTTAGCTAACGCTATACCGGGTAAAGGTTATCAGTTTATACGTAAAGGCTATTTTACCCTGGATAAGCATTCGACTACAGATAAACTGATATTTAACAGAACTGTAGGTTTGAAAGATGGATGGACGATTAAAAAGTAGTATTAATGCCTTGTTAATAAACTGAATAAGCGGAGTAAACCTTGGATTCTGATTGACGGGTAATATTATATTGACTTATCGTTAATAAATAATTTATTCTTTAAGAATATTCTGTTTTGTTAAAAAGCTATAAATCAGATAGATGTCTAATTCTGTTTTCTTTCTGTATTAACAATTTATTATCATTTTATCAATGTTTTTACATTGAATATTTGGGATGATTTTGCAGCCTAATTTCGCAGCAAAATTCATTGCATGCGTAAAATAGTACTTTTAATTGCCGTTTTTAATTTCTGTTTCCTAGCCCTTAATGCACAATCCGTAATCATTGTAAAGGGCTCTTTATCTGATGCAATCTCGCACGAAACTTTATTGGGTGCTACCGTTGGTATTGCCGGTGGAAAATCAATGCAAACCGGTTTAGACGGTACCTTTACGTTTAAACTTGCGCAAAAAGGTTCTTACACTTTTCATTGTACATATATTGGTTATCGGGTATTAGATACTACTATCCATATCAGCGAATCAACGCACATCAGCCTTAAAATGAATGGCTCTGCGGCTGAGCTAAATACAGTAAGCATAACCAGCCGTCGTAGCAACGAAACCGAAGCATCAGCTAAGCTCGACGAAAAAAATGCCCCGCAGGTAATGAATATCATTTCGGCCAAAGCCATCCAGCTTTCGCCTGATATAATTATTGCCAACGTATTGCAGCGCGTGTCAGGCGTATCGGTTGAGCGTAGCAGTAATGGCGATGGGCGGTATGCTATTATTCGCGGTATGGATCAGCGTTACAATTATACCCTGATCAATGGTATAAAAATACCAAGTCCAGACAACAAAAACCGTTACGTGCCGCTTGATCTTTTTCCTGCGGATTTAGTTGAACGAGTTGAGGTAACCAAAGCTCTTACCCCAGACATGGAAGGCGATGCAGTTGGTGGTGTCATCAACATGGTGATGAAAAACGCTCCTGACCAATTGTATATCAATGCCAGCGTATCAACCGGTTATAGTCAAAATCTTTTTGATCGTCCTTTTAAGTCGTTTCCGGTTAGCGCAATTCATATGCAATCGCCTTACCAGGCTAACGGGCCCTCGTATCTGGCAGTACCTGCCGATTTTACCCGCGACAACTTAAACTATACCAACAAAAGCTTTACACCCAATACTATGGCCAACGTGTCTGTAGGTAACCGTTTTTTTGATAAAAAGCTGGGGGTGATGATAGGCGCATCCTACCAAAATACCTATAAAAGCTACAGCAGTATTTTTAATCCGGGCGACCAATACTTTGACGAAACCGGCGCAGAAGGTACCCTGCGTATTAAACATGCCGAGTTACGCGATTATTCTACCCATACCACCCGGCTGGGGTTGAATGGTAAGATAGACTACCGTATTAACAAAGCTAACCGTATTGAGGCCGATGGTTTTTATGCCGTGTTAGACGAAGCACAAACCCGTTTAACTACCGACACCTTGCAGCCTGCACCACGTGTGGGCGTAGGTACCGGGCAGGTTTGGTGGTATGCGCGTTCACGCTATCAACACCAAACCATTGCCAGTGCTACCCTTAAAGGCGATCACGCTATTTTACCCGGCCTGAAATTTAACTGGACCGGTGTTTATTCAAAAGCAAACAGCAATGTGCCAGACCTGGCTGAATATGAAATTGATGGCGGTTACTATGCAGATGGTACAAACCCGCAACCTTACCAGCACCCTTTAAAAACTACCGACTATCACCGCATCTGGCAAAGCAACAGCGACCGTGATGTTTCAGGCTATGGTAACCTGGCCTATAATAACGAGATTGCCCGCATACCATTTACGCTAAGCTTTGGCGGTATGTACCGCGATAAACATCGTAACAACCTGTACGAAGATTATGAACTGCGCACCGTACCAAACGGCGATGGCAGTTTCCAAACCTGGACAGATATTTATCATTTCAACTGGTCGGTGTTTAACCCTGCCGGGTCACCGGTTAATGCAAATAATTACCGATCGGGCGAGACTATTTCTGCTCAATACGGTATGTTGAAGTTCCGTGTATCGAACTTAGAAACTGTAGTAGGGGCCCGCGTTGAAAATACTGATCAAACTTACGATACCGACCTGCCCGTTACCTCGGCTGCTAAATCAGGCAAAATATCTTACTCAGACATGTTGCCGAGCATACATTTCAAATACATGCTGAACGATAAAACCAATTTACGTTTGTCATACTTTGCTTCAGTTAACCGCCCGAGTTATTTTGAAATAGTACCTACACTGGTTAAGGGAGATGACTATGACGAAAGCGGTAACCCGAACCTGAAACACGCTACTGCCGATAACATCGATCTGAGATATGAGCTGTTCCCCAACAGCAACGAGCAGGTTTTATTAGGTGCATTCTACAAAAGAATACAAAACCCGATAGAATACGGTTTTGTGGGTGATAAGTTTGACCAGTATCAGCCCAACAACTATGGCGATGCTACCAACTACGGTTTTGAGGCTGTATTTGAGAAATACATCAGCCGGTTTGGTGTGCGTTTAAATTATACCTACACTAACTCAAGCATTACTACTACCAAAATCCACACGGTAAATGCGGTGCGTGAGGCCATAAATGAGACGCGACCGTTGCAGGGGCAATCAGCACATATTGCCAATGCTGCACTGTTGTATAAGGACAATGTGCATGGCCTTGACCTGCAATTGGCCTGGCAATATACCGGAGAGCGTATTGCCCTGGTATCGCCATATTATAATTTCGACGTTTGGCAAAAAGGCTTGAGTTTGTTCGATTTTTCCGGCGAAAAGCGTTTTGCTAAAAAGTATGCGGTATTTATTAAGGTGCAAAACCTGTTGAATGCTGCTGATAAATTCTACATCAAAAAGCCATTGAGCAATCCGTACCCGGTACCTTATGAAACTGCGGGCGCTGCCGAAACACTAACACAGCGCAGTCTTTACGGGCAAACTTACCAGATAGGCTTCAGGTACATCTTTTAATCAAATTACATCAGAAAACACATAATCACATTTATTATGAAATTAAATTTTGCAAAAACTTGCTTACTGGGTCTGGCTGCCATGGTTGCCTGGACTTCATGTAAAAAATCAAGCTCAGAACACACTGAATTGTCAAAACCGCTTACAGTGGTAGGAAAAGCTATCTCTGATACTATCCTTCCTCAAAAAGACTCTCAGGGTAATCCAATTCCATTAAAAGGTACCATGCTGGCCGGTAAAACTTACCACATCATGTCAGACGTTACTATCAACGCGGGCGATACCTTGTACGTACAGCCGGGTGTTAAAGTGCTGGTTCATGGCGACGGTAAATCGCCGCAAACTTCACCTGCAATCTACATCAATGGTACGTTTGTGAGCGACGGTTCGCAATCTGCTCCAAACACATTCACTGTTTACAGAACTGCGTCAACTCCTGTATCAGGCCCAACTTATAAAGACGATCCGAATGATCCGGCTTATGCTGGTTACTGGGGTGGTTTCCAGGCAGGACCTACTGCTAAATTGCTGATTTTGCGTTGGACACACGTGGAATATACCGGCGGCCCGTGGGGCGCTAACGCGCCTGACTATGGTGCTAAAGCTGGCGATCCGCGTTTTTCTGTTTACATGACCAGCCCGGCCGGTGGCCCTATGGGTACGTTGATTCTGGAAGACTCGTGGTTTTATGGCAGCAAAGACGACTGTATTGGTAAATGCCAAAACATTTATGTAAGCATTATGCGTAATTCATTTATAAAAACCGGTGCCACTGGTGGCGAGAGTATTAACCTGAAAGATGGTGTTATTGGCGATATGGCTTATAACTTCTGTTTTGGCAGCGCTACCAATGGTTTAAAAACTGCCGGCGATGTAGGTAAATACAATTTGGTGAATATTTACAACAATACGGTGGTACAATGCGGCTTCCGTCAAACTAAAGCCACCCGTAATGGCTCTATCAATACTGAAACCAACGCCGGTGGTTTTATTTACAACAACATTATTGTTAACTGTAAGGCTGGCCTGCGTATTTCTTACGCTTCAGAAAAAGGTAAACCAAGCGATACTTTGAATACTTCATACAACAACAACTTAACTTGTATCGGTCGTGGTACTCCAATGGGTGGTGCTGAGCAATACATGCAGTTTATAGAGCCAAATCAATTCACGCTGAAAAAATCAAACGATTTTAACGGTTATGTAAATGGTACTATTGCTGCTAACGGCACCAACGCTGGTACCAATACAGCGACCGACTCATTGAAGTACGACCCGATGTTTTACAATTATAGCGTTGCTGCTAACAGCACAGGCAAAAACTACCGTGTTGCCGAGGTTCCTGCTGGTGCCGACTTTCACTTAAAAGCGGGTTCGCCGGCTATTGGTGCAGGCGTTTACCCTGGTGGTACCGGTAAAAACGCCATGCCAACCAAACCATCTGCTCCAAAATTGACGCAATATGGTTTCCCAATGAAAGTTGTTGCCCAAGGCGGTATTTATGGTGCTATTATCACTCCTCCAAATAAAGACTTAGGTGCTTATCCTACTGACGGCAGCGGTAATAAACACAGCTACTAATAATTAACATCCATCAATAATTAAACAGAGGACGGGAAACCGTCCTCTGTTATTTAAAATATACCCAGAATGAAATTTCCAGTATTAAGGCTGTTGGTATTAGTGTTAGTAGTGTCGCAGGGATGCAAAAAAACTGACGTTAAAGGAAATAACACTTCTACAAAAGATACTACCGCTAATACCACAAACCCGCCACCGGTTATTGTTAATATTCCGTCTGCAAACTACAGTCTGAGCGATCTGGGCAAAGTCACGCTTTTTAATGACGTGCCGGTAGTTGTTAATCTGGCCAACCAAAGCCACGACGAACTTTCCGGGCTTGCCGCCAGCCGCTTAAACCCCGGGATGATTTACACGCATGAGGACAGTGGCAATGGACCGGAGGTTTATGTCACCAACGCTAACGGGGACGATTTGGGCAAATTGATTCTTGATGGCGTTTATAACCGCGATTGGGAAGACATAGCCTGCGGCCCCGGTCCTGACGATACCAAGAAATATGTATATGTCGCCGAGATTGGCGACAACGACGCAGTTTATAAATCGATATTTATTTACCGGTTTGTAGAACCTGATTTAACCGGTGCCAATGCACAAACCATAAAGCATGTAGTGCCTGATTTTATTCAGTGCGTATATCCAACCGGGCCGGTAAATTCAGAAACACTGATGGTTGACCCGTTAACCAAGGACATTTACATCGCCACGAAACAAACGGGCGAGAGTTCACTATATGTGGCCCGTTATCCGCAATCGGTGAATTCTGTAATTACGCTTACGCCATTAGCAAAGTTCCCGTTTGATCATTTAACTGCGGGTGATATTTCGCCAGACGGCTCTGAAATATTGATACGCAATACCGGCCAGATCTGGTACTGGAAACGCCAGCCGGGCGAGGCTGTTGTCGACGCTATGCTACGTAAACCCATGGACGCACCATACGCACAAAACGAGCATCAGGGCGAAAGCATTTGTTTCGCTGTCGACGGTGCGGGCTACTTTACCACCTCTGAAACCAAGAAATATCCGGGCGATAAAGTTGCCCTGTCATTCTACAAAAGAAAATAATTGCTAAAAATCCTAACCACATGAAAGCATTAAAAATACCATTTTGTTTACCGCTGCTGTTCTTGCTTTTGCGAGCTGTAAAAAAAGCACGCCGGTTAAAACCGAGCCGCAGCAAGACCTGTCGCCGGTACACATCCTGTTAACTTCAGACGCGCACTATGGCATCACCCGCCCGGCCTTTCGCGGCGCTACTACGGTTGATGCACATACCACTAATGCGGCTATGATTGCCAGTATGAACACTTTGCCTGCAGTTACTTTACCAAGCGACGGCGCTTTCGAGGCCGGCCAGAAAATTAACTATATCGACTACATGTTTCAGGCGGGCGACGTAGCCAACCGTATGGAAGTTAGCGCCAAAGTACAACCGGCTACGGTTTCATGGAATCAGTTTAATACCGATTATATACAAGGTTTAACCGTTAAAGGTAAAGATGGTAACAAGGCCGGTATCTGCGTTGTGCCGGGTAACCATGATGTATCAAACGCTATTGGTTACTACGCGGCTATGTCTCCATTAACAGATGCCACCTCAATGGCTAACCTGTATAACAGAGCGTTTAATCCAGTTACGCCAATATCCGCAACATCATTTGTGTACAATACCAACCGCGTAAATTACTCAAGAGATATTGCCGGTGTTCATTTTTGCTTTATGCAAATGTGGCCAGACTCAACCGTGCGTATTTGGTTAAAAAGCGATTTGGATAAAGTCAACGCTAAAACTCCGGTGATATTGGTTTGTCATGATCAACCTGCTGTTGTGCCTAACCACTTTACTAATCCTAATGGCAATCATTTAATTAACAATACCGATAAGTTTGATAACGTGTTAGACGAGGTTTACAAAGACGCCAAAGTATCTTCCGGGGCAACTGCCGTTACAACTATTGAGCAGCGTAATATGGTTGCTTTCCTGAAACAACATACCAATATCAAAGCCTGGTTACATTGCCACGTGCACGAAAGCCGCTTTTACACTTACACCGGGGTTGACAATGATGTGCAGATAAATGCTGTAAGTATTGACTCGCCGATGAAAGGCTTGACATCAGCAGCCGACGAAACCAAGCTATGTTATGATTTTGCAACACTCGACCCTAAAACTATGACATTAACCGTACGCGAATGTTTTTGGGATACTGATCCGACCAATGCAAACGCTGCTATTAAATGGGGCGCTCCTTACATTATTAATCTAAAATAAATCGATAAACCCGAGCTCCGGCTATGCGAAAAGGGAACGCTGAAAAGTGTTCCCTTTTTTATTTTGGATCGATTTGGGCAAAGCATTCCTTATCTGGCTATCATTAAAATAGTTATCTTTAGTTAAATCAATTACATCGGGCGTCATGAAAAATATTTTTACTGTTTTACTGTTTATTTGTTTATTGCCTGCGGCGATATTCGCACAAACTCCATCAAAAGGTTCATTTGCTGATATTAGTTTTATTGAGGGACATTGGAAAGCAATTACCGAAGATGGCCGAGCAATTGAAGCAGTATGGTTAAGCCCTGCCGGCGACAATATCTTGGGTTTTATGCGTATGATGAATGGCGATAAAGCTGATTTGTACGAAATGTTAGCTTATGAGCAATCAGACCAGGGCCTCGTATCATTAGTAAAACACTTTAAACCCGGTTTAATTGGCGTAGAAGAAAAGGACAACCCCAATCGCTATGTTTTTATTGAAGCCGGTAAGGGTCGTGCTGTATTTCAAAGTGTGGCCGGCGATCTGCGCATTTTGTATGATCAGCGCTCGTCTAACCAGTTTGCCATAGCCCGGGGCAGTAAAGAAAACAACCAATGGATATTTAAGGATTTGTTTGTATTTGATAAAGTGCGATAATACCTAATTGTATTCAAATAATTGTGTGGTATTTTACACATATATGTGCAAGGGTGGGGAATATCTTTCCTCAAAATTAATTTTATTATCTGGGTTATATTTAGTTATGTTATTCATTATTAATTAATTGTGTGATTTTTTTTGATTGGAACCTTTTTTGCTGAGATACGTAAAAGAACTTTCAGTTAAAAATCAATCATTTCAATTAAGCAATGAGAAGACTATACACTCTTGTAATCCTGGCTGGGTTATCTGCTTTTACTTCATGTAAAAAAGATAATTCAAATAAAGGCGGAAGTAATAACCCGCCGGTAAATAAAATCGCACCAGACGGTTTTAATTTCTCAACCTCAAAAAATATTAACGTTAACATCACGTTGCGTACCAATAATGACCAGGCTTTGCCGGGTATTGTTGTCAGCATTTATGCGCCCGAAAATGTTAATACCGGCAATCCCTTATTTAAAGGTGTAACTAATTCATCGGGTACCATAACCGCCACTGTCACTGTGCCGGCCTACTTTACCAAACTGGTAATAGACCCCGCCTATATTGGTTTGTTGCGTAACGCAACGGCTGCCATTAACAATGGTAGTGTTAATGTAATCATCGGAGGCAAAAACGGCTATGGCGGAGACATCATTGCAGATCCGGTCAATAATATAGACACCAATGCTACCGGCTCAGCAAAAACTAATTCACTACTAAGCACCGATTTTGTTTATCCAAATGGTTACACCTCTTCAAACGCGTTTACTTCGCCTAAAAATTTGGGTCGCCCAGCATATCTTGAGGCTACCGGTGATGTAATTGACGCCTCATTGCTTTCTTACGTAAACGCGTCATTGCCTGAAGGCGTACCGCTGTCTACCAGTCACCCTGATTACCTCACAAACAAAGTAAACACCATCAATATTACCGCTAAAGCTGATGTATGGGTAACTTTTGTGTCTGAAGGCGCCGGTTTTGAAAACACGCTGGCTTATTACACTTATAACACTAACAATCCGCCGACACAGGCAAGCGGCGGTACGCTTTTTGGCGGTATTGACAAAATAACTTACATCTTTCCTAACGCTTCAACCGCTGGTTCAGGCGGGGGCCTGAAATCGGGCGATAAAGTTAAGTTGGGTACTTTTGATGCCGGAACTACAGTGGCTTTTGTATTGTTGCAAAACGCCTGGACCGGTAGCGGCGTTAGCACAAGCGCTACTAAATTTTACAGCCAAAACAGCTTTAACCCTGAAACCAGCAGTTCGTTACGTCAGCACTCAGTGATATTGTATGATGACGTTCATAAATTATACTTAATGGGTTTTGAGGATCAGAACAGAACAAGTTCAGATAACGACTTTAACGACCTTGTGGTATATGCTACTTCAAACCCAATTACTGCAATAAGTAATACAAACGTAGCAGCTGTTGATAATGGTGGCGATACTGACGGCGACGGCGTGCTTGACACTCAGGACGCTTTCCCGAACGACGCTACTAAAGCATACATTAACTATTATCCATCACAAAACAGCTACGCCACAATTGCTTTTGAAGATAACTGGCCTAAAAAAGGCGACTTTGACTTTAATGATCTGGTGGTAAACTATCGTTACACTTTTGTAAGCAATGCCAAAAACCAGGTGGTAAACATGACCGGCGATTTTAAAGTAGCTGCTGCGGGCGCCTCGTTTAAAAATGGGTTTGGTGTGCAATTGCCGGTAAGTGCGTCGGCTGTACAGTCTGTTAGTGGTTACCTATTGTCTCCGGGTTCTTATATCTCGCTTGCTGCCAATGGCGTAGAAGCCGGCCAAAGCAAAGCTGTTATTATACCTTTTGATAATCATGACCTGATGATTCATAACCAGGATTATTCATTCTTTGTAAATACCATGAATTCAAAAGATAAGGTAACGGGTACAACCGCTTCGGTAACCGTAAACTTTACTTCGCCGGTTGATGCTTCCAGCCTGCAGGCGTCGGCGTTCAACCCGTTCCTGATCAGTAATCTTCGCCGCGGCTACGAAGTTCACCTGCCAGGGTATTTACCAACCGATAAAGCTGATACCAAGTATTTTGGAACTGATGACGATAAAACAAGTGTTTCAGGCAATAAGTATTATCTGTCGGCCAATAATCAACCGTGGGCTTTAAACTTTACAGATACATTTAGTTACCCGATTGAAACAATTGATATTAATCAAACCTATCTGCACTTTGCCGACTGGGCTCAATCAGGTGGAACACTTTATACCGATTGGTATAGCAATACCGCCGCAGGGTATCGTAATACCGGCAATATTTACGCTAAATAACTGAACTTTATAGTTGAACCGAAAAAGCCGCATCAATGATGCGGCTTTTTCGGTTTTTACCAATTACCCGGCTGGTTAGTATTGCACATGTCATATTCTTTAAAACAAATAGGATATTTCTTTGTAAGTTTTTAATTAGACATACTCACTTTAAACGGCTTTAACTGCAACTGTTAGCCGGTAATTTTCGTTAAAGCGGATAAGGCCTTTTATAATAATGGGGGCATATATTTTATGAAACCAATTTTTATTCCAACTTATATCAAAAATTATCTGCAGCTAAACCGTGACGATGCCGCTACGCTTGAAGCTGTAAAGACGGCCTATCAGGTTAACTTAGCCACCGCAGCCCCGCTGATATCAGTGGTAATACCGGCATATAACGAAGAGGAGAATATAGTACCTACGTTAGCCTCGCTTTGTAATAATAAAACCAGTAATCCTGTTGAAATTATTGTGGTTAACAACAATTCAAAAGACAATACAGGCCCGTTGGTTAAAGCCTGTGGTGTTATCTGTGTCGATGAACCCAACCAAGGTATTACCAATGCCCGCAACCGTGGGCTTAAAGAGGCTAGAGGCAAGTATATTCTTAACGCTGATGCCGATACCATTTACCCCAAAGACTGGATTGAAGAGATGACCAAACCTTTGATCAATAACGAAGGTGTGGCCATAACTTACGGGATTTTTTCATTTATCCCTATTGGAAGTACCGGACGCGTAACCTATTATTTTTATGAGATGCTGGCCGATTTGACCCGGTTTTACAATAAATTCAAAAAAACCGAGGCAGTTAATGTATATGGTTTTAACTCGGGTTTCAGGAGAGAGCAAGGCTTGCAGGTTGACGGATTCAATCATCCGCCCGGTACCAACGAAGATGGGTATCTGGCCCTGAAACTAACTAAAAAAGGCTTTGGTAAAATGTATCGTGTAAATAAACATAATGCTGTTGTGTGGACAACCGACCGCAGGATACAAATTGACGGCGGGCTGTGGAAAGCCATACTCAAAAGGTCAAAACGCTTGTTCAATATCAAATAACCTTTTGGTAATATTTTGGTTAATTCTTTTGTTTAAAGTGCTAACCAAAATATTGCCAATTACGTATAAAGAGCTTATCAGTATTGTGCGATATCTAAATTGAAAGTATGACAACTTTTTCAAACACCAGCCAGATAAAGATCCTTATAGTTGAGGATGACGAGTTTATGCAGGCCATATTACAAAAGTTTCTGAGTAAAACTTACGAGATAATTATAAAGCCTACGGGTATGGATGCATTGGCATTTATGCAAAGCGGAAATCTGCCTGATCTGATCATATCTGACTTAAACACACCAAAATTAGGCGGTTTGGGGTTGATTGAACAGGTTAAGCTAAGCGATTTTTTTAATTCAGTTCCTATCATTATCCTTTCTGGCGAAGAAAGTTCTGAAAAGCGTATAAAGTGCCTGGATACGGGCGCCGACGATTTTATAGTTAAACCATTTAACCCGGCCGAGCTACAGTCGAGGATCAGGGTTGTTTTAAGACGTAGCGGTAAATTAACAGCTGATTTATGAGCGAAATTGCTTTGGGCTCCGGCGCACCGATAATTGCCCTGATTGGGTTTGATAGCAATCTTACCGCCGCTTTTGCTGAATATAATTTTGGAAACAGACAAACGGTGCATTTTGAAAATGCGTTGAAAATGGTTTCCGCCTGGGTGGCTGAAAAGTTACCTATCGTGGCTATTATATCTAATAGCGAAATAATGGGCACCGCTGGATTAACCCTGGTTGAAACATTAAAAAAAAGAGAACTGCCTTCTGTTCCGTTTTTTCTGGTAGTAAACCATTTAAACGCCAATTTACGAAAGCTGGCCTTAGAGGGAGGCGTTACCGACGTTTTCAGGTTGCCGCTCAGATCGGCCGCCCGGATAGAAAAACGTGTAGATTTTTTAATAGACAACTGGGAAGGGTTAAAAAATAACATTGAAACAACTGCATCTATACGCAAGATCGAGTTAAGTAAACGCATATTCGATTTAATATTTGCCGGTGGCGCTTTGCTGGTATTGTCACCACTGTTTTTGATTGTTTATATATTAATCAGGCTTGAATCAAAAGGGCCGGCTTTTTATTACTCTTTACGTGTTGGCACCGGTTACCGGGTTTTTAAATTCTATAAATTCAGGTCGATGTACGTTAACGCCGATCAACGCATTAAAGACCTGAAACACCTTAACCAATATGATATTGATGCTGGCGACGGGACTAAAAAACCAATAGTTGACCATGGCTTGTGCGAACAGTGCATTGGCTATGGCAAATGCCAGTACCCAATTTTTGCAGATAACGTTCAGCTATGCGAGAAAGAGTTTCAGTACACCAAGAAAGCCAGTGCGGGTTCTGCGTTTTTTAAAATTAAGAATGATCCGCGTATAACTAAGGTAGGTGCCTTTATACGTAATACCAGTATAGATGAGCTGCCCCAGTTATGGAACGTTATTATTGGCGATATGAGCATTGTGGGTAACAGGCCCTTACCGCTTTATGAAGCTGAGAAATTGACCACAGATAAGTATATTTTACGGTTTGCCGCTCCGGCCGGGATAACCGGTTTATGGCAGGTAGAAAAACGCGGTAAGGGCGATATGAGCGAAGACGAGCGGTTAATGCTTGATAATGTTTATGCGCAAACTTACAGCCTCAAAAACGACTTGAAACTGATCCTGAAAACTATACCTGCGTTGTTCCAGAAAGAAAACGTTTGATTGAGGATAAAACAAATAAAAGCTGCGCAATGAATTTGGTGTCTGTCATTACGGTAAATTTTGAGCAGCCTGCTGTTACTGAAGCGCTATTGGCCTCTATTTACTCAACTACCGATTTGCAGCTTACTGAAATTATTGTTGTTGATAACGGCAGCAAATATAACCCTGTGCCGGGGTGGAAGATAAAGTATCCCGACATGCGGTTTATACGCTCAGATGTTAACCTGGGATTTGCCGGCGGCAACAACCTTGGTATAAAACAAGCCCAAGGCAACTATCTGTTCTTTGTAAATAATGATACCGAGTTTACGCCCGGTTTAGTAGATACGCTCACGAAATTGCTTGATGATCATGATGAGGTAGGTATGGTGTCGCCCAAAATAAGATATTTTGATCAGCCTGAGATGCTGCAATATATGGGCTACACATCCATGAACTATTTTACAGCCCGCAATACCTGCATAGGTCAGTTTGAAGTTGATAAAGGGCAGTATGACCATCTGACAGGGCAAACCGGCTACGCACATGGTGCAGCAATGATGGTGCGAAAAGAATGTATACAAAAGGCAGGCCCTATGGCCGAAAATTTTTTTTTGTATTATGAAGAACTTGACTGGTGCGACCACATTAAAAAGGCTGGCTATGAGGTATGGCTGGACGCGGCGGCGCTTATTTATCATAAAGAGTCGGTTTCAGTAGGGAAGAAGAGTGCGTTGAAAGAATATTTTATGAACCGTAACCGTATTCTTTTTATCAGGCGCAATGCGCCTTTTGCAGCCCGGGTATTGTTTTATATTTACTTTATACTGATTGTAAGTCCGCGCAATATTTTAAATTACATTAAAGAGGGTAATAGCGGTTACATTAAATGGTTGTTAAAGGCTATTTGGTGGAATATTACTCAAACAACCACAAGCAAAAAATTAGGTTATCCCATTAAAACTATATGATTGTTGCGTTTTGGATAAGTCTGTTTATTATTTTTTATGCTTTTATAGGCTATGGCTTGCTGCTTTTTGTGTTGATTAAAATAAAGCGCCTTATATCCGGCAAGCCTGTTTTACCACCCGCCGAAAATTTACCCACCTGTACATTAATTGTGGCCGCCTATAACGAAGAGGCTTTCATGGAGCAAAAAATTCAGAACACGCTTGAACTTAATTATCCAGCTGGAAGGCTAAAGTTTATTTTCGTGACCGATGGTTCTACTGACGGCACGGCAGCTATCGTCGCCAAATATCCGCAGATAAAACATTTACACAGCGATGCGCGCATGGGCAAGATGGCGGCTGTACATCGTGCTAAAGATGCCGTAGATACCGATATTATTGTTTTTACCGACGCTAATACTTTTCTAAATGCTGACGCCATGATCAATATTTGCCGCCACTATGCCGACCCGAAAGTTGGTGCCGTAGCCGGCGAGAAACGGGTTGCGGTTACGGAGACCTCCGATGCGACGGCGGGCGAAGGTTTTTACTGGAAATATGAGTCGAAATTGAAAGCCTGGGACTCTGAGTTGTACTCGGTAGTAGGTGCTGCGGGTGAGCTGTTTTCGGTACGAACCCAATTGTACCAACCAGTGCCTTCAAATTCAATTATTGACGATTTTATGATCTCGATGCGAATCGCCGAAAAAGGCTACAAAATTGTTTACGAGCCTGAAGCCTATGCTTCTGAGAGCGCATCTGAAGATGTAAAGGAGGAGTTAAAGCGCAAGGTCAGAATAGCCGCCGGTGGACTGCAATCTATCATTTGGTTAAAAAGCCTGTTGCTGCCGTTTAAGTTGCCGGTACTTTCGTTTCAATACATTAGTCACCGCGTATTACGCTGGACGGTGGTTCCGTTTCTGATGATTGCTGTTTTCATCCTTAACATCTGGATTGTTTTAAAAGTAGATGACAGCTTTATTTATCAGCTGATACTCCTGGGGCAGGTGATTTTTTATGGGACATCATTTTTAGGGTGGATACTGATGGCGCGCCAAATTAAGGTTAAAATATTTTTTATACCCTATTATTTCACCATGATGAATTATGCGGTTATAAGAGGTATTTTCAGGTACCTTAGTGGTAACCAAAGCGCTATATGGGAAAAGGCTAAACGTAAACAGGCGCAATAAATACTATGGGGCTTAAAGAAAAAATAAACGGCAACCCAACCTTAAAAAAACTGGTCCACTGGATGCTTATACCAACCGGCGAAGCCAGGCCGCGCTTATGGGTAAAACTGTTTGTTAACCCTTTTGTGCATAAACGCGGTAAAGGCAGTAAAATAGGCCGGGTACGTATGGATGTATTGCCTTTTAACAAATTTGAGCTGGGTAGCAGATCAACCATCGAGGATTATTGCACGATCAACAATGGGGTTGGCGATGTGTTTATTGGCGATAACACGCTGATAGGCATGAGTAATGTGATTATTGGTCCGGTAACTATAGGCAATAACGTCATCTTTGCGCAAAACATTGTTGCCAGTGGCTTGAACCATGAATATCGGGATGTGGAGACACCCATAAGTTTGCAAAAAACCATTGTAGCGCCCATAGTTGTTGAGGACGAATGCTGGATCGCGGCTAATAGCGTAATAACCTCGGGCGTAACAATAGGCAAACATAGCGTTATAGCGGCCGGCGCGGTGGTGACCAAAAATGTACCGCCTTATTCTGTTGCTGCCGGCAACCCTGCACGGGTAATTAAACAATATGACTTTTCAGTAAAAGAGTGGGTAACCATTAAAAATTAATGGCGCAGTGAAAACACAAAGTGACGGAAAAGATAGAATTGAGCACTTGCGTACAGCTGCTGAAAAACAGAACGCCATAGAGGAAAAGCTTGACGAACTGATAAACCTGCTGGCCGAAAATGATTTTGACAGCGAAACGGTAAAGCAATATCAACACAAACTAAATGCGGCTTTTGAAAACAAGATGGCAACTGCCGAGGATTTGAAAGCTTTTAAAGTGATTGATACGATAACTGATGCGTCAAGGGAAGAGTTGCTGGACGAGTTTAGCACCTTACTTGAATCGCATTCATTTGATAGCAAAACATCGACAAAATACCTGAAGGCAGAGCGTAGCAATAAGCTTATCATGATGATCATAGGCATTATCATGATCACTCTTGGCTTTGCCATGATCATTATGCCTGCGCCACCGTACTTTGAAATGTTTACTATATTTTACTTTAACCAGGACGATGGCGTAACCCTGATGGATCTTATTTCGCTTGTTATAGTGTTTGCAGGAATCTATGTTTTGGTACGCTCGATGTACAATAAAAACCATAAATCGCGTTAACCATTATTATTAAAATAGCCACAGGTCGCGTCCATTTAAAAGAAAGCGTATGATAAGTATATTCAAGGAAGACGAAAAAAATTTGCTGCTAAATCTCAATGTACGCGAAGCAAGTTTAACCAATTCAGAAGCGTTTAAAGCCGAATTGCTGCAGTTAGTTGAAAATCATCCCAAACGAGTGGTGTTGGACATGCATCAGGTTGAGTATATTGATAGCTCATTTCTGGGGGCGCTGGTTTCGTTGTTGAGGCAGCTCATTGCCGAGAAAAAAGATATGATACTGGTGGGCCTGCGAAAAGATATAGCTGAGCTGTTTGCATTGATAAGGTTAGACCGCGTTTTTAAACTGTACAACACTTTTGATGAGGCTATTGCGCAATAGCCTGTTTATCCAGTAAATCTAAAACAGCACTGTCTTTAGTCTGATCAAATTTACGGGCAAATAATTTACCAGAAGCCAGCAAAGCTTGAGCATCGTCTATAGTTAATGTTTTAGGGCTCACCCCACCAGCCGACCAATCGATGTATCGTAAATCATCATTTACCAGTTGTGCTTTGTGAACCGAGTTATACAATATGGTTTGAAAAATAAACTCGTCGGGCGCCCAGGTTAGTTTAATGAACCGTTGCAGTTTGGGGTTCTGGTTCCAATAGGTTAAAATATATTCTACTAAATGAAGCGGTATGGTAAACCATTGTGATCGGCCCACAGGTGTCAAATTATTCGGCAGTTTGCGCTTAGGGAGTATTTTGTTTACCAGCTTTTGCAGCGTATAGCGTCCTTTAATTTGCAGGTTATTAAAATGGTACTCGTGTATACGGGGCAAAGCTTCGGTCCAATCGGGGTCAAAGCGCAGGTAGTTCATAAACGCTTTGTCCGGGTTGGCGTTCAAATAGCTATGAATATTTTCTGCCGAAGTAAGGGGATAGTCTTGACCGCTCAATAAATTAACAAACTGATAGGGTCTGCCAGCTCGCAGAATTTCTTCAAAACCGTTAAGGGTAGCCTGAACAATATTATAGGAGCCCCAATAAACCTTAACCCGGTTCTGAATAAAAAACACATTGGGTAATTGCGCCAAATGTTCAAAGCCGGCCATATCCGTTTTTTTATCCAGGTGGACATAAATGTCGGCGTCAGGATGTGTCAGGCGCATAATAAGCCGTTCAAGTTGTTCAGGTTGACTGTGGGCCAAAATAAGGTGTGCAAGCTTCATAAATAATCATACAATATACAACCTGTTTACGATCAAATGCGTAAAATGGATTGTAAAAAACTACTAAATCAAGCTGCTTAAGCTATATTTACTTAATATCATAATACATACCGAATGAAAGAACGGTTTGCTGTGCTCGACATTTTTAGGGGGATATTTTCAAGCCTGGTGGTGTTATTTCACCTAAGTGCTTTTTCGGCTACACCAATCATCAACAACGCTTTTATTTATAACAGTGATCTGTTTGTTGATTTCTTTTTTGTATTAAGCGGATTTGTAATTGCCTACAGTTACCAGCATTTAAATACCGGGGTCGAATTAAAACGTTTTTTCAAGAAACGTTTTTTCAGGCTTTATCCGCTGCATTTTGTTGTGTTGTTGTTGTTTTTATTGATTGAGCTTTCAAAACATAGCGCATCAGGTTATGTGCACGTAAATAAGGTTGAGAACGTAAGTAATAATATTTATACCTTTTTGACTAATTTGTTTTTGCTTAATTCTGTAAAGTTTCCAGGGATAAATGATGTAAGCTGGAACATAGCCAGCTGGTCGATAAGTGCTGAGATGATTGCTTATGTGGTATTTGGTTTTACCATATTGCTCATCAACCGAAATAACTTAGGTGCATTTAAAAATATTATTTACCTGGTGATAGCCTTGCTGGCTGGCGCTGCTATGTACCGGTTTACCGGTGGTTTTAAGCTAACCCATGCTTTTGATTACGGCTTTCTGCGCGGCATAATCGGTTTCTCGCTTGGCGTAGTTTGCCTTGGAGCGTTCAATAATTTTAAAGATATATTGCGTACGCTAAGCAACGGTTTGTTCAGTTTCCTGGAAATAGCGTTTATCGGCCTTAATGTTGTACTGGTTTGCAACGGCGACTATCTCAAAAACTACGGATTTATATTTGAGGCGATGTTTTTCCTCACTATCCTGATTTTTGCTTTTGAAAAAGGGCTGGTATCTGTATTGTTAAAAAAATCAAGTTTTCTGCACAATACCGGCAAATACTCGTATTCTATTTACATGATCCACACGTTGATATTGAGCTTGTTCAACGTGGTGTTTATCCGGGTTTTGAAATTCCCGCCTTCGGCTTATGCTTACCTGTTTATTGTTAACTATGCACTGATTTACTTTTTATCTGCATGGACTTTCAAACATATTGAAATGCGTTTCAATTACTCGGATAATAAGCAGGGCAAAAAAGGCTGGTGGATATGGTAAGCGTTGTTTTAAGCTTGTAGTTTACGTTTATTACGCAATGTTTTGATCAGCGCCAGGCTTTCAACATACCCAACCTTAAAAATGCTGCCGAACGAAAATTTGCTGTACCTGTTAAGCGCCCAGAAACCAATTATGGTACCGGTTAATATCGGCATGATGGTGGCGAAGGCTATACCATAAACGCTGTGGGTTAAATACACGCCGGCAAAGTCGGCACCAATGTTTACGGCCAGCATAACCAATACTTTATAAAAGTTAATTTTCGGCTGATGGATAACGTCAAGCGTCAGGGCAAAGAACCTGTCAGGCGGGAAAATAATGGCGAAGGTTAAAAACAGTCTGAATACATTGGCGGCTTCGGTACCAGCGTATTTGCCTCCCCCTATAATGTATATCGGAAGGTCGGCCAGCGCACAGCCTATCAGCGCCGCCGGGATTAGCATAACCGACAGCATCCCTGCATATTTCTTCATGATGTAGATTACGCCATTGCGGTTGTTTTGATTGTAAGCCGAAGCCAGTTCTGGCATGGCGGTAACCGCAAAGCTGCGCAGGGGTATTTCTACCAACTGCATTAAGGTTTGGCCCAGGTTATAAATAGCCAGCGCCGGTTTACCAAGTACAAAGTTGATGATAAACGTATCAGACGTACTGAACATGTTGGCACTTAAAGCAGTGCCAACACTGTATTTACCAAAATGGTAGATTTCTTTAACCGTAGCTGTAGTGCGGTTTTTAAGATCGGTAATACGTGTCCAGCCTTTGGCGAAGGCAAAAACGCTGGTAATAAAGTTTGAAAGCAGGTAGGCAAAAAGCACATAAGGCAGCGTGATTTTACCGCTGATAATTAACGCCACGATAAATACGATAAAGCTGCCCTGATTGCTTAAGCGGATATAAAGCAGCTTGCCAAAATGCTGATCGCCTTGTATAACACAGGTGGCCAAAAACCAGGGTAACGAAAAGGCATAATACACCGGCGACCATTTGAAGAATAACAGTAACCCTTCGTCCTTAATGTCGTTCAAAAACAAACATGAGCCCAGGCCTGCTAAAATAAGCACACCGGTTATACACATGCCTAAAAACCAGGCCGAACCCGATACTTCTGCGGTACGCTCGCTAGTGGCGCCCGAGTAAAATTTGATAAAAGCGGTAGTTAAAAAACCTGATCGCAGTGTATCAACCAATAATAATATTGATTGAAAAAACACCCAGGTGCCGGCTTCTGTTTTACTTAATGAGCGGTATATCAGCGTCATGGTAACCAGCCCCAGGCCCGACATGATGACATTGCCGGCTAACGACAGTATATATTTGTTTCTGATAACACTAAGAACCTTTTGCCACATATTTCGTAAAAATTACCAACGCACACTAACAAACAATATGCGTTAAAAAAAGTAATTATTAGCATATTGTTATAAATTATGATCTAGCACGAAATGACTTTCAACAACGTTACATTGTTAGTTACACATTATAACCGCAGTAAATCGCTCGAGCGTTTGTTAAACGCATTTCAATCGCTCAATGTTTCCTTTGGCGGCATTGTAGTGTCGGACGATGGCAGCAAGCCCGAGCATCTTGAACGTATTAAAGAACTGCAACAAACACTTGATTTTAATTTAGTAACAACGCCCAAAAACAAGGGTTTGGGTAATAATATAAATAAGGGCCAGGATGCGGTTAAAACTCCTTATACGTTGTATGTACAGGAAGATTTTGAGCCCAGCGAAATATTCCCCCAACATTTTGAGGATGCGCTTGGGTTTATGGAGCAAGACAAGGCTTTAGACATAGCCCGTTTTTATGCGTACTTTAAATACCCGTACACCAAACCGTACGGCAAGGGCTTTTCTGAAATGGTGTATAAGCCTTACCCGTGGGCAAATAATCACCTCAAATTTTATGTCTATAGTGACCATCCGCATTTGCGCCGCAGCAATTTCTTTGAAAAATTTGGCCGCTATCGCGAAGGTATTAAAGGCGACCTAACCGAATACAGCATGGCAATTTCTTTTATACAGAAAAAAGGTAAAGGCATTTTTTTTGATGGTTTTACCAAAATGTTTTACCAGAAAAATTCGTCAGACGAGCCGAGCACCATGGGGCGCAGCAGCTGGCGCGAAAGCAAAAATATATTGGCACTGGCAGCAAGAGCGATTTACCTGCAATTTAAACTGCTAAAATGCACCCGCGATGTACTTTTTAAACGTTACTAAATGCAACAGTTTAAAACTATTACTTTATTAATTACGCACTACAATCGCAGCCAGTCGTTGGAGCGTTTGCTGAAAAGCTTTGCAGCGCAAGGTATTGTTTTTGGCGATATTGTGGTGTCAGACGATGGCAGTAAGGCCGAGCATGTTGATTATTTGAAATCGATAGAACAGCAATATCATTTCCGCCTCGTTACTACGCCAAAAAACGCCGGGTTGGGCAACAATATCAATAAAGGTCAGGACGCCGTTAAAACGCCTTATACGCTGTATGTGCAGGAGGATTTTGACCCCAAGCCTGACTATGGCGAACACCTGCAGGATGCGCTCGATATTATGGACGAGCGCCAGGATATTGATCTTGTTCGTTTTTATGCTTATTTCAGATATCCATATCTAAAACCCTTCCGTAAAGGTTATTCTGAAATGCTGTTTAAAATATGGTATCCGGGTCATCGCAAGTTTCATTGCTATAGCGATCACCCGCATCTGCGCCGAAGTAGCTTTTTTGAAAAATTTGGCCGCTATCGCGAAGGTTTAAAAGGCGACCGCACCGAGTTTTTAATGGCGCTCTCTTTTTTAAAACACAAGGGCAAAGCTATGTTTTATGAGGATTTCAAGTCCCTGTTCGATCAACTCAACTCCGCCGACGAACCAAGTACCATGACCCGCAGTAACTTTAGGCAAAGCAACAACCCTTTTATTGGCTTTGTGCGGATGATTTATCGCAATGTTAAACATACTGCCGAGCTATTGTTTTACAAACCCTGAGCTATAATGGCTTTATAAATTTCAATCACGTTGTTTTCCCAGCTGTGGGTGGCCGCAAATTGGATGCGCTGTTCTCTTTTTTCGGGCGAGTCTTCGGCTATTGCTTTTTCGATCAGTGTAACATATTCTTCTTTCGTTATGCCCAGGTAAGTGTGCTGCGAAAATACGCTCATGGCTTCCGTGCGGGTAGCTACTACCGGTTTGCCCATGGCCAGGTATTCATCAATTTTGCGCGGATAATTGCCTATGGTCACCTGGTTAATTAACTGCGGATTAAGGCATACGTCAAATGCGTTGATGTAAGCCGGTAGTGTATCCGGATCCTTTCCGCCTAAAAAATGAATATTGCTGATCTGGTGAAGATTGCTTGCCTTAAACTCGTTGTCTTCCGGGCCCACTAATACAATGTTCCACTCAGGTTTTTGCTGCGCGATGTAAGCCAGCAGTTCAATATCCAGCCTGATGCTTTGCAAGGCGCCGACGTAACCGATGACCGGTTTGGGAATATCCTTCATATCATCAGGTGCGGGTATATGCTGCTTATTCGTAAATACTTCCAGATCACAGCCCTGCCCAACGTAGTATGATTTTGGATTGTACTGCTTGCAATAATTGGCCAGATAAGTAGAGTTGGCCACGCAGATATCGCTTTTTTTGATGAGCTCGGGTTCCAGCTTTTCGCCATGCAGCTTCCAGTAGTCAACAAACAGCAAATAATCTCTTGAGTAATAAATGCTGATGGCCGGCTTTAACAGATCCTTCAAATAAAAACACCTGAAAATATCATTGTCATTAAACAAAATCACGTCTTTAAAGCCCAGCTTATCTACAGCTTTTTGTATGGAGCGGGCAAAACGCTTATTGTTAAATTTATTGAACCAGTTAAAAATGATATCGCTTTTTATCCAGTTGATAGATTCGATCATCTCATCAGGATAGTAGTTCCACAGGTTTTCTTTAATGAGAATGAGGTTATCGGTTTTCCCCACAATCATGTCTATCCGCTTTTTAACCTTCGGGTCAGCCCGATGCCTGAACCTGGTAATCCTGTCAAGCGGCGAATTAACGTACAATACCCGGTTATTGCGGCTAAACTCAAGCGCTATATTTTTGCAGTTGCTCCCTATTTCCACATCCCACGGTTGCTGGCCTACAACTATAATATCCCTGTTTTTGATGATGTTCATTGGCAATTCAATTGGTTAACAATGGTTCGTCGGTTGCGATGCCGGCTTGCTGCTGTTTCTGGCGGTCAAGCCGGAGCAGTACCGTCAGCATAGCCATATCCATCGAGAAATAAATATTTGACGGGTATTGCACCAGCGCCTCCTGCGGAAAATTAGCGATGTTGTAGGCAAAAATTACGAGTGTAAAGCCCAGGCAATAGGTTTTAAGCTCAGGGTCCTTTATCAGGTAAAAGTTATTGATGCCTGTTTTTAAAGCCGTAAACATCAGCATACAGAAAATAAACAAGCCAATCCAGCCCAGCTCGACCGAAATGCGGATATAGCCGCTATCGGGAGGGAAATTGGCCAGGTAGGAGTTAGGCGCAAAACGCTGCCCCCAGGTACCCGTTGCCCCTAAACCGCCGCCAATAGGGTGCGATAATATGAAAGGCTGTATGCGTTTTTGATTGGCTTTACGCAGGTTATACGAATCGTCGTTATTAGGTCTGAATGCGGTTTGGAAACGTGCCAAGTTAGGGTCGCCGGTTGGGATATTAATCAGTATCACCAGGAAGACCGCTGCAACGCAGGTAAATATGAGCACCTTGCGGTTATAGTTCAATATGGCAAACAAAACCATGGCGGCCGGTACTAATACGTTGGCCCCGCGGGTGCCAGAATACAGCATGGAAACCAAGAAGGATAGGGTTAATATACCCAGCATTATCTTTTTCCATAGTTTGCGTTTGCCTGCTATCATCGCTATACAAAATATAGCCGACATAGACATGTTATAGGCAAAGCTAACCGGGTCTGAAAATATGGAGAACTTGCGCCAGTGCCCGCCAATAAACAGCAGCGAGGCGATGGCAGGGTCTGAGTGTAAGTATGCTTCCTCAACATCTGAGAAACCAATATATTCCTGTTTAGCTGCATAGAGAGCCGCAAACAAGCTCATAACCAGCCATACTTTAATAATAAGCCTGATAAAGGCCACCGAACGGATGTTATATAAAAATACAAAATAACTTAACATGACCACGGCAACAGAACGTATAGTATATATCCACGCTCCCCGGGCCTCGGTAAATGGATTGGCTACCTGCATGATATTGTAGGCCAGCCAAATGAGTATCCATGTACTTAGCGGGCCTTTTAACACAGCCCAATTACTGTCTTTGCGTTGTTGAATAAGCAAGCCAAGCATTAACAGAAACTGCAGGACATCCATAACGATGCCTATTGGTCCGGATACGCCTATCCGCATCAGCATAAACAGCATATAGGCCATTATCAGTACCGTAATAATGCCGAACTGCGGGTACGCAACTACGCAGTAGACAGCCGGCAGCCCTATTACCATTACCAGGAAGAGCACGCCAAAAACAACACCAAATTTGGCAATGCCCACCGCAATGAACAGGCTTAGTAACGCAAGCACGGCAAAACCCACGGGGCTATATAATTTTTCGAGCAGAAAGCGCTTCTTTAAATTCCACCAGAAACCTTTGCCTTTTTTTGAAAGGTGCATAGTTTGTACCGATGGCAGATGCTGGTTGCTCACTACAGAAATAATATTTTAATGATAAAAAAGAATACGCTGACAAATGCCAAACCCAAGGCAACAATGCGGGTGACTTTCTGAACCTTTTCGTTTTTTTCCTCTTCCAGTTCCTTTTTCCTTACTATCTCTTCGGCCGGGTTTACTCTCATTAATTATCCTCCTCACTTTGTATGTAGTGGTGTTTGGTAGCCACCGAACGCTCGTTGGCTTTGCGCGCTTTTAGTAAAGACAACACCTGGAAAAACATAAACTTTGGAATATTGACGAGCGATTGATAGATGCGTTTATCGGTATCAGACTTCAATAAGGCAAAAGCGAAACCACCAATAAACAGCGCGAATCCAATAAGCCAGAATATGGCCTGCTCTGCGCTAATAAAAATATCCGCCAGAAAACAAGCTCCTGATAGTAGCAGGAAGATGAACAAAGGCGGCCTCAGCAAAACCAACCCAAATAAAAACTGGTTCCAGCTAAAATTGGTAATGCCTTTAGCTATGAGCGCAAAACCCAGCGAAAAATATTTGAACCAGGTATTGATCCAGCGGGAGCGCTGGTTTACCAATTGGTCGGTATGGCTGGTTTTCTCGTCGTAAACAACAGCTTTTTCTGCAAACGCTATTCGCACATTACGGCCAACTATTTCGGCCTGTAAAACTTTATCGAAGCCGGCGCCTACTACATCGCGGTGGCCAAGGCAGGCAACATACAAGTCGGTAGTAAACGCCATGCCCGAGCCCGCCAATGTGGCCGATGAGCCCGCTTTGAACAATACTTTGCCGTCGTAAAAATGATAGTAAATATCGCGCGCAGCGTCAAGGCACGCATAGGTGGTATCCAGATTTTTTGCGTCGCGCAAGCCTTGCACAGCAATGTATCCCCGGTCAAAAAGCTTGTTTAGTTCGTTTAAATATTCCGGGTGAAGGATGTTATCACTATCGATGATCGTGAGCCGGTCATGCGCTCGTACAAAGTTTTTAATGGCATAAAAATGGGAGCGGGTATTGCCGGCCAATGTATTTTCAGGGCGCAGTACGATGATGCGCTCGTCGGCAAAATTAAGTTCGGCATCTCCGCAATTATCGGCAACTATATAAATCAGATAATTTTGATAATTGAGTTTTAAAATAGATGCTACAACCGCGGGGATATGAGTTACCTGCTCATAAGCCGTAACTATAATGGCATAATCTGCACTTATTTGGGCCGATAAAACTTTGCGGTCTCTTCCAAAAACAGAAAACAGGTAAATAACTAATGGCAGCACCAAATTGTACCCGATAAGTATCTGCAATATGATCCATGCGGTGGATAGCACTGTCATGACTCTTTAATTATATTAGCTTTTTTCCTCGTTTTCAGGCCGCACCAGGTTTATTACCCAACCAATAAATTTACCTTGCTGCTGTTTCAGGTATTGGATATGCGTTTTGTACTCTTCGTTGATATTGTTGCCGGCTTCAAACACGGTTAATATATTGTCCGAAAATTGCACCCATTCTTTTGAGCGGTTAAGTGTGTTTAAAGCCGATGCTTCAATAATGATCACATCAAACATGGTTTTCAATGCCGCAATCTTATCAGTAACTATTTGTTCGCCGCCTATTTCAAGCAGTGAGTAGCCGCCGCCTTTGTTGCCTATAACTCTTATCTTGTTCTCAATGGTAACAAAGGATTTATCGAGTACGTTTGGCAATAGGTCTTCAAGGTAGTAACTGGTTTGGGTGAAACGGGTAATACCCGGGTCGTCAAAATTTCCATCAATCACCAATACCTTTTTATTGACAGATGCGTAGGCATAGGCCAGATTGATAGCGACAAAGCTTTTACCGGCTTCTTTTTCAATACTGTTAACCAACAACACCTGGTTTTCGCCCATTTCGGTTTCTATCTCGTAGCGCAGCGATTGTATCAGATCGCGTAAATAGCGTGTTTCGCCGTTTGCCTTATTGTTGCTCCAGATAGCGCCAAGGTCTATTTTCTTATTTTTAAGCTGGTTGATATAACCCAGTACCGGCACCTTGGTGCGGTTAGCCAGTTCATGCGCATTTTTAATGCTGTTATCAAAAAAGAAAAGGATAAATAACACCGCAATACAAAACACAAAACTTACGGCGCCGCTAATAATAACCAACAGCATTTTTTTAGAAGGTTGTGCGGTACCCGGCTCGGCAGTCTCTATGATTCGTAATTGGGTAGAAAAATTGGAGACCATACTGGCTTGATTATATTTCTGCAGTATTTCAAGGTATTCCTGACTGGCAATGGTAATTGCGCTTTCTAAAGCCTGCGTTGCTGCCTCATGCGGTACCAATGCGTCAAACTTGGTATTAAGGCGGTTAAGCTCTTTGTTAATAGCGCCGGTACTGTTTTTTGCAAGCTCATTTTGTACTTGTAAGGTGAGTTTTTCATCAACAAGATCTTTTTTTGTCGACAGCGGGTTAAGTATATACCGGTCTGATAAGTTTCCTAACTGTGCTGAAATGACACCGTTAAGCGAGTCCATACGATGTTTATATCGCGGGTCAAAGTTGCTTTGCACATAAGCATCGGTGGCGGCCTGGAGTTGCGTGCGGGTACTCAGTACCTTTTGCGCATCCGCTATGCGGCTGCCTTCGGCGTATTGCCTGTCTGTTGGGTCAAATTTTTTATCAATATCATTTATGGCCGATTGGGTGGCATGTGTGTTACGTTCCACTTCTTCTCGACGGGTTTCAAAATCAGCCATCTGCCCGTACAGGCTTTTTGCTTTTTCATTAAGATTCAGTACATGATTTTTAACCTTATACTGTTTCAGGGCCAGCATTTTGGCATTTAAAGTATCTTCTTTTGCTTTTAACAGACGGCTTAAAAAATCAACCGCCTTACGCTGATTTTCTTTAACCAACAAGGTATAATAATTAACAAACTCGGCGCAAAGTGTATTCACTACCATCGCCGAAAGTTCAGCCCCTTCTGAGTCAAATTGCACATTAATATAATCGCTGGTTTGAACACGGTATACCAGCAGGGTTTTCAATAACGACTGGTCATCATATTTCATCGATGCCAATAACTTATGCAAGCCGTTCTGGTCGGCGTTAAATAAGGACAATGCTTGCCGTTTTTTATATAGGCTGGTATAAGTATCTAAAGCGTGCTGTCTGGCGCTTGCGTTAAGCTGGTTTAATAGTGCACTGGGTTTACGGTAAGGTTTGTCGCTGCTAAGATCATGGATGATCAATTTATAGCTTACCTGGTCAAGCATCCTTTTTGATTTAAGGATCTCGATCAGGTTGGAGAACTGCTGGTTCACTTTCGACTCCTGTGGGTCAGACTCATTACCCAGTATTTGTTGCGTCTGGTCGACAATACCTGTTGCAAGTTTAGCTTGCGACGAATATACATCAGGCTGGTTATGTACCAGAAAATAAGTAATAATAACCGCAAATATCGGAACCAGGATAAGCGTGAACCTGTGTTTTTTTAATATCCTTAAAAAATTGCCAAATTCCATTTACTTAATGTTCTCCAATTTTGTACCCAGTAACTCTTCTAAATCAGCTTTGGCTATAAATACATTGGCCTCGGCCTGTACTTTTGTCTGCTGATGCTCGCTATATTGTATTTGTACTTTATTATAGGCGTCAAATGTTTCCTCGCCTTTTTGAAACTTATATTTAATGTCCTTTAAAGCATCCTCTGTTTCCTGCATCGCTCTTATCTGAAGCTTGAGCTCGGCCACACGTTGAATGTACAGGTAATATCTTTTTTTTACCTCGGTAGTTATAGTTATTCGATACTCGTCCTGGTCGTTATGGGCTATCAGTAACTCTTCCTTTGCCTGCTTAACCAGCGACGGCCGGGCCAGCAGTGTGCCAATATTTAAGAATACGCCGGCTTGCAAACCTTTAAAATAACTTGTAGAAGGGTTCACCGGGTCGATAGTTGTAGTGCCGGGTTGGTATACATATGATACAGTTAATGCATCAAGCAATGATACCTGGGCTTTTGTAATGTTGGTTTTAGCGATATTGATACGATTTTGATAAGAGCGCATTCGCGGATAATTTTTCATGGCCGTATCAACCAGCCGCTGGATATACCTGTCTGCAGCAAGGTCCTGTACCGTAGTCTCCTGCGCTATGCATTGAAAGCTTATTAACAGGAAAAAAAGTGTAAAAATTCTTCTAATACGCATTGATATAAAGTCGTTGTACGAAGATGATAACATTATAATTGTAATTATAAAGATATTGTTTTGTTATTGGCTTTAATTAGCGTGTTTATACGATAATTTTAGGATTTGGTTGTTGGAGGATCAAATAAAGGTTTTAAGTTTAGAATATGCAAAAACAAAAAAAAGCTCCACATCATAGATGTGAAGCTTTTAAAAAGTTGCGGGGAGCGGGATCGAACCGCCGACCTTAGGGTTATGAATCCTACGCTCTAACCATCTGAGCTACCCCGCATTATATTTTTACAGAACTTGCTTCTGTTGTACCTTTTCCGGATTGCCGTCCGTCATCTGACGGTTATGAATCCTACGCTCTAACCATCTGAGCTACCCCGCATTATATTTTTTACGGAAATTGCTTCTGTTACTTTAATTAACAATGGCGAAAGTGGCCGTCCTTAAAAAAGGTTTGCAAATATAGGATAAATTCATTTCCTTTAGAAAAAATGTTTCAATATTTGGCCTGCGCCTGAATTATAAACCCTATGTCTGAGAAGAAGAAGTTTACTATTGAGTATGAAATTAAATCATCGCCCCGCATATTATACACGTTTTTAAGCGAACCTAACGGACTCTCGCAGTGGTTTGCTGACGACGTAAACTTCCGCGACCAGTCGTATACCTTTACCTGGGACGACGGCGAACAGCAAAAAGCCAAGCTGGTTACTGCCAAAGAAAACAAACTGGTAAGATTTAAATGGGTTGACGATGAGCCGCAATGCTATTTTGAGATGGAAATATTACAGGACGAGCTCACCAATGACGTTGCTCTGGGTATTACCGATTTTGCTACCGAAGACGCTATTGGCGAACGTAAACTCATTTGGGACAACCAGATCCAATACCTTATTAGCGTACTCGGCGCATAAAGCGTCGTTTTTTTCGTTAATTTTGTATTGTGAAAAAACTGCACCTGCTATTAATCAAATCTTTTATCAGGCCATTCATCTCGACGTTTCTGATCGTGATGTTTGTACTGCTGATGTTATTTCTCTGGAAATACATTGACGACCTTATAGGTAAGGGTTTTGAGTGGTACGTAATTGCCGAATTGATGATGTATGCGTCGGCAACCAATGTGGCTATGGCGCTGCCGTTATCGGTGCTCCTTTCATCCATCATGACTTACGGTAGCCTCGGCGAAAATTATGAGCTGGTGGCAATCAAATCGGCAGGCATTTCTTTAACACGTGCGGTAGCGCCAATGCTCATCGTCGTCGTCGGACTAAGTATCGCAGCTTTTTTCTTTTCCGACTATATGTTGCCCCGGGCCAATCTTAAATACTTCTCATTGTTGTATGATGCCCGTCAGCAAAAATCGGCCAACTTTTTGCCTGAGGGCGTATTCAGTAATAGTTTTCCTGATTATACCATACGGGTTAATAAAAAAGACCCAGACGGACAGACGTTGCACGACATCACTATTTATGCCAAGGCCGTTGATAATAATCCGCCATATATTCTGAAGGCTAAATCGGGTCGTATGTACCGTTCAAATGATAACCGTTACCTGATTATTGAACTTGAAGACGGTATACGGTATTCTGAGACGCCGAGTACCACTTCAACTTATACCGGCAACCAGCGCCAGGTATTTACCCGCATGCGTTTTAAATCGTTACAAAATAAGTTCGACCTGAAGGGCCTTGGCTTTAACCGTACGGATGAAAAGGAGTTTAGGGGCGCATTTCCAATGATGGATCGCCGACAGTTAAAAGAGTATATGGTTCATACGGATAAATCAATTGACAGTGCTGCCCGCACTAACTACGATTTATTGATGCCCTATGTAAAATATTTTTCGATCCCTAAAAAGTCTGATAATTTTAAAACCTACCAGAAGTACGATAAAGGCGTAATGGCCTACGGCGAAACTATTGTAAAGGCTAACAACGTTGCAGTAGCTTTGGGCGAAGCCCGTTCAATTCATGATTTACTGAAAGTGCGCAATGATCGCATGGACGAACTGGTTAAAAATTTCAGGAGCGCTTTTGCACAATACCAGGTTAAGTTTACGCTTTCCGTGTCGTGTATTGCACTGTTTTTAATTGGTGCGCCAATGGGGGCCATTATCCGTAAGGGGGGGTTGGGTTTGCCGGTGGTTATTTCAGTGATTTTCTTCCTGATATTTTATATTGTTAAAACCATTGGCGAAAAAGCAGCGCACGAGGGTAGTATGTCGGGCATTGCAGGCGCCTGGATATCCATCTTTGTCATTACTCCGATAGGTGTTTTCCTGTCTTATAAAGCGGCTACAGACTCTGCTCTGTTTGATATAGAGATTTATCGCCGGTTCTTCGAGAATATCTTTAACAAACTTAAAAAATCAAAAGCGTAAGCTTGCCATAATTTATGCCCTCCACCCACATACAAAAGCAATTTTGGGTTAACAAATTTGTGTGGTTGACGGGCTTTGTTTTGCTTGTCAACATAATTCAGGCTTGCAGCTCTGCACTTTTAAATGATGAGCCTTATTACTGGATCTACGCACGCTATCTGGACTGGGGGTATTTTGATCATCCGCCACTGATTGCTTTACTGATCAGATTGGGAGGCAGTATTGCAAGCGCCGAAATTGGCGTACGGTTATTTCCGCTGTTGCTGGGCAGTGGTACCTTTTACCTGATTTGTAAGCTGGTTGATGATGAAGCCGAGGAGGTAGTTAATTTAAAGTTACTGTCGCTGCTGCTGCTGTCATCATTGTTTCTGAATCTTTATTCATTCCTGGCAATACCTGACACGCCGCTGCTTTTTTTTGCGACGCTGTTTTTGTACGTCTACCGCAAATATTTAAAGAACGACAGCCTGTTAAATGCGGCCTTACTTGGCCTGGTGACGGCTTTGGTTTTATACTCTAAATACCATGGCATACTGGTAGTTGGCATTACATTAATTTCAAACCTGCAACTGTTGCGCCGCCGCTCGTTTTATTTAATTGTTTTTGTGGCGATAGCCTTGTATACGCCGCACATCTGGTGGCAAATAGGGCATGATTATCCAACCATCCGTTTCCAATTTGCGGGGCGGTCTGGTAGTTTCGAGATACAGCATATGCTTAGTTATATTGGCGAGCAGGCAGCCGTTACCGGTCCGGTTATCCTGCTTTTGTTCAGTATACTGTATAAGCCACAAAATCAGTTTCAAAAAACCTTAAAGTATAACGTTATCGGGGTTTTTGTCTTCTTCCTCATCTCGTCACTAAAGGCAATGGTCAACGTGCATTGGACAGCCATTGCCTGGCCGCCGATGATTTGCATGGCTTATTTATATATTAACAAATTAAAATCCCGTGTACCGCTGATTTACGGCTTGTTGGTCGTGAATTTGGTTGCGGTAATAGTGTTGCGCCTTAACCTGAGCTTAAACTGGTTCAGTATATCAAACTTTAACGATAAAAACCCTAAACTCATGGCGGCAACCCTTGCGGGCAAAGCTAACGGCCGCCCGTTGGTTTTTGATAACAGCTATAACGAGCCATCATATTATACATTTTACACCGGGCAGGCGTGTTTTGCCGTGAACGATATCTGGTATAAAAAAACACAATATAATTACCTGCCGTCTTTAGAGCAAAAATTTCAGAATCAGGCGGTAACTTATGTGTCTGATGCCCCTGTAAATAAAGCCAGCCGGGAGATCGTCATTCCTAAAGGAAAAAAATATTACCTCACTTATATTGATCATTTTAACTCGTTTACCGGTGTCAACGTGCGGGTTCCAGAATTGGTAAATTACTTTAAACGCGGTACGGCAGCCACGTTAAAAATCGTTGTAGATGCTCCGGCACAATATGTTCCGCTTTTAAAAGCTACCGGGGCTTATATTATTATTGCCTTTACCAATAATTTGACGCAAGAGGTGGTTTATACTAAATGTCCTTTACCGGCTGGCTTTAACAATAGCCGGCCATTTAATATTACTTTCAAGGCGCCTATTACATCAGGAAGTTATCATTATCAGTTTTGTGTTGTGGCAAAAGAGCACGTAGGGGCGGGGTATAACAGCAATGTGTATCAAGCCGAGGTCAACTAAACATTACACAAAGCAGACCGGAATATTTTCCCGATGAGTTAACTTTGTTACAAAAAGTTACGTTATATACGTAGCTACCCAGATTTAAAAAAATGCTAAACACCATACCTGAAGCTATTGAAGCTATAAAAGACGGCAAGATCATTATTGTAGTTGATGATGAAGACAGAGAAAATGAAGGCGATTTTTTAGTTGCTGCCCGGTTTGCTTCGCCCGAGGTTGTAAACTTTATGGTGCGTCATGGCCGCGGACTGGTTTGCGCTCCGATTACACAGGCACGCGCTGCCGAATTGGAACTTGACCCAATGGTAAGCCACAACACAACATCGCACGAAACCAACTTTACCGTTTCTGTTGATTTGTTGGAAGGCTGTACTACCGGTATTTCGGCAACCGACCGTTCAAAAACTATACTGTCGCTCATAGACCCTGCAACTAAACCTGAAGATCTTGGTCGCCCGGGGCACATCTTTCCGCTGATAGCTAAAAATGGCGGCGTATTGCGCAGAACCGGGCATACGGAGGCTGCGGTGGATTTTGCGGTTTTAGCCGGCTTAGAGCCTGCCGGCGTAATCTGCGAGATCATGGATGAAAAAGGCGATATGGCGCGCCTGCCTGAGCTTTTGCAGATAGCCAAAGAGTTTGATTTGAAAATTGTATCCATCAAAGACCTGATTGAATATCGCCTGGATACAGAGACTTTGGTTAAAAAAGAAGTCTCCGTAAAATTACCAACAGAGTGGGGCGATTTTGAGATGACCGCTTATACTCAAATCAATACCGGCGAAAACCATATAGCTTTGGTAAAAGGTACCTGGGAGCCGGACGAGCCTATTTTGGTGCGTGTACATAGCTCATGTGTTACCGGTGATATATTTGGCTCATGCCGTTGCGACTGCGGGCCGCAATTACACAAGGCCATGGAGATGATAGAAAAAGAAGGTAAGGGCGTAATTGTCTATATGAATCAGGAAGGCCGCGGTATTGGTTTGGTAAATAAATTAAAAGCATATAACCTACAGGAAGCCGGCTTTGACACCGTTGAGGCAAATCTTAAATTAGGTTTCCCGATGGATCAGCGCGACTATGGTATTGGCGCGCAGATATTACGCAATCTGGGCGTTACTAAAATGCGCTTGATGAGCAACAATCCCAAAAAACGTGCGGGTTTAATTGGTTATGGGCTTGAAGTGGTAGAAAATATTCCTATCGAAATTGCTGCAAATCCGCATAACGAGGCTTATTTAAAAACCAAGCGTGATAAGATGGATCATACCATTATGCGCAATCATTAATCTTCTTCGTCTTTCTTAGCCGGTTGAGTTGGCTGTACCGTTGTTGGCGGCGGCGTATTGCTGGCCGGGCTTGATAATGGCGTGGTAGACGGGCTGGCCATGGGCGCTACGTCTTTATTGGTAATAGCATGCCGGCGGTTAAATATATATCTGAAAAACTCGCCGAAAGTATCAAAATCATGCTGGTATACCAAACCTATGCCGTTTACGTATTGCACTGAGTTTTGGTCAATAGTACTTAACAGGTTATTTAACGCGCGATAGGAATAACGCCCGCTCAGAGAGCCGTCTTTTCTGATCAGGTATGAAGCCTGGAAATCTTTGGTTAAAGCGCTGAAATTTGAATTTAATAAAGTATTGTTAAGCGATACCAGGGAGCTGCTTCCGGTGGTATTAAATAAACTACCGTCCAGTATTACCCGTTCATGTGCAAATTTGTAGGTGGCGCTAACGTCGTTAAATGAACGTATGTTCAAGTCAAGGTTTTTTATAGCATTTGATTGCGCGATGATGTTATTTATTTTATTAAAAGCAAATTCGGTAGCCGCATTGTAGGCGGTACCTACCACCTGGTTTGTAAGATTGTTGGTGCCTGCGCCTGATGCAAAACTGCGTGTTACAATAACGCTTAATGCCTGGCGGTTGCGGTTATTATTGTCGGCCAGATAGGTAGCCAGTTCGTCTTTGATAGACGGATCGGTAGGGAAGTTAAAATCAAAATTAATATCCGGTTGTATCAGCGAGTTGGTAATGAGCAACTCGGCCTGTACCAATTCAGGGTTAGCACCCTTAGGGCTTGGATAACCGGCGGCATCATAAAGTGGTTTAACCTCTGCGCGTACCTCATATATGGCACGCAGATTAATTTGTGCATTACTTGGGTTCCCTGTCCATCTGATAGTGCCGCCCTGGTTTACCGTAAAGTTTTTGCTTATGAAATTTTTAGCGGTAAAGTCAAACTTGCCCGAGGTGATGGTAAACTCTCCAAACATATCAAAGTCGCCTAAACTATTAATGCGCAGGCTCAGATTTTTCGATTGTCCGCTACCTTGTAACACACCATAATCTGTGGTAATTTTTACTACAGCTTTTTCATCGACATTGAGGTTTAAATTTAACGTAACACCGTTAAATCTTTTGGCTTTATCTACCGTGGCTACTGCAGTGTCTTTGTGGCTCACAAAGTTTATAAAGTCGTAGTCGCTGGCTGTGGTTGACGTATTTAGCGGGATATTAAATACCGTACCGGCTTGTGTTGACGCGTTGATATTGATGTTCATGTTATCAATCGGGCCAGCAAAGCTAAAATCGCCGGTGGCATAAGCAGTACCAAAATACAGGTGATTGTCTTTGAATTGTGTATTAAGCGCCATCAGGTTGTTGGCGTGTAGCTGTACGTCAATGTTAGGGTTTGCCAGGTCATTCAAATCAACCGTACCATTTGCGGTACCAGTACCGCCATGGTTGTCCTTCAATATCATCTTATTAATCTTGACCACACTGTTTTGTACTTCAAGCTTGTCACTAACCAGGAATGGCGCTTTCAGGTAGTTTACCATAACGCCGGTATTATCTAAAGTGATGCTGCCGTTTAATTGGGGTTTAGCCAGCGAACCTGTAAGTTTCAGATCTGTTGATACTGTCCCCTTCAGGTCAGAAACAAGGTCTTTTACAAAAGGCTCAAAAATAATAGCCTCTGTCTGCGTCATTTTAACATCGAAATCCAGCTTGTCGTCTGTCCCCTTGCCCAAAAAATAGGAGCCGCCTATATTCAGCGTTTCCAAGCCTTTGTTCAAAATATTAACCTTTACATTGGCGCGGCTGCGTTCGGCGTCAAGGTTTGATACTAGCTTGATGTTTCCCACCGTGGTATTGTTCATTTTAAATGAATCAATAGCCAACTGTGCATCCACCCCCGGCGACTTAAGTATTGAACTTAGCGTTACATCGCCGTTCATAATGCCATGCAGTTTAATATCGGCGGCCTTGGTTAGCTCATCCAGCGTCGCCATTCTGAATTTGATGAAATCAACTTTAAGTTTATCGGCAGCATTGTCAGATATAAAACCATTAATGCGCGCAACTTGCTCGCCATTTGAAAGCTCAAAGCCCGATATCTGTGTCTTACCATCCAGCAACCTGATACGTACCTGTTCTTGCAGGCGCCATTTTTGATGCTCAATGATAACATCCGACGGTAGCAATTTCAGCTTGGCGGTGGTATCTCGCCCAAATTCAACTAAACCGTAAAGGTCCAATTGGTTGGTGGCGTCTTTGTCGGCCAGCTTAACGTTAAATTTCAGGCTGTCGTTATTAATGAAGTTGGTGATGTCGATGTTTTTTATAAAAAGGTCTTTGCTCAGGTCAATCTGCCGCAAGGATATACCTACCGTCAGGTTATTATCGCTAGTGCTTTCATCCAGAATGAAGTCATGAAACAATATCTTTTTGTAATTGATGGTCTTAACATAACCGTTTATAGTGGCCGTTTTTTCTGCCGAATTAAACTTGCCTATAAAAGTACCCTGTTCCGGTATTTTCAAGTCGGGCAGGAAGATAGCCGTAAGCGGGTCAAGGTTTTTGATAGTTACATTAAGCTCAAAGTTTTGAGGCTTAGGCGGCGTAATGTCTGTTTGTAAAGACGGGATATATTTTTTGGCGATGGTTTTAAAATACGACGGCAAAGTAGCCAGATCATAGCTGCCTTTAAGCGTGCCATCCAGGGCGTCAGAACGCAGGACTATCAATCTCGAATCGCCCCGGCCGGTAGCCGCGAAATAAACCGAGTCAAGCAGATAGTTATTTCTTGGGTCTATAATACGGATTGGCGACAGCCTTACCCGTCCTTCAAAATTTTTCAGACTGTTGCCCGAGAAGGTGGTATTTAGCTGTGCGCTGATGATGATAGTATCTCCCATCAGCTTAAGTTTGTTCAGATTGGCATCGTGCAGGTTTGCCTGTACCGAATAAACAGGTAGTGCCGGGTTAAAGTCGACATGTCCGTTACCGTCAAACTTGACATTTTTGTCGTTAACGGATAGTTTAGCGTTGATTTTTTTCCCGGTGTAATTTCCGTTTACCGCAATGTTTTTATAACCGTAGCCCTTGAGGTCAAAATAATCAATATTGGCGCTTATATTGGCATTAAGGTTTTTAAGTTCGTCGCCGCTGCCGTTAACGTTGGCTTTAAAGGTGGTGCGCCCAAATGTGTTATCATTAAGCAGGCCCGCCAGGTTAAAATTATAAGCATCCAATGTACCGCCATAGCTTGGCACACCGGCTTTATTGGTTTTGAATTTAATGTTTGGATCAAAGCGACCCAACTGCGTTTTAAAGGTGCCGGCTGTTGTAAAATCACTTTGTAAGCCTTTAAAGGTGCCCGTGAAATTCACGTTGCCAAATCTGCCAACTATGTCAGGGGTTGTGGCTTTCTCGTTACCGGTAAAGTGTTTGTAAAGGTAGTCCAGATCTTTTTTATTGGTAGCTATCTGGTCAAACTTCAAATCAAGATAGGTATGGTCCCAATCGGGCAGGCCTTTTAAACTGAAATTGCCCTTTACGTATGTGGCCTGGCCGGCTGTTACAGTCAGGTCGGTAGCTTTCAGGTTATTAACTATGCCTTGTATACGGCCGTTTACGCCCAGCTCAAAATTAATCTTTTGCAGGTCTTGGGTAAAGTAGGCTATATCTGTCGACGAGATATGCGATTGGTTAAAATGGCCGTCCATATCAATTTTGCTCGTGAAATCGTTAAAATCTTTAAACGACTTAAAGCGCATGTTCAGATAATTGCGGATGAGCGAATGCGGCGTTTGTATAAACAGGTGCCTGGCCAGTATACGATTAGAGTCGACCGTAGTAATTGCAGAATAGTTTTTAAGGTAAAAGCCGCCTTTTTCTTTCAAAGTCAGGTGCTGAACGTCCGCTGAAAACAGGTGATTTTTCAAATCCATCCCGTTTACGGTAACGCTTAGGTTGTAAACATCCAGATCTTCAAAGTTTATCCCATTAACTACGTTGTGTTTCCTTAAATCTTTATACCTGAAATGGAAGTTGTTTACTATCGATTTCTCAAACACCAGCTTCCAGGGTTTGCCGGGAGCAGTTTTAACGGTGTCTTTTGATTTGAGACTGTCAATAACAAACTGCAGGTTGGTTTCGCCGTTTAGCTGATTTTTTAAGTAAACAGAACCATTGTCCAATTGGATAAGCTTGAAGTCAAGTTTGCGTTGTTGTATGCTGCTGAAAATTGAGAAACCGTTAAGTTTAACCGTCAATTTGGGCGTTCGCACCAGCGTATCGCGGGATTTATCCAGCACATAAAAGTCTTCAAGAACTATTGACGAAAAAGGTTTAATGTACAGACTTTTTACATTAACCTCTGTGCCCAGTTTTTTTGCCAGATAGTGGGCCGCCTTTTTTGCAGCCCAGGTTTGTACGGGTTTATATTGAAATAGCAGTACCAGCACACTGGCCGTTAACAGCAGGAACAATACAATGCTTAGCGCTATTTTTAGTACTTTTTTAATAACTTTGTTGTCTAATTCTGAATTCAAAAGTAAAAATTCAAAAACGCTTAAAGTGTTTTAATCCTTTTGAATTTTATTATAATATTTATTTAAAAGCAGGGGCCATTTTTTGGCTTCTCACTTTTGACTTTTAACTTATACAAGTGCCTGTAATTTTAGCCATCGAATCTTCATGCGACGATACCTCCGCTTCGGTTTGTGTTGACGGAAAGGTATTGAGCAATGTTATTGCCAACCAGTCAATCCACGAAGCGTATGGCGGCGTTGTCCCTGAGCTTGCCTCAAGGGTTCATCAGCAAAACATTGTCCCGGCTGTGCAACAGGCTTTCGCGAAGGCAAAAGTAAGCAAAAATGACGTTGATGCGGTAGCTTTTACACGCGGCCCCGGACTTTTAGGGTCTTTATTAGTTGGCGTATCGTTCGCTAAGGCATTTGCGTTGGCTAAAAACGTCCCGATTATAGAGGTTAATCACATGCAGGCCCACGTATTGGCGCATTTTATTGGGGATAATAAACCATCATTTCCCTTTTTGTGCCTTACCGTTTCAGGTGGCCATACCCAGATAGTTTTGGTTAAGGATTATTTTGATATGGAGGTTGTAGGGCAGACGCTTGACGATGCTGCCGGCGAAGCCCTGGACAAAACCAGTAAAATTTTAGGCCTTCCATATCCCGGCGGGCCGCTTATTGACAGAAATGCGCGCCTGGGTAATCGCGAAGCCTACTATTTCCCCGAGCCGCAAATACCGGGATTTGACTTTAGCTTTAGCGGACTAAAAACCTCGATACTTTACTTTATACGTGATAACGTTGCGCAAAATCCAAAATTTACCGAAGAAAATATCAATGATATTTGCGCCTCGGTTGAATACCGGATTGCAACTATCCTGCTAAACAAACTTAAAAAAGCTGCGCTGCATTACGGCGTAAAAGATATTGCGCTGGCAGGAGGTGTATCGGCTAATACAGGGCTGCGTTTAGGTACCAAAGAGATGTGTGAGCAAATGGGCTGGAACTGCTTTATTCCTGAGATGCAGTATTGCACAGACAATGCCGGTATGATTGCTATTGCCGGTTATTATAAATACCTGAAAGGCGAATTTGCCGACCAAGGCGTAGCCCCTTTGGCACGTATGCCTATATAATTAAATGCTAATTCTATTCAATAACTTTAAGCAATGGGTCCTAATCTAATTTTCTGGGTAATTTTTGTAATACCGTTAGTAGCGTTTTTGGTATGGCTGATGCGTCAGGATAAGCGCAAGGGCAAGCTGGGCCTGATTGTATTGTCCATCATCGTAATTGGTGCAGTAGTTTATACTATTGTAAAGAAGGACGGAAAGCAGGATCCAAATGTGGTTCAGCAACCAGCGAACTAAATGTATAACCCTCATTTGCCCAGTATTCCATTGCTTTAGGTAAAGCATATTCCAACCTTTCAAAGGCTTTCAGGCTGTCGTGAAATAATACGATATCGCCGCCCTCAGTATTTTTGGTGACGTTTTTAAGGCACTGTGCAGGCTTTACGTCGATGTCAAAATCAGCGCTTAAAACGTTCCACATCACAATCTTTAAATCGGGCTTGGCTTTTTTCAGTAGGGCTATCTGCGAGCGGCTGATGCGCCCGTGCGGCGGCCTGAACAGTTTGCTGCCTATCACCTCGTCGGCCAGTAAAAAATTATCCAGATAGGTCCAGTCGTCGGTATCCCAACCTTTTAAATGATTATACGTATGATTGCCTATGGCATGGCCATCGGCTTTTACCTGTTCAAAAATGTCGGGATGCTTGCGCACATTATCACCTATGCAAAAAAAAGTGGCCTTTGCATTGTATTGCTTTAAAATATTTAGCACAAAAGGTGTAACAATGGGTATAGGTCCATCGTCAAACGTCAAATAAATGGTACGGTCGTCACTGCCTGTATCCCACGTTAGTAAGGGATAAAGCTTTTTAAGCAGCCAGGGAGTTTTTACCAGATACATTTAATTTTATAAATATAATAGATGATGATAGATTTGACGGGGATTTTAATCAGTAAATCAAATCTAACTTCTACTTATTATATCTCAAAACTGTTGGACTGATAAAGTTTATGATTAACAATATTTTCGGACGAATAAGTCTTTTTTCAGGTGTAATTCTGACGTTGATGTCATTGCATGTTAACGCTCAGGAAAAGATAACACTGCAAGCTGCGGTCGACCGTACATTGGCCAATAACCTTACCGTTAAACAGGCCCGGGTGAATGAGGCCCTGGGCCAGGCCGATTTAGAGCAGTCAAAATATAACCAGTTGCCAAGCTTAAATGCCGGTGCACAGGGTGGTTATTATTTTGGCCGCAGCCAGGTTGCCGGTGCATTTACCTATACATCGTCAACCTCGTTCAATGCCAATGCTAATGCCCAGCTGCAGTTTACAGTTTATCAGGGCGGGCAGTTACGTAATCAGATATTACAAAACAGGTTGGCTCTTGATGTAAATAAAGGCCAAACTGCCAAGATAAAAAACGATTTGGTGTTAAATGTGGTAACCACCTATTTGCAAGTGCTAACCAATCAGGATTTGGTTGATGCGGCAAAGCAGCAAGTTGATCTGGCAAACCAAACATTGGCACGCTCAGACATTCAATATAACGTTGGTAATCAAACCCTGGCAGACCTGTCACAAGCTAAGGCACAGGTGTCAACAGCTACCTTAAATTTAACCACTGCTCAAAATCAACTTGACCTTTCTGTACTTGTACTAAAGCAGTATATGGAAATGGATCCGTACACGCCTATAGTTGTTGAGCGTCCTGATATAAGTAAGTTAACTAATGTAAAGACCTTGTACGATGCCAACGAAGTTGTGCAAACTGCGTTAGGCATAAATCCGGATGTTCAACTCGCCGAGATGCAGCAGAAAACCTATGAGCAGGCCATTAAAATAGCTAAGAGCAACTATTACCCCACTGTTAGTTTGTACGGCGGCCTCGCTTCTACCTATTCAGACAGGTTGAATCAAACTGTAATTGGCCTTACACCTCCCGCTTACCAGCAGATAGGTGTTGTTCAGGGAGCAGGCACTCCTGTGCTATCATCAGTGCCTGTAACGCAGGCGATATATGGTCCGTATTCGGCGTTCAACCAAATCCGGGATAATTTTAACCAAAACCTGGGCTTAAGTGTACAGATACCCATTTTTAACAAGTTATACGCCCATACTGCAGTGCGCAAAGCGCAGCTCAACTTTCAAAATGCGCAGTTAAATACACAAATAGCGAAAAATAATTTGAGTAAAACCATTATCCAGGCGGTGCTTGATTTGCAGGCCGCAGATAAGCAGTATCAATCAGCACAACAAACTTTTGCGGCTAATAAAGACGCCTTAAATGTGACCAAACAACGTTACGATGTTGGCCTGGTGAACTCGCTGGATTATAATACTGCTGTTACCAACTTTAACAAATCGCAAAACGATATGATACAGGCCAGGTATACGGTGATCTTCAGAAGCAAGATCATTGACTATTATCTGGGCAACACCATAACACTTTAATAATTCAAAATAATCATCGATCCAAAAAATCATGGGAAAGACTACTAAATATATCCTTATTGCACTTGGTGCTTTGGTTGTGCTGCTCATTGTCGGCAAAGCAACCGGCATTATTGGCAAACCTAAAAAAACGCAGGTAGCTACTGAAAAGGCCGCCGAACGTTTTATTAATGAAACCGTATCGGCCAGCGGAAAGATCAAACCGCACGTTGAGGTAAAGATTAGCCCGGAGGTATCTGGCGAGGTAGTAGAGTTGCCGGTTAAAGAAGGCGACGTGGTAAAAAAGGGCCAGCTCATTTGTCGTATTCGTCCTGATATTTTGAAATCGGGATATGAGCGTGCAGTTGCATCGTATAATTCGCAAAAAGCCAGCGTAGGTAACTCAAGTCAAATGCTGAAACAAGCCGAGGCTACTTTCAACAACCAGGCATCAACTTTTAAAAGAAGTAAAGAATTGTATGACCATAAAGTATTGACAGCGGCCGAGTTTGACAACGCCCAAGCCAGCTATGAAAATGCTAAAGCAGCTTTAGAGGCTGCCCGCCAAAATGTAATCGGTTCGCAATATGGGCTGGCACAATCGTCGGCATCGGTAAAAGAGGCACAGGATAATTTGTATAAAACCACCATTTACTCGCCTGTTGATGGCGTGGTTTCAAAATTGTCAATTCAACAAGGCGAACGCGTATTAGGTACGCAGCAATTTGCAGGTACCGAGATCATGACCATATCTGACCTGAGCCAGATGGATGTGAATGTGGATGTAAACGAAAATGACATTAACCGCATTAGCCTTGGCGATTCATCAAAAATTGAGGTAGACGCCTTTTTGGGTAAGAAATTTAAAGGTGTGGTAACTGAAATAGGCAGCTCTGCGAATGTTGTAGGTACCACTGCCGACCAGGTGACTAACTTTACCGTTAAGGTGAGAATTGACCCGGCATCATATACGGAGATGTTGAAAAAAGGCAATGGTAACCCATCGCCATTTCGGCCGGGGTTGACGGCTACGGTTGATATTATGACCAACCACGACAAAGGTTTGGCGGTGCCAATACAAGCGGTAACTACCCGTGAGGAAAAGAAACCTGATAACGGCCAAAAGAAAAATGATAACGATGATGCCAAAAGTGCCAGCAGTGCACCTGCCAAAGAATATGTGTTTGTATATAATGCGGGCAAGGTAAAACAAGTACAGGTAACTACCGGGATACAAGACGATATGTACATACGCATATTAACCGGCCTGAAGGCCGGCGACGAGGTTGTATCGGCCCCATACCCGGCTATTTCCAAAACATTAAAGGACGGAGATTTGGTGGAGAAGGTAGATAAGTCGAAGTTATTTGATGCCAGCCAAAACAAGTAATTGAACAATAATAAAAGAAAGGCCATTCGTTAGTTACGAATGGCCTTTCTTTTTACATTAATTTCTAACTTTGTTAATACCCGATTAACCCGGGCATACTAATGCAATATCAAAACAACAAAATACTGGTTGTTGGCGGGGGTAGCTGGGCTACCGCCAATATTAAAATGCTGACTGATAACCCTGCCGATAAAGAAATTTTTTGGTGGATGCGCAATGAACAGGCTGTTGAGCATGTGCAAAGGTTCAGACACAACCCTAACTACCTGAGCTCGGTCGAAATAAAGGTACCTGCCGAAAACATCTCGACCGATCTGAAAGCATTAATAGCCAAAGCTGATGTGATATTGTTGAACGTGCCGGCAGCTTTTTTAAAAGAAGCCCTTGCAGATATTGCTACAGATGATTTTAAAGGCAAAAAAGTTGTATCGGCTATTAAGGGTATTGTGCCTGATGAAAACCTGATTATCGGTGAGTTTTTGAATAAAAAATACGATATCTCCTTTGATAATTTTATCGTGATCAGCGGGCCCTGCCACGCTGAGGAAGTGGCTTTAGAAAAACTTTCTTACCTAACCATAGCTTCGGGCGACCCGGAGCTGGCAACCTGCTTTGCCGGTATGCTGAGCACCCGCTATATCAAAACCATTGTTTCTGATGATATATACGGCACCGAATATGCTGCCGTACTTAAAAATATCTATGCTATTGCCGGCGGCATATGCCATGGCGTTGGTTATGGTGATAACTTTCAGGCTGTGCTGGTTTCAAACGCTATACGCGAGTTAATGCGATTTGTTGATGCCGTACATCCCATTGAGCGCGATATAAAAGAATCGGCTTACCTGGGCGATTTGCTGGTTACAGCCTATTCACAATTTAGCCGAAACCGCACCTTTGGTAATATGATAGGCAAGGGCTACACTGTTAAATCGGCACAACTGGAAATGAACATGATTGCCGAAGGCTACTACGCCGTAAGCTGCCTGCACGAAGCCAACAAACAGTATCAGGTTAAAATGCCGATAGTAGATGCCGTGTATGCAATTTTATATGAAAAGCATTCGCCGGCTGTGGAGATGCGGAAACTGGCAGATCAGCTAAACTGACAGTCCAATAGATTTTTCATTCTTTTAAAAGGGTTGTATTTCCGATAGCGAAGGATCTTATACGCACTAATGACGGTACTGAATGTTTGGCATTCAATACAGTATTAGCTTTCATGTTTGGGTTGAAGATGCTGATCTAAGTAAATATAGCCCTCGGGAATAATATTGGCAACAAAATTGTATAGTTGTCTATACTAGAACATACAATCATGGAAAACTCACTCAAAATATCATTATTAGCAGCAGCAATGTTTGCTGCGACCCAAACCTTTGCCCAGGAACACAAATCTGTAGGTCATCAAATAGGCCATGCTGCTAAAGATGTAGGCCATGCAACCGCCACAGCGGCTAAAGATGTAGGCCACAAAACAGCCGAACTTTCGTCAAAAGGAGCAGCTGCGGTTACTGACAAACGCTATGAGGGCCACTGGGCGCGTACGGGTGAAAATGTTTATATAGACGAACACCACAAATATTTTTATGTAAATAAAAGAGGTCACAGAGTGTTTATAACTCATGCGCAAATGCGTACTAAACCATTAAGACACTAATACGTCATAAGGTTACATCACAACAATCTACCATGTTATGAAAACATATGCGTTAATAGCCGTGCACTTACTTACCGCGGTTTTGCTGGTAAGTATGTCATAATAGTAAAGAGCTTAACTATAGTTTAGAACTCAGATCAAAAGCAAGGTTTCACAATTGTTATCCTGCTTTTGGTCTTTGTTGTTTTATACTATCCTTGATAATCCCTTAAAAACAAAAGCCCTTCCGAACTGCAATCGGAAAGGGCTTTGTTACTAAAACTAAACTAAAACTATCTTGAGTGAATGGTGAGTAGTTGATTAAGAGAGTTGTTACCATTTACTTAATCAACCACGGTCAACCATTCAACTAATATTAAAATCTGCGTTTACGGTCATTGCTGCCAGAGCGTTCTTCGCGGCGTTTGCCTGAAAAGTCGCGGAAGCCGCCTGAGTTGTTACCGCCATCACGACGATCACCGCCGCCGCGGTATCCGCCTTCTTTGCGATCGCCACCACGGTAACCACCGCCTTCTCTGCGGTCACCGCCGCGGTATCCGCTTTCTTTGCGATCGCCACCACGGTAGCCACCTTCTCTGCGGTCGCCACTACGGTTGCTGCTGGTACCTTCGCCAGATATTTCAACACGTACTTCACGGCCTTTAAATTCTGCGCCTTTAAAGTTGTCTACAACAATTTGAGCTTCGGTGTTTGGTACCTCAAAGAATGAGAAAACACCTTTAACATCGATCTTGCCAACTATGCGGCCGCTAATTTTAGCGTTGTTACAAATGTAACCCAGCAATTCGCCACGGTTAAACTCGTCAACCGAACCTAAGTTGATAAACAAACGGGTGTATTCTGATTTACCACCGCGTTCACCACGCTCTCCGCGTTCGCCACGTTCGCTTCTGCCTTCTTCAACAGGAGCATTCAGGTCAGGCGCGTTTTTATAGTAATCCAGGAAGCGGTTAAACTCAATAGAAGCAAAGCGTTTTACCAATTCCTCTTTTGAAAGTTCTTTGAACTCTTCCATGATACGAGGTACGTATTGTTCGATCTGTTGCTCGTTAACTTCAACATCATGTATCTTATGAACGATTGCGAATAGCTGTTTCTCGCAAACGTCAAAGCCGGTAGGAATTTCGGCTTTAACAAATTTCTTACCAATAACGCGCTCAATCTGGCGAATCTTACCTAATTCTTTCGCATTAACGATAGCGATAGATACGCCTGTTTTACCAGCACGTGCAGTACGGCCGCTACGGTGTGTGTAGTTTTCAATCTCGTCGGGCAATGAGTAGTTAATAACGTGTGTTACGTCGTTAACGTCAATACCACGGGCAGCAACGTCAGTAGCAATCAATAACTGCAAACTGCGCTCGCGATAGCGTTTCATTACTTTATCGCGCTGTTGCTGCGATAGGTCACCGTGCAGAGAGTCGGCATTGTAACCGTCCTTAATTAAGGCTTCGGCTATATCCTGAGTTTCAATTTTGGTACGGCAAAATACGATACCGAAAATGTCCGGATTAAAGTCGACAATACGTTTAAAGGCAGCATATTTATCGCGGGCACGTACTACATAGTACTCGTGCTCGATATTGGCATTGCCTGTATTTTTGGTACCCATGGTAAGCTCAAACGGCTCATCCATGTATTTTTTTGCTATGCGGCGTACCTCGGCCGGCATAGTAGCAGAAAACAACCAGGTTTTCTTGGTGTCTGGAGTGGTTGACAGGATATTGTCTATATCTTCCTGAAAGCCCATATTGAGCATTTCATCAGCTTCATCCAATACCACATATTTAACGCCGGTGAAGTCGATAGCACCGCGGTTAATAATGTCAAGCATACGGCCCGGTGTAGCAACAACAATTTGCACACCACGACGTATTTGGCGCAGTTGGTCAGAAATACTAGCTCCGCCATAAACGGCAACAACATGTACGTTGTTCATTTTTTTGGAGTAGTTTTTTATGTCGTTAGCAATCTGCAAGCAAAGCTCGCGGGTTGGACATAATACAAGCGCCTGTGGATGATTTTCTTCGAAATCCAACAGTTCTAATAGTGGCAGGCCGAAGGCAGCAGTTTTACCGGTCCCGGTTTGGGCTAATCCGACAAAATCGTTGCTGCCTGTAAGCAATACCGGGATTGACTGTTCCTGGATTGGAGTAGGGTTTTCAAAGCCTAACTCAGAGATGGCATTAACAATATCATGACGGATTCCCAGATTTAAAAATGGGTTCATGATTTAAAATAACGAATCTGGCTACATCGCCAAATCGGGCGCAAAGGTACAGCTAATTATTTACAATTCAAATAGCTGCATTAAAGCGTTTTACATGGGTATGATAATTGGGAGTGTTTAATTATCAGGATGATATTAGTATATTTGATTAGATAACAGTTATAATGATGAATAACGCAACGATAAAAACGGAGTTGCTTGACAGAATTGAGCATGCTGATGATAAACAGATCAGAGAGATTTACGGCTTGATGTTGAATTATTTTAACGAAAACGAAGAAAAAGGCTGGGACACGCTGTCACCCTATCATAAGGATAGAATAACGCAAAGCATAAAGCAAGCTGAAGCTGGTTTAGGAGTTTCTGCAAAAGATGTATTAAAGCAGGCTCGCGAAAAATATGGCCTAAATGGCTAAAGATGTTGTTTTAACTCCGCTTGCGGCTGAGGATTTTTACAATGTTTTAAATTATCTGACCAATAAATGGGGTGACGAAGTAGTAAATGATTTTTTAGATCGTTACGAAGATGTTATCGCTCTATTAGCCGATAGTGCAGCGATCTATCCATATTTTGACATTGCCAGAAAACTACAGCGATGTGTTTTAACGAAGCATAATATTTTATATTTCAGAGAAACGGAGGACTCGGTTTTGATTTTTACTATCTTCGATACACGCCAAAATCCTGAAAAACTCTCAGGTATTATCTAATCCGTCACATTATCCGGCTTCAACAACCCTTTTTGCGTATTCAAGTACACAAAAAACAACCCAATAACACCCGCTGTAATGCAAACATCGGCCACATTAAATATGCCGGTACGGAAGGTGTCACCAATGCCCAGGTTCATGAAATCAGTAACATGGCGATCGTAAATAATACGATCAATGATATTCCCTAATCCGCCGGCAACAATCATCGCAAAGCAAAACAACTTGAAATTGCTGAATTCTTTTACGCGGCGCATTACATACACAAACAGCAAGATAATAACACCCAGCGGTAAAATGCTCAACAGCCAAAAGCTAAACGGCTGAGGAAGGTTGTCGCCAAAACTCAGGGCTGCGCCCGTGTTTTCAACATACTCTAAAATAAAGGTATCGTGCAGGTATGATTTAGGCTGGCTGTACATCAAATGTTCTTTAGCCAGTAGCTTGGTCCATCGGTCAAGCCCAATAAAGGCCACGCAGGCCAGGCAGAATAAAAATACTTTTAGTCGGGTGTTCATGCGCTTATCTTAACCTGTCGGCCGACCGTACCAGCTTCTCGTCTTTTTGAATGGATTTTTGCGCAATTACAATAAGCAGTAAACTCAGTGACAACAAAATAATGCCTATGCCATAGTTGCTCATGCTCAGATTAGCGTCGCCAATGGCGCTTTTAACCGTTTGCGATACCCAATAACTGAACGCAATAATTACCAGCATTAAGCCGTAACACAAGTTAATTTGCCTGCGTCGGTTTTTGTAGGAGAAAATAACAGCCAGCGGCATCAGGGTTGCGCAAATAGTGCCTATAATAAGCGGTATGAAAGTTTCGGTACGAGTTGACTGGCCATTTACATCTTTAAAAACGCCGGTAACCATAATGGTTTCAGGTTGCCCGTTCACGTAAACGCCATGCACCAGCGGGAAAACAAAAAGCCCGGCAATTACCAGCCCGGCAAATAGCAGATATATAGTTTGAATGCGTTGTATCATTACTGTTAAAGATTTATGCGGCAAATATAATTGAGCTTATGGATAATTTGTTATAACGACGTTACAATATTATAAAGTGTGAAATATTTGTAAATTTACCCTGCTTATATTATCGCAATTAGCTATGACAGATACCCCTAATTCTTCGCTTAGTCCGAAAGACGTAAAGTTGGAAGACAATCATCTTAAACGCATCTTCCTGGAGCATTTAAATAGTATTTATTTTGGCAAGCAGCATTTGCTGGCTTTTTTTGATGAAATTGAGGCCATTGCTTCTTTGCAGCAACTCAAATTAGCTATCGACGAGGTTCGCACCGACACAAATACGCAAATTGCTCATATGGACGAAATTTACCAATATATTCAGAAAGAGCCCTCAAAGACCAGCGTCCTGGGTATTAAAGGCATGACTTTAGAGGCTTATTTGTCAGTGATTAAAGCGGGCAAGACACCATTGGAGCGCGATGTGCTTATTTTGTTTTACCTGCAGATTATTGAAGGTATTGAGGTGACTTATTTTAAAGTACTCAAGAACCTGGCTAAGGCTGCCGGCTATAATCACACCTACCTTGACCAGCCTTTCGATTTAGCGGTGGAGAATAAGTTTTTGTTTGAAACGATACATAAGGAATATATTAGTTAGATTTGGGTAAACCAAATTCACGTAATGATGATTCCAGTTGTTTTGACATCGTTATTTAAAGTACTATCTACAATTACCCTCCTGGTTTATATGTATATAGGCAAAAATCTAAATCAAAGTGTATTGGCATGGGCTTTTTTGGCCGTCGGTGCTTTGTTTTTTTTACCATTAATATCCTGTCCGGTTCTATATTGGGGTAAAAATATCAAACCTGCTTTTATGCTGGCGTTTTGGTCGGCTATTCAAGCCTTGAGTCCGATATTTGCGCTGGGCTTAGCGGCGTATCTGGCTTATAAAAAAGGTTTGTTTACAAAAGCTACTGCTTAAATCGTAATTCGTAACTTGTAATTCGTAATTCCACGTTACCTTTGCCCTGTGGCAAATCAGCGCTATTTTATCGATTTATCTTACGACGGTACCAACTACCACGGCTGGCAGGTGCAGCCTAACGCCATAACCGTGCAGGAGGTTTTGGATAAAGCGCTAACTACTATATTGCGAATGCCAATTGAAACCGTTGGTTGCGGACGAACAGACACCGGTGTTCACGCCAAAGAATTTTTTGCACATTACGAATCTGAGCAGACTATACCTTCAGCTAATTTAATTCGCGGCCTTAATGCAGTGCTCCCACATGACATCGCCATAAAAAATATTTTTGAGGTTGATGATGAAATACATGCCCGCTTTAGCGCTACTTTGCGATCTTATCAATACCACATCCATTTTAACAAAGATCCTTTTAAGCACGGTTATTCGTGGTTACTGCGCGATATGCCGGATTTAGAGCTGATGAACCAGGCTGCTCAAATTATTATGGAATACACCGATTTTAGCTGCTTCAGTAAATCAAACACACAGGTTAAGACTAATAATTGCAAAATAAGCCGCGCCGAATGGGTAAATGTTGAAGATGGTGTTGTATTCCATATTTCGGCCGACAGATTTTTACGCAACATGGTAAGAGCCATTGTAGGCACTTTGTTAATGGTTGGCCGAAAGGAGATCAGCCCCGAGGACGTTCGTAATATCATCAACAGTAAAGACAGGAGTAATGCAGGTACATCAGTGCCGGCCTGCGGCTTGTATCTGACGGAGGTGAAATATCCCTTTACCGGGAAATAACAGCTATGCTACGTCGATCATTTTGAAGAGATCTATACGTAAGCTAAGCAAACGCCAATATCCGCCTATAGATTTCTCCCGGTTCTTGCCCGAAATGACATTGGTTTTAAAGAATATCGTGTAACTTTGAATTAGTGGCAAACAACGACGATACCAAAGAAAACACTTCTCAAAAAGACACACCCAAAGTACCTCCTTCAGGGGGCGGAGGCAGCGTAACCGGTAAAGCATTTGACTGGAACCTGCTTAAGCGGGTAATGCATTATGTAAAACCCTATAAGGTTACATTCGTGGTATCGGCCTTTCTGACCATTTTTCTGGCGGCCAACGCATTGGTGCAACCTATTTTGATCCAGAAAACGCTGGATGAACACATTGTACTAAATGACTATAAAGGTTTAGTATTTATGGTAGAATTGATGATTGCTCAACTGATCATCCAAACTGTAGCGCAGTATTACCAAACTTATTTAACCAATTCGCTGGGTCAATCGGTTATTAAAGATCTGCGTATAGATATCTTTAACCATGTTACCAGTTTGCGCTTAAAATACTTCGACCGCACACCAATCGGCATGCTGATTACGCGTACAGTATCTGACCTGGAAACCATTGCTGATATTTTTTCTGAGGGATTGATTTCCATAATCGGCGACTTGTTGCTGGTGGTAGCCGTAGTGGGCCTGATGTTGTACCAGGACTGGAAGCTGGCCCTCATTACGATGATACCCATGCCGCTGTTGTTTGCGTCGACCTATATTTTTAAGGAGGCTATTAAATCGTCGTTTCAGGAAGTGCGCACCCAGGTGGCCAGCCTGAACACTTTCCTGGCCGAACACATTTCAGGTATGAGTGTTATTCAAAACTTTGCCCGCGAAGACCAGGAGATGCGCAAGTTCAAAGCTGTAAACCTTAAATACCGCGATGCTAATATTCGATCTAACTGGTATTATTCGATATTTTTTCCGGTGGTCGAAATTTTGTTTGCTATTTGCATGGGCCTTTTAGTTTGGTACGGCTGCAAACGCGAGTTGTCTGACGAACAACTGGCACATCTGAGCGCATCGCACAGGGGGATAACTCCGGGTGTTATTACTGGTTTTATATTATTGCTCAATATGCTGTTCAGGCCGATACGCCAACTGGCCGATAAGTTTAACACGTTGCAGATGGGCATGGTGGGCGCCGACCGTATTTTTAAAGTATTAGATACCGACGAGGTTGCGCCTAACCCGGGGACGCTACGCCCCGAAATGCTGGCCGGTGAAATTGAATTCAAACATGTATGGTTTGCGTACAACGACGAAAACTGGGTGCTAAAAGACATCAACTTTCACGTAAATCCCGGCGAAACACTGGCTTTGGTTGGCGCAACCGGCGCCGGTAAATCATCCACTATTAATATCCTGAACCGCTTTTATGAAATTGGCAAGGGTGAGGTAAAGGTAGACGGCCATAATATTATGGAGTATGATGTAAGCTATCTGCGCTCGCAGATAGCAACGGTGATCCAGGATGTATTCCTGTTTACAGATACCATTGCCAATAATATCAGCCTCAATAATACAGCCATTACCCGCGAGCAGATCATCGCGGCAGCAAAGGATGTAGGCGCCCACGAGTTTATTGAGCGTTTGCCCGGCGGCTATGAATATAACGTTATGGAACGCGGTTCGACACTGTCAGCCGGACAGGCTCAGCTTATCTCCTTTATCCGCGCGCTGGTTTATAATCCGGCAATTTTGGTACTGGACGAAGCAACCTCCTCAGTAGATACCGAAACCGAGTTGTTGATACAAAATGCCATTAACAAACTGATGCAGGGCCGCACAGCTATAGTGATAGCTCACCGCTTATCAACCATTCAAAATGCCGACAAGATTATTGTTTTGGATCATGGCGAGATCAAAGAGATAGGTACCCATCAGGAGCTTCTGCGGATTGAAAACGGCTACTACCGCAAACTTTACGACTTGCAGTTCAACTCGACGGGTATAGCCAGGTAGGTTTATCATTAGGTCATTGAGTCATTTTTGAAGGCAACAAGCCAATGACTTAATGCCCTAATGACTCAATGATTAATTCTTAGCACCCGGGTTAACTGGCTGCTCTTCTTTTTCGTGTTTTTTGGCGATATCGCCGCCGTGTGGTTTGTCGGCATCGTATTGTTTGTCGGCAGCGCGTACTTTGCTTTTATGTCCGTTATCGTTTGGCCTGTCGGTCGGCGTATCCGAAGGCGATGCTTTATCTTTTGAATTTGCTGGCTTTGTCATATAGTTTTAACAGCTGGTATAGGGATTTTGTTTATGGCATTACCGGTATTAAATAAGTAGTGGTTAATAATCACTCCGTTAAATAATGTTAAACTCCTGCGTAAAACCCAATTAAAAAAATATAAACTTTTACCTTTAGACACGGTTTCTTAATTTCGCAGAAACTAAAAGCATACAATGGAAGAATTTGAAGTAAGCGAATCGGCCAATAAAACTAAAACCATTTACATTTCAACTGTATTTGGTATTGCCATGGTATTGCTGATGGTAGGCTTACTGGGTTTGATTTTAGTGCATGCCAATAACCTTTCGCGCTATGTGAAAGAAAATATTGTCCTCAATATTTTTGTGGATGATGCTGCGCACGAAACCGATGTACGGCAATTGCAAACGCAATTGGAAAGCAACCCGGCGGTTAAACAAGCTATTTATGTAAGTAAGGAGCTGGCGGCCCGTAACCTGCAAAAGGATCTGGGCGAGGATTTTGTGCGGTTTTTAGGCTATAATCCACTTTCGCAATCGCTTGACGTTTATTTGAATGCTGATTACGCCAATAACGCAGAGATTACTAAATTCAAAGCACAATTGCTTAAAAATCCGATAGTAAAAGAAGTAAAATACCAACAATCGCTGGTTGACCAGATGAACTCAAATATCACATCCATCAGTCTAGTGATTTTGGCTTTTACCGGCATTTTTGTGGTTGTTTCGGTAGCGTTAATAAATAATACTATCCGGTTGGCTATTTACTCGCAACGGTTCCTGATTAAGTCAATGCAATTGGTAGGCGCTACGAAGGCATTTATCCGCAAGCCATTTATTTTATATGGCATATGGCATGGGTTATTAGGCGGCCTTATTGCAGTTATTATACTTATAGGTACATTGTACTTTGCTAATCTTGAAATTCCTGATCTGGTTATTCTGCAAAACAATGCCGAGTTTGGTATTGTGTTTTTAGGAGTAATTGGCCTCGGAATATTCATTTCAGGACTTAGTACTTACCTGGCGGTAAATAAATTTTTAAGATTAAAAATATACGATTTATACAGATAATAAAGTGAGTAGTTAATAAGTGAGTAGTGAGCAGTTATTTCTGCAAACCATTCACCATTCTCCCACTCACCATTAATATTCAATCACTCATTAAATTACGCAATGGCAAAAACACAAACAGCTGCAAAAACTAAGGCACCGGCAGCAAATACAACCCCGGTAAATTTTATATTCGATAAAAGTAACTATACCTGGTTTATCATTGCTATCGCCGTGGTAGCGTTTGGCTTTGTGCTCATGTCTGGCACTACCGATATTTATAGCACCACTAAAATTGTCATAGCACCTGTAGTAGTGCTGGCCGGTTTTGGTATTGGCTTTTATGCTATTCTTAAAAAGTCAGACAATAACAAATAGTTTATCAGCCCAGCTTAAACCTGCCCCTTTAAAATGAACATTCTTCATGTACTCATCCTTGCCTTAATTGAAGGATTGACTGAATTTTTGCCTGTGTCTTCAACGGGCCATCTGGTAGTAGCCAGCGCAATTATGGGTATCGGTAAAGATGAGTTTGTAAAACTCTTCGAGATCGTTATTCAATTAGGCGCTATCCTGGCAGTGGTGGTGTTGTACTTTAAACGCTTTTTTCGTTCGTTTGATTTTTATGTAAAGCTGGTCATTGGGGTTATACCCGCCGTGATATTTGGCGTGCTGCTTAAAAAGAAGATCGACATTTTATTGGAAAGCCCGCTTGTGGTAGCTTTTGCCTTTGTAATAGGCGGGGTAATTTTGTTATTTGTTGATAAATGGTTCAATAAACCTACTATTAACGAGGAAAAGCAGATATCGCACATGACAGCTCTGAAAATTGGTTTGTTTCAATGCCTGGCTATGGTTCCCGGGGTGTCTCGTTCAGGGGCCACAATAGTGGGTGGTATGGCGCAGAAACTAAGCCGCAAGGCGGCCGCCGAGTTTTCTTTTTTCCTGGCGGTACCTACTATGTTTGGTGCAACTTTGAAAGATCTGTACGATTTTCATAAACACAACCAGCTTAGTGCCGACGTTTTACATCAGGATATTAAATTTTTGGTAATTGGCAGCCTGGTGGCTTTTATTGTCGCATTGGCAGCTATCAAATCATTCATCACTTATCTGGAACAAAAAGGTTTTAAGCTGTTTGGAATTTACCGCATATTGGCAGGTATAGTAATCATTGTACTGTACTATTCAAGCAACGTACTGCACACAGTTTAAGACACTTACATAGTAAGTGCACTGGCGCATTCTCAAAAAGTATGCGCTTTTTTTGTGCTTAATTGTGCGTATGTAACTAAAGTGTTATGTATGCAAAAGTCAGCAATATCATAATCGGCACAGCGTTTGTATACAATGTTTTATATCACACAGAATTAAGGTAATGTGCTTAGTAGATGTGATTGTTCACTAAGCATATCTTTCTCATATATTGGTTTATAATTGGTTAGTAAAAGCCCCTGCCCATCAGGGGCTTTTCGTTTTTACCTCTCCCCGGCCCTCTCCAAAGGAGAGGGAGATGAATAGTAGAATTAAATTATGTCATTTCGACCAACGGGAGAAATCTGTACATAGACACTCACGCCATAAGTAGCGCGCCTATAATTTTCTCACTGTGTTCGGGATGACAAAACTTAATTTAGATTCTTGATGCTTTTCTTTATCTGGTTTTTCTCTTGCGATGTCTTCGCCAACTTCAACGCAGTTTGCAGATGTTGAAGCGCTATCTCATTATTAATGTCTTTATACAGATAACCTATCAACGAGTGATACAGATGGTGACCGGACAGTTGTGTCAGTTTTTCAGCTTCTACAATAGCTATTTCTTTGCCGTCGGCCTTGGCCAGGGCATAGGTTCGGTTAAGCGCCGCCATAGGCGAGTATTCAAGAATGAGCAGTTTATTATAAAGCTGCAGCACATTTTCCCATTTTTCGGTAGTGTCGGCTTTTTGGGTATGCCAATAGGCGATGGCCGCTTCGAGGTGATAACGGGTTAGCTTGTCGCCTTTGGAGGCGCAGATAAGGTAGTGTGTGCCACGCGAGATCAGCTCTTCATTCCAGAGGCTGCTGTCCTGATCTTCATAAATAATAATATCGCCGTTTTTGTCAATGCGGGCCTCAAATCGCGAAGCATGAAAACACATCAAAGAAAAAAGTGCATTTACCTGGGGTACATCAGTAGTTGGATTCTGAACAAGCAGGTAGGTTAAGCGCATGGCCTCTAAACAAAGATCTTTACGCAGGTTAGTATTACCACTGCTTGAATAATAACCTTCGTTAAAAAGCAGGTACAGGGTAAGGAGCACGGTTTCAAGCCGCCTGTTTATTTCGTTGTTGTTCGGAAACTCAATTTTAACTTGTTGCTCGCGCAGCTTTTCTTTAGCACGAAACAGCCGTTTGTTTATAGTTTCTTTATTTGACAGAAAAGCATCCGCAATTTCATCAATGCTAAAGCCGCAAAGTATTCGCAAGGCTAAACCAATCTGCGCCTCAGCCGGGATGATCGGCTGGCAAATAGCAAACATCATTTGCAGCTGGCTGTCATTAATATTTGCCTCACTCAAATCAATGTTCAGTTCTTCGCTATCCTGCGTTTGTGTTTTTAGATGTGCGCTTACCTTTTGGTCAAAAACTGCGTTGTGCTTCAGATAATCTTTAGCCTTGTTTTTGGCAACGGTATAGAGCCACGCGGTAGGATTAGGTGGTTGTTTGCCATCGGTCCAGCTTTCAGAAGCCAGCAAAAAAGTATCGCTGGCAATATCCTCAGCTATTTGAATGTGTTCAAACCCAAATATCCGGGCCAGTACCGCAATGATCTTGCGATATTCGGTACGGTACAGATGTGGTAGAATTTGGTTTTGCATAAAAAATAATTCCCTCCCTTAGGAGGGACGCAATGGATTGTGAGATGGGAGGGAGGGGTTTTGCGAACTTATATCTGCCGAAACCCCTCCCTTCCCCTCCCGTGGGGAGGGAATCGCGCGAGACCGCCGCGATTTTTTTACATCTCCATCTTAACAATCTGCCTAACCTCAACGCATCCGTTAGCATTCAGGATAGGGCAGCCTTTAGCAATCTCAGCGGCTTCGTCAAGCGATGCAGCCCTGATTACTATATAACCGCCCACAGCTTCTTTAACCTCAACATAAGGGCCGTTGGTTACCAGTGCCCCGGGCTTAATTACGCGTCCTTCAATATCAAGGCGGTTACCGCGATCTGCAAGTTTGTTTTGTGCAGCCAGGCTGCCCATCCAGTCTTGCCATGGTTTAGAAATTTCTTTTAATTGCTCAGGAGTGAATTGGTTCTCGATGCTTTGGTCGCGTCTAAAGATCAATAAGAAATCGTTCATTTTAGTAAGTTTTTAAGTTTAAAACCTAATGACGACCTGCCGGCCGGAAATTGGACAAAGCAACCATTAAATTTTAAAATGCTAAATTGAAGATAGAAAAATACGCGCTACCATTTTATTCTGGTTATAAAAATCAATCAGCCGCCAAACATCGCAAGGGTTGGCGTACCTTACAGGCCGCCTAACACATACCAAGCTTTATTATTACCTTTACCGCGTGAATATGGATACTTTGAATACGGCAGCAAAGGCCGGCCGCCAGTTTAAATTTGCCGAAGGCGAGCTGTTATTGGTAAACAAGCCTTATCAGTGGACGAGTTTTGATGTGGTGGGCAAGCTGCGCAACTCTTTTAAGCCACTAAAGCTAAAGGTTGGCCACGCCGGAACGCTTGACCCGCTGGCTACAGGTTTGCTGGTAATTTGCACGGGCAAAATGACTAAGCAAATTGATACCTTCCAGGCTGAAGAGAAAGAGTATACCGGGACGATGATTCTGGGAGCTACTACACCGTCGTACGATATGGAGACGGACGTTGACGAAACTTTTGAGACAGGCAACCTGACAGATGAACTGATACGTAACGCCTGTGTGCAATTTATTGGCGATATACAACAGTATCCACCTGCACATTCGGCCATTAAGGTTGGCGGCGAACGCTTGTACGAAAAAGCCCGTCGCGGCGAAGAGGTTGAGTTGAAATTGCGCAACGTAACTATAAACGAGTTTGAAATTACCCGCATTGAGCTGCCAGAGGTTGATTTTAGAGTAGTATGCAGCAAGGGCACTTATATCCGTTCATTAGTGAATGATTTTGGCAAGGCACTTAACAACGGAGCTTATCTGTCAAAGCTTACGCGTACCCGTAGCGGTAACTTTAAGCTGGACGATGCCTACGAGGTAATGGAGCTGGTAGGGTTAATAAGAGCAGGAAGCGGAAAGCTTAAAGCAGAAGGCTCAACGCCCAAACCCGAAGACGAAAAGTAGCGTACAAATACTTTGAAGTAACAGTACTGAGAATAATTTATGAAAAGCTTTTAGCTTTTAGCTAAAAATATGAACATCTACCATCATATTGATGACTTTAAACCCGTAAAAAAAGCCGTTGTTACCATCGGTACATTTGATGGGGTACATCTGGGGCATCGCAAAATAATAACGCGTATAAAAGAACTTGCCGGTATGTGCGGAGGTGAGTCCGTGATTCTTACGTTCTTTCCGCATCCGCGAATGATCCTGCATCCGGAGGATGACAGCATTAAGCTGATTAACACCATAAGCGAAAAAGCAGAGCTGCTGGGGCAGCTGGGCGTAGATCATTTGATCATTACACCTTTTTCGCGCGATTTCTCAAACCAGACTGCTGAAGATTATATCCGCGATGTGCTGGTGAATAAGATTGGCACTAAAAAGATAGTCATTGGTTATGATCATCGTTTCGGCAAAGATCGCCGCGGCGGATTAGATGACCTGCTGCACTTATCACCCGTTTATGGTTTTGAGGTAATTGAAATACCCGAGCAGGATATTAATGATGTGGCAGTAAGCTCAACCCGGATACGGGAAGCTTTGCTGACTGCAGATATCGACCTGGCCAATACTTTCCTGGGATATCCCTTTTTTATTACAGGTAAGGTTATTCGTGGCGATCAGATCGGCCGCCAGATTGGGTATCCAACCGCTAACATACACATTGAAGAAAAGTACAAGCTCATACCTGCCGACGGAATTTTTGCTGTAAAAGTGAACCATGACGGGCAGGACTACACCGGCATGGCCTATATTGGCAGCCGCCCCACTATTAACGGTATGACCCGTAATATCGAAGTTAACCTGTTTAACTTTGACAAAGAGATATACAACGAAACGGTGCGCATGTCGTTTTATCATTATGTTCGGGGCGATATAAAGTTTAACGGCCTAGATGAACTTAAAGCCCAGATAGCACGCGATAAAGAGGAAGTGCTGCGCCTTATGGCTGGTATTTAATCAAACTTTGCCGATATTGCCGCGTTGCTTTTTCGTAGAGCAAATGTTAAACCCAATATGTCTAAGTTAAATATCGACAAAGCCGAAAGCGAGTTCCTGAACAAAACTATTGCCCATTGGCATAAGGAGGGGATGCTTAGCGAAGACGTCGCACAAAAACTGCGTAACTCATACGAAGTAAAAGGTTTCGACTGGATGCGCCTGGCCAAATACTCGTTTTGGATAGCCCTCATTTGCGGCGGCGCTTCATTTGCTTTCCTGATTGTCAATGACGCCGTTGTGCGCTGGCTCAAACAGCTGTACTACACGCCTGATATTGTGATTAGCGTTATATCGGCTGTTGCCGCCGCTTTTTTATTCTACTGGGGCCGTCGCCGCGAAAAGTTACATCCCGAAAAAATTTTCAGTAATGAGGCGGTAATATTTACAGGCATATTGTTTACGGCATGTTGCATTGCTTACCTGGGTAAAGCTTTAGATCATCATTCGGGCCACTATTCGCTGCTTTTCCTGTTATCGGTTTTCGTGTACGGATTTTTGGGCTGGCGTATGCAGTCAAGGTTAATCTGGCTTTTTGCGCTTATATCATTGGGTAGCTGGTTTGGTACTGAAACAGGTTATCAAACCCATTGGACCGATTATTTCCTGGGCATGAATTATCCGCTGCGTTTTGTACTGTTTGGCGTAGTGCTGATAACGGCTTGCGCTTTGCTCAGACGTCGCCAATGGTTCAGTTACTTTTGGGAACAAACCTACGTAGTGGGTTTGCTGTATTTGTTTATGTCGTTATGGCTGCTCAGTATTTTTGGTAACCTCGGTAACCTTGATGTATGGTACCAGATCAAGCAGATCACGCTTTTTTATTGGGGCATTATATCAATGTGTGTAGCCGCGGCGTTTTTATTTTACGGTTTAAAAAACAAGGACGATATATCGCGCGAGTTTGGAATTACCTTCCTCATCATTTATATCTATACTAAATATTTTGAATATTTTTGGGAGAGTACCAATAAGACCGTTTTTTTTGCCATACTTGCAGCCTCTTTCTGGTTAATAGGCCGCAAGGCCGAAAAAATCTGGAACCTGAAGAGTAAAAACACTAACCCCTTATAAACCTATTGTTGATTGATGCCATGAAAAGGTGTATTTTTTTTCTTGTTTTAGTTTGCTCGTTTGCTCAACTTTTAAAAGCGCAGAATCCCGATCCACTGTATGTTATAGACGCCTATCGCAAAGGTTTCATGCTTAAAAACAAAGATTCTGTTTATTATCAGCAGATGTTTTTTAAAGTTTTCCCCTCAGATTTTAAGACATTTTCCAAATACTATGGCTGGGACTATCAGCTAAATAAAGGCCGGCCCTTAACTTCTACACCATCAAATTATTTCAAACGTGTTTTTAATTCAAAAGCCTACAGTCGTGCCGAGGTTATCAAGAAGATAATCGGTATATCTGTAAATGCCAGGCGCTTTAACTCGGCTTCGGTTAGTGATGGTAATGGCCCGGCCGTCGGTCAGTTCCAGGAAGATAGTTTTAAATTTGCCCTGGCTCATATTGATGAGTTTTTGAAAGCTTTGCAAACACGTAATCAGGCAGAAATTGTTTCTGTATGGGCATTTTATATGGATTACCCTAACGGTAAGTACCGCAAAGGCGACTATGAAAAAGTATGCAATTTAATTGCCCCGCATAGCCAGGCAATGATAGGCCTGGTTACGCAAGGCTATAAAAGGGACGTCGCCAAATGGTCGAAAAAGCATTAGGATTTTACTTCAATAGGTTGAGCATGTTTAACCGCCAGGTAAACACGTTTAACCAAATGATATCCGGCCAGGCTGAAAAATAAAATGGCAATCGCGGTATTGATAACCCTCGTGCTCAACGCAAACTTGCTCTGAATATATTTGGCAAAACGAGCATACAAAAACAGGCACAGAAACGATCCGCCGGCCGAACCGATACTGAATATTACCAATGGCAGGTTACTGTCAAGGATCCATTCGTGCGTGATGAGGTAAGTGCCGCATATCATCCAGAAAGGTATTTGCATGGGGTTTACAAAGCCCAGTATAATGCCGTATTTAATGCTGTCGTGTTCTTTGTATTTGGTTTCGGGCGGTTTTTTGCGGTTAAGCCAGGTGATAGTGCCTAATACCAGGAATAGCGCGAACATCACCCAATCAATTACCACATCAAGGTGCACCTGTTCTGACAGCCACTTGGCGGCGTGCATAATAAAGAAAGTGAAGAAAAACTCAACACACGAAAAGGCTATGCAAAACTGCAGCGCCTGTTTCAGGCCCCGGTTTATGGTAATACGTACAAGCGTAAGGTTTATGTTTCCCGGCGGAATGTAACCAATAAAGTTGGCTATAAGCCCAAGGAAAAATGTCAGAAATATCATCGGGCCCAAAGATAGCTGTTAGGCCGGAAGATACGCAATAGCGATACCGTGCTGCGGTGGTTATTTTAATGTTAAGGATTTGATAACACTATTGAGCAGACTTAAAAAAATGCGCAACTTTGCAGCATGACATCACTAAGCGAAGAACAGCAGGAACGCCTTGACATTATTAGCCACAAATTAAAGTTTATGGAGCAGAGGCCCACGGTGGCTATCATTAAAACTTTAGATCCGATTGTGTTGGCAGCTGATGAAATGAAAGACCTGGTTGCCACGGCCGGGGGTGTTTTAATTGAGGGCGATGAGCAAACGCTGTTGGCTCTAAACCCGGATGTAATTATGCTAATGCCCAATGATATGCCGATAGCCGAAACCATGAGCAATATGGATACGCTGCTGCAGTTGCCCGGCTTTGCCGGTTTAAAGGCCGTGAAAAATAACCGCCTATATATTGTTGATAGCGCTATGGTAGTTAATGACGCTGCCGAAAATGCCGTCGACACCATTGAAATGCTGGCTGAGATCATTTATCCCAAACAATTTATTTTTGGCTACGAGGGTAACGGCTGGATTAAGTTCTCTGTTTAAAACCGCACATTAAAGCCTGCGTAATAATTACGTAGGGCCGAGGGGTTGTAAAAACGATTGCCTATTGCATCCAGATCGGCACCTAGGTTATAATATTCGTTCAGCAGGTTGTCTGCGCCTGCAAAAATTTCCAATTTTGATTTGCTGCTCAGCTTTTTCTGCCAGCCTACTTTGGCTTGAAGCAGGTTGTAACGCGGTGCGTAAAAAGTGTTGGCCTCATTAAGCGGTATGCGCGCCGTTGCGTTATACTGCACATATAAATAAAGCGATTGCGGGAATTTTACCTGCACACTTGCCACGCTAACGTCGCGCGGCACGCCGGTTAGTTCATTGCCTGCGTAGCCCCGGGTAGCATCGTGATAGTTGCCAAAGGTAAACTTGCTCAGCGTAAACGATTCGCCGAGCTGCAACCCGCGAATAAAGCCGCTGTTCGAAGGCTTGATGATCCAGTCGCTAAAATAAAGCTCCAGGCCGGGTTGTTTGATATCGCCCGAGTTGGTGTAGTATTCCGTACCATCGTCATTCAACCGGCGTACAATGGCGTTATTGAGGCGGTAGTAAAATGCTGACACATCTAATAAAAAGCTTTCATCATTACTGCGCAGCCTGAAACCGGTTTCATAGTTCCAGCCATACTGCGCGGTAAGTGCGGTGTTAATGATATTGTTTGATGGCCGTATCTCTGCCGATGTGGGTGTTGAGTACCCTCGGCTGGTAGAGGCCCGCCACACAAAATTATCATTGATCTCATACGACAAAGCCAAACGTGGCATCACCTGCGGCGAAAACCTCCGGCTGTTAAACGACGTTTGTTTTCTGGGATAGACGTTTTCAAAATCGTACCCGTAAAAGTTTAAACTCGCTGCCGCTTCCACGTGTAGTTTTTTTGCGATAGTTTCTTCGTAACGGGCAAAGAAAAAGTGGGTGCCGGTATTCACTTTGTCCAGGCTTTGCGCCGTGTCACGCACGCCGCCACGGTTGCCGTAGTCGTTATTGTCGGCTTTGGTTTCAGACCACTCCATACCCACATTGGCTTTCCAGTTAAAGTTAGCTTTCTTGTCGCCGGTAAATTCAAAGTAGGTGCGTATGCCTAATGTGCGTTCATAACGCTGCTCATAATTGGTAATAAACGGATTGGTAAAATCAACATAGGCGCCGTAAACCGCCAGCACGTTGCGGATGTTGTTGGTTAGGTGCCACTCATTCACCGCGCCGCCATAAGTCATTTTATTGGTAATGCCGGCATGCTGGGCTATGGCCCCAGGGGTAGCCGGGGTTGATGGCCGCGCCATGCGCGGATCAACAGCTACCTGGGCTAACGTCAGTCCGCCGGGTGTTTCATAACTCAAATCAGAATAAAAACCCAGTATTTTTAAAGTGTTAACGCCGCCATAGGTTATTTTATCACTTAACTGAAAATAATTGCGGTGCATATCACTGTGCACACGGTACCCGTGATAAGTCTCGTACGACTGGTTGAAATTAAACTGGTTGTTTTTACTCACATTTTGAATGCCGGCATTCTCATGCTCCAAGCCGTAAGAGCCACCGGTAAAACCACCGGTCACAAAACTGCTATTGTCAAAACGGTTAACCGGGCTTATCAATACCACGCCGCCAGAGTTGGCGCCGAACAAACTGCCGTCGGGCCCTTTTAATACCTCAATGCCCTGTACACTGTTAAAGTCGATGGCGTTGAGGTAGGTATTGCCGCCGGCGTCAGTTAAAGGCAACTCGTCGTAGTAAATTTTAACATCGCGTACCCCAAATGGCGAGCGCAATAAACTGCCCCTTATTGACAAACGATAGCTGCCCGGCGAGCGTTCTTCCATACGCACACCCGGCACGGTATTTACCGCAGATACCAGCGAATTATCAGGCTGAACTTTAAGTTGATCAGGTGTTATTACGCTTACAGAGGCAGGTATACTCAGCAAGGGTTTTTCTGATAAATAACTCTTTACGGTTATGCTGTTTAAACGGTTGGTGTCGATTTTTGAGGCCGCCTTGTTTTGCGCGATGGCTGCATATCCTGCTAAAACTAAAATTACAGTAAGGGGAGTTTTGAACACAGTTATAATGTTATATACCATCAAAAATAGCCCTTTGATAACAAAAGGGCTATTTTTAATTGTAAGATATTAGATACGCAATCAGGGTGCACCTGTCATCTAATACTTAATAAACTTATCTATCTGCTCATCCGTAAACTTAACGGTGTCTTCTTTAAACAGATCGCCTTGCTCATTAAGCTCAGTTTTGATATTGGCTATATGCAGCTTCAAAGGCATGATGTTTAAATGTACGTAGTGGCATACGCCGGTAAAATGGTCTATTCCGCGTATGTTACCGTACTTGCCTGACGATACGCCTACCAAGGCCGCTTTCTTGTCATAAAAACTGTAAGGAAATGAGCATGCATCTATAAAAACTTTTAGCGCGCCCGGAAAACTACCGTTGTACTCAGGTATTACAAAAATGAATTTTTCAGAGGCGTCAATAATGTCCTGAATAACCTGGAACTCCGGGCTGCGCTTGCCATACAGGTCGGTAATCAGTATGTTAGGCGGCAGTTGTTCTAAAGATAGCAGCTGCACCCCGGCACTTTTTTCGGCCAGTTTTTTATGATAGTATTTTGCCACTTTAAGGGTTGAGCTTCCCGGGCGGTTGGTAGATGATATGATGGTAACCATAATGTGTGAATGAGTGAATGAGTGGATGAGTGAATGTTTTTTTTGATTGTTTTTAATGACAGGATCGCTTAATAATTTTGCATCCTGCCCATTCACTCAATCACTAATTCAATCATTAGCTAAATTGTTTGTAAGTCGGCTAAAACTGTGGATTTCTCGATTATTTAAATCTATATCTTAGCACAATTAAAATTCCTCCGAAGGTAGAAATTTATCTTTCTATTTTTCGTTGTAATAGACACTGTTGTAAATTTTGGAGATAAAAAATGAGTAAAATAATTGCATTGGCTAATCAAAAAGGCGGTGTTGGTAAAACCACGTCTTCGATTAATCTGGCTGCAAGTTTAGCCGTTTTGGAGTATAAGACATTGTTAGTTGATGCTGATCCGCAGGCTAATGCCACATCGGGCATCGGGTTTGATCCGCGCAATATTAAAAACAGTATCTACGAGTGTATCATCAATGAAGTTGATCCGCGCGAGGCTATTATAAAAACTGAAACCCCAAACCTTGACCTGCTGCCCGCTCATATTGACCTGGTGGGTGCCGAGATTGAGATGATAAACCTGGAAAACCGTGAGTACAAAATGCAGGAGGTTTTCAACAAAGTACGCGATGACTATGATTTCATCATTATAGACTGTTCGCCGTCCTTAGGTTTGATCACCATTAACGCTTTAACCGCGGCCAACTCGGTGATAGTACCGGTACAATGCGAATATTTTGCGTTAGAGGGTTTGGGTAAGTTATTGAATACTATAAAAATTGTACAAAATCGCTTAAATCCTTCTTTAGAGATTGAAGGTATATTACTAACTATGTATGATGTAAGGCTGCGGCTTTCAAACCAGGTGGTTGAAGAGGTGCGCAATCATTTTGAAGATATGGTGTTTGAAACCATCATACAACGTAACACCCGCTTAAGCGAGGCGCCAAGTTTTGGTTTGTCGGTAATTATGCATGATGCTACCTGTAAGGGAGCCATTAATTACCTTAACCTAGCCCGCGAGGTAATACGTAAAAATGGTTTAGTAAAAGATGGCGAGTTAGCAGAAACTGAGACAGCATAAAGAATGAGTGCAGAAAAAAGAAAGGCATTAGGCAAGGGATTAAGCGCACTGTTGAATGATTCTGAAGACGTACTACCCTACAAAAAATCATCACCTGCTAATGGCAGCGGTAATGTTGCGGTAAATGCCGCCGCCGAGGTTAACCCCCTGGGTTCGGTAAATGAAATTAAAATAGCTGAAATTGAGGTTAACCCTTTTCAACCGCGTACTGAGTTTGATGAGAATGCTTTGGCCGAGTTGTCGGCATCTATCAAATTACAGGGCTTGATTCAGCCCATCACTGTACGTAAAGTTAGCGCTAACCATTATCAGCTTATATCAGGCGAACGCCGCTTGCGCGCCTCGAAACTGGCCGGCTTAACGCAAATACCGGCTTACGTACGCACTGCTAACGACCAGCAGATGCTGGAGATGGCTTTGATAGAAAACATCCAGCGTGAAAACCTTAATGCCATTGAGGTGGCCCTGAGTTTTCAACGGATGCTGGACGAGGTTGGTTTAAAACAAGAAGAACTCGGCGATCGCGTAAGCAAAAACCGGTCGACCGTTAACAATTACCTGCGTTTATTAAAATTACCGCCAACCATACAAGCCTCCATTCGCGACGGCGAGTTAAGTATGGGCCATGCCCGGGCTTTAATCACTATTGAAGATCCGGCGCAACAATTATATTTGCATAAACATATCATCGAGCAGGGTTTATCCGTTCGTAAGGTGGAAGAGATGGTGCGCGATTTACAAAAAGCGCGTACCAAGAAGGAAGGAAAGCAGCCTGAACCGGTATCATTTCAATTTCAAAAGATACAGGACGACCTGGCCTCTAAGTTTAGCTCGCAGGTTAAACTTAAAGTGAACAGTCAGGGCAAAGGCTCTATCGAGATTCCTTTTTTATCACAAGATGATCTTGCCCGCATCCTTGAAATGTTGGACTGGTAAATAAATGCAGAAATACCTTTTTATACTTGGCTTTGTCATAGCTTTTGCTTTTTCGGCCCGCGCACAGGCGCCGGTTAACCCAATTATGCCTCAAAAAAGTAAGGCCGATAGCTTGCAGGAAAAACGCGATTTGCTTAAATCGAAGCCCTTCGTGCCTAAAATATCATCTGTCCCCAGGCTTTATCATCCGGATAGTTTGCATAGCCCCACCAAGGCCTGGCATCGCTCGGTAATATTGCCGGGTTTGGGTCAGATATATAACCGCAAGTATTGGAAAGTGCCGATTATTTATACTGGTTTTACTTTGCTATACCTCATGTACAAATTTAACGCTGAAAACTACGACCAGTTTTTAGCCCTGGCGAAATATGCGCAAACCGGTACGGCACCTAACCAAGGCGACAAGTATTATGATATTTACCAGCGTATACAAGGCAGCAGTGGCGCAAATCAACAGGCGCTTACTGATGCTACCCGCAGCTACGCCCGGTACCGCGATCTGGCGGTGATTATCTTTGTGGCCGGCTGGGGTATCCAAACCATCGACGCCTATGTAGATGCAAAGTTTAAACATTCTTATTCGATGGATAACGATTTTAGTGTAAAACTGCGCCCAACGCTGGTAAGTCCGCCATTAAATGCGCAGTCGTTAGGTAGTGCAATTATTCCGGGTTTAAAAGTTACCTTTACACTTCCATAATGCAGGCTATATTTGCCTGAACCATAAAACAACAACAAATGAAAATTGCATTACTAGGTTACGGTAAAATGGGTAAGATCATCGAAAAGATTGCGCTCGACCGTAAACATGAAATCGTACTGAAAATAGATTACGATAATCAGCAAGACCTTACTATTGAAAATCTTCAAAAAGCCGATGTTGCCATTGAATTCAGTACCCCCGGCACCGTGCTTTCAAATATAGAGCAGTGCTTTAACGCAGGTGTACCCATTGTTGTGGGTACCACCGGCTGGCACGAGCAGATCAGCGAGATTAAAGCACGCTACGAAAACAGCGATAAAGGCTTTATTTATGGCACTAACTTCAGTGTGGGCGTAAATATCTTTTTCCATATTAATAAAGTTTTAGCAAAGCTGATGAATGCCCATCCTTACTATGATGTACAGGTTGAAGAGATCCATCATATCCAGAAACTCGACTCGCCAAGCGGCACCGCCATTACCATTGCCGAAGGGATTATTGATAACCTGGACGAGAAAAAGCAATGGGTAAATATACTCACCGACGGTACTAACCCGGTTGACAATAACGCTACCGCTGAAGATGTGCTTATCGAGTCGCACCGTATTGATAGTGTGCCGGGTACCCACACCGTAATTTATGATTCTGAAGTGGATACTATTGAAATAAAACATACTGCACACAACCGCAATGGTTTTGCATTGGGGGCAGTATTGGCGGCCGAGTGGATCAAAGACAAACAAGGCTTTTATTCGGTAGCCGATATGTTTGATTTTTCTTAGGATCTATCTAAAAATAACTCTTATCATTGCCGTTGACTTTAGTCAACGGGAAAATGGAGGAATAGATTAAGGCTTTAGCCAAATAATAAGACGTTTTTAGGCTAAAGCCGCATTTTTTTGTTTGATTATCCGTTGACTAAAGTCAACGGCAATGAACTTAAATTGTTAGCGAAGTAATTAAACAGCTTTAAAGTAATAACAGATTAAAAGCCATATTTAAAGATAATGAACTGGAAATTCTGGAATAAAAAAAGCACCAAAACGGCGGCAAAACCCAAAAAATCAAAAACCCGCGAGTGGGTTGATGCCGTGGTATTCGCCGTAATTGCTGCTACCCTAATACGCACCTTTTTTATTGAGGCTTACACCATCCCTACACCGTCAATGGAACGCTCATTGCTGGTTGGCGACTTTTTGTTTGTAAGTAAACTGAACTACGGCGCCCGCACGCCAATGACGCCGATTGCGTTCCCGTTTGCGCACCACACCATGCCGCTTATCAATACCAAAGCTTATTGGGATGGTTGGGAGCTGGGGTACCACCGCTTACCTGGGTTTAGCGAAGTTAAAAAAGGCGACGTAGTGGTATTTAACTACCCCATGGATGCTGATTCGCCCTACTATCGCCCGGTAGATAAACGCGAAAATTATATTAAACGCTGCCAGGGTACCCCGGGCGACACGTTAAGTGTCAGGGAAGCTCAGGTTTACGTAAATAGTAAGCCGGCCCCGAACCCGCCTGAAGGGCAGATAGATTATACCATCAATACCAAGTCGCCGCTCAACCCCGATTTATTGCAGGACCTGCACGTGTCAATGTATGACCAGGGTTCATACCCAACCATGACCAAGGATGCCTACAATACTATCAAAGGTTATTCAAACGTAACTTCCATCACCCCCAACATCAGGAAGCCGGGAGAGCAGGATTATGTTTACCCAACTAATTCACAACACCCTGTTGGCCCGCCAAGCCTTGATTTGCCCGGCAAACCACATGACTATCATTGGAACGTGGATAACTACGGCCCGATCATTATTCCTAAAAGGGGCTGGACCGTAAAGTTGGATAGTGTGACTTACCCGCTATATGAACGTTGTATTGCTGTATATGAGCATAATAAGGTGCAGATTGTTGGTAACGATATCCTGATTAACGGCAAAAAAGCCGACAGCTATACCTTCCAGATGAATTACTACTGGATGATGGGCGATAACCGCCACGACTCGGACGACTCACGTTTTTGGGGTTTTGTGCCCGAAGATCATATTGTGGGTAAGGCGCTGTTCATCTGGTTAAGTCTGGATGATCAGGGTTCGTTCCTGGGTAAGATCAGGTGGAGCCGGTTCTTTAAAATTGTTCATTAGGCCCACCGCCCCCTGAAGTTCGGGTTATAGAAAAGAAAAGTCGACTTAAGTGCATCTTAAGTCGACTTTTTAGTTTTACAAGGTGTAGAAAAGTGCGTTTAAAGTGCTGCTAAAGTGGTTTTATGTGCAATTTTTCGGCTATTTCATTTAAATCTTTTACCACTGCATCTACAATCGGGATGCCGTTTTGCCGGCGGTATTGCTCGGCCTCAAATTCCGGCTCGCCGGGAATGATAACCCGCTGGTCGGGGTGAATTGCAGACGCATTTTTAAAACGGGTCACCCAGTTATCCATGTGTGCCTTAAACTCATCAACCGGGCGGAAGCCATCTACGCGCATGGCGCCCAAAAAGTGCCCTATACCGGCGCCAACAGGGTTAACAGGTGGTTCAAGGAACGACACGAATGGAGGTACCCACGGCCCGTAATTAGCCCCCGAGAGCACTGCTGACAGGATATCTACCGTAGCACTCAGTCCGAAGCCTTTATGGCTGCCGTGGTCGCGGTCGCTGCCCAGCGGCAGTAGTGAGCCGCCGCTTTTAAGTGCATGAGGGTCAGTAGTATAATTGCCGGCTGAATCTTGTATCCAGCCTTCCGGTACCGGCTTTCCGGCGCGCTGGGCAATCTCTAACTTACCGTTGGCTGCTGCTGACGTAGCCATATCTACTATTACCGGCGGATACTTACCAGCCGGAAAGGCATAGCACATAGGGTTGGTACCCAGCATGCGTTCATTTGAAAACGTAGGCGCAACCAGCGGACTGGCGTTGGTCATCGCAAAGCCTATCATGTCCTGCTGTACGGCCATTAAAGCATGGTAACCGGCTATGCCAAAGTGGTTTGAATTGCGGATGGATATCCAGCCAGAGCCATATTGTTTTGCCTTTTCAATAGCCACCTTCATAGCAAAAGGTGCTACTACCAGGCCTAAGCCTGCATCGCCGTCAATAGTGGCCGTGCTGGGCGTTTCATGAACTATCTGGATATTTGGGGTAGCATTAATGCGTTGCTTTTGCCAAAGGCGTACATAGCCCGTTAAACGCGCCACACCGTGCGAGTCGATACCGCGCAAATCAGATAACAGCAAGACATCGGCCGCCAGCGTCGCGTGCTCTTTGCTGCAACCCATGGCCAGAAAAACGTTCTCTGTAAAATTTCTTAAGGTAGATTCTGAGACGGTCATGCGCAAATATACCAAAACCAGTAACGTAGGGACGCATACTTTTGTGTCTCTATAAAGGGTATTAAGCCTCTGTCAGTACGGTAAATTGAAAATCCAACGGTTCAAATGCACGGATCAGCTCATCAATAAAACTTTGTCCCCATTTTACATAAAGCAAACCAAAGTTTTCATTACGCTCTTGTAAGCTATCTCCCGGGAATAACTCGGCTTTAATATGGTCTATTTGCTCCAAACGGGTATGGTAGTTTTGTTTTTCGGCGCGAATAAGCTTTTTTTCAAGGTTATCAATTGCCTTTTTTAAGCGCGTCTGTACAGCCTCGGTTGATGGGCCCAGCGTTGGGTCGATCTTTTGGGCTTTTTGTGCTAACTGGTTAAATATAGCTGACAACCCGGCCCATTCGGTTTGCAGAGATAGCTCATGTTCGCTGTGTTTTTTTATCCAGTAGTTTTTTAGGGCATCGGTCGGTTTAAAAATTTCGGCAGGTGACAGTTCCATGCGCTTAATTTTGGCCGCCGATTCTTTGCGAATAATCAGCCCGGAGTTACGTAGGATTAAAATAGGAAAATCAACCTGATAATGATCAAAGTTTGACTTTAATTCCAACCAGTAAACTACCTCTGCGCCGCCGCCAACGTAGGCGATGTTAGGTAAAATGCACTCCTGGTATACTGGGCGCATTACAACATTAGGGCTGAATCTTTCGGGGAAGGCATTTATCTCCTGTTTCAGTTCGTCTTCGGTAAAACTGATATCGGTATTCAAAACCTTATATTGTCCATCCTCAAAAACCAAGCGCTCCCGCAGTGAGCCTTTCAGGTAAAAAAAGTTAATCTCGCGTGGGTTTACTTGTATATGAACGCCTTGCTTAACTAATTTCTCATTAGTAACGCTAATGTTTTTGAAACTGTTTTGCCGGATGATATCCTGCTCAATAATAGGAGCGAAGTGCCTTTTAAACCCACGGTTATCGGCATCAATAATCGCTAAACCATATTGCCCAAACAGCTCATTTACAAGGTAGCGGGTAGCATCTGCCAGTTTATCAAAATTGGTGTAAGCGGTCTCAACAATTTTACCGAGGTCAGCCGAGAAACCATTAATGCCCAATACGCCTTTGTATTGATTCAAAGCCTGGCGCATAGTTTCAGGATGGATGCGGCCCGTAGCACCTGATGCCTCATGCCACCAGTGTACCTTTTTCCCGCCAATAGTGGTGTAATTGATCTCGGCAAAGTCGTGATCTTCTGACGCCATCCAGTAAACGGGCACAAAGTTTTTATCCGGGAATTTCTCTTTAAGTTGCTGTGCCAGTTTTATGGCCGTAACTATCTTATAGATAAAATAAAGCGGGCCGGCAAAAATATTTAACTGATGACCAGTGGTAATGGTGTAAGTGTTTTCTTGCCTTAAGCTACTGATGTTTTGTCTTACCTGTTCAGATATACCGTAAAGTGGGTCCCAAATACGCGCATATCTCACAATGATCTCGTATTGATCGGTCAGCGTATCGGCCAGCAAGTTGCGGTTTGCAATTACTTTTTTATGTTTCAGTAGTTCGGCAAAACCATCAAAAGTGGGCCGATAATTATAAAAAGGTTGCAATTCTGGTTTATCTTCCAGGTAGTCAATAACCGTTGGAGAAAAATATCCGGTTTCTTTATAGCTTATACAGGCAACATCCATTGGGTCAAATGTAAAATCATTTCATATTCTACACAACGGCTTTATTTTATTTTACAATGAAAAGACCGCCTGATGTGGTTAAGTCAGTTGCTTTTTGGCATTTCAAAGTGAAATGTTGTACCCTGATTTTCTTCGCTCTCAACCCATATCCGTCCGCCATGCCATTCTATAATATCTTTGATTATGGAAAGCCCCAGGCCTATGCTTGGTTCGCCATCAAGTCCTTTTCGACGTGCAGGTGTGAACTTTTCAAAAAGTTCTGTATGATATTTTTGTGGTATGCCGATGCCGGTATCACTAAAGCTAATTAGTACGTTGCCATTCGCCTCTTTTGCAGTCATCGTTAACTTATCCCCCTTGCGGGTAAATTTAAGCGAATTGCTTACCAGGTTGTTTAGCACCTGCATAAATTTAGCCTCATCTATGTCTGCGTAAATGTTCTCTGGCGAGCTGGAAAAATTGATGACGCGATTTAAAGCTTGTTCCGACAGCTTAAGTTCGTCCATGTACTCTTTTAGCGTTACCGATAAATTGATCCGCTTTTTTACCAGTTCAACCCTCATGGTTTCGGTTGCTTCACGCTGAATCAGATCGTTAACAATATCCAACCCTTGTTTTAATATCTTCACCAGATTTTGCGACTGGTTTTTTATCATTTGTGGATCTGTCGCATTGCTTTCTAATGATTGCGCCAGCATTCTGGCAATTTCAAGCGGGCCGCGCAGGTCATGCGAGAGCATATTTAAAACGGAGTTTTTTTTATTGGCAAACTTCTCCAGCGAATAGAAGTTTTCCTTTTCGGCGGTTATGTCCAGAAGATTACCTATGATGATTCTGTCATTGTCATCTGATAACAAAAAAGGAGTAAGCCTGAGCCAACGGATATTTTTATTGATACAAATTCTGAATTCGATATTCCCATCAAACCAACCTTTAAGTAACTGCTCGAAATGCTGTTTAAGTGTGCGAAGGTCGTCTTGATGTATGATACTTAGGACTTCGTCAGTTTCTGATTTGATATTTAGCCGACGCTCTAACTCGTTGTCAAAATAGTTAAACTGATTAGAATTTAAATCGTAAACAAAACTAACGTTTGCAGATGAGTTAGCGGCTCCTAAAATACTGTCAATCTTCATGTTGATACCATTGCTGTTGAACTATAACAGCCTGTACGATATTTTGATTTAATATTTCAATGCGATTCTAAAAATGCCTATCGAACTATATGTCCGTAAAGATCAAAATCCTCCGCTGAGTCTACTTTAACGTTTACAAAGCTTCCAATTGTTGCATAATCGGTAGCTGCGTCTAACAAAACCTCGTTATCAACCTCTGGCGAATCAAACTCGGTACGGCCAACAAAGTATTGGCCGTCCTTTTTATCGATGAGTACTTTGAAAGTTTCGCCAATCTTTTCCTGGTTTTTTTGGAAAGATATTTCCTGCTGCAGTTCCATGATGCTGTCGGCGCGTTCTTGTTTTACTTCTTCGGGGACGTCATCAATCAATGAGTGTGCATGTGTATTTTCTTCATGCGAATAAGTGAAGCAACCCAGGCGGTCAAACCTGGTATCTTCAACCCATTGCATCATTTCTTCAAAATCCCGCTCAGTTTCGCCAGGGTAGCCGGTAATCAGGGTGGTACGCATTGCAATGCCCGGTACACGGTCACGAATTTCATTTACTACATCGATGGTTTTTTGTTTAGTGATACCACGACGCATTGATTTCAGCATGTTATCAGTGATGTGCTGAAGCGGCATATCCATATATTTGCAAATGTTGCTGCGCTCATTCATTACATCCAGAATTTCCATCGGGAAACCTGAAGGGTATGCATACTGTAATCTAATCCACTCAATACCATTAACGTCAGACAAGCGACGAAGCAGCTCATCCAGACTACGTTTGCCATACAAATCCAAGCCGTAATAGGTCAAATCCTGCGCAATTAATATCAACTCTTTAGTGCCGTTTTTGGCTAGTTTTTCTGCCGATTTAACCAAATCCTCAATAGGTGTGGTCAGGTGTTTACCCCGCATGAGCGGGATAGCGCAGAATGAGCAGGGGCGGTTGCAGCCCTCGGCAATTTTAAAGTAAGCAAAATGAGATGGAGTGGTTAGCAAACGTTCGCCAATTAACTCGTGCTTATAATTTGCACCGATAGAGGTTAACAGGTTTTGCAGGTCGTTGGTGCCGAAATAGGCATCAATATTAGGTATCTCCGTTTCCAGTTCGGGCTTGTAACGCTCAGACAAGCATCCGGTAACGATAACCTTGCCAACTTTGCCCTGATCCTTAAGCTGGCTATATTCAAGTATAGTATCGATTGATTCCTGCTTGGCGTTATCAATAAATCCGCAGGTATTAATTACGATGATATCGTCTTTACCTACTTTGTTCGCCTCGTGCACCACGTCAAAAGCATTACCTTTTAACTGGCCCATTAATATTTCAGAGTCGTATGTGTTTTTGGAGCAACCAAGCGTCACTACGTTCACCCGGGGCTTTGAAATTTGTATCGGCTGATTATTCTTTGTCTTCATTCTCTCTATTCACTATCCTGCGTCACTCCCCTTTAGGGGCTGGGGGTTTAATTTTTAAACAGGCTATCAACAAAAGCTTTTCGATCAAACAACTGTAAATGATCCATGCCTTCGCCGACGCCGATATATTTTACGGGTATTTTGAACTGGTCTGATATGCCTATTACCACACCGCCTTTGGCAGTGCCATCCAGCTTGGTTAGCGCCAGCGCATTCACTGCTGTAGCCTCGGTAAATTGCTTGCATTGTTCAATGGCGTTCTGACCGGTTGAAGCATCCAGCACCAGCAATATTTCATGCGGAGCACCGGGAACAACCTTTTGCATTACGTTTTTAATTTTGGTTAGCTCGTTCATCAAACCAACTTTGTTATGTAAACGGCCGGCTGTATCAATAATAGCTACATCGTCGCCATTGGCTACCGCCGATTTTAAAGTGTCGTAAGCTACAGATGCCGGGTCAGACCCCATCGCCTGGGCCACTACTTTAACCCCCACACGTTCGCCCCACAGCTTTATCTGATCTACCGCAGCGGCACGAAAAGTATCGGCCGCGCCTAATACCACCTGGTTACCTGCTGCTTTAAGCTTATGGGCGAGTTTACCGATGGTGGTAGTTTTGCCCACACCGTTAACCCCTACAACCATAATAACATAAGGCTTATGGTCGCCGTATTCAAAGCTTGAAAAATCGTTGCTGTTATTTTCAGCCAGAAGTTGCTGAATTTCATCGCGCAGTAAACCTTGTAAATCTGAAGTGCTTACATATTTATCGCGCGCAACGCGGGCTTGTATACGGTCAATGATTTTGAGCGTAGTTTGTACGCCTACATCTGAGGTTACCAGCACTTCTTCCAGTTCATCGAGCACATCATCATCAACGGTTGATTTGCCGGCAATTACTTTGGTAATTTTTGAAAAAAAGTTGTCCTTGGTTTTTTCCAGGCCCGTCTCAAGTGCTTCCTGCTCTTGTGGTGTGCTCTCTTTTTTCTTAAAAAAATCAAATAGTCCCATACTTTTAGATGTGCGAATGTGCGTATGTGCAGATATGCAGATGCAAATATGCCATAATGCAAATTTACTATTATAAGCCCTAAATCATTTATTCAGTTTATTTGCAAATTTGAATAAGTGCAAATCAGCAAATACAAAAAAAGCCCTCTCGTTAAAACAAGACGGCTTTATACTTTTGTCAAAGTTTTTATTAGTTTTTCGCTGCAGCGATCGCGTCTTTTACGTGATCGTTATGAACGATTGACTCTTTGAATGAGTAAGCACCGGTTTTAGGCGACTTAACCATAGTAATAACTTTTGAATATTCTTTACCTGCACCGGTTTTTAGGGTTGCAACTACTTTCTTTGCCATGTTTTTAAATGTTTTACGTAATACGTTACCGTTTTACGCGAAGTTTTTTAATTGAATTACTGTAATACGTATAACGTAAAACGTCCAACGTATAACTTATTTAATTTCTTTATGAACAGTTACTTTTCTTAAAACCGGGTTGAATTTTTTCAACTCTAATCTTTCAGTAGTGTTCTTTTTATTTTTGGTAGTGATGTAACGAGACATACCTGGCAAACCAGTTGCTTTATGCTCTGTACATTCTAAAATTACCTGAACTCTGTTACCTTTCTTAGCCATCTTATTTTATGTTTTACGTAGCACGTTGTACGTGTTACGTTATTTTCAAATGTGATGTTATTTGTTAGCAGCCCTACGTATAACGTAAAACGTTTAACGTATAACTACTATATATATCCTTTTTTTACAAACTTGTTGATACAAGCAGTTATCCCGTTTTTGCTGATAGTTTTAACAGCAGATGTAGATACTTTTAAAGTAATCCATTTATCTTCTTCAGGGATATAAAACTTTTTAAGTTTAAGGTTTGGATGAAACCTGCGTTTAGTTTTGCGGTTTGAGTTAGAAACGTTGTTACCAACTATTGACGCTTTTCCTGTTAAATCACAAATTCTTGACATGACAATTGTTTTTTAAAACCCTTTTATTAAAGGGATTGCAAATATCAGGATTTTATGTTGAATAGACAATACTGATTTTAAAATATTTTAAAAAAATAATAATCAGTCACTAAACGGTGCAGGCAGCGCACTCGCTTGCAGTAAAACTAATGCTAAAATAGCGCTTTAAACAGTTAACGGGCAATAAAAACCTAAACCATTTTTAATAAAATGTATTTTTCATATAGAAATCGCTAATTTTCGCTCACCAATTACCATGTTATGAAAATTACCTCTTTCGACCATTATAAGGACGTATATAAATATAGTGTTGAACAGCCCGAAGAATTTTGGGCCGACATAGCCGATACGTTTACCTGGCGTAAAAAATGGGATAAAGTTTTAGAGTGGAATTTTAAAGAACCCAAAATCAGATGGTTTGAAGGCGCTAAACTCAATATTACTGAAAACTGCCTCGACCGCCACCTGGAAACTATTGGTGACAATCCCGCCATTATCTGGGAACCGAATGACCCGAAGGAAGATCACCGGGTGCTGACCTACCGGCAATTGCATGATAAAGTTTGCCAGTTTGCCAATGTGTTAAAGAACAACGGAGCCAAAAAAGGCGATCGTATATGTATTTATATGCCAATGGTACCTGAGTTGGCTATCGCGCTGCTGGCTTGTGCCCGTATTGGTGCCACTCATTCGGTTGTTTTTGGTGGATTTTCGGCCCAATCAATAGCCGATCGTATCCAGGATGCCGATTGCAATATCGTAATCACTGCCGACGGTGGTTTCCGCGGAGCGAAAGAAATCCCACTAAAATCAATCATCGATGATGCGCTGGTTCGTTGTCCATCGGTACAAAAAGTAATCGTATTAACCCGTACCCGCACGCCTGTCGCTATGATCAAAGGCCGTGATGTTTGGTGGGAGGACGAGATCAGGAAGGTGGAAACCCAGGGACATAAAGAGTGCCCGATTGAAGTGATGGATGCCGAAGATATGCTGTTCATTCTGTATACTTCGGGCTCAACCGGTAAACCCAAAGGCGTAGTGCATACCTGTGGGGGCTATATGGTTTATACCGGATATACTTTTGATACTACATTTCAATACCAGCCGGATGAAGTTTATTTCTGTACCGCCGACATCGGCTGGATAACCGGACATTCTTATATCGTATACGGTCCGCTTTCTCAGGGAGCAACCTCACTTATGTTTGAGGGCGTACCTACTTATCCTGATGCGGGCAGGTTTTGGGATATTGTCGATAAGTTTAAAGTAAACATAATATATACGGCCCCTACCGCCATACGCTCGTTAATGAGTTATGGCGATGATTTTCTGAAAGGAAAAAATTTGAGCTCGCTCACCAAATTGGGTTCAGTAGGAGAACCGATCAATGAGGAAGCCTGGCATTGGTTTGACGAAAAAATTGGTCATGGTCACTGCCCGATTGTAGATACCTGGTGGCAAACTGAAAACGGTGGCCACATGATAACACCAATTGCCGGCATTACCCCGTTAAAGCCAGGATATGCCAGTTTGCCGCTGCCTGGTGTACAACCTGCTTTGTTTGATGAGAGCGGGAAAGAAATAGAGGGGAATGATGTAAGTGGAAACCTTTGTATAAAGTTTCCATGGCCGGGCATGCTGCGTACTACCTATGGTGATCATGAACGCTGCCGGCAAACTTATTTTGCTGCTTACCAGGATATGTATTTTACCGGCGACGGCTGCCTGCGCGATGAGGACGGCTATTACCGTATCACTGGTCGGGTGGATGACGTGCTCAATGTGTCAGGCCACCGCATTGGCACGGCCGAGGTTGAGAATGCAATTAATATGCATAGTACTGTAGTGGAGTCGGCCGTGGTGGGTTATCCGCATGATATTAAAGGACAGGGGGTTTATGCCTTTGTGGTGGCGCCCCATAAAAGCGGCGATGAAGATTTGACCCGCAAAGATATCATCATGACTGTATCGCGCATTATTGGGGCCATAGCCAAACCCGATAAAATACAGTTTGTAAGCGGTTTGCCAAAAACGCGTTCAGGCAAGATCATGCGCCGTATTTTGAGAAAGATAGCTGAAGGGGATACTTCTAATTTAGGTGATACTTCGACATTGCTTGATCCGGCGGTGGTTGATGAGATAAAGGCGGGAGCTTTGTAAGTGAAGATTTGAAATATGGTTAAACTTTAGGCCCTGTCCGTTTGTTGCTCATATACATCTAATAAAAAAACATCATGAGCGATTTAAAATTAAGAGGCGGCTGGAACGAGCTGAAAGGAAAAATAAAACAAGCCTATGGCGACCTGACCGATGACGATCTGATTCGTGAAGAAGGTAAGGACGATGAGCTGTTAGGTAAGCTGCAGCAAAAAACCGGCAAAGGCCGGGATGAGCTGGTAAAATGGCTTAACGATTTGTAAGATTAAGCCTCCGTCAGATGACGGAGGCTTTTTTATTATAGGTACAAATGCTGCCCGCGTTTTCGTAAATTTGAGCCATCATGAAAAACACCCAACCCACCATATTAGTAGTAAATGACGATGGCATAACCGCACCTGGCATAAAAGTGCTTATGCATATTATGAAAGAGCTGGGCCGCGTAGTGGTGGTAGCGCCTGACAGTCCGCAATCTGGAATGGGGCATGCTATTACTATAGGTAAACCCTTGCGACTGGATAAGGTAGATATTTACGAGGATATTGAAATGTATGCCTGTTCAGGCACCCCGGTTGATTGCGTGAAACTGGCCGTTACCAAAATATTTAAAGGCAAAAAGCCTGATCTATGCGTATCGGGTATTAACCATGGGTTGAATAATGGTATCAATGTGTTGTACTCGGGCACCATGTCGGCAGCGGTTGAGGGAGCTATCGAGAGTATCCCGTCCATCGGTTTTTCGTTAGATGATTATACCATGCAGGCTGATTTTAGTCACTGCGCCAGATATGTTAAAGAAATTGCACAACAAGTATTGGAAAACGGTTTGCCTACAGCAACTTTGCTTAACGTAAACTTCCCGGCAGGTCCGCATTTAAAAGGTATCAAGATCTGCCGCCAGGCCAATGCCAAATGGGCCGAGGAGTTTGATGAACGCCATGACCCCTATAAACGCCCGTATTACTGGCTAAGCGGCGTGTTCCAGGTGAATGATCGTGGTGAAGATACCGATTCATGGGCTTTAGAGAATAACTATGTTTCTGTAGTGCCCATTCAGTTTGATATGACGGCGCATCACGCCATCCCGGTGTTAAACAGCTGGAAATTTAAAGCGTAAATTAAGGCAATGAAATACTACCTCATAGCCGGCGAGGCCTCGGGCGATTTGCACGGAGCCAATTTAATGAAGGAGCTAAAAAAACTTGACCCGCAGGCCGAGTTTCGCTTTTTTGGCGGCGACCTGATGCAGGCCGAAGGCGGCACGCTGGTAAAGCATTATGCCGATATGGCATTTATGGGGTTTTTTGAGGTTGTAGCCCATTTGCGCACTATCAAAAAAAATATCGCTTTCTGCAAGCAGGATATCGACGGTTATCAGCCGGACGTTTTGATATTGATTGATTTTCCGGGTTTTAATTTAAGAATAGCCGCTTTTGCCAAAGAGCAGGGCTTGTCTACTTACTATTACATATCGCCCAAGGTTTGGGCCTGGAACCAAAAACGGGTGTTGAAGATAAAAAGAGTAGTTGATCACCTGTTTTGCATATTGCCCTTTGAGGTTGATTTTTATAAGGACTGGGGTATGGAGGTTGATTATGTGGGTAATCCGCTTTTAGACGCCGTGGCAGCTTTCAAGCCTGATCCCGATTTCCTCACTAAAAATAAACTTGGCGATAAGCGCATTATTGCCTTACTGCCGGGGAGCCGCAAGCAGGAAATCAACTACCTGCTGCCCGATATGCTCGCAGTGGCCGATCAGTTTCCCGGCTATCAGTTTGTTGTTGCCGGGGCGCCCTCTTTTAATGCCGACTACTATCAACAATATCTGAAAGGCCGCGATTTACCTGTGCTGTTTAACGCTACTTACGATATTTTGAGCAATGCTCATGCGGCTGTTGTAGCCTCAGGTACTGCTACTTTAGAGACAGCTTTGTTTAACGTACCGCAGGTTGTAGTATATAAAGGCAATCCGGTATCTATCGGTATTGCCCGGGTTGTTGTTAAAATTAAGTTCATATCCCTGGTTAATCTCATCGTAAACAAAGGCATTGTTAAGGAGTTGATACAGGAAGCGTGCAACCTGGCGGCTATCGGTGCAGAGATAGACATGATAGTAAACAACCATAACTATCGCCAAGCCATGCTCAATAATTACGACGTCCTTGACGGCAAAATGGGTGAACCCGGCGCATCGGCCAAAACTGCTGCGCTGATCAGAAAATACAGTACGACGTCACAGCCATAGGTGTTTCACAAAAATATGAAACACTTTGAAACACCTTTTTGGATTAACTAGTTGAATATTAGTGGTTTATTCAAATAGAGTGAAACACTTTGAAACAGTAGTAAAACTTTAGACTGACTGGTATAAATGCTTTACTGCCAGTATCTTAAGGGTTTTTTGACTAATGTCGCTAAAATGAGTGAAACACCTTTTGATGAAACACTAATTTCGAATTATTCCCATAAATCGGCTCGGTCTTGACGTTAATAGTCCCTCATATTTCGGGTGGCGGCGAGGGGTTATTATAATATAATAATCATGTCAATGATTTGGCGCATTTGCCCATTTTATTTGTCTTAAACTGCCTGCGGTAAATTAACGCGGTTGGCTATTTTTGATCAGCATATTTTTTGCTTAATATGGAAACTATAACCGAAAAAAGCGCAGCCGATAAGCTGATAGCCCGAATAAATTTACTAACAGCCGATAGTAGCCCTTTGTGGGGCAAAATGAACGTCTACCAAATGCTCAAGCATCTAAGCAAATGGGAGGAGATGGCGATGAATAAAACACTATATAAGCAGTCTTTAATTGGAAAGATATTTGGAAAAGTTGCTTTGAAAGATATGCTGAAGGATGGTCCGGTGAAACGTAACCTGCCAACCGTACCCGGTTTTGAAATAACTGGCGATGGCGATATCAATCCTGAAAGAGAAAAATTAATTACGCTGCTTAAAGAACATACGCAATATACCCAAGGCTTTCTGCATCCGTTTTTTGGAAAGCTAAGTGCAGAACAAGCCGGCCGACTTGATTACAAACATTTTGATCATCATTTACAGCAATTTGGTGTTTGACTTAGAGGCGTAACACTTTGCGTCTCCTGTTTTTTTCAGGAAGTAGGTTAAATAATGTTAAATTCTGAAATAAAAGTAGCACAAACATTTACTTTGTGATAGCAAACCTATTATCATGAAGCAGCTTTTTTTTATTGGGATGTTTTGTTTATCGGTAATGAACCTGTCGGCACAAAAAATGTCGGGCACAACAGATAGTGTGGCGTTTGATAGCTACACCAAGAAAGTAGAAACCCAACGACAAAGTTTAGAACACCAAAAAAAGTATGCCGTTGCCATTAGTTTAATGAACGAATGGATGGGTTTGTACAGCGCTTTACCTATATCGCTCAAACAGGATTTCAAACAAACCGAAGCCAGTATGTATTACAACCTGGCTTGCTATTATGCGCTTTCAGGCCAGACGAACGAGGCGCTGAATGCTTTTGAAAAAGCCCAACAAGTTGGCTTTAGCAACTACAACCTGGCCGCCCAGGATAGCGATCTGCAAAGTTTGCACGGAGAAAAACGTTTTCTGACCGCTTTGCAAGCCATTCGCGAACATTGGGACTTTGCTTATATACTGCGCAGTTCGGGAGCGTACAATAAGAAAGTAGATATCTCGTTTCCAAAAATTACCTACCAAAATGCCGATGCTTCGGCACTAGTTAAGTTTAGAGATAAATTCAAACTTGACTCTGTAGCAGGTAATGGCGATGAGTTATCAAAGATCAAGAATTTGCTACAATGGGTTCATAATGTGGTTAAATATGACGGCAGCTCAGATAATCCGCTTCATAAAAATGGTGCGGATCTGATCGAGGTTTGCAAAAAAGAAAACCGCGGCGTGAACTGCCGCATGATGGCCACTATTTTAAAAGACGTTTATTTGGCCGAAGGCTTTCAGGCGCGTGCCATTACCTGTATGCCCAAAGATTCGGCTGACGTTGATTGTCATGTAATTGATGTGGTGTGGTCAAAAACTTTAAACAAATGGGTATGGATGGATGCTGCGATGTATGCTTATATAACCGACAAGCATGGTAATTTGCAAAGTATTCAGGAGGTGCGCGATAAGTTATATCACGATCAAGGCGATCAGTTGGTGTTAAACGACGATGCCAATATGAACAATGAACACAAAAATTCGCAAGGCTGGTACCTGGGTTATTATATGTCGAAAAACTTATACTGGCTGCAATGTACCGCCAGCAACGAATGGGATTTGGAAACCGTTAAAACCGGCAAACCGAAAGTAACCTACATAAGCCTTTATCCCGAAGGTTTTAAATCGACTAAAAATCAAAATGCAATAGCCGACGTTGCCAAATCAAAATATGCAACTAATAATGCGGACGCTTTTTGGCAAAAACCAAATTAAAAGCGAAACGTTTGCGTATCGACACCCGAAAAAAATAAAGCCCTGCAAAAAATGCAGGGCTTTACGTTTTCATAGGTAGTAAATTTTTATAGGTAGATGTATATGATTGATCAGGCAGCTTGTTGTTGTGCGGCTGCTTGGTTGTTGCTGGTGAACTGACCTCTTTGTCTGAAAGCTTTAAGGTCTTGCATTAACAATGCTTTTAACTCATTATCATAGCGTATCAACAGTTTGCTTGTTGCTGGTTTTTGTGAAGTTTTCATAGGTAGATGTCTTTAAGTTTTAGTTTAGCAGTTGATGTCTCTATAGATTAAGCAACTGATAATTGCTCGTTTTTAATCGCTCTTAAAAATTGCACTTTAGCGCCTTTTAACATTTTTAAATCATTCATTATGATCTCTTTTAACTGAGCATCAAATTGAGCAACTAGTTTGCTAACGGCTGGTTTTTGGTTGATAGTTTTCATAATGTATGCCTTTTAATGTTCTTTAGTATTATCGTTCTTTTGATTCTCAGTTAAGTTGTCGTGGCGGCGTTTCGCTTCTTTATATTGTCTTAACAATTGTTCCTTATCTCGCTCATCACTGGGCTGGGTCGGATCTTTTGGATTTTCCCATTCCTTTTCTTTACCGGTTTCTGGTTTTTTATCTTCAACAGTCATAATATAATTGCTGATGGTTGATAAATACTACTCCAATAAAGTGCCAAGAATTTAAAAGCGGTTCAAAAAAGTCACGGACGCATCAGGATTATTTTACATTGCGGTGTAAAATGCTGAAAATCAGGATGTGTCTATCTGTTTAAAAAATAACTCGGCTGAAAAAAGTGTATAGAAAACCAGAATCCGAAAAATTATAGCAGTACTTAAGACTGTACAACTGTAGGCTGATTTTGTATTTTTTTGCGGTTAGCCAGGTGCAAAATCGTGGCCATTGCCGACACAACGACACCTAATATACATACGCCTGTCCACTGATAAAGATGCCACAATTGCGTAGCCACAAACGTACCCAGGGCGCCTCCCACAAAATAGGTTACCATATATATGGTATTAATACGATTACGTGCCTCAGGTTTTATAGCGAAGATGATGGCCTGGTTAGAAATGTGTGTTGCCTGTACCCCCATATCCATTAAAACCACACCTATAATAAGCCCGGCCATGCTATTGGCTGAAAATTGGAATATGATAAATGATATAATCACCAGTACCAATGTAAAAGTAGAGAGGTGATACGGGTCCATTCTGTCACTCAGACGGCCCATAGCGCCAACAGCCAGCGCGCCAAAGGCTCCTACCAAACCAAACAAGCCCGCAATGTCGCTACCCATATGAAAGTTTTGCGCCAACAAAAAGGTTAATGTGCTCCAGAATGCACTGAAGCAGGCAAAACATAAGGCGCCACGAATTGCCGCCAGTCTGAGTTTAGGCTCGTCCCGTACCAGGTAAACCAGGGATAACATCAGGTTTTTATAAGTGCCTTTATAATCGGGCTCAACCTCGGGGAGTAAAAAATAAATGAGCGCCCACATTACCAGCATTAAGCCGGCAGCTATATAAAACATAGCCCTCCAGCCAAAATGTGCAGCTACAATGCCGCTAAACGTGCGCGATAGTAATATACCTATTAATAGGCCGCTCATTACAACGCCTATTTTTTTACCCCTTTCAGACGGATGCGCCAGATGAGCTGCCATAGGTATAAGCAGTTGCGGTATCATTGATGATGCGCCTGTTAATAAACTAGCTATAATTAATATAGTAATGTTTTGCGCTGTAGCCGCCAATAGTAATGAGGCAACCATAAATGCAAAATCAATTAGCATGAGGCGCTTGCGTTTAAACATGTCAGCAAGCGGAATAATAAAGAACATGCCCAATGCATAACCTACCTGGGTAAATACAGAAACCTGCCCTGCTTTGGCACTATTTACTTTAAAAGTACGTTCAATGTCCACCAGCAGGGGTTGGTTATAATACAGGTTGGCTACTACCAAACCGGTAGCAATGGTCATAACCCATAGTGTAGTGTTTGTTAAATGCGGGTGTTGTTTAGGCGTAGCTTTAGTCATGGACATAATAATATATGTTTACAAAAATGTAAAACCAATTTAACATGCATGTTTACATTAAGTAATAATTTCGCGCTGCATTTGAAGTAGTTGAAGAAATTTAGCTGTCGGATGTTTTTAATAGCAGAAAATAAAAATAAAACTTCCGGTTAAACGATGCGCAGATATTTTTGATCAAAATAATATCAATATTTTGTTGAAAATCTAAAAAACCACAAGAAGTTGCTGTTTTTTTTATGTTTTTGTTAAAAACAGTTGAAAAATGTCGCTAAAGTTGTCCTGAAAACTTTTTTTCGGGCAGAAATTCTTTTGCGAATGGTTTAAATTGGTGTAAATTGATTGAAATTACTACAATGCTAACGTTTTGTGGTATAATTTAGTAATGTGATAGGTTCGAGATTCGTTTTTACAAAAAAATTACAAAAATAAATTTGCACAGTAAAAATGTTAGTGTTACCTTTACACCATGCAAACGGGACAATGTTCTGATAGCAACATAAAAAAAGTCTTCTCATAATTTAGGTTTATAATTGGTTTAGTAAAGGTCCCTGCCCATCAGGGGCCTTACTTATTTTATAAGCTTTTCTGTTTTATTCAGCATATTATTATCAATGATTTATTGGTCAGCGCTTCATTAAAGGATGAAATATCGGCCTGGCCATCTTCGATGCTGTCAATAGCGTATAAATTGCTAATTTAAGCCCTCGGTATGTTATCGCAGATAGCAAGGCCGATGTGTTGATTTATAGCAAATGCTGTATTTTTAGATGACTAAACTTAGCGGTCAAAAAAAAATTGTGACTGACGGGGCGAAGCTGTGCCCGGTCAACTAATACTTATCTTATCAAAGCAATTAAAGTAGAAGGGCTGTCAAAAGCCTACCAATTGGGCGACTTCGGAACGGGTACCATCTCGCGCGACCTGGAACGCTATTGGGCCCGCCTGCGTGGAAAAGAAGATCCTTTCCTGAAGATCGGGGAAACAAATGATCGTACCACCAGCGGCACGGGCGATGTGGTATGGAGCCTGAAGGATATCAATTTTGAAATTGAGCAAGGCGACGCCGTGGGTATTATAGGGCGGAATGGGGCCGGCAAAAGTACGCTGCTTAAAATATTGAGCCGGATAACATCGCCCACAACAGGTTCTGTAAAAATACGCGGGCGAATAGCGAGCTTACTTGAGGTAGGTACCGGTTTCCATCCGGAGCTTACCGGTCGTGAAAATATTTATTTGAATGGCGCTATATTGGGCATGCGCAAAAAAGAAATTACGCGGAAATTTGATGAGATAGTTGATTTTGCCGGTGTAGAGCGCTATGTAGATACACCGGTTAAGCGGTATTCGTCAGGCATGTATGTACGGCTGGCATTTGCCGTGGCGGCGCATCTGGAGAGCGAAATACTGATTGTAGACGAGGTACTGGCCGTAGGCGATGCCGAGTTTCAGAAAAAATGTCTCGGCAAAATGGGTGAGGTAAGTAAAGGCGAGGGTAGGACGGTTTTGTTTGTGAGCCATAATTTGGCGGCGGTCTCTACCCTCACCTCGCGTTCAATTTATTTGATAAATGGCGGTTTAGATACGTTTGGCAACACACCTCAGGTTATAGACAGGTATTTAACCAGCAAAGTAAAAGACAAAGGCGCTTATGTTGCCCAACCTAAAACCGGGCACCCTAACATAACACGCGCAGAGGTAATTGTTTCTGAACCTGATCTAACGCATATGAATGGTAAAGATCTTTTTATAGATATCGATGTTATGTCTCCGCATCCGGTAGAAGGGTTAGTACTTTCTTTGCAAATTATGAATGAGCATGATGTGCCCGTTGTGTACACTTATACATTTGATAACGATAATATTAGCTTGCAGCAAAATGGCCTTAGCCGGTTAAGATGCGTGCTACCTGAATGCCGGCTATATGCAAATGTATATTACCTGAGATTGCACCTGGCAGAGACAAAATCTTTCACAAAGTTTGAGGAGATAGATAGGATTTGCGAATTTGAAGTTGTAATGCCTAATAAAATGATACCCTGGGGTTGGCAGAAAGATGTATGTGTGTATACCGAAAATTTTAAGTGGACCGAGTTGCCTTAACAGAAATTAAATGAGAGAAGAAAATCTGAACAGATTAAACTGTTTACAAATAAATACAGATCATATATGGTTTTTGCATTATCATTCATACCACAAAAGCCTTGAGGCCGCCCTGGTTAATAATGCGAAAGGTAAACTGTTGGATATTGGTTGCGGTAACAAACCTTACCTTGATGTTGTTACGCCTTATATTACTGATTATATCGGTTGTGATATCGTTCAGTCAAGCAAAAATTGTGTTGATATACTAAGCCCGGCAAATAATATTCCACTGCAAAACGAAACCTTTGATACAGTAATTTCAACCCAAACCATTGAACACGTTGAAGACCATCAGGGTCTGGTTAATGAGGCCTATAGGTTATTAGTCCCTGGCGGGGCGTTTATATTGAGCGGCCCCATGTATTGGCCATTACACGAAGAACCGTATGACTTTTTCCGTTTCACTAAACACGGTTTTGTTTATATTTTGGAAAACGCAGGCTTCGAGATCAAATCAATCGAATCCAATGGCGGCAAGTGGGCAGTAGCAGGACAAGCTTTTTTGCACGCCTTACACCCCGACATTTATCATATAAAAGGAATAAAAGGAAAAGTGGCGCGACTACTTTTAAGAGCCTTTGGTGGAATAAGAGGAATCAATCGCTTTTTTTTGTCGTTAGACGATAGAACAGGCGACTTCAGTAATACCATGAATTATGTGGTAGTGGCAACAAAAAGCAAAAGGTTTTGAAAGTTTCTGTTATAATACCCTGCTATAATGACGGTGTTTTTTTAAAAGAAGCGGTTGACAGCGTTTTAGCTTGTAATTATAACGACCTGGAGCTGATCATAGTCAACGACGGATCGGACGATGCGACTACACTCGATATACTAGCTGCATACGAGCAAAAGGGATTTAATGTTATTACTCACGCCAACCAGGGTTTAGGCTATACCAGAAACCAAGGTGTTAAACAGGCGCGTGGCCATTATATATTACCACTCGATGCCGACAACAAAATCAGGAAAGGATATTTAGACAAGGCTATAGCCCTTTTAGATAATAACGTTTGTGATATAGTTTATGCAAGACCTTTCTTTTTTGGGGAAGATATACCAACAAGAAAATTTATAACTCACGAATTTGATGGCGATGCTTTGTTTGTCGGAAATTACATAGATGCTTGCGCAATTTATCGTAAAGCAGTTTGGGAGGCAGTGGGCGGATATGATGAAAATATGCCTGTACAGGGTGCCGAGGATTGGGAGTTTTGGTTACATTGCCACTTGAAGAATTTCAGATTTAAATTTTTAAATGAAGAATTATATGAGTACAGAGTTTCTGGCAACTCAATGATCACAAAGATCTCCGAAGAAAAGAAAAGCGAAACGTGGAATTTTATAATGATCAAGCACGTTAGTTCCTATCGCACTCAGTTTTTAAAACTAAATACCTATAAGCAGTTTTTTATCAACGACCAACGTAATTATTTACGAACGACGGCTAAGTATTTTGCCAAGTGGTTAAAGATTCGCTAAAATAATAAAAATGGCCCAACTACAATAATTATAAAATACAGTTGAAAAATCAAGGTTCAATCAAGCCTATTGCGATCCATCTGCCTCAATATCATCCTTTTAAAGAAAATGATGAGTGGTGGGGGAAGGGATTTACTGAGTGGACTAATGTAACAAAAGCACAGCCCTTATTTAAGGGACATTATCAGCCGCATTTACCGGCTGATTTAGGTTATTACGACCTGCGGCTTGAAGAGGCACGGATTGCACAGGCCGAGATGGCCAAACGATATGGTATTTATGGTTTTTGCTATTACCATTATTGGTTTAACGGCAAAAGGTTAATGAACGAGCCAATTGATGAAATTCTGAGAACTAAAAAACCAGATTTTCCGTTTATGCTTTGCTGGGCCAATGAAAACTGGACCCGTACCTGGGACGGCGCTGAAAGCAATGTGCTAATTGCTCAGGACTATAGCGACGCTGATGACCTGGAGCATATTCAATTTCTTTGCAAGGTTTTTGCAGACGACAGGTATATTAAAATAGATGGCAAGCCATTTTTTGTTATTTATAAGCCATTCTTATTGCCTGATTTGAAGCGAACGATAGATACATGGCGTACCGAAGTTGTGAAAGCCGGTTTTCCGGGCCTCGTAATTGGCGTCATGAATTCGACAGTAAGCTACCAAGATGTTTTAGCTGCCGGTTCAGACTATGTAATAGATTTTCAGCCCAATTTTTCATTGGCTCCTACACAAGAGTTTGCCCCTCTGTCTCATAAATTAAAAAATAAGTTATTTGGCGTCGAATCGGCTTATTACAATCATAAAATTGTTAGCTATAAAAAGTATGTCGACCACATCATCCATCAAAACTACTATCGGCCTAAACTTATCCCCGGCATAACCCCCGGTTGGGATAATACTGCCCGAAAAAGGAAAAACGGATTTATTTTCAAAGATGCTAACCCTACTGATTATGGCAGGTGGTTACAGCATATTATTGATGAGTTTAATTGCGAACAGCCTTACCTGTTTATCAATGCCTGGAATGAGTGGGCCGAAGGAAACCATTTAGAGCCTGATCATAAATGGGGGACGAGGTATCTGGAGGAAACCCAGATTAAGATTAATAACAGTTGATTTCAATAATTATATGTTCGGTTAATGAGCAACTTAGCGCCCGGGTATCTGCGAATATTAAAAATACTATTGGGTTAGATGATTTCGAGATTATCATAATTAATAACACCCAAAATCAATATTCCATTGCGCAGGCTTATAACCAAGGCGCATTTGGGGCAAAATACCCTTACTTGTGTTTTATACATGAAGATATTTTGTTTCATACCGAAAATTGGGGGCAATACCTTATTCAGCATCTTTCAGTAAACAGCGTTTCATTAGTTGGCGTACTGGGCAGTTTAATAAAAACGGTAACACCGAGCGGTGTTTTTATTCCAATTAAGCAATTAAACAGAGTTAACCAATTGCAGCGTAAATATGACGGCGGTATAGATCATTATTACGATAATCCCTTTGACGAAAAGCGTAGCCGTGTTGCCACGCTCGATGGTATGTTCTTAGCCGTTACCAAATCAAACCACCAGAAATATCCATTTGACGAAGAAAGCCTGACCGGCTTCCATGCTTATGATATTGACTATTCGCTGGGGCAAGCAGCTAATGGCGATGTGGTAGTGGTATACGATATACTGATCGAGCATTTTTCGTATGGCGGCAATACGCAACAGTGGGTTGAAGCGCAATTAGCGTTAACCGATAAATGGAAAGCATTGTTACCTTATCACACCTCATTAACCAAACCGGAGATTAAGGCAGCCGAAATAATTAATACCGAGAGTTTTTTGATCGCACTATACGCTAATCGATATCCAAAAAGTACGCAGTTAAAATACCTAACCAGGTTGCTGTGGCTAAGGCCGCTTAGTGTCAAAAATTTATATTTTATCCGGAAGTTTGTATTAGGCGGTACTGTAGACAATCGCATTAAAAATATGCTGAAACGTTGTTAGTGATAAACTATATCTTATCTGATCAGCTTGATTATAATTTACTGATATGCGACGATGCCGGCCATGGTTATGCCAATAATATGGGGTGGCCCGTGGTAAAGGTCAGTGAGTTAAATGTAACAGAAAAAGAAATTTTTGCTGTAGATAACCGCATAACTGCCGATGAGGCAGCTAAACTGGAGATAATTATCCGCCAAAATAGTGACACCACGTTTTTATTGAAAATTGTTGATCCGTTTATGGAGAACGTGCGCCATCATTATTATGAATTTTTAAGCCGGATGTCGGAATGTGCAAATACGTTTTTGCTTTCGGTGTATCAGCCCACAGAGTTAGCGGACATATTAAAAGGCCAATACAAGCATCGGTTTATTCACTTACCTTATCCGTATCTTAAGGAACGTGAAGTTGAGCGCAACTCTAAACTAAATCGTATTGTCATAACCGGAGCGTTAAATGAACAAGTTTATCCATATAGATATAGCGTCTGGAAAAAAGTTACCCGTTCGTGGCTGCGGCCGTTTTTCTTTTCAATTTTAAAGCACCCCGGCTATGCCGAGCTTTCAGAAAAAAAGCAACACGCACATCGGGTAGTCGGTGCGCTGTTTGTTGAGCATTTATCACTATTTAAGTATATGCTTTTATGCCCAACCCGGTGTAAAATTGAACTGTTAAAATTTTATGAGTGCGCTTATGCGGGCTGTATGCCGGTAGGCGAACCACCATTGAGTTATCCTGCAGAAATTGCCGGCATGTTTTTACCATTAAGACCGGCTTTTTTTGTTAGCGATACACTAAACATTATCAGAAATGGTTATGACGCCGGCAAGGTGTATACGTTTAGAGATTTTCTGAGAAAAACGCGAAGTCCGGAGTGCCTGAATACTATTTTAGAAAAATTTTTACTTGAAAATACTTTTCATACTTCCTGAGTACTATCCTCATTCAGGCGGTGGTATATCTACCTATTACCTGCAATACATAAAAGCCTTGAAGGCTTATGGCCACAGTATTAAGGTAATTGTAGGAAGCGGTTATACCCAAACTAATGAGTCTTTTAATATTGATGGTGTCGAGGTTGAGTATCTTAAGCCGTTGGCTTACCAACGCCACCTTAAGCTGTTTAGTAAATATGATTTATTTCCTGAATTCAGGAATAACCTGGCGGCGGCCTGGGCCATGTGGGAGCAGGCCGGGCAGACAGATGCTTTTGACATTATTGAATGCACAGATTTTGGTTTAGGTTTTATACCCTGGGTGCTAAAATACTCAAAGCCGGTGGTTGTGCGTTTACACGGCAGTTCGGGGCAGATTGCGCTGCATGAATCAACTAACAATCAACCATTGGGTATGCATCTGTTTCAGTCGGCCGAACTGGCGCTGCTGCCGCTGGCTGATGCCTTAATTTCTCATAGTACGGCTAACGCAGACTTTTGGAATGGATTATTTAATAAAAAGAAAGTAGCGGTTATTTATCCTGTCTATCAAACAGAAATCAAGCCCATACCGCTCGCCTCGCGCGATAATTTTGGTTTAGTAACGGCCCGCATACAAAAATGGAAAGGGGCTGAGCAGTTGTGTAAGGCCGTTCAGCTGATTAAAAAACCGCCATTAATTAAATGGTTTGGGCGGGATATGCATTTTAAAGATAAGCAAACCACAAGTCAATATCTTTCCATCAATTATCCGCAGATTTATAATAAGAACGTTCTGTTTGAAAAGCCCGTTTTGCAAGATCAGGCTACTTTATTGCAGCGGAAAGCGAAATTTGGCATTGTACCATCAACCTGGGACATGTTTAATTTTACCGTGCTGGAATTTATGGCAAGCGGTACAACGGTAATTTGCTCGGAGGGCGTGGGTGCGTCTGAGTTGATTGAGCATGAAAAAAATGGCTTTAAATACCCGGCTGATGATGTTGAGGCGCTGGCGCTATTAATTGAAAAGGTTAACGCCCTGGATCAAGCCGACTATTCAGCGATTGTTGATAACGCGATAAATACACTAAGGACAAAACTGGCGCCTGAAATGATTATCAAATTAAACGCTGAACTTTATAAGGCTACCATTACCGGCTTTACAAAAAAGCCTGCAAATAGCTATCTTGAAACTATTTATAGTCCGGATGAACACCGGTTTGATATCGATGAGATTTTAGATAAACAGCCATTTGCCACCTTGAAAAACTATTTTTTAAAACGCATCAAGGCCAAATTATACAAATGAGTTCGCTGGCACTTTGCATACCGGCATACAATGCAGCAGCTTTTCTTCCGCGTTTGTTATCGTCGGCGCAGCAGCAGGCTATACCATTCAACGAAATATGGGTTTACGATGATTGCAGTACAGACGATACCGCTGCAATAGCGAAGCAATTTGGTGCGACAGTTATATCTGGTGAGGTAAACCGGGGGTGTTCATTCGGCAAGAATACGCTGGCTGCCTCGGTAAAAAGCGACTGGATACATTTTCATGATGCTGATGACGATCTACTGCCAAATTTTACAACCAGTGTACATCAGTGGATTGAGCGTAATGGCAGTCAGAAAGACATATTATTGTTAAATTACAATTATGTTGACGCTTACTCGGGCGAAATTTTGGGCGCGGGTAATTACGATGCATTGGCGCTGCGAAATGACCCGCTTAAATATGCTATTATGCGTAAAATTGTGAATTTTGGGGTGTACAGACGAGATAAGTTTCTAAATGCCGGCGGCTTTAATACGGATACCAGGGTATTATATAACGAAGATAACGCAATGCACCAGCGTATGGCCAAAGCTGGTTTATACTTTGATTATCTGCCTGATATTACCTGTATTAATTACCGGTATAAGGTTAGCATGTCGTCTGCAAACTACCTTAAATGCGCTATCTCCAATTACTACGTTTTGGAGGATACCGCTTTAACCCACGGCGCAATTTACCCTAAAGAGATAGCTGATAAACTATGGGAGTGCGTGGCGGCGTTAGGTGTCGGAGAGGCCTATGATTATATGGAAAAGGCTTTAGCTATCTGTAAAAAGTTGGGCTATCCGTATTCCAGTAACGGTGGCAGAGTTTTTAATGCTTTAACACATTTGCATCCATTTGGCGCCGTATGGCTCCGCGAAAAGCTGATCAGATTGTTTAAACCACATTTAAGGTCAAATTAATGCAGCCATTGGTCTCTGTATGTATGCCTGCTTATAATGCAGGGCAGTTTATTGCCGAAGCTATACGGTCAGTAATTAACCAAACTTATAAAAATTGGGAACTGATTATAGTTAATGATGGCTCGACAGACGAAACAGTGTCAATCATTAAAACTTTTCCTGATGAAAGAATAAAAATCTTTCATCAGGAAAATAAGGGGCAATGTGCCGCAGCGAACAAAGCATTTAAGATGTCAAATGGCGCCCTGATCAAATTTTTTGATGCTGATGATATTTTATCTCCATCAATGCTGGCAAGCCAGGTTGCCCGATTGAATTACACGCCCTTAAATGTAGCGTCGGCGCAATGGGGGCGATTTTACGACAACGATTTAAACACTTTTAAATTAAGCCCCGAGTCGGTATGGCGTGATATGCCTTCAACTGAATGGTTGGTTGAATCGTGGAAAAATGCCCAACCTATGATGCAGTGTGCATTGTGGCTAATCCCACGGGAGATTATCGTTAAAGCCGGATTATGGGATGAACGCCTGTCGCTGATCAATGATTTTGATTTTTTTACGAGGGTTTTAGTAAATAGTCAAACCGTGCTTTTTACGCCCGATGCTTGTTTGTACTATCGGTCCGGAATAAAAGGTAGTCTTTCAGATACTAAAACGCGTAAAGCTTTTGAGTCGGCATATTTATCAATTGAACAGGCAACCCAAACGCTTTTGAATGTCAGGGATGACCAAAACGCTCGTTTATCGTGTGCCAATATATGGCAAAATTTTATATACGAAGCCTATCCGTTGTATTCGGATTTGGTGCAAAAGGCTGAGTCATATAAGTTGCATCTGCCGGCGCCCACCTTGCCTTACCCAAGCGGAGGCATCACTAAACTCATGACGCTCTTTTTTAATTGGAAGACATTAAAGCTGATTAAAAATAAACTACAGCGATAACAACACACGCAAGCCAGGTGAATCCCGCTAAACATATTTGCATAATAACCCCGTCGCATTTATGTCGTAACCCAAGAGTGTTAAAGGAGGCTGTTTTGCTGGCTGATCATAACTATCGCGTTACCATAATTAACAGCAGTTACAGCAAACAGCTTAGCGATGAAGATGCGCGTTTATTAAGCGGTTACCCTATTAAGCTTATCTCAGCAATACGTTTACAGGATAAATATGCCAGCTCTGTCGTCGTCCGATTAATGTATAAGATAGGACGGATACTGGTTAAAGAATTTAATATACAGACGCCCCTGGCCTTAGGATACGCATCATGGAAATATAAAAACATTGCCATAAAACAAAAGGCCGATCTATACATGGCTCATCAGGAAATGGGACTGTATTGCGGCGTTCAGTTGTTAAAAATCAAAAAAAAGGTAGCCTTTGATTTTGAAGATTGGTATTCTGAAGATCTGCTTTCAGATGCGAGATCTTATAGGCCACTACGCTTGCTTCGTCAGCTTGAAAAATACGGGTTAAAAAATGGCGTCTTTTGCATCACAACCTCGCATGTAATGGCCAGGGAAATGGCCGGCACTTATAACGTCCCTGTGCCTGTTTGTATCTATAATGTGTTTAATAAAAAAACCGAAATACTGAACAGGACTAAAGAATTTAAAAAACCTTTACAGCTATTTTGGTTTTCGCAAACAACAGGGCCGGGCCGCGGCCTGGAGCAGTTTTTTGACTTGTTAAATGATTTAAATGTTGACCTTGAGGTTAATTTGCTGGGTAATTTGGTTAATGCACATTATAAAAATCAACTTCAGAATTTATCGGTGCACCCACTAAATTTTTACCCGTTAGTTGAATCGGTTCAATTGCCAAAGTTGATCTCGCAATTTGATATAGGCCTGGCGCTTGAGCTCAAAGAGCCATTAAGTCGTTCATTGACTGTAACTAATAAGTTGTTTCAATATATGCTTTCGGGTTTGCCGGTAATTGCTACAAATACACAAGGGCAGTCAGAAATTATTAAAAATTACGGTGGGGGCATATTAATAGATTACGATGATCCGGAACGCTCAAAAACGCAAATACAAGAACTATTGACAGGCGAACAAACTTTGCAGGTATACAGGCAACAAGCTGTAACAGCAGCCAATGAGCTGTGCTGGGACAAACAAAAAGTTATTTTATTGGATCTTGTTTCAGCGGCGCTAAATGGATAGAGAAAAAGTAACATTAAGAGTAAGCCTTTCGCCACGCGATGCACGCTTTTTACCTTACCTGTTGCCGCATCAATTAAAAATGTGGCATGACCAGGTTGATGAAGTTTTACTGGTTTATGACCGCCACGGTTATGAGAGCGACGCGTATGATAAAGATACAGCTAAAGTTATTGCGCTAATTAGTCAAAACCTGAGCCATTACCCAAAAATACGCTTACTGGAAGTGGACTACTCGCCCGCGGCAAAAAAAGAGATAAGTGCGGCCTATTTTAATAACAAACGCGTACCTGATAAAACACACCGCTACGGGCCATTCTACTCCTATTTTTATGGCCTGTACCACGCCGCGCATGATTATGTTTTTCATATCGACTCAGATATCTTCTTTGGTGGCGCCGATCCAAATTGGGTTAGGGAGGCCATAGAGTTGTTGAAAACTGAACCTGATGTGTTTACGTGCAGTCCGTTTCCCGGGCCTCCAACTGCCGATGGCCGGCTGCTTGACCAGCCCGGAACCGCAGATAGCTCTTCGCTAAGAAAGGTATATTTCAATTCTTTCAGCACCAGGTTGTTTTTAATCAATAAAGTGTCGTTTAAAAACAGGATATGCCCTCTGCCTGTAAAAATAGCCAGGTGGCCGCTGTTATATCGTGCCTTATTGCGTTCACGTCCGGTATTCGAATTGCCTGAGGATACCATAACTGATATTATGCGGAAGAAGGGGTTAAAGCGGGTAGACTTTTTAGGAATGGGGGCGGGCATATGGTCGCTGCACCCGCCTTTCAGAAATGAAGAGTTTTTCCAAAAACTGCCGTCGCTTATTCAATGTATTGAAACGGGCAACGTTCCTGATGCTCAACGCGGGTATTATGATATAAACGATAGCATGGTTAACTGGGCTGATGCCCGCGAAGAGATAAAACAAGCCAGTTTAAAACGGCGATTACTGAAAAAATTTGGAATAAGATCTGCTTGAAGAGACTGCTCATTATTTCGCCATATTTCCCGCCAACTAACGCTGCCGATATGCAACGTGTGCGTATGAGTTTACCCTATTTTCATGATTTGGGTTACAGCGTTGAAGTGGTTGCCGTCTATCCCAAATTCTCAAACATGCCGGTGGATATTTTATTAAATGAAGCTATTCCTCCGTTTGTAACTATTCATTACGTCGATGCGCTTAACGCGCAATTTACTTCAAAAATTGGGTTAGGCAGCATTGCCCTGCGCTCGTTTCAATATTATAAAAAGTATGTAAATGGTCTGCTTAGCCGGCAAAAGTTCGATCTTATTTATTTTTCGACTACGCAATATCCACTTTGTGTTTTAGGCGCTTATTGGAAAAAACGTTTTGGGGTGCCATATGTAATTGATGTCCAGGATCCATGGCACACCGATTACTACCAGGGCAAACCTAAATCGCAAAGGCCCAAAAAATATTGGTTCTCCTATCGCCTTAATAAATGGCTTGAACCCCGCGCTATGAAAAACGTTGACGGTTTGGTAAGCGTTTCTGATACATACATTGAAGATTTAAGGCAGCGTTATCCTGAAATAGGCAATGTTCCATCCGCAACTATAACTTTTGGCGCTTTTGCGCCCGATATGGATATCGCCGTAAAACATGCTGCCGAATTTCCCGCACTATTAAATCCGTCTTATAAAAACATAATGTACATAGGCAGGGGTGGCAATGATATGCAAGCCGCACTAACCAAACTATTTGAAGGTTTTAAGCAGGGATTGCAAGCCAACCACCGGCTTTTCAGCCAGCTGCGCTTACATTTTATAGGGACAAGTTATGCGCCAAACGGACAGGGAATACCTACCATACAACCTCTTGCCGATTCTTTTGGAATAACCGAATACGTTATTGAACAAACTGATCGGATCAGCTACTATCATACGCTTGCTACGTTGAATTTAGCTGACGGCCTTTTTATTCCCGGTTCTGATTCTCCGGGGTATACAGCCTCAAAAATTTACCCTTATTTGCTGGCATCAAAACCGTTGCTGGCAATCTTTGCTGAGGGCAGCCCCGCATTAAAAGTGTTAAACGAATATGGCGTAAAGGACGCTTATTCATTTACCGAGGCCTCGGCGGCGGCGGTGATGGATTTTTTGAGGGATGTCGCGGCAGTCAAATCAGCCATACGAACTTATAATGGTGAAGCGATTGAAAAATATTCGGCACAAAATATGGCGGTGTTACAATGCCGGCTTTTTGACCGGGTTATTAAAGCGGGTCAAAATAAATGAAGAGACTAGCTATTATCACCACTCACCCTATTCAATATTATGCACCGATATTTAAGTTGTTGCATCAACGTGGGCAAATAGCTATCAAAGTATTTTATACCTGGGGGGAAGCATCGTTGCATAATTATGACCCTGGGTTTCAGCAAACGATACAATGGGATATGCCTTTGCTTGAAGGGTATTCGTTTGAGTGGGTTCAGAATACCTCCGCAAATCCGGGATCGCATCATTATAAAGGCATCATTACCCCCTATCTTAATAAACAAGTAGAGAATTGGAACCCCGACGCCGTTTTGGTGTTTGGGTGGGCATACAAAGGGCACTTGTCTGCAATGCGCTATTTTAGCGGAAAGGTGCCGGTATTTTTCAGGGGCGACTCGACTTTGCTCGATAAATTGGCAGGGATAAAATCGGCCGTTAAAAAAGTATTTTTAAAACGCGTTTACAGTAATGTAGATTGCGCATTTTATGTAGGAATTAATAACAGAGCCTATTATAAAGCTTATGGCTTGGATGATAGGCAATTAATATTTGCACCGCACGCCGTAGATAATGAAAAATTTTCTGCCCGGCGCGACCAGGAAATACTTGATCTGCGAAACAGATTTAATTTAGTGGACGAAGATATTTTGATTCTGTTTGCGGGTAAATTTGAACCAAAGAAAAATCCGTTACTGTTAATGGAGGCTTTTAAAAAGATGACAAAAGCCGGTGTGCATTTGCTGTTTGTCGGAAACGGTGAACTTGAAAACGAATTGAAGAATAAAGCTAGCGGCATTGTCAATATCCACTTTATGGATTTTCAAAACCAGTCTGTTATGCCGGTAATTTACCAGGCGGCTGATCTTTTTTGTTTGCCATCGGCCGGCCCGGGCGAAACCTGGGGGCTTTCCGTTAATGAAGCTATGGCGGCAGGTAAGGCCGTGTTGGTATCAAACCTGGTGGGTTGTGCTGCTGATTTGGTTAGGGACGGCATTAATGGTAAAATTTTTAAAAGCGGCTCAGTTAATGAGCTGACCAATGCTTTACAGGCATTAACTACCACCAGAGAGGCTTTACAAAAAATGGGATTGCAGTCGGCAGAAATTATAAAGCCGTGGAATTTTAATGCCATAGCCAAAGCAATTGAAGATAGATTAACAGGGCAATAATAAATGAATCGCAATTTTGTATTTGAGAAATTTATCCTGCTCTACTTACCCTGGATCATTTCGCTGATTTTTGCCAGCCAACCTACTGTATCCTATTTTATAGCCTGGTCAGGATCATTTTTTATATTTTTTATGACGCTTACGGGGCAAATAGTGCCTCTGCCTGATGATCGCAGCTTTGCCAACCAGATAATGCGGCCGGTTATTTTGGTGCAGATTATTTTTGCCGGATACATGTGTTGCACCTCGATTTTTTATTTCATGTCGCTGTTAGGTTACAATAATTTTGAGTCTACACCTTTTTTTCTGCCAGACCCATACAAGTTGGAACTGGCTGCAAAATGCCAGCGATATTATTGCCTGGGACATGCTGCTATGATATCGGGTATTTTGATGGTTATGCGATATCCCCAACAACCAAAATATAAAGTGCAGCCTGAAAAATTATCAAAGATGTTGTATTACGCTACCATCTTGTCATTTCCGATGTCTGTAATATTTTTAAAAATTGATGGACTGGCTCAGTTTGCTAATCAATTCAGTTCGTTAAGCTTTATGGCGTCGGCATTGGGTTTAGCCTTTGCTATCCCGCAAAAAAAAGTGTTAAATATCATTGTATGCTTTATATTTTATGCGCTTAATTTTTATTCGGCCATGGTATCAGGTTTCAAGGAGCCTATAATTCTGAGCGTAATGGTACTGGGGCTGTTTCTTTATCCGGTTTATAAGCGGATTGTTCTACTGATTTTTATACCCGTAATGCTGTTGCTTTTTTTAGTGTTACCTACTTATGTTAGCGTCATCAGGCAAAATAGCTGGGGCGGGGGCCAGAATGCTAGTGATGCTACTTCAGAGGCGCTTGATGCAGCTATTAACCAGGGGGCAAATGCCGACGAGGGCACCTGGTATTTCCTGGTGAACAGGCTAAGTGAAATTGATATGTTTTCGGGATATATAGAAAGCACGCCCGAGAAAATTGGATATTATCACCTTGCACTAGTTGAGCAATCAATAACCGTATTGGTGCCACGGATATTCTGGCCGTCAAAACCGGTAACAGAACAGCTGGTTATGAAAAGAGTATATGATTCGGGCGTTATAAACCCGTTTTCAACAGTATCTGCCAAACCGGCTTTTATAGTTGACGCCTATCTGTCCTGGGGCGGTTTGGGCGTATTTGTATTTCTTTTTTTATATGGCGTGGCCGCACAAAGCATCTCACAAAAAGCCGAGTGGTTATTTGGGGGTTACACTTTAGGCACAGCGCTGGTATTTTCGGGTCTGTTTCAGATATTTTGGCGGGGTCTAAGTTTTGAGTTCATACTCAACAATGTTGTTTGGGGTTATATCAGCATGCTTATTCTCGCCCATATCCTGCGTCGCGCACGCATTATTGAACTTGCTTGAGTAAAGCCCGACAATAACATAATCGTCACCTTTTACTTTAAGTAACGGGAATAAAAAAGGAGGCTCCTGATATTTCAGGAGCCTCCTTTTTTATTTAACTAGCGGAAAAGCCTAAAACTTATTTACTCTAACAGACTGCAGCTGCTCCAATGTTTTCTGGCGACTGGCGTATATGATTCTGATCAGGAACAAACTTAACCACGCAGTTACAGGTGCTATAAGGCCGGTATAATCAACCTTGCTGGCGGCATTGGTGGTCAGAATAATATCGGCTGTTATTACTGCTGTCAGCACAATCAGGATTATATTTAGTAGTGTTGTTACTTTCATGGCCTTGGAATTTAGAAGCAATATAAATATTATTTTGTTGAAAATCAAAAGTTATTAACATTTGTTTACGTAGTTGGTTTAAAAAAGTTAACCCAAACCTAAATTATTTTTAATAGTTGTTTGTTGGTATATAAACAACACAGACACTTGCTGCATACCCATTGTTGAGGTCAGGTAATTTACCATCGATACATTCGGCAATCTCGTCTATTCTTTCAGCTATTTGGTCTATCGCATTTTTGAAGCTGAGGTTTAATCGCCTTTTTTGTTTCATCATTTACCGCATGATGATTAACGTATTGAAAAATGTGCTCGCATTGATGGCACTTGTGGTTTGTATTGTTGTCGCCTTTTGGCTGGCAGCGTGGAAAAGGATCAGTAAAAAGAGAGTTGATACCGATTCCTTTTCAATTAATTAGCGATGCAGCAAAGGGCCGTGCGTCCTTTGCTCATTTTTACTGTTGACATTCAGGCTCCGCCCATACAAATTTGCCGGCCGGTTCGGGAGCGCCGGGCGTTACCCCGAGTAAATTCCATGATACTTCCCACCTCCCGGAGCTTGGCGGCGGGCCGGGCATTTAAAACAAACTATTTTAATTTATTTCCAATCCGTGAATTTTCACTTCAGAATATTATATTCATGGCGAACAGTAATGCCAGAAGAATGCAGGTGGCGCGGCTGTAAAATGGTACTTTGATTAGCTCAATGCCAAGTACTATTGTAATGCCCGGCCGGTATTTTTGCCACAGTTTCAGAATTTGAACAGAATCTGACTTTATTTTGAACTAAATACAAACTATGGCCCGCCCATTACGTTACAATTGTTGATTTATTAATATTGGTGACTAAGCAAATAATTTTTAGCCGGATATTTTTGTTAAGCTGTTTTTGCCTGCTGCTGCCGCATTTTTGTTTTGCACAGCAAACTGTGGTTAGCGGTAAGGTTAGCGATGCAGCCACCGGGCATCCGTTGTCGTCATGTAGTATAGTTTTTCTAAATACGCATATCGGAACCCGCACCGATAGCCTGGGTAAGTTTAGCTTAACCGGACAGGGAGCATATTCGCACATAGTTGTTACGGCAATGGGTTATGAGCAATATGTACAGCGTATTAATCCGGGCGTTGAAAACAAAATAGAGCTTAGGTTGGTAAAAAGCCTCACACAGCTTAACGAAGTATCTATTAGAGCGCACAAACGTTATCGCAATAAGGGTAACCCAGCTGTTGAACTTATTGAGAAGGTGATTGCTCATAAAGATGCTAATCGTCCGCAAAGCAACAATTATGTTCAATATGACCAATATGAGCGGGTTGGCTTAAATATGTTCAATATACCGCCGGTACTGGTAAATAACTTTTTGTTCAGGCCCTACCGCTTTATGCTGGATACGGTGGACGGTAAATTATCTGCAGAGGTATATCTGGCTGAAAAACGGTACCGTAAATATTCGCGCAAAAATCCCGAAAAAAGCATCAGCGTTTTAGAGGCTCAGAAAGAAAGTAATATCATCAAATTTATTGATACATCGGCCATCAACATCTATGTAAACCGCCTATATGGAGACAAGGTAGATATCTATGACAATAACATCTATATTGTTAAACATCAGTTGCTTAGCCCGATAGCAGATCATGCGCCTGATTTTTACCGGTTTTATATCAGGGATACTATCCGCACAGCTACTGATACCGTGGTAGAGCTAAGCTTTACGCCCCGCAATAAAGGCGACCTGTTATTTGAGGGACATTTAATGGTTACGCTAAACGGATCGTACGCTGTAACTGCCTGCGAACTTAATGTAGACGACCGCATTAACGTGAATTTTTTGCGTAGCCTTAAGGTTGATTTAGATTTTGAAAAGCAGCAGTCGGGGCGCTACTTTCTGGTAAAAAGTGATGCGAAGGTTGATTTTGGGATTTTAAAAAACAAAGGATTTACTTTAAAGGGTAACCGGGTTATCTACTATTCAAACTATCTGGTTGATAAACCACTGGATGCCGGGTTTTATAACGGTAAGGAAGAACAAGTTTTGCCGGGCTTTGATCATGCTGGTAACGATTATTGGTCCCAGAGCCGGCCAGATACGCTACCGGACAATGATGCTCGTTTTTACCGAAAGGTTGGCCATTTGGAAAAAATGAAATCTTTTAAACGTGCTACCTGGCTAGCATCAGCAATAACTAACGGTTTTGCTGATTTAGGGCCTTTTCAGCTTAATTTAGGCCAGCTTGCTTCATATAGCCCGCTGGAAGGTTTTCGTTATGGAATTGGGGGACGCACGACGCCGCAATTTAACAAGACCATTTATGCTGATGGTTATCTTGCTGAGGGCACACGCGATAACCAGTTAAAGCATGAGGCTACTGTTTATTATTCCTTCAATAAAACGGCTCCTTACAGATATCCTAATAACTATATAAAATTGAGTCAGCAGTATGATATCAGTTTACCGGGAGGCGACGATGCAAACCGTAATTTTCATACACCAATTTCGTCTGTGCAAACAGGTTCAAGCAGATACTACTTTTATACACATTTGTTAAGAGTAGACTATGTTAAAGAGTTTGAAAATCATTTTTCGTTTGATATCGGGATGTTCACCAAGGATCAGCAGGCAGCCGGCGCTTTAAAATATGTAATGAACAACCCGCAACAAACGGTAATAAATCATATCGGCACCACCGTGTTCTCTTTATCGATGCGTTATGCGCCGCATGAGCAAATTTATCAGGAAAGCTTTGACCGTAAAACCATAAGGTACAAATACCCGATTTTTACGCTTTTAATAAATCAAGGTGTTAACGGTTTATTAAACGGAACAAACAGTTATACCTCCCTTACCGGTACAATATATAAGCGTGTCTTCATGTCACAACTGGGGTTTGCTGATGTTACTTTATTTGGGGGAGACATCTTAGGCAAGGTACCGTACCCGTTATTAAACATCAGTCCGGCAAACCAGTCTATCGTTTATGATCCTAATGCTTATAACCAAATGCATTACCTGGAGTTTGTAAGCGACCATTACGCAGGATTTAATATCACCCAAAGTTTTAATGGCTTTTTCCTGAACAAAGTGCCATTGATTTCGCGACTAAAATGGCGCGAGTTTTTCTCTTTTAAAGTATTATATGGTGGTTTACGTGCCGAAAATAATCCGGCTTTGAGCAGTGGCCTTTATAACTTTCCGGTACCATCAGCGGGGGCGTCGGGTACCTACGCCTTAGGTAATACCCCTTATATGGAAATGGGTGTGGGTATTGGCAACATCTTCAAGCTGTTAAGAATAGACGGGATAGAGCGATTTAACTACCTGGATCATCCCGGCGTGTCAAAGTATGGGGCTAAGCTGACACTGAAGATTGATTTATAAAGCTTTTAAATAAAAAAAGCCCATTTTTAATGGGCGTCTGTGGCGAATATAAAAGACCTGGCTCGAGGATTTGTAAAAGGTACATTCTTTACTGGTTTGAACAACATTTTTTATTGTAGCCAAAATTTACCACTTATATACCAGATTAAAGACACGAACTACTATCTCCGTTATTTTATAAAGTATGGCAATGAATATTAATGCGCCAAAAATAAATTGAATCGCATATTCATATTTGCAGTTCCTGACGGGCATAGTTATTTATCTTATAAAATTGCCAGTTTTTTAATTGCTTTGATTAGTTTCAACCCGTCTCCATCCTTCAAAACAAATATGTCTGCACCATCAGCAATAACCTGCTTATGTACAGCCTCACTGGTTATTGAAGAATGAGCAATAATTTGCAACCAGGGCCATGCTTGTTTCAAATTTTTCACAACATCAAAACCATTCATCAAAGGCATTTCCAAATCTATTATTACCACATTGGGGAGTATTAACGTTGACTGTAATATTGCTATTCCACAAAATCCATCTAAGGCATTAAATTGAACTTTTATATCCGCCCGTTCTAATTGCTTAATCATTATAGCGGTATAAAAGGCGTCGTCATCAATTATGCCAACACAAATTGTTTCATTAATTACCCCGTTCATAAAACTTTGGTGATGCCATGCCATTTAATTTTTTATACCAATTTGAAAACGAGCTACTTTTTTTAAATCCAAAATCAAACGCTACTTCTTTAACTGTTTTGTCTGGAACTTTAAAAGAGTCCATTGAGTATGCAATCTGAAGATTGCGGAAATAGTAAAGAGGTGTAATTCCAAAGGTTTTCTTAAAATCTCTTTTAAGTTTTGACATGGAGATGTTACAGTCTGAAGCAATTTTAGAAATTCCAGGAAATCCATCTGATAGATGAGCTTCAAGTATCATAGCTGCTTTGAACATGGTGGGATTATTCTTTTTAGCAGAACTTTCATCTGCAATTTTTTTTTGGGGTGATGAATTTTTTATAAAAGACGTTGCCAGGCCGTATACTATACTAAAAAGTGATGCCCGGTAATGGTTGTCATTGCGTTCGTTACGCAAAACGTTGAATAGTCGGTTCTGAAGAAAAATTTCCGATTTTGCCGCTGCTCTATTTATAACGTCCCCGCTACATTCATGCGTCACCAATGATATGTGTTGATCATTACCTATTAAAACATTCAAAAAGGTTTGTGTAAATATCAGCCTGTTATATTTTAAAACAGTATTAGCTTTAACATAGATATCGTGAGTAATCTTACCATCAAGATGAAGCACATAATTCTTTGCCCAATAAATATCTTTTTGATCCTGATAGCCTATATTAAGCGACCCCGAAAAAAAATTTACCGAGTAAAAGTCAATCTTGTCCTTTGTCGAAAAAAAATAATGTGTGTTTTCCTTGGCTTTGATTTCAATAGCAATCATCCAAAAACCTTCTTGAATTTTCTCAAAAAAAACTTCTCCGGAGGCAAATTTTTCGTTGATGTAGAAATGCTCTCTAACATTCAAACTTGGAGTAGTAATGCGTTTTTTAAAATAACGAAGATATATAAGTGGAGCAGCCTTGCTTAAATCGATTTTTCTCCATTTCGTTGATACCATCATTAGGTTTTATCTTTTATTGCGTACAGTAAATAGTTATACGTTAAATGCCAGTCTTTACATCGTAGTCTCCATAGCATAAGAATCTTTTATATATCTGTTTTTCATGCACTTGAAGCAAAAATATTTTTTAATGGAAGGGAAGAACAACTTAAATACGGCCGATCGCGGCCTTCTTTCCACATAGCATCCACATTTTGGACAACTAGATGTATGTTTCTTTCTATAAGTTTTCGTTAAAGTAGAATTGCCTTTCATAAAAATTAATAAGCAATTTTAAACAAAATAGGAGTAAGCCTTAAGCCCAAAAAGTCTTAAATAAGCTCATTTAAGTGGTAAGAATAAAAAGTAATTCATTACGGAAAACCTAATGGAAGCGCCAGAAAGGGTTCTGTCTGTTCGTATTTATATAAACAGGTTTAATGTTTAGTTAAGTCTGACAATCACTATATAAAGAACATTGGATTTAATAGACAATATTACAAGAATGAGATTTCACCAGCTAATACGGCAACTTGTAAGAGTAATGGGGAAGCTGGAGGCCGATAGTAATCTAAATCGACTAAAAAATTATATATCAGATGAATTCGTTTTTTTCAAAATACTTAAACTGAACAATTAGAAGAGAAGTATTTATCCCTATTTTGTACAATAAAAAAAATCAGGCTTTTAGAAGTTGATCTAAAAGCCTGATAATCAATATGTGGAGAATATCGGAGTCGAACCGATGACCTCTTGCATGCCATCCAACATTTTTCTAATTATACATGGTTATAAATATCAATCAATTATCTATAAATCAGTACTTTATAAGCTTGTATTTTCTTCAAATAATTATATTTTTAACCCAATATAACTAAGTTTGTGTTACCTGGGTGTTACCTAAGCTAACGATCGAAAAGGTATTAAATCAAAAACTGGATAGACTTCCGCGGTTATAGAAGAAATAAGATTTTCGAATAAATTTTACGCATGTAGCCTGCACTTCGAATCGTATTTTTAACGTCAGCAGAAGGAACAAATTTCCAATAGTTCTTTCCAAGTAGAGGGGGCGAAAATCAATGTGCACGAATGCATATGCTTTTCGATGTCATTACTTTGATAAATATTGATGGGCCGGAACTACATGGACAACTTTACCATTTTTCTCTAGGCGATCGGTTTGATCAAGCGTTACGATAAAGCCTTCATCAGCATTAAAAAATGTAAGCGCTTCGACCACACCATCCAACTCACGGTTGATATTATCAGGGTTTAATTCAAAGCAAACCTGAACGGCCTCTACTAATTTGCCGTTATTCGCGATAACGAAATCGCATTCATTCTTTTCAGCAAAATAATAGATCTCCCTGTGTTTTTGACGTAGGTGCAGGTAAACCAGATTCTCGAACTTTCTGCCATTATCTTCTGTAAAAGAACCTGAATTAACATTGATCAGGCCGGTATCTATTGCATAAACTTTCCTTGGGTTTGCGATCTGTTTTCTTAAAGAATAGCTGAATTTTGGCACGAATTGTAATAGATATGAATATTCCAGGTGTGACAAATACTCCATAACTGTACTGGTAGACCCGATCTCAAACAGCGTTTTGAGCCTGTTACCTGTGATCAACTTTGAAACATTGGAGAGCAGATAAAATGCCAGCCGTTGCAACGTTTTAACATCCCTGATGCCATAGCGAACTGCGATGTCTCTAATCAAAATATCCTCGAATAATTGATTTAATATTTCAGGTATCCCTTGTTTTAAATATTCCGGAAAGCCGCCTAATTCTAAATAGCTTAATAAAGAAGACTTATCATAAGATAATCCTTTAAAGGAACAGAACTCGTGATAAGAAAAAGGGAAAAGCTCTTTTGTGATGTGCCGCCCGGTTAACCTGGTTCCCAACTCTCGGCTTAATAAAGAGGCATTAGAGCCTGTTATTACTAATTTATAATCCTCATCCAGCTTTTGCCTTGCATATCTTTCCCATTCTGGGATAATTTGGATCTCGTCAAAAAAAAGCACACTACTTCCGCTGGCCTTTATGGATTCATCCAGCCTGGCAAAGTCGGTAGGGCCGAATTCATAAAGCCGGGGATCTTCAAAATTAAGATATAATGCATCAGGATATCTCTCTTTGAGTAGTTGGAAGAGCAGCGTACTTTTCCCGCATCTCCTTATTCCCGAAACAATTAATGCAAACGCCGACAGGTCTGGCAAAGTTGCCAGCGCATCTCTTTTCAGACCAGGATCTTTTTGAGTCAGGTTTGCTTTTTGCGTTTCGATAACCTGATTAAAGGCAGATTGAAGTATCATGTTTATTCATTTGATACAAAAGTACAAAATGTTTGTTAGTAAAATACAATTTTGTTTGATGTCAAAATACAACTATGATCTTCGGTAGATAGCCAGGTTTAAAATTCATATGACTTTTACGATTCACAGTTACACTCTTATTTACAGAGCTAACCCGAAAACACCATTCATAAGAGATTCTATTAGCCGAGGTATTCGGCGTGAAAAACACGAAAGATCAAGGGATAAGAAATTTCGCCAGAACCGCCTCACCATTTTGGGATTCCTGGCGCTGACGAATTGAAACCTTACGACCATATACGGTTATCGATTTTAAGGTGACATGCTTCACTTGTTCAATAGGTGTCCAGCCGAGCCTTTCACCTTTAGGGCGGATAAGTTTCACAGGTTTTGGTGTCATCGCTACAAAATTAAACAATAATAATTTTAGCGCCAAAATGAGCTTTGCCTCTGGAGATCAAATGCCGGGGGTACAATCACAACCACAAATGAGGCATTACAATAATGCGATTTTAAGCAATATTATTAGGCTATATAATTTAAAGACCTAATAAATTTTAATCAACTTCTTCTTCAGTTAAAAAGAGCTCTTGGCCAATATATTTTTTCTTTAGCGGCTTCATGTCCCTGCTTACCTTGGTATCGGTTATGCGTGCATATAACTGGGTAGTATTAATACTCTTATGCCCAAGCATCTGCCCTACAGTTTCAATCGGAACTCCATTGGTCAGCGTTACAGTGGTTGCGAAGGTGTGACGGGCACAATGAAAAGTCAGCCGTTTTGTCCAGCCCATCAGGTTGGTTATATCTTTGAGGTAGGCATTAGCCTTTTGATTGCTTATTTTAGGCAGGATAAAATCTTCATCCAGAATTCGCGGATAATCTTTATAGTGTTCAACAAGACGCAAGGCCGGGCTCAATAGAGGAACTCTTACGCGATTGTTATTTTTCGCCCTGTAGGTCTGAATCCAAAGTCCGCCATCTTCGCCTTTTAATATATCAGCCCTTTTCAGCTTGATTGTATCTGCATAGGAAAGACCAGTGTAGCAGCTGAAAAGAAATAAATCTCTTACAATGATAAGTCGGCTCTTCCTAAATCGTCTTGTTGCAAGCTGATTAAGCTCATTGCCGGTAAGATATTCCCGATGCACTTCTTCATGCCTTACACGATATGCGATGAATGGATCGCGTTTTATCCATCCGATCTCATAAGCTATTTTTATAACAGTCCTCAGTTTTTTGACTATCTGTATAGCAGTATTAATCTTAACGCCGTAGTCTGTTTTAAGGTAGTACTCGAAATCACGGACAAACCTGTAATCTATCTCGTCCAAACGAATATCGTCGGCTTTATTTTTCATGGCGACGTACTTTTTAATAACCCTATAAACCGTCTTGTATTTGGCAAGTGTTCCCGGAGTATAATCTTTCCCCAGCAGCCCAGCTATTTGATCTGTATGATAGTTCCACGCTTCTGACAGCATTTTTGGCGGATCAATTTCCTCGCCCTGCATTAACTTGCGGATATGCACTGCCTGAAATGGCTTTCCCGAAGTGTAAAGCTCAAGCCTGCAGGAATAGGCTCTTGCGTAGAGCACATCCAGCCAGCCATTGGTAATACGGGTATTCTCTTTATTCCCTGTAAGTCGTTTGGTCTGAACATTCCATTCTTCGCGCTTGCATCTCTTACCGGTAGACCACTCCTCGCGCTGTCCATTAACATTCAGCCGAATGTAGATGGGTAATAAATCGTTCTGCTTATTTTTAGGTTCCCTTAGAAGAAAAAGTACACTGAATGTCTGCGACTTCGCAGGCTTTATGACTTCTTTTTCGGGCTTTTTTTTCAGCCCCGGAAAGCATTTTGTCAATATCCTCAGCTTTATAAAAAAAGATCTTACCGACTTTATTATGGCTTATGGTTCCGGCGATCCGCATATTCTGCAAAGTGCCGGCAGATATATTTAAAAGCTTTCGCACGTCTTTACTCCTAAGCCATTTCTGCTGTTGCAGAGTTTGCGCTTCTTTGAGCGGTTTTAAGATTTCGAACAGCTCGTTTTTGAAATTCTCAAGGTCCTTTTTAGTTAATAAATCGTCTGGAGTCACATTTAAATATTTAGAAAAACAGGACAAATGTAACGAAAAGCCGGACATAAAAAATGAAATTATTCAGACTTCCCAAACATCTGTACATTAAACTCATAAAACATTCCAGAAAAACGTTATTCATGACAGAGTTCGGTCTTTATCTTGCCAAAAAATCCGTTAATAAAGCGGAGGTTTCCCGTAAGACAGGAATAGGCAAATCAAGATTGAGTGAATTAGCCATGAATCCCTCGGCAAGGTTAAGAGCAGACGAGTTGTATTTGATCGCCCTTGCAATTGATTCAGACCCTGTTGAAATTTTAAGCCACTTATTTAAGGGCTTAAAACTTAAGGAATAATCTGCCATTTAACGACGCATTACGGTTCTTTTCCCAAAACTGAGCCTTTTTGCAACAGCGGATAATGTATCTAATAATTATTCTCCGCAAATGTTAATACAAAAGTTGTTATGCTTGACGACATTGAACCGAATTATCGATTAACAAAGAAGCGGTGCGTAATTAAAACATCGCATTCACCGAAAAATGTTACGGCCTTAATTGCTTAGGTCAGGTAAGCCGATGATACAGGAGGCTACCCGACTCCACATGTTGACGATTAGTGGAGCATCATTCAATATTTTTTGCAAGAGTTCATCGGTCAAGGCAACCGATTTGTCTTTGCGCAGGTCTAGCAGAGATAAGACCTTTTTGTCTTTCTTTTTTTGCGCTCGCTTTTTCTCAGCCAGAATTGGAGTGAAAATATCCAACCATTGTTGAGAGAAATGGTAATAGTCAATATTATATTCTTCGTTAACGATACGCGGTTCGAACATTTCCAGCACCTGCCGGATCAGTTTTCTCCGCGGCAGGTCTTTTTCAGCAAGTTTAAATTGCTTCTCCAGGATAAATTTGGCAACTTCTATTGCTCTTTTCCGCTTACTGGGCAGGATATTAATCTCATTATCCAATAATAGTTTAATATAATGATTTAATTCATTTTGAACAGACTCGGACCATTTCATTTCCCAGTGCTGGGTACCATTAATGTATTGCCGTAATTGCTGACAAACCTCACCAAGTTCGACCGATATTTTTTTCTCAGCATCGACGAAATACCAACGGGGCGATATGGCTTTGGTGCCTTTAACCGCTAAGAAGATCCAAGGGCGTTCTGAATGACCGATACTTAATTTTACTTTTACGCTGGCATCAACATCCTTCCAGGCTTCATAGGTTTTTAAATCGATCAAGGTATCTTCACCCTCATACAGATCATGAACACTGGTAAAAGCGTCCTTGACACCCGCCCATAAATACTCCTGGTCTTTATTTTCTTTAATGGCCTTAATCATTTCTTCCGGTTTGATCACATGGTCTAAATGCTGCCCCATGATCTCGTCCGGAATAGTGAAATTCGAGCCGATCAGACTTTCTGTATCAAAAGAAGTTTTGATGAGGCGCTCGTCAGAACGCAAGGCAAACTCAACGCTGTCCATCGGCCAGTAGACTTTACTATGAGGGCTATCGAGTCGGTCAATGCGGCCGATGCGCTGCTCGGCGATACGCAACACGCTGGGCATATCCAAGAACATTAGAGCCGAGGCTTGCTGCAAGTTGACTCCTTCGGACATGGAATCTGAGCACAATGCCAGGACATTCTGACTAGTCGAGCCCAGGTCGAATTTTTTGAGAATACTGGCGATAGTCGTTTTAGTGGAGGCCCCGGTAACTACATGGTGCTCGATGCCATTATCCGGGTGATAGGTTCGTATTAATTTATCCAGGAAGTCCAGTGTCAGTACCGTACTGTCAAAAGCTAATACCAAAGCGTGTTCCTTAAATAATTTCAGCAGCTCACTGATCTTCCTGAGTTCTCGCGAGAGGCTCAGATCGATCGACAACTTCGCTATCTGCTCATAAATATTAATCTCTTCCAGGCAAGCTTGCTGGTAGGCGGTTATATCGGTCAGCCATTCCGGGCAAACAGACTTCAACTGATTTTTCGGCAGAGCTACGCTGAGTTTATTGATGGTCGCGATCACATTACCGGACTTATCCTTGCCAGACTTGAACTTGTATTCTTCCAAAGCGGCGTCCGTTCCTTTCAAATGCTCGAGTAAGGCTGCTTTAGAAGAACGCATCTTGGCCTGGATATTATATTTGGATAAAGCCTTAGCTGCCCGCAAACGCAAATCGATGTGATACTGTTCGTCTTTGGCTTCCAGGTCATCCGGCTTCATGATACTTTGCAAATAGATCAGTCCTTTTAATTCTCCGGCAAGCCGGTTAATTTCTTGGGCAATGCGCTGATCTTCTTTGGTTTCCCCAGTCTTGTAAATCTTGGACGAATTTTCAGGGTAACGGCATTGTTTACCTTGCCGGTTAATATACAATTCGGGTTCGCGATCGATCAGCTTATTCAATTGTGTTTTCGTCCGGCGAACGATGAATTTTTCGATATAGGTTTTAAGTGCGGCGAACTCCGGCGAATTGCTTTTAATGTGCCGCTGCCTTTTTAGTTCTTTGAAATCTTCCAGTTCTTGGTCGCCCAGGTTATCTACGCCCAACAATTCGATCAATCGCATTAAATCCTTCGGCCTTTTATTGATCGGGGTAGCGGTTGCCAGAATAATATTATCTGACGTGTGCTCTGCTACGCTCATGCTCCGGAAAGAGTGCAAGTTCAAGAAGTTATGGGCCTCATCTACAACCAAGATGTTGGCGTTACGTATTTCCTTCACATACGTTCCGTGACTGTGCCCTTTAGTGTAACTTAAAGCCCCCATGGAAATCTGGCCGCTTTGTGAGAATTCAATATCTACAAACTCTTTATGCCAGCTGTCCTTGACCAAGGGTGGGCAGATCGTGACTGCGTAAGACCTATTTCGCCGACCTGTCTCCCATAACCAATGGTACAGTACTAATTGCAAGGTACTGATCATCTTCGTCTTACCGGATCCGGTTGGATCAGCGATCAGTACACATCCCTGAGTTTGCAGAATATACATTGCCTGCCCCAAACCTAAACGCTGTGATGGCCATAACTTCAAGTTGTTCAGCTTATTATATAGCTCTGGAATATCATTTAGCCAAGGTTTGTCCACCAATTCGGAGATCGCGCGTGCCAGTGCCTCCTGCCACGTCACCAGCTTGAGCAAATTTTTCAGTAGCTCGATAATGGTATCGTTGTAAGGCTTGCCAAGCTTGTAATAATTTTCCGCTATCTGTGTAATCTCGCAGTATTGTTTATGCTCTCTTGGTTGCGACAAATCATTCGCGATCCTGATATTGGCTTCATGCTGTAAGGTCAAGCCATTCTTGCTAAAATTTGCGGAACCCAGGATTGTATGTTTGTCGCCCACATAGATCTTGGCATGAAGCCCATCCGATAAACGAAAACAGATCCGGCCGCCTTTAATCAGCTCAATCACCTTGATTACGACCCCACCGTTTAACAAAGAATAATGTTGACCTGCCCAATACTCCTTCACATCCTTATCGAGTTCTGCACTCTTCCAAAGCTTACGCTCCCGTAGTTCCGGCTCAAAACCCAGCACAATCCGCACATCCTTCAAGTGCCCAAATACTACTTTGCCTCCAAACAGTTCAATAATATGAGCCAAAGAAGTAAATCCCGTTACTACCAAATAACTCTCACTTTCAGCAATATCTTCCATCACAACCTCGAGCACCGTGCGTCTCTCAACGAAGTCTTTTAGATTCAACGGGAAAGCATAATTGTCAGGCCAAGTCACCAAGGGTGGTGGCGGATTATCAAAGTCCATGACTTGCTGGATTCTCGGAATATTGAGCTTAGGTCGTGACACTTTATTGGATTAGATCATTGAAGATAGGGAATTATAATATTATATAATACATGTAGAACAATACTGATAAATTCGTATACAAGACTTATAATGAAAATTTCAGAAGCGTTGACCAGACGATTCCGTAGGCTGCGGGCCATCAAGTGTGCTAATGTTAAACAAAAATCAAATTTGACAGTCAAAACATTTAGTTGGTCAAAGGGTAGAGGAATTAATTGACTGTGATTTAAAAACAGGGGGAGTTAACATATGCAGAGTACTTAGGAGATTACGAATATCTGTTATTTTGATAATGTTCGGTTATCCGTTGTCAGATTAAATGTGACAGCTTTATATGTTTAATTAGCCTGTTAAACGATCCGATTTTTGTTCCGCTCCTACCGTATGGTGGTGTTGGTGGTCAATCAATCGTCACCTTTGAGTCGGGTGAAGCAAGAGATATGGAGCACACAGGGCGGTAGGTATCGGCCTTTTGCGACTTATCACCGAAAACTGGAAGCCCAGTCAACAAATAAAAAAGCCCTTGCAGGACGGAAAAACAGGTTTCGGTATTTATATTTAACCGAAATAATACCTGTTCACTAAACCGATCATATGCAAGAACTCCTGAATACCCCGGGCGAAGCCGGTGCGCTAAATGATGCAGACCTGACGCTCTTACCGATACGGGATCTGCTGAAAAGCCGTTTTTTTATCCCCGCTTATCAGCGCGGCTACCGCTGGACCAATATACAGGTCGAACAATTACTCGACGATATCCTCGAATTCAAGAAACTGAATGGCCCGGTTTCGGATGCTCCCGATGCGCCATTCTATTGCCTGCAGCCCGTGGTCGTGAAGAAAAGAGCGAGGAACGGACAGCCCGAATGGGAAGTCATCGATGGACAGCAGCGGCTGACGACGATCCTGATCATCCTGCACTATTTCAATAAGACGGAGTTCAAAACCGAGCGGCCTTTATACCATATCCAATACCAGACCCGGCCGGATAGTGAGACCTTCCTGGCCAACCTGGAAGATGCCGCCCTTGCCGCCGGCAACATCGACTACCACCATATGCACCTGGCCTACCAGACCATCAGCAACTGGTTTGACGCGCTCGAAGAGGCGCATATCGGTGAGCGCAGCGAGCTTTACCCGGTGCTGGTCAAAAACATCAAAGTGATCTGGTACCAGGTCGACGACAGTAGCGGCCGCAGCGATACCGTGCCAGTCGAGGTTTTTACGCGGTTGAATATCGGCAAGATCGCGCTGACGAACAGTGAACTGATCAAGGCGCTGTTCTTGCAGCGCGGCAATTTCGAAAACGGGAAAGTAACCGCCAGGCAGCTACAGATCGCGGCCGAATGGGATACGATCGAAAAGCAACTGCAGGATGATGCTTTCTGGTTTTTTATTTATGACATTGCAAATCCCCTGAAGTATGAGAACCGTATCGAATATATCTTTGATCTGATGAAGGGCAAGCAGCCAGAGGATGAACACTATCACACCTTCAACCGCTTCGTAGAAGAACTGGCCCGAACCCGTCTCCCGGCAGACCGGGACAAGGCGAGTTTGCTCTGGACCGAGGTCAAAAAATACTTCCTGAGCTTCGAGGAATGGTTCGGAAACAAAGAGTTCTACCACCTCGTCGGTTTCCTGGTCGATTGCCGCGTGCCGATCAGTACACTCAAAAAGGAAGCGGAGGGCCGCACCAAAAAAGCGTTCCGCGCTTATCTCGACCGGCAGGTGCACGAGCAGGTCAAAGGCGATATCGCCACGCTGGATTATGACCATCAGAACACCCGCAAGGTATTGCTCCTGTTCAACATCCAAACCCTGCTGGCGACCCGCAACGCGGATTTCAGGTTCCCTTTTTACCGGTACAAAAAGGACAACTGGGATATCGAACACGTCCGTTCCCGTACCGCCCAGCAGGTCACCGCTGGGCAAAGGCATCACTGGCTGACTGGAGTACTGGAGTATTGCACGGGTCTCAGGGAGACCACTGCTGAACATCAGCAGGCTGCTGTAGCCGCACTCCGCGAGGGTGAAGAAAAAGTGATCGCCCAGCAGATCTTAGCGATATTGCCAGAGAAAAGGGTCGGGGACAACGTGTTCGAAGCCTTGTACAAACGGATATCCCAGCATTTCCGGGAGCACAACCTGCCGGGGGACATCGACCACATCTCCAACCTGGCCCTACTGGATTCCGGTACCAACCGCAGCTATAAGAACGCCATGTTCCCGGTCAAGCGCAAACGCATTCTCGATAATGATAAGACCGGCATCTTTGTGCCGATCTGCACCCGTAACCTGTTCTCCAAATCCTATAGTTCCCGGATGAGCGACCTGATCTACTGGGAGGCCAGCGATGCCGCGGATTATCTCCTGGCGATGCAGCAAACCCTTGAACTTTATCTAAAAACCCCCGAACCTGCCCAATGAATATAGTTGCCGATATCGCCAAAGGCGAACGCCTGACCTTCCTGGAACTTTTCCAGCAGAAGCACTATGATGTCGAGATTCCCATCATACAGCGCGATTATGCCCAGGGCCGCGCTTCCAGCCGTGAGGTGCGCGAGGTTTTCCTCGACGCCCTGTTCAACTACCTCGAAGAGGGCCTGCCCCACCGCGACCTCGATTTTATTTACGGCAGCGTCGAGCGGCAGGACGATGGCCTGAACCGCTTCATCCCGTTGGACGGACAACAGCGCCTGACGACATTGTTCCTGTTGCATTGGTACCTAGCCACCCTGACCGGCAATCAGGCGGCTTTCCAGTCTACCTTTCTTCGACGGCAGCGCTCCCGCTTCACCTACGAAACCCGCAGTAGCTCGCAGGAATTCTGCGACGCGCTGGTGGCGGCCGTTATCGATCTGGGTCAGTTGCTGCCGCCGGATGAGGGAAAGCAGAACCGTCTGTCCAAAACCCTCCGTGACCGCGGCTGGTATTATTTATCCTGGGACCAGGACCCCACCGTCCAATCCATGCTGACCATGCTGGATAGCATCCATGCACGCTTCCATAGCCGCCCCGAGTTTTATGGCCGCCTCACCAGCCGTGATAACCGGGTGATCACTTTCCTGATGCTGCCGCTCCAGGAATTCGGGCTGACCGATGACCTGTATATCAAGATGAACTCCCGCGGCAAGCCGCTCAGCCCCTTCGAGAACTTCAAAGCGCGTTATGAGCAGCACATCGACGAACTGCCCTGGAAGAACGCCGGCGATTATACGCTGGATTTTGGCGACGGCCCGGTAGTCGTTTCCCGGCGCACTTACTTTGCCCACCAGATCGATACCACTTGGGCCGACCTGTTCTGGAACTACCGTGGGGTAGGCGGGCCCTACAGTTCGTTCGATAAAGAGCTCATGAACTTTATCCGGGTGATCCTCAGTGCGGCTTATGCCCTTCAGAAGTCTGCCGGTAAAGATGAAACGCTGGAATATCTTTTCGGTACCCAGGTCGTCAGCCGCAGGCCTGATTACAGCGATGTGATAAGCTACCACAACTACCAGCAGTTCGGCGCCCTGAGTAAAAAGGCCTTCAAGTTGCTGACCGGCACTTTCGACTGCCTGTCTAACGGTAACCAACCGATCCGGGTCCATTTACCCGATACCTTCCATTTTGACGAACAGGTGGTGTTCCGCAAAGTGCTCGACCATAGCCTGAGCCAGGAACAGCGGGTACAGTTCTATGCCTATACCGGTTTCCTGATTGAGCATAAGGGCGATATCACCGGACTCACACCATGGATGCGCGTGATCTATAATCTGACGGTCAATACGGTCATCGACGGCGCTGAGGAAATTGCGTCCGCCCTGCGCTCGGTAAAAGAGCTGCTGCCATACAGCGCGGACATCCTTAACCAGCTGACCCGGCTCAAAACCACTGCTGTCGATTTCTTTTACCGTCGCCAGGTACAGGAAGAACAGTTAAAAGCGCACCTGATCCTGAAAACGCCGGAATGGGGACAAGCGATCCTGGCGGCCGAGCGCCATGGTTATTTTCTAGGTCAGATCCTTTTCCTGTTCGAATACAGCGGTGTACTGGAGTGGTTCGAGCAGCATGGCCATTGTAACTGGAGCGTCGCGGAAGACCTCGCTTTTTTGTCTGCTTTCCAGCATTATACCGCCTCGGCCGGTGCGGTCTTTGCCACTATCGGCACCGCAGCCAACAAGGACTTCATCTGGGAACGCGCCGTACTGACAAAGGGCGATTACCTTCCCTGGCTGACCGCCTGGCGCCGGAACTTCCTGATCAGGCCTAGGGACAGGGATTACAGTTGGAAACGCCTGTTGCGCCTGCCGCCACCTTCGGCACACGCTGACGACATTTACCAACAAGCCCAGCAGCGCGATCTGGTCAAACAGGTGCTGGACGATCCCATTTTCAACCGGGAGGACCTCCGCGGTTCCCTGACCCTGATCTGCAAAAACCGCCCGTCCGACTGGCGTAGATATTTTATTCGTAAACCCGCGCTCATTGGCTATTGCTCGCAGGGCTATATCCGATTCTTTCAATCCGAACATAATATCCGCCTGTACAAACATTCCCAGCAGAACCATACCCAGGTCGAACTGTACACCTACGACCTTTGGCTGCGGGAGCTGGAGAACAAACCCTTGGGCCTGCCTTTTGACTACTGTTATTACCAGGATGTCCGCACCGGCGACGAACAACCCGGTATCCGTTTTACGGAACTGAAGCTCGGGCGCAAAACCTACCGGATGGAACTGGATTACCAAAGCGAAGGCACGACCTTTGAGTTCCGTTTCTACAAAGAGGGGGGCAAGACAAGCCTTGAGGCTTATCAAGCCGAACTCACCACCGTGCTGGAAGCCCAGGAACTGGAATGGTACGAACAGGATAAGCATTTCTGGTGCTTGGCTGATACGGCCACCAAAGCCATGGAGAAACTGCTGGCGCTCAGCAAAGCACTCGCCGAACTCAAAGCCACCTTATAGCAGCACACTGATGGCCGAAGACCACTACAATACCCTCCGTTACCGGATCGGCACCGTGAAAAACCTGGTCGAAGACAAAGGCTTTGGCTTTATCAGCGCGATGCGCCAGGATGGTGGCGGCGACATCTTTTTTCATTATAAACAAATGCGTTCCGCCGCTGTCGCTGTAAAAGACCTGGTGGTCTACCTGGTCAAACCTTCCCGCAAACACGAGGGCAAAGAAGAAGCGGCCGGCGTAGCGCTGCTGCGCGATGTCATAGACTATAAAAAACTGCTCCAGCTCTACCTGGTTTACGGCCTCCAGCAGATCTGCACGCAGCTCGTAAATTTTACCGTAGAAGAACGTGCGCAGGCCGATCCGGCGTATACCCTGCGCCAGGTCTGGGCGCATGAACTTTGCGCGCCTTTTCAGCCCCGCGACAGCATCCGCTACCAGCGCTTCATCCGTTTTATGGCCGAAGATGCCGCACTGCCTCTTGTAACGTTCGCAGATATGCTGCACGTGCTATTAGAGAAAGATACCGGTCTGCCCGCTGCTGTCCTGTTTCTCATCTTCCGGCACCTGAAGCAGGAGCCAACCCTTACTGCATCCTACGACCTCCGCGCACTCTATGAACAGCTGGATGCCGGGGAACGCGAAACTTATTTTGCCGACCTGCCGCTGCCGGACCGCCTGGAGCTATCGGCCCTCAAAGAGATCAGCACTGATGAACAGTTCCAGAGTTTATTGCGGCTGTTAGGCCCTGAAGCGGATGCCGCCCTTAACTTTGCCACCATCCGTGATCAACTGCAGATTGCTGACCATTTCCAGCCCTTACTTTGGCTGCGGGATATGCGATCAGAATTCCCCGCAGCAGAGCTTTGTGCAGCTATCGCAAGCGGCTATACTGTTACCGAGCGCGATGCCCTGCTCGACAAGATGAGTATCGATCAGCAGGTTAGCATATTTCCCTTTGAGGCGGTCACCGAACCCGCGGCCTGGAGCCTCTTCGTTGTTTTCCTCAACCGTAACGAAAACCGGAAGCTGGCGCTGCAAGCCTTCCTGGCTTCGGGCTTGCGCTTGTCTCCATATTATTATCTGCGCTGTGTGACCGCCGGGTTCCTGCCCATCGCCGATGCCGACGAGGCCCTGCTAAAAGCTGGTTTACCCGGTTCCGTCGCCGATGACCAGCAGCAACTGATCGCGAAAGTAGGTGCCGACTATGCTCTGCGCCTTTTTTCCGACCAGCTCGCGGCCAATGCTTATGAAACGCTTAAACTGATCTTGTCCAGCTTGGCCGGCGGCAACCGGATCAGCCGCATCCGCGGCATTACGGACGAGCTGGCTATCCGGCTTTGGCAGGAAGGGTTCCTGGACCGCCCGGCGGTACCGGTACTGGCTGCGCATCTGTTGCTGTTAACAGACGCAAAAACAGCATTGGCTTTCCTGGAAAAGACCGGTCCAGACCGCGAAGACATCCTGCAGCAAGCCGGACAGCTATTGCTTGGCGCTTCGGGCAGCGACCACGTTCCGGTCCTGCACCTGCTGGGTGTTGCCAAACAATGTGGTTCTCCGCGTTACGACCACCTGCGCTTCATCCTTTATGAAGGCATGGGAGACTGGATACGCCTGTACCTGTGGCTATACGATCACAGCGAAACCATCGCCTTCGGCCAGTTCTCCCCATATTTCGTTACCCTGACCGCAGCAGAACAGAAGCGCTTTCTGAAAAAGACCTTTTGGGAGCTCAGCCGCAACCCGGCCGCAGCAAATCTCCGCCAGGTGCTGGCCCTCCGCGATAGTGCCGTAGACCCCGCTTTATCCCGGCAGGCAGGAAGCCAGCCCATGGATTTTACGGTGTACGTCGTGCTGCAGGCCATGGAAGACCTGGCCGCCGGCTCCGTCACCCGCCCGGATGTGATCTATAAGATCATCAGCCAGCAAATCCGCTCGCCCGAGGAACTCTTGGTACTGCACGGTTTCTTTGATAAATGCCAGGGAAGGCTGGGACAGGACCGTTCGGTTACTCCTGCTAAGGACCAGTTGATCCCCCTTAAAAGCGAGCGCGGCCCGGTACCCGAAGGCATTATTTATTGTGAAGGGCGTAAAGCCCTGATCAAAGGAACCAGCCAAGCCGCGCGCTGTGAGCAGACCGGCCTGGAATTCTGGTGGTGCCATAACCAAAAATGTTACGGCTCCTGTATTTCCAGTCATGAAGACTGGGAACACTATACCTTACTCGATCTGCTGCGGATCGCGGGTATCCCTTTCGCTCAAGCTGACTACGAATTGCTGCTGGGTTATATCAACAAAGTCAACAAGTTCCTCTCGCACATGAAGTGCGCCCACTGCAAACACATCCTTCGCCCCATCACTGACGGTGCTACGCGCAATTATGGTTTTTACCGCGTCAGTCATTTCGCCTGCGATAACCCGGAGTGCGGCCACCGCGGCGAACAGGTCTATTTATCCCATTGCACGAACGGCGCCTGCTCGGGCGTGATCGACTCCCGCGGCTCGGTCAAATGCAAGACCAAAGGGGCAGCGCACCCGGACAAAGGCTGGTATATCTGTAAGGATTGCCTGGCCTGCTGCAACACCGAGGGTATTGGAAAACGCGCTTATATCCTTGACCTGACAGGCCAGCATTATGGCGGGCCTATAGAAGGACACCGTGACCGAGGCATCATCTGCTGCCCGAAATGCGGCACCGAAATGGACCCGCAGACCGGCAATGCGGGCGACTACCAGCGTATCCTGAACTGGTACATTACCAACCGCTATACGGCGCGTTCCATCCTCAGCAGCGGGCAGCGTAAAGATGGTAAGTATTGGTTTTTATTACAGGCGCCACACTGGGATGCGGACAAGCTCCGGGAATTCAAACAGAAACTCTACCGCTATATCGCCGCCGGCTTTAACGTGCCCGATATCCGCCTGGACAAAGAAAGCTACCTGTTAGCCGAAGGCTACGGTGACCGTCCCGCAGGGGAGATCCGTTTGCTCGAATGCCCCGCCTGTCACTACCAACTCGACCTCGTTTCCGATATGGAACGTTTCGTTGCGATGCGCCATTACCATACAAACATCCACATGTCTGGGTTCCGTAACCCGGAATAACCGCCGTTTTGATCCGTCTCAGTGCGTTTCCAGATAGGTGTTCAGGGACTCAAAAGTGTCCTTAAAAGCCAGATAGTTTTTAATGATATTTGACCGACGCAGGTAGACCGTTTTGCCATTCTTATGCACGACATGCTCGGTATCCGGCTGCAAACGCTCCGAGGGGATCAGCCAGATATCGGCCGCTGAGGTCAGCTCGCTGATCCTCCCCTGAAAGCAGACCAGCGCATAGAAGAGGTTCGGCGCTACCGGCAACTTCCCATGATTGCAAATCAGCCAGTCGTTGGCTTTATTGACGCCCTTGACCTCGACAACGGCGATCGCCCCGGCAAGAGTCCTGACAATGATATCGACCCCCTTCTTATTGCCCAGCGACAGGTAAGCATCCTTGCCCGCCCGGCAAAGCAAACTCATCAACAGGTATTCCGAGGCTAAATTGGTATTATAACTGATCTCCGAGCTTCTGGCCGGCATAATGGTGAAGTTTAAAGGCCGTGCCACTGCTGTGACCAGGCCCGGTGAATAAAATGGCGCAGCGGCCGATGCAGCCCCGGGTTCGCTGCTTTGAAGTCCGCGATCTGAAAACGCGCAGAGCCCGAAGGCGTCAGCAGTTGCCGCACATGCAGTTCCCGCTCCGGGTGGGCGGTTGCAAATTGCACCACCAGGGCCCAGCGCGCATCGAAAAAAGCGATACCCGGCTGCCGGGTCAGGTAAACGTTCCGGATGGTCGGATATTGCTCCAGCAAGCCAACGACATCGGTATATTCAAACGCTTCGAAAGCACCGGCTATATCGCTGTCCAGGTATTTACCCAATAGCCTGCGGTGAACCGGGTTTGTTTCGTCCGCATCGGCGATCACGGACACCAGATCCGTTAGTGCCACCCGGTGAACCCGGCAAAAATTCTTCCAGTCCGCCGGTGAACCCTGCCGCAGGTTCAGCCCCGATTCATGCAAACGTGGCAGCACGTCCCAAAAATAATTGTTCCGCGTCCGCCCGTAAAACCAGCCCGCACCGTTACCCTCCGGCCAGCTTGGATTAAAAGTACCCACGACTAGTGTCTGCGGCACGAAGTCGATCCGTTGCAGGTCCAGGTCAGCTGAAAATTTATGAGGACAGGGCATATTCCCGCTAAGATAGAAAGGGACATTTTTTATTTCCAATTAATTTTCGATAATTTCCCAACGCCGACGGCAAAACAACCACTACTGCTATCCACATTTAGGGTACCCACTCCGCGGCGGTCTTAACAAGTGATTCAACAGGTCATTTTCACACTCAGTTACCGGCATTGAAGGACAGGTACCAGCAATACGTCGCTGATTACACGAAAGGGGCAAGTTGCTTTACACCAAACAGATCAAATATAAACTCAACTAAATATTTCAGCGCTGCGAAGGTATAATCTGTAAGATCCATAAATACTAATATTGTTGGTAAATCCAACTAAATGTTTTCTACAGCGATTATTATCTCCTTACTTTTATTTTTTGAACTGAACTCGATCTTTTTTAAATAGTCGTCCCCTAAATGTTTTTTAAACCATAATATTTCTTCAACAAATAGCCTTAGTGACTTCTTATCGTCCTTTAATTCGACTCCTCCAAGCCTTCTAAGGCTAGCAGTAGGTAAAGTATGATAGTAACGTATGTCCTTTATTAAAGCTTGAATAAAATCGAAATTTTCAAATTTCAAGTCTCGCAAGAATTTGAGAGATTTTTTTAAGTTATCAACTGCTCGTTCTTCCAGAGAGGTTTCGCTGCGTCCAAATTTATACTTAGGCTGAAAGCGTTTCGTTTCTTCGTATAAAGGCCAGAAAAAACTGGAAAGTTTAAGAGTCGGCTCCTCGATAGGGCATTGTACATTGACTAAAAGCTCCTCGAAGTCGATTTCTTTGATCGAGCTATTTCCTTCTTTACCAATTGTTTGAGCGAAAAGACTTAGTCCTTTTCTTCTTAATACGTTTAGCTGATACTCTTCAGATCCTTTTGCTGTCTTCACACGAGGGGGGAGGTCTGTTATTTTAGCAATAATTTCAGAATGATTTTTTTCTAAATCAGCATACAAGTTTCTTATTTTGGTAATAGTGCTTAACTCTCCGTCTTCTTCTATATTCTTATTCAATTTTGAGCGTAACGCGGATGCTGTAGGCTCTTCATCGGCATCGAATATTTTTGCATCTTCGCCTAAAGCGTTGTGGATTAAGAACATCTTTTGTTGCGCTATCTCACGGGATTTTACTATATCGGCGCCCTTTATTGATGGAAAAAAATTGTAGATGTAAAGATTATCAAACACTTTCACACCGATACGGTTAATACGCCCAACACGTTGTATAACCCTGGTGGGGTTCCAGGGTATATCATAGTTAATAATAAGACCGGCACGATTTAAATTAAACCCTTCAGACAGTTTATCAGAGGTGAGCAAAATTTTGAAGTGGTCGGTTTGTGTTCCTTTGTATTGAGCATTAAAATCCCCATTCAAGTGCCTGGCTAATTCCTTAGACACCTTGCCGTCGCAAACAAGTAAGGCATATTATTTTTAAGTTATTGCTTTAAAGTTAGCGCATTTTGTAACCAAAAATTGCTTGGTAAGCCATTCACGATCATCAAATAAGTAACATCGAATAAAAACCCTTCTTAATATACCTGATAGCTTCAAGAGATTTAAGCTGCCATTGTTGTTATTAATACGTATAAGACATAAGAAAATGGGATATAACAAAGGTCTAAAGTGTTCACGCACTAATTTTTGGAGACTTATCCGTAACCCAGTCTATTGTGGTTTTTCAAGCTAAAGGTTGAAAACGCAGAACCGCTACTTGTAAAGGGGGTCACGAACCGATAATTCTGGAGAAATTATTTGAAGATGTCCAAAATAATAATCAATACAAAAAGGAGGCTTTTTTGTAAAGGGAATGAGTTAAATGATTTGTTTAGTCTTTTCAAAATTAAACGGAAATGTGCTTCCAATTATCATGGAATCATTTCAACGGCACTCCCATTTACCGGCGTATCACCTGATGATTAGGGCGCATTAAAAGTGTTTTTACCTTTAGCAACGTAGCCATAAAGCCGAAATTTCAATCAAAACAGCCCGTACAATACAGCCCAGATTTTCGGTCTCATATTGACGTGGAGAAGTTTATATTTGATTTAAAAGATAATTCATGGAGACCTTCGCCTTTGGAAACAAGTTTGAGCAGCTTATAGCGCGCGTGCTGCGTTCTTTTAATTTCAAAGTTCAGCCCGAAGTGCGACAAATGGCCGATTTAAAAGGATACGTCATCGATCTGCTTGTTGAGCGCAACCAGATCACCACGCTCATTGAGGTGAAGTTTTATCGCAGCAAGAAAGGGGTGGCAAACGCGGTACGTGATGCTGCACAGCAGTTGATGCGGTTGCTTACTGCTTATAACAAGCCGGCGAGCAGTTTATTGATCATTGCCGCTTATTCATCGCAGGAATTGCGAGATGAAATCGCCAATGCCGGCATTCTGCTTTGGGATCGCAGTGACCTTTACAACCTGATCAAGTTCGGCTTGGCCGACGCGCGGCTGCTGGAGGATTTCGAACAATTGCTGAATGAAGCCAAACAAGGCTTAGACATTGAAGAAGTATTTGCCGACGTCACGCTCAGCCAACGGTCGCCGGACACCTATTTCGCTCGGTTGGAGACGTCTTTTTGTCCGGGACACCGTTTACCATCTCCTCCTAAAAGAGATTACTGTGGGGAACTGAATGCAATACCTCCCGGACGACCAGGATGGCGGGATTATGAACTTAAATGCATTGAGATCCTAAGGTATCTGTTCGAGGATGATCTCAACAACTGGCACATACAGACAACAACCGATGATGCCATGAGCAGGTTCGACATGATTTGCCGGATCGTATCGGCTAACGATTTCTGGAGAAGCCTGATCCAATCGTTTCAGTCCCGCTACGTTCTGTTTGAATTCAAGAACTATGTAGAGCCGATAGGCCAGGACCAGATCTACACGACAGAACGGTATCTTTATCTTCGCGGTCTGCGGTCAGTCTCCTTCATCATTGCCCGGAATGGAGGCAGCGAACGGGCTGTCAATGCGGCCAAAGGCGGGTTACGGGAACACGGCAAGCTCATACTTATTCTGGACAATAAAGACCTGGGCGAGATGTTGCGAATGAAAGCTGAAGGCAAAGTCCCGAGTGATTATCTCTCGGATAAGCTGGATGATTTTTTAATCACCTTGTCGCGATAATTTCATGTGACATCCAAAAAAAGCTCGCTAAGAGCTTGAATTGGCAAAACGTCAAAAAAAAATTTGTTTCGGAATATCTATTTAATAAGTATTTTATATATTGCGTCATATGACAGCAATGGAAGCGCTCTTAAAAGAGAATGGACCAATGATTTCCAGCGAACTCGCACGGAAGCTTGCTAAGGCAGAAGGTGTCAGCGTGAACACGGCCAGTCAGCGTGTATCGAGGGCTGAAGGGATCGAACGTGTAGAAGGATTTTTCAAAAGCAATCAATCCCTCGTGTTTTTGCCAAACCAGCAACAGGGGAAAGATGTACTGAAGCTATTGGCCCGGCAAATGGAACTGCACGGCAAAAAGTACTGGTTTACACTGAATGCGCTGCGATACCATGCTGGTGCGATCAGCCGTGAGTTTTTAGAAACTTATTCCTTCTATCCGATAGAGCCGGTGTTATCTCACCTGACCTTTGAAGAAGTGATGCAACGGTTCGTAAAGGAGGGAATTCTGGTCTACGGTCCCGGAACCTATTCCTTCGCACCACGCTTGCGTTACAACGCTCTCAACGCCTTTCTGAGTCAAACGCTGGAGACGATCAAGATGAATGTGCTGGACAACTTTAAAGAGCTTGCCCGCAATATCGGCTGGGTTTCCTACGATTCGTTTGAACAGTTTGGGAACTATGGTAATTTCAGATGGGCCTTTATGGGCGTGTCGCCGGTAAGAGGCCTAAAGACAAAAACCGATTTTGGGTTTGTTATCGGTGACATTTTGCTGGGTCGGCCAACGTATAAAAAGGATGTGGAGTTCTTCATCCGCAAGATAGAAACCGTACAATCCTATAAAGGCGCTTCCCGGATTATGCCCGTGTTGTTAGTCGACAATGTTGACAAAGAAGCGTTTCAATACCTAAAAGAGAAAGGCGTGATCATCGGGGTTATTAAGGAGTTATTTGGCGAAAAATATGCCAAGACGCTCAATGACCTGATCACCATCCTGACAAACGCTGCGGCGAGCCTCGCAAAGAATCCGAACCAATACCTTCAATTGATCAACGAACTGCGTAAATATAATGACGGCTTGCTAAAGAACATTAAAGGGGCTTTATTTGAATACGTTGCGGGCCACTATTACCTTTTCAAGAACGGCTCCATAGACATGGGCTGGGAGATCGTAGAGAACGGCGCAGAACACGAAATGGACGTGCGCGCGACCTTTGGTGACCGGGTGATCATCGCGGAATGCAAAGGGAGGATATCGCCAACGCCCATAGAAGACATCAATAAATTTGTCCGGGTGAAGGTGCCGGCCTTCCGTTCCTGGCTGGAAAGGAATGAGACGCACAAAAACAAGCCCATTGAGTTTGAATACTGGTCGTCCGCCGGCTATACCGAAGATGCCATGCTCAAAATTGAAGAGCTGAACCACGAATATAAGCGGAACACCCTCACCTTTCTCGGTCCAAAAGAGATCATGGCCCGGGCTAAAGAAATGAAGAACAAAAAGTTACAGAAGGAACTCGACACGTTCTTCTTTAAATCCAATGTATAAAGCGGACCAGCGCCCCTATGGTCCAAACGAACTTATCGGAAATCGGAAACTATTCAGCCTTAGTAGCCGCCTTAGAAAAGCTAAGAAAAAATTCCGTTACCCTTAATAATCATTTTTTCGGTCAAGTGTACTTTCATTTTGAAGTAAAATCGGCAGGGACACCAATACATGGGTGATCAAACCTAATACGATAAATTCACAAAGCAAAGCATACGAACTTGTGGGTAAAAAAATGTAGAGCGTTGCCGGCAGGACGATACCGAAGGTCAAAATTAGAATAAAAAGCAGCAAAAAGTATTGCATGTGGCGAGGGAGCCCGGCCTCGTTCAGCCGGGTAAGGCGGTAGAGTCGAGGAATAATATCATATTGAAAATTCAACGAAACCGTGCTTAACAGATCCCGGGTCAGGGTATCTCCTTCAACATTTTTGTCAATATGCTTAATCTCCTTCATGATCTCGTTAGGATAATACCCCGGAGGAAATTGTTCTGGAAAATACTTTTCATCGCAGCAATACCAAATGTGGTTGGCGTCATGCATGGTGATGTACTCATCGATTTCTGAGAACGAATAAATATAATCGGCCGGGTACGCCGTATAGGCTAGTCCTGAACGGCTGAATTCTTCACCGGCAAACATATGAAGTTGTAGAACCATATTGATAATCGGTCCGGAAAAATTCTCATTGGACAATGCACGGTACTTTGCGTACTCTTCACGATCACTGTAATTGGGATAAAAGAACTCCTCCGAGCTGATTCTGGTTTTAATGCCATTTGCATAATCAAAACTGCTCTTGTAGGGATTATCCTTATTCCAGTATTCATAGAAATGCTGGAAATTATAGCAAAGTTTCCTGAAGTAAGTCAGCTTGTTGGAAAGGGTCTTAATCTCGGCTATACGTGCAAGCTTTTCCTGACGGATGTTGACCGCTTTAGTAGTCAAATAGGCTAGACTCAGCGAACCGATAATGCTGCTGGCGACATTCGTATAGTCAAAAGCTTTCTGTATGGCGGGTGCATAAGTGTTGAATTTGATCACAGCCAGGAGAAGAAGCGGCAGGTAAACTAAGGTAATCAGCACCGCGTTTCGCAGCATTACATTATTCCAGAAGTCCAGCGCCCAGATGGCGATGGCGGAGCGCATTTCGCCCTCATGACCTGCATTATTTTGGAAGTAATAAGGCGGCAGGTGTAACAATGCGATGCTTTTGGCAAGGTTCTGCGTCATGCCATCTTTATTAGGTCGTAAATATTCAATGACAATGTGAGATAACGACATGTAGTTAGATAGCCCATCATGATTTTTTTGCATCCAGGTTATGAGGTATTGGGTTAACTGCTTATTGAGTTCGTCCACCTTGTCGACAAAGCCGGAGCCCTCCAGATTGATGCTAAAATAGTTGACAGTCTTTTTCAGGCTATACTTAACCGTGCCGGCCATATCGATCGTTCCTGCGTAGTTTACCAGAAAGAGCTCAATCGCATCCCGCATAATTTCATTGTCAGTTATTTTCGCCATCGATCTGATACTTTTAAGAGCCAAGATAAACAATTCAAGGCAGTTAGCCCTTGAAAAAGCTTCAAACCCAGGGCACTATTTCTTCGTTGCCGCCGACAAATTTGTTCAAGGAGATGCGGTTGGCAAATTTACCGTTATAATGAAGTTCGTGCAGGATCAATAGCTCCAGGCAATACAGGCCGAGGTGCCGTATGTGAAAACGATCCATCGATGGTATTGCCCTCAAGGTCTTGCGTTTATTGTTATCAGAATGAACGATCGCGTTACGTACCCGAGTAAACAATTCCGGAAGGTCCTTAACAATAATGTTTTTAGCTCTTAAGTCAGTATCGATCTGTTGATAGGCAGGCGGTATTTGAACCGGTATTTTCGCTCGCATTAAAAGAGCCCGCAGTTTGTCATCAGCATTTATCTTTTGTCCTTTCTGCGGCTTCCCGATCTTCCAATTGTAAAGCAGTTCAAACGCATTCTGCATAAACACGATAGCTCCTTCTGCGAAACCACTGTTGTTATTGGCTTCAACATACCAGTGAATAAGCAGGTCCAGGCATTCGTTGGCTTCCGGATCAGCAATTGTCCGCCCGAAATTTCGCCAAAGTTCACTTAAGGTCAATTCATATTGTTGAGGCAGCCAACTATATTCTTCTTTGTATTCGTCGGCATAATAGGATGAATATTCAGCCCAAGCCAAGGCGTCAGCTTTTCGGCCGCGGATAAGGCAGGGAAAGCATCGGCGGCCATTCAGGAAGGTAAGAAACAGTCCCAGCTTGTTGATGAGGCGGGTGGAGTCAGCATATATAAAGGAGGTATTCTTGAATATGGCTTCGCCGCAAACGGTCAGACCGTAGCCGCCATCATCCTTCAATGCTTTGACCTTCTCCCCGGCGTCAGGCTGGCGGTCGAGTCGGATGATCCACTCCGCGTCCTCCAGTTCGATGCGATTGGCATGTAGGCGGTCTGCTGTCCGTACGGGCATTCCCAGAACCTCTCGGAAATTTGGTAGTTGAAAGGTTAAGCGGTCAGCATTCGGCCCTTCATGAATAATAAAAGGATTATTGAAAATTCCGGTCACCGACCCATCGGAACCGCCGATGTGGGTGATATGTCCGCTTCCATGCTCCAATTTCCTTCCCGGTATGGCGAGACGCGCTATAGTAAAATCGAGCGTATAGCGATCAATTGTTCCGCGAAAACGGACACATGGCCTGGGACGCCAGGCATAAAAAATCCTCCCGTCCACAGACAACACTTCCGTTGCCAGTTGAAGCTCAAACCGGCCTTCATAAATGACAACCCTTTCGTTAACGTTCGGCGCATCACCATCCGGCCGAATCATTAACGGTAAGCCTTGAAATGCGTCTGCTGCATCATCCATAGTTTTCAACTCTAAAGCTAAAGAAAAGAAATGGTTTACTTCGTTTACCGGAACCCAGCGAAAGGCACCATATAAAAAAGACGGAGCATCATTGCACCACTTTCTCCCAAAACGTTGATTACCTTACTTTGCTGCCTGGTTCTTTCGCGTTACTTCTGTACAGATCTCCTGGGCAAGCACTTTCAATTGATGCATGGCATTACGCACGCGCGTACGGCAGCTTTGTTACCTTTTTCAAGAATGCATCTGCATCTACTCTGTCAAGGCTAGCAGCGCTTTTAATTTTTCATATTTTCCCATGATCTCTCTGTTAATAATGAATAATCGCTTAAAGTTGCTCCAAAGTATACTCCCGCCAGAATAAAAGCCCAGCCTTGCGCTGCACCTTCCTAACTAAAACTAGACCAATTATCCAGCTATTGATGTTGTTCAATCGCATGCTGAACCCCCTAGAAGAACAAAACGGCTTGCATTATTCTTCCATAAGAAAATATATAGTTCTGATTAAAGAAGTCAGTCTTTTACCCAAGGATTTAAACCTTCCAATTAACATGAGTTTAGTCAATAAAGCAAATTAGTTAGCTTCACAACAACAGATGACTATTTATTATCAATATTAGTTTGGATTGGAAAAAAAAGCTTTTGGTAATGTTTGAAATGCTCTTTTTTTTAACTGGCAAAAAAAGTCTGGTCTTATCGCCATCAGCATCCATTACATAATAAAGACTTACCGCATCAAATAAATACGTTCGGAGTTGTAAATAAACGGAATTATGATAATGAGGCTTACCATCCAGATTTTTAACGTGAAAACTCACCTTGTCCAGCGCGTTCCTTAGCTTGTGTAGCAGGGTATAGAAAAAACGCTGAAGTTCGACGATATAAGCATCATGCTTATAAATTTGATTTTCAATAACGTCGGTAAGATTGTGCGCGAACGTAAATACCATATCACCCGCACGTTCAGACGTGATCATAAGTGCTTGTCTGATAAGTAAAGATGCAAAATCAAGTTTATATTTGAGCATGAACGCTATGGAAGAAATGCGCCGCAAGCGTCTTGAAATGCAGCAAGAAGAACGAGAAAAGCAACTTAATGAACATGCCGATATTATCGCCGCGTTTATGGATCGTTGCAGTACGTTGGAAACTCCAGCGCATGATCTGCAGATCGATTATGTGGAAACTATAGGTATTATCGCCCAGGCTCCAGGTTTGTTAATGAACTTAAATCCTGACCTGGTGATCGACGACGACGGTCTTTATGATCTTGCGCAGTTACGCTCGGTTTTTAAATCGGCGCCGTTTCCCGGAACCGGGCTCATGGTGGCCAATGATTTTATGCTCATGGCGCACCCTTTCTTCCGGCGGGGGATGCACCAGCTTAGTAATTGGGAATCACGTTTTATAGAGTTATTTTGGAATACAAAGATCTCCGATGCTCGGATAAATGTGGCGCTCGACCCAGACCGTGTGCGGCTAAACCTAAGGGCTTATAGCCTAATAGAACTAGATACCTGGCACGGTGCTAAATTCAGTCAAGACATTGTGTCAATTAAGGACGGCATCAGTCAATTGCGTCCTCCTGCTGACATCGAGCCATTTCATCTTGATTTTCTTTTTGGTTCGGCGTATAGTCTAAATACCAAGTGGTCGACTAAGGGTAAGCTCAAAACTTTTCAAGCGGAGGCCTACTTACAAGATGAGATCCTATTCGAATGGGAAGGAGACCTATGGCATCCGGTCCGATATATTCACAGCCAATATGATCTGGAGCTGCAAAAATTCGTACACATAGATGGCGCGATCCATTTTTACCAACCGTCGAATTATCGGGTGATGCGGGAAAAAGACCTGGACTACAACTATAAACATGCAGAACAAATTAAGGCACCTTCGGTCAAACTTTTTAAGATAGATGATCATATCCCTTTGGATATTTGTTGGAATTAACAAGCCAGTTTTTCGCTCACAATCCACTAATATTGGAATACTTTGACGGTAAGTACCCCGAGCATATCGAAGAAACACTTAACGCTATACGTGAATCACGAGATGGAAAATAATCACTATGAACCTAAGTTTGATCTCGCCAACTATCATTATCCGACGCTGGATCTGCTTTCGGCTCCGGTTTCATGACTTGACTTTACTGCTGAAATATCAGAGGCAACTAAGCAGAAGATCGTCGATATTTTGGCGCACAATGAGGTGGAGCTGGAGAAGATCAAGGCAACCATCGGGACAACATTGACGCTGTATGAGATCACGCCTTCGCCAGGCGTGCAGGTCGCGAAGATCAAGGGCCTGCAAGCTGACTTGGGTTTATATTTAGCTGCTCATGTGAAAGTGATCGGTCTCATACCGGGAAAAGGTACGATGGGCATCGAGATCCCGCATGAACAAGCTGATGTGGTTGCCATGCGCAGCGTTTTAGCGACCGAAAAGTTTCAGCGACCGAATATGGAGCTGCCGATAGCTTTGGGGAAAACAATGGATAATTCCGTTTACCTGGTTTACTTGGTCTCTTACAAAAAGAAACAGCAAAACAAGCCAAGCCGCAAGAACCACCAATCTTTAAACCCAAATTCCGGCTGGTGATTGGTGAAGGCAACGGCGGGCAATCTATCATATCGAGTAAACACCCCCACCTGAGGTGGGGACTTAAATAAACCCTAAAAGGGTCTTTGAATAATCATTTGTTAAAAATTGGTCGTCTTCGTCAATCATTCATTACTAAGAGAATGATTAGACTGGCCTTGTCTTTACTTCTAACTTACCGCCTTAGGCGGTAGGTTAAATATCGGCAATAAATACCTTTGTAAATCAGAGACTTATAAGGTTATCGATTTGGCAAAACTGCCATTTGTGCGCACCCACCTATGATCGAAGCAGGAGCCAACAGATTATGAGAACCTATTCCGATTGAAATTAAATATATTTAATAGTAAGCTAGCCAATTGTGACCTCTTGCATACAAAATTGCATGATAAAAAATTGCCATTACGGGAGCGTTTTTTAATAATTAAAATTAAAAATAACCATATTTAGTTATGGTTGTATTATCAAAATGCGTTACCTGGGGGTTTATAAAAAGGAAAAAAGCACCTACAAATTCTTGCAAATGCTTGATTATCAGGCGTGGAGAATATCGGAGTCGAACCGATGACCTCTTGCATGCCATGCAAGCGCTCTAGCCAGCTGAGCTAATCCCCCGTTTGAGAGGGAACAAAAGTAGTAAAAAGTTGCGAGTTAGCAAGAGTAAATATAAAGTCATTGATATACAGTTACTTGTGTTTTGTTTTTCTTCTTAGATATCCTAACCAAGCATCCCCAAAACACGCAGATAAAGGGGGGGGCACGTACGATGCACGTAAATCCCACTAAAGTAAAGCAGTTAGTCAAGCTTCTTGAACTCCTTGAAGATGCTTCAGAGGACTTTCGCGAAGTTGTATCAACAAGCGATTTCAAGAGGCCACAATGATCAATATTGGACACCTGAACATCTTTGCGATATGGTTAGTTGATGATCCACCACCTGGCCAAAGGATTTGCGACCCGGCTTGCGGTTCTGGAGAGATGCTACTGGCGGCTGCTAAGATTAATCGGCACATCTGGCTACATTCACAGGAGAACAAACCTAAGTCAGCATTCGATAAGCCATTTGAACCTATAAAAGCTGTAACATTATAAATGGTGTACAAACACGACTGTTTTTGGCAACCAGACCTTTTGCTTAGTTCGCAGACAACTACGTCACTTTTGAAAAACAAAGGACTCATTGAGCGGCATGGAGGCAGCTTTCATTTTAAATTGAAGTAAGGAAAAGAGGCCAAATTTTATATCGTGCTCTAGGAATTGAATATACAAGCAGCTGCTCTTATCAGATCTGTGCTGAATTTTCTTATTCGTTGAAAAAACTTTTTATCCGCTTCCATGAAAAATATTCGGTGTAACTGGATACATCATCCTTGCCAAATGAAACCATTACGCCTCCCTCATGATGCATGATTCCTATAGGAAAAATCACCTTGAAATCCCTCCGATTGCTCAGTTTCCAAAGCAATTCATATTCTTCGTCAGGTTCTTCATCTAGATAAGGTAATGGATTAGGATGGTATTCAATCTGCTTGGTCAAATGATCATACCGCACTATGGTATAATAATAAAAGCGCTTAAACCCCTTTTCATCGGGCAAGAAGGAATGGATAAACCCATAAAGCCAATTGTCCGTAGTTCCAGGTTTTGCCAATAGTGGAGTACCACCCCGTAATTCGCCATATTTCCAGCCAACAGTCTTTTCTGTCGAGATATATATTTCTCCGGCAACAATTGCATCATTCTTGTAGCTAATTTTTATTACCCTCAAGAAAGGATCAAAATCAGTAACCATGAACAGGTCATCACCATATACATAAGGTGACCAGTTTTTTTCCTCCCATCGTCTTGCAAGGCCCCTTAGCGATGTTTGATTTTTGATAATTCCACTTTCAATATCAACCTCTCCAAATCCGGTTCCATACTGTATGCGCCATTCGCCATTCTCCATTAATGGCAAGTAATTATAAAATGCCAGTAGTTTGTCCCGGTAAACAAATAGCCTGATGTCTTCAAAAGCCGTGTTATTGTTTTCTGCTGTTAGCCATTTATCAGATACAGGCTCGAAATCATCGCTTAGTTCCATTAATATACATTCGGCATTACGCTTGTATAAATGTTGGGTACGATAAGCACACCATATCTTCTGGTTGTATCGTGCAATAGAAGCGTTTATTTGGAGCATCATGGTTAAGGTTGGTTTGATAAATTAACTATTAAATTTAATAAATGCAAAAATTATTATATTTGAAACACCCCCCGATAAACCTAAGTCACATTACGAATGAAGAACAAATTCAGATTTTCTGTTGTAGCCTGTCTCCTACCCTGCATTTTTCTTTTTGCTTTTGAAAACCAATCCGGCGATCCCATTCTCGACCGATTAGTTAACAATCTTCAACGCTGGGCCGACAGTATTCCCCAGGAGAAAGTATATCTTCAGATGGATAAACCGTATTATGCTTTAGGCGATACCATATGGTTTAAGGGTTACGTTACCGTTGGTTCACGTCACCAGCTTTCCGCATTGAGTGGAGCAATGTATGTAGAACTGATAAATGAAAAGGATTCATTGCTGCAGCGACTTAAATTACCAGTTACCACTGGTATGGTAATGGGCGACTTTATTCTAAAGGACGACTATTTGCAGGGAAGCTACCGCATTCGTGCCTATACGCAATGGATGCGTAATGCCAGTGAGGACTATTTCTTCGACCATACCTTCTCTGTGGGCGACGTTGCGGGGGGGGATATTGTGGCGAAAGTTGATTTTAGTTACCATGATGATAAAGATAAAAAGGTGCTTACGGCGTTGCTTAATTATACAAATGACCAGGGCAAAGCTTTAGGCGAGAAAGATGTCCGATATGAAATATGGGCTAATCATAGACCACTATGGAAGCAGACCGGTAAAACTGATGCCTTGGGAAGTTTGCGCATTGTTATTCCAGATGATATAAAGCAACATCCTGAAGGAGCGTATCTGCATACTATTCTCGAGGGAAGCGATAAGTATCCTGTCTCAAGGGATTTTCCAATCAAAGCCACCTTAGTACAAAGCGACATTCAATTCTTTCCAGAAGGCGGTAATTTAGTGAATGAAATTCCTACGAGAGTAGCGTTTAAAGCTACCGGCATAGATGGTCTGGGGCTTGCCATAAAAGGCAATATTGTTGATAACGAAAGTAATGAAGTAGCAAAACTTTCCACTCTGCATGCAGGTATGGGTAGTTTCCTGATGACACCGGTAGCCGGCAAAACATACAATGCCAGGGTCACTTTCGAAGATGGCTCTATTAAAACGGTGCCTCTACCAATAGCTGTTGATAACGGTTACGTACTGAGTATCTATCAGCCAAATCGCGATAGTATTTTATTGCGCGTGCATGCATCAAAAAAAATGCTGGGAACTACCATTAATTTAATTGCCCATACAAGTGGTGAATTAATGTTTGCTGCTGCCGTAAAGATGGATAATCCTATTGCATCAATTTGGCTACAAAAGAAAAGCTTTCCTACTGGCATTGCGCAATTCACATTGTTTAGTGCATCCGGAGAACCGCTGAATGAACGAATTGCTTTTATTCGTAGCAGTGATATCATGCATTTAGAAATTAAGACAGACAAAACGAATTATAATAGCAAAGAAAAAGTGAATGTAAGGTTATCCTGTAAGAACGGTAAAGGCAACCCATCAGCCGGAAACTTTTCCGTTTCGGTGATAGATGAAAGCAAAGTACCTTTTGATGAGAATAAAGAAAGTACTATCTTCTCAAACCTGCTGCTTAAATCAGACCTGAAAGGTTATGTAGAAGAGCCCAATTATTACTTTGCTCAGCAAAGCGAAGAAGTGGACAAGGCATTAGATAATTTGATGCTGACGCAGGGCTATCGCCGCTTTGCATGGAAAGCACTAACCGATGTTTCCGGAAGTAAACCGCAATTCCCTACCGAAAATTTAGGAACGGTAATTTCAGGCAGGGTTGTTACATTAAATAATAATCCTAAGCCGGTGGCGGGTGCCAATATCAGCATGGTAGCTCTAAGGGCCAATGCGGTTAAGTCGACCACTACCGGTACAGATGGGCGGTTCCGTTTTGATCCTTTTTTCCTGACCGACAGCATCAAGCTTTCGCTGCAGGCGCGCACTGCTAAGGGCAGCGATAAGGTAGCGCTCATCCTTGATTCTATTTCCGACATCAAGGTCAATACCAATCCTAACCTGGCCGATGTTAGTTTAAATGTACACAGCAGCTTAAAACAGTTTTTAGAAGCAGGTAAAAAGGAAGATGAAACTTATGAGAAAATGGGCCTGCTGGATAGGGTACATCGCCTTAAAGAGGTGAAGATCAGAGCAAGGAAAAATGAGCAAAAGGAGCCTGTAGCTATGCAAGGAATTTTGCAAGTGCCGGAACAGTCTGTAGATAAAGTTTACAGGATACCTCATCCCGAATTGTGTGCTAATTTAGGTACTTGCTTACAAGGTGCGCTCCCCAGGATAAGATTTGTGCCACAGATTATTGGGTACAACCATATAAAAGTTCCTTTTACAAATTATCCACGTTATCTGGATCAAGGGAAGCTTGTCCCGGTAAATGTAATAGTTGATGGCATATTGATTAGTGATTCTATTGAAGTAGGAGATATCTTTGATAATAATGCATTACAAGCCACGGATATAATTAAAATAGAGGTGGTAGATGCCAATCTGGCTCAAAAAGCAGTGCTAGGCGGCCCTTCTATTCTGATTTTTACCAATCGCGGAAAAGTCAGAAAAATCTACAACCCTTCAATGACCAATATTACGCCTAAAGGATATAACAAAGTGCGTGAGTTTTATTTACCACGTTATGACCGGGTGTACGGTGCCTCCTCGCAGCCAGATCTGCGTACTACCGTTTACTGGAACCCGTATTTAAAAACAGACTCTACAGGTAACACGACATTTGATTTCTTTAACGCCGATGGGCCGGGCACCTACCGTCTAATAGTTGAGGGCGTTAATGCGGAGGGTCAGTTGGGACGATCTATAGGTATCTATAAAATAGAGTAATACAGATATTGTGGTTGCAATAGTTTTTAGATAGATTCTTAAATGCATAATACTAAAAAGAGGCTGCCTTTTGAGACAGCCTCCCGTTAATTAAATTAGCATGCCCCGATGCCGTCGCAACTTTGTTGGCACCCACAACTACTATTACAGTACGTGAAACCTTCGCGACAAGAGCCGCTACCGCTGCCACCGCCATCTCCATAGCCACTTCCATAAGCATGGCATACTCCAGCATCACACCATCCGCCTTGACAGTCGCCATTTGCACTACATCCTCCTGTTACCGCTTTCAGTTGTTCCCTGCTTAAAATTTCTCTTGCGCCTAAGCTAAGCGCTTTCAATCTTAATTTTTTCATTTTTAATGAATTAAATGATTAGAAATTTAGGTTAATTATATAATCCTGAAGTAGGCTAGCACAACTTGGATTATGTCTTGATGCGTACACCATCCGATTGATTGAGCGTGCTATACTGATAAAAAGTATTTCAAATCGTGTACGGAATAGTTGGAAGGTAACTGATACCCATTCACAAAAAAGGTAGGCGTAAATTGTATTTCGGTTTTGTTGCACCAGTCGCGCATGGCTTGTATCTTTTCTCCCTGTTTTTTCAGTTCGCCATTCATAGGGTATTTTTGAGCAAAGGCTTCATAATCTTTCTTTTCGGCCAGATACCAGTCGTCCAAAGCCTGTTGTGTCAAGCTTGTATCCTGTTGCTCATCTATCGCCAGTAAATGCCTTACCGGGTGTGCCTTCATATCACGGTCATCATTGGTGGCATTAAATATGATCTGTACTTGCAAGTCGGGGTTATTGTGAAGCAACTCCTCAATAGGTGTATGTGCCCGGGCGCAGGGGCCGCAATAAGGGTTACAAACTTTAACTATTTTAACGCCGGCATTAGGGTTACCCATGGTTATGCCTAAACCCTCAGTGCTATGTTCAATAGCCTTTTGTTTTTCGAGCACAGCGGTAAATATTTCAGGGCTGTGTTTTAACCGTTGCAGCTCCTGCATCAACTGGCTACTTTCTTTGGCGTTACGTAAAGCAGGTATTAACAATGTAACAACAATAAAAGGCACAGCAAATGCCGATACTGTTGTAATTAACAGGCCAATTAAGCTGCCGTCTTGAAATAAATTTACGTTATGCCAGCCGGCGATGAAGCTTACAATACATTGCAATGCCAGTATCAACTGTACTGACAGGCAAAGCACGCACCACTGTTTGGCCACCTGCCACTGATAATAAACCGAATAAAAAACATAAGGTGTTGCAGCTAAAGTTATCCACGATAACATATTCAATATGCTGATATTGGTGAGGCCTGAAAGCAACAACAGGGTAAGGCTACCGGCAAAGTAAACAAAGCCTATGGTGCTCCAGCTAATGCCCCATATTTTCGCATCCTTTGATTGTAAGATAGCGCCGCAGTTTACCTTTTTGCCGCTTGTACAGATATCCTGCAAAACAACATTGGTTTGGTCCACTTCGTACCACAACAATAATACCGTTACCGCAACACCGGCCAATGTTAGTAGCGCATATAGTGTAGGCAATACGGCCAGCGAGCCCGCATTAATAAAAGCAAAAATTGCAGCAGCCAGCAGGAATAAAGGCAAACAAATTACCATTAAGGTTTGCGATAACCTGATTCGTTTTTCTTCAGCTATTTTTTGCTCATAGTTCCTTTCCTTTACAGGTTCTTCCATTTCGGCCAGTAAGATGTTGCCTGATGATCTTTCAGTAAAATCGTCTAAAGTAACAGTGTTCCAGCTTTGCACTTCCGGATTATAATAATTTACTTGCCTGTCGTTTATTTCCTTAACCACAGTAAATTGGTTTACCTGCATTTTACCATTTACCTGTGTAATAAAGGGCGTTGGTATTTCGGGCAGTTTTTCTTTGTCAAACCGTGCCGTAAGGTTTTCAATGCCATGATTATTAAGCACATCGCTTACGCTTAAAAATGTCGGGTAATTAGGATGCCCTTTGATACCCGTTTCTAAAGTAGACCTTGAAATTTTAGCGCCCATTAATTGAGCCAAAAGGTAAGCGGCTTCGGGCGCATTGTCCTTCGGCTCAAGCAGTCTGGTGATTAACTTTCTCATTTTAGATAAGGATTTATTGTATTGTTTGCTTGGTTATAATTGTTTCAGGATGATATTTGATATAAGCCTGTTGTATGCGTTTAAGCTTGTAGTTGCTTTGCAGGAACATATCAGTAACCAGGCTCTTTTGCTCGTTATGTATATTGGTAATGTCTGAATAACCAAAATCTTTCTGGGTAGATATAAATGGATAAAGCAGCATTTTATGTGGTGTCATTCGCGAGTAGGCCAGGTCGGCTACTATTTTTTCGTCAAAAGGCTCGTCCAGTATATATTGAAAGAAATCTTTGTAAATCACGACGAATTGTGTCGATAATAAATGTCCAACCCAATAACGGTTAAGGGTGATGGGTATGGCCTGATTGAATTTACCCGTTCCGCCTGATAGCAAATAAGCTCCTTCCTCATTGGCTTCGATAATGTTTCTGATCAGAAATTCTTTGGTATAATCTTTAGTGAATTGATGATCATCTTCGCAGATTACAATAACATCATCCTCATTGGCAATAGCCATTTTAATTATTTTCCGGATGCTCATCCACAAACCCAGCGCGCCAACCTCATGCTTGCAGGCCTCAACTATCTGTACATCAAACTCCGGTTTTCCTTCAAACTCGGCTTTAATGTGCGCCAAACGTTCCGTACGCTCAGTCAGATTGATCACATATGTTGGTATTGTAATGGTATTATAAGCCAAATTATCTAAATCTTCACGTTCATCTTTTGGGAGTTCTTTATAAAGGTTTTTAATCCTTGAAAGACGAAAGAAGCTGGAATCAGAATATCTAAAAAGTGAGTGAACCTTTCCTTCTGTATTGTTTTTTGCAGTTGCATCAGAGTAGCCGAAATCTTTCTGAATAGCCAAGAAAGGGTGTCTCACAAAAATATTATCAGACAGGCGAGCTATGAAGTAATCCGCAGCATCATAATTTATAAGCCTGGTTTGTTTAAGAGTAGAAATAAAGTCTTTAAAAATGATGGTAAACTGTAAACCTGAGAAATTATTTGTCCAGAATATACTTTCAGATATTTGCACTGCATCATCAGCCCAACTTACGCCACCAAGCAAAATATCGGCATCGAGTTTTTGAGCCTGGCTGATAAATTCGATAAGGTTTTCTTTTGAATAATGCTCGGTAAACTCGATATCATCCTCGCATATAATAATATATTCAGCACCGGGCGGGGCCAAATCCATTAATATGTACCGAATAGTAGCCCACAAACCGAGTGCTCCAAATGAATGCTCAAAAGCCTGAACAATTTGTAACCTAAATTCATCCTTACCAGCAAATTGTTCAATAACATACTCTTTGCGATCGGTTCTTTTTTTTAGGTTAATAACATATGTTGGTATAGAATCTGAAATATCAGTGATAGCCGGTTGGATTTTGTCCGATGTCCTTTTCATGTTTAGGTATGTTAAAACACATACCTAGTATGGGGTACTAAGGTGTTGTGTTAAGGTTTGGTGGTTATTTTAAGTAAAGTTAATGCCAGTTTTGTAAAAAGCAAGTGGATTTCAAAAAAATCTTGCCAAAAGTTGCGCGGGTATTTTATTTTTTCATTTACTTTACAAATACCAAACTAACCTAACCTGATACTTTGTCATGCGATTCTCTTTTTACAAGCAGTTAAATGCAATGGATTGCGGACCAACCTGTCTGCAAATGATCGCTAAATACTATGGCAAGCACTACTGCAACAATCTTATGTTCAAAAACTGGTTTTAATCGCACTGGCGTTTCAATGTTGGGAATTAGCGAAACCGCTGAACAGTTTTAAGGCTGAAATCAAACTTGGAAACGGCCTTGTCACCAGTAACAGAAGGAAATTGCCATACAGGAGCGGTTTGAGGGCACAGGCCTTAGTTATTACAAAAGACATCAGGCTGTTGCAGAAATTTTATTATGGCTTTGTCAAATCCACCTCTGTTAATAAATAACCTAATCACAACATGAAAACAGTAAGTAAAAGGAAAAATTTCCAGGAACATTATAATTCAATAATTTTCAGCAACATCTAAAAAAAATGCCTGGGGCGGGAAAAAAGGCGAGTTCTATTCAGGTGCTGGTTCTCACAATGCCTATATTTATGATTATGCCCATGTAGCTAGCAACTTTATCAACCAAAATGACAATCATGAAATCATAGAAATAGGATGTGGCGATTTTAATGTGACTGATGCCATCTTGGATAAATTAAATGGTCCCGGTTATCCGTATACTTATAAGGGTTATGATGTGGTCAAACCCCTCATTGCCCGAAACATCGCTATCTATGGGTGGGCTGCCTGGCTTAATGCACACAAAAATAAAACAGTAATTGCGCCTTTAAATTGGTTTAATATAGTTCCTCCGGGGTTCAACTTAAATTACCTCTATCCCAAAAAAAGGGTAAGAATATAATCACCTAAATATTCGCTGGGAATGAGTTTTCGTAAACCAGTTTAAAGCGTTTAAGAAGTATTTCGAACCTGACATTTAAGATATATACAGCGTGGTTACCTTTTAAAGAGTGGTTAAAACATTAATTACAGATGATTTTTATTGTTAGTGAACTATTTAGTAAGGTGCCAAACAAAATTAAGGGCTTTCTTGTAGTTTATAGATAAACCATATAAAACTGCCATGAAAAAATCGATAAAGATGCTGTTAGCCTCAGCAGGTATGTTGGCGCTTGTTGCACCTGCCCAAGCTCAAACGTTTAAAGACATTGCAGGTACTATGCAGGTTCAGGGGATGTTTCGCAAAAGCAATTTAGGCCAACTAAACGGTATGCTCAATGCAAATGGCATTCCTTCATTGCCCGACAATAATTATTGGCTTAATCTTTCAATGAACCATGTCCATAAAAAATTTGTGATGGAAGATGGTATAGGGGCTAGTTTTACATCTACTTCTGCCGCAAATACCGCAAATGGCATCAAAGCTAAATACAACCAATTTCAAGTTTATGGAAGAGCTGGCTACGATCTTTCTGCACATGAAAATATGCGTTTTTTCCCTTTTGTAGGCCTGAATCTATCACAGACTATGTTGCGCGTTCGTGATGACCAACGGATGCAAAGCACATCGGAGTTTTCGTCTGAATTGCTTAATTCCACTTCCAGCAAAACGTTGTGGAATCCCAGGGTTGGTTTTGAATTTGGTGCCGGTTTCGATTACCTGATCGGTGTTAAAGAAAAACAAGTTGACAATTATACTATACATCGATCTATACCCGTAGGCGTAAGAATTGGTTATTACCTGCAGGCTTCTAATAGCAATTGGAGGGTAGATAATAACTATAAACTAAATAACGGACCCAATAATAAACAAAGTGCGGTATTTGTCAATTTCAACATCGGGTTAGGTTATAAAGTTCAACGCACACCTTAATCAATAATGTATTTTAGTAATTACCGGATAATGGTTACAGACCCGCCACGATTGATCTTGGTAAGGCTGTAATCATCCCGGCCTTCAAAAACCCAATAATAAACACCCGCCGGAAGGTTTTGGCCATTGTATGTGCCATTCCAGGGTATATCTGCCGATTTGGAGTTAAATACCAAAGTGCCGTTACGATTATATATTTTCAAATCTAAGAAAGTGTAATAACCTGTTGCTGAAAATTTAAAAAGGTCATTTATACCATCGCCATTTGGAGTAAAGGCGTTAGGAGCATTAGTTACAATGGCTGGTGGTGGGTTTACCGTTACTTTTACCGGGCTTACAGTTTCGCAACCATCAATACTTATGGCTTTAATATAATAAGTGCCGGCTCTTGTGATATGCGTGTAGTCTGTTATCGGCGAAGCTGATTTGGGATTAGATAAATAAATATATTTATAACCCGCTTTGGGAGTAAAAGTGGCCGACAAATCAATTGGCGTTGGGAAAGTAACGGGCGCAGGGTTAGTAGTTGTAAATGTTTCAACGTCATATAGTGTTACATTTACCGGTTTTATTTCTGCACAGCCATCAGCGTTCATTCCCCTTATATAGTAAACTCCGGGTCCGACGGCTTTTGGGTTTGCTAGTTCATTAATTCCACCCGCGTCTGTAAAGTAATCTAGATATTTAACATTGATGCTACCGGCCGTTATTACCGGCATAGTAAGATCGACGGTTACTCCGGGACAGGTTTGCTGGTCATGTAAGGCGAGGTCAAAGTCGGCATTGATCTTGTTTACTACTGTATGCAAATCATCCGGGCAGCCTACGCCATTAAAGGGCTCAATATGTAAAATATATGGCGTGTTATCCTTGGGTGCAGGCATAGTTATTATTCTGTTATTACCCAGCACTTTGCTTTTATCGTCGTTATACCATGTGTAGCTGGCAAAACCTATTGGCCCTGATAACGTAACCGTTGGCTGACTGTTGCAATAAGCATTTCCCGTGATTGCAGTTATAATATCAGTGTTTTCAACATCAAGGTAAGCATAGCCAAAATGCTTTCCAGGTATGCAGTCGTTAGTGGTAAACTCTATACGCATTATTTTACCGGGGTATCCTTTAAGATCAATAGTTGCCTTAGACCAAGGTTTATAATAAACCTCGCCATCGCCTGTAAATTGAGTTGATAAAACAAAACCGGGCAGGCCAGAACCGGCGGCAAAATCAAACGAGGGGCAATCGAGGTATGTATTATCGCTTACATTGTATACCCGGGCTGTAAATCTGGGTTGTTGCTCGGGCGAGTGGTCAGGATTTTCGAGAACAACTGCATAGTCAAAAATAACGGTGTACTCACCGGTCTGCGGAACCTGAAAAGTGTAACTGACGCGTTCTGCCTGAGATCCGCCTTCTTCGTTGCCCAATAGTAAAGAATATCTGCTTCCATTTGGCGAATACATAGGAAATTGCCCATAGGCATCAAACGATCCCGGTGGGTGCTGGCTGTCAATAATGGTATGTCTGCCGGGAACAGGGTATCCCGCATTTAATACCGGGGTGCCGGTTTTTACTGATCCTGTCCAGCATTGCCAGTTGGTAAAACTTCCGTCGTCGAACCCGATATTAGGTGTAACCTGCGGAAAAGCCCGTAAGCCAAGAAATAGGAGCAATAAAAAGATCAGTCGCTGTAGCATAATAAGTAGCGTTGGTCTTAAAAATAAGGTTTTTTAACTATACTTTTCCGCTAAAACAAATAAAGCTTACAGGTGCTGTACAAGTGTACCCTACTGTAAGCTTTACAATAAGATTTTATTATCGCGATTATCCTACCGCTTTATTGAGGGCAATAATGGCAGGTTTGAATTGTTCACGGTCAATCACAAACTGAATATTTACGCGCCCGCTGGCCATACCGGTGGCCAGGATCGGTATTTCAGCTTTCGCTAGAGCGGTAGTCGCGTTAGCTAAAAGAGACGATTGCCCCATGTTAGTACCCAACAAGCAAACCATGGCGATAGGTTTGTAAGTAACGCGCTCAAATTTTGATTTTAGTGTATTTATTAACGCTTCCTGTAAATCGTTTTCCCATATAACTATACTGATACTATTGGCACTGGTAGTTTTAAACGTATAGCTCACATCATGGTCGGCAAAGCATTGCATAATATCCAGATCAGAACCTACATTGCCGGTCATCAGCGGGTCGTATATATCAATGATTAACTGCTTGTCGGTACCGGTGATTACCTCAATACGATTCAGATCAGAAATATATTCTTTAGTAATTAATGTACCGGGGTGTGCCGGTTCAAAAGTGTTTTTGATACGCAGGTGTATGCCTGCCATTTCCAAAGGTTTTGAAGCTTTGGGATGGATGGCTTCCATACCCACGTCAGCAAGCTGGTCAGCAATATCAAAATTAGTATTACCTACAGGTTTTACATTTTCAACGCCTACTAAACCCGGGTCGGCTGTTGAAAGATGATATTCTTTATGGATGATGGCTTCCTGAGGTTTCAATATCTCCGCAATTTTGCTGAAAGTTACTTCAGAATATCCGCGGTCAAACTCGCGCATAATTCCTTCTTTACCTTTAGCGTATCCGGTTACGATACAAACACTGCTGGCCAGATCAATCCCTTTAAATGAATCTTTAATACGCTCATTAATAGTCATAGCCCGGCTATCATGCAAGCCGGCCAGATCAATTAAATGAGTGTTAACGCCTTGATTTTGCAAGATAGTGGCCAAAACATAAGCCGAGTGACTTTCGCCGATCGAAGCAAGAATTTCGCGTACAGCCAGTAAAATACCTTCGTTCAGATAACCTGAGGCCAGCATGGTAGTTGCGCTGTCCAGATAGCGCAAAACCTGTTCAATTTCGGCGTCGACAAACAAGTTAGCTGCGTTAAGGTCAAGGCCTAATTCTGCGTATTGCGCATTCAGCGTTTTTAGTTGCGATGCTACTTCCAACAAAGCCGAAGCATAATCTTCGCCATCAGCAAGCTTTTTATACACGCCTGGCGCTTTGGTTTTTTTATTTTCAAGCAATATATTGGTTACGCCTGAAAATGCAGAAACTACATAAACCCGGCCATAAACCTGTTCTGGATTAAACAGTACGATATTTTTAATTACATCTTGCAGTGCACTCATCGAGGTGCCGCCAATCTTCTCTACAGTTAACATGCCGCGAATTTAATGCATTTACCCGAAACCTGCGAAGCATTAGTTAAGCCGCATATATTCGTTAACATTTGGCTAAAAACGCAATGCAGTTACCTATTGACATAGCGCATAAAACAGCTAACTTGTCGTCATCAAATTCAACCATTATAACGATATGAGAGTTTTGGTTTGCGAAGAACCCGGCAAGCTTGTTTACACTGATAGGCCGAAGCCCGAGGCCACAGATAGCAATGTGATTTTGCGCATTAGGCGCGTAGGTATTTGCGGGACAGATCTGCATGCTTATGAAGGTACGCAGCCTTATTTTAATTATCCGCGTGTGTTAGGGCATGAGCTGGCCGCTGAAGTAGTAACATCTGGCAGCGATTTTAAGGTTGGCGATCTGGTTACTGTTATACCCTATATTAATTGTCAAACCTGCCTGGCCTGCCGTAGCGGCAAACCCAATTGTTGTTCAAATATCAAAGTGCTGGGCGTGCATACCGATGGCGGAATGGCTGAATATATAGAAGTGCCTTCACGCTTATTAATATCTGCAGATGGTTTGAGCATGGACGAACTGGCACTAGTTGAACCACTGGCTATCGGTGCGCACGGCGTACGAAGAGCTGGTGTGCAAAAAAATGAATTTGTACTGGTAGTAGGAGCCGGGCCTATAGGTTTAGGAACCATGGAATTTGCCCGGATAGCGGGTGGCAAAGTTATCGCTTTGGATATTAATGACCAGCGCCTGGCGTTTTGTGCCGGCAAGCTAAATGTCGACTATACTATTAATGCTTTAAATGAAGACGTTTTAAGCCGATTGCAGGAAATTACCAATGGCGATATGCCTGCAGTTGTCATTGACGCTACCGGGAACCAAAAGGCTATCAATAATTCTTTCCAATATATGTCCCACGGTGCCAGGTACGTGCTTATTGGCTTACAAAAAGGTGAGATCAATTTCAGCCACCCTGAGTTTCATAAACGTGAGGCTACGCTCATGAGCAGCCGAAATGCTACCCGTGGAGATTTTGATCATGTTTTGTGGGCGATGAAAAACAAACTGGTTGATCCTGCTAATTACATTACCCACCGGGTAGAGTTTGATGAGGTAGCAAAGGAGTTTCACAAATGGATAGACCCGGCTAATGGCGTGATCAAGGCGATGGTGGAGTTGTAAAGACTAACTTCGCTTTGATGAAAAGCGGGAAATAAAGTGACGACAAGAGGGAAACGCGATAACAAACCGTGATAAAATCTATCTGCGCTGTGTCGACGCTCTTGCAATCAATTCAGGCTTAATGCTGATGGTTTTGATTTCAACAGCGGTTCCATCATTTTTATCGTCTATCTCATCAAAATAAGTTTGAGCTATGGTTTTACCCATGTCAACGCCATGTTGGTCAATAGTGGTTAAAGATGGCGTGGTAATGCGTGTGAAATTTTCGTTTGAATAGCCACAGATGCCTAATTGCTCCGGCACTTTGATATTCAGGTCATTTGCAACTTCCAGCACACCCAAAGCTAAAAAGTCATCGCGCGAAGCGAATATGGCGTCTGGCGGCTCTGGTAAGGTAAGCAATTTGCGGATGAAGTCGGCGTCGTGCCCATTATTACTGCCGGTGTCAATAATTAAATGGTCTGATACCGGCATTTTATGGGCACGTAAGGCTTTAATATATCCCGCTTTACGATCGCGAAAAATATCCAGGTTTTGCGGGCCGGCAAGCAGTGCAATACGTTTATAACCTGAAGCAATTAAATGTTCGACAGCTTCTCGCGACGCTTGCTCGTTATTGTTAATCACTTTTACCGATTCAATTTCCTCAACCACCCGGTCAAATTGAATCAGGGGTATCTGATGGTCAATTACATTTTGCAGATGAGTATAATCATCGCCTTCGGCAGACACTGAAATTATGATACAATCTACATGCTGATTGATCAGCGTATTCACGCCTTTAACCTCTTTTTTATGCGACTCAGTAGATTGACTGATGATGAGGTTATAATTCCTTTCGTTGGTAATGCTCTCAATGCCTGAAATTACGTTGGCGAAAAAACTTTGATTTATTCTGGGCACCACGATGCCTATGGTTTGCGATTTGCCTTTACGCAGGTTTGAGGCCAGGCTGTTGGCTCGGTAATTCATTTCGCGCGCTTTGGCAATTACCAGTTTACGGGTTTCTTCGTTAATGCGCGAATTATTATTCAGGGAGCGTGATACGGTCGACGCGGTTAAATTCAATGCCCGGGCAATATCGTAAATCGTTACTCTTTTCTTCTTCAGGTCCATTTAAAAGTAATGATACTTAAAAAAAATAAAATTTTATTTGGCAATCGATTGCGCAAATCAAAAAATAAATCTATTTTCGGCCAATCGCTTTATCTTAGAGCGACCTGAACGAATAAACCTGATAATATCTACGGCTCCCGTCAGTCGGTTTGACCGACCCGGAAAACAGTATAACCAAAACTTAAATTATGAAAGTAATACAAGGCGAAACAGAATTTTTTAAAGGCATAAGCCAAATTAAATATGAAGGTTTAGAATCAGATAATCCGCTGGCATTTCGCTGGTATGAGGCTGATAGGGTGGTGGCCGGTAAGCCTATGAAAGATCATCTGCGTTTTGCAGGCGCTTACTGGCACTCTTTCGTCGGGAGCGGCGCCGATCCGTTTGGCGAGCCGACGCACTTATTTGCCTGGGATAAAAAACCCGACCCGGTTGAGCGTGCTAAAGACAAAATGGACGCTGCGTTTGAATTTCTGACCAAAATGAATTTGCCGTTTTATTGCTTCCATGACGTGGATGTGGTTGAATACGGCAACGATATTGTTGAAAATGAGCGCCGCCTGGCTGCCCTGGTTGAATATGCCAAGCAGAAACAAGCCGAAAGCGGTGTAAAGCTGCTTTGGGGTACAGCCAACCTATTTTCGCACCGCCGTTACATGAACGGTGCAGCTACCAATCCTGATTTTCACGTATTGACACATGGCGCAGCGCAGGTTAAGGCGGCGCTGGATGCAACCATTGCCTTAGGTGGCCAAAACTATGTTTTTTGGGGTGGCAGAGAAGGCTATATGTCTTTGCTGAATACTGATATGAAGCGTGAGCAGGAGCATTTGGCCAAATTTTTACATGCCGCTAAAGATTATGCCCGCAAACAAGGTTTTAAAGGCACTTTCTTTATCGAACCAAAACCTTGCGAACCTACCAAGCACCAGTACGATTACGATGCAGCTACCGTGTTCGGTTTCCTGCAGAAATATGACCTGTTAAATGATTTTAAACTGAACATAGAAGTTAACCACGCCACATTGGCCGGCCACACTTTTCAGCACGAACTACAGGTTGCTGCCGATACCGGTTTGCTGGGCTCGATCGATGCCAACCGTGGCGATATGCAAAACGGGTGGGATACCGATCAGTTTCCGAATGATGTTAACGAGCTGACCGAAGCGATGCTGATTATTTTAGAAGCCGGCGGCTTTCAGGGTGGTGGTATTAACTTTGATGCCAAGATACGGCGCAACTCCACTGACCCGGCCGACCTTTTCTATGCGCACATTGGCGGTATGGATACTTTTGCCCGGGCTTTGATCACTGCCGATAATGTCCTGCAAAAATCAGCATACAAAAAACTGCGCCAGGAGAGATATGCTTCTTACGACAGTGGTAAAGGTAAAGAGTTTGAAGAAGGCAAACTTTCGCTGGAAGACCTGCGGACTTACGCGGTTGAACATGGCGAACCAAAAGCAATTAGTGGTAAACAGGAGTACTTAGAGAACCTGATTAACCGTTATATCTAAAGATTAATAATTTCAAAAATGTAAAACCGCCGGCTGCTGCGAAGTATCCGGCGGTTTTTTTTTATATATAGATCGCCAGCCACAAGCCAAAACTCAACAAGGCAGCCAGCGTACGGAAAACGTGGAAACGTATCCAGCGGTCGCGGCGTGTTTGCCAGTCGGCAGGTAGGGTAGCTACGGTGCAATGTTCAATGCTTTTTACTATCGGGACTTCAACAACTACAGTGATGATAAGCGAGATAAGAAGTAAAGCGATGGCCGGCAGGCTCAAATAAAATTGCGTTGCATGCTCATACACAAAAGTCGCCAGTGTCATCATTAAAATACTCCCCGGTAATAAAAAGCGCATAGTTGGCCCCAGGTTTTTGGATAAGGTGCGGGTGATTTTGATAAATTCGGCAGGCTCAAACCCGGCCAATGATCGTGTCAGCGCAAACCAGGGCCCAAAAAACACACCAGTTACCAGCATCAGTAAAAAGCCCGCGATGAAATTAACCAGTTGTGCCATACGCATACAGACGATCAGCAATACAAAACATTTTAAATATGCTGTAAATTGTTACATCGTTGAGGGAATACTTGATTTATATTTGGGTTTAGGAAAAAGTCTTATCAAATAAAAATCATCAATGAAAAAGTTATTAGTATTAGCATTCGCTCTTGCTGCGTACGCGCAAGTTAACGCGCAGCAGCAATCGCAACAGCAGCAACGCCCGCGTCGTCAACGTGCCAGGTGGGACGACATTACATCTTTATCCATAGACTCAACAACTCGTGACGGCTATAAACTGGTTTTCGCTAACAACGATACCACCTTTGAAAAAGAAGGCGCCGACGTTAAAAAACGCATGATTGAAACTTTTTTTAAGGTTTACCCTGAAGAAGCTAATACATACAACAAAAACACTGCAAAGCGTGTAGTTTTCTTTGTTGATCGTAATTATAACGGCGTGGCTGCTACGGCCAATATGATTGTGCACTTTAACCCGGCCTGGATGTTAAAAAAGCCAACCGATATTGATGTAGTAACACATGAGGTAATGCATATTGTGCAGGATTATCACGACGGCGCCGGCCCCGGCTGGCTAACCGAAGGTATTGCCGATTATGTGCGTGCAGTTTATGGGGTGGATAACGCAGGTGCCAAATGGTATTTACCTGAAAAATTAAGGACCGACAAAGACGGTAAGGTTCAGGATTACACGGCCAGCTACCGTGTAACCGCCCGCTTCCTGTTATGGATTGAGAAGAACTATAAGAAAGACCTGGTAGTGAATCTTAATAACGCTATGCGCGAACATACCTATACCGATGATATCTGGAAGCAGCAAACCGGCAAAACACTGGATGAATTGTGGACAGCATATGCTGCTACTTTCCCGAAATCGTAAGTGAACCGATAAAATTAAAAGCGAAGGCCGGAAGATATCTTCCGGCCTTCGCTTTTTAACCAAGTTTAATGCGCCCGTCCCTGCTCATCATCTGCGCTGCCAACCTTACGCTTGGGTGGGGTATTTAAGGTTTTGCCAAAGCTGTAAGTGAACGAAAGTGTGGTTACGCGGACATCCAGATAGTTGTGGTAACTTGCATTGGTGTTGGCAATATTATTTATCCGCCCGCTTGGCGTGAAGGTTTTGAACATATCATTAATGCTTAATTTCAATGCACCTTTGTCTTTCAGTATTTTTTTCTGCAAGCCTGAGTTGACCATTCCCGTAGGAATGGAGACAAACTGCCCGGACACGCCACCAGTTCTGAAGAAACCGCTCAACTCTGCGCTCCAGCCCTTGCCCAACGTAAACTGGTTATTGGCATTGCCCGAAAAACTATTGCTAGCCTGGTCAACCTCTCCGGAATACAGCATGCCTTTATAACGGTTACGGTATACCTCGGCATAGACATTGGATGTCCACCACTTAGTAGGTTGCAGGTTTAGATTTACAGAAAGGTCGATGTTTTTTTGGTAGCCGATATTGCCGGGCGTACTTACAAAAATATTACCGTCCTGGAAAATGGTTTCGTTTTGTACATCGCTCACGTAATTGTATAGCAATGATATATTGAGCAGGCTTTTATAACTGTAGGAGAGCTTGTATTGATCAGTAAACTCCGGTCGCAGAAAAGGATTTCCTCTAAACTGAGTGAACTTATCTACAATATCAGTAAACGGATTTAACTGTCCGTAACTTGCCCGCCCAATGCGCCGTCCGTATGAGCCCGCCAGCGTATTATGCCCGGCGGTATCCAGTTTATAAGACAAATAAATGGTCGGGAATAAGTTGGTGTAATGGTTCACAAATGATGAATCGGGCTTTTGCGCATTACCCAGTTGATGGCCTTTGCCGTTGGTATTCTCTACACGCAGTCCGGTTTGTATACCAAAGCGCTTAAAGTTTTTGTTGTAATTTAGGTAGGCTGCATTGATATTTTCTTTATAAAGAAAACGGTTAGTATTATCGTAATTAATGGTGCTTACACCGTCGGCTACGTTAAAATAGTTAGCCGTATTATCGGTATTTACATAACTGCTTTTGATACCCGCCTCAAATTTGCCGTCGTTTTTTAAGGGTTTAGAAAAATCAGCTTTGGCGGCGTAGATATTGATAAACGCCGGCAGATCATTCGCAATGGTTTGCGAGTTTATAAGGGTGCCGCCAGGGTACAGTGTGTTATTTATAAAAGTCTGGTTACTGCCCGAAATATCGCGAATGTAATCCAGGTCAAAAGTTAACGCCGTACCGGTGGTATCAAACTTATGGCTGTAATTAAGATTAATGCCGCCGTTATCAAATTTATTGCGTGATATATTCTGGGTATTGATAGCAGAATCTAACATGCTGGCAGTGTTATAAAATGAACTGTAAACCGGGCTGTTGTCGCGGCCGTGGAACAATCCGCCGGTAAAAACTATGCCCCAGGTTGTATTAGGCGACACAAAAAAATCGGCGCCGACCTTAGCATTATAGGCCGTATTTGTAGGGCGAAAAATAGAGATGTCCTTGAAACTGTAATCGGGAGAACCATCCGGATGGAAATAATCGCGGTCAATCTCCAGTTTACGGTAAGTTTGGTTGTAATTGTAGGAGATATTGGCAAAGATATTCACCTTATCTACGCGGTAATTCATGTTCAGGCTTTCGCGCCAGCGACCATAAAAGCCGATGCCGTAAGTACTGTTAAATGAAGCATTAAAACCTCTGATAGTGTTCTTTTTAGTTTTGATATTAATGACGCCCGCCGTACCTGCCGCATCATATTTTGCCGGCGGATTATCCATCAGCTCAATTTTATCCAGAGCCGATGATGGTAATGAGCGCAAATAAGTAGCCAGATTAGCAGCTGACAAGTACGTTGGTTTATCATCAATCATCACCATTACGCCGCTTTTGCCTTTGAAAGTGATGTTGCCATCCTGGTCCACCACTACACCGGGCGCTTTTTGCAATACCTCTAACGCATTGGCCCCGGTATTTGATATTAGGGCGTTTACGTTCACTATGGTACGGTCTATCTTCTGCTCCACAAAATCTTTTTGACCTGCAACCGATACTTCTTTAAGTTCGGTACTGGTTGTCTGTAATTGAATAACCGGCAAATTGATTGATTTATCTTCAATGTTAAACAACGCTCCGCTATAATTGCCAAAACCTATAGCTGTAATGCGGATGAAATATGATCCGTTTTTAATGTTATCAAAAGCGAAACTGCCATTTGCGCTGCATACTAAGGTTTTAATAAGAGATGAATCTTTAGCGGCCACTAGATTTACTGTCGCGCCGTCAATGGGCTTGTTGTGGTTGGTTATTTTGCCGGTAATTTGATACCCGGTAGATTGTGCCATGGCGAAATTTAGCGTAAGGCAAGCCCAGGCGGTTGATAAAGCCGTTTTAATAATTTTCATGATTATAGGTCAGTTAGTTAAGACGAGCTTATTTCAATTACTTATGCCGACGGTCAGATCAACGTGATCACCCGGTTTTTTAAGATAGTACTTAAGAAAAGTTTGATGAATATTTTCGGGCTGCTTCACGCCGTTCACTGTCATTTCCTTATTATTTAAAATAAGTTGATAGTTCTTTTTGTCTTTAATTACATGAGCGTTATATAACGCATCGGCGATGTCGAATTTAGGCTGGACTTTGATCCTGGCTCCTTTAATTGTATCGGGCGATGGTGAAGAAGTTGGCCGTGAATTTATCACCCTAGCAGAAAAGGTTGAATTATGTCTGGCAGACAATTGAGTATTTGGTGCGTAAGCCTTTGGCGGATTGTAATGACTGCCTGAAGGTAAATTCATATCAAGGACTGATTTAGTTGAAACGATGTCGGTATCAACATTCAAATTTGTCTTTTGATAGACAGTCATTTTATTCAAATTTACCTTAATAGGTGCCATATGCATCTTCATCGAATCTAATTTAACTTTGGTATTTACCTTGATAGGTGCCATATGTATTTTCATAGAGTCCAGTTTGATAGGCGCCAGGTGCATCGAATCCAGATTAATATTAACATTTACATGTTTCTTGCCGGTATCAGGAGCGCCCGCGTCGGTTTCATTAGTAACCTCGGCAACAGCCGAATTGATTTGCTTCGCCTCCGGATCTAATCGTTGCCTTTGAGCTTCCGGCTTTTTAAGATACTTATCTAAATCCCGCTTCTCAGATTTAGCTATATTTTCGTTTTGAATATGGCTAATCACCTCCGATACAGTTTTGGTAATAAACTCCCGGTTAGCTTTTTGACCAAAAGCTGATAAGCATAGCCCTGATACCACAAGGCAAACTGCCAAAGCAGTTTTCTCGAAAATATTAAGCGAACTGTTACGATTGCTTACCATGCGCTTCACCCTGCTAACCAAAGTATTTTTATCGCCGGCAAAAGCCATGGCGTAAGCCGGTACCGATGCTTGATATTCCTCGCACGAAACCAGCGCACGGATATAGCTCACCTTATTACTACTTTGTGAAAGGGCCATATCATCACAGCAGTTTTCTCTCTCAGCCTTGATAAGCTGTGATATCCATAAAACAGCCGGATTAAAGAAGAACAAAATCTCCATTAAACTTTGCAGCAGGTTTACCAAATAATCGCAGCGTTTAATGTGGGCCAGTTCGTGCACTAAGATGGCCTCTACTTCCTCGGCACTTAAAGCGGTTAACAAGCCGATGGGGATTAATATTACCGGCTTAAAAGCGCCTATCACCATAGGTACCCTGACCAATCCCGACTCTAAAAAGGCAACGCTCTTTTTGATTTCCAGGCCCTCAGCCAACTGTTGCAGGCGGTTATACCATTCAGCACTCACCTGGTTAACTTCGGTGTTTTTCAAGCGTCGCACCCCTATCAATCCTACCCCCAGCTGAATACTTTTAGCACAGATGATCAGGAACCATATCGTAACGATGGTATTGTGGTTTTCGGTCAGATAATTATATAAGATGTCAGCAATACTTTGGTTGGGAGCTGCGAAATTGAGCTGTATGGCGCCGCCAGCCACAGCGTTACTGTGTATAATGGTGCCGGTAAGCAATGGTTGTGTTTCATGCATCTGCAACGCAAAGGTCACACCCACACCAACGGCAAACAGGGTCAGTGCAGCAATAAGCAAGTTATAACGCATAGCCGCGCTTTGCTTGCGCGTAAACAGTATTATCAATCCGGTTAGGGCAGCCAGTATGAGGCCTTGCCACAATGAATGTACTAAAGTGTTGCAAAGTGCGCTAACAAAGCGCTCGGTTGCGGGCGATGTGATGGTTAAAAATGCCATGATCTTCTCAGGTTTTAAAGGTTTATAGGTTGTTTTTTTCAATGTCGTCCAGCATTTTGCGGATGCTGTCCAGTTCTTCTTTACTTGCTTTTTTGTTACCAAGCAGTTGCATCACCAGTTTACCCGCCGATCCCTGATAAACCGAGTCCACAAAGCGGTCTAATAACTGGTGTTGAGTTTTCTCTTTTTCCTCGGCTACGTGGTAGATGTGTTTCATCTGACTCTCGTCTCTTTTCAGGCTGCCCTTCTCGGCCATGATCTGCATGAGTTTTAGGGTCGAGGTATAATTGACGTCGCGCTGCTCATTCAGCTTTTCGTTTACAAAACGTACGGTTGATGGGCCGTGCTGCCAAAGCACCTGCAATATTTCCAACTCGGCTTTGGTCGGCTCTGCTTTTTTGTTTTCGTCTTCTTTACGATGTTCCATAAACCAAAGCTAGGAAAAATTTCGTACGATACAATAGGTAGGTTGTTTTTTTTAATATTTTTTTTAGCGACAAAAAAAGCCGCCCATTTTTCAACGGGCGGCTTCGTATTTTATACTTAAAACTGCGTTTAAGCGTGTTTAACTTTATAAAATTTAAAGCCGAATAAAAATATCACTACGTAGCAAATAATTGGCAGATAGTAAGCAGTAGCTACGTCATGGTTAGCAATCTGACCCATAATGTATGGGAAGAAAGCTCCGCCCACAACACCCATCGCAATAAATGATGAGGCTTGTTGGGTGTGTTTGCCCAGGTTTTTCAGTCCCAAACTAAATATGGTTGGGAACATGATACTGAAGAAGAAGTTGATCATCAATAAAGCAATGTATGACGGCCAGCCTAAATGTTGTGCAACTATAATACACATTAGTATGTTACCTGCGGCAAAAGTTGCCAGTAATTTATTAGGTGCAATAACGGTCATCAATGAAGTACCCACAATACGGCCCAGCAACATCATCCCCATAAACAAACTCATAAAGTACGCCGCTTTGGTATCGCTAAAGTGCATAACATTGGTGCCGTAGTTAATAAAGAAAGCCCAGGTACCGCCCTGTGCCGCCACGTTAAAGAACTGTGCCGCGCAGGCCCAAACAAAATGACGGTGCGAACTCAAGGGTTTTGCCGGTTCTGAATCAACATTCAATGCGCCTTCGTCGTCAGCATGTGTAGCATCATGCGGATCAGTTAATGCCGGTATTTTTAAGAATACGAAGGCCAGTGCAATTAGTAAGACCACTACACCTATACTTACGTATAAAGTTTTTACTGAGGTAAGGTCGGTGTTTTTTACAGTATCGCCACTTAATAGAAAGAAACCGCCTATGGTTGGGCCGATAATGGTACCAACTGCGTTAAAGGTTTGCGCAAAGTTTACACGTAAATCGCTTGAGCGCTGGTCGCCCAATGAAGCGGCGAACGGGTGTGCAACGGTTTCCAATGTCGCCATACCGCAACCAACTATAAACAAGGCTATCCTGAAAAAGGTAAATGATTGTGCATTTGCAGCCGGAACAAACAGAAACAAACCACCGGCAAATAGCAGTAGCCCTAAAATTACCCCCGGCTTGTAACCGAACTTTTTCATGAATAAACCTGCCGGGAAACTCATAATAAAATAAGCCCCGAATACCGAGAACTGGATTAATCCTGAATCGGCAATAGAGATGTTTAATACAGTTTGAAAGTGTTTATTCAACACGTCGCTCATGGCGTGCAATACACCCCACATCAGGAACAACGACGTAACGAAAATAAACGTGACAACGAATTTTTTCTCGGTAAATGCTGCTTTTTGGCTCATTTGTTTAGTTGGTTAGTCATCGGGCCGCAAAAATGTTCATTGCAACCTGATGCATTAATTAGTTATGAATAAATTGTTTAATAGCTTAATTGGTTTTGACGATCGCCGGGTTGAGCGATTGTTTTATTTTATAGCCAAAAAAACAAATTTTATTCATCAAATCATAATAATAGCCACATTAAATAATTACCGCAAAGCTTACATTTGCTACGCCAGTTATATTTTGCCTGATGAAAAAAAATCTGTTTGCGCTGCTATTGCTTGCCCTGAGCTTAAATGCCGTTTTTGGCCAGCTAAAAAAGTTGCCGCCTGTTGCTATGATCGATCTGCAATGGACGCTGCAATTTCAGCGCGGAAACCAACGCTCTATAAACGACGCCTGGGATTATGTGCATGCCGTAGCCTCCCTGCAAGGTATAGTTAACCGTACAACACCACAGCTTTACATCTTCCTCATCAAAAATGGCAACGCCGATATCGATCGTTATTGGTGGAACAAATATCGCGCGCCCGGCAAGTGGCTGAACCGGCGCGATACCATATTGTACAAAAATGCCGTCGACCTGATATGGGCCTATAAAAATAAGATCAGAGGTGCTGTAGTTTATGACCCTAATGTGCCGGCTACCAGCAATGTGGCTTCATCAATAGCCGGAGTTGAGGATTTGATTGTAGTACGCTATGATACCGACCCGCAAAGCCTCTATTCTAAAATTATTACCGGTGGACCGAAAATTCCTGTTCGCATTAGCTTGATTAATAAAGACGGTTCGTCACTGTTTACCGGCAAAGGTATTATTCCGGGCACGGCTCGGGCATCAAGCGGTTCTGCTAAAGATGATGCTTACCTGTGGTTTTTGGAAAAATACATGAAGCCGGGTAAAATGAACACCAAATATGGAGCTTACTATATCGACCAGCAGTGGTTAAAAAATCCTTTCCTGGCTAATCCTAATCATCATACGCTCTCCAATCACGATTTCTTCATTAGCAGGCGCGGTTTCTTTTTTGATTTGAGTCCCTGGGGAGATGAGTCGGCGACCGATGACCCCGGTCAGGAAATTGGTACCGATGTGAAAACGCTGAAAGAAATACTTCTAACCGCTTACCGACAAAATAATGGAAAAGATTATGCCTATCTGGGTGGCTTCCCGCCCTGGGCCTTTAAGTATACCAAACATGCGCAAGGCAAACATGAGGACGTTGCCACCGAGTGGGAGTACTCGCGCATTATCAGCGCATACAACGCTTTTAAAGATGCCGATGCTATTGGCTACGGCGCGTTGGCAAATGCTTCGTTCTGGCAGCATTATCCGCTTAAAAAAGAATACAGACAAAACTGGACTACCCCTGCCAAACTGCAACAAAAAGGATACCTGACTGCCGGCGGCAAGATCGATTACAAAGGGCGTAACTTCGTGATATTTTATGTGGGCGATTATGATGCTTCGTCATGGGTGTCGCAAACTACACCTACTTTGTGGGACGACCCTAATCGAGGCAAAGTACCCATGATGTGGTGCATAAGCCCCGTGTTGGCAGAGCGTGTTCCGATGGCATTGGACTATCGCCGCGAGACGGCAACTGCTAATGACTATTTCGCTGCTGCCGATAATGGAGCCGGTTATTTAATGCCGGGCATGCTACAGGCGCCACGTTCGCTATCAGGTTTGCCCGATGGATTGGATGCCTGGGCGGCCCATAATAAACCTTACTATCAAAAATGGGGATTAACCATTACCGGCTTTATTATTGATGGACAAGCACCCGGCCTCAATCAAAAAGGGCTGGACGCTTACGCAGCTTTTAGCCCGAATGGTATTGTGCCGCAAAAGGTACCTTTAACCTTATTGCACGGCAATATGCCGGTGCTGCGGTCGGACGCTGATGTGAATGATGGCGACCCAAAAGCCGCTGCCAGGATGATTTATGACAGGGTGCATGCGCGCAACGTGCCCTTCCACTGGTTTAGAAATATTTTGAAAAGCCCAAGCTGGTATGTGCAGGTTATCGCTGAATTGAAAAAGCTCGACCCTAATATCGAATTGCTTCAGGCACCGGACTTCTTTGAACTGTACCGTATTTACCTGAAACAAAACCCTGACGCAGCGCAGGGCAAAATCAAGTAATGAAATGAATAAAAGCCTTAATAAGCGGCCTTTATATTTAATTAGCTTTGACCAAAGCCCTTTATAAATAGCCATCATGAAGCTAAATAGCCTTAAATTATGCCTGTGCGGTATTTTATTATTAACGATTATTGACCACGCCGACGCTCAGAAAATGTGGGATAACCACCCGGCCAAAACCTGGATGACGGACGCTTACCCTATAGGCAATGGCCGCATAGGCGGGATGATATTTAGCGGTATCAACCACGAGCAGATCCAGTTTAATGACAATACACTTTGGGTGGGTGATGAGCATGACCGTGGTGCTTACCAGGCTTTTGGTAATTTATATTTCGATTTTGATAAAGCTGCGGATGATAATGTCCCGGCTGATTACCGCAGAGAACTGGATATGAGTCGATCAGTACATACCACTAGTTTTACTAAAGACGGTGTAAAGTTTAAGCGCGAATACTTTTGCAGTTTCCCCGATAAAGTAATGGTACTACGCTATACTGCAAGTAAGAAAGGCGAATTATCAGGTGTATTGCGTTTAGCAGATACACGTACCAATAGAACAGAATTGCGGGGTGGCCGGCTTACTTTTAGCGGTAAATTATCCAACGGTATGCAATATCAGGCTACGGCTTTGATAAAGCTGGAAGGTGGCAAATATATGGGAATGCAGAATATCGGCAACAATGTCAGCGATCAGATACAGATCAGCAATGCCGATGCTATAACTATTTTATTTACGGCCGCTACCGATTTTAAAAATAGCCGGGCCACACATTGGAGAGGGGAAGCACCATCAATTAAAATTGATAGCATCCTGAAAGCTGCCGCTGCCAAACCTTACGCTGCTTTATTGCACAGACACATCGCCGATTATCAACATTTTTATAGTCGGGTGCATCTGAGTTTGGGAACGACGTCAGCCGCTACTATGGCCCTGCCAACCGTGCAACGGCTAATCAATTATAAAAAGACGCTTGATCCGGATCTGGAAGCTATGATATTTCAATACGGACGTTATCTGCTGATCAGCGCATCGCGCAAAGGCGGGTTGCCGGCAAACCTGCAGGGCCTGTGGAACGAAAGCAATAACCCACCCTGGGGCGGCGACTATCATACCAATATTAATATCCAAATGAACTACTGGCCGGCCGAGCCGACTAACTTATCCGAATGTGCCATTCCATACCTCGATCATATCAATGCCATTCGCGAGATCAGGAAGATCAACACGCAAAAAGAATATCCCGGTGTGCGCGGCTGGACCCTGCGTACAGAAAGCAACCCCATGGGCGGCGAAAGCTATTTATGGAACCCACCGGCCAGCGCCTGGTACGCGCAGGCCATTTGGGAACATTATGCCTTTACCAAGGACAAAGCTTACCTGAAAAACTTTGCCTACCCAATATTGAAAGAGATCTCAGAGTTTTGGGATGATCATTTAAAACATCGTCCTGACGGTACGCTGGTATCGCCGATGGGCTGGTCGCCTGAGCACGGGCCTACCGAGGATGGGGTGACTTATGACCAGATGATCGTGTACGATCTGTTTACCAATTATATTGAGTCGGCAGATGTTTTGGGTATCGATAAAGATTATCGCAACCATATTGCCGATTTGAAAGAGCATCTGCTAAAACCCAAAATTGGCAAATGGGGGCAGTTGCAAGAATGGGAGACTGACCGCGACGACCCTAAAGATAATCATAGGCATGTGTCGCACCTGTTTGGTTTGCATCCTGGCAGGCAAATCAGTACTATAAAAACACCTGAGCTGGCAAATGCTGCAAAAGTGAGTTTACTGGCTCGTGGCGACGCCTCAACCGGGTGGTCAATGGCCTGGAAAATCAATTTTTGGGCGCGTCTTCAGGATGGCGATCATGCTCATACCATTATCGAGAATTTTATTACGCCTGTAGGAGGCAATGGTATCGATTATAACAATGGCGGAGGTATTTATGCCAATCTGCTTTGTGCGCATCCGCCATTCCAGATCGACGGTAATTTTGGCTATACTGCCGGCGTTGCCGAAATGCTGCTCCAAAGCCAAACCGGCGAAATTCAGATACTTCCTGCGCTACCAAAAGCTTGGGCCAGTGGCCGCGCGCAGGGCCTCATGGCTCGTGGCGACTTTGAAATTATAGACATGCAATGGAAAAATGGTAAGCTTGTTAAACTGACAGTTAAATCATTGGCCGGCGGAGAATGCAGGCTAAGAACTCCCAACGCCTTACATCCTGGTATACCAGGTGTAAAGGTCTCAAAATCAGCCAATGATTTTCAATATAAATTTTATACTAAAAAAGGTGGATTTTACAACCTGAGTGTTTAAATTCGCATCGCCTTTTCATGCTGAGCTTGTCGGGGGAGAATATGTGGGCGGGGGTTGTTAACCGCACTTTAACTATCTCTCGGCAAGCCCAGGATGAACTATTAGCAAAATTATACCTTCTCAAGGCGTTCTGGCCTGGCATCTTTACTTAAATATTACTGTCTTTGTTTGAAATACATCATTTCGAAAAAAAACTAAATAAATTTGCGTAACCGAATGGTTACTTATATATTTGTAACCATTCGGTTACTATTTATGCCGATTGTTTTATGAGACGAGATGTTTTCCAGGCAATTGCCGACCCAACCCGCAGAGAGATCATTGGCATGCTGGCCCAGCGTTCATTAAATTTAAATAACGTAGCCGATCAGTTTTCGATCAGTCGCCCGGCTATTTCAAAGCATATCAAAATATTGACCGAATGCGGCCTCGTTACTATTACCCAGCAGGGCCGCGAGCGGTATTGCCACGCCGACTTTGGCAAGCTAAAGCAAGTGGCCGACTGGACCGCACGCTACCAGAAATTCTGGACCGAAAAGCTGGATGCTTTGGGCACTTTCCTTGAACAAGAAAAGAAACAATCACCAAAATAATCACTTTAAAACTTTAATTATGGATACTGCAGTAATTGTTATAGAGCGCACATACGATGCCCCCGTCGAGCGGGTGTGGGATGCGCTTACGGATATTGACAAACTGAACCAATGGTTTTTTAAGCTTGAGGATTTCAAAGCTACCCCCGGATTTGCCTTTAGCTTTTCGGGCAATGATAACGGCGTGAAGGTAGTGCACGAATGTGTAGTTACCGAAGTAGTGCCCATGCAAAAATTGACTTACTCGTTCATTTACCAGGGCTATCCGCAGAAATCGTATGTAAGCTTTGCATTGTTTCCTGATGGAGATAAAACCAAATTGGTATTGACCCATAGCGAACTGGAAGAAATAGCCAAAGGCAGCCCTATGTATGGCCGTCATAAATTTTTGGGTGGCTGGACGTACCTTACCGGTAAGCTTGCCGAGTTTCTGGACAAATAGATAATCCCTTAAAAATATAGATTATGAGCAAAGAACCTTTTGTAATTGAACAAACCTACAACTCGCCGGTAAATAAGGTTTGGGAGGCATTGACCGATAATGAAAAACTGAAACAATGGTATTTTCAGTTGGAGGACTTTAAACCCGAGGTTGGTTTTAAATTCCGCTTTAGCGGGACGGATAAGGGGGTAACATTTTGGCACCAATGTGTCATTCAGGAAGTTGTACCATTAAAAAAACTATCGTACACCTGGCGTTATGAAGAATACCCGGGCGACTCGCTGGTTGCTATAGAATTATTTGATGAAGGTGATGGCAAAACCCGCCTGCGCTTAACACACACTGGCTTACATACTTTCCCGCAAGACAATCCATCATTTGCCCGGGAAAGCTTTGCCAAGGGCTGGACCTATATTACAGGTACAAGCTTGAAGGGGTTTTTGGAGAAGTAGGTTTACCCAATTTGTCATTCTGAGCAATGCGAAGAATCTTATACGTTGTAAACGCAAAGCGTATAAGACCTTCACTACGTTCAGGATGACAATTTTCTATAGTAATAATATATCAATCCTGTGCGCGTGCACCATTTGCAGCGCTTCAGACCAGGCAAAGATCGTAAACCGGCCATCCTGCGAGGCTACTAAAGCGACGGCATCGCGCTGGTCAAACACAAACTGTGCTGCCGCCAGGTGGCGGGTGCCGCCGTTTTGGCTGGGATGCAACGTTACCGGCGATCCGCCCAGTACCGGTTCGGTGGTTATGATCTGGTCTACCGGTGTGCTCATGCCTGAGCGCGCTATTTTGGCGCCAAAGGCCAATAATTCGTAGTTGCGGTTTAATATGGTGGCGCCATCGACTGCGGTATAGCCGCCAACAATATCTATGGCACGTAGCAGCGCTTCCTGCCAATCTGTTTTAGCACGTTCGCAGCGGTCTTGAAGCATGAGTTTGGCAATGCCCCTAAAAGGGGGTGTAACGGGATAGTTCATAGGGTGAACAATGGACTCGGCCCACGTATCCGTATTTTCAGGGACGATTACTACCAGGCCACCGCGGCCGTGTTTACGCATGGACGCAGCCAGCTCAACCATTAAATTCACTGAGCCGTTTACAAATGGCGAGGCCAATGCGGGCAGCGAGTCAAACAGCGCCGGGCAGCCCTGCATACCGGTGTTTTCTTCATCTATGATTTTAATATCGTCGCCTTGCAATACGGCTATATTCAGAAACTTGCCAAAACCATCGGTACGGCTATGTTTAACTACCAGCAGGCCCGGCTCAACAACCTCCAGCACAAAGCAAATACCGGGTATGGTTAGTGTAGTACCCCAAACGTAAAGCTCGTCGTTTTCTAACCAAACACCCAGGTGAATACCCGGGCTTTCAACCGCCGGCGCCAGTTTGGTAAGGTTGTGCGGTGTAAGCCTGATACGGTTGCCAAATATCAGCGGGTGGCTGGCTTGCTCCGGCTTGAGTATGGCTATTGAGATTTTGGGCGGATGACCTTCCTCTTTACGCAGGCTGGCCCAGAATGCTACATCTATTACTGACTCTATAATACTGGCCTCAGGTTTATGTGCAAGGTTGCTTTCGCCATTGTCGCGGGCGTTGTCCAGGTGTATAGAAAAATGATCTTCAATAGTGGCCGCTACCATGCGGGCCGGTATGTAGGTTGGTTCTGATAGCATTCGGTTACACTTAATTATCTCAAAAGTATTCTTAATGTTTTAAAGTAAGCGACATACAAGCGTAAAATTTGGTTGCCCGGGTGTTTCAAAAAATGTGAAACACTTTGAAACACCTTTTAGTGTTAAGTAACTGATTGTTAATTTATTAACAAAATAGGGTGAAACACTTTGAAACAGTAGTAAAGCTTTAAATTAATATGGGTAAATGTTTGAATTTAAGTGTTTTAAGCGATTTTTGAAAATAAGCCAAAAAATGAGTGAAACACCTTTTGGTGAAACACTTTGAAGGTTTGACCCGTCCTAAAAAAGCTTACATTATTGCTGTTTAATACTGGATTGAATTTACAGTTGTCCGGTCACTTAACCGGAGGCTCGTAGTCAAAAGGTAGTTTATCGCCTATACGACGGCTGGCCATGTCGCCGTGAATAAAAAACGCGCGGTAGTTGGTATAATTACCGCGGCGGTCAATGATGGCTTGTTTAAACGGAAGCTTCACCATGGTCGACTCGGTACCGTTGTTGTCCAGCCGGATATCTTTCAAAGCCGCCAATTTTAAATCTGTTTTAAATGACCCCGCCTTTTTAGGGCTATAGGTTACGTATAGTTGATTTGTTCTGAGCGAGACGAATGCGGTATCAATCTTTCGTATCAAGGTGTCAAACTGTATGGGGCGCGTATCGACAGTTACCCAGGGCACGTTTGCATCCCCGTCGGCTTTTAAATAACCTTTAATGAGCGAATTAGTAATAAAGCCCTCTTTTAAAGTATTATTGGCATATACCGCGCGTAAATAATGCATAAGCGATCCTTTATAAGCGTCATAACGGTTGCGGGCCCAGTCTTCGCGCCGGCCCTTTGAGCCTTCCATTTCTTCAAACAAAGCGTCGCCGTCAAAAATGGCCGTATTGCCATTTACTGTAAACTGGAAATCGCGCAGCAAATAACGTATATGATAGCCCAGGCGTTTATTATCTATCAATATAAAATCATTGGCCTGGGCAGTTAAAACACCTTTTGACTTGTTGTAGTTAAAACTCAATACCCTGGGGTTTAATATCTCGCAGCCATCAGCAAAGCGAGATGTGCCTAAAAACTGCCCCCTAAACAGGTTAAAATAACTGTCCCAGGCATCGCCGGGGCCTATGGTAACCTCTGCCAGGGCTATGGGTTTAATAATAAGCGGCACATTAACCTCAACCGGTTTGTCCTGTAATATTACCGTGCGGTCAAATATCTCGTAACCTATTAATTGTACAATGAGCTGATAAGAGCCGGCAGTGAGACTGTTAATATGAAACTCGCCTTTTTCATCAGTAACGGTATTAAACTGCGAGCCGCTGATGAATACCGTTGCGCCTTTTACCAATTCGCCTTTTTCGTCGACCACGGTACCGTTAACCGGTATAAATGTCTGTGCAGATGCAAAGGCCGACATTAGAACAGCCAGGAGCGTAAATAACCAGGTTTTTGGGACAGATAAGGTCATAAAGTAAATATATCAATTTTTTGCCGGTGGCTGATACTCAAACGGCAGCTGATCGCCTACGCGGTATTTGGCCAGGTCGCCTTCAATTAAAAAGTCGCGGAAATCGCGGTGGGCGCCTCGTCTGTCTATTATAGCCTCATTTGCATGTAGCGAAATAATGGTCATCCAAGGTCCTACAGTCCGCATTTTAACAATAGGCGTGGCAACAGACCTGGGATAGCGGGCAATATCGACTTCTGCAGACCGGGCTTTTAGCGGATCGTAAGTAAACAGCAGCTTTTCAAATTTAAAAGCTACAAAAGAGGTATCTATAGTCCGAACCAACGAATCAAATCCCACAGCGCGGTCGTCATATATACATAGAGACCCTATAGGATGTGGGCCAAAAATGTAGTTGATCACAAAACCTTCTTTTAAAACCGTATTCTGATAAACCGAGCGTAAAAAATGCATGAATGAACCCCGATAAGCTTCTAAACGGTTTTTATCCCATTTCTTCTGCATTTTAGCAGTGCCCTTCATCGGTTCAAAACTGGTTTCGCCGTCATACAGGGTAACATCGGTTTTGGCGTTGTAACCAAAATTTTTTAAAAGATATTTAATGCGATAGCCCAAATTGGGGTTTTCAATAATCAAAAAGTCATCGGCATCGGCCAGCAACAGGCCCTTTTCTGTGCTGAAGTTTATTACATGCGGGTTGACAATAATGCAGTCGTTCGCATTTTTTGTTTTACCTAAAAAAGCTTCTCTGAATGTTTTAAAGCGGGCGTCAAAATTGTCTTTGCCAATATTAACCTGTTTTAATACTGTTTGCTTTGTCTTAAGTTTAATATTAATGTTGGTTGATTTCCCCGTAACAGAAGCGGGCTGCGAATAAGCGAAATAGCCAATCATAGTTACCGTTAATTGATAGTTGCCGGCATCTAGATGGTCAAATCTGAAACTGCCCTGGTCATCACATATCGTAATTTTTTGCGAACCACTAATAAAAACGGTAGCGCTTTTTAGCGGTGTGTTATTCTCGTCAGTGACTTTTCCCGATATGGAGAAATCATCTTGTGCCGAAGCTGTCAATCGCGTTAGCAACAAAAGACAAAGTGATAAGGTTAAGTACAAGGTTTTCATGGTGTAACAAGGGTTAGGTTTGGCGGCTGATACTCAAACGGCAGCTGATCGCCAACCCGGTTGGCGCCGAGGCTGCCTTCAACCAAAAAATCCCGGTAGTCGCGATGAGCGCCGTTTTGGTCAATAATAGCTTCTTCGTTAAAGAGCGTAATCTGAGTAATATCATTGTCTACAAGCCTCTCTTTTAATACCGGTGTGGTAATATTGGTTTGAATAGTTTTAGCCCGGCTGGGGTCGTAACTGTATAACAGGCGCTTAAAACGAAGGCCAACGAATGATGAATCCACTATTCGCCTTAAAGTATCAAAAGCTACCGGCCTTGCATCGTAGGTTATTATTGGCGGGTTACTGTCATCACGTTCAAGTATCGGGTTTATAATAAAGCCTTCTCTTAACACCCGGTTGCGGTAAACTGAACGTAAAAAATGCATCAGCGAACCTTTATAAGCTGCCAACCGGTTCTTGTCCCATGTGGCCTGCATTTGTGGAGTACCTTTCATGGGTTCAAAATTAGTTTCGCCGGTATATAAGGTGATGCCGGTATTGGAGTTATAACTAAATTGCTTTAAGAGATATTTAATGCGATAGCCCAGCCTTGGGTTTTCAATAATCAGGAAATCACTGGCATCGGCAAATAATATCTTTTTTTTGGTAGAAAAGTTTAGCACCCTTGGATTTATAATGGTGCAGGCTCTGCCATTTTTGGTTTTGCCCAGAAATAGCTCCTTAAATGTTTGGTAGTGTTTTTCAAAGTTGTCCTTTCCGCCAATACGTACCTCGGCCAACTGGTTATCTTGTATTTTAAGCTGAATATCTACATGTGCCGATTTATTCTGTATAGCAACGTTTTGCGAAAAAGTGACGTAGCCTATCATGGTTACCGTAAGCTGGTAATTGCCCACGTTTAAATGCTCAAATTTAAAATGGCCCCCGGCATCGCACATCATGATCTTTTGAGAGCCGCTTATAAACACGGTAGCGCTTTTTAATGGAGCGCCTTTATCATCGGTGACATTGCCCGAGATTGCGTAATTACCTTGCCCCGACGCCGCAGAACCAGTGAGCAGTAAAACGAAAAGAGAAAATATAAAAAAGAATGGTTTCATGTTATTTAAATGCTGCAACCGGCGGTTGATATTCAAAAGGTAATTGATCGCCCACACGTTTTTTAATCCAGTCGCCCATAATCAGGAAAGTAGTAAAATAGCCGGTAGGCACGTTGCCGCGGGCATCTACCGTTGCTTCTTTAGGAAATAAGTAAAGTTTAGACTCATAATGCGGTGGTTTGACGGTCAATCCTAGTTTTTCTATTGCTTGAATCGAAGTCGAATCCTGTGATTTTTTTAATTGCCTGATCGCTTTTTTTGGATCGTATTCTACATAGATCGCCCGGTAGTCGCTTTTATTATAAGGCATAAAATCACCATTATGAGGCGAATTAAAATTGACCATATACCTGGTGTAACGCATGTCGTTGCCGATGATGTTATTAACTATAAAACCTTCCTGTAAAGCAGTATTGGTAAAGGCCGCTCTAAAAAATTGCATCATAGAGCCCCCGTAGGTTTCCAGTCGGTTTTTTGCCCATTGTTGCTTTTGTGCGTCGGTGCCGGGCAGTTCTTCAAAAACTGCATCACCATCATAGGCGGTATTTATGGTGTTTTGCAAATGCCTGAACGATTTTAGCATATATTTTATGCGATAGCCAAGCCTTTTATTTTCAATGATCAAAAACTCGTCGGCATCGGCATAAAGATTTTTATCTTTTGTGCTGAAGTTGATCACTTCGGGGTTTATAATTTTGCACGAATCGGCATTTATAGTACTTCCTAACAGCTCTTTGGTAAAAAGCGCCAGGTACTGTGCTGAACGATCTTTACCGCCGATGTTAACTTGCTTTAGTCGTGTCTGGTTGATTTTTAGCTTGATGTTAAGTTCAGGGAAATTGGTTTGTACCGGGAAATGATGGCTGAACTGAAGGTAGCCCACCATGGTAACATTGAGCTGGTAATTACCGGCATCAAGGTGGTCAAACCTAAAATAACCATCAGCATTGGTAGCGGTAATTTTGGTGGTATTGCTGATAAACACTGTAGCTCCGCTTAAAGGGTTTCCTTTCTCGTCAGTAACTTTGCCGGCGATAGACAGGCCGCCCTGCGCCGAGGCCATAAATCGCGTTAGCAATAAAATAAAAAGCAATATGGTAAAGCAGGGGCTTTTCATGGTGCGGCGGGTGGTATGTATTCAAAAGGCAATTGATCGCCGACGCGCAAATAGGTCCAGTCGCCTTTTAACAGAAAGCTTAGAAAATAGCCCGAAAATACGCGTCCGTGCGCATCAATGGTAATGGCTTTGACATAGGGCAGCAGGTCAGTCCTATAGGTAGGGTTTTCGCTTTGTGTTGGCGAATGCGTTAAAATTAATCTACCTGTTTGGCCCGCCTCGTTTAAAGCATCGTCTATCTCTCCCTGTTCCCAAGCCCTCTGCATTAAAGCTGAATCAGCCACAAGCGTAAGGCCCTGGTTTATACTTTGTGGTTGCTTCAATATCTGCGCAGCTTTTTGCAGGTTGTAAGTAATCTGTAACCCGGTAAGTTTTAACGAAACAAAATTGAGGCCTGCTTTGGTAACCAGCGAATCTACTTTAATAGGGCTAATGTTAACCAGGACTTTGTCGCCTTGTTTATAAAGCTGCCGTGTAATAAAGCCTTCCTGTTGTGTGGTATTGGCAAAAACCGACCGCAGATAATGCATCACTGATCCGTTATAAACATGCAGCCTGTTCTTCGCCCAGTGTTCTTTCTGGCTCTTGCTGCCTTGCATCTCTTCAAATACTACCTCGCCGTCGTAAGCAGTAACCTGGGCTTGCTTGTTATACTGGAAAGTTTTAAGCAGATATTTAATACGATAACCCAGGTTAGGGTTTTCAATGATCAGGAAATCATCGGCACCGGCCACTAATAAATTTTTTTGCGTGCTGAAGTTAAGCACTTCCGGGTTGATGATTTTGCACGCTAACCCGTTGGGTGTAACCCCCAGAAAGTGCTTTTTAAATATCTCCAGATTTGCGTTCCGGTTTTTTTCGCCGCCAATATTCACCTGCTTTAACGCAACCGGTTTAATCTTTAAAATAAACTCCAGGTTTACCGACTCATCCTGCAGCATCAGGTCTTTTCTTTCGGTATTATAACCGATCATTTGTACGGACACATGATATGAACCAGGGCCGGGCATCACAAGCCTGAAAACACCATCGTCGTTTGTAGCAGTAGCTATCTGGCTGCCGTCGACAAACACGGTAGCACCTGGAAGGGGCTTTTGGCTCTCGTCAGTCACCTTACCGCCAATAACATAGTTGGCCTGGGCGCGTACAAACGTTACGGTCAGTATTAAATTAAGAAATATCAGGCCACCAAAAATCAATGATCTCATAAGGCGTATCAGGTTTTTTAGGAATTCGGTTCAGTGAACGTGGCATTAACTAGTAATGATAGTTTAAAATTAGATTTTTTTTTACGCTGCCTCAAATAATGCTACTGACTTTTAGTGCTGTTTTTAAACTACTTCTCTGGTATTAGTTTATATGATTTTAATCATTCTAAATTGTAATAAATAGCGTATTTAATTGTTTTATATATTATATAAGCAATACTTTTGCAGAAAATTCCAAAAGCGCAAATCGATCTCTCCGATCGTTACACGCATTTCGCTCTTTTAAACATGAAAAACGCAGACGCATCTAATGGACTTCCTGTTTCGCCATTATTGAACAGTTTAGAATCAGCCGGGGGTGATACCAAAAAGCCCTTAATTGTAAAAGGCCGCTTATTAACCATTTGCGGTTACTGCCTTGCAGTAGCTATAGCGGTAAGCTTTATTGCTAAGTTTTTGGTATCGCTTATAAACCTGGTAACTAATATTGCTTTTTTCGGCTCATTTAGCATAGGCTTTAACAGTCCGGCTAATAATCATTTAGGCATTTGGGTAATGGTGGTACCGGTTATAGGCGGCCTGGTTGTGGGTTTAATGGCGCTGTATGGATCAAAGGCCATCAGGGGCCATGGTATCCCTGAGGCTATGGAGCAGATACTGGTGAATGAGAGTAACATTAAACCTGCTATCACCATATTAAAACCTGTTTCGTCGGCTATTGCTATTGGTACCGGGGGGCCGTTTGGCGCAGAGGGCCCCATCATTGCAACTGGCGGTGCATTAGGTTCAACCATCGGGCAAATATTTAAAGTAACTTCAAACGAGCGCAAGATCATACTGGCAGCCGGCGCGACAGCCGGTATGTCAGCCATATTTGGCACGCCTATCGCCGCTATTTTTCTGGCGATTGAATTATTGTTGTTTGAATTTTCGCCGCGGGCGATATTGCCGGTGGCGCTGGCTTGTATTACGGGTGCGGCCGGCCATCATTTTCTGTTTGAATCCGGGCCGGTATTCCCCATGCCTGATGTGGCCATGCCTTCAAACCAGGCGCTGCTTATTTACAGCATCATGGGTATTTTTGTCGGTTTCCTGTCGTTAGGCATTACTAAAATTGTTTATTGGGTTGAAGATAATTTTGAGCATCTGCCTGTACATTGGGCATTATGGCCCGCAATTGGCGGTTTAGCTGTTGGTGTTATAGGTTATTTCTTTCCGCATACTTTAGGTGTAGGTTACGATAATATCACCGGCATACTGTCTGGAAGCTGGCCTTTAACATTGGTGCTTACGCTGTGTATTTTTAAATTTTTGTCGTGGGCCATTGCCTTGGGCAGCGGCACCTCGGGCGGTACGCTGGCGCCGTTAATGACTATGGGCGGTGCGGCAGGCGCGGTTATCGGCATGGTTATCTTAAAGATCTATCCGGATGCCGGTATCAACATCCCGTTATCGGCGTTAATCGGGATGTCGGCTATGTTTGCGGGCGCATCAAGAGCTTATTTAACCAGCATTGTTTTTGCTTTGGAGGCTACCATGCAGTCAAACGCTTTGTTGCCTTTGCTGGGCGCTTGTACGGGTGCTTATATTGTTTCCTTCTTTTTGATGGAGAACACCATCATGACAGAAAAGATCGTTCGGCGCGGCCTGTCAGTACCTGATTCATTCAGCCCCGACCTGCTGCAAAAAATAACCGTTGCAGAAGTTGTAAAAGGTAAAGAAAGCCTCATCAGTACTGAAACCAGTATAGCCGATATTCAAACCTGGATCAGCAGCAATCACCGTGACGAAAGCCAGTTTGTTGTGGTAAATGAAAAGGGGGAGTATGCAGGCATTATCCGCCTGGCGGATATTTATGGTGTGGTTGCAACAAATCAACCCGTAAAAAATATTCTGCCCGAAAAAATAAATGCCTCAGTAAGCGGCGAAGACGCATTAAGCAAGGCCATAGAGCGCATGTCAAAAAATGGTGTCGAGGTATTACCGGTGCTTACGCACAATGTGGTGAGCGGTGTATTATCGTACAAAGACATCATTAACGCGTATACCCAACACATTGAAAAAAACGAATATGCACACGTAAAGATTTCGCTAAAACGCCGACGTATGAAAATGATGGTAAAAAGCAGGCACGCGAATTAAGATTTTAACGAATATAAATTAAAGGGGCGCAGTGTGACAGCCCCTTTTTTTATTTGCCACTTGTCATCCTGAGCAAAGTATTGAAACTGCGTTGTAACAATCGGCATACAAAATCATAGCCCAAAGCTTTAATGGTATATTTATCAACCAATTAAATAGCCATGTCTCAAATTAACTTTAAAGCCCTTGTGTTTTTTCTTTTGCTGTCGATACCGGTTGCGCAGGTACTTGCTCAAGTGCCGCAGTACTTACCCGTTCAACAGGTACGCAAAGATTTTAAAGCGCTGCTTGATCGCCCGAAGGTTGCCCCCAAACCCGAGTTCACTACCGTACGTAAAGATTCGATACAGGTAGATCGTGGTTTTATTTATACCGAGGCTAATGAGCGCATGCCCATACTGATCTACAAACCAGTACGAGCAGAGCAAACTAAATTGCCGATAGCGATATTTCTGCACGGCACGGGTGGCAACAAAGACGGTGGAGAGACTAAAGGCTTGTTTACTCGCCTTGCTAAAGCAGGTATTATGGGCGTAGCTATTGATGCACGTTATCACGGTCAGCGCATTGCGGGCGGTGCGCATGGATCAAAAGAATATGCTGAGGCTGCCTATCAGGCCTTTAAAACTAACGATGCAACTCATCACGCTTATCCATTTCTGTACGATACATCCTATGACCTGTGGCGATTGGTTGACTACCTGGTTAGCCGCGCCGATGTAAAAGCCGATCGTATTGGCATGGGCGGTATCTCAATGGGCGGTATTGAAACCTGGATGGCCGCAGCTGTAGATACCCGTATTTATGCTTCGGTATTGGGTATATCGGTACAAAGCTTCAAATGGTCGCTCGAAAATGATCAATGGCAGGGCAGGGCAGGTACCATCGGCGAAGCCCATACAAAAGCCGCGCACGATCTGGGCGACTTGGCCATAAACCAGCATAATGTAAAAGCGGTTTGGAATAAGATACTGCCCGGTATCACCGGAGAGTTTGATTGCCCGTCGATGTTGCGCCTGCTGGCGCCCCGCCCGGTTTTAATTTTGAGTAAAGACAAAGACCAGAACAACCCGTATCCGGGTGCACAGATTGGCTTTGAATCAATCACCGAAGCTTATGAAAAAGCCAATGCCGCTGATAAGCTGGATATTGAAGTACAACCTAACCTGGGGCATGTGTTTAATGCAAAAGATATGGATTTAACTTACCAGTTTTTTTGCAAATACCTGCTTAACTAAACCGTCACAAAGTAAAGGCCTTAAGGTAGGCGTGTCCCCAGGTGCCCCAATCGGCCACGGTTTTGTTCAGTGTTTCTTTGAACGATTGCTTGTTTACGGGCTTACCTTTTTTAGGCGGCACTATCTCCGTTTCAGGGATGGTGGTATCTGTAACTTTGGTGGCTATCCATGACACGTTTTCGTGCGGCAGCGCCACCTCGAGTATCATACCCGGCAGGCCGGTAAATGATTCGGGTCCGCCGGTAACCAGTATTTTGTCGGTATAAAACGCAACAACGTAAATTGAGTCCATCATTATTGCATTTGCACGGCGGCAAGTGTAGCCGGCAATCTCGCGGGTTTCGTCGGTTATTTTCCAGTTGATCTTACGGGTGGTGTCTTTAAGCAGAAAGGTTTGCTCAAAAACCACTTTTTGCGCAGTGCTCATGCCGGTATTAAAATCTGAATAGATGGTATTAAACTGTGTCGCCATCTGCAAATCAAACCAGCCGTTACGCTTTTCGTCTTCGTCAACTACCGGTGTAAAAAGCGTTTTGTTATTGCCGAATTTAAGTGTGCTCTTCAAAACTTTAAATTGCGAATTTGATTTTTGGAAATCTTCAAAAGGCTTGGCCAGCCAGTCTTCATTGTCTTTATTGATCTCCTTGCGTATCAAAGCATACATATTACATTTTTTTTCATACTCGATAATACCTGATGAGGTGAAGTGAGTTTGCGCCAGGCACATGCCTGTCAGCATAAAAAAACAGCAAATGGTTATGATAAAGTTTTTCATAAGGTTGGTTATTTGGCAGTACCGGCACTCATTTTTGAAAAATCGTACGATACGGTTAACATGAAATATCTTTTGATAGCGGTATATCTTTCCTCAGTAATAATGCCGCCGTTGGCATTACGGTTAAAGTTTTGGTTCTGGTTAAGGATGTCGTTAACACGGCCAGTTATTTTTAAACTTTTTTCTTTAAAAAAGGCTTTGGTTACATAAGCATTCAATAAAACCCGGCTAAACCCTTGTGGCAGGGCGGCGGTTTTGGCTGTATAATCATATTGACCATCTTCTCCGATCTGGAAGTTGTGCGGCAGGTATACAGAGCCCCAGCTCTGTGCAGTGAAGCCGCGGCCGTTACTGTTAAAAGCGTTTTGCAGTGAGCTTTGATTAATACTGTAGCTTGGCCCGGCAGATATATAGAAGTCGTATTTATTCTCTTTATACCTGCTTATACGTAAGCCCCCGCTGTAGTTATTGTTTTGGGTAGTGTTTAACTGGGTCACCGCGGTAACGGCGTTGGTAACCATGTTGTAACTGGTACTGCCGTATATGTCGCCGTATATACCTACATTAAAGTTTTTCACCTTACGGCTATAATTTAAATAGGTGCTAAAATTATGTGGCGATTTCCCGCCCAGATTAAAGTATTGCACGGTGGTTTTACCGACGGCATCGGTCGAGGTATTGTTTACTATGGGGTTTGTAGTGAAGCTATATCTGCCCGAGATGTAAAATTCTTCGCCCCCTATTATCTGGTAGGTGTTGTATGACAGGTTAAAATTGTTACTAAACGAGGGTGTCAAACCGGTATTACCCAAAATAACATACAGCGGATTTGTATTATCTTTTACCGGTTGTATCTGGCTGATGCTGGGCTGCGTAGTATTACCATTGTAGCCTGCTCTTAACGAGCGCTGCTGCGAAAATTTATATACAAAGCTAGCCTGTGGCATCCAGTTAATAAACTGACGTTTCAGGTCATTACCGGTATAGATATTTAGCTGGTCAAAAGATACGTCTGCAGCCTTTGTGCCAATGTTAACCATAGTTTTGCCTTTGTTGTAGTTAAATATGGCGCCGGCCTGATGTGAAATCTGGTTTAGTTTGAAAAAGTTACTCAATGAATCAACCAGGACGTTATACGGCCCGCCGGGCGTGGCCTTACTATAGGCCCGTTGGTCTGAGCTTGAACGGTTTACATCAAAGCCATAATTAACTACAATGGTCAGCCCTTTTATAATGGGCTCGGTATAGGTAAAGTTTGAGTTAAACAGGTTGTTTTTATTGGATGATGTTTTGTGCTGATCAGTTAACTGGGTATTGCTTAAAACACCGGCGTCATTAAAATATTCCAGGTTTGATTTCAGGAAGCTTGAGCCCTCAATATCCTCTGATGAACCGCCGGCATACACAGATAGCGTACGTCCTTTTTTCTTTAATTTTTTGGTGAAGAAAATATTAGCCTCAAGCTTATGGTCATCGTTACTGCCAATGTTGCTTGTGTTGTTTAAGTTAAGCAGCGTATTATCTCCGCGCCGGCTGGTATCGGCACTAAGTAGGCTACTTTTGTTGTTTTTGTAAGTTCCGGTGGCGTTAATCTTTAAATTGGCTGTTGTGTCCAGCGCAATTTCAAGTTTAGCATCCAGCTTTTCACGAAAGTTAGATCTGTGATCTGTCTGACTGCTTTTGCTATTGATCACCCTGTCGGGCAAGTTGTTTTGCGTAATGGTGCTTTGGTTTCCGTCAATAGCCAGCTCGCCGACTTTGTAATTGGTATTTACCGAGTATTTGTCTTTGTCCCATTTGTTATCATAATGCACACCGCCCGTGGTAGCTTTAGGTAAACCGCGCCCGCTATAATAAAGGTCGTCGCCACCGTAAGAAAAATAAAAGCCGCCGCCGTCCATCATTTCTATATTGTTGTCATCACCATACTTCTGTGCGTCGTCCCAGTTAAGGCCGGTAGTGCCGTTGTTTGAACCAATGCCGTAAACAGAAATCTTTTCCTTATTCTGAAATTTATTATACATCAGCTGGCCCGAGTAATATTTATCCGTACCCTGGCCCGCTATTGCTTTACCAAAGTAGCCCGCCTTTTTGCCGTCTTTTAATTTAATGTTCAGGGTTTTTACAGCCTTGTCATCGTCTACGCCGGTAAAGGTAGCCTGATCGCTTTTTTTGTCGTACAACTGTACTTTGTCAACCATATCAGCACGAATGTTTTTGGTAACCAGCGTAGGGTCGTCGCCAAAAAACTCTTCGCCGTCCAGTAATACTTTGCCAACTTTTTGTCCCTGAGCGGTGATCTTGCCATCCTTATCCACCTGTATGCCCGGAAATTGTTTAATCAGGTCTTCTACCTTGTCATTAGGCTGTATAACATAGGCCCTGGCGTTAAATTCGGTGGTGTCGCCTTTTATTTTAATTGCTCTTACCTCGCCTTTAATAATTACGTCATGCAATAGTCGCGATGCCAGGGTCATGCTTACCCGGTCAAAATCATGCTGCGGGTTTTTCTCATCCAGTGTAAAGCCTTCAGAATAATCTGCATAACCGGGATAGGACATCAGCAGGATGAACTTACCGGCATTAAGGTTGTCCAGATTAAATGAACCGTCTGCTTTAGCGCGGGTAAATTTTTGCAAGGTTGAATCTTTAGCGTTGAGTACCATTACAGTGGCGTTGTGAAGCGGTTGTTTTTCGGCCGTATCAACGGCGTACCCTTTAACGCTGTAAGTGCTTTGTGCGCGGCTGATAAAGCTAATGAACGTAAAAAATGCCATCAGCCAGATAGTGATTTTCATCAGGGATAAGGTTTTTAAAAGTAGATCTAAGGTATAACTAGGTTTTTAGTAGGACAAGCGTTTTAACATTTCTTAACGAATTTTAACAATTCATCGAAAAACGCATATAAGACGTAATATTTCTGCCTTCGTTACGGATTTTAGAAAAAAATGCCTCCTCGTGCTGAGGAGGCATTGAGGTGAAGGTTTAGGATTGAAGTTATGGGTTAAGCTAGCGTATTTGATGCCAAACAGCGCCAGATAGTGTTACCTGAGAACTATCATCAAGTTTGTAGTTAACTTTACGCATTTTTATTTTTCCAATATCCAGGCGGCTGCCATTACGAATGTCAAAATCAGCGGTGTCTGCATTGCCGTTACCTCCAATGTTTAACAAGCCGTCCCACATAATCATCTTAATCTTTTTAACATCAACAGGCGTAAGGTTAATAATACCCGGCGCGCTGTTTTCTAAACGCACAGAATCCTGATTGAAAATGCCCATCGTTAAAGACCCGGATTCATAGATAACTTTATCGCCCGGACTAATCGCCCTTGTGAGCTCATTTAATCGTGGGCATCTGATGTGGATTCCGTAGGCTTGATTCCTGTCATCGCTGTTGCTTTTTTTGAAATTGATTTTTAAAATGTGGTTTTTAACGGTAAAAATCAAGTCGTTTTGTGCCGATTTGTCAACCCATATTTCGAACTTGCTGCCTGAGGTAATGTCTGTAAAAGTTTTATATGATGTGTAGTCTTCAATAACATCAAAATCTTCTACAGGTATAAGTACATCGCCATAATGCGGACTTTTATAATCGCCTTTTTTGTATTCTGCGCGCAGTGCCATATCAAACGATACCATTGATATAATGGCCAGTACTAATATGGCTACGAGAAATTTATTGCTTGTTTTCATTTTGAACGTCTTTAGTTTTTTTGAAGTTTTCGTAGTATTTCAATATCTGCTCCGGCTCAATGTCCAGCAGGTACAGGCTGTTTAAAAAGCCGGGTAGTTCCTGCTGCAAAAAGCGCTCGCGTCTTATAGCTTTTATGTGCGGTATGGCATCGGCAGCTACAAATAAACCCAGTCCGCGCTTGTTAAATACAATCTCTTTTTGCTGCAGATATTCATAGGTGCGCATTACGGTGTTAGGGTTTACCTGCAGCTCAGTCGCCAGTTCGCGCACCGAGGGTATCTTGGCTTCGGGCAGCCACTTACCCAGGGTGATATGCTCACTCACGTAGTCGGCTATTTGCAGGTATATCGCCTCTTTATCTTTAAAATTCATGGCTAAACCTGTTTTTCTTTGAGCTTATAAAAAGTACTCGTTAGTAATAAAACGATGATTAATCCAAAAATTGCCCAGTTGACGATGTAAGGGCCAGAGCCTAATGTTAAACCGTAGCTATTGCCGTTTACATAAATATCACTTTGAAAAAACAAAGAATTTGATGAAAAACTACCGCCACTTATTAACCACATGACAATTTTATTGATGAGGCTGGCTCCCAGAAAAACAATAAAGAAAACAAAAGCTGTTTTTATAAAGTGCAGGCTATTAAAGTAAATAGCCCCCCAAAAGCAAACAATTTGAAATACAGCAAACATAACAAGCGCGAAAGCTCCGGGCGTTTCGATGCTTAGCAGATCAAGCATTTTATTGGGGTTCTGGATGATTCTTGAGTGGCTCATGCTCAGTACCAGGGCGTCTACACCAAAAAAGCAGCAAGTGGCAACTAGCAGAAAAATTGGGCAGGTATATAACCAGGCTACCAAAAAACGCTCCAATGCCGAAACCGGCAAGGTTAAAGGCAAGGTGGCTTTTTTCCTGTCGCCCAGATCAGAAAAAATGGTACTTGTAAATATGCTGCCGCCCAGCCATATCAGAAACAAATACATGCCGTATTGGTAGCCCTGGCTCAGCCATCCAGTACCTATAAGCCCAGTTAGGCCCAGGCCTACAAAAACAATACCTATGGCTACTGCCAATGATATCAGGTATGTGCGGCCGTGGTCGATAGTGTGCTTTTTAAAGTACCAGCCAAAGCGGGTTAGATTAAATGTGTTGTTCATGGCCGGTTTGGTTTAATAAAGTGATAAGGTTTGGGTTGTTATTGATTATAGCATTAAACAGCAGCTCCATATCTACTTTGGTGTAACTGCTATCTGTGTTTTGAGTGATGGCATTAAGGCCGCTGATGTTTTGTTCGGCATAAATGTACCCGGTACTGTCGGCCGGGATAATGCCAAAGTTTAGCTTCTCGCTGATCTGATCAAGTGTCTGGTCAAGTATGATGTGGTTGTTGTGTAATACCAAAACCGTATCGATCAGGTTATCCAGATCGCGCACCTGATGAGTCGAGATTATAAGGCACCGCTCGTCGGTTAATGCCGACGCTACCAGTTTTCTGAATTGTGCTTTTGAGGGGATGTCCAAACCGTTGGTAGGCTCGTCCATAATCATTAAAGCCGTATTAGTTGCTAAGGCAAAAGCTATGTAAGCCTTTTTTTGCTGGCCCAGTGATAATTTTGTTAACTCCCTGTCGCAAGGGATATCAAAATCTGTTAATAGCTTTTCGAACTGCAGGTTGTCAAACTTAGGGTAAAAATGCCCGGTGCTTCTCGCAAATTGTTTAGCGGTGATTGGGGGCAGGTAAATATCCTCCGGAACAAAAAACAAATCCTGCAAAAATGAAGGATTACGCTTTGACGCCACTTCGTTATTTACAATACAGGTGCCTGACCATGGTGCAGCCAACCCTGCTATGTTTTTTAAGAGGGAAGATTTGCCGGCGCCATTCATGCCCAACAGCCCGTAAATACGCCCGGGCTTTAACGAAAGATTCAAGTTGTCAAACAATTTATGCTTGCCGTAACCGAATGATAAGTGAGTGATTTCAATCATGTTTAGGTGTATTAGTTAAATAGTACACTACAAATGTAGATCAATAAACCGGATTTCAAAATTTTTCTGAAAAAAATATTTCATATAGCTGTAAGTCGAAGAAAATTTCAGGGCTTAATTCCAATAAAGAAGTTACAAACACCCTTCTTGCCGGCTACAAATAATATTTAAATTGCCGCTTTGCATCATGGATCAGATTATAGAGTGTGTACCTAATTTTAGCGAGGGTACCAACCAGGAAATTATTCAAAGCATTACCGGCGCCATAGGTTCGGTAGAAGGAGTTAAATTACTAAACGTTGATCCCGGTCGCGATGCCAACCGTACGGTAGTAACCTTTGCCGGCCAGCCTGAGGCTGTAATTGAGGCTGCCTTTCTTGCCATCAAAACCGCCGGCGAGCTCATTGATATGAGCGCTCAAAACGGCACACATCCCCGAATGGGAGCTACTGACGTTTGCCCGCTTATACCTGTAAGTAATATTACGCTTGATGAAGTAACCGTATACGCCAACAGGCTGGCGCAACGTGTGGGCGAGGAGTTACAAATACCTGTTTATTTATATGAAAATTCGCAACCTGATAAAAAGCGCAGCAATCTGGCAGCCATCCGGGCGGGCGAGTATGAAGGCTTTTTTAAGAAAATAAAGCTGCCAAATTGGAAACCTGATTTTGGCCCTGCTGAGATGGACGCCAAACGCGGAGCAACAGTTATTGGCGCGCGCGATTTTTTAATTGCTTATAACATTAACCTAAACACCGCATCTGCTCACATAGCGAATGAGATAGCTCAGGACGTACGCGAAACGGGAAAAATAATTATTGAAAAAAACGGAAAAGAACGTATCCCCGGAAGCCTGAAATACGTAAAAGCGATTGGTTGGTATATCCCGGAGTATGGGAAAGCCCAGGTATCTATGAATTTGACCAATATTTCGGCTACGCCTATCCATGAGGTGTTTGACGAAGTTTGTGCCAAAGCGACAGAACATGGGTGTGAAGTTACAGGCAGCGAATTGATTGGCATGATCCCCTTGAAAGCTATGATCGATGCCGGTCGCTATTTTTTGCTGAAGCAGGGAATTACCTATGTTACTGACGAATTTAAATTGATTGACGCCGCCATTCAGGCAATGGGTTTAAATGAGCTCGCGCCGTTTGATCCGCAGAAAAAAATAATTGAATATCAGTTAGATAATAAATAATAATATTATTATAATAAATATCGCATCTAACTATTTAGATATTAGATTCATATTAAATTTTTTAATATTTTTAAAAAAGGAATAATATGGAGCTAAAAAACGTCGTTTTTGAGTTTTTTACCTATGAACGCTACCGGTTTTAAGATTAATTGTTTTTGGATTGTTTTAACGCTGCTTTTTGCGGCGCCGGCATCGGCACAAACTAACCGAACGGCTACGGGCTATACATCGCAATTAAAAAACTTTACCGCTTCATTGGCGCAGATTGACGTTTCTTTTAATTTTCCTGAGGGGTTTAAAGAAATAAAGGCCCCCAATACTGATAGCTATCAGTTTGATTATGCCATGATTTTGCCCGATGCCGATTTTGAGATCTGGTTTAGGGTAAATACACAGAAAGAGAACGAAAAACTACTGGCCGATAAAAATATCAAAACAGGTAATCCCGATTCTCTTTTTTTAAGCGTAGCACAAGATCAGATAGGCACACTCACCTCAGAAAAAATATTTTCAAAACGAAAACTGCCGCAATATATTCTCGACCGATATAATGCCGACGAAGGGTGTATTTACCTGGTAAGTATTGATGACAGCCCGGTAACCAAGCATTACAAATATGCCTTTGTTACCGTACTTCAAAAAAATGGTAGTGGTACCGTTTTAGCAATTGCTTTCACCAATGATAAGGGGCCTGAATTTTTCAAAAACATGCAACTGGCCAGTACTTGCCTTAAGTTTAAGGGATAGTGATTGGAAGAACCAAGAGACAAGAGCCAAGAATCAAGATTTGAAAAGGTTAGTCTTAAGATTAACCTGAAAAAACCATCTTATTTCTTGTCTCTTGATTCTTGGCTCTAAAAATACCAGTGTTAACATGTTGACAGTTTTTCCATAAAACTTGCCCATCATCCTTTATTTTTGCAATTAGGGCATTAATAGTGCCCGATCCATATTATTTTAATTCAAAAATGGCAGAACCGGTAAATTATAGTGAAGACAGTATACGGTCGTTAGACTGGAAGGAGCACATACGCCTGCGCCCTGGTATGTATATCGGCAAGCTGGGTGACGGCTCGGCGTATGATGATGGTATTTATGTTTTACTGAAAGAGATTGTTGATAACTCCATCGATGAGTTTGTCATGGGTTCAGGCAAAACCATTGAGATAAACATAAGCGACCATAAAGTAGCGGTTCGTGACTATGGTCGTGGTATACCATTAGGGAAAGTAATTGATTGTGTATCCAAAATAAACACCGGTGGTAAATATGACAGCAAAGCCTTCCAGAAATCAGTGGGTTTGAACGGTGTTGGTACCAAAGCCGTTAATGCCTTATCGACGGCATTCATCGTGCAATCGTATCGCGACGGGCGTACTAAAATAGCCGAGTTTACCAAAGGCGAACTGGTACGTGAGGAACCTGAAAAGGATACCACACAGCGTAACGGTACTGCTATAAACTTTACGCCGGATGACAGCATTTTCAGGCATTACCGTTTTATACCGGAGTTTGTGGAAAGCATGGTCTGGAATTATGTCTATCTGAACTCCGGGCTAACCATTAACTTCAATAATCAGAAATATTTTTCAGAGCGCGGCCTCTATGATCTGCTTACCAAAAATACAGATGCTGAGACCATTCGCTATCCCATTATCCACCTGAAAGGTGAGGATATAGAAATAGCCATGACTCACGGTCAGCAATATGGCGAGGAGTATTATTCTTTCGTAAACGGACAAAATACTACTCAGGGCGGTACCCACCAGGCTGCCTTACGCGAGGCTGTGGTAAAAACCATTAGAGAATTTTATAAAAAAGAGTTTGAGGCGTCGGATATTCGCGCCTCAATTGTGTCGGCCATTTCAATAAAGGTACAGGAGCCGGTGTTTGAGTCACAGACTAAAACTAAGCTGGGCTCATTAAATATTGGTCCTGACGGGCCGTCAGTACGGGGTTTCATTAACGATTTTGTCAAGAAGGAGCTAGACAACTACCTGCACAAAAATCCGGCGACAGCCGATGCTTTATTGAAACGTATCATGCAGTCAGAGCGCGAGCGGAAGGATATTGCAGGTATTAAAAAGCTGGCTAATGAGCGCGCCAAAAAGGCGTCGTTGCATAACCGTAAACTGCGTGATTGTAAGCTGCATTTTGACGATAATCATGAGCGCAAACAAGATACCACCTTATTCATCACCGAAGGCGACTCAGCGAGCGGGTCGATCACCAAATCGCGCGATGTAATGACCCAGGCAGTATTCAGCTTAAAAGGTAAACCGCTAAATTGTTTTGGGCTGACCAAGAAGGTGGTTTACGAGAATGAAGAATTTAACCTGTTGCAACACGCGCTGAATATTGAGGACGGCATTGATGGCTTGCGTTATAACAACATTGTAATAGCTACCGATGCCGATGTGGACGGCATGCACATCCGGCTGCTTTTAATGACTTTCTTTTTGCAGTTTTTTCCTGATATTGTTAAGGCCGGCCACGTTTCTATATTGCAGACGCCGTTGTTCCGCGTACGCAATAAAAAAGAAACCATTTACTGCTACAGTGACGAAGAGCGCCGTAACGCCATTGCTAAACTAGGGGCCAAGCCAGAGATTACCCGCTTTAAAGGCCTGGGCGAGATATCGCCGGACGAGTTTGGTTTATTCATTGGTAAAGACATGCGCCTTGACCCGGTGATCCTGAAGGACGCCAACATCAAAGGCTTGTTAGAATACTTTATGGGTAAAAACACGCCTGCAAGGCAGCAACACATCATAGGCAACCTTAGGGTTGAGAAAGATGATGAAAGCGTTAACCCAACTATTGCTGAAAGCGAAGTTTTGGCGGTAGCTTAATCCTTTCCCCGTATGTTGAACGCCCTCTTGGATTATTTCAAGTGGGCGTTTAATTTTTTACTATGTAACATCCCTATAGATTTTAAAAAATATCTAAACTTTTAATTAAAAAGTTGCTTATCTTGTTTCCCCTACTTTTTTCAGCGGGGTTAATAGATGACTAATCACGAAATTAAAATAGCTTTTCAGGAATATAATTCAGTTGCCGAATTAAGCACTGCCGACCAGCAATTATGCGCAGAAGCTGTCGGGGCGATGAAAAATTCGCATTCTCCATATTCAAAGTTCAGCGTAGGTGCAGCCTTGCGTTTAAAAAGCGGCAAAATTATACAGGGTAGTAACCAGGAAAATGTCGCATATCCGTCAGGCCTGTGTGCCGAGCGGGTGGCGCTTTTTTACTGGGGTGCTAATCACCCCGATGATCCGATAGAAAGCATGGCTGTTACCGCACATACTGAAGAATTTGAACTAAAAAAGCCCGTAACTTCATGTGGTTCTTGCCTGCAGGTATTGGCCGAGTGCGAAAAAATGCAGCAATTGCCGGTAAAAGTTATATTATTTACGGGTAAAAGCCCGGTTTGGGTAGCCAATGGTATTGAGAGCTTTTTACCCTTTTTGTTTTTTGAAGACCGGCTGTCATAAAAAGAAAATGCCCGCTTGCGGCGGGCATTGAACTATAAACAAAACTAAACTAAATTAAGATTCGGTTTGGATTCTGGTAATTTGGAAATCATCATGTTTTTTAGAGATGGTGATCTCGTTAGTGCGAACATAACCATCGTAACGCATAATTAATTTAACTACCATTTTGTCAGTGGTTTCGTCAACAACCGAAGTTGTAAAAGTACAAGCTTGCTCAACGTTTTCAGATGCTTTTAACGACTCAATCATTTGTGTCTTGTTCAGGTTAAATTCTTTGTCGTTACGGTACATCACGTATTTAAAGTCTTTGGCTAAGATATTTTCAACGCCTTCAGTTTTGCCATGTATTACCGCATTTACGTATGCGTTTAATACATCGTTTTTGGTTAAAGTGGCAGTCTGGATACTTTTAGCGTTGGCTACTGTGCTTGCTACAAGTAGTGTTAAGCCTAATAAAATTGTTTTAAGAGTTTTCATAATATGTGGTATTTAAGGTTATTAATTAAATTTTATACCCATAAGACAGCAGCAGTTACCCAAACGTTACACGCAAACCTTAATTAATTTGACATTTAACTAAAATTTAACATTTGCCCTTATTTTCATGCCTGTATTTTTTAATTGATATTTACAGCATGATTGAGTTCAAAACCATGATGTTGCAATTTGGTGAGATGGGTGAGAAAACAGGCTGGCGATATATCGAAATACCTGCCCACCTGGCACAGCAGTTAAAACCCGGCAACAAAAAGTCGTTTCGCGTAAAGGGCTTTTTGGACAATTACCCCATTAGCGGCTTTGCACTCATGCCTATGGGCGATGGCGCATTTATAATGCCTGTTAAAACAGAAATTCGTAAAGCTATTCATAAAGAAGCCGGTGCCATGCTAACCGTTAAGCTTGAAGAACATGCCGATTTTAAAGTAGATATCCCCCACGACCTGCAAGATTGTTTTGATTTTGACCCCGAGGCTTTTGAGCAGTTTAAAACACTCGCCATGTCACATCGTAACTACTTTGTTAAATGGATTGAAAGTGCAAAGACCGATGAAACCAGGGCCAAACGCATTGTAAATACAGTAAACGCCATGCTGCGCAAATGGAGTTATAATGAAATGATACGAGAAATTAAGGCCGGGCGCTAAACCCCAGGGCCGGAAATTGAATATCAGAAAGTTATAATGTAAATCTAATGTTAATATCGGCAAATTGAATTTCTTTTGGTTTATGTTTGTAATACCCTATTTATTACCACATCTACCTCCCCCTCATGAAAAATATTTTCTTGTACGCGCTGCTATTGGCAGCTTTTGCCGGTTGCAAAAAAAGTGATGTTAATAAAGGTGGAAGCACGTCGCCGGTTATACGCGGAGATACTACCGTCAGGCTTTTTTTATCTGCAGAAAATAATAAAGATATTCCTGATTCAGTCAGCTCAGAATTAAAGATCACAGGCGATTCCGTTAACTTCAATATCCCCGGTATTTCAACTAACCGCTCTTTTGTGCTGAGCTTTTTGCCCGCTGATGCCAATTTAAAGGTTAACGGCGTCAAGCAACAAAGCGGCGTAACGGTAAATGATTTTACTGAGCCTGTTATTTATACATATACCGACCCTAATGGGAAAGTAAAAAGCATCAAAGTATCTATAACTAATTTCACCGGCTTGCCCATATTATTTTTAACAACATCGGCGCCGGTAGTATCAGAGGATGATTATGTAACCGGTAATTTAAGCATTAATACCAACGGGCAGTTTGAGCCGTTCGCGGCAAATGCAGGTTTAAATATAAAGGGCCGCGGCAACTCAACCTGGGGGCTTCCTAAAAAACCGTACCATATTAAGTTTGATAACAAACAAGCCGTTTTAGGATTATCTGCAGCTAAAAATTGGGTGCTGCTGGCAAATTACTACGACAAAAGTTTATTACGCAATGCCGTAGCAGATGACATCGGGCATTTGGTTGGTGCCGACTTTACGCCTCATTATCGTTTTGTTGAGGTGGTAATGAACGGCGTTTATCAGGGCAGTTATACCCTTACCGAGGAGGTTGAAATTGAACCGGGAAGGGTTGACATAAACAAATTAAGCACCATTGATAATGACAATAGTGATATAGGCGGCGGTTATCTGGTAGAACTTAATCAGCGGCTTGATGCCGACTATTATTTCCATACCAGCTCGGGTTTGCCCTTTACTATTAAAGATCCAAACGATATAACTGACCAGCAATTGGCGTATATCCATAATTACATGCAACAAACCGAGGATGCGATTTTTGCGGATAATTTTGCCGATCCGGTTAATGGTTATGCAAAATATATCAACGTAGATTCATTTATTGATTGGTATCTGGTTAAAGAGTTAATGAAAGACGTCGACGCTGTAGATTATAACAGCATCTTTTATTATAAAGATTTGAATGGTAAGTTAGGCATGGGCCCGGTTTGGGATTTCGACGTATCGGCGGGCGATCCTGACCTTGATCCTACCGGGTGGTGGGTAAGAAATGGAAAGTGGTTTTCGCGTTTATTTCAAGATCCTGCTTTTGTTCAACGTGTGCGGCAAAGATGGCAGTCAGTGCAGGCTTCGTTACCCCTCATCCTAACCAATATTGATAAGAACGCTGCCTATTTAAATCTGTCGCAAGAGCAAAATTTTAAAGTCTGGAATATTCTCAATACTTATGCCTGGCCAAGCCCTGAAGTGTTCGGCTCTTACCAGGGCGAGGTTTATTACCTGAAATCGTGGCTAAAAACACGTATGGACTGGATGACCGCTAACCTGTAAAGCGCACTATGCTAAGCGATAGCAACCATCACCCCGAACCCGTCCGGGTCAAGCAGCAAAGTGCCGTTCTGTTTCCAGTACGGGTTTTTAGGTTCGGCTTGTAGAGCGTTATTGTTTTTTGCTATCGCGATAATTTGATCGTAGGCGGCTCTTGAATCCGCATAAAAAACCAGCAGATCATCCTTGTCGGCCTGATGTTGCGGCTCTTCGGCCGATGTGGTGAATTCCAGGTGCCAGTCGCGATTTTTATCACCCATAAATACGCCGTCATAACCTGCGTGGTCTTTAAAGTCTCCAAGTACTTCCAACCCGATAACGCGGGTATAAAAGTCAATAAGCGGCTGCAATTTTTTAGTGTGTCGTGCTACGCGAAGTTTCATAGGCCGCAAAATAAATATTATTTCAGGTAAACAGCGAGTTAGGGCTTTTGCACGGTGTAAAACCTGCTAAATGTGTATAAAATCCCATATCACAGACATGGGCAGGCGCGTGCATTTGCCTATATTTACCCATCCAAATAATTTTTGTTAAGTAATGAGTGAAGATCTGAACGAAAACGCGATTCCTGAAAATAACGACGAAAAAATACACAACGTTACCTCACTCGACGGGCTGTATGAAAACTGGTTCCTGGACTATGCCTCGTATGTAATTTTAGATCGTGCGGTTCCGCATATTAATGACGGTTTAAAGCCTGTACAGCGCCGTATTCTGCATTCGCTTAAAGAAATGGACGACGGCCGTTATAACAAAGCCGCCAACGTCATCGGTAACACCATGAAGTATCACCCGCATGGCGACGCTTCAATTGGCGACGCTATGGTGCAAATAGGTCAAAAAAACCTGCTGATAGACTGCCAGGGTAACTGGGGCGACCCGGTAACCGGCGATTCGGCGGCGGCACCGCGTTATATCGAGGCGCGTTTGTCAAAATTTGCGTTGGAGGTTGTTTTTAACCCTGACACTACGGTTTGGCAAGCCAGTTACGACGGCCGTAATAAAGAGCCCATTACCTTACCCATAAAATTTCCGTTACTGTTGGCTCAGGGGGCCGAAGGTATTGCGGTAGGTTTGGCTACCAAAATTTTACCGCACAACTTTATCGAGCTTTTGGACGCCTCTGTAGCTTACCTTAAAGGCGAAATGCCTAACCTGGTGCCTGACTTCCCGACCGGCGGTTTGGCCGATACCTCGGGTTATAACGAAGGCCAGCGCGGCGGCCGTGTGCGGGTTCGGGCCAAAATTGTTGAACGCGATAAAAAGACGCTGGCCATTACTGAAATACCCTTTACTACCACTACAGGTAGCTTAATTGACAGTGTGATATCGGCTAATGATAAAGGTAAGATCAAGATCAAAAAGATAGAGGATAATACAGCTCAAAATGTTGAGATCGTTATCCACCTGGCGCCGGGTATATCGCCCGATGTGACGATTGATGCCCTGTATGCTTTTACCGATTGCGAAGTTTCTATATCTCCCAACACCTGCGTTATCCAGGACGATAAGCCCCGGTTTATCAGCGTGAACGAGATGCTGGTAGAAAGTACCAACAATACGCGCGAATTGCTGAAGCAGGAATTGCAGATCAAATTAAAAGATTTGATGGAGAAGATATTCTTCAGCTCATTACTCAAGATATTTATTCAGGAAGGGATGTACAAACATCCTGACTATGAGGGCTCATCAAATTTTGACGAGGTGCTGGTGGTATTGAACCGTTTATTTGAACCCTTCTTGCCGCAGTTTTATCGCGAGATCATCGCAGACGACTATAAAAAGCTTATCGATAAACCGATGAGCAGCATCACCCGTTTTGACGTTAAGAAAACCGACGAACAGATCAAAAATCTGGAGGCTGAGATCAAAACGGTAAAACATCATCTTAAACACCTTACCGAATATACTATCGATTGGTTTGAGAAACTAAAAGAGAAATACGGTAAAGGCCGCGAGCGAAAAACTGAACTGCGCACTTTTGATAAGGTGGAAGCAGCCCAGGTTGCGCTGGCAAACGTAAAACTGTATGTTAATCGTGAAGACGGTTTCATTGGTACCGGCTTGCGCAAAGATGAATATGTAGGCGACTGCTCAGATATCGACGAAATTATTGTATTCCGCGAGGATGGTAAATGTATCGTCACCAAGGTACAGGAGAAGGTATTTGTAGGCAAGGGGATAATTCATGTTGCGGTATTCAAGAAAAACGACGAGCGTACCATCTACAACATGATTTACAAAGACGGCCCGAGCGGCATCAGCTACATCAAACGTTTTGCCGTAACCGGCGTAACCCGCGATAAGGAATATGACCTGACAAAAGGCGGTAAAGCTTCAAAAGTGCTGTACTTCTCTGCCAACCCTAACGGCGAGGCCGAGATTGTAAACGTACAGCTCAAGCCTCATCAAAAGCTGAAAAAACTGCAGTTTGATGAGGATTTTGCACAACTGGCTATTAAAGGGCGCGGCTCAATGGGTAATATTATTACCAAGTACCCGGTTAAAAAAATCGTGCTGAAAAGCAAAGGTTTATCTACGTTGGCCGGCCGTAAAATATGGTATGACGAAATATTAAAACGCCTGAATGTTGATGGCCGGGGTAAATATCTGGGTGAGTTTGACGGGGATGACCGTATCCTGAATGTGTTCTCAAACGGGGTATATGAACTTACCAACTTCGACCTCAATAATCACTTTGACGATAAGATGGTGATTATCGAGAAATACAATCCTGAAAAAGTTTACTCGATGGTACACTACGACGGTAAATCAAAAAACTACCTGGTAAAACGCTTTGTGTTTGATAACATAGCCCTTGGCAAACAAACGAGTGTTATTAGCGAAGAAAGTGGTTCTAAAATGGTCGTAATATCCGGCGCGTCGCAAGTGGTGGTTAAGATTGACCAGTTGAAAGGCGCCGGCAAAACTCCTGAAACCGTTGAATTAAACCTGGCCGATCTGATCGATGTAAAAGGGATGAAAGCCATGGGGAATAGGCTATCGGTACATGCTGTACAAAGTGTAACGCTTGAAACCGAGCATGACGACGAACAGGATGTGCCGGACCCAACACCAGAGGCCATTGCCGACACAGAGATTGTTATTACCCCTGAAGATAAAAAAGAAGCCGACGAAGCCCCAACTGCTGCTGTAAATGCTTCAGACGATGAAATAGACGAGCCTTTAACGCCTACTGAAGAATCAGCAGCCCCGCAGGCTCAGCCAGAATCAGCGCCGGCCAAAAAAATCGACTTCGAGATCACCAATCCGGACGACATCGATATAGACGATAGCGGCCAGCTGGGGTTGTTTTAGGAATTGGAAAGGTGTAGCAAAATGCTATACCTTTCCTGAATATACTTCGGTTTGGTACACAAAATCTACGGTACCATCAACTTGATATTGCTGAAATAGTTGCTGAAGGTCTGTAAGGAAAACTTGCCCTGCTTCGGTATCCTTTGGCGGGATGTATGATGACGAAAATGCCCGGCCTACCAATCCATCTTCATCCAAAACCTGAATGTTTAAATATTTACCGAGTTGATATTTGCCGTTTTTAAAGAAGTTGGAAAAATCCACATCAGTTAAATTACGATGATTTACCTCGGCATAATCTGTTGCCTGCTGCAGCAATAATGTTTCATAGGCTACTGCAAACTCATCATACTCAACCTGGCGGTTATTCCAGATTAGCGCCACCTGCCCTCCAGCCTTTAATATCCGTTTAAACTCTGTTTTGGCTGCCGCCTGGTTAAACCAGTGAAAAGCCTGTGCACAAACCACCAGGTCAACACTATGCGGTTCAAGTGTGGTGACTTCGGCCGTGCCATTTATAGCCTTAAAGTTTTGGTAGCTGCTTAATTGCTTTACAGAGTTTTCACGCATGGCTTCATTAGGCTCAACGGCAAGCACATGATAGCCTTTATCTAACAAAAGCCTGGTGAAAATACCGGTCCCTGAGCCCACATCGGCAATTATGGAGCCGGTGGTAAGGCCGGCTTTTTCTTTTAAAAATTCCAATACCTCGTCCGGGTAACCCGGTCGGTATTTTACATAGTTAGCTACGCGATTACTAAATCTCTGGGTAGAAGTGGTCATGATTTTTGGGGTTATGCACTTATAAAGAAAGCACCCTCAAAAACGTGGCCAACCTGTAATTTCTGTATCGCTTCTTTTTTACTAATGTCAACATGTTTGTCAACACTGTCGGCGCAACCCAGCCATGGCTCAATGCAGACAAAATCAGCCCCCGGTTTGGCCCATATGCCCAGGTAGTTAAAATGCGGGAACTCTACAGTTAGCGTCTGGTCATGCTTAGTGCTTTTAATAGTTACCACGCGCGATCGCAGGTTTTTAAATACCAACGCATCCTTATCAAATAAATGACGGGTTAAAAACAGCTTGCCTTTTTCAGTAGCAACTGGCTCGGTTTCGCCATTAAATAAGCCATCGGCAGATAATAAATGTGTTTCCAGTTTCTCATCTATCTCAAATTCGAGGTAATAATCTTCGTAATTCTCGCCTTTATTAAAAGGTACGTTAAATGCCGGGTGGCCGCCGACAGAGAAATATATTGGTTTTTTGTCCAGGTTGATCAGTTTATAGGTAATGCGTAAGGCATCGTCAACCAAATCATAATGAATCTGGAAATCAAATTTATAAGGATACTTGCTCAGTGTGGTTTCGTTATAAGGCAGCGAGAACCAGGCCGATTGTTCGTCTGATTTTAGCAGCAACAATTCTGTAGTACGGTTAAAGCCATGACGCGGCAACTCATATTCCTTACCATCTACTGATAATTTATTGTCGATAAGTTGACCAACGATAGGGAACAGGTTGGGCGCGTGCCATGGCCAAACAGCCGGATCGGCTTGCCAGAGGTGCTCAACACCTGTAGCTTTATTAATAAACGAAGTTAACTCGCCACCCTGGTTGCGTATGGCTACTTTAAAAAGGTCATTCTCGATAATTGTCATTGGTACGGTTATTTTTGATGTTTCCTGTTAAATTCAGGCTCGCTCCGGATAAAATTATCAATATAAATTGAATAACGCTTTGCTCCGCGGGCTCAACAATTCATAATCTGTACTAACACGCTAATCGTCATCCTGTTTGGTTTAAATATTAATCGTCGTCATCTTTCTTTTTCTGTTCCAGTATTACAAAAGCGCTGCGCCTTGGCGCAGGCATTACAGCATCTTCGCCTTTAACACCCTTCCAGATTATTTCGTTTAATAACAGGTCTGGTACCTTGTCCTCATTAGTCAGGTTAAAGGTGTCTGATATTTTGCTGCTTTTATTTACGGCAACATTGCGTTTTTCCAGGTCTATTTGCGCTGGTTTTAACTCGTATGGTTTAAAATCGGGCGTCGAGGTAAAGCAATCATACAGCGGCATTGCGGCTGCATCATACTGGCTCATTGGCGGCAGGCCTAATATCAACTCCATAGTGCGTAAAACGCCGGACGTTGAATACATGCCATGAATAACAGCATCGCGTTTTACCCACGGGCCGGCAACATAAACCGGCGAGCGGTGCGCATCGATATGGTCTGACCCGTTTTGCGCGTCATCCTCCAAAACAAAAACAACCGATTCTTTCCAGATCTTGCTGTGCGATAAATGTTCAAGCAACATACCTACGCCCTGATCGTTATCGGCAACAGCGCTTAAAATAGATATGGCGCCTTTTTTCTGTCCGCTGGTATGATCATTGCCCATACGCACAATATTAAGGGCGGGCACCTCATTTCTGTTTAATAACGAGTCAAAATCATGCTCCCATACTTGCTCGCGGAAACGGTCGGTAATGTTGAGGTCAAAGCCGGGTGTTTGTACACACATATGGCCTTCTAAAGCTTTGATGGTAGTTTTGCCGTAAGCTGCAAATTCGCCGTAGCTACGATAACTTACGCCGGCACGTTTACAATAATCCCAAATATAGCCATCTCGCGGGTCGACAGCGGTACGCACGCCCTCGCTGCCATAGTCGCCGCCGCGGCTGCTGTAATAGGTTGGCCAGGTCTTTTCAATATAATCGGTAGCGTAAGCTGCCATGCTCCAGTTATGGCCATCGGCGCTTACTTCAGCATCTACGTAAAAATTATCGGCCAGCACAAATTCATTAGCCATGGCATGAAGGTTGGGCGTAATTTTGGCGCCGAATATGCATAATGAGGTGTCGCCGTTGCCTTTGGGCATATCGCCCAGAACCTGGTCGTAAGTGCGGTTTTCTTTGATGATATAGAAGATATGTTTAATCGGAGATTTATCAGTCTTGCTGCGTGGGATAGGGTTGCCGGCAATGCCCGGAGCCGTTTTTTCTTTTTTGCCGGTAAATGGCGTGTTGGCATATACCTGTTTGGTGAAAATTTTTAGCTGCCCTGGCGTCGGCGTGTTGATGAACGATAATGTACCTTTAAACAAACCTGCAATATATTGCTCTTTTGTATTGGTGTTGCCTTTGTGCACGCCGCTGTTGTCCGGGCGTTTAATAGGCATCGGTCCATCCGGATTAGCCATTGACGTAAAGCCTTTGCCATTTGATACCAATATTTTTTTACCTAAAGTTTTAACATTAGTAGGGTACCAGCCTACCGGAATAAAGCCGCGGCTTTGGCTTGCGCTCGGTTTGCTTACATCAAATACTGCCAGGCAATTATTGTCGGCATTAGCAATGTAAAGCGTTTTTTCATCGGCCGATAAAGCCAGACCATTGGTGGTTGAGCCGGTAAGGTGGGTAGGGAACAGCGATGTCGAAACAACTTCGGTTATTTTTTTTGTAGCGGTATTAATGATGGATACTGAGTTATCATTGGCGTTGGCAACAAATAAACGGGTGCCCTTTTTATTTAATAACAGCTCGTTAGGGTGGTTGCCTACAGTGATGCTGGTTATAGCGCCGGTAGCTGTGTTGTAGCACGCAACTTCGCCACCGTTCCAAACAGAGATATACAAAGTTTTTTCATCAGGCGATAACAGGCAACTGTAGGCCTCGGCTTTTAGTTTTATGCTCGACTTTACTTTGCGGGTATTAAGATCAATAATATATAAGCTGTTGTCCTCTTTGGTAACCGTATACAACAAAGTATTGGCTTTATTTACCGCGATACCGGTAGCGCAAACTTTATCTTTTGGGTAAGCATGCGGTGCCAGTTTTATGGTATCGGCTGGTATTAATTTATTGTTTTTAATGGCGAAGTCGATAATCCAGTTATCATTACCACCTGAGGCATACAGGTGCTTGTCGTCATGGCTAAACTGCAAACCATACCATAGCTTGCCTATTACTTTTTCATCAATCAATTTTTCATTTACGGGGTCGATGAGTTGAATAGACTGCGTGCTTTGACCGTTATTGGTAACCGCCAGCACTTTGCCCGAATTTGACAGCTGGATATTAAGAGGTAAATCGCCCAACGGCAATGAGGTGCCGGCAGGGCTTAATTTCCACCCGTTGGGCAGTAATACCTGACCGGTTTGTACTATTTTACCCGGAAGCTGTGCCTGTGCTGATAATGCGGTTGCAAATAAGGCTGCAAAGCCAAATAATAGGTTACGTTTCATGGTTTGTTTGAGTGACTGAACCTCAAAAATACATAAACATAATAACCAAAACCATGGTTAACGCAAACTTAACAACTTATTTACAACGATTTATCGAGCTTAATCAGCGAGCGGATAACGGAATCTTTTTGAGCGCCTGTTAATTTGTAATTATAATTAAAAATGGCATTCTCAAAATCGCCATATGAGGGGTTTGGGATCACTATATACTTGCTGCCAAATTGCTTCTTCAATTTTTCTGTAGCAGCCATCCGATTATCTTCAGACGGCTTGTTATCATAAATTGCATCAAAATCGGGCAGGTTATCGCCACATAATAAAACAATATTATATTTTTTTAATACCTGCAGGCGGCGGTATTCTTTGCTTGATGTATTTTGTTTCAGGATAATGTGCTCCTGATCTGCAAATGGCAGATGATACCGTTTCAGATTTTTTGTAGTGCCTTCGCGCTCGTCCTCATCACGGTTAGTAATGTAAAAAACAGCCACATCTTTTGATGCAGCATATTTGAAAAACGACGGAGCTCCGGGAACTGTGTCGGCAACGCCCTTCGCGGTCCATTGCTTCCAGGCTTTCAGATCAAATTCTTGATTGTTGATGGCCCGTACTGCATCCAGCGGACTGTTATCTAATAAGGTCTCGTCAATATCCGTCACAACAGCTAATGGCTTTTTATGCTTATGGTGTAATGCTTCGTCTAGCCTCAGTTTAGCAATATTGTAGGCCTGAAAGCACAAAGCTTTATACTCGGCCGCACGTTGCTGGTATAATGACGACCACACCTTGCCCGCATTAGCGGTAGATAAAGGAGTATCCTGCGCACGCGCAATAAAAAAGAATAGCGATAAGCCCGAAAGCAACAGCAGTTTTTTCATTTACAGTAATTCTGGCTTGATCTTGTCGGTAAACTCTTTGGCAAACTTGTTAAGCTTGGGCTGTATTACAAAGGCGCAATATGGCTTCATAGAGTTATCCATGAAATAATTTTGATGATAATCTTCAGCCTTGTAAAACTCAGACGCCGGGCTTATTTCGGTAACTATAGGCTTATCAAATACCTGTTCGTCTGTCAGGCGTTTAATCATCGCCTCTGCTTTTTCTTTTTGGTCAGGCGTCTCATAAAATATTACCGAACGATACTGCGTACCCACATCATTCCCCTGGCGGTTAAGCGTTGTCGGGTCGTGGGTTTTGAAAAAAATCAGTAATAGCTCGTCGAGGTTCAGCAGGTCGGCATCATACGTTATTTCAATCACTTCGGCATGGCCGGTAGCGCCGGTGCAGATTTGCTCATATGTAGGATTTTTTGTTTTGCCGCCCATATACCCGGAAGTTACCGACTGTACACCCTTTAAAGTTTGAAAAACGGCTTCGGTGCACCAAAAGCAGCCGCCGCCCAATGTTATTTTTTGAATGTTTGCAGACATATTACTAGTTGTTTATAACGTGGCAGCGCAGATTATCCGTGCCATTTACAAATTTACCTTTTTGATAACGATTAAAGTTAACACCAATGTTTTAGAAAAGTAATTTATTTTGATAGATGTAATTGCCAAGCTTTAAATAAATGCACCTGTTCTTAACCTTTGCTAATCTGCGTCCGTATTAATGACAAACTAATGATAAAACTAAATGTTTAAACATTTAGTTTTATCAAACTTATAATCATAAACTTAGTTAAACTATAAAATCACAAATTATGAAAATTGCAGCATTAATAGCCCGTGTTTTACTTGGACTTATATTTTTAATATTTGGCTTAAACTTCTTTTTCCCGCAGATTTTGCACATGGTTCCTCCGCCGATGAGTAAAGAGGCTACTGCCTTTTCAGGTGGGCTTTGGGGGTCTGGTTATTTCTTTCAGTTTTTAAAAAGTATTGAAATAATAAGTGGTTTATTCTTGCTTATTAACCGATACACTGCTTTCTTTTTGCTGGTGTTGTTGCCTATCAGTGTTAACATTTGTTTATTTCATACCATATTGGCGCCTGCAGGTGCACCTATGGGTATAGGTATATTGGTATTGAATGTTTTCTTATGTATAGCCCATCTAAAATACTATAAAACTGTATTTACAGCCAAACCATCTGTCGGTTAATATCAGTATTTACATTTGCACCCGGCTAAGAGTTAGCTACCTGTTTGGCCGGGTGCATTGTCGCAGCATTTACTGTCATCAAATCGGCTACTGATACTTTCAGGATGTCGGCAATCTCATAAAGGCGCTCAACCGACATTTTGGTTTTGGCCATTTCAATTTTACTGTAGGCATTTTGAGTGATATTTAACATATCGGCCATTTGCATTTGTGAAACGCGTAATTCATTACGGCGTTTCTTTACGTTGGCGGCAACTGCGTTTAGTTTGGCATCTACATTCATTTTTATAAACGGTATGGAAACAATAAATTACGGACATTGCAACAAGCTTTCTTGACGTTGTTAAACAATGAATAAAATGAATGAACTACAAGTAATTGCTTGATAATTAACGGATAAAACCCATATGTTTAGCAAAACTAAATGGCAATAAACTACAAACGCCCCAAATAGGGGCGTTTGCTTTTATAGGTAGAGGAGACAGGTATTAACTGATTATTTTTTGGTGTAAGCGCCGGTAAGCGTGTTAATGATATAAACAGAAGTGCCTACGGTTAAAGTAGCCTGATTATTGCCATTAAACACCAGGTTGCCGGTAAAACTGAATGACCCTGATGCGGTAGTTCCTGAAATGGTAATGGCTGCCGTACCACCGGTAATGCTACGCAGCGGTTTAGTTAATATAACATTGTTTATACTGATGTTCACTTCGCTGCTGCCGCTTGCCTTGTTACCAACCTTTGAGGTAAATGAACCTTTACGGTCATAACCACCGTTTATGGTAAAGCTAGTAGCCGAGCTGCTTAAACCACCAATAGTAACATTAGCGGTACCGGCATCGGTTGACGAGATACGAGGTCCGTCGTAACTGCCACGGAAAACCGCCGTAGTTACTACGTTATCCGGGTTGTTATTATTGCAGTTTAAGGTGCGCGTAAATTTATAAAACGCGCTAAAAGTAACTGAATTGCTATTGCCCGTAAAATTTAAGCTATCGGCAATGGTAGTGCCGCAAGCCTGATGCGCGGTGTTAGTGGTAACTGAATTAGTTGCCTGGCCGCTTGCAGAACTGGTAATCTGCGCATTTGAACTGATGTTGTCGGCAATACTTACAAAACCAAATGAATTGGCCGATACCGCACTGGCAGCCATGTCGGCGGCTACGTCGGTAGAAACCTTAGCGGTGTTGTTTTGTGCGCCGTTGTCTTTTTTACATGATACTGCAAATGCAACAATTGCTACGGGCACAATAAAGATAAATTTAAGTGCTTTCATGGTGATTGTTTTAAGGGGATTTTTGTTTAAGACTACAGTTAACGTTATAGGTTTAACATTAATCAAAATTTTGTCAGATTTTGATTATTCACCAATGACAATCACAAAAATTATGCAAAAGCGATGTTCCGTGACGCTTATATTAAGATACCAGGTATAATTACCTGATTTCTAATAATATTCTGTTGGTAGTACTTTTTTAGTTAAAATTGTTAACCTAAACCTTATCACATTAATGCTCAGATTACACTACAGGTGGTTGGGGTGCTTTTGCGGCAGGCTAAAATTCATAAAACCCGGCCCGGTTTAGATGGTAATAGCCGCCTTTACAAGGTATGGTAATATTTCTTTTTGAAACGAAACAAAGTTTTTGCGAACGTCTGAATCACTAACCGATGTGAATGCAAAACTGAACACAATATTTTTACTGCATTTAATCAGGAAACGCATGCGCTGATGGAAGTTGTCTGTTTGCCTGATTGCCTTTAAGCGGTTAAAGGAGGCCAGCAGCAATTCTTCAAGCTCATTGCTTAAATTCTTTAAAAAATCCTGCGAGTTAGTGCTTTCGCGGATAAAGTCCCAACCTATAAATTCATTACATACGGTATAGCTTAGCCGGCAGGTTTTCATGATCAGATTGCTCAAATGAGCTTCTTCATCAATTTCAGCAGTATTAGTTAAGATGAGGTCGTCTACGCTTACGCGGATATAATCCATCAGCAAAGTATGCAGAATATGCTCCTTGCTCTCAAAATATTTATAAATAGTTGCTTTGGCAATTTTGGCCCGTTTAGCAATCTCGTTAACACTGGTTTTATGGTACCCGAATTTGCGAAACAGATCTTGCGCAGCGCGTTTGATGCTTTCTTTAATTTTCTCGGCTTCCATGTAGATCAGTTCTGTACAAATATCTCAAAACCATTGGTATTTACGCTATACGCTTTCAATGATTTTACTGCAGGCGCTTTGGTAGGAGTACCGTCTTCTAAAAGCCACTTTGCACCGCTGCATGGGTCAGTAACCGTTAGGGTCGGGTTATCTAAAGTTACAGCACATTTATTTTGCGGCAAGTAAGCGCTGCAACGATCATAAGCGGCGTAGCCGCCTGTTGCCTGCCTGTAAATAATTAATCCTGCAACACCATAACCATTAATAATTACAGCGCCGCCGGTGTTATGTAAAGCATTCAGCCGCGGGTCGGTCAAGGCCATCTGGAAATTAACAGATACATTAGGGACATAATCGCTTGCTTTACCGCACGATAGGCAGTTCAGCGCAATTATAAATACCATTATCCCTAATCTTTTTACCATTGTCCTATATAATTTCAGTTTGAAACTGTTTCAGGAAACGCTCATCGTTTTCACTAAATAAGCGCAAATCGCGTATCACATATTTCAGGTTGGCAATACGTTCCATGCCCATGCCAAAAGCAAAACCCGTATATTTTTTACTGTCAATTCCACAGTTTTCCAAAACGTTCGGGTCAACCATGCCGCAGCCTAAAATTTCAACCCAGCCACTATATTTACACATGTTGCAACCTGCGCCCTTGCAAATGGTGCACGATACATCCATCTCTGCAGATGGCTCAGTGAACGGGAAGTATGAAGGACGGAAACGTACCTTAGTACCCTCGCCATATAATTCCTGAACAAAGTGATACAAGGTCTGCTTCAAATCGGCAAATGAAACGTTCTCGTCAATATATAAACCCTCCACCTGGTGAAAGAAGCAATGCGCACGAGCAGAAATGGCTTCGTTACGGTAAACCCGGCCGGGCATGATAGCCCGAAACGGCGGTTTGCCATTCTCCATCATCCGTACCTGTACTGACGAAGTATGCGTGCGCAAAGCGATATCATCTTTACCGGTATTTTTCTTAATAAAAAAGGTATCCTGCATATCGCGGGCTGGGTGCTCTTCAGGGAAGTTAAGCGCCGAAAAGTTATGCCAATCGTCCTCAATCTCCGGGCCCTCAGCCACATTAAAGCCCAGGCGTTTAAAAATGTCAATAATTTCGTTACGCACCAGCGATAGCGGGTGACGGGAACCGACCTGGAAATTGTCACCCGGCAGGGTCAAATCCTGATCAGACTTTTGCGAGCCCTGCTCGGCACCAAAATTTTCTTTCAGATCATTATACTTCGCCTCGGCCAGTTGCTTAAACTGGTTCAATACCTTACCAAAGGTGCGTTTTTCTTCAGGGCCTACGGTTTTAAATTGCTCAAAAAGATCTTTAACGATCCCCTTGGTACCTAAAAATTTAATCCTGAAAGTTTCCAGCTCATCTGCGTTAGCAGGCGAGAAAGCATTGATTTCGGCGGTATATTGATCTATTTGTTGTTGCATTATAATGTTCTTAAGAATTGTTCGGCCGTTAAAACCGGTATAGTAGCTTGTTTATAATCCTTTATATTTCGTGTGATAATAGCTTCTGCATTATGCTTTACCGCAATATGGTTTTCAATAGCATCTTCAAAATCAGCGAAAGAACCATTTATGGCACTTTCGATATCCTCTTTTTCAAATGGGAGTACTTCCAATAGCTTTAAAATTTGTTTTACGCCGTCTTTTGCGCCTTGCTTTCCGATAGTCTTTGTCAGAATGTAATTAATATTAGCAATGATAAGCGCTGATGTATTTAATGTAACTCCATTTAATTTTCGCTCGGCAAGGAGCATTTCAGCATATATAGAAAACGGTTGTCGGTCTACTAACATATCTAATATGACATCGCTATCTATAAATAAATGTTTATAAGCCATGCCGCTCCTTCAAATATTCCCATTTCAAGTCCTTATAGTCTACGTCCTCCTGAACCTTACCTTTCAATATCCCCCTGAGTGATCTGATATCTTCGGATATCTCCATGGTTTTATACCGCTCCAGTAATGGGTCCTCTTTTTTTCTTTTTTTAGAGAAATCATTTAAAAGCTGCTTGAAAAGTTTAGACACACTAATATTATCCTCAGAAGCTATTCTTTTAGCTAACTCAACTGTTTGTTTATCTGCGCTTAAAGTTAATTTAGTTGCCATGACTTATAAATATACGTACAAATATAAAAAATCTATACGTATTATTTTAATACGCCCAGCTCTTTACCAACCTTGGTAAATGCGGCGATAGCTTTATCCAGATGGTGCTGATCGTGCGCTGCAGAGATTTGCACCCGTATACGCGCCTTGCCTTGTGGCACCACAGGGTAGTAAAAGCCGATTACGTAAATACCTTCGTCAAGCATCCTGGCGGCAAACTCCTGCGCAAGCTTAGCATCGTACAGCATTACCGGCACTATAGGGTGTACGCCTGGTTTGATATCAAAGCAGGCTTCGGTCATCGCTTTGCGGAAATATTGCGTATTGCTTTCCAGTTTGTCGCGTAGTTGTGTGGTTTCACTCAGCATATCCAATACGGCGATAGATGCGCCCGTAATTGCCGGAGCCAGCGTGTTTGAAAACAAATATGGTCTTGAACGCTGGCGCAGCATGTCAATGATCTCTTTACGGCCCGATGTAAAACCACCCGATGCGCCCCCCAAGGCTTTACCCAAAGTGCCTGTAATAATATCAATTTTACCCATTACATTATGATGCTCATGCGTACCGCGGCCGGTTTTACCCATAAAGCCTGAGCAATGGCTCTCGTCGATCATCACCAGGGCGTTATATTTTTCGGCCAGCTCGCAGATCTTGTCTAATTGAGCTATGGTGCCGTCCATTGAGAATGCGCCGTCGGTAACAATAATGCGATGACGCAGGTTTGCACTTTCCTGAAGCTTGGCTTCCAAGTCGGCCATGTTATCGTGTTTGTAACGATAGCGTTGCGCTTTACACAAACGCACACCGTCAATGATCGATGCATGGTTTAATTCGTCAGAGATAATAGCATCCTGCGCATCAAATAAAGGTTCAAACACACCCCCGTTAGCGTCGAAAGCGGCTGCGTATAATATAGTGTCCTCGGTGCCTAAAAACTCGGCTATCTTTTTTTCAAGTTCTTTGTGGATATCCTGTGTACCGCAGATAAAGCGAACGGATGACAGGCCATAGCCATGTGTATCCATTGCTTTTTTTGCAGCCTCAATTACGCGTTGGTCGCCGGAGAGGCCAAGGTAGTTGTTAGCGCAAAAATTTATCACTTCCTTGCCACCTTGTACAGTAATGTCTGCACCTTGTGGTGAGGTGATAACTCGTTCTTTTTTGTATAAGCCTGCTTCTTCTATTGCAGCAAGCTCCTGTTGCAAAACCGGTTTTAGTGTGTTGTACATTGTTCAGTCAATTTTTGCAAAATTAAAAATTAAAGCGCATTTAGCTCCAAAACAGTGTGGTTTTAAATAATAATGTGTGATAAAGCAAACATTTATCAGATTTAAGCATTATTTGATGGATTGATGAAAAAATATTTACTCCTTGCGCTATTATCCATATTCGTCGTTGCTTTCAGCGCGTCGGCTCAGCAATATATTTTATCAGGGCATGTGGTAGACCAGCGTGGTGCGCCGGTATCATTCGTTTCAATATATATTCGTAATACTACTTATGGCACAACAAGTAATATGCAAGGCGTTTATAAGTTTAGCCTGGGCGCCGGCGAGTATGATGTAATATATCGTTACGTAGGTTATAAGGAACAGATAGACCATATTATCATTACAGACCATGATGTGCTTCACAACGTGCAAATGGCAGATGAAGTTTTTCAACTTAAAAAGGTAAACATCGTCGGTAAACATAATCGTGACACAGCCGCCAGCGTTATTATGCGCAAGGTAATTGCTAAACGCAAATATTATCTCAATGAAGTAAACTCATACTCGGCGGCAGTATACGTCAAGGGGATGCAAAAATTAATAAAGGCGCCGAAAAAGTTGCTTGACAATGGTGTATCAAGAGTTCTGGATCTGGACAGTAATGGTCACGGGATTTTGTATCAGTCTGAGTCCATATCAAATTATAACTATCAACGCCCCGGTAAGGTCAAAGAAATTACTATATCATCGCGCGAAGCCGGTATTTCCCCCACATTTAGCTATAACAAGGCCTCAGACCTGCAGGTTAATTTTTACCAGAATGTATTTACAGTAGACGGATTGAGCAGTCATGCATTTATATCGCCGGTGGCACACAATGCTTTCAGTTATTACAGGTATTACCTTGAAGGCGCCACCATTGAGAATGGCCGAACTATTGACAAGATCCGAGTAAGCGGCAGAGGCGACGGTGAGTACAGTTTCACGGGTTATATATATATTGTTGAGGGCGACTGGCGCATTTACAGCGTCGACCTGCAGTTGACTAATAAAGTTAACCGGCTGAATCTGGTAGACACCATGAATATCAGTCAGCAATATGTGCCGGTGCAAGACAATATCTGGATGCCTGCTTCTATTCAGTATCATTATCTGGGTGATGTTTTAGGATTTAAGTTTGAAGGATATTATATCGGCGTGTATAATAACTATAAGTTTAACGTCGCCTTTCCCCCCGGTTACTTTAATGGAGAAATTCTGCGCCTGGACACATCAGCCCATTCAAAAGACGCCGGCTATTGGTTTAAAAATCGGCCGATACCATTAACTGCCGAAGAGACGCGCGACTACCAAAAGAAAGACAGCATCCTGCGGTTACAAAAAACGAAGCCTTATATTGATTCGCTGCAAAAAAGTAAAAACCGGGTGCTCATTTTACCCTATCTGGTTTTTGGCTTTACAAAAACCGACCGCCAAAGCAAAGATTCGCTGTATGTATATCCGTTTAACCAAACCTTGTTTTACAATACGGTTGAAGGTTTGGGCTTAAATCTGAAAGCGCGCCTGTCTCATACTTCGGAAGATTTTAAGACCATTGGTATCGTTCCTAATTTGCGGTACGGTTTCGCCGACAAATTGCTAAGTGCAAATATCCATTCGTATTATTTTTATGATCCATTTCATGAGGGGCATCTGTTTGCAAATTTCGGCACTGATATTCTTGATCTGAACAATGTTGGTACACGCTCGCTCTATTTTAATACGCTGAGTACCCTGTTAAGTAACAATAACTACGTTAAATATTACCGTTCAGAGTTCGGCGACGTTGGGTACATGCATGAGTTGGCCAACGGTATCATATTCAGGGGCTCATTAGGATATGCAAATCGCACGCAGTTATTCAATAATTCATATGCGCATATTTTTACATCGAAAACCAGACATTATACATCTAATAACCCGCTTGCTCCAGATTCGGTGCCGGCAAACGACCGCTCGATATTGTTCCCGCAAAACCAGGCTTTAACTATAAATACATCACTTAAGTTTACCTTCGATCAGCAATATATTACCCGCCCTACAGGCAAAATTTATCTGCCGTCAAAATATCCGACATTAACGGTAAATTATCGTAAAGCCATTCCAGGCGTTTTCGGTTCAGATGCGGACTATGACTTTGTTTCTGCCGATGTCTCGCAAAGCAAAATTCGCGTAGGCTTGATGGGTTACTCGTCTTTCAAACTTCAAGCGGGAGATTTCCTGAATAACAAGGCGCTGTATTTTATGGATTACAATCATTTTTTAGGTAACCAGGGTACTACATTCGACCCAACCTATGTTGGTAGTTTCCATTTCCTGCCGTTTTACCAGTTCAGTGCTAACAGTTATTATCTCGAAGCGCATTATCAGCACAATTTTGCCGGGTCGATATTGAATAACATCGGTTTTTTACGCCGGCTTAAATTGGAGGAAATTATAGGCGCCAACTACCTGACTGAACGAAATAACAAAGATTACCGGGAGTTTTATGTGGGTCTGCAGCGCTTTATTTTCCGTGTCGACTACGGTGTGTCATACACGGGAAACAAAAAATATATCCAGGGTATCAGGATATTTTACGGTATCAGGTAGTTAAAGATTGGTTATTAAAGATTAAAGATTGGTTGGATGAATGGCATGTGCAATATCGAAAAAATAATTTGATCACTAATCTTCAATAACTAATCTTTAATCTTCCCAGTAAATTGCTAAATTTGCGCCTCATTTAACGCCGTTTGCAGCGGCATCAATGATTTATGGCACAGTACAACACACTACTTTACTATTGTTATACCACAATAGAAGATGCGGAGCAATTTGCCGCTGACCACTTAAAATTTTGTAAATCGCTTAATCTAACCGGCCGCATTATTGTTGCGCGCGAAGGGCTGAACGGTACCGTTTCCGGAACGCCCGAAGCTTGCAGAGCTTATATGGAAGCCGTACATGCTGATAGCCGCTTTAACGCAACTGAATTTAAGATTGATGAGGTTGATGAGCCATCATTCGTAAAAATGCACGTACGTTATAAAGAAGAGATCGTTCATTCGGGCTTGCGCGACCCGAACATTATCAACCCGCAAATTCAAACAGGCAAATACCTGGAACCAAAGGAGTTTTTGGATATGAAAAACGCCGAAGATGTGGTGATTCTTGATGTACGCTCAAACTACGAACATAACCTGGGCAAATTTAAAAACGCCATTACGCTGGATATCGAGAACTTTCGCGATTTCCCGGACAAAATCAACGAACTGGCCAAATACAAAGACAAAAAGATAGTTACCTATTGTACCGGTGGTATTAAATGCGAAAAAGCGTCGGCTTTATTGCTGCATGAAGGTTTTAAAGATGTATACCAATTACATGGTGGTATTATTAAATACGGCAAAGAAGCCGGCGGCGAGGATTTTGAAGGTAAATGTTATGTGTTTGATAACAGGCTGGCTGTTGATGTGAATACCGTTAACCCAGTAGCCATTTCAACCTGCTACAACTGCGGTAAGGTTACCGAAAAGATGATCAATTGTGCCAACCCGGAGTGTAACGAGCATTTCACCCAGTGTGAAGAATGCGGCACTGCGATGGAAGGCTGCTGCAGCGATGCCTGCAAAGAGCATCCCCGCAAGCGCGTTTATGATGGTACCGGTTATTATGTAAAAGTGCCCCAGCCGGTAAATAAGAAAGAGAAAGTAAGTTTGGCTTAAAATATAAAACGGCTGCCTGAATAAGGCGGCCGTTTTTGTTATATAGTTTACTTGTCATAGCCACTTGTCATTCTGAGCGGAGCGAAGAATCTTATGCGCCTTGCTAACTGCTTTGATAAGATTCTTCGCTATGCTCAGAATGACAAAAGTTTTAATTATATATCAACGCCCCCAATATCTCCCTAATCGAAAACTTCGCTCCGCAAACAAATTCATCCGAAGCACCATAATATATAGTAACGGTATCGCCATCTACAATATGGCCGTTGGTAAATACCACATTGCCAAAAAAACCGCTCAACTCATAGGGCTCGGTCGGTTTCATGATTGGTGCATCGGTACGGGCCAACACTTTAGAGGGATCATTCAGATCCATCAAAAAGGCGCCCAAGCAATATTGGTGTTCTTTATTGGCACCATGGTATATCTCCAGCCAACCTTTCTCCGTTTTTATGGGCGCTGCGCCAGCACCCACACGCTGACTATCCCAGTTGTCCTTCCGGGTTTTTATAATACATTTATGATTTCCCCAATGTAATCCATCCGGCGATTCGGCAAGCCAGATATAGTTACCGCCAATATCTACGCTGCTTGGCCGGTGCAGGCAATAGTATAGTCCGTTTATTTTTTCTTCAAAAATCGTACAATCTTTATTATGCGGGGGGATGATCATGCCATGATCCTGGAAAGTTTTCCAGTCGGTGGTGGTGCGCATTCCCACACCGACACCATTGCCCGAAACCGCTGTAAAGGTTAAATAATATTTATCCTCTAAAAAAGTCACCCGGCAATCTTCTATACCGAAAGATTGTAAATTGCCTTTGCCAAATAGCGGCGGATACCCCTCCGGCTCATAAAAGTGAATGCCATCATCGCTGCAAAGCAAACGCAGGTGCGATAGTGTGGTCAGATAATCCAAACCCATGTATCGTATCACCCGCGGGTCGGTAGTGATTAGTTCCGGATGCTCAGAAGGTAGCTCTACTATCTCAGTTTTACCCAACTCATTTAATACCGGGAAAAATATAGAACCTTCTTTTTGTATCGCGTTCTCTGCCACGCGCACTATTAACCAGGTTTTACCTTCAAAAGTAAATACACCCGGATTGAGGAGGCATATTATCTGCAAACCATCCTCACTTGCTTTAAGGTCTATAGGCGATAAAAGTGGATTTTCCGGAAAACGTTGAGCAATGTCTTTCATACTATATAAAATATACTGTGTTTAAATTTTAACAGTATTATATAGTATATGGTTTGCCAAACCTCTCCTAAATCCTCTCCAAAGGAGAGGGCTTTGAATAACCTGGAGTTAAAAGTAAATGTTAAAGCTCCCTCTCCTTTGCAGAGGGTCGGGGAGAGGTCAAAATCCTCAGCTCTTTCGGATAGTAATTATTCACCCTGTTGGGCAATAGCTTTGCCCATCCTAGCGGCTGCCCTTCAAAATTCATCAAACTCCAACCTTTTTTAGCTTCGGTAATATTTAAATTGTCGCGGCGCAGGTATTCTATTGCCTGGGCGTAATTAAGCTCGGTTTGCTCAAAGGCATCTTTATTTATAATGATGCTCTGCGCCAGTTCATGGTCAGGTATCACATCGCGTCCGGCCAGTCTGCCAATCCGCACCCCCGATTTTTTAATATATAAATGTTGTTGCAGGATATTCAGGCTGTCCTTATGTTGCTTGTTTATCGCCAACCAGTCATCATTTACCTTAAAAAAGTGATAAGCCGACGGATCATTTACGTAAGGTTTGATCAAATCAAGCTCCTTATCTGATTTGTTACTTTGCGTTTTGTTGCTTTTGGTCGATGAAAGGTTGCCGCTGCTTTCGCGTTTACGCAATACAGAAGCAAATAAACCCTCGCCTTTAACCTTACCGGGATAAAATCGATATCCCCAGGCTTTTTTCTCTGGCGATTGCGATTCGACAATCCCCCAGTCACTATTTATAGGTATGCGCACGCTCTCAACTGCAAAAGTGCTGCAGAGCCAATCCAGCACGTCCTCATTTTCCTGGTGAGAGTAGGAGCAGGTACTATATATAAGGTATCCATCTTCACTCAGCGCAGGATACACATCTGCCAGAATACGCTCCTGGCGCTGGTGGCACAGGTTTACGTTGGCAGGGCTCCATTCGTCCATCGCTTCCGGATCTTTACGGAACATGCCCGAGCCCGAGCAAGGGGCATCAACCAGCACGATATCGAAAAAGCCGGTCAGTCCGCCAAAATCCTTCGGGTCATTGTTAGTGACAATGCTATTGGCGGTGCCCCAGCGCGTCAGGTTGTCGGCCAGGATAGGTACGCGGGTTTTAATGATCTCATTAGCTACAAGAAGGTTGTCTGGTGTCAAAGCCGAATTTAACAAAGTGCTTTTTCCACCTGGCGCGGCGCAAAGGTCAAGCACATTTACTGGCTCGTTAGTCTTTATATATTTTAATATATGGGCAATAAACATGGACGATGCCTCCTGTACATAATAGGCGCCGGCATGAAATAAGGGGTCGAAAGTAAAGCTTGGACGAGTGTCCAGATACCAACCCTCGGCGCACCAGGGTACCTGTTCCCCGGTTTTTGATTCTGCTTTTTTAAAAGGATTGAGCCTGATTGATGTAGGCGACTCACTTTTTTGATGTGCTTCGATAAAATTTTGGCGATCAAATCCGGGCTCATTTGATAAAGAATCCAGGAAATTTGCTGGGAATTGATGGTTTTGCATGTGATTTCAAATATACGAAATCCAAAGTTTACCAATTGTTTGCCTAGCGATGTGATTAATAATCTCTGTTTTTCAGCAGGTTATAAACATTGTTGAAAAAAGTGAAGAAATTCTTTGCCAAAAGACGGAATATTTCTACATTTGCAACCCGCTCAGGAAGAAAGGGCGGACGTTTTTTGAAAAGCAGGTACAAAAAGAATTATCGGAAAAAGTTGAAATAATTTTTGGAAGATATACTAAAAAAATGTACCTTTGCAGCCCGCAAACGCCGAAAGGCTTTGGGTTGTTGAATTGAAAGGATGAGGTTAAGGGGATGCGGTTAGTGATAGCCGGATAACCAAACCGGGAAACGAGAAGGCTCAGAAATTATTTTAAATAATTTTTGCGAAAGAGTAAAAAGTTTCTACCTTTGCAGTCCCAAAACGACGGGGCTTGAAAAAGCGAAAAGGCTG